>NZ_JBEOXV010000002.1:0-1088947 GCF_040296785.1 Kitasatospora sp. NPDC002040 | reverse complement strand
CCCGCACTACCCCGCTCCGCTGCCGATCACCACGGCCAGCTGGCCCCGGGTACTGCAGGGCGGCATGTACCTCCAGCACCCCCGGATCGCGGTCGGGGTCTGGGTCTCGGCCGCCGCCGCGACCACCGTCGCCCGCCCACCGGGCGGGGGCCGACGGCGTTCAGTTGACGGTGTCGATGCGGTCGGCCTGGATCACCTTGCCGTGGAAGGTGCCGCCGCTGATCACGTTGGTGGTCCCGCCCGACGTCCTCGACGGCTCCAGCTCGTCCAGCAGCGACCGGAGCTCGGCGGCGAACCCCGGATCGGCCCGCAGCGCCCGGCGCAGCCAGGCGACCGCCGCCACCTCGTCGCCGTCCGCCGTGACCTCCTCGCGGACGGTCTCCAGCTCGGCGGCCACCTCCTCCTCGCGGCCACCGCGCCCGAACAGCCGGGCCACCTGCCCGCGCACCGTGGACCAGGCGTCCGTGGTCATCGCCTGGACCAGTGCACCCGTGGCCGCGGCCACCAGCTCAGCATCCATGAAAGTCACTGTCCCCACTGTCGGTGATGGACCGTCAGCCTAGGTCAGCGCACCGACGGTTGTCAGAGGAACGTCCGCCCCTCGCCCCGGTAGGTCGGGACGGTGTCCACCACCGCATCGCCCTGGATCAGGTGCAGCTCGGCGAAGCGTTCGCAGAGCTCGCCCGCCTTGGCGTGCCGGAACCAGACCCGGTCCCCGATCCGCAGGTCGTCCGCCGCCGAGCCGAGCAGCGGCGTCTGCACCTCGCCGGCCCCCTCCTGCGGGTCGTACGCCAGCCCGGGCGGCAGGTACGGCACGGGCGAGCGGTCCGGCCCGGCCGCCCCCGAGGCGGGGTAGCCGCCGCCGAGCACCGTGACCACGCCGAGCCCGGGCCGCCGGACCACCGGCTGGGCGAACAGCGCGGCCGGACGCCCTTGGAACGAACGGTAGTTGTCGAACAGCCGGGGCACGTACAGCCCGGACCCGGCGGCCACCTCGGTCACCGCGCGCTCGGCCACCGTGGTCTCCACGCTGCCGGTGCCGCCGCCGTTCACGAACTCCAGCTCGGCCACCTCGCGCAGCCGCCGCACCACGGCGGCCCGCCGCACGGCCAGTTCCCGGCGCGCCTTGGCCTGCATCGCCTGGATCATCCGGGACCGCACCGGCCGGCCCGCGATCGAGTCGCCGACACCCGCGATGTGTCCCTCGTACGCCATCAGCCCGACCACCCGGAACCCCGGGCGCTGCTGCACCAGTTCGGCGAACGCGCCGAGCGCCTCCGGCGTGCGCAGCGGGGCCCGCCTGGCCCCGACCCGGACCCGGCCGCCGAGCAGTTGGAGCGAGGTGTCGAGCTCCAGGCAGACCCGGACCTCCTCGCTGCCCTCGCGGGCCCGGTCGATCAGGTCGAGCTGGGCCGGGTCGTCCAGCAGCACGGTGATGGTGGCCGCCAGCTTGGGATCGGCGGTCAGCTCGGCGTACCCGGACCGGTCGGCCGACGGGTAGGCGAGCAGGATGTCCTGGAACCCCTCGCGGGCCAGCCAGACCGACTCGGCCAGGGTGAAGCTCATCACGCCCGCGAAGCCGTCCATCGCCAGTGCCCGCTCCAGCAGGGCCCGGCAGCGCACCGACTTGCTGGCCACCCGCACCGGCTTGCCGTTCGCCCGGCGGACCAGGTCGGCGGCATTGGCGTCGAAGGCGTCCAGGTCCACGACCGCCAGCGGCGCGTCGAGGTGCGCGGTGGCCCGGTCATAGCGGGCTCGGTCGGCGGCGAGGCCGGGAACGGCGTGGTTGACCATGCGCGCAGACTGCCACACGTCCGTACTGATGGGTAGGGGTGTCAGCCCGTCAGCTCGATGGCCAGTGCCCCGGTGGCGGCCTCGGCCAGGGACTCCACGGTGTCGATGCCGCTCTGTTCGTCGGCCGAGCCGTCGCTGAGCACCGCCACCAGCAGGTCACGGCCGTCGTGGGTGACCCGGCCGATGCTGTTCACCACCCAGAGGCCGGTGGCCGACCGGGGGAGCCAGCCGTTCTTCAGGGTGTAGGCCCCGTCCTGGTCGGCGGCCGACACGCCCCAGTCCTGGTCGGCGGCGACCTGGCCCATCAGACCCTGGAGGTAGGTCCGCCGCCCGGCGTCCAGCGCCGAGTCGGTGCCGAACACCACCTGGAGCAGCCGGAGTTGATCGGTGGCGGTGGTCTCGGTCAGACCCCAGTGGCCGTCGGCGCCGGCCGTGGTGGCGGTCAGGCCGAAGGCCTGGTTCGCGGCGTCCAGCCCGGCCGCCCCGCCGACCGCGGTGTAGAGGGTGTCGGCGGCGTCGTTGTCGCTCTGCTCGATCATCAGCGCCGCGGTGGCCTGCTCGGACGAGGTCAACTCCCGCCCCGCCTGCTGCCGTTGCCAGAGCAGCGCGGCCAGGATGTCCGCCTTGGCGATGCTCGCGGTGACGAACGAGCCGGTCCCGTACGAGGCGCTCACCCCGCTCGCCGTGTCCAGCACCGCGACGGACACCCCGCCCTGGGCCGCCACCCCGGCGGCGGCGGTGCGGACGGCCGCGGCGGGGTCGGCCGTGGGAGTGGGAGAAGGGGTGGGGGAGGGAGAGGCCGAGGCGGCCACCGGCTGGACGTTCGCCACGGCGGCCGGGCGGCTGGACGGCGCCTGGGAGAGGTACAGCGCCACGGCGGCCAGGGCGAGCACGAGGGCTGCGGCCAGGGTGCGTACGGGGTGTCGTCGCTGCGGGGTCCGGTGGGTGCCTGCCATGCCTTCGAGGCTCCGGCGGCTCGATGGGGCCCGGCTGAGCTGCGGGTGAGCGGCGGCTGAGAATCCGCCCGGCCCGGTTGGCATACGCTCACCGGGTGGAGCAGAAGAACATCCCGAACCCCGGATTCGCCGACGACGACGGCACCGCCGACCCGCGCCTGAGCGCCGCCCTCACGGCCTGGTCGGCCGATCGGGCCGCCGAGCCCGAGCTGCTGGCCGCCCTGACGGCCAGTCGGCTGATGGTCCCGATCGTGGCCCTGCTCGGCGAGGTGGAGACGGACGCCAACGGGCTGAAGCACGAGAAGACCAGCGACATGGCCGTCCCACTGATCGAGGCCGCCGACGGGCGCCGGGCGCTGCCGGCCTTCACCTCACTGGAGAGCCTGGCCCGCTGGCGCGCCGACGCCCGGCCGGCACCGGTGGCCGGACCGCAGGCGGCGATGGTGGCCTACTCGGAACGGGCCGACACCCTGCTGGTCGACCCGGCCGGGCCGGTGTCGTACCCGGTGGCGGGGGCGCGGCTGCGGGCACTGGCCGAGAACCGGCGCTACCTGCCGCCGGTCGAGGATCCTGAGGTCCAAGCGGCCGTCGCCGCCCTGGTCGCGGCCGAGCCGGCCGTGCTGCGGTCGGAACTGCGGACGGGCGCGGAGACCGACGCGGTGCTCGCCATCGCGGTCGCGGACGGCACCCCGGTGCAGGAGCTGGCCCAGCGGCTGGCGGGGGCGATCGCGGCGGACCCGCTGCTGCGGGTCCGGCTCGACCGGGGGCTCGACCTCGCCCTCCTGCGCTGACGCCCACGGCCCGGGGCTCAGGGAACGGAGCCGCCCCCGTCAGAGCCCGGGCCCCCGGTGGGCGTCCCGTCAGCTGTAGACGGGGCCGGTGAACTTCTCGCCCGGACCGGTGCCCGGGGTGTCCGGGATGAGGGAGGCCTCGCGGAAGGCGAGCTGGAGCGAACGCAGGCCGTCGCGGAGCGGAGCCGCGTGGAAGTTGCTGATCTCGGGGGCCCCGGCGGTGACCAGGCCGGCCAGGGCGGTGATCAGCTTGCGGGCCTCGTCGAGGTCCTTGTCCTTCTCGCCGCCCTCGGCGAGCCCGCACTTGACGGCGGCCGCGCTCATCAGGTGCACCGCGACGGTGGTGATCACCTCGACCGCCGGGACCTCGGCGATGTCGCGGGTGAGGTCGTCGAAGCCGATCTCGTCGTTGGGGGTGCTGTCGCTCACGGGGGCTCACTTCTCGGCGGGAAACGGGTACAACGGGTACACCTGGGAGCGTACAGAGGAGCGGGCCGCGGTCCGGCCACCGGCCCGGGGGTGCGGAATACCACCCCGGACCGAAAGGCTGTATGCTTCGAGACTGACCGGCCAGGTCACCGCAAGGTGCCCCGGCCAGCAAGTGGAGGCTCCACTCAGCAGGAGGCCCGAGAGGGCAACCGCGAAAGTCTCCCACCCGATCGTCCTCGCGGTCGACGGGTCCGGTCCGCGACACCTGAGCCCCAGGGCTCCAGCGAGTCGCCGAGCAGTGCCTTCGCGAGAAGGCGCCGTGCCCCGGTTGTGGAGCCCCGCTTGTACCGAGCGGGGCTTTTTTCGTGTCGCGGTGCGTACGCCAGTGGGCAGCGCAGCACGAATGAAGCCCCGCCCAGTGGTCGAGTCCACTACGTGCGGCCGCCGTCCGACGGTCGCAGCGCAGAAGGTGCAACCAAGGAGGCCCCATCAGCACCGAGCCCCGCATCAACGACCGGATTCGCGTCCCCGAGGTGCGACTCGTCGGTCCCAGCGGCGAGCAGGTCGGCATCGTGCCGCTTGCCAAGGCGCTGGAGCTCGCGCAGGAGTACGACCTCGACCTGGTCGAGGTCGCGGCGACCGCCCGGCCGCCGGTGTGCAAGCTCATGGACTACGGCAAGTTCAAGTACGAGTCGGCCATGAAGGCCCGTGAGGCGCGCAAGAACCAGGCGCACACGGTCATCAAGGAGATGAAGCTCCGGCCGAAGATTGACCCGCACGACTATGACACCAAGAAGGGTCACGTCGTCCGGTTCCTCAAGCAGGGTGACAAGGTCAAGATCACGATCATGTTCCGTGGTCGCGAGCAGTCCCGCCCCGAGCTGGGCTTCCGACTGCTGCAGCGGCTGGCGAACGACGTCCAGGACCTGGGCTTCGTGGAGTCGTCGGCCAAGCAGGACGGCCGCAACATGATCATGGTTCTTGGCCCGCACAAGAAGAAGACCGAGGCCATGGCCGAGGCCCGTGCGATCGCCGACGCCCGCAAGGCGGAGCGTCAGGGTCGCACCGGCAACCCGGACGACGCCCTGGACGCCGACGACGACGCGGCACTCGAGGCCGAGAACGCGGCCCTCGAGGCGGAGGCGGACGAGGACGACGACACCGACGAGGTGGACGTCGACGAGACCGCCGAGGCCGAGGTCGAGGCAGCCGAGGCTCCGGCAGCCGAGGTCGAGAAGCCGACCGAGACCACTCAGGACGCCTGAGCGGGTTCGGTCAAGGTAGTGGGGCGGTCCCGCCCCACCCACCAGATCCATCCGGTTCCCGCCCGCGTGGCAACACGCGGGCGGGTGGCGGACCGACGAGGAAGAGACGGCGATATGCCGAAGCAAAAGACGCACAGCGGCGCCAGCAAGCGCTTCAAGATCAGCGGCTCCGGGAAGGTGCTGCGCGAGCGTGCCGGCCGTCGCCACCTGCTCGAGCACAAGCCCTCGACGCTGACCCGCAAGCTGGCCGGCACCGTTGTCGTTGCCCCGGCCGACGCGAAGAAGATCAAGAAGCTTCTCGGCAAGTGATCGCCTCCCACGGCCCGGCCGTGGGACTCCGGCTGATCCTTCCCGACCCATTCGTTTAACGGACCGCGTGAAGTAGTCCGTGGTCCAACCCAAGGAGTAATGAAGTGGCACGCGTCAAGCGGGCAGTAAACGCCCACAAGAAGCGCCGGGTCATCCTCGAGCGGGCCAGCGGTTACCGCGGCCAGCGGTCGCGCCTGTACCGCAAGGCCAAGGAGCAGGTCACCCACTCGCTCGTTTACAACTACAACGACCGCAAGAAGCGCAAGGGCGACTTCCGTCAGCTCTGGATCCAGCGCATCAACGCTGCGGCCCGTGCCAACGGCATCACGTACAACCGCTTCGTGCAGGGTCTGAAGATCGCGAACGTCGAGATCGACCGCAAGATGCTGGCCGAGCTCGCCGTGAACGACCCGGGCGCGTTCGCCACGCTCGTCGAGGTCGCCCAGAAGGCGCTGCCCGAGGACGTCAACGCCCCGCGCGTCGCCGCCTGAAACTGATCCTCATCGAGGATCGATCGGCAGCTGCTGAGACACACCCAGACCCGCAGGTTCGCCTGCGGGTCTGCGTGCGTTGGGCCCTCCGGCAACCGGGGCCCCGGCCCTCCTGACCGACCGCCACCGCGTCACCCCAGAGACGAGACCATGCAGAGCACCGAACCACCCCTGCTCACCTCCCTGCGTTCGCCCCGGGTGATCGCCGCCCGCAAGCTGGCCCGGCGCAACCAGCGGAGCAAGGAGCGGCGCTTCCTGGCCGAGGGCCCGCAGGCGGTGCGCGAGGCGGTCGCGTACGGGCGGCTGGCGGGCTCGGAGGAGCACGCGGTGGTGGAGGTCTACCTCACCCCGGAGGCGGCCGAGCGGCACGCTGAGATCGTGACCGCGGCACTGGCCGAGGGCCTGCCGGTGCTGACCGCGACCGACGAGGTGATCGCCGAGATCTGCGACACCGTCACCCCGCAGGGCATCGTGGCGCTGTGCCGGTTCCTGGACACCCCGTTCGAGCAGGTGCTCGCGCTGAAGCCGCAGCTGGTCGCCGTGCTGGCGCACGTGCGCGACCCCGGCAACGCGGGCACGGTGCTGCGCACCGCCGACGCGGCCGGGGCGGACGCGGTGATCCTGACCGACGCCTCGGTGGACCCGTACAACCCGAAGGCCGTCCGGGCCTCGGTGGGCAGCCTGTTCCACCTGCCGTTCGCGGTCGGGGTGCCGGTGGAGGAGGCGGTCGGCCGGCTGCGCGAGGCGGGCGTGCGGGTGCTGGCCGCCGACGGGGCGGGCGACCGGGACCTGGACCAGGAGCTGGACGAGGGCACCCTCGGCGCGCCCGGGGCCTGGGTCTTCGGCAACGAGGCCTGGGGCCTGCCGGCGGAGACCCGCGCACTCGCGGACGAGGTGGTGCGCGTGCCCATCCACGGACACGCCGAGAGCCTCAACCTCGCCACGGCCGCCGCCGTGTGCCTGTACGCCTCCGCGCGCGCCCAGCGGTCCCCCGGAGGGTGTCGCGCACAGGGGTAGGGGCGCTAGGGTCGGACAGTGGGGGCACGTGCACGGTGGGTAAGCGGGGAGGGCACCCATGGCCGGTAACGGCGCCGAACTTGACCTGGACGATCTGCCGGACGGGTTGGTGGTCGCCGACGCGTCGGGTGCGGTGATCCGGTTCAACCGCGCCGCCGCCCGGCTGACCGGCATCCGCGCCGAGGCGGTGCTCGGCGCGCAGCTGGAGCACGCGCTGCCGCTGGAGGACCTGGACGGCCGCCGCTGGTGGCCGCTGACCGACCCGTACGGCGGGCTGCCGATCAGGACCGGGCAGCCGGAGCGGAACCTGCTGCTGCCCGGGAGCCGGGAGGTGCTGGTCTCGGCCCGGTACGTCCGGGAGCATCCGCTCGGGCCGGTCCGCCAGGTGGTGGTGGCCCTGCGCGGCACCGAGGCCCGGCGGCGGACGGAGCGCAGCCACGCCGAGCTGATCGCCACCGTGGCGCACGAGCTGCGGTCACCGCTCACCAGTGTGAAGGGCTTCACCAAGACGCTGCTGGCCAAGTGGGAGCGGTTCACCGACGGCCAGAAGCGGGTGATGCTGGAGACCGTCGACGCCGACGCGGACCGGGTCACCCGGCTGATCGCCGAGCTGCTGGACATCTCCCGGATCGACGCCGGGCGGCTGGAGCTGTCCAAGCAGGTGGTGGACCTGCCGGCCGCGGTGCGGCGGCACGTGGAGGGCAAGGTGGCGGCGGGCATCGCGGCCGACCGCTTCGACATCCGGATCGAGCAGCCGCTCACCACGCTCTGGGCCGACCCGGACAAGCTCGACCAGGTGCTGGCCAACCTGCTGGAAAATGCCGTGCGCCACGGTGAGGGAACTGTCACGATCGAGCTGGCGCCCGCCAAGGAAGTGGTGGAGAGCGCCGGTCGGGAACGAGTCCTGGAAGGGACGGCGGTGACGGTGAGCGACGAGGGCAGCGGGATTCCGGAGGAATCCATGCCGCGCGTCTTCACCCGCTTCTGGCGCGGCTCCAAGCGCGGCGGCACCGGCCTCGGCCTCTACATCGTCAAGGGCATCGTCGAGGCCCACGGCGGCACCATCCGGATCAGCCGGGCGCCCTCCGGCGGCGCCTGCTTCCGATTTATCCTGCCCGCCGGAGTGCCCGACTTCATGTTGTGAGGAGTCCGGGCCCGGCGGGCGGTTCGCAGGCTGCGACTACACTCGACCTTTGCGTTGTGTGACGCCCTGCGCGGCTGTGCCGCGGACACCCCTCCTGATCGCTTTCGGGACCGGCTGCCCGTGCCCCGGCCACGCAGTGCGTAGCGCAAGGGCGAGGCACCCCACTTCACGAGCAGGAGCACGGGAAAGATCGAGATGTCGGCACCCAATAAGTCGTACGACCCGGTAGAGGTCGAGGCACTCAAGCCCGAAGAGGTCGAGCGCGCCCGGGACGAGGCCCTCGCGGCCTTCGCCGCGGCCGGCTCCCTGGACGAGCTCAAGCAGGCCAAGGTCGCCCACACCGGCGACCGTTCGCCGCTGTCGCTCGCCAACCGCGAGATCGGCGCGCTGCCCCCGCAGGCGAAGGCCGCGGCCGGCAAGCTGATCGGCCAGGCGCGCGGAGCGGTCAACCAGGCGCTGGCGAAGCGCCAGGTCGAGCTGGAGGCGGAGCGGGACGCCCGCGTGCTGGTCGAGGAGGCGGTGGACGTCACGCTGCCGTACGACCGCACCCCGCGCGGCGCCCGGCACCCGCTCACCACGCTGGCCGAGCGGATCGAGGACACCTTCGTGGCCATGGGCTACGAGGTGGCCGAGGGCCCCGAGGTGGAGGCCGAGTGGCTGAACTTCGACGCGCTCAACCTGGGCCAGGACCACCCGGCCCGGTCGATGCAGGACACCTTCTTCGTGCAGGCGCCGGACGGCTCCGCCGAGTCCGGTGTGGTGCTGCGGACCCAGACCTCCCCGGTCCAGGCCCGCACCCTGCTCGACCGCGAGCCCCCGGTCTACGTGGTCTGCCCCGGCCGGGTGTACCGCACCGACGAGCTGGACGCGACCCACACCCCGGTGTTCCGCCAGGTCGAGGGTCTCGCGGTGGACGAGGGCATCACCTTCGCCGACCTCAAGGGCACGATCGAGCAGCTGGTCGAGAAGCTGATCGGCGGCGGCCTGGAGCTGCGCTGGCGGCCCTCGTACTTCCCGTTCACCGAGCCGAGTGCCGAGATCGACCTGCAGTGCTTCGTCTGCCGGGGCGAGAGCGTCGGCAACCCGGACCGCCCGTGCCGGACCTGCTCCTCCGAGGGCTGGATCGAGCTCGGCGGCTGCGGCGTGGTCAACCCGCGCGTGCTGGTCGCCTGCGGGGTGGACCCGCAGCGCTACAGCGGCTTCGCGTTCGGCCTGGGCCTGGAGCGCATTCTGATGAACCGCCACAACGTCGCCGACATGCGCGACATGGTCGAGGGTGACGTCCGCTTCACCCTCCCGTTCGGGATGGAGATCTGATGCGCGTCCCGCTTTCCTGGCTGCGCGAGTACGTCGACCTTCCGGCGGGTGAGACCGGCCGCGACGTCGCGGCCCGGCTGGTCCGCGCGGGTCTTGAGGTGGAGACGGTCGAGCAGATCGGCGCCGACCTCAAGGGCCCGCTGGTGGTCGGCCAGGTGCTCTCAATCGACGAGCTGTCCGGCTTCAAGAAGCCGATCCGGCACTGCTGGGTGAACGTCGGCGACGCCAACGGCACCGGCGAGCCGCAGGAGATCGTCTGCGGCGCGACCAACTTCGCCGTCGGCGACAAGGTGGTCGTGGTGCTCCCGGGCGCGGTGCTGCCCGGCCCGTTCCCGATCGCCGCCCGGCAGACCTACGGCCACACCTCGGCCGGCATGATCTGCTCCGCCCGCGAGCTGGGCATGGGCGACGACCACAACGGCATCATCGTGCTCCCGCCGGAGTACGAGCCCGGCACCGACGCGATCGAGCTGCTCCAGCTGGTCGACGAGGTGCTGGACATCGCCGTCACCCCCGACCGCGGCTACTGCCTCTCGATGCGCGGGGTGGCCCGCGAGGCCGCCGCCGCGTACGGGCTGCCGCTGGCCGACCCGGCGCTGCTGGACGTGCCCCCGGCCAACAGCTACGGGTACATGGTCAAGGTCGCCGACCCGACCGGCTGCGACCGCTTCGTGGCCCGCACGGTCACCGGGGTCGACCCGGCCGCGCAGTCGCCGATCTGGCTCCAGCGCCGGCTGCAGAAGTCGGGCATCCGCCCGATCTCGCTGACCGTCGACATCACCAACTACGTGATGCTGGAGGTCGGCCAGCCGCTGCACGCGTACGACCGCAGCCGGGTGGACGGGCCGATCCAGGTCCGCCGCGCGTACGAGGGCGAGACGCTCACCACGCTGGACGGCGCGAAGCGCAAGCTCTCCGCCGAGGACCTGCTGATCTGCGACAACTCGGGCCCGATCGGGCTCGCGGGTGTCATGGGCGGCGCCTCGACCGAGATCGTCGACCCGGTGACCGACCCGGAGACCGGTGTCACCACCGGCTCGACCGAGATCATCATCGAGGCCGCGCACTTCGAGCCGGTCACCATCGCCCGTGCGGCGAAGCGGCACAAGCTGCCCTCCGAGGCGTCCAAGCGCTTCGAGCGCGGCGTCGACCCGGAGGCCGCCCGGGCCGCCGCGCAGCGCGCGGTGGACCTGCTGGTGCTGATCGCCGGCGGCACCGCCGAGGCGGGCGTCACCGACATCGCCGCGCCGCACCCGGTGCGCACCATCGCCATCGACGCGGACCTGCCGGACCGGGTCGCGGGCACCGAGTACGGTCGCGAGACCGTCACCCGGCGCCTGCAGGAGATCGGTGCCACCGTCGCGGGCGCCGACATCCTGGAGGTCACCCCGCCGAGCTGGCGGCCCGACCTCACCGACCCGTACGACCTCGCGGAGGAGGTCATCCGGCTGGAGGGGTACGACAACGTCCCCGCCCGGATGCCCACCGTGCCGCCGGGCCGCGGTCTGACCGAGGCCCAGCGCTTCCACCGCCGTACCGGCGTGGCGCTGGCCGGGGCGGGCTTCGTCGAGGTGAACAACTACCCGTTCATCGGCGAGGCCGCGCTGGACGCGCTCGGCCTGGACGCGGGCGACGCCCGCCGACGGACCGTCAAGCTGGTCAACCCGCTCAACGACGAGGAGCCGTCGCTGCGCACCTCGCTGCTGCCGGGCCTGCTCGGCGCGCTGCGGCGCAACATCGGCCGGGGCAACACCGACCTGGCGATCTTCGAGCTGGGCACGGTCTTCCTGCCCAAGCCGGAGCTCAAGGTCGCGCCCCGACTGCCGGTCGACCGCCGTCCGAGCGTCGAGCAGCTGGCCGAGCTGGACGCCGCCCTGCCGAACCAGCCGCGCCGGGTCGCCGTCGCGCTGGCCGGCGAGCGGCTGCCGTCCGGCTGGTGGGGCAAGGGCACCGGTGCCTCCTGGGCGGACGCCGTCGAGGCGGCCCGTACGGTGGCCCGCGCCGCCGGGGTCGAGCTGACGGTCCGCCAGGCGCAGTACGCGCCCTGGCACCCGGGCCGGTGCGCCGAGCTCTCGGTGGACGGCACCGTGGTCGGCCACGCCGGTGAGCTGCACCCGCGCGTCATCAAGGCGCTGCACCTGCCGGAGCGCACCTGCGCGATGGAGGTCGACCTGGACCTGCTGGGCGCCGACCTGTCCGGCCGGGTCTCCGGGCCGCCGGTCTCCGGCTACCCGGTGGCGACCCAGGACGTGGCGCTGCTGGTCGACGCCGCCGTCCCCGCCGCCGAGGTGGAGACCGCGCTGCGCGAGGGGGCGGGCGAACTGCTGGAGTCGATCCGGCTGTTCGACCTGTTCACCGGTGAGCAGGCGGGCGAGGGCAAGAAGTCGCTGGCGTACACGCTGCGCTTCCGTGCCGGCGACCGCACGCTGACGGCGGACGAGGCCACGGCCGCCCGCGAGTCTGCGGTCGCGGCCGCCGCTGCCCGGACGGGTGCGGTGCTGCGCGGCTGACGGTCGTTCACGCAGGTCAGCAGGGCCCTGCCCCCGGTTCGCCGGGGGTGGGGCCCTGTTTCGTTGTGGGCTCAACTGCCGGTTTTTTGGTGCAAGTTGTCGCCGGACCCTTGCGGTCGGGGTGCTGGACGCGCTTCAATCCTCACCAGTTAGGAAAGTTTCCTAACACTCTGGCCCCCACGGAGTGCCCCCCATGCATGCGCTGAACCGTCGTACCGTCATGACCGGCCTGCTGGCCGCCACCGTCTCGTTCGCCCTCCTCGGCGGCACGGCCCAGGCCGCCGGTGTCGGCCTGGACGACCCGGCGAAGAAGGAGATCGCGATGAAGCTGGTCTCCAGCGCGGAGAACTCCTCGCTGGACTGGAAGGCCCAGTACAAGTACATCGAGGACATCGGCGACGGCCGCGGCTACACCGCCGGCATCATCGGATTCTGCTCCGGCACCGGCGACATGCTCGACCTGGTCGAGTACTACACCCAGGTCAAGCCCGGCAACATCCTGGCCAAGTACCTGCCCGCGCTGCGCAAGGTGGACGGCACCGACTCGCACACCGGCCTCGGCTCCGCCTTCGAGAAGGACTGGGCCACCGCCGCCAAGGACTCGGTCTTCCAGCAGGCCCAGAACCACGAGCGCGACCGGGTCTACTTCAACCCGGCGGTCAACCAGGCCAAGTCCGACGGCCTGCGCGCGCTGGGCCAGTTCGCCTACTACGACGCCATCGTGATGCACGGCAACGGCGGCGACGCCACCAGCTTCGGCTCCATCCGCAAGCGGGCCCTGGCCAAGGCCAAGACCCCCGCCCAGGGCGGCGACGAGACCACCTACCTGAACGCCTTCCTGGACGCCCGGGTGTGGGCGATGCAGCAGGAGGAGGCGCACTCCGACACCAGCCGGGTGGACACCGCGCAGCGGGTCTTCCTGAAGGCGAAGAACTTCGACCTCAACCCGCCGCTCAAGTGGAAGGTCTACGGCGACAGCTTCAGCATCAACAGCTGACGGATAACGTTTGGAAATCCGCCCGGCTGCTGTGATCCGATGTCCGCTGCGATCCCGCCACCCGGTGGGCACCACAGACTGGACACCGCTGATCATGCACTCCGACGGCACCACCACCGCGCAGCCGCCCCAGTGGCAGGGCCCGCCTCCGGCTCTGGCGGCGTACCGTTCGCCGCGCGGCCTCGCGGTGGCGGCCTCGATCCTGGTCGGGGTGGTGGCGCTCGCCGACCTGCTGGACGCCGCGATGGCCTTCGTGGTCCGCGGTGACTACCAGCAGCTCGTCGACGAGCCGGAGCTGTCCGGGGACCTCGTGGTCAACAGCGCGGTGGTGTGGGCGGGCACGTCCGGCCTGACGGTCCTGGCGCTGGTGGCCGCCGGCGTGGTCTTCGCCTGCTGGTTCGTCCGGATCCGGAAGAACGCCGAGCTGCTGGCCCCGCAGGCCCCGCACAGTCGGAGTGCGGGCTGGGTGGTCTGGGGCTGGATCGTCCCGGTGGTCTCGTTCTGGTTCCCGTTCCAGATCGCCCGGGACTGCTGGCGGGCGAGCGCGCCGAAGGGCGATCCGTGGGGCTCGGAGCTGGTGCTGCGCCTCTGGTGGGCGGCGTGGCTGCTGTCGCTGGCGGCCGGGCAGGCCGCCCAGCAGCTCGTCGGCGCCGAGGAGACGCCGGAGGCGTACGCCACCGCCTTCGGGGCGGTCGCGGTGGCCGACCTGGTGGACGTGGTCGCGGCGGTGCTGGCGATCCTGGTGCTGCGCAGGCTGACGGCGCTTCAGGACGCCACGGCGGTCCGGGCCGCAGCGGAGTCGCGACCGGCGGCCGCCTGGCAGTGGCAGGCCTGACGGTCGGTCGGTTGGTCGGGGGCGTGGGCTTGTGGGAGCCCGCGCCCCCGATCTTTTTCGTCAGCAGCCGTTCAGCACCGAGGTCAGGGCCGACTTCTCGGCGCTGTCCACGGTGAGGTGGTAGTAGTACTTCACCTGCACCCAGGCGCGGACGTAGGTGCAGCGGTACGCGGTGCGCGGCGGCAGCCAGGTGGCCGGATCCTGGTCGCTCTTGCTCTGGTTGCTGTTGTCGGTGACCGCGATCAGCTGGGGCCGGGTCAGGTCGTTGGCGAAGGCCTGCCGCTGGGCGGTGGTCCAGGCCCAGGCGCCGGAGCGCCAGGCCTCGGCCAGCGGGACCATGTGGTCGATGTCGATGTCGCTCGACGCGGTCTCGGTGATGCCGTCGTACTGGCTGTACCAGGAGCCCGAGGTGGCGGCACAGGAGGAGCTGACCACCACGTTCACGCCGTCCCGCTTGAGCACGGTCTCGCGGGTGTCGCAGGAGCCGGAGACGGTGCTCCAGTGCGGGAAGAGCGCGCGGTCGTAGGTCGAGGCGTGCGAGTCGGCGGCGACGGTCAGGGTGGCCAGGTAGCTCCGGGCGGTGGCGGCCGAGACCGGCGTCGGCAGGGCGGCCTGAGCAGGGGAGGCGAGGCCGATCAGGGTGGCGGAGGCCAGCAGCGCGGCACCGGCCGCGGCGGCGGCGCGACGGACTCGGGACATGGCGAACTCCAGTGCTCGACGGGGGAGTTGGGGCACCCGAGCGGCTCGGGTGGATGCGCTCCGCCATCATGGGGGGCCACTGGTTTACGCGGGTAGACCCGGGAGGTAAATTTCTGCCGGTCCTTCTTCACCGCAGCTGCCCGCCGAGCCGCCCGTCGAGCCGCCCCGGATGCGGCCCGGTCCGGCAGCGGTGATCCTGGGAGGGTCCAATAGCTCCGCAGGAAGGACCGAGCCGTGTTCGACAAGCTGAAGAACATGATCAAGGGCCACGAGGACACCGTGCGCACCGGAGTCGACAAGGCCGGCGACGCGGTCGACGAGAAGACCGGCGGCAAGTACAGCGGCCAGGTCGACAGCGCGCAGCAGAAGCTGAACGAACAGCTCGGCACCCAGGAGCCGCCGGCCCCGCAGTAGCCGCACAGCAGGAAGGCCGGGCCCCGTACCGACGTCGGTACGGGGCCCGGCCTTCGTGCTGCTGCCGGGGTCAGCTCGGCAGGCGGAGTTCGTACAGGTGGTCCGGGGTGGCGACCGAGGTGACCGCGCCGGCCAGCACGGTGCTCGGCTCGCCGCCGTCGGGCAGCAGGATGTCGGTGTTGAGCAGCACCACCATGGTGGCGTCCTGCTCCGGCAGGTACATCGTCACGCTCTCGTAGCCGGGCAGGGACCCGTTGTGCCCGATCCAGCCGTTCGTGCGGAACAGGCCGAGCCCGTACCCGGCGCCCGGGGGGAACCCGGGGACGGGGAGAAACTTCTCCCGCTCCCGCTGGGTCTCGGGGGAGAGCAGCTCTCCGGTGGCGACCACCTTGGCCCAGTGGTGCAGGTCGTGCAGGTCGGAGATCATCGCCCCGGCCGCCCAGCCCCAGCTCGGGTTCCAGTGGGTGGCGTCGGCGACCGAGTCGTCCAGGGTCTGCCTGGTGTAGCCGTGCGCGTACGGCTGCGGGAACTCGGCGCCGGTCGGGAACAGGGTCCGGTCCAGGTGGGCCGGGCCGGTGACGCGGTGGTGGATGAAGTCGGCCAGCGGCATCCCGCCGAGCTTCTCCACCAGCAGGCCGAGCAGGACGGTGTTGGTGTTGGAGTACTGGAACTCCGCCCCGGGGGCGAAGACGTTGTCGTGCTTGAAGGCGTACCCCAGCAGTTGCTGCGGGGTGAACGGGCGGTCCGGGTCGCTGAGCAGGTCGTGGACGAAGTCGTCGTCGAAGGTGTACGAGAACAGGCCGCTGCGCATCTCCGCCATCTGACGGATGGTGATGCAGTCGCCGTCGGGGACGCCGTCGAGGTACTTCCCGATCGGCTCGTCCAGTCCGACCAGCCCCTCGTCGACCAGCTCCAGCACGGCGGTGATGGTGAAGGTCTTGGTCTCGCTGCCGATCCGCATGTTCAGGTCGGGCGTCATCGGCCGGTGGGTCTTGGTGTCGGCCTCGCCGAAGGAGTGGACGTACGTGCCCCGGCCGGGCAGCCACAGGCCGACGGTCACGCCCGGGACACCGGTCTCCTGCCGGGTGCGCTCGATCACCTCGTCCAGCCGGGCCACCAGCGCGGGGTCCAGCGGGGTGTCCTGGCCGTGCGGGCCGGAGCCGGCCACGGCGGCCGTCGGCGGGGCGGCCTGGGCCGTGGGGGCGGCCAGGGCGAGCGGGGTCAGGGTGGCGAGGGCGAGCAGGGCGGCGGCGAGTCTGCGGGCAGGGCGCATGGCGGGGGCGTCACTTCCGGTCCGAGGGACGTTGCCAGGCAACGTCACCATCCGCCCCGCCCCCGGGCCGGGCGCCCACGAACCCCGCCCGGCGAGTCCACCCGTACGGACCTGGCCCCGGATCGTCCGGTCCGGGGCCAGGTCCGTACGGCGGCTCGGGTCAGGCGCTCGCGGTGTAGTCGTAGAAGCCGCGGCCGGACTTGCGGCCGAGCAGGCCCGCGTCGACCATCCGGGAGAGCAGCGGGGGAGCGGCGTAGAGCTGCTCCTTGTACTCGTGGTACATCGACTCGGCGATCGACAGGATGGTGTCCAGGCCGATCAGGTCGCAGAGGCGGAGCGGGCCCATCGGGTGGGCGCAGCCGGCCTCCATGCCCTTGTCGATGTCGGAGGCGGTGGCCACGCCCGACTCGAACATCCGGACCGCCGAGAGCAGGTACGGCACCAGCAGGGCGTTGACCACGAAGCCGGCCCGGTCGCGGGCCCGGATCGGCTCCTTGCCGAGCACCTGGACGGCGAAGCCCTCGGTCCGGGCGGTGGTCTCGGCGGAGGTGGTCAGGGTGGGGATGACCTCGACCAGCTTCTGGACCGGCGCCGGGTTGAAGAAGTGCAGGCCGATCACCTGCTCCGGACGGGAGGTGGCGGCGGCCAGCTTCACGATCGGGATCGAGGAGGTGTTGGAGGCGATGATGGCGTCCCGGCGCTCCATCACCTGGTCCAGGGTCTGGAAGATCTTGATCTTGATGTCCTCGCGCTCCGCCACCGCCTCGACCGCCAGGTCGCGGTCGGCGAAGTCGCCCAGGTCGGTGGTGAAGGCGATCCGGGCGAGGGTCTCGGCGCGCTGCTCCTCCGTCAGCTTCCCGCGCTGGACGGCGGTTTCGAGCGAGTTGGTGATCCGGGTGCGCCCGAGCTCCAGGGCCTCCCCGGTCGCCTCCGAGACCAGCACGTCCAGGCCCGAGCGGGCGAAGACCTCAGCGATGCCCGACCCCATGAGGCCGCAGCCGACTACTCCGACGCGCGCGATGTCACTCACTCAGTTGCCCTCTTCACGGTGGAGCTGGGGGTGCCCAGCATGCGTTTCAGCGGTGGCGCGACGGTGTCGTGGCCGTACGTGCCGCCCGGACGACGGTACTACCCGGCTACCGGCGAGTTCATCTCCGGTCCGGGATGTGATCTCCGTCGGGAGGTGCGTGTACGGAAGCTGGGCTGATCGGCTGACAGGCGGCCCGGTCGGCCCCGGTGATCCGACCGGGGCGGCCGGGCGGCCCGAAGAATACGGAGGAGTCGACGAGGGAGTACTGACGCATGCCTACGGGATCGCTCGCAGGTCAGGTCGCGCTGGTCACCGGGGCGGGCCGCGGGATCGGGCGGGAGATCGCGGTCGGGCTGGCCGCCGAGGGGATGGCGGTCGGCCTGGTCGGCCGCAACCATCCGACGCTGGTCGAGACGCTCAAGCAGTGCGTGCGGCACGGTGCGCGCGGGGTCGCGGTGACGGCCGACGTCACCCGGCCGGGACAGGTGCGCGAGGCGGTCCGGGCGGTCGAGCGCGACCTCGGGCCGGTCGACTTCCTGGTCAACAACGCCGGCCAGGTGGACCGGGACGAGGTGCCGCTCTGGGAGACCGACCCGACGCAGTGGTGGCAGGTGGTGGAGACCAACCTGCGCGGTCCGTACAACCTGCTGCGCAGCGTGCTGCCCGGGATGGTCGAGCGGCGCCGGGGCCGGGTGGTGAACCTCAACTCGGGTTTCGCGCTGCGGCCGGACGGCAACTACACCGCGTACGCCACCTCGAAGGGGGCGCTGCTCCAGCTCTCCGACAACATCGCCGACTCGCTGGCCGCGCACCACGTGGTGGTGCTGGACATCAGCCCGGGGGCGGTGGAGACCGGGATGACGGCCGGGATGCCGATGTTCAAGGACATGAAGGCCTGGGGCAGCATCCCGTACATGGTGGCGGTCACGGTGGACGCGGCCCGGGGGCGGTTCGACGCGCTGCACGGCCGGTTCATCCACGCTGGGCGGGACAACCTGGAGCAACTGGTGGACCTGGCCGGGGAGATCCGGGAGGCGGACGCCCGGACGCTGCGGCTGCGGGCGTACGGCGAGGACGACCCGATCGGCTGAGAACCTCCTTTTCGTCCTCTTGACGATAATGGCCCCCGCCGTTTATCGTCAGGGGGACGATTAGTGCTGCTCCGAGGGGGACACCATGGCCGACATCACCAAGCGGTTCGGCTTCCGGCACCTGCGTGCCGCGCCGACCTCGCACGTGCGCCACCTGCGCCGGGGCGAGCTGGCCCACGACGGCACCGGGCTGGCCTTCTGGTTCCGTCCGCTCACCGCCGCGATATCCGAAGTACCGGCGGACGACCGCGAGTTGGCGATGCTGTTCCACGCCACCACGGCCGACTTCCAGGACCTCACCGTGCAGGCCGCGGTGACCTACCGGATCACCGACGCCGCGGTGGCCGCGACCCGGGTGGACTTCGGAATCGACCCCGACACCGGCCGCTGGCGGGCCGAGCCGCTGGACCAGCTCGGCACCCTGCTCACCGACATCGCCCAGCAGTACGCGCTCGAACTCATCGCCCGTACCTCGCTCGCCGAGGCGCTGGCCGACGGCATCACCGCGCTGCGGCACCGGATCGGGGAGGGCCTGGCCGACGAGCGGCGGCTGGCCGAGACCGGGCTGTCGGTGGTCGCGGTCCGGATCACCGCGCTGCGGCCCGAGGCCGAGATGGAGCGCGCGCTGCGCACCCCGACCCGGGAGCAGGTCCAGCAGGACGCCGACCGGGCCACCTACGAGCGGCGCGCCGTCGCGGTCGAGCGGGAGCGCGCGATCGCCGAGAACGAGCTCGCCAGTCAGATCGAACTGGCCCGCCGGGAGGAGCAGTTGGTCGAGCAGCAGGGCGCCAACGCGCGCCGGCTGGCGGAGCAGAACGCGGCCGCCGACGGCATCAGGGCCGAGGCCGAGGCGGTCCGCCGGACCCGGCTCGCCGCCGCCGAGGCGGAGGCGGCCCGGATCCTGGCCGCCGCCCAGGCCGACTCCGACCGCGACCTCGGTGCGGCGAAGGCCGAGACCGAGGCGGCCTGGCTGAGCGCCCATCAGCAGGCCGGGCCCGAGGTGCTGCGGGCGCTCGCGCTGATCAAGCTGGCCGAGCACCTGCCGAACATCGACAGTGTCACCCTCACCCCCGACGTGCTGACCGGCCTGCTGGCCAGGCTCGGCGCCGACCGGTGAGCCTCGCCCCCCGGGTGGTGCTGGTGCACCGCCGCACCGAGTACGAGGAGCTGCTCGCCCGGCACGGCTCGCGCGGGCAGGCCTCCTTCTTCACCGGCTCGCGCGGCCGCTCGCTGGCCGAGGTCGAGGAGCGCCACCACCGCTCGCTGGCCGCGCTCGCCGAGGTGGCGGGCGCGGTGCCGCTGGACTGGCGGCGCAGCCGGGTCGAGCGGGCCGACCTGGACCGCTTCCTCTTCAGCCCCGAGGACCTGGTGGTCGTGGTCGGCCAGGACGGGCTGGTGGCGAACGCCGCCAAGTACCTCACCGGCCAGCCGGTGATCGGCATCGACACCGAGCCGGGACGCAACCCCGGGGTGCTGGTCCGGCACCGTCCCGAGCAGGCCGGGCTGCTGCTGCGGGCCGCCGCCGGGGCGGGCGGGGAACGGGAGTTGGAGCAGCGCACCATGGTGGAGGCGGTGGCCGACGACACCCAGCGGCTGCTCGCGCTGAACGAGGTCTACCTCGGTCAGAGCGGTCACCAGACCTCCCGGTACCGGCTGACGGCCGGCGGCGGCCCGGAGGAGGCGCAGGCGTCCTCGGGGGTGCTGGTGGGGACCGGTACGGGCGGTACGGGCTGGTGCCGGTCGGCCTGGCTGGAGCGGCACAGCCCGCTGCGGCTGCCCGGTCCGACCGCCGGTGAGCTGGCCTGGTTCGTCCGCGAGGCCTGGCCCTCGCCCGCCACCGGGACCGACCAGGTGCAGGGCCTGCTGACCGGGGGCGAGCAGCTGACCCTGACGGTCGAGTCGGACCGGCTGATCGCGTTCGGGGACGGGGTGGAGTCCGACGCGCTCCAGCTGAGCTGGGGTCAGACCGTCCGGGTGGGGGTGGCGGAGCAGCGCCTGCGGCTGTTCGCCTGACAGGCACCGGCTCTCGGGCTGATCATCGGATCATGAGCGAATCCTCTCTTGACCAGTGGCGTGCCGTCTTCGACATCGAGATCACCTTCTCCAACGGCGGCGGTCTCAGCGCCGAGGGCTTCCGGGTCGACGTCCCGACCGAGCAGGTGGACGACGCCACCGTGGCGAACCTGTTCGTCCGGCAGCTCGGGCTGACGATGGTCGGCGGCGCGGACGTCGCCAACCTGCGGGTGATCCGGGAGGCGCACAAGAACCCGGCGAGCACCCCGAAGGCACCGGGGACCCGGCGCCGGACGGTCGAGCTCAGCCACCCGATCCGGGACGGGCTGATCACCTACCCCGGGCTCCCGGCGCCGCACATCGAGGACCACCTGAGCTGGGCGGCCTCGCACGCGAGCTACGGCCCGGGGACGGAGTTCCAGATCGGCCGGATCGAGATGGTCGCCAACACCGGTACCTACCTCGACACTCCGGCGCACCGCCACCGCGACGGCGCGGACCTGTCCGGCGTCGGCCTGGACCGACTGGCCGACCTGCCCGGACTGCTGGTCCGGGTCACCGGCGCCGCCGCGCGCGCGATCGACGCGGCCGCCTTCGCGCCGTTCGACCTCGCGGGCCGGGCGGTGCTGGTGGAGACCGGCTGGTCCGGGCACTTCGGCACCGAGGCGTACGGCACCGGCCACCCGTACCTGACCGCGGCGGCCGCCGACTTCCTGGTCCAGCAGGGCGCAGTCCTGGTCGGCATCGACTCGCTGAACATCGACGACACCGCCGACCTGGCCCGCCCGGCCCACACCGCCCTGCTCAGTGCGGGCATCCCGATCGTCGAGCACCTCCGCGGCCTGGACCAACTGCCGGTCGACGGCTTCCGGTTCACCGCCGCACCCCCGCTGATCGAGGGCATGGGCACCTTCCCGGTCCGGGCGTTCGCCACCATCGACGAGTAGCCCGGCGCCCGCACTCAGGAGGCGGGCAGGGGCGGTGCGGCCGGGCCCGGGCCGAGGGTGGTGGTGCCGGGGGCGGCGCGGTGGCCGAGGCCGGTGCGGTAGACGTCGAGGGCGAGCTCGGTGCGGCCGGTGCGGCGGTAGAGGTCGCCGAGCAGGCGGCAGAGGTCGGCCAGGTCGCCTGCGGCACCGGCCTGTTCGAGCAGCGAGAGGGCCCGGACGTAGTGCTCCTCGGCGTCCTCCGGGGCGTCCTGCTCCTCGGCGATCAGGCCGAGCAGGCGGTGCGCCCCGGCGGCGTGGACGGCGCCCCGGTGCGGGCCGAGCCGGTCCAGCAGGGTGTGCAGCAGCAGGCCGGCCTCCTGGTGGCTGCCCCGGCGGCGGAGCACGTCGGCGAGCTCCACGTCGACCTGCTGCGCGAAGAGCTCGGCCTGCTGGGCGGTCAGCATCGTCCGGGCGGTGCGCAGTTCGCGTTCGGCCAGGTCGAGGTCGCCGGCCTGGGCGTGCACGTAGCCGCGCATCCAGTGGCACTTGGCCAGGTCGGAGTTGAGCCGCAGCCGCTGGTACAGCTGCTGGGCCCGGGCCAGCGAGGCGTCGGCCTCGGCGGTGCGACCCTCGGCGATCAGGGTGCGGGCGACGCTGCGGTGCAGCCCGGCCACCAGGGCCGGGTCGGTGGCCTCGGGGGCCAGGGCCAGGGCGAGTTCGGCGGCCTGGGCGGCCCGGGCGTGCGCGCCCATGTCCATGTAGGGGCCGATCACGGCGGCGTAGAGCAGCAGCAGGGCGTCCGGGTCGGGCAGGCCGGTGGCGTTGAGCCGGTCGATCGTGCTCTCCAGCAGGTAGCAGGCGTACCGGAGTTCGCCCGCCAGCAGGTGGGTGACCGCGCGGCCGCGGACGGCGGCGGCGCGTTGCGGCAGCGGCTGGTCCGCCAGCAGTGCCTCGGCGGCCTCGAAGTGCTCGCGGGCCGGGCCGAGTCGGCCGCTCTCCAGGGCGCACTCGCCGAGCCCGAGCAGGGCGGCGGGGCGGACGGCGTCCACCCCTTCCTGCTCGGCCCGGGCCAGCACGGCCGCGAACCCGGCGCCGGCCCGGCCGGTGTCCCCGGCCGCGAGCAGCCCCTGCGCCTCGGTCAGGGCCAGCCGCAGCTCGGACGCCAGGTGGGCGGGGCGGCCGGTGGCCAGCTCGTCGGGGGTGATGCCGAGCCGCTCGGCCAGGTAGCGCAGCGCGGCCTCGGAGGGGCGGACCCGGCCGGCCTCCAGGGTGGAGACGTACGCGGCGGTGTACCCGGACCCGGCCAGCGCCCGCTGGGTCAACCCCCGCTCCCGGCGCAGCTGTTGCAGTCGCTGCCCGATCGCCGAAGGCTCGGTCTGCACCGTCATGGCCGCTTCCTCCCGGTCGTTCGTCCGACCCATTGTCCCGGGTGCGGTGGGTGGCCTAGATTAACCCACCGATTAAGTCTGATTAACACTCAACTTATCTTCCGGGGAGGAACCCTCATGCACCGCAGCAGACTCACCACCCTCGCCCTGACCGGCGCCCTCGCCCTGACCGCACTCGGCACCGGCTCCGCCTCGGCGGCCCCGGCTCCGGCGGCCCCCGCCCCGGTGGCCCGGCCCGGCCACCAGGTGGAGGCCTTCGCGGAGGACGGCACCATCTCGCACGCCCAGGCCCCGGCGGGCTCCCGGTTCACCGCCCCGCGCGCGCTCGCGGCCGCGCCGGTGGCCGGGGACGGCACGGTGACCCCGATCGTGCAGAGCGGCCCGACCGCCGCCAAGCTCGACATCGTGATGGTCGGCGACGGCTACACGGCCGGCCAGCAGGCGCAGTTCCGCGCCGACGCCGCCGCCAAGTGGCAGCAGATCGCGGCGGTCGAGCCGTACAAGACCTACCGGGGCCTGTTCAACGTCTGGGCGGTGGAGGCGGTTTCGGCCGAGTCCGGGGTGAGCGGCGACCCGGACAAGGCCACCGTCCGGCAGACCGCGCTGGGCTCGTACTTCTGGTGCGACGACGTGGAGCGGCTGCTCTGCGTGGACACCGACGCGGTGGAGCGCTACGCCGCCAAGGCCCCGCAGGCCGACCTGGTGATCGTGGTGGCCAACAGCGCCAAGTACGGCGGCGCGGGCTACAACGACGTGGTCTCCTCGCTCGGGTACAGCGGAATCGCCACCGTGGCGGGCGGCAACGCGCAGTCGGGCCAGATAGCCGTGCACGAGACCGGGCACTCGCTCGGCAAGCTCGCCGACGAGTACTTCTACGCCGGGCAGGGCACCTACCAGGGCAGCGAGCCCGCCGAGGCGAACATCTCCAAGCTGACGGCCGCTCAGCTCACCCGCACCCGGACCAAGTGGTACCGCTGGCTGGGCCAGACCTCGCCGGACGGCGGCAAGGTCGGTGCGTACCTGGGCGGCGGCTACTACGAGAAGGGCCTCTACCGGCCGACCGACAACTCGATCATGCGGTCGCTCGGCCGGGAGTTCAACCTGCCCGGCCGGGAGGCGATGATCGCCGGGTTCTACCGCTACGCCAGCACCCTGGCCAGCAGCACCCCGACTTCGGCCGGGCTCACCCAGGCCGACCGCCTGAGCGTCGAACTGCCGGTGCCGGGAACGCAGTTGCGCTGGTACCTGGACGGCCGCGAGGTCGCCTCGCTGCGCGACCGCACCGCGCTCGACCTGTCCGCGCTCAAGCTGACCGGCCCCAAGGGCCGGGCGCACCGGCTCACCGCGGTGGCCACCGACCCGACCTCGGCGGTGCGCGACCCCGGGCTGCGCACCGGCCTGACCGACTCGCTGAGCTGGGAGGTCACCCGGTCCCGGTGACGGGAACGCGCAGCGGGGCCGCGCCCGTCAGGACGCGGCCCCGCTCCGGTCGGCCGGGTGTCACCGCAGCAGGGTGGCTCCGGCCCAGTCGGCGTGGTCGCTGTTGATGCCGTCGCCGGCGTCGGTCGCCTTCAGCACCAGTGAGTTGACGCCGGCCACGCTGATGTCGATGGACTGGGTCGGGCTGGTCGGGGTCAGGGCCGAGGGGCTGGAGTAGAGCTTGACGCCGTCGCCCCAGACCTCGAACGTGACCGTGGCGTTCGCGCCGACCTCGTCGTCGATGCCGATGTCCGAACGGAACCGGGTGTAGCCGCCGTTCAGCGTGTAGGTGATGGCGCTGACGGCGTGGGTGCCGATGCCCTTGGCGTAGCCGGTGCCGTTGAGCCTGATCGGGTTGCCGTCGACGCTCCTGTCCTTGTGGACGGTGCCCGACCCGATGGCGGGGGTGCCGGTCCAGTCGAGGTCGCTGAGCGCCATCGGCGTCTGCCGGTTCGCGATCAGCCGGGCTCCGGCCCAGTCGGCGTGGTCGCTGTTGATGCCGTCGCCGGCGTCGGTCGCCTTCAGCACCAGCGAGTTGACGCCGGCCACGCTGATGTCGATGGACTGGGTCGGGCTGGTCGGGGTCAGCGTCGAGGGGCTGGAGTAGAGCTTGACGCCGTCGCCCCAGACCTCGAACCTGACCGTGCCGCTCGCGGTGATCTCGTCGTCGATGCCGACGTCGGAACGGAACCGGGTGTAGCCGCCGTTCAGGGGGTAGGTCACGCTGCTGTTGGCGTGGGTGCCGATGCCCTTGGCGTAGCCGGTGCCGTTGAGCCTGATCGGGTTGCCGTCGACGCTCCTGTCCTTGCGGACGGTGCCGAAGTCGCTCCTGGCGTCGCTCCAGGCCAGCTCGCTCAGGTTGACCGTGGGCGGGGCGGCGGGGGTGGTGACGGCGACGGTGTTGCTCGTGCCGGAGACGTTCCCGGCGGCGTCGACGGCCTTGACCGTGAAGGAGTACGGCGTCGAGGCCGCCAGCCCGGTCGCGGCGAAGGTGGTGCCGGTCGCGGAGCCGACCAGGGTCCCGTTCCGGTAGACGTTGTAGTTGGCCACGCCGACGCTGTCGGTCGACGCGGTCCAGCCCAGGTCCACGCTCTCCGAGGTCAGGTTGGCCGGGGCCAGGGCGGTCGGCGCGGTCGGCGCGGTGATGTCACCGATCGCGGTGCCCGCGACCACGGACGCACCGGCGGCCACCGGCACGGTCACGTAGGAGACCGTCTGGCCGTACAGCGTCTTGGTCTGCGGCGTCCGGGCGACGCCGTTCACGGTGATGGTGGAGGGGGTGCCGTAGAACTGCGCCTCCCAGGTGACCGTGCTGCCGGAGTTGTTGGTCAGCGTCGAGGCCGTGGTGCCGGTGTGCTTGAGCTTCAGGTCGCTGTCGCCGACCTTGAGGTGGTCCAGCTCCACCCACGGCGTGTCCGAGGTCAGCCGCGAGACGGTGGCCACCTTGTGGTTCGGGGCGTCCGGCTGGATGCCCATCATGCCGTCGGTGACGCTGCTGACCGCGAGGAAGGAGATCTCGGGGTAGCTGTCCCGGCCGGTCAGGAGCTTCTTCAGCCAGGACCAGCCCTCGGCGGAGCGGTTGTACTGGTAGTACATCTCCGGCAGGTAGGAGGTCGCCTCGACGTTCAGGTTGTCGTCGTTGGCGGCGATGAAGTCCAGGTAGTTGCTGGTCCGGGGACCCTGGTCGCCCAGGCCGGTCAGCATCATCAGGAAGCTGGCCTCGTGGCCCCAGCTGCTGTAGCCGTTGCCGGCCGCGTCCTTGCCGCGCATGTACCGGTTGGCCGACGCGTCGAACCAGTTGGCGTCGAAGTAGCTGCGCACCCGCTGGGCGCGGTCGGCCCACTTGGTGCTGTTGGCGGTGTCGCCCTTGGCCTTGAGGATCTCCGAGTAGGCCAGCATCGACTGGTACTGGTACCCGAGCGAGTCGGCCGCGGAGACCAGGTTCTCGTTCGGGAACTCGAAGAACGTCGCCGTGTACTCGCCGGGCTGCTTCTTCGATACCGGCTGCTCGGCGGACGGGTTCGCGTCGTTCCAGCTGACCTCGTGGTCGGTCAGGAACTTGCCCATGGTCGAGTCGTAGTACGCGGACAGGGTCGGGTCGTTGATCCAGTCCGCGTTGCCGGTCCACTGGTACTGCTTGTACGCCTTGGCCATCAGGTTGAACGGCGAGGGCAGCTCGCGGAAGCCGGTGCCGTCGATGTAGTACATCGCGCCGGAGGAGCTGTGGGCCCAGAGCGGCCACCCGTTCTGCCCCGGGTCGTCGGCGTCGGCGGCGAACAGCTTCAGCATGTTGAGCGTCTCGGCGTCGAGGCCGAGCATGTGCGCGCCGTCCGACTGGTGGGCGATGTCCCGGTTGTAGAAGGACTCCCGGTTGGTGTACGCACCCCAGTAGCCGGGCGTCACCGTCGGGTTGGCGGCGTTCTGCAGGCGCCACCACTCCGGCTCGTGCCCCATCATCGGGTTGCCCGGGTAGAACGTCATCCCCAGGGCCCGGTTCTTGCCCCAGTTGAAGCCGTCGTTCAGGGTCGCGTTCGGCGAGCTGATGGTGAGTGCGCTGGTCGGTGCGCCCACGTGCGGCTGGACCGTGATCCGGTCCACCCGCGGCACCTCACTGGCCGAGACGGCGGTCAGCTCGATCACGTCGCCGGCCTTGAGCGCCACGCTGCTGGAGGTGCGGGTGTCGATGCTCACCGGGTCGGTGTAGTCCCGGCCGTAGCGCTGGTTGGTGGACCAGGAGTCCACCACGGCGGAGTTCACCGTGATCCGGTAGACCACCCCGTTCGCGACGTCGCCGTTGTAACGGGTGATCAGGTCGTAGCTGCCCGCGGCACCGGTGTAGGTGGTGGTGGCGCTGCTGGTCTGTCCGGCCACGCCCCGGGCGTAGGTGACGGTGTCGACCGGGTTGCCGTTCCAGGTGTGGCTGACGCGCTCCGAGGTGAAGTTGGTGAGCGACATGTTCTCCACTTCGATCACGTACGGTGCTGCCGCCGCCGCCACTGCGGGGGAGACGGGGAGCGCTACGACCGTGCTGACCGATGCGAGTACTGCGGACAGGGCACAGGCAAGTCGCCGCATGAGCGGTCGATCCTTTCGGGTGGGGGAGTCCGTGGGGGTCCTGCGGGGAGGAGCGGGCAGGCGTCGGCAGCGCCGGGCGCGGCAGTGGGGTATGGGGTAACTCCCGCTGTCGCACGGCGTGTTGAAAGACGGTGGACTGTGTCGCCTATTGAGTACTTTTCAGAGAAGTGGTGTCAATAGCTGTGTCGGGTCCGATCGGACCCGACGGCTGCCGCAGTTGCCCGGGCCCGGCCCGGGGGGATTCGCATCTGCACAGGTCAGGGGCATGGTTCGGGGTGGAGGCCGCCCTCAGGATGCCGGATCGGACTGCCAACTTGCAATCATGAAATGATGCGACGTTGGAAAGTTTTCAATGATGCATTGCAGGTCACTGCAAGCGTGAGTAGTCTCTGCCTGCCCCGAAGGGCCCTGTCCGTGCACCCGTCAGGAGGCTCCCGTTGTCCCCCTTCCCGAGCCCGCCGACCCCGGACGGCGCACCGCGATGGCGCGCGGGTGCGGACCGGCGTGGGATGGGCGGGTGACGTACCGTCAGCCCGCATGGACCCGGGCCTGGGCCGACCTGCCGCCCGTGGCGGGTGCCGCCGTGATGGCCACCGGCATCATCTCGATCGCCCTGGAGCTGAGCGGCCACCACGGCCTCTCGGTGGCGGCGCTGGCCCTGGCCGGGGCGCTCTGGCTGGTGCTGGCGGCCGACTTCGGGCGGCTGCTGGTCCGGGACCTGGCCCGGTTCGAGGCCGAGGCGGACACCCCGCCCGCGCTCACGGCGGTGGCCGCCACCACCGTGCTCGGCGCCCGGCTCTCGGTATTCGGATGGGGCCGGGTGGCGGCGGTGCTGCTGGTGCTGGCCGTCCTGCTCTGGCCGGTGCTGCTGACCGCGGTGCTGCGGCACTGGCAGCGGCGGATGCCCGGCGCCGCCTTCCTGGTCTGCGTGGCCACCCAGGGCATCGCCGTCCTGGCCGCCACCCTGGCCGCCGCCGGCCACCGGCCCTGGCTGGACCGGGTGGCGCTGGCGTTCTTCCTGCTCGGCCTGCTGCTGTACGTCGAGGCGCTGGTCCGGTTCGACCGCCGGCAGCTCCTGAGCGGGGCGGGCGACCAGTGGGTGGCGGGCGGCGCGCTGGCGATCTCCGCCCTGGCCGGGGCCAAGCTGACGGCCTCGCAGGTGTGGGGCGGCGAGGCGCTGCGCACCACCACCCTGGTGCTGCTCGGGTTCGCGCTGGCCTGGTACGCGGTGCTGCTCGGGGCCGAACTGGCCCGGCCGCGCCCGCACTACGACGTCCGGCGCTGGGCCACCGTCTTCCCGCTGGGCATGACCTCGGCGGCCTGCCTCACCGTGGCGGACGCCACCGGGGTCGGCTGGCTGCGCCCGCTCGGCGAGGTGCTGCTCTGGGTCGCGGTGGCCGGCTGGGGCCTGGCGGTGGCGGGCGCCGCGGTCAGTCGCGCGTCCTGAGCCAGGCCAGGTGGGCGGCGTACACCTTGCGCCAGAGCCGGCCCCGGTCGGCCTCCGGCAGGTCGAGGCCGAAGACGTCGCCGAGCGCGGCGAACCAGTCGGCGGGGGCGGTGAGTTCGGTGCTGCTCCGGCCGGTGGAGTCGGTGCGGGTCAGCACGCAGCCGCGCAGCGCGTCCAGCCCGTCGGCGTCCCGGCGCAGCACGCAGGCGGTGCCCGCGAACTGCGAGTCGGGGGAGCCCGAGAGCCACTCGTGCTGGGCCAGGAAGTCCGCCCCGGTCGCGGTCTCCTTGCGGAAGTCCATTCCGGGGAACGAGCCCTGCGGGTCGTGGGTGAACCGCCACCCGCCGGGCTCGGCCGCCGAGGGCGCCAGCCCGAAGTCGAACGGACCCTGACGGTACGTCCCCTCGCGCAGCGGCAGCGGCTCGTACAGCCCGTCCCCGAGCCCGGTGTCCGCGAACCAGAGCTGCCCCTCGCACTCCACCGTCAGCGCCAGGTGGTTGGCGTTCGCCCCGGCCGGGGTCGCCGGGTCCACCTGGACCCCGCCCACGTGCCACTCCACCCGGTAGCCCAGCGCCGTCAGCAGCGCCGAGAACGCCCCGTTGAGATGGAAGCAGTACCCGCCCCGCCCGTCCAGGATCCGCCGCACCGAGTCGGCCGGCTCGATCGTGGTCGGCCGCGCCAGCTGGATCTCCAGCGTCTCGTACGGCACCCGCTCCACCTGCGCCCGGTGCAGCGCGAACAACCCGTCCACCGTCGGTTGCCCCGGCCGCTCGACCCCGAGCCGCCGCAGGTACCGGTCGACAACCGTGTCAGTCAGCATGCCCGCACACTAACCGGTATGACCATCACCCAGCAGACCCTTCGTCAGGTCCGCCCGACGCCCCGCCGTGCGGACGTCTGTTCGGCCCGGGTACGGTCGGCGGCATGACAGCGGACCAAGGGCAGGCCGGGCGGATCGTCTTCCTCAACGGGACCTCCAGCTCCGGCAAGTCGAGCCTGGCGGCCGCGCTGCTGCGCCGGCTCGAACCGCTCCACTTCCACCTGGCCGTCGACGCCTTCAACGCGATGTCCGCCAGCAGGGACCTGTCGCCCGAGGAGCTCGACCTCGCGCTCCGGCGGATGCGGAGCGGGTTCCACCGGGCGATAGCGGGCATGGCGGCGGCGGGCAACCACGTCGTGGTGGACCACGTGCTGAGCGAGCCGTGGCGGCTGCGGGACTGCCTGGAGGTGCTGGCCCCGTACGAGGTGCTGCTGGTCGGCGTCCGCTGCGCGCTGCCCGAGCTGGAACGCCGGGAGCGGGCCCGGGGCGACCGGCCGGCGGGCCTGGCGGCGCTCCAGTACGAGCGGGTGCACGCGCACGGCGTGTACGACCTGGAGGTCGACACCGGTCGGTACAGCAGCGAGGAGTGCGCCGCGCAGATCGCCGCCCACCTGGAGGGCGGGGCGAAGCCGACCGCGTTCGACGAGCTGAGGTTCGAGCTCAGCTGAGCTCGGCCGCCAGCAGGTCCATCAGCAGCCCGTCGTGCCACGTCCCGTCCGGGCCGCGCTCGTAGGACCGCATCACCCCCACCGGCCGGAAGCCCACCTTGGCGTAGCAGCGGATCGCGGCCGCGTTGTCGGCCGCCGGGTCGATCACCAGCCGGTGGAAGCCCAGGGTGCCGGTCAGGTGGCGGGCCAGCGTCCGGACCGCGTCCGCGCCCAGGCCCCGGCCGTGCACGGCCGGGTCGAGGAAGATGTCGATGCCCGCGTGCCGGTAGTCCGGGTCGGTCTCGGCGTACCACTGCACCGCGCCGACCACCCGCCCCGCGTGCTCGACCGCGAACACCTCCGTCCCCGGATCGGCCAGGCTCTCCGCCACCTCGGCGGGCAGGTCGCCGGTCCCGTGCCAGCGGGCGAACACCTCCGGGGCGGCCCGGATCTCGGCCAGCGGGGCGACGTCCTCGGCGGTGGCGGGGCGGAGCGTGACGGCGGTGCCGTACAGCGTGGTGGACATGGACCGGACGTTACCCGCCCCGGACGGAACCGGCCCGCCCGTCTCTGACCTCCTGTCAGCCGTGGACACGGGAGCACGGCGACGGGGACGGGGACGACCGGTGGCCGGGACGGCCGTCCTGGTGACGGCGGTACTGCTCCGGCCCGGGCTGGTGCCCAACGGGTGGCTGCGGCTGGGCAGCCTGCTGGAGACCTTCCTGCCCTGGCCCTGCCGGTCCTGGCGCTGCTGCGCCGCTCCGCCCCGGCGGGGGTGGCGGTGGCGCTGGGCGCGGTGGTCTGGGCCGTGCTGTTCGTCCCGGTCGGGGACACCGGGCCGGGGTCGCTGACGGTGGTTCAGCACAACGTGGACGACGCCAACCCGGACCCGACCGGCACCGCCCGGACCCTGGCCGCCGCCGGCGCCGACCTGATCGCGCTGGAGGAACTGCTCCCGGAGCGGCTGCCCGAGTACCAGGCCGTGCTCGGCGCCGACCACCCCCACCGCGCGGTCGAGGGCACCGTCGGCCTCTGGTCCAGGTACCCGCTCACCGACGTCCGCCCGGTCGACCTCAAGCCGCGCGGCCTGGCCGCCGACTGGCGCCGGGCCCTGCACGCCACCCTGCACACCGAGCAGGGCGAGACGGCGGTGTACGTGGTCCACCTGCCGTCCGTCCGGCTCGGCCCGGGCGGCTACCGCACCGACCCCCGGGATGAGAGCGCCCGGCTGCTGGCCGCCGCCCTGGCCGCCGAACCGCTGCCCCGGGTGGTCCTGCTCGGCGACCTCAACGGCACCCTGGACGACCGCGGCCTCGCCCCGGTCACCGATCAGCTGGGCGAGGGCGGCCGACGGGAGCTCAGCTGGCCCCGCTCCTTTCCGCTGGCCCGGATCGACCACGTACTGACCCGGCACGCCGCCGTGACCGGCAGCCGGACCCTGCCCGCCACCCCCAGCGACCATCTGCCGGTGGCGGCGCGGATCAACCTCGGCGGGCTCGGATAGCCTGGGCGGACGATGGAAAGTTTCACGACGCCATGGGGCGAGTTCGAGCTGAGCCGCTTCCCCGAGGACCCGCGCGACCGCCTCCGGGCCTGGGACGCCGCCGACGAGTACCTGCTCCGGCAGGTGCACGGGACCGACGACACCCCGCCGGTGGACCTGACCGGACGGGTGGTGCTGCTCGGTGACCGCTGGGGCGCGCTGGCCACCGCCCTCGCCGCGCACCGGCCCACCCAGATCTCCGACTCCTACCTCGGCCGCCGCGCCACCGCCGCCAACCTGGCCCGCCACGGCGCCGGGCCGGACGCGGTCGAGCTGCTCACCACCCAGGACCCGCCGCCGGAGCGGATCGACGTACTGCTGGTCCGGGTGCCCAAGAGCCTCGCGCTGCTGGAGGACCAGCTGCACCGGCTGGCCCCCGCCGTGCACGCCGGGACGGTGGTGATCGGGGCGGGCATGACCACCGAGATCCACACCTCCACCCTGCACCTGTTCGATCGCATCCTCGGCCCGACCAGGACCTCACTGGCCGTCAGGAAGGCCCGGCTGATCCTCTGCACGCCCGACCCGGCGCTGCCCAGGACCCGCAGCCCGTGGCCGATCAGCTACCAGCTCCCCGACGGCATCGGCCCGGTCTCCGGACGGACCGTCACCAACCACGCGGGCATCTTCTGCGCCGAGCGCCTCGACATCGGCACCCGCTTCCTGCTCGCCAACCTCCCGGCCACCACCGGCCCGAAGCGGATCGCCGACCTGGGCTGCGGCAACGGCGTGGTCGGCACCGCCGCCGCGCTCGCCAACCCGGGGGCCGAGCTGCTCTTCGTGGACGAGTCGCACCAGGCGGTGGCCTCCGCCGAGGCCACCTTCCGGGCCGCGCTCGGCCCGGCCGCCAAGGCCGAGTTCGTGGTCGGCGACGCGCTGGCCGGCGCCGAACCCGACTCGGTCGACCTGGTGCTCAACAACCCGCCCTTCCACAGCCACCAGGCCACCACCGACGCCACCGCCTGGCGGATGTTCACCACCGCCGAGCGGGCGCTCCGTCCGGGCGGCGAGCTCTGGGTGATCGGCAACCGGCACCTCGGCTACCACGTCAAGCTGCGCCGCCTGTTCGGCAACTCGCAGGTGGTCAGCAGCGACCCGAAGTTCGTCGTCCTGCGGGCCGTCAAGAACTAGGCCGCAGTCACTGCGCCGGCCGGATGGCCAAGTCCCGCTCGGCCGGCGGGCCACCCTGGGCCGGCAGCCTGCCGGAGACCGAGACGGTGGCGGTCATGGTGGCTGCGGGCGCCGGGATGGAGCTGATGGACACCCAGGTGTCCACCCCCGCGTAGGACTTGGAGCTGGGGGAGGTGGTGCTGCCGATCGCCGTGTTCCCGCTGCTGCCCGGGTAGGCGTCGCCCGCGTCGCCGCGGTTGTGGGCCAGCTCCAGGTCGCGTCTGGCGTCGGCCTGGACCAGGCCGACCCGGTAGTGGTGCTCGTCCGTGTTGCCGGTCCTGCTCTCGTCGACGTGCCAGACCAGCAGGCCCGCGCCGGGCAGCGAGACGTCGTAGCCGCTCCGCTGGCGGTTCTCCACCAGGAAGTACTCGCTGCCACCGGCGCCGTCCTTCCAGAGCCGGTGCACGGTGTGGCCGGACTTCACGTCCTCGAACGCGACGGTGCCGCCGGTGGTGACCACGTCGACGCCGGCCCAGCCCTGGTTGACCTTGCACCAGGCCGAGGGGTGCACCGGGATGTCGCCGCCGCCGCCCCAGGAACCGCCGCCCATCAGGTACCAGTTGCCGACGCCCTCCGAGCTGCCGTCGGTGTCGTACAGGTCGGGGAAGCCGAACAGCAGGTGGCCCAGCTCGTGCGCGCAGACCCCGATCCTGGCGTCCTCGGGGATGGTGAGGTAGGCGAAGACCCTGGTGCCGTCGGCGTCGAGCGCGGCGGGCAGGGTCCACTTGTGGGACCAGATGTCGCCCGGGTCGCCGCTGACCTCGCCGCCCGAGCCGGCGTGCACCACGATGAACGCGTCCACGAAGCCGTTGCCGTCGTTGTCGTACGGGGCGAGGTCGATCAGCGGGTCGGCGGCCAGGGCGGTGTCACGGGCCATCAGGTGGGCGCGCGGCTCGCCGCCGGGGCGGCCGATGCCGAAGTTGCCGTTGGCGTACCAGGCCAGCGTCTGCGGCAGCCGGATCGGGCCCACCACCTCGCCGACGATGTCGATCAGACCGTGCGTCACCTCCCGGTAGTACTCCCGCACGCTGCCGTGCGGGAGCTCGCCGAGGGAGAAGAACAACTGCTCGAAGTGGGCCTTCGGGGCCGCCATCGCACGGTCGGAGAAGTCGGCCAGCACCACCGCGACCCGGAGCGGGCCGCGCAGCGGGGCCCGGTCGGCGGCGGCCGACTGGATGGTGTCGTACGGGGTGCCGAGCGGGAACTCGTCGGGCGGCAGGATCGCGCCGTCGTCGAAACCGAGCCGCTTCGGGGTCCGGCCCACCGCCAGCTGGCCGCTCAGCTCGTCGGGGCCGGAACGGACCCGGGCCAGCTCCTGCCGCAGGCGCTCGCGCAGCTCGGGACTGGGGGCGACGGCGCAGAAGTCGGACCGGACGGCGCGGGTTCGGGACATGGCGACTCCCTCGACAGCTGACTGCGATCTCGTGGCTACTCATGGTAGGGACGCGAGCGCGCGTTGGATACGGTCGGTCGAGGGAGAACGCCCGCCAGGTCAGTCCTGTTCGACCACGAAACTCTCGGTGGCGGCCTTGCTGGCGCCCAGCCGGCCGAGCAGTCCGTCCGCCCCCTCCAGCTCCAGCAGGGAGAGCAGGACGTGCTCGGTGCCGACGTGGTTGTGGCCGAGCCGGAGCGCCTCTCGGAAGGTCAGCTCCAGCACCTTCTTCCCACCCGCGTCGTACGGGATCAGCCCGGGCACGTCCTCGACCGGCGCGGGCAGCACCGCGCCGACCGCCGCGCGGACCGCCTCGGGGGTCACACCCTGGGCGGCCAGGGCCCGGGCGCCGGTGGACTCGGGGGCGGCGAGCAGGCCGAGCACCAGGTGCTCGGCCCGGATCTCCAGGTTGCCCGCCGCCCTGGCCTCCTCCTGGGAGGCCATCACCACCTGCCGGGCCCGGTCGGTGAACCGGCCGAAGCCCTGGCTCGGGTCGAGATCGCCGGGCTCGCCCGGGTCCTTGGCGACGAAGCGCTTCTGGGCGGCCTGGCGGGTCACGCCCATGCTCCGGCCGATGTCGCTCCAGGAGGCGCCGGAGCGCCGGGCCTGGTCCACGAAGTGGCCGATCAGGTGGTCCGCCAACTCACCGAGGTGGTCGGCGGCGATGACGGCGCCGGAGAGCTGCTCCAGCGCATCGGGGTGGACCTTCTTGATGGCGTCGATCAGGTCGTCGAGCCGCACGGGGATCGTCATGCGTCAACTGTAGGTTGCCTTTTGTCGCAGCGTCAACCACGCGTTGACATCTTCCCGGTCAGGCCCCCGTCGGCTGCTGCCGCACCGCGGGCCGGGCCGCCGGACCGGCCGGCCGCCGGCGCAGCACCGACCGCAGCACCGCGGGTGCGAACAGCCCCTGCGGCGGCGCCTGGAGGTTGGCCACCCGGAGGAAGGCCCGGGCCACCTGCGGGTCCTCGGCCGCCGCCCGGTGCAGCCGGGCGATGTACCGGTTGACCAGCCGCACCCGGAGCGGGCGGCTGCCCTCGACGAACGGGAAGCGCAGATCGCCGCCGACCGACATGTCCCACGGCACGTCGACCGCGGCCGCCGCCCGCCGGAAGAAGTCCCGGACGGCCGCCGCGCCGCTGCCCTGCGCCAGCGACTCCCGCAGCGCCACGGCCTGCACGGCCGCGGCCGTCATGCCCTGCCCGTACGAGGGATTGAACTGGCACAGCGCGTCGCCGAAGACCAGGTAGCCCTTCGGGAGCCGGTCGATCCGCTCGTAGCGGCGCCGGATCGACACCGGGATGCGCATCAGCCGGGGTTCCGTCAGCGGCTCCAGCCGCTCCAGCAGCCGGTGCAGCTCGGGCACCGGCAGCCGGGCCGCGAAGGCGTGGAAGCCCTCCGGGTCGACCGGCGGGTTGTCGCCGTTCATGCCGAACAGCGTCACCAGCCAGCGGTCCCCCTCCGCGCTCAGCGCGACCCCGCCGCGCGGTGCCGACGCCGAGGCGCCGATCACGTACGCGTCGGCCTCCGCCCCGCCCGGCAGTCGCCGGTACTCCCGGGAGACGTACACCAGCCGGGAGTCCACCCGGTCCTCCTCCGGCGGCTCGTAGCCGAGCGAGCGCAGCCAGGCCTCGCCCCGGTTGCTCCGCCCGGTGGAGTCCACGAACAGGTCGGCGGGCACGGTGTGCGGCTCGGTGTTGACCTCCAGCAGCCGCACCCCGGTGATCCGGCTCCGCCCCGGGTCCGCGACCGGCTCCAGCACCTCGCACCGGTCCTGGATGCTCACCCCCGGCAGTGCGGCCACCCGCGAGCGCAGATAGCGCTCCAGCGCGGGACGGCTGACCAGCAGGCAGGGCAGCTCCGAGTGCCCCGCGCTCATCGGGTACCCGTCGTTGAACCAGCGCACGTCCGCCTGCGCGTCCCGGATCAGCGCGCCGCCGGCGACCAGGTCCGCCCCCAGGCCGGGGAACAGCTCCTCCAGCACCTCGAACCCCCGCGACAGCACCCCGTGCGCGTGGTGGCTCTGCGGCACCCCCCGGCGCGCCACGCCCTGCTCCGGCAGTGCGTCCCGGTCGACCACCGTGACCTGCCCGTACGTCTCCGACAGCACCCGGGCCGCCAGCAGCCCCCCGATCCCCGCCCCCGCAACGACCGCGTGCCCGCCCCTGTCACCCGTCATGCTGTCCTCCTCGTCCCCGGCCTCGGGGACGAGCATGGCTCACGCGACTTGACGGACGATTGCCATCCGATTGGCGACCGCCTGCGGCTCCGTCAGGAGCCGCAGGCGGCGCTGCTCAGCACTGGGGCCGACGACCGTGGTTCGCCTTGCGCTTGGCGCGTGCCTTCTTCTTCCGGCGCCGCTTCGACGACATGGCCACTCCTCTCGCAACGGGATGTTCCGACCACCGTTCCACGCCGGGTCCGGCCCCGCCTCCCGGTGCGGCCGTACGGCTGGGGGCCCGACCTGACACACCGTCGGTGCGGGAGCCGGTGACCCGGCAGAGTGTGGCTCTGGCCGCCGAGGGCTCCTTGCATGAATGTTCCGTGATGCGTATATTCATGCCGAGTCCTAGGAGGGATCATGGCATTGCGAGTCGCCGTCGCCGGCGCCAGTGGATACGCGGGCGGGGAGGTGCTGCGCCTGTTGCTCGGGCACCCGGAGATCGAGATCGGGGCACTGACCGGCGGGTCGAATGCCGGCGCCCGGTTCGGTGCGCTCCAGCCCCATCTGCTTCCCCTTGCGGACAGGGTATTGGAGCCGACCACCCCCGAGGTACTGGCCGGTCACGACATCGTCTTCCTCGGCCTGCCGCACGGGCAGTCGGCCGCCGTCGCCGAGGCGCTCGGCGACGACGTGCTGGTGGTGGACTGCGGGGCGGACTTCCGGCTCAAGGACGCGGCGGTCTGGGAGAAGTTCTACGGCTCCCCGCACGCCGGCACCTGGCCGTACGGCCTGCCCGAGCTGCCCGGCCACCGGGCCGCGCTCAAGGGCAGCAAGCGGATCGCCGTCCCCGGCTGCTACCCGACCGCCGTCTCGCTCGCGCTCTTCCCCGCGTACGCCGCGAAGCTGGCCGAGCCCGAGACGGTGGTGGTGGCCGCGTCCGGCACCTCCGGCGCGGGCAAGGCGGCCAAGGCGCACCTGCTGGGCAGTGAGGTGATGGGCTCGATGAGCCCGTACGGCGTCGGCGGCGGCCACCGCCACACGCCGGAGATGGCGCAGAACCTCGGCCCGGTCGCGGGGGAGGACATCACCGTCTCGTTCACCCCGACCCTGGCGCCGATGCCGCGCGGCATCCTGGCCACCTGCAGCGCCAAGGCAAAGCCCGGCGTGACCGCCGCGAGCCTGCGGGCCGCGTACGAGGAGGCCTTCGCGGGCGAGCCGTTCCTGCGGCTGCTGCCGGAGGGCCAGTGGCCGCAGACCAGCTCGGTCTACGGCTCGAACGCCGCGCTGGTCCAGGTCGCCCTGGACGAGCACGCCGGCCGGATCATCGCGATCAGCGCGATCGACAACCTGGTCAAGGGCACCGCCGGCGGCGCGGTGCAGAGCATGAACATCGCCCTCGGGCTCCCCGAGGAGCTCGGCCTCCCGCTGAACGGAGTTGCACCGTGACGAACACCCCCAGCATCGGCGTGACGGCGGCGAAGGGCTTCCGCGCCGCCGGGGTGACCGCCGGCATCAAGGCCAGCGGCACGCCCGACCTGGCCCTGGTGGTCAACGACGGCCCGTCCAACGCGGCGGCCGGCGTCTTCACCTCCAACCGGGTCAAGGCCGCCCCCGTGCTCTGGTCCGAGCAGGTGGCCAAGGGCGGCCGGATCTCGGCGGTCGTCCTCAACTCCGGTGGCGCCAACGCCTGTACCGGACCGCTGGGCTTCCAGGACACCCACGCGACCGCCGAGAAGGTGGCCGCCGAGCTGGAGCTGAGCGCGGGCGAGGTGGCGGTCGCCTCCACCGGCCTGATCGGGCTCCGGCTGCCGATGGACCTGCTGCTGCCCGGGGTGGAGCAGGCCGCCAAGGCGCTCACCGCCGACGGCGGCGAGGCCGCCGCGATCGCGATCAAGACCACCGACACCGTGCACAAGACCGCCCAGGTGACGCGGAACGGCTGGACCGTCGGCGGCATGGCCAAGGGCGCGGGCATGCTCGCCCCCGGCCTGGCCACCATGCTCGTGGTGCTCACCACCGACGCCGACGTGCCGGCCGAGGGCCTGGACGCCGCGCTCCGCAGCGCGACGGACACCACCTTCGACCGGATCGACTCGGACGGGTGCATGTCCACCAACGACACCGTGCTGCTGCTGGCCTCGGCCGCCTCCGGGATCGCCCCGGCGCAGGACGAGTTCGCCGCCGCGGTCTCGGCCGTCTGCGCCGACCTGGCCCGGCAGCTGATCGGTGACGCCGAGGGCGCCAGCAAGGACATCCGGATCGACGTGACCGGCGCCGCCACCGAGCAGGAGGCCGTCCAGGTGGCCCGGGTGATCTCCCGGAACAACCTGCTCAAGTGCGCCCTGCACGGCGAGGACCCGAACTGGGGCCGGGTGCTGGCCGCGATCGGCACCACCGACGCCGCCTTCGACCCGAACGAGCTGAACGTGGCCATCAACGGCGTCTGGGTCTGCCGCGACGGCAGCGTCGGCGACGACCGCGACCTGGTCGACATGACCGGCCGCGAGATCGTCATCACCGCCGACCTGAGGGCCGGTCAGGCCGCCGCCACCGTGTGGACCAACGACCTCACCGCCGACTACGTGCACGAGAACAGCGCCTACTCCACCTGAGCCGGGGGACCCCGTGAAGATCGCACCCAAGGGCGAACAGGCCCGTAACAACACCGCGTTGCCCAAGGCGCGGACCCTGATCGAGGCGCTGCCCTGGCTGGAGCGCTTCCACGGCAAGACCGTGGTGATCAAGTTCGGCGGCAACGCCATGGTGGACGAGTGTCTCAAGGCCGCCTTCGCCCAGGACGTGGTCTTCCTCCGCTACGCCGGCCTGCACCCGGTCGTGGTGCACGGCGGTGGCCCGCAGATCAGCGAGCAGCTGAGCAAGCTCGGCCTGGAGTCCTCGTTCACCAACGGCCTGCGGGTCACCACGCCCGAGACCATGGACGTGGTCCGGATGGTGCTGGCGGGCCAGGTCCAGCGCGAGCTGGTCGGCCTGCTGAACGAGCACGGCCCGTGGGCGGTCGGCATGACCGGCGAGGACGCGCACACCATGACGGCGGTCAAGCGCTACGCCGTGGTGGACGGCGAGCAGGTCGACATCGGCCTGGTCGGCGACATCGTCAACGTCGAGGCGGGCGCGGTCAAGGCGCTGATCGCGGACGGCCGGATCCCGGTCATCTCCTCGATCGCGCGCGGCACCGACGGCCACGTCTACAACATCAACGCGGACACCGCCGCCTCCGCCCTGGCGGTCGCGCTCGGCGCGGAGATGCTGGTGGTGCTGACCGACGTCGAGGGCCTGTACGCCGACTGGCCGAACTCGGACGACGTGATCAGCCAGCTCGGCACCACCGAGCTGGAGGCCATACTGCCCACCCTGGCCAGCGGCATGCTGCCCAAGATGGAGGGCTGTCTGAACGCGGTCCGCTCCGGCGTGGGCACCGCCCGCGTGCTGGACGGCCGGGTGCAGCACAGCCTGCTGCTGGAGATCTTCACCGACGAGGGCATCGGCACCATGGTCGTGCCGGACGACGAAGCAACGGTCCTGGGGGGCCTGGCATGACGAACGATCAGCTCACCCAGCGGTGGCAGCACACGCTGATGGACAACTACGGCACGCCCCGGATCCCGCTGGTGCGCGGCGCCGGCTCGACCTTCTGGGACGCGGACGGCAACGAGTACCTGGACCTGGTCGGCGGGATCGCGGTCAACGCGCTCGGCACCGCCCACCCGGCCGTCGTGGAGGCGGTGACCGCGCAGATCGGCCGGCTCGGCCACGTCTCCAACCTGTTCATCGCCGAGCCGACCGTCCGGCTGGCCGAGCGGCTGCTGGAGCTGTTCGGACGCCCCGACGGCCGGGTGTTCTTCTGCAACTCCGGCGCCGAGGCCAACGAGGCCGCCTTCAAGATCAGTCGGCTGACCGGCCGGACGCACCTGGTCTCGCTCCAGGGCGCCTTCCACGGCCGGACCATGGGCGCGCTGTCGCTCACCGCCCAGCCGGCCAAGCAGACCCCGTTCGTGCCGCTGCCCGGTGACGTCACGTACGTCCCGTTCGGCGACATCGAGGCGCTCCGGGCGGCCGTCACCACCGAGACCGCCGCCGTCTTCCTGGAGCCGATCCAGGGCGAGAACGGCGCGATCCCGCTGCCCGAGGGCTATCTGACGGCGGCTCGGGAGATCACCCGGGCCACCGGCACCCTGCTGGTGCTGGACGAGATCCAGACCGGCGTCGGCCGGACCGGGCACTGGTTCGCCCACCAGGCGTACGAGGGCGTCGAGCCGGACGTGGTGACGCTGGCCAAGGGCCTCGGCGGCGGTCTGCCGATCGGTGCCACGGTGGCCTTCGGCGCGGCGGCCGAGCTGTTCCACGCGGGCCACCACGGCACCACCTTCGGGGGCAACCCGGTGGTGGCGGCGGCCGGTCTGGCGGTGCTCGACACCATCGCCGCGGACGGGCTGCTGGAGCACGTGCAGAAGGTCGGCGAGCAGCTCCGGGCCGGGATCGAGGCGATCGGCTCCCCGCTGGTCGACCACGTCCGGGGCGCGGGCCTGCTGCTGGGCATCGTGCTCACCGCGCCGGTCGCGGCGAAGGTCCAGGCCGCCGCCCAGCAGGCCGGTTTCCTGGTCAACGCCGCCGTGCCGGACGCCGTCCGGCTGGTGCCCCCGCTGGTGCTCACCGAGCAGGAGGCCGACCGCTTCCTGGCCGCTCTGCCGGAGATCCTGAACAGCGTCGCCCCCGACGCGAACGTCTGAGCGACCTCCGGGAGAATCCTCGACATGACCGCACCCAACCCCGACCAGCCCGCCGCCGGGCCGACATCGCAGGTCCCGCAGACCCGCACCGCCCGGCACCGGCGGATCGTGGACCTGTTGACCCGTCAGCCCGTCCGTTCGCAGAGCCAGCTGGCCAAGCTGCTCGCCGACGACGGACTGGTGGTCACCCAGGCCACCCTGTCGCGGGACCTGGACGAGCTGGGCGCGGTGAAGATCCGGAACCGGGACGGCGCGCTCATCTACGCCGTCCCGGCCGAGGGCGGCGACCGCACCCCGCGCGCCCCGATGGGGGAGTCCGCCACCGAGGGCCGGATGGCCCGGCTGGCCGGCGAGCTGATGGTCTCGGCCACCGCCTCCGGCAACCTGGTGGTGCTCCGCACGCCGCCGGGCGCGGCGCAGTTCCTCGCCTCGGCGATCGACCAGGCCGAGGTGTTCGAGATCATCGGCACCATCGCCGGTGACGACACGGTGCTGTTGATCAGCCGTGACCCGTTCGGCGGCCAGGCCCTGGCCGACCACCTGATGCAGCTGGCCCAGGCCAAGGCGCAGTAGCGGTACCACCGCACCATGTTTTGAATTTCATACGGACTAGTGCATACTTATGCCTGTCGTCGTAACCCTGTTCGCACTGTTGTGAAGGAGAAAGCCGTGACCGAGCGCGTCGTACTCGCCTACTCGGGCGGTCTGGACACGTCCGTCTGCATCGGCTGGATCGCCGAGGAGACGGGCGCCGAGGTCATCGCCGTCGCCGTCGACGTCGGCCAGGGCGGCGAGGACCTGGACGCGATCCGTCAGCGCGCGCTGGACTGCGGCGCCGTCGCGGCCGAGGTCGCCGACGCCCGCGACGAGTTCGCGGACGAGTACTGCCTGCCGGCCCTCAAGGCCAACGCCCTCTACCAGGGCCAGTACCCGCTGGTCTCGGCGCTGTCCCGGCCGGCCATCGTCAAGCACCTGGTCGCCGCCGCCAAGAAGCACGGCGCCACCACGGTCGCCCACGGCTGCACCGGCAAGGGCAACGACCAGGTCCGGTTCGAGGTCGGCATCCAGTCGCTGGCCCCCGAGCTGAAGTGCATCGCCCCGGTCCGCGACTACGCGATGACCCGGGACAAGGCGATCGCCTTCGCCGAGGCGAAGAACCTCCCGATCGTCACCACCAAGAAGAACCCGTACTCGATCGACCAGAACGTCTTCGGGCGCGCGGTCGAGACCGGCTTCCTGGAGGACATCTGGAACGCCCCGATCGAGGACGTCTACGAGTACACCCAGAACCCGGCCACCCCGCGTGAGGCGGACGAGGTCGTCATCACCTTCGAGGCCGGCGTCCCGGTGGCCATCGACGGCCGCAAGGTCTCGGTGCTGCAGGCGATCGAGGAGCTCAACAAGCGCGCCGGTGCCCAGGGCGTCGGTCGGCTCGACATGGTTGAGGACCGCCTGGTCGGCATCAAGTCCCGGGAGATCTACGAGGCCCCCGGCGCGATCGCGCTGATCACCGCGCACCAGGCGCTGGAGAACGTCACGGTCGAGCGCGAGCTGGCCCGCTACAAGCGGCAGGTCGAGCAGCGCTGGGCCGAGCTGGTCTACGACGGCCTGTGGTTCTCCCCGCTCAAGCGCGCGCTGGACGGCTTCCTGAACGAGGCCAACCAGGTCGTCTCCGGCGAGATCCGGATGGTCCTGCACGGCGGCCGCGCCGTGGTCAACGGCCGCAAGTCGGACCAGTCGCTGTACGACTTCAACCTCGCCACCTACGACACCGGCGACACCTTCGACCAGTCGATGTCCAAGGGCTTCATCGAGATCTTCGGAATGTCGTCGAAGATCGCGGCCCGCCGCGACCTGGCCTGAGCCACGCAGTGAAAGCCCCGGCTGCCCTGGGCAGCCGGGGCACCGTACTACCCGAACCCGTATGAAGGAGCCCACGCGATGACCGCCGATCAGAACGCAGACGTCCGCCTCTGGGGCGCGCGCTTCGCCGACGGCCCCTCCGAGGCGCTGGCCAAGCTCTCCGCCTCGGTCCACTTCGACTGGCGGCTGGCCCCGTACGACATCGCCGGCTCCAAGGCGCACGCCCGGGTGCTGCACCAGGCCGGGCTGCTCAGCGAGGAGGAGCTGGCCGGCATGCTCGGCGGGCTGGACGCGCTGCTGGCCGACGTGGCGTCAGGCGCCTTCACCGGCACGGTCGCCGACGAGGACGTGCACACCGCGCTGGAGCGCGGCCTGCTGGAGCGGCTCGGCCCCGACCTGGGCGGCAAGCTGCGGGCCGGCCGGTCGCGGAACGACCAGATCGCCACCCTGTTCCGGATGTACCTGCGGGACCACGCGAAGATCATCGGCGGTCTGGTGCTGGACCTCCAGCACGCCCTGGTCGGCCTGGCCGAGGCGCACCCCGACACCGCGATGCCGGGCCGCACCCACCTCCAGCACGCCCAGCCGGTGCTGTTCGCCCACCACGTCCTCGCGCACGTGCAGGCCCTCGGCCGGGACGCCGAGCGGCTGCGCCAGTGGGACACCCGCACCGCCGTCTCCCCGTACGGCTCCGGTGCGCTGGCCGGCTCCTCGCTCGGCCTGGACCCGGAGGCGGTCGCCGCCGAGCTGGGCTTCGAGCGCGGCTCGGTCGGCAACTCGATCGACGGCACCGCCTCGCGGGACTTCGTGGCCGAGTTCGCCTTCGTCACCGCGATGATCGGGATCAACCTGTCCCGGATCGCCGAAGAGGTGATCATCTGGAACACCAAGGAGTTCGGCTTCATCACGCTGCACGACGCCTTCTCCACCGGCTCCTCGATCATGCCGCAGAAGAAGAACCCGGACATCGCCGAGCTGGCCCGGGGCAAGTCCGGCCGCCTGATCGGCAACCTGACCGGCCTGCTGGCCACCCTCAAGGCGCTCCCGCTGGCCTACAACCGGGACCTCCAAGAGGACAAGGAGCCGGTCTTCGACTCCTGTGACACCCTCGAGGTCCTGCTGCCCGCCTTCACCGGCATGATGGCCACCCTGACGGTCCACCGGGACCGGCTGGAGGAGCTGGCCCCGGCCGGTTTCTCGCTGGCCACCGACATCGCCGAGTGGCTGGTCCGGCAGAACGTCCCGTTCCGGGTCGCGCACGAGGTGGCGGGCGCCTGCGTCAAGGTCTGCGAGGGCCTGGGCATCGAGCTCTCCGACCTGACCGACCAGCAGTTCGCCGAGATCTCCGCCCACCTGACCCCCGAGGTCCGCTCGGTGCTCATGGTGCACGGCTCGATCGGCTCCCGGAACGGCCGGGGCGGCACCGCCCCGTCCGCCGTCGCGACCCAGCTGGCCGAGCTGAAGGCCGACCTGGCGGTCCAGCAGGAGTGGGTCCAGGGCTGACGTCCACCCGGTCGAAGGGGCGCCCTCGGGCGCCCCTTCGTCGTTCTCCCGTACGTGATCCGTTACGCCGAACTGCGCCCCGTCCTCACCCGAACGGACTGGGTGGTCCCGTCCGTCGAGGAGCAGGTGCTGACCGCCGCCAGGGAGCGCGCGGTGCGCCGCGCGCTGGCCCGGCTGCCGGGCCGCTGCCCCGAACTGATGACGGCGCTGGCCGAGGCCCCGGAGCTGACGTACCGCCAACTCGCCGAGCGGCTCGGCCTCCCGCAGGGCAGCATCGGACCGACGCGTTCGCGCTGTCTCGCCTGTCTGCGCGCCCTCCTGCACAACGAGCGGCCGCAGTGACGCCCCGGTGCTGCCGGAGTGATGCTCACCACGTCCGGCGGCCGGAAGGTTGCCGGGGGCGGACGAGTGGGTAGAGCGGTGGCGAACGTGCCCTTGACGGTCCCTCAAGCGGCCGGATACTGGGCGTGCGACAGATCCGGCCCGGGGGACAGCCCGGGCACGACTGCGCCACCCCCGGTCAGGGCCGATCCCCGGCCGGGAATCCTTCGCAGGGCAACCGGTGCGCCACCCTCACCCCGTGCACCGGGAACTAACGATGGGGAGGCCCCCGCACATGGGCATGAGCGTGAACATCTCGGTGGCGAACGAAGAGGACGCGGAGCAGATCCTCAAGCTCCAGTACCTCGGCTACCAGTCCGAAGCCGAACTGTACGGCGACTGGGCGATCGAGCCCCTGACCCAGACCCTGGAGAACCTGCGGGCCGAACTGGCCGAGCGCCACGTCCTGGTCGCCCGGCTCGGCGACGAGATCGTCGGCACCGTCCGCGGCTCGGTCGACCGCGAGGGCACCGCGCACGTCCACCGCCTGGTGGTGCACCCCCGGATGCAGCGGCACGGCCTCGGCGGCCGGCTGCTGGAGGCGGTGGAGCGCCAGCTGAGCGCCGAGTACCCGGTCAGCTCGTTCGAGCTCTTCACCGGCCACCGCAGCCTGGGCAACCTGCGCCTGTACGCCCGGCACGGCTACCGGCAGACCGGCGTCCGCGAGGTCAGCCGCAGCCTGAGCATCGTCACCCTGGAGAAGCAGGTCGCGGTCGCCGCCGCGGCCTGACCCCGGGGCCGCAACCCGGACGGCGCCCGACCTGATGACCGGTCGGGCGCCGTTCGGGCTTGGTACGGCTGTGTCGTGTCCGCATTTCGGACCGGAGTTCCTGATAATTGGGACCGTGTCCATATGTCTGATTTACTTTTGCCCATGACCACGACGACGACCTGCATCCCCACCGGCGCCACGCCGGCAGGTGAGCGACGCATGTGTTGTTGTCGAATGTGTCGTTCCTGAGGGCCTTCGCCCCGTTCTCGCCGCGCCCCTCGCACTGACCCGTAAGGGCCATGCCCACGCGCGCCCGGGCCGTTCCGCGGCCACGATCGAACCATGGCCGGACCTGACCCACCATCAGCGGTGCGCCTCCGCACGCCGTCGTCCGCCCCCGACCAACGGAAGCAGCCGTGATCACCACCAAGGACCTGACCAAGGTCTACCGAACCCGAGGCCGCGAGGTCACCGCCCTGGCCGGGGTGGACCTGCACGTGCGCGAGGGCGAGGTCTACGGAGTCGTCGGCACCAGCGGCGCCGGCAAGTCCACCCTGATCCGCTGCGTCAACATGCTGGAGCGCCCCAGCTCCGGCACGGTCACCGTGGACGGCGTCGACCTCACCGCGCTGCCCGGCACCGAGAACCGGGCCGGCCGCGACCTGCGCGACGCCCGCCGCCGGATCGGCATGGTGTTCCAGCACTTCAACCTGCTCGCCTCGCGCACCGTCCAGGAGAACGTCGAACTCCCGCTGGAGATCATCGGCCTGGACCGCACCCAGCGCCGCCGCAAGGCCGGCGAACTGCTGGAGCTGGTCGGCCTGGCCGACAAGGCCCGCACCTACCCGAGCCAGCTCTCCGGCGGCCAGAAGCAGCGGGTCGGCATCGCCCGGGCGCTGGCCGGCGACCCCAAGGTGCTGCTCTCGGACGAGGCCACCTCGGCACTCGACCCGGAGACCACCCGTTCCATCCTGGCCCTGCTGCGCGACCTCAACCGGCAGCTCGGCCTGACCGTGCTGCTGATCACCCACGAGATGGACGTGATCAAGTCCGTCTGCGACTCCGCCGCCCTGATGCGCGGCGGCCGGGTGGTCGAGGCCGGGAAGCTGACCGAGCTGCTCGCCACCGAGAGGTCCGAGCTGGCCCGGGAGCTGTTCCCGCTGGGCGAGTTCGGCCAGGGCCACCCCGGCAACACCGTGCTGGAGATCACCTTCCAGGGCGACACCTCGGCCCGCCCGTTCGTCTCCCAGCTGGCCCGGACCTACCAGATCGACATCAACATCCTGGGCGCCGCGGTCGAGACCATCGCGGGCCGGATGGTCGGCCGGATGCGGGTCGAGCTGCCCGGCGGGCACCAGGACAACGTGGTGCCGATCGGCCTGCTGCGCGAGCAGGGCCTGCAGGTGGACGTGCTGGACGCGACGGACGGGGCAGCGGCATGACCTGGGACGAAATGCTCGAACTGATGAAGCCCGCCACGGTGGAGACCTTCCAGATGGTCGGCGTGGCCTCGGTCTGCACCGTGCTGCTCGGCCTCCCGCTCGGCCTGCTGCTGGTGCTCACCGACCGGGGCGGCGCGCTGCAGAACATCCCGGTCAACCGGGTGCTCGGCACCGTGGTGAACGTCGGCCGCTCGCTGCCGTTCATCATCCTGATGGTCGCCCTGCAGGGCTTCACCAAGGCCCTGACCAGCACCACCATCGGCTGGGAGGCGGCCACCGTGCCGCTGACCATCGGCGCGATCCCGTTCTTCGCCCGGCTGGTGGAGACCTCGGTCCGCGAGGTGGACGGCGGGCTGCTGGAGGCCGTGCACGCGATGGGCGGCGGCACCTGGACCAGCGTCCGCAAGGTGATGCTCCCCGAGTCGCTGCCCGCCCTGGTCTCCTCGACGGTGACCACGGTCATCGCGCTGATCGGCTTCTCCGCGATGGCCGGCACGGTCGGCGGCGGCGGGCTCGGCACCCTCGCGGTCAACTACGGCTACCAGCGGTTCGAGACCACCTTCATGTGGGTGATCGTCGCCGAGCTGGTGATCATCGTGATGGCGATCCAGCTGATCGGCGACCTGATCGTCCGCCGGCTGGCCGACCGGGGCGGCTCCGGTGGAAAGACCCGGCTGCTGCGCCCGCGCGACACCCCCTCCGAGAAGGACGAGGAACTCGTCCTTCCGCACTGACCACGTGGCCGGCCCCGACCGGGCCGACCGCGAGACCTGGCCGCCGGACCGTCAGAAACCGTCCGACCGGCCGTCCGTTCCATGGAGAAAGGCACTTTTCGTGCGTAACGTCCTGAAGTTCACCAGCGTCATCGCCACCGCCGGGCTCGCCCTGTCCCTGACCGCCTGCGGCAGCGACTCCTCGTCCGGCTCCAGCGCGGACGCGCCGCTCAAGGTGATCGCGAGCCCGACCCCGCACGCGCAGATCCTGGACTTCGTCAAGAAGAACCTGGCCGACGCGGCCGGGCTCAAGCTCGACGTCAAGGTGGTCACCGACTACGTGACCCCCAACACCGCCGTCCAGGACGGCTCGGCCGACGCGAACTACTTCCAGCACGTGCCGTACCTCGAGGACTTCAACAAGAAGCACGGCACCGAGATCGTCTCGGTCGAGACCGTGCACCTGGAGCCGCTCGGCCTGTACTCCAAGAAGGTGAAGTCCGCCGGCGAGCTCGCCAACGGCGCCACCGTGGGCCTGCCCAACGACGCCACCAACGAGGGCCGGGCGCTGAAGCTGCTGGCCGACAACGACGTCATCAAGCTGAAGGACGGCGTCGGCACCGCCGCCACCCCGGCCGACGTGACCAGCAACCCGAAGAACCTCAAGTGGAAGGAGCTGGACGCCGCCCAGCTCCCGCGCTCGCTCGGCGACCTCGACGCCGCCGTCATCAACGGCAACTACGCGCTCGACTCGGGCCTCAACCCCTCGACCGACGCCATCCTGCTGGAGAAGGCCGCCGGCAACCCGTACGCCAACATCCTGGCCGTGAAGAAGGGCAAGGAGAACGACCCCCGGGTGAAGAAGCTCGCCGAGCTGCTGCACTCCGACAAGGTGAAGGACTACATCAACACCACCTTCAAGGGCTCGGTCATCCCGGCCTTCTGAGCCGGGTCCTGACGGTCCGTGACGGCACCCCCGCCCCTGGGCGGGGGTGCCGTCGTGCCGTTTGCCGGTACCGTGTCACGGCCCGAGCAGGGCGGGGCGTACCGTGAAGTACACGACCCGGCGAGGAGAGAGACGGATGGCAGCGAGCTTCCCCGAGACCGCGATCAGCACCGAGCGGCTGATGCTGCGCCCTCTCGCGGAGACGGACGCGCCCAGCCTGGTGGCCATGATGGCCGACGAGCAGGTGCACGCCTGGACCGCCATCCCGCAGCCCTTCACCGAGGGCCACGCGCTGGAGTGGATCCGGGAACTGGCCCCGGCCCGCCGGGCGGAGGGCCGAGGAATCGTTTTCGCCGTCACCGAGCACCTCACCCAGCGGGTCGTCGGCGTGGTCGAACTGCGCTGCACCGACTGGCGGTTGCGCTCCACCGAGGCCACCTGCGTGACCGCCGCCTGGGCCCGCGGCGAGGGCTACGCCCCCGAGGCGGTGAACGGGGTGGCCCAGTGGCTGTTCGAGGACCGCGACTTCCTCCGGCTCGAACTGCGCACCGCCGCCGGCAACACCGCCGGCCAGCAGGTGGCCCAGAAACTCGGCTGCATCAGCGAAGGGGTGCTGCGCAGCGCCTGGATAGTGCGCGACGGCGAGGAGAGCCGGACCGACCTGATCCTGTGGAGCCTGCTCCCCGAGGACCTCGAACCGGTCGGACCCCGTGAGCTGCACTTCTCGGCCGAGCGTTAGCGCCATCCGAAAGTGCCGGACCCGGTACGGACGTTGAACGTTCCCGAGCCCGGCGCCGCCGTTCCCCGCACCGGGGACCGACGCAGCGGAGCGTTGGGCGGCCGGACGGCTGTGCGAGCGGGTAGCCTCGCAGCGTGACCGGCCGATCGGCCGTCGGGAGCCGAGGGAGCAGCGGTAGATGGCGGACCGGATCACGGTCATCGGGTGGGACGGCACACCACTGACCGAGGCGGCCGCCTCGGCACTCGCGGGCGCGACCCTGGTCGCCGGGGCGCCCTTCCAACTGGCCGCGCTGCCGGTCCCGCCCGGCGCGGAGCGGGTCGTGCTGGGGAGCGTGCAGCAGGCCGCGCGCCGGATCACCGAGCACCGGGGCGCCGCCGTGGTGGTGGCCGAGGGCGACCCGGGCTGGTTCGGGGTGGTCCGCGAGCTGCGCCGCCCCGAGTACGGCCTCGAACTCGAAGTACTGCCCGGGGTCTCCTCGGTGGCCGCCGCCTTCGCCCGCGCCGGCATGCCCTGGGAGGACGCCCAGGTGGTCAGCGCGCACGGCGGGCGGCTGCGGCGGGCGGCCAACGTCTGCCGGGCGTACCCCAAGGTCGCGGTGCTCACCACCGCCGGCGCGGGGCCGAGCGAGCTCGCCCTGATGCTCCGCGGGGTGCACCGCACCTTCGTGGTCTGCGAGGCGCTCGGCACCCCCGAGGAGGACGTCACCGTACTGACCTCGGACCGGGTGCCCGACCACGACTGGCGCGATCCGGCGGTGGTGCTGGTGATCGGCGGCCCCGGTCCCAACCACGCACCGGCCGAGACGGCCGGCTGGCTCGCGGGCCGCCCGCTCGGCTTCCCGGGCCCGGACCGGGGCTGGGCGCTGGAGGCCGAGGCGTACGCGGGTACGGAGCGGAGCGCGGGAGCGGCGGGCGGCCAGGGTTCCGCGCTGCCCCCGCACGTCCGCGCGCTGGCGCTGGCCCGGCTCGGACCGGTGCCCGGCGAGCTGCTCTGGGCGGTCGGTGCGGGCAGCGGTGCGCTGGCGGTGGAGATCGGACGTTTCGGTGCGGCGGTGGTCGCGGTCGAGGCGTCCCGCTCGGCCTGCGCGCAGATCGCCGTGAACGCCCGCCGGTACGGGGTCGAGGTCGAGGTGGTGCACGGGGTCGGCCCCGAGGTGCTGGGCGGCCTGCCGGAACCGGACGCGGTGGTGGTGGAGTCGGGCGGCGCCGAGGTGGTCAGGGCGGTGCTGGACCGCCGCCCCGAGCGGCTGGTCGCGGTCGCGCACTCGCTGGGCGAGGCGGAGGAGATCCGGGCCGCCATCGCGGGCGCGGGCTACCGGGTGGACGGCGCACTGCTGCAGTCCGCGCCGCTCGGCCCCGGCCGCTCCGGCGCGGCCGGCCTGGGGCTCGGGCCGGGGGAGCAGAGCCTGGTGCTCTGGGGCGAACAGGGCTCCTGACGGGCCTTCCACCGGACCGGCCGGACCGGCGTGATTCGGACACCGGTTCGGAAGTCGATCGCGGATGGCCGGTAGGGTGAGCCGTTCGAGCGCGCATGCGATCGACGGTTCGTGTCCAGTTCGTCCTGTCTGCCACCTTTCTGACGTGGCGGAACCCACAGGCCGGAGCGGTCGCTGACATTCGACGCGAAGCGGGTCGGGCCGGAAGAATGCCATCGGGCCCGGTGCGGTCGTGCCGGTTGTCCCGGGCTGTCGTTGTTTCTGATGGTGTGCCACCCCTCCCACGGGCGGCGCCCGGTCCGGAGCACGGCACGGCGGACGCCGGGCCGGTGGACGGACGGATGAACGGGCGGGAGCACGGCCCGCCCCGAGCGGAGTTGGGCGCGGCGGTCGGCGATCACCGCGCCAAGGGTGCGGCAGCGCCCGGAAGGAGCTTTGACATGACCGATGGCGGCCACGTTCCCAGCGAGGGCCTGCCCGAGCACCTGCTCGGCGGCGCCGACCCGCTCGGCCGCCCGGAGGGCGTCCTGGCGCCGGGTGCCGAACCCCACCCGGCCTACACCTTCCTGGACCAGCCCGACGGGCTGGACGAGGACGAGGACGTCCTGCTGATGCCGGGCCCGCAGGTGTCCTGGGGCGACGCGGCCGTCCACGGGGCGGTCGAGACGGTCGTGGTGAACGAGCCCTTCGCCGCCCCGATCGCCGAGACCATGACCCTGCGCACGGTCGAGGAGCCGCTCGCCGCCCCGGCCGGGCAGCCGGTCGAACCGTCCTGGCCGCCGCTCACCCCGCCCGTCCTGGGCGTCCCGCCGGTGGTTGCAGAACCGGTTGCTCAGCCCGTCCCGGAGACCCTCGGGCAGCCCGCCCAGCCCCGCGAGCAGCTGACGGCCCCTCAGCCGCCGCGCCGCCCGCTGCACGCCGGGCCGCCGATCCCGGACCCCTCACTGATGACCGGCCACGTGCCGGTCCGCTCCCTCGCCGACCGGGGGCCCTCGGGGGGCACCCCGGCGTACGGCGTGCCGATCGTGCCGGTGCCTGCGCCCGTAGCGGTTCCTGTTCCCGTGCCTGTTCCCGTGCCCGTGCCGGTGCCCGCTCCTGTCGTGGCGTCGCCCGTGGCCGAGGCCCCCGTCGTGGCGCCGGTCGAGGTCCAGCCCGAGCCGGTCCCGGTGGTCGAGGCCCCCGCCCCGGTCGTGGCCGAGCCGGTTGCGGTCCCTGTCGTCGTGGCGCCGGTCGAGGTCCAGCCCGAGCCGGTGCCGGTGGTCGAGCTGCCCGTCGTGGCCGAGCCGGTCGCCGTCGAGGTACCGGTCGCGGTCGCGGTCGAGGTCGAGGCCCCCGTGGTGGAGCCCGTGCCCGAGCCCGTGGTCGAGCTGCCCGTCGCCGTCGAGCCGGTGGCCGTCGAGCCGGTGGCGGCCGAGCCCGTCGCCGTCGTGGTCGAGCCGGTCGTGGTGGCCGAGCCGGCCGAGCCGGTCACGGTCGAGGAGGTGCCCGAGCCCGTCGCCATCCCGGCTCAGGCCGCCGCCCCGGCCCGCCAGCCGGGCCGGATCTCCGCGTTCCTGGCCGCCCCGGCCCCGCACGGTCTGCCGACCGTCGAGGCCGAGCCCCGTCCCGAGGCCGTCCCGGCCGCCGAGACGGTCAGCGGCGAGCTGACCCCGGCGACCTTCCCGGTGCAGCTCCAGGAGTCGCCGGAGGCCGAGGTCGCGCCCGAGGCCGAGCCCGAGCTGACGGTCGCTCAGCCCGAAGCCGAAGCCGTACCGGAGCCCGAGCCCGAGTCCGTCGCGGTGCCCGAGCCCGTCGAGGCCCCCCAGGCGCCCGAGGTCCCGGCCGAGGTCGAGCCCGAGCCCGTGGCCGCAGTGCAGCCCGAACCCGAGCCCGAGCCCGACGCCGTCGAGCGCCCGCCCGCCGCCCCCGGCTACGACGAGGCCGGCCGGGACGCGGTGCACCAGGTGATCCGCGAGCGCCGCGACATCCGCAACGGCTTCCGCCCGGACGCGATCCCGCACGAGGTGCTGATCCGGGTCCTGGAGGCCGCCCACACCGCCCCCAGCGTCGGCTACTCGCAGCCGTGGGACTTCGTGGTGATCCGCTCGGCCAAGACCCGCCGCCGGATGCACGAACTGGCGGAGCGCCAGCGCGAGGCGTACGCCGACTCGCTGCCCAAGGCCCGGGCCAAGCAGTTCAAGGAAATCAAGATCGAGGCCATCCTCGAGACCCCGGTGAACATCGTGGTCACCGCCGACCGCACCCGTGGCGGCCGGCACACCCTGGGCCGGCACACCCAGCCGCAGATGGCCCCGTACTCGGCCGCTCTGGCCGTGGAGAACCTCTGGCTGGCCGCCCGCGCCGAGGGCCTGGGCGTCGGCTGGGTGAGCTTCTTCGATGAGGAGGAGATGGTCCGCGAGCTCGGGTTGCCCGAGCACCTGGACGTGGTCGCGTACCTCTGCGTCGGGTACGTGGACTCCTTCCCCGAGGAGCCCGAGCTCCAGCAGCAGGGCTGGGCCAAGAAGCGCCCGCTCTCCTGGGTGGTGCACGAGGAGCAGTACGGCAACCGCGCGCTGCCCGGCGAGGAGCCGTCCAGCCTGCTCGCCGACACCCTGCGCGGCATCCGCCCGCTGGACGCCAAGGCGCTCGGCGAGGCGTGGGACCGGCAGAAGCGGATGACCAAGCCGGCCGGTTCGCTCGGCATGCTGGAGATCATCGCGGCCCAGCTGAGCGGCCTGTCGCGGAAGTGCCCGCCGCCGATCCCGGAGCCCGGCTGCGTGGCGATCTTCGCGGGCGACCACGGCGTGCACGCCCAGGGCGTCACCCCGTGGCCGCAGGAGGTCACCGCCCAGATGGTGGCCAACTTCCTGGCCGGGGGAGCGGTGGTCAACGCCTTCGCCGCCCAGGTCGGGGCCGAGGTCTGCGTGGTCGACGTCGGCGTCGCGGCCGAGCTGCCCGAGCCGATCCAGCAGGGCCGCACCACCGGCCTGCTGCCGCGCAAGGTCAAGCCCGGCACCGACGACATGACGCAGGGTCCGGCGATGAGCCGGGACGAGGCGCTGAAGGCGGTCGAGGTCGGCATCGAGACCGCCCGCGACCTGGTCGCGGCCGGCAACAAGGTGCTGATCACCGGCGACATGGGCATCGCCAACACCACCGCCTCCGCCGCCCTGATCTCGGTCTTCGCGGGCCTGGACCCGGCCGAGGTGACCGGCCGGGGCACCGGCATCGACGACGAGACGCACGCCCGCAAGATCGACGTCATCCGCCGCGCCCTGACGCTGCACCAGCCGGACCCGGCCGACCCGATCGGCGTACTCGCCGCCGTCGGCGGTCTGGAGCACGCCGCGATCGCCGGCTTCCTGCTCGGCGCCGCCTCGCTGCGCACGCCGGTGATCCTGGACGGGGTGATCGCCGGTTCGGCCGCGCTGGTCGCCAAGGCCATCGCCCCCGAGGTCCTGGCCGCCTGCATCGCCGGGCACCGCTCCGCCGAGCCCGGCCACCAGGCCGCGCTGGCCAAGCTCGGCCTGCGTCCGCTGATCGACCTCGACCTGCGCCTCGGCGAGGGCACCGGTGCGCTGTTGGCCCTCCCGCTGGTGCAGAGTGCGGCCCGGGCGATGCACGATGTAGCCACCTTCGACTCCGCCGGCGTGACGGAGAAGAACTGACGTTTCAGCAGGACCCCCGCACCGGCCCGAGGGCGCGCCGGTGCGGGGGAGCGTTGCGCACCACCGTAAAACCCTCTCCTCCCTGCCCCCAGGAGCACCACCGATGACCACCGCGCCCAACCCCCACCCCAGCACCGAGGGCCGCACCCCCTACCCCGTCGGGCTGCTGCTGACCGGCCGACGGGTCGTCGTGGTCGGCGGCGGCCAGGTCGCCCAGCGCCGCCTCCCCGCGCTGATCGCGGCCGGCGCGGACATCCAGCTGATATCGCCCGCCACCACCCCGGCCGTCCAGGCGATGGCCGACGCCGGCGAGCTGACCTGGCACCGCCGCGGCTACGCCGAGGGCGACCTGGCCGACACCTGGTACGTCCTGGTCGCCACCGACGACCCGGCCGTCAACACCGCCGTCTCCGCCGAGGCCGAGCGCCTGCGGGTGTTCTGCGCCCGCAGCGACGACGCCTCGGCCGCCACCGCCTGGACCCCGGCCTCCGGCCGCGACGGCGGTGCCACCGTCTCGGTGCTGACCGGCGACCCCCGGCACTCCGCCGCGCTGCGCAACGCCATCGTCGAGGGCCTGCGGGACGGCTCACTGGCGACCCGTCAGTTCCGCGCCCGGGGTGCGGGCGTTGCGCTGGTCGGCGGCGGCCCCGGCGACCCGGACCTGATCACCGTGCGCGGCCGCCGCCTGCTCGCCGACGCCGACGTGGTGGTCGCCGACCGGCTGGCCCCGCGCGAGCTGCTGGCCGAACTGCCGCCGCACGTCGAGGTGATCGACGCCTCCAAGATCCCGTACGGCCGCTACATGGCCCAGGAGGCGATCAACCAGACCCTGATCGACCACGCCAAGGCGGGCAAGTTCGTGGTCCGGCTCAAGGGCGGCGACCCGTACGTCTTCGGGCGCGGCGGCGAGGAGCTGCTGGCCTGCGTCGAGGCGGGCATCCCGGTCACCGTGGTGCCCGGCATCTCCAGCTCGATCAGCGTCCCGGCCGCCGTCGGCATCCCGGTCACCCACCGGGGCATGACGCACGAGTTCACCGTCATCTCCGGCCACGTCGGCCCGGACGAGCGCTCGCTGACCAACTGGGAGGCGGCCGCCCGGATGACCGGCACCCTGGTGCTGCTGATGGCGGTCGACAAGATCGGCGCGATCGCCGCCAAGCTGGTCGAGCACGGCCGTCCGTCCGACACCCCGGTCGCGGTGGTCCAGGAGGGCACCACGGCCGCCCAGCGCCGGGTCGACGCCACCCTCGCCACGGTCGGCGCCGTGGTGACGGCCGAAGGCATCAAGCCCCCGGCCGTGATCGTCATCGGCGACGTGGTGCACGTCCTCGGCTAGCGCCTCTCAGCGCCGCTCGGGCCGCGGCCGGGCCCGAGCGGTGTGCCAAGATCGAACCGTGGCTGAACCGACCCTGATCACCGACCCCGCCGACCCCCGGCTCTCCGACTACACCGGCCTGACCGATGTCGAGCTGCGCCGCCGTCGCGAACCCGCCGAGGGCCTCTTCATCGCCGAGGGCGAGAAGGTGATCCGCCGCGCGGTGGCCGCGGGCTTCCGGATGCGCTCGATGCTGCTCACCGCGAAGTGGCTGGACGTCATGTCCGACGTGATCGCCGACACCCCGGCACCGGTGCACGTGGTGGAGCCCGACCTGGCCGAGGCCGTCACCGGCTACCACGTGCACCGGGGCGCCCTCGCCTCGATGGAGCGCGCGCCGCTCCGCCCCGCCGCCGACCTGCTGGCCGACGAGGGGCTCCGCCGGGTCGCGGTGTTCGAGGACATCGTCGACCACGCCAACATCGGGGCCGCCTTCCGGAACGCGGCCGCCCTCGGCGTGGACGCCGTCCTGCTCACCCCGCGCTGCGCCGACCCGCTCTACCGCCGGGCCGTGAAGGTCTCGATGGGTGCGGTCTTCCAGGTGCCGTGGACCCGGCTGGAGTCCTGGCCGGCCGACGTCGACACCCTCCGCTCCGCCGGCTTCGCGGTCGCCGCGCTCTGCCTGAGCGACCGGGCCATCACGCTCGACGAACTCGCCGCGCGGGACGACAGCAGGCTCGCCCTGGTCTTCGGTACGGAGGGCGACGGCATCGCCCCCAGGACCCTGGCCGCGGTCGACCTGCACGTCCGGATCCCGATGGACGCCGGCGTCGACTCCCTCAACGTGGCGGCCGCCTCGGCCGTGGCCTTCTACGCCACCCGCCCACGGAGCAGCTGACCCGTCCGGCGAGACGTAACGTCTTGCCAGGACCTGGCGTCGTGCTCTACTCTCAACGAGACGGACCGTTCCGTCTCGTTTTCCCTCCGACAGAGGATGCCCTTGCGCCCTGCTGCTTCTGCCGTCACCCAGATCACCCTCTCCGACGTGGTCAAGCGCTACGACGACCGGATGGTCCTCGACCGTGTCTCCTGCACCGTCCGGCCCGGCGAGCGGATCGGTGTGGTGGGGGACAACGGTGCGGGCAAGTCCACCCTGCTCAGGCTGCTGGCCGGGGCCGAGCGCCCCGACAACGGCACCGTCCGGGTGGTGGCCCCCGGCGGTACCGGCCACCTCGCCCAGACCCTCGCCCTGCCGGACCGGGCCCGGGTCGGCGACGCCGTCGACCTGGCGCTCGCCGAACTGCGGGCCCTGGAGCGACTGATCCGGCAGACCGAGCTGACCCTGCGTCAGGCCGGCCCGGCCGAACTGGCCGCATACGGCGAGCTGACCGCCGCCTGGGAGGCGCGCGGCGGACCGTCCGCCGACCGGGCCGTCGAGGTCACCCTGCGCCGCCTCGGCGAACGCGGCCCGCTGGACCGCGACCGCCGGCTCGGGACGCTCTCCGGCGGTCAGCGGTCCCGGTTGGCACTCGCCGCCACCCTGGCCGCCGAGCCCGAACTGCTGCTCCTGGACGAGCCGACCAACGACCTGGACGACGAGGCCGTGGGCTGGCTGGAGCAGCGGTTGCGCACGCACCGGGGGACCGTGGTCGCCGCCACCCACGACCGGGTCTTCCTGGACCGGGTCACCACCGCGGTCCTGGAGGTGGACGACGCCCTGCACACCGTCCACCGCTACGGGAACGGCTACCCCGGCTTCCTGGCCGCCAAGGCGGCCGCCCGGGCCCGCTGGGCGCACGAGCACGAGCGGTGGCGGGCGGAGGTGGTCCGGCACACGGCGCTGGCCGAGTCCAACATCGGCAGCCTGGCCGCGATCCCGCGCAAGGCCCCGGCCGCCTTCAGCGGTGCCGGCGCCTTCCGGGCCCGGTCCCGGGCGCACGGTGCGATGAGCAGGATCCGCAGCGCGCGGGAGCAGCTGCACCGGCTGACCGAGCGTCCGGTGCCGCCGCCGCCCGTCCCGCTGCGGTTCACCGGCGGCATCGCGGCGGGCGGGGCCCAGCCGGTCGAGCTGGCCGGGGTCGGGGTGGAGGGCCGGCTGGCGCCGGTCTCGCTCCGCCTGCCCCCCGGCGGCCGGCTGCTGGTCACCGGGCCGAACGGGGCGGGCAAGTCCACCCTGCTCCAGGTGCTGGCGGGTGAGCTGACACCCGATCAGGGCACCGTCCGCCGGGCGGCCCGGGTCGGTCTGCTGCGCCAGTACGACGGACCCACCCGGAGCGGCCGTACGGTGCTGAGTGCCTTCGCCGCCGGGCGTCCGGGGGAGCCGGCCGACCAGGCCGACCGGCTGCTCGGCCTCGGACTGTTCCGGGCCGCCGATCTCGGCACGCCGGTCCGCGAGCTCTCCACCGGGCAGCGCCGCAAGCTCGAACTGGCCCGGCTGGTCACCGAACCGGTCGACCTGCTGCTGCTGGACGAGCCGACCAACCACCTGGCGCCCGCCCTGGTGGAGGAGCTGGAGCAGGCCCTGGCCGACTACCGGGGCACCGTGATCACCGTCACCCACGACCGCCGCCTGCGGGCCGCCTTCAGCGGCCCCCGGCTCGAACTCGCCGGGCCGGACCGATCGTCACCCGCCCGTACGGCGGCCGACCCGGGCCGGGCGTAGGGTCAACTGCCGCCGGTCCCGGTGCCGCCGGAGACCCCGGCGCCCGGCCAGGACTCCTCCAACTGCCCGTCACCGCGCACCGTGTAACGCGTCGTCGACCCGGCACCCGTGTGCGAGACCCGCTCCTCCCGGACCAGGGCACCGCTCTCGATCCGCCAGGCGGCGGTCGCCTGCGGGTCGGCCACCGAGGCCCGCGAGGCCAGCAGCACCGGGGTGTCCGCGCTGAAGCCGTACAGCTGCACCAGGTCCACCGGCGCCGAACCCTCGGCCCGCCGCAGCACCACCAGCGCCGCCGGGGCGCCGTGGTAGCGGGCGGGCACCACGGTGGAGAGGCCGACCTGGATGCCCTCCACGGCCGAGCGGCCGTCCCGGAGCCGGATGGCCGGGCCGCCGGACGGGTCGGCGTAGCTGCGGTTGGGCCAGTCCACGGTGGGCAGGGCGACGCCCGCGGCCGGGCCGAGCCCGGCGTCGGCACTGGCCCTGGCCACCGCCGCGAACGGTGCGGCGGGCGGCTGGACGCCGTCGATCGAGACCGAGACGGGCGACCCGGACGCGACCGGGGAGCCCACGGCGGGCACCGGGCGCACGCCCTGGTTGCTGCGGTTCTCGCAGCCCTGGGCCGCCGCGATCGCCAGCGCGACCCCGACGGTGACGGTGACGAAGACCACCACCCGCTGCCGGAGCAGTCGGCGCCTGGCCTCGGCGGGGCGGCCCGGCAGGGTGTGCTGGCGCTCCCGCTGCGGCCCGCCGGTCCGGGCGGGCGGGACGGGGCGCCCGTCCGGGGCGGTCTGACGCTCCCTCAGCAGCTCGGCGGCCACCGCCTGCGGCATCGGCGCGGTGGTCTGCCGGTCCGGCCGGCCCGGGCCCGCGGGCCTGCGGGCCTGCTGGGGCCGGGCGGCTGCGGGCTGCGGCGCGGCGGCGGCGCGCCGGGCGGCGGGGGGCAACAGGGTGGCCCGGGAGGCGAGTTCGGTCAGCCGCTCGTGCAGCGCGGCGGCGCCGGGCCGCTCGGCCGGCTCCTTGGCCAGGCAGGCCCGGACCAGCGGCGCCAGCGACGGCGGTACGGCGGAGAGGTCGGGCTCCTCGTGCACCACCCGGTACAGCATCACCTCGGACGAGGCGCCGGAGCCGAACGGGGAGTCCCCGGTGAGCGCGTACGCCAGGGTGGCGCCGAACGCGAACACGTCCGTGGCCGGCGTCACGGCCGCCCCCCTGACCTGCTCGGGCGCCAGGAAGCCGGGGGAGCCGACGGCGGTGCCGACATGGGTGAGCGTGCTGGCCCCGCGCGACCAGGCGATGCCGAAGTCGATGATCCGCGGACCCTTGGGGGAGAGCAGGATGTTGGACGGCTTGAGGTCGCGGTGCACCACCCCGGCCTCGTGCACCTTCACCAGCCCGTCGGCCAGCGCGGCGCCGATCCGGGCCGCCTCCGGCCAGGGCAGCGGCCCCTCCTCGCCGACCCGCTTGTACAGCGAGGGACCGGGGACGTACGCGGTGGCCAGCCAGGGCCGCTCGGTCTCGATGTCGGAGCCGACCACGCGCGCGGTGCAGCCGCCGCGGATCTTCGAGGCGGCGGCGATCTCCCGGGCGAACCGGGTCCGGAACTCGGCGTCCTCGGCCAGCTCGGCCCGGATCAGTTTGAGCGCGACCCGCTGGCCCTTGCGGTCGGAGCCGAGGTACACCACACCCATCCCGCCGGCGCCGAGCCGACGGTGCAGCCGGTAGGGGCCGACGATGCGGGGGTCCTCACGCCTCAGCCGCATCATCGCCATAGTCAGTTCTTCCCGTCAGCCTGAAGGGTGAGACCCCGTCGGTTGGGGCACCGTCAGAATCCTGTTCCGGCACAGCTTACGGACTCCGTGCTGCGGTGTGCTGATACGCAACACCCGCCGGGCCGGTCGGATTGTCGGATCTGCCCGGACGGCCCTGCTGACCAGCGGCGGAACGACCCCTGGGGGTGGCTCTCAGGGTTGCCTAGGGGCTCACCGGCACCCGGTCTCCCCCTCCGGTAGTAGGCCGGGCGGCCCGGCGTCATCCTCGGGGATGCCCAGGGAACGGTACGCGGGCATGACGACCCCGTCGGTGCCCCCGCATACCTTTGTACTCAGCGGTGGGCGGCCGGCTCGTCCCCCGAGGTAACCGCCCACCGCCACCGACATGACACCAGGTCAGCGACGAGCACGACGAAGGCAGGAGCACCGACCATGGCCACCCAGCTCACCGAAGCCGGCCGCAGCCGCACCGGGTTCCGCCGGTCCCCGGCCGGCGCCGCCGAGCCGGGCACCCGGCACCCGGCGGTGGCCGTGGCCATGGTCCTCCCCTTCGCCGTCGCCCTCCTGGTGCTCTTCGGCGGCTGGGACCAACTGGCGACACAGACCAGGGCCGTCGCCGATCTGATCGGGCGCTGACCTCTGGGGAGAGGTCCGGCGCCGGGCCGGGGTGAGCACCGCCAGGGACACGCGGACGGGCGAGGCGGTGCAGAGCACTCCGGCAGCATGAGCAGGGGCCGGGTACGGATCGTCGGTGAGGACGATCCGTACCCGGCCCCTGCTGCTGTCCGCCGATTTCCGGGAACGCCGAAGGCCCTGATCCGATGTCGGATCAGGGCCCTCGACCTGCGGTGCGCGATACTGGGATTGAACCAGTGACCCCTTCCGTGTCAGGGAAGTGCTCTCCCGCTGAGCTAATCGCGCGGGTGGTGGTGCGGTGCTGCGGACGGGCCCCGGGGGGACCGAGTGCGCGATACTGGGATTGAACCAGTGACCCCTTCCGTGTCAGGGAAGTGCTCTCCCGCTGAGCTAATCGCGCGGGTGGTGGTGCGGTGCTGCGGACGGGCCCCGGGGGGACCGAGTGCGCGATACTGGGATTGAACCAGTGACCCCTTCCGTGTCAGGGAAGTGCTCTCCCGCTGAGCTAATCGCGCGGGGAGGGGCCCTGGCGAACCAGGGACACCTCTTGGAGGTGGAGACGGGATTTGAACCCGTGTACACGGCTTTGCAGGCCGTTGCCTCGCCTCTCGGCCACTCCACCAGGCAACACACACAGAAGAACGATCTTACACTGTTCTCCGTCGAGCGGACGACGAGATTCGAACTCGCGACCCTCACCTTGGCAAGGTGATGCTCTACCAACTGAGCCACGTCCGCCTGTCTCCCGGTCACTTCACCGCTTGTTTGCGGCTCCGTTTCCCGGCGACGTGTTGAACTTTAGCGGATTCCTGGGCCAGCTCAAATTCCGTTCCCGCAGCGTGCCGCCGGGGTGCCTCCGAGATGGCGCCCCGTCAGCTCCCCGGGGCCTCCGCGGCCGACGCCCGGGACCCCCTCCGACCTACACTTCAAGCCACCGCACTCCCTCAGCCTTCCGCACCCACGCACGTGCGGAGCAGCACCGAATCCGCGCAGGAGAACCGTGTCCGGCCGTACCGCACCCCACGCCACCGCCGTTCCGATGGCCCGCTTCGGCGGGCGCCTGGCCACCGGCCTGCGTGAGGTCAGCTCGGACCCGGCCGTCCTGGACACCGAAGGCTTCTGGGCCGTCGCGTACGACTTCGAGGGCCGCCTCACCTGTGCCCGCTTCGACCAGGTGCGGTCCGATCCGGCCCCGCCGCGCACCGGGGGCTGGCGCGGCCCGGACCCGGCCGACTGGCACAGCTCGCTGGACCGGGACGCCTACACCGCGGGCGTCCGCCGCATCCGCGAGCACATCGCGGCCGGCGAGGTCTACCAGGCCAACCTCTGCCGGGTCCTCTCCGCGCCGCTGCCCGATCCGGACCGTACCGACATCGACGCCCTCACCGGGCTGCTCGCGCACGGCAACCCCGCCCCCTACGCCGGGACGATCCGGCTGCCGGAGCACGGCGTCGAGATCGCCACCGCCTCGCCCGAGCTCTACCTGCGCCAGGACGGCCGCGCCGTCTCCTCCGGACCGATCAAGGGCACCGGCCGCACCGAGCACGACCTGCTGGAGAAGGACCACGCCGAGAACGTGATGATCGTCGACCTGGTCCGCAACGACCTCGGCCGGGTCTGCGAGACCGGCAGCATCACGGTGCCCGACCTCTGCGTGGTGGAGAAGCACCCCGGGCTGGTCCACCTGGTCTCCACCGTCGCGGGCCGACTGCACGGCGGTGCGGGCTGGGGCGCGCTGTTCGACGCCACCTTCCCGCCCGGCTCGGTCACCGGTGCCCCCAAGTCCAGCGCCCTGCGGATCATCGACGCGCTGGAGACCGCCCCGCGCGGCCCCTACTGCGGTGCGATCGGCTGGGTCGACGCGGACCGGGGCGAGGCCGAACTCGCGGTCGGCATCCGGACGTTCTGGATCGACCGGACCTACCCCGGCGCCCCCGTCCTGCGCTTCGGCACCGGCGCCGGCATCACCTGGGGCTCGGATCCCGACCGCGAATGGGACGAGACCGAACTCAAGGCCGCCCGCCTGGTCGCGATAGCCTCGGGCACCGATCAGCACCCGAGGAGCAACAACTGATGATCTGGGTCAACGACTCCCTGGTCGACGACGGCAGCGCCGCCGTCTCCGTACTCGACCACGGACTCACCGTCGGCGACGGCGTCTTCGAGACCGTGAAGGCGGTGGACGGACAGCCCTTCGCACTCACCCGCCACCTGGACCGGCTCAGCCGCTCCGCCCGCGGCCTCGGCCTGACCGACCCCGACCACGCGGTGGTCCGCGCGGGCGTCGCACAGGTCCTGGCCGCCAACCCGATGCCGCTCGGCCGGCTCCGGATCACGTACACCGGCGGCATCTCCCCGCTCGGCTCGGAGCGCGGCACCGACCCCACCACCCTGGTGATCGCCCTGGGCAGCGCCAACCCCCGGCCGGACACCACCGCCGTGCACACCGTGCCGTGGCGCCGCAACGAGCACAGCGCGGTGGCCGGTCTGAAGACCACCTCCTACGCGGAGAACGTGGTCGCGCTGGCCGCCGCCCACCGGGTCGGCGCCTCGGAGGCGGTCTTCGCCAACACCGCCGGACAGCTCTGCGAGGGCACCGGCTCCAACATCTTCGTGGTGCTCGGCGGACGGCTGCTCACCCCGGCCCTCGCCTCCGGCTGCCTGGCCGGCATCACCCGGCAGCTGGTGGTCGAGTGGACCGGCGCGGAGGAGGCCGACCTGCCGTTCGCCGTCCTCGCCGACGCGGAGGAGGTCTTCCTCACCTCCACCCTGCGCGACGTCCAGTCCGTCACCCGGATCGACGACCGCACCCTGGCCGGCCCCGGCCCGGTCACCCTCAAGGCGATGGCCCAGTTCGCCGAACGCGCCGCGGACGACCTCGACCCGTAGGCAGCGCCCCGAACCCCCGGTGGGCGGTTGCGCGCAGCCCACCGGGGAAGAGGTCACCACATGACCACCACGCTGCGTCCCGAGCACCCCGAGGAGCTGCGACCCGGCGGGGGCCGGAGCAGGCGGTGGCTGATCTGCGTGAACGGCCGCCCGGTGGGCGGGCTGCGGACCACGGCGACGCCGTACGGGGACCAGCGATGGGGCGAGATCTCCGAGTTGGAGGTCGGCTCGGGGCAGCGCCGGGGCCGGGCCACCGTCGGGGCGCTGGCGGCGGAGGAGGTCCTGCGGGCCTGGGGCTGCCGCCGGGTGGACGTGACCGTCCCGGCCGAGAACGACGCCGCGCTCGCCCTGGCCGAGGCGCTCGGCTACACCGAGCGGATGCGGAATATGGCCAAAAGCCTCGCCGAACTCCCGCCGCTCCCAAGCCGGTTGACGGTCCGTCCGATCGGTCCGGAGCGGTACGAGGGGTGGCTGGAGCAGGCCAAGGCCGGCTATCTGCACGACCTGGCGGCCTCGGGTCTGGGCGAGCGCCAGGCCCGGGCCAAGTCGGACGCCGACCACCTGCGGCTGCTGCGCGATGGCCACGCCACCCCCGGCACGGCCCTGCGCGAACTGACCGACGCGCAGGGCGTCCTGCTGGGAACGCTCTGGCTGACGCTGCGTCAGGACCAGCTGCCGAACGGCGAGGCGCTGGCCTGGGTGATGACCGTCGCGGTCGAGCCCGCGCACCGGGGCCACGGCCACGGCCGCACCCTGATGCTGCTCGCCGAACGCGAGTGCCTGACGGCGGGGGTGGCCCAGCTCGGGCTGAACGTCTTCAGCAGCAACGCGGTGGCGATCCGGCTGTACGAGTCGCTGGGCTACCGGGTCACCCGCAGGGTGCTGGGCAAGTCGCTTGCCTGAGCCCCGGCGCCCCCTCGGTCAGCCCGCCTCGATCAGGGCGACGATCCGGTCCAGCAGGCCGTCCTGGCTCTTGCCGCCGTCCAGCCGCTGCCCGGCGATCACGTACGTCGGGGTCCCGGTGATCCCGATCGCCCGGCCCTCGGCCTGGTCGGCGTCGATCACCAGCATGTGCCGGCCGTCGATCAGCGAGAGCTCGACCTCCTCGGCGTCCAGACCGAGCTCTCCGGCCAGCGCGGTGAGCACCGGCTGTCCGGTCCGGGCGAGCTCGTCGCAGCGCGCCAGCAGGGCCTCCGCGTACGCCCAGCCCTGCCCCTGGGCGAACGCCTCCTCGGCCGCCTCGGCGGCGGCGTACGCGTGCTTGTTCTTCTCCAGCGGGAAGTGCCGCAGCTCGATGGCGAGCGCGTCGCCGTACCGGGCGCGCAGGGTCCGGACGTCGTCCAGGGCGGTGCGGCAGTCGGGGCACTGCAGGTCGCACCAGAACTCGAGGCGGGGGAGGGGGGCATCAGTCATGCCGCCCAGTCTTTCACCCGCCGCAGCCCGCCCGGGCCAGGCCGGGTGGTCAGCCGGCGGCGACGGTCTCCGCCCGCTGGCGGGCCCGGTACGCGGCCACGTGCAGCCGGTTGCCGCAGGTGCGGCTGTCGCAGTACCGGCGGGAGCGGTTGCGGGACAGGTCGACGAAGACCCGGGCGCAGTCCGGCGCCTCGCAGCGGCGCAGCCGCTCGCGCTCGCCGGCCATCACGATGAACGCCAGCGCCATGCCCAGCTCGGCGGCCAGGTGGTCGCCGATGGCGGCGTGCGGGGCGAAGTAGTGGATGTGCCAGTCGTGGTGGTCGTGGTTGGTCAGCCGGGGCGTGGTCCCGGCGGCCGCGACCACGGCGTTGACCAGCTCGGCGGCCTCCTCGGTGGAGCCGGCCGAGAACACCTCGCGCAGGCGGCCGCGCAGCAGCTGGACGGCGGCCAGGTCGGCCGGGGTGAGCGAGTCGACCTCGCTGATCTCGTGCCGGGCGACGAAGGCGCCGAGCGCCGTCAGCTCGGGCAGCTGTTCGGTGCCGCAGGCATCCGGCGAGGTGTTGAGCAGCTCGACCAGAATGCCCAGGGCGCATTCGGTGTCATGGGTGATCAGCACGTGAGGCTCCTCGCGCGGCGGGGGGCCGAGGGCCCCCGCGTCGGTCGTCACCGTGGACTCTACCGGGAGCACCGGTTCGGACGCGGCGTTCCCGGTACGGCGGGCGGACGGGCGAAGGCCCCGGCACGCTCCGGTCGGAGTGGTGCCGGGGCCTGGCCCCGAGGCCGCGTGCTGGGCGGCTGTGAGTGCGACCGTGCCCCCGAGTAGGACGGACGCGGTGGCGGGACGACCCGTCGTCGAGGCGGTTCAGCTCTCGGCGAGGATGTGGGACAGCTCCCGGTCGAGATCGAAGTGACGGTGTTCGGTGCCGGGTGGCACCGCGGCGTCGGTGCGCTTGAGGAACGACTCGAGCGCGCGAGCCGGGGCTTCCAGCAGGGCTTCTCCTTCCGGAGAACTCAGGGCGATGCAGACCACCCCCTGACCGTGGCTGCGCGAGGGCCACACCCGGACGTCGCCGGTACCGGTGGGTCGGTGCAGCCCCTCCGCAAGGAGGTCGCGGGCGAACACCCACTCGACGGTCTCGTCGGCACCCGTATGGAAGGTGGCGTGCACGGCATAGGGGTCGGCAGTGTCGTAGCGCAGGCCCGCGGGGACGGGCAGTGACGACTCGCTGGACACGATGAGGCGCAGGTGCAGCTCGCAGCTGACCGTGGTGTTCATAAGCGCCAGGGCCTTTCGCTCAGTGTGCGCTCGGGGAATCGCACGTCGGCGAACGGACCATCCCACCTGAAAGCCCGGTGTAAACCCGTCTGTCCCGATTCAGGCGCGAGTCGTACCCCTTCCGGCGCATTGCAGAATCGCTACGGCAGCCGGATCAGCCCCATCGGGCCGGGCGCCTCCGGTAGTTTTCGCCGCATGGCTGTACGAAACGACAATCCTGAGCCCGAGGGCCCGGAGCAGAGTGCCGCGGAGACCACCGACCCGGGTCTCGGTTCCAAGGCTCCGCACTTCATCCGCCGGTCCCGTCCGCTGCACCTCAGCTGGCAGGTGGCGATCTTCCTGGTCGGCCTCGCGGTGGTCGCGCTCGGCGTGGTGATGCTGCCGCTGCCCGGTCCGGGCTGGGTGGTCATCTTCCTGGGCATGGGCATCTGGGCGACCGAGTTCGTCTGGGCCCAGCTGGTGCTGCGCTGGACCAAGCGCAAGGTGACGGAGGCGGCACAGCGCGCGCTCGACCCCAAGGTGCGCCGCCGCAACATCATCATCACCAGCATCGGCCTGGTGATCATCGCGGGCCTGGGCGGCTGGTACCTGTGGAAGTACGGGCTCACCATGCCGTGGAAGCTGAGCTGACCGCCGGGGTGTTCGGAGCACCCCATGGCATGCGGTAATGTTTTCCCTGCACCCGGGCGATTAGCTCAGCGGGAGAGCACTTCGTTCACACCGAAGGGGTCACTGGTTCGATCCCAGTATCGCCCACCCGGAATGCACAGTAAGGCCCCGGCCAATTCAATTGGCCGGGGCCTTCTGCCGTTTCCGGGTTCCGTTCCGGCGACCTGACTGATTCACCATCAGTCTCCGCCGCCGGCGCGGGAACTGGGGGCCCGTCGGGTGCACCCCGGCGGATGCGGTTTGCGGAGTCACCCCCAAGTGGTGCTACTGTTCTTCTCGTTGCCCGGGCGATTAGCTCAGCGGGAGAGCACTTCGTTCACACCGAAGGGGTCACTGGTTCGATCCCAGTATCGCCCACCCGGAGTCAACACTCAGGCCCCGACCGGAAGTTCGGTCGGGGCCTGAGGCGTTCCCGGAGCCGGGCGGCGCGGCTCAGGCAGCCGCCTCGCAGCGGTGGTCCAGCGCGAGCCGGCGGCCGCAGGTGCAGCGGGCCGGGCGGAGCGGCCAGGCGAAGTCGACCCGCTCGCGGGTGCCCTCGCGGTCGAACCAGTTCTGCAGCCCCCGGGCCTGCGCCGCGTGCCAGACCGCCTGCCGCAGGTGCAGCTCGGCCGGCGTCAGCGTCCCCAGCGGCACCGGGTACCTGACGCCCAGTGCGCGCACCAGTTGCAGCGTCGCGGTCGCGTCGGCCGTCGCGTCGTGCGCCCCGTACAGGGTCACGCCGTAGTGCGCGCACAGGTCGGTCAGGGTGCGCCGGCCCTTGCGGTAGCGATCGACGTACTTGTCCATCACCCGGGGGTCCAGCACCAGCAGTTCGGTCCCGCCCAGGCTGTCGGCGAGCGAGCTGCCGCGGTGCCGGCGCAGCTCGCGGTCCAGCAGGGTGAGGTCGAACGGGGCGTTCATCACCACCAAGGGCACGTGCGCCAGGGCCTGTTCGGCCAGCGCGCGGGCGATCTCGGCGACCACCACCCGGGGCGGGCGGCCGAAGTCGCGGGCCCGCTGGTCGGTGATGCCGTGCACCGCGCGGGCCGCGTCCGGGATCGGTACGCCGGGATCGGCGAGCCAGCTCACGGTACGGGCCGGTGCGGCCGGTCCGGACTGGACCACCAGCGCGGCCGAGACGATCCGGTCGGTCTCGACGTCCACACCGGTGGTCTCGGTGTCGAATGAGGCGAGTGGGCCCTGGTACCAGGGCTGAGTGTGCGGCACGGCTGCGGCCCCCGATCCCCACCGGGCGGTGCCCGGCGCGCCACCGAGGACCAGTGGCGCGCCGGGCACAGCGGCGTTCTCCCTTGGTGATACCGCAGTTGACGCCCCCTCAATCCCGCGGTTCGGAGCGTCGCCGCCGCCGGGGGTATATGGGTGCGCGGTCGGGGCTCCGCTCTCGGTACCATCGGACACGCGCAGCATGGTGCTGTGGCGCACAGATGTCAGGAGAGACCGGTGACCGACGTCCGGATCATCATCAACCGCGAACCCGATCGGGAAGAGCGCGTGGTGACCACGGGCACTACCGCCGCCGAGCTCTTCGCCGACGACCGCTCGATCATCGCCGCCCGGGTCGCCGGTGCGCTGAAGGACCTGGCGTACCAGGTGCAGGACGGCGACGAGGTCGAGCCCGTCGTGATCTCCAGCAAGGACGGCCTGGACATCCTGCGGCACTCCACCGCGCACGTGATGGCGCAGGCCGTGCAGCAGCTCTTCCCCGAGGCCAAGCTGGGCATCGGCCCGCCGGTCAAGGACGGCTTCTACTACGACTTCGACGTCGAGAAGCCGTTCCACCCCGATGACCTCAAGGCCATCGAGAAGAAGATGCAGGAGATCATCAAGCGCGGGCAGAAGTTCTCCCGCCGGGTGGTCACCGACGAGGCGGCCGCCCAGGAGCTGGCCGGCGAGCCGTACAAGATCGAGCTGATCGGTCTCAAGGGCTCCGCCGCCACCGCGGGCGAGGGCGCCGACGTCGAGGTGGGCAGCGGCGAGCTGACCATCTACGACAACGTGGACGCCAAGACCGGCGAGCTCTGCTGGGGCGACCTCTGTCGCGGCCCGCACCTGCCGAGCACCCGGATGATTCCGGCGTTCAAGCTGATGCGCAACGCGGCCGCCTACTGGCGCGGCAGCGAGAAGAACCCGATGCTCCAGCGCATCTACGGCACCGCGTGGCCGACCAAGGACGAGCTGAAGGCGCACCTGGAGTTCCTGGAGGAGGCCGCCAAGCGCGACCACCGCAAGCTCGGCGCCGAGCTGGACCTGTTCTCCATCCCGGAGGAGATCGGTTCGGGCCTGGCGGTGTTCCACCCCAAGGGCGGCATCATGCGCCGGGTGATGGAGGACTACTCGCGGAAGCGGCACGAGGAGGCGGACTACGAGTTCGTCTACACCCCGCACGCCACCAAGGGCAGCCTGTTCGAGCTCTCGGGCCACCTGGACTGGTACGCCGACGGCATGTACCCGCCCATGAAGCTGGACGGCGAGGTCGACTACTACCTCAAGCCGATGAACTGCCCGATGCACAACCTGATCTACCGCTCGCGCGGCCGCTCGTACCGCGAACTGCCGCTGCGGCTGTTCGAGTTCGGCACCGTGTACCGGTACGAGAAGTCCGGCGTGGTGCACGGCCTGACCCGGGCCCGGGGCTTCACCCAGGACGACGCGCACATCTACTGCACCCGGGACCAGATGGCGGACGAGCTCGACTCGCTGCTCACCTTCGTGCTGGACCTGCTGCGCGACTACGGGCTGAACGACTTCTACCTGGAGCTGTCCACCAAGGACCCGGAGAAGTTCATCGGCTCGGACGAGGACTGGGAGGAGGCCACCGAGACCCTGCGGGCGGCCGCCGAGAAGCAGGGCCTGGAGCTCGTGCTCGACCCGGCCGGTGCCGCGTTCTACGGTCCGAAGATCTCGGTGCAGGCCCGGGACGCGATCGGCCGGACCTGGCAGATGTCGACCATCCAGGTCGACTTCCAGCTGCCGCAGCGGTTCGAGCTGGAGTTCCAGGGCTCGGACGGCAACCGGCAGCGGCCGGTCATGATCCACCGGGCGCTGTTCGGCTCGATCGAGCGGTTCTTCGCGGTGCTGCTGGAGCACTACGCCGGCGCCATGCCGCCGTGGCTCGCCCCGGTCACCGTGGTCGGCATCCCGATCACCGACGAGCACATCCCGTACCTGCAGGAGATCGCGGCCGAGCTCAAGAAGCAGGGCATCCGGATCGAGGTCGACTCCTCGGACGACCGGATGCAGAAGAAGATCCGCAACGCCCAGAAGGCGAAGATCCCCTTCATGCTGATCGCCGGCAACGACGACGTCGAGGCGGGCGCGGTCTCCTTCCGCTACCGCAACGGTGAGCAGAAGAACGGCGTGCCGGTCGCCGAGGCGGTCGCGGAGATCGTCGACGCGGTCAGCCGCCGGGTCCAGGTCTGACGCACAAGTACGTGTGCGGGGCAGCCTCTTCAACGAGTCTGCCCCGCACTGCTATGCACGGACGCTGCGGCGAATATGCTGATCAGCATGACGAGTGAGCCGGAACTGCAGCAGGGCGTGGGGGAGCCGGACGGCTTCCGGCGCCTGTGGACGCCTCATCGGATGGCATACATCCAAGGTGAGAACAAGCCCACCGGGCCCGCCCCGGACGACGGTTGCCCGTTCTGCTCGATCCCCGCGCTCAGCGACGAGGACGGGCTGATCATCGCCCGGGGCGGTTCGGTCTTCGCGGTCCTCAACCTCTACCCGTACAACGGCGGGCACCTGATGGTGGTCCCGTACCGGCACGTGGCGGACTACACCGACCTGGACGCCGCGGAGACCGAGGAGCTCGCCGACTACACCAAGCGCGCCATGACCGCGCTGCGGGCCGCCTCCGGTGCGCACGGCTTCAACATCGGGATGAACCAGGGCGCCGCCGCCGGGGCGGGCATCGCCGCGCACCTGCACCAGCACGTGGTGCCGCGCTGGGGCGGGGACACCAACTTCATGCCGGTGGTGGGCCACACCAAGGTGCTGCCCCAACTGCTGGCGGACACCCGGAAGATGCTCGCGGAGGCGTGGCCGCAGAGCTGACCGCACGACAGTGGGGCCGCACCGGACGCCGGTGCGGCCCCACCTGCTGTCCGGCCGGGTCAGCCCGCGTCGACGCTGTCCGCCTTGAACGGCCGGACGCCCTGCATCTCCGACCTGAGGATGCCGATCCGGTTGGTGAAGCGGTCGATGTTGACGTCGTGCTCGGCCAGGAACTCCAGCGTCGCCGCCATCACCGCGTTGACCACCGGGGTGGCGCTGAACAGGACGTCGTCCGACTTGAACCGGCTGGTCCAGGTCCGGTCCGCCCAGGCGCCGCGGAGCGAGAACGGCTCCGGCAGCGAGACCGAGCCGCCCAGCCAGGTGAGCAGGGTCGGCAGCTTGAGGAACGGGGCGCGGAGGGCCTGGCGGACCACCTCGTCGTTGTTCACCAGCGGGAGGACGACGGTGCGCTCCTCCCAGAACTTGCCGGTCTTCGGGACCTTGATCTCCTTGGGCTTCGGCTTGGCGCCGAACAGCGAGTGCAGCGGGCCGAGCGCGTGGCCGGAGACCGAGACCCGCAGGGTGTTGTTCATCACGGTCACACCGATCAGCACGGTGGAGACCAACTGGCCCTTGTGCAACACCAGTTGGGCCGAGGTGCGGTGCCGGCTGTCGGTGCCGAGGGTCTGCCGGTTGGCGATCGCCTGGAGCGCGAAGTCACGCATCCGGTAGCCGTCCATGTCCGGACCGCCGGGGCGGCCGATCTCGTCGGCGCCCTCGGGGATGTCCACCACCAGCCACTGCTGGACCGCCATGTGCGGCATGCCGCCGCCGGAGACCTCGCTCTGGCCGAGCGTGCCCAGCCTGGCGGTGATCCGCCGGGCCAGGTCCCACGGGTGGAAGGCGCGGAAGTCCGCCTGGCCCTCGGCCGGGCGCAGCTCCTCCACCACCTGCCAGTCGCCCCAGCGCATCCCCGCACCGAGCAGGCCCTTCGCGCCCGCGTAGTGGTGGATGTTGGTCTCCTGCTCGACCGTCAGCCGCTCCAGCGAGGCCCGCAGCTCGGTCGCCTTCTTGTCCAGGTCGTCCCGGGGGACGGCCTTGGGCACGGTCGCCGCCAGGGCGCTGCCGTCGATCAGACCGCCCCAGCGCTCGCGCAGTTGGATGGTGCTGCGCAGGCTGATCCGCTTGGCCAGGTACCAGCCCAGCACCGGCGCCAGCGCCATCACCCGGAAGTACAGTCCGAACGGGCCGGCGATCGGTGGCCAGAGCGCGAGCACCGCCGCGACCGCGACCGCGACCAGCACCAACAGGGTGTTGAAGAAGCCCTGGCGGCCGGGCGACTTCTTCCTGAAGAACGCACGGCCGTAGAACACCGCGAGCCAGATCAGCGCGCCCGGCAGGAACAGCACGCCGGTGAGCAGGGTGACCACCATCAGCTGGCGGTCGCGGGCGTCCCGCAGCTCCTGGGCGGCCAGGCAGTGCTCGACCACCATCCGGGTGTCGGTGCCGAACGACGGCACCAGCGGGTTGCGGCCCTTGCCGATCGTCCGGTCGAGCACCGCGCGGGTGAAGGCCTCGCCGGTGCTGGGCCGGAACAGCTTGAAGAACTTGCCCTCTTTGAGCTTGACGCCTTCGAGCGCGGCGAGCGCCTCGACCTCGGTGTCCCGGTAGGCCGCCGAGGAGAGCAACTGGGTGACCGCGGTCTGCGGCCCGACGTCCGTACGGGGTATCTGCGCGCCCGGGGTCATGTCGAGCTTGGTCACGGCGGCTCCCCTCCTCCCCTTGTGTCAGCGGCAGGTTACCGCGCGACCGGTACGGCGCGCGGATGATCCTCTGAACAGCCGTCACTTCCGGTACACGTCGGCCTTGGAGGCATCGTGCCCAGTTTCGGACGGCTTCGATCCTGTGGGCGGGGTCGTGCCGGTGCGGGCCGGGCGATGGTGCAGGATCGGGGGTATGAGCGAGCTTCGACCGACCGATCCGGTGCTGATCTACGACGGCGACTGCGCGTTCTGCACCAGCAGCGTGCAGACCGCCGAGCGCTACCTGCGGGCGAGCCTCTCGGCGGGCAACTGGGAGGCGGTGCCGTACCAGTTCGCCGACCTGGCCGCGCTGGACGCCCGGGCGGGCGGGCTCGGGCTGATCACCGCGGAGCGGGCCGAGCAGGAGGTGCTCTGGCTGACACCCGCCGGGGACGTCCACAGCGGTGCGCAGGCAGCGGCCCGGCTGCTGCTGCGGAGCGGCGGCGCCTGGGCCTACCTCGGCGCGCTGCTCACCCTCGCCCCGGTCCGCCCCCTGGCCGCCCTCGGCTACCGCTGGGTCGCCCGCAACCGCCACAGCCTCCCGGGCGGCACCCCGGCCTGCTCGCTGCCGCGCCGCTAGCGGTACTGCGCGGCCAGCGCCGCCGGCATCGGTGCGTGGCGGACGTAGCTGCGGGAGAAGGTGCCCGTGCCGTGGGACAGCGAGCGGAGGTCCACCGGGTAGTGGGCCAGCTCCAGCTCGGGGACCTCGGCGCGGAGCAGGCTGAGGCCGGGGCCGCCCGGCTCGGTGCCGAGGACGTGGCCCCGGCGGGCGGAGAGGTCGCTGAGGACCGCGCCCTGGTACTCGTCGGGCAGCAGCACCCGTACCTCGGCGACGGGCTCCAGCAGCCGTACCGAGCCGTCGGCGGCGGCCTCCCGCAGGGCCAGTGCGGCGGCGGCCTGGAAGGCCGCGTCGGAGGAGTCGACCGAGTGCGCCTTGCCGTCGGTCAGGGTGACCCGGACGTCGACCACGGGGTAGCCGGCCAGCACGCCCTTGGCGAGCTGGCCGCGGACGCCCTTCTCCACCGAGGGCACGAAGTTGCGGGGGACGGCGCCGCCGACCACGTGGTCGACGAACTCGACGCCGCCGCCCGGCAGCGGCTCCACCGTCAGGTCGCAGATCGCGTACTGCCCGTGCCCGCCGGACTGTTTGACGTGCCGTCCGTGGCCGGTGCCCGGGGCGGCGAAGGTCTCGCGCAGGGCGACCCGGTACGCGACGGCGTCGACCTGGACGCCGTAGCGGGTGCGGAGCCGGTCCAGCACGACGGCCTGGTGGGCCTCGCCGGTGCACCAGAGGACCAGCTGGTGGGTGTCGGGGTTCTGCTCGACCCGGAGCGCCGGGTCCTGGGCGGTGAGGCGGGCCAGGCTCTGGGCCAGCCGGTCCTCGTCGGCCTTGCTGTGGGCCTCGACGGCGGTGGGCAGCAGCGGTTCCGGCTGGGGCCAGCGGTCCAGGGCGGCTCCGTCCGCGCTCAGGGTGTCGCCGGTGCGGGCGGTGCCGAGCCGGGCCAGGCAGACCAGGTCGCCGGGGAGCGCCTGCGGTACGGGGCGCTGGTGGTGGCCGAACGGGCTGGTGATCGCGGTGACCCGTTCGCCGCCGAGCGGGGTGTCGGGGCGCAGGGTGCCGGTGAAGACCCGGACCAGGCTGAGCCGGCCGACGTACTGGTCCTCGCCGGTGTGCACCACCTGGGCCAGCACGGGGGCGTCGGGGTCGGGGGCCGGGAGGCCGTCGGTGCGTTCGGCGGGGGAGGGAAAGGCGTCGACCACCAGGTCGAGCAGTTCGGTGGCGCCGAGCGGGGCGGCGGTGCAGAGCAGCGGGTGGACGGTGTTCTGCCGGAGCTCGCGGCGCAGTGCGGCGGTGAGGGCGTCCGGCTCCAGCTCCTCGCCGGCCACCCAGCGCTCCAGCAGGGTGTCGTCCTCGCCGGCGATGGCCTCCACCAGGGCGCCGCGGGCGGCCCGGTCGGGTTCGGGAGCGTCGCCGTAGCCGCGGCCGGTGAGCAGCTCGACCGAGCCGGTGAGCCGCCCGTCCCGGAAGCCGGGCAGGAACAGCGGCAGGACGGTGTCGGGGTGGCCCTCGCCGAAGGCCTGCTGACAGGCCGTCACGGCCTCGGGGCCGTGCACCCGGGTGAGCGCGATGGCGGTGGGGAGCCCGGCGGCCCGGCACTCGCGCCAGAGGGCCAGCACGGTCGGGCCGACCGGTTCGGTGGCGGAGACGACCAGGACGGCGGCCTCGGCGGCGCGCATGCCGGCCCGGCGCTCGCCCGCGAAGTCGGCGTAGCCGGGGGTGTCGATCAGGTTGATCTTGTGGCCGCGCCAGGCCAGCGGCAGCACGGCGAGCTGGACCGAGCGCTGCTGCTGGTGCTCGATCGCCTCGTGGTCGGAGACGGTGCTGCCGTCCGGCACGCTGCCGGCCCGGGTGATCGCCCCGGCGGCGAGTGCGAGGGCCTCGGCCAGCGCGGTCTTGCCGGAGCCGGGGGCGCCGACCAGGACCACGTTGCGCAGCCGGCCGGGGTCCTCGACGGGCGGCGGCGGTGGGGCGGTCCGGTCCGACATGGCGCACCTCCGTGACGGTGGGTGTGCCCTCAACTGCCCTGGGTGGCGGCCGGGTGGGCCGGGGTCCGGCTCGCGGGCGTGGGGCGGCGGAGCGTGCGAGCGGCGTGGATACCATTGTCCAGCCGGGCGGGCCGATCCGCTCGGCCGCCCGCCGCCCGCTGGGTGGGGGCGGGTTCCGTGAGATCGGGGCGGTCCGGAAGGCCATGCTCAACAAGTACGCACGTGCCTTCTTCACACGTGTCCTGACGCCGTTCGCCGCTCTGCTCCTCCGCTGGGGAGTGAGCCCGGACGCGGTGACACTGATCGGGACGGCCGGGTCGGTCGCGGGTGCGCTGGTGTTCTTCCCTCGCGGGGAGTTCTTCTGGGGCACCATCACGATCACCCTCTTCATCTTCTCCGACCTGGTGGACGGCAACATGGCCCGCCAGGCGGGCACGTCCAGCCGGTGGGGTGCGTTCCTGGACTCCACCCTGGACCGGGTCGCCGACGCGGCGATCTTCGGCGGCCTGGCGCTCTGGTACGCGGGCAAGGGCGACAACGACCTGCTCTGCGCGGTGGCGCTCTGCTGCCTCGCCAGCGGTCAGGTGGTCTCGTACACCAAGGCCCGGGGCGAGAGCCTGGGCTTCCCGGTGGACGTCTCCGGGCTGGTCGAGCGGGCCGAGCGGCTGGTGATCACCCTGGTCGCGGCCGGGGTGGCGGGCCTGCACGGGTTCGGGGTGCCGTACGTGGAGTGGCTGCTGCCGGTGGCGCTCTGGGTGGTCGCGGCGGGCAGTCTGGTGACGGTCGCGCAGCGGATGCTGACGGTGCGCCGGGAATCCCGGGAAGCGGAGGCGGCGGCGTGAAGGAGCGATTGGTCGACGGGGCGTACGCGCTCGGCTGGGCGGCGCTCAAGCACCTGCCCGAGCCGGTGGCGCGCGGGTTGTTCCAGCAGATCGCGGACTACACCTGGCGCCGGCGCGGCAAGGGCGTGCTGCGGTTGGAGACCAACCTGCGGCGGGTCCGGCCTGAGCTGGACGAGGCCGGGCTGCGGGAGCTGTCCCGGGTCGGGATGCGGTCCTACCTGCGGTACTGGAAGGAGTCGTTCCGACTCCAGACCTGGGGCACCGACCAGCTCGCCGCACAGTGCCAGGTGAAGGGCATGGAGCAGCTGGAGCAGGCCCTGGCCGACGGTCGGGGCGCGGTCGCCGCGCTGCCGCACATGGGCAACTGGGACCTGGCCGGGGCCTGGGTGGCCGGGGCGGCGGGGCACCCGTTCACCACGGTCGCCGAGCGGCTCAAGCCGGAGTCGCTGTTCGACCGCTTCGTGGCCTACCGGGAGAGCCTGGGCATGGAGGTGCTGCCGCTCACGGGGGCCGGGGTCTCGGTGATCGGCACGCTGGCCCGGCGGCTGCGGGCCGGGAAGCTGATCTGTCTGGTCGGTGACCGGGACCTGTCCGAGGCCGGGCTGCCGGTGGACTTCTTCGGTGAGCAGACCCGGATGCCGGCCGGTCCGGCGGCGCTGGCGCTGCGCACGGGGGCGGCGCTGTTCCCGGTGACGCTCTGGTACGACGGCCCGGTGATGCGGGTGGTGATCCACCCCGAGGTGGTGCCGCCCGCCGAAGGGGACCAGCGGGAGAAGACCTCCGCGATGACGCAGGCGATGGCCGACATCTGGGCGGACGGCATCCGCGAGCACCCGGAGGACTGGCACATGCTGCAGAAGTTCTGGCTGGCCGATCTCGAGGGAGTCAAGTGAGGATCGGGATCGTCTGCCCGTACGACTGGGACGTGCCCGGCGGGGTGCAGTTCCACATCCGCGACCTGGCCGAGCACCTGATCGGCCTCGGCCACCAGGTCTCGGTGCTGGCCCCGGCCGAGGACGAGTCGGCGCTGCCGCCGTACGTGGTCTCGGCGGGCCGCGCGGTCGCCGTGCCGTACAACGGCTCGGTGGCCCGGCTGAGCTTCGGCATCCTGTCGGCGGCCCGGGTGCGGCGCTGGCTGAACGACGGCCACTTCGACATCCTGCACGTGCACGAGCCGTCCTCGCCGAGCCTGTCGATGCTGGCCGCGTGGTCGGCCTCCGGGCCGATGGTGGGGACCTTCCACACCTCGAACCCGCGTTCGCGGGCGATGATCGCGGCCTCGCCGATCCTCCAGCCCGGCCTGGAGAAGATGAGCGCCCGGATCGCGGTCAGCGAGTACGCCCGCCGGACCCTGGTCGAGCACCTGGGCGGCGACGCGGTGGTGATCCCGAACGGGGTCGACGTCCGCTTCTTCGCCGACGCCTCGCCGGACGAGCGGTGGCAGGGCGGCGCCCTGGACGGCGGGCCCGGCACGATCGGCTTCATCGGCCGGATCAACGAGCCGCGCAAGGGGCTGCCGACGCTGCTCGCCGCACTGCCGAAGATCCTGGCCGCCCGGCCCGGGGTCCGGCTGCTGGTGGCCGGCAAGGGCGACGAGGAGGAGGCGGTCGCGGGGCTGGCGCCCGAGGTGCGGGACCGGATCGAGTTCCTCGGGATGGTGAGCGACCGGGAGAAGGCGCAACTGCTGCGCAGCGTCGACCTGTACGTGGCGCCGAACACCGGCGGCGAGAGCTTCGGGATCATCCTGGTCGAGGCGATGTCGGCGGGTGCGCCGGTGCTGGCCAGCGACCTGGACGCGTTCAAGCAGGTGCTGGACGGCGGCGAGGCGGGGGAGCTGTTCCCGGTCGAGGACGCGGGGGCGCTGGCGGAGGCGGCGGTGCGGCTGCTGGCCGATCCGAAGCGGCTGGTCGAGCTGCGGGAGGCCGCGTCGCGGCACGTCCGCCGGTTCGACTGGTCCACGGTCGGCGCGGACATCCTGGCGGTGTACGAGACCGTCACGGACGGCATGCCGGAGGTGGCCGAGGACGTCCGCGGCGGCTGGCGCGAGCGGCTCGGCCTGGCCCGGGACTAGGGCCCGAAGTGCCTGCCCCGGTGGGTATGTTGAACGCAGCTGGGGGCGGCGCCGCCGTTCCCGAACCCCTGACCGCAGACGGGTAGTGCAGCGTGCCGCAGATTCTGGTTGACCATTCGGCCGGCCTCGACCTCGACCGGGTCGGTCTCGCCAAGGAGTTGCACGTGGCGATCACCGAGGTGATCGACGCGGAGGTGGCGGCGTGCAAGGCGGTGTTCCGGCCGGCCGCGGAGTACGTGGTGGGTGACGGGACGTCGGACGAGGCACTGGTGCTGGTGGAGATCAAGATCCTGGCGGGCCGCAGCAGCGAGCAGCGGGCCGAGCTGACCCGGCGGGTGCACGAGCTGCTGCTCGCGCACGTGCGGGTGCCGGTCGCGATCGGGGTGCAGGTCACCGAGCTGGACCGGGCCACGTATCGCTTCGAGCACCACCCGGCGAGGTAGCGTACCGCTCCGTGACTACCTGGATCTGGGCCGCGGTCGCGGTCGTGCTGTTCGGCATGTACCTCAGTTGGACGGCGGGACGGCTCGACCGGCTGCACGCCCGGATCGACGCGGCGAAGGCCTCGCTGGACGCGCAGTTGCTGCGGCGGTCGGCGGTGGCGCTGGAGCTGGCGACCTCGAAGCAGCTGGACCCGGCCGCGTCGATCCTGCTCTACCAGGCGTCACATGCCGCCCGGCAGGCGGAGGACGACCACCGGGAGGTGGCGGAGAGCGAGTTGAGCCTGGCGCTGCGTGCGGTCTTCGCCGATCCGGAGCAGGTCGCGGCGCTGACCGCGGTGCCCGGCGGGGAGGACACCGTGAAGGAGCTGACGACGGCGGTGCGGCGGGTGCCGATGGCGCGGCGGTTCCACAACGACGCGGTGCGGGCGGCCCGGGCGGTGCGCGAGCACCGGCTGGTCCGCTACTTCCGGCTGGCCGGGCGGGCGCCGTTCCCGCTGGCGTTCGAGATGGACGACGAGCCGCCGCTGGTACTGACTCCGCAGGGCGCCCCGGCCTGACCCCATAAGGAGGGAAATCGGTGGCTGTTCAGCCTCTTTGTCGTAACCCGTAGGCCCTTCTGGCCCGGATGGTGCGTGGTCCGCGCCCCGTTCGGGCCTACGATAGGGCGATAGCACTGGTTCATCTTCGAGTGAGGTCTCACGTGTCCACCACCCCCATCACCGCTGACCAGCCGCAGATCGGCACCGCCCGCGTGAAGCGCGGAATGGCCGAGCAGCTCAAGGGCGGTGTGATCATGGACGTGGTCAACGCCGAGCAGGCGAAGATCGCCGAGGACGCCGGTGCCGTGGCCGTCATGGCCCTGGAGCGGGTGCCCGCCGACATCCGCAAGGACGGCGGCGTCGCCCGGATGTCCGACCCGAACATGATCGAGGAGATCATCGCCGCGGTCTCCATCCCGGTCATGGCGAAGTCCCGGATCGGCCACTTCGTCGAGGCCCAGGTCCTGCAGTCGCTCGGTGTCGACTACATCGACGAGTCCGAGGTGCTGACCCCGGCCGACGAGGTCAACCACTCGGACAAGTTCGCCTTCACCACCCCGTTCGTCTGCGGCGCCACCAACCTCGGTGAGGCGCTGCGCCGGATCGCCGAGGGCGCGGCCATGATCCGCTCCAAGGGCGAGGCCGGCACCGGCAACGTGGTCGAGGCCGTCCGCCACCTGCGCCAGATCAAGAACGAGATCGCCCGCCTGCGCGGCTACGACAACAACGAGCTGTACGCGGCTGCCAAGGAGCTGCGCGCTCCGTACGAGCTGGTCAAGGAGGTCGCCGAGCTCGGCAAGCTCCCGGTGGTGCTGTTCTCCGCCGGTGGCGTGGCCACCCCGGCCGACGCCGCGCTGATGCGCCAGCTCGGTGCCGAGGGCGTCTTCGTCGGCTCCGGCATCTTCAAGTCGGGCGACCCGGCCAAGCGCGCCGCCGCCATCGTGAAGGCCACCACCTTCTACGACGACCCGAAGATCATCGCGGACGCTTCCCGCAACCTGGGCGAGGCCATGGTCGGCATCAACTGCGACACCCTGCCCGAGAGCGAGCGGTACGCCAACCGCGGTTGGTAGTACCGGTCCGGTCGGCCCGCCGCGCAGCCTTGATCGCGCGGCGGGCCGCCGCACGTCCCACCGCACCAACGTGACGAAGAGGTAGTAACCGTGAACACCCCCGTGATCGGCGTCCTGGCACTCCAGGGCGACGTCCGTGAGCACCTGATCGCGCTGGCCGCCGCCGACGCCGTGGCCCGCGAGGTCCGTCGGCCCGAGGAGCTGGCCGACGTCGACGCGCTGGTGATCCCCGGCGGGGAGTCCACCACGATGTCGAAGCTGGCGCTGCTGTTCGGCCTGATGGAGCCGGTCCGCGAGCGGGTCCGGGCCGGGATGCCGGTCTACGGCACCTGCGCGGGCATGATCATGCTGGCCGACAAGATCCTGGACGGCCGGGACGACCAGGAGACGGTCGGCGGGATCGACATGACGGTCCGTCGGAACGCCTTCGGCCGGCAGAACGAGTCGTTCGAGTCCGGCGTCGCCTTCGACGGCCTGGGCGAGCAGCCGGTGCACGGCGTCTTCATCCGCGCCCCCTGGGTCGAGGAGGTCGGCGCCGGGGTCCAGGTGCTGGCCGAGCTCCCCGCGGCGGACGGTCCGGACAGCCGGATCGTGGCGGTGCGTCAGGGCAACCTGCTGGCCACCTCGTTCCACCCCGAGCTGACCGGTGACCACCGGGTGCACGAGTACTTCGTACGCATGGTCGAGAGTGCCGGTCGCTGAAGCGGCCTGCGGCACCGGTAGGATCCCTTCTGTTCATTTCCCCCTGGCGACGAAAAGGAGCTGGTGATGTCCGGCCACTCTAAATGGGCTACCACCAAGCACAAGAAGGCCGCGATCGACGCCAAGCGCGGCAAGCTCTTCGCCAAGATGATCAAGAACATCGAGGTGGCGGCCCGGACCGGTGGCAGCGACCCGGCCGGCAACCCGACGCTCTACGACGCCATCCAGAAGGCGAAGAAGAGCTCCGTCCCGATCGACAACATCAACCGCGCGGTCAAGCGCGGCGACGGTGCCGAGGCCGGCGGGGCCGACTACTCGACCATCATGTACGAGGGCTACGGCCCGAACGGCGTGGCGGTCCTGATCGAGTGCCTCACCGACAACCGCAACCGTGCGGCCTCCGACGTCCGGGTCGCGATGACCCGCAACGGCGGCAACATGGCCGACCCGGGCTCGGTCTCGTACCTGTTCAACCGCAAGGGCGTCGTCATCGTCCCGAAGGCGGACGGGGTCGACGAGGACAAGGTCTTCGAGGTCGTCCTCGAGGTCGGCGCCGAGGAGGTCAACGACCTCGGTGACTCGTTCGAGGTGATCAGCGCGGCCACCGACATGGTCGCCGTGCGCAGCGCGCTGGTGGACGCCGGGATCGACTACGACTCGGCCGACGCCAACTTCGTGGCCGACCTCCAGGTCCCGCTGGACGTCGACGGCGCCCGCAAGATCTTCAAGCTGATCGACGCCCTGGAGGACAGCGACGACGTGCAGAACGTCTTCGCCAACTTCGAGATCAGCGACGAGGTCGGCGCCGAGCTCGACGCCGAGTAGGTCGGGCAATTCGCCTGTCGCTCCGGCCCGGTGGTCCTCCCAGGACCGCCGGGCCGGTGTCGTTCGTCCGGTTGTCCGACCCGACCGGTAGCCTTCGCAGGTCGGACGACTGGAGGCGGGGCGAAGGTGCGGGTGCTGGGAGTTGACCCTGGTCTGACCAGGTGCGGAGTCGGCGTGGTGGAGGGGACTCCCGGCCGGCCGCTCACCATGGTCGGGGTCGGGGTGATCCGCACGCCCGCCGAGGCGGAGATCGGGCCGCGGCTGCTGCTGATCGAGCAGGGCCTGGAGCAGTGGCTCGACACCCACCAACCCGAACTCGTCGCGGTGGAGCGGGTGTTCGCCCAGCACAACGTCAGCACCGTGATGGGCACCGCGCAGGCCAGCGCGGTCGCGATGCTCTGCGCCACCCGGCGCGGCATCCCGGTCACCCTGCACACCCCCAGCGAGGTCAAGGCCGCCGTCACCGGCTCCGGCCGGGCCGACAAGGCCCAGGTCACCGCGATGGTGACCAGGCTGCTGCGGCTGGCCGAGCCGCCCAAGCCCGCCGACGCCGCCGATGCGCTGGCGCTGGCGATCTGTCACATCTGGCGCGGCGCGGCGCACAACCGGATCGCCGCCGCCGTCGCGAGTCAGCCCCGTCGTGCCACCAGCAGGGAGTACCGCCGATGATCGCCTTCGTCCAGGGCCCGGTCGCCGCCCTCACCCCCGGCAGCGCCGTGGTCGAGGTCGGCGGGGTCGGCATGCTGGTGAGGTGCACCCCGCGCACGCTGGCCGCGCTGCGGATCGGCGAGCCCACCCGGCTGACCACCGCGCTGATCGTCAAGGAGGACTCGCTCACCCTGTACGGCTTCGCCGACGAGGACGAGCGCGCCACCTTCGACGTGCTGCTCACCGCCAGCGGGGTGGCCGCCACCATGGCCCTCGGCATGCTGGCCACCTTCACGCCCGACGAGCTGCGCCGGATCGTCGCCCAGGGCGACGCCAAATCGCTCACCGCCGTCCCCCGGATCGGCCCCAAGCTCGCGCAGAAGCTGCTGCTGGAGTACAAGGACAAGCTCGGCGCCCCGCACGGCAGCGTCCCCGCGCAGAAGCCGATCGCCGCAGGTCCGGCCCCGTGGAGCGAGCAGCTGCACGCCGCCCTGGTCGGCCTCGGCTACGCTCCGCGCGAGGCCGACGAGGCGGTCGTCGCCGTCACGCCCGAGGCCGAGGCGCAGCGCAGCACCGATGTCGGCGCCCTGCTCAAGGCCGCGCTGCGCACCCTCAACCGCACCCGCTGATGGACTTTCAGGAGCCCGCCCAGATGAGCCCGTACGACTCCGAGGACCGGGTGGTGGCCGCGGCCGCCGACGGCGAGGACCAGGCGGTCGAGGCCGCGCTGCGGCCCAAGCTGCTGGACGAGTTCATCGGGCAGGAGCGGGTCCGCGAGCAGCTCTCGCTGGTGCTGCAGGCCGCCCGCAAGCGCGGCACCACCCCGGACCACGTGCTGCTCAGCGGCCCGCCCGGGCTGGGCAAGACCACACTGTCGATGATCATCGCGGCCGAGCTGGGCGCCCCGATCCGGATCACCTCGGGCCCGGCGATCCAGCACGCCGGCGACCTGGCGGCGATCCTCTCCTCCCTGGCCGAGGGCGAGGTGCTGTTCCTGGACGAGATCCACCGGATGTCCCGCCCGGCCGAGGAGATGCTCTACCTGGCGATGGAGGACTTCCGGGTCGACGTGATCGTCGGCAAGGGGCCCGGCGCCACCGCGATCCCGCTGGAGCTGCCCCCGTTCACCCTGGTCGGCGCGACCACCAGGGCCGGGCTGCTGCCGCCGCCGCTGCGCGACCGCTTCGGCTTCACCGGCCACATGGAGTTCTACGCGCCGAGCGAGTTGGAGCGGGTGGTGCACCGCTCGGCCGCCCTGCTGGACGTGGAGATCGACCCGGCGGGCGCCGCCGAGATCGCCGGCCGCTCGCGCGGCACGCCCCGGATCGCCAACCGACTGCTGCGCCGGGTCCGGGACTTCGCGCAGGTCAGGCACGACGGCGTGGTGGACCGGGAGATCGCGGCCCGGGCGCTGGCCGTCTACGAGGTCGACGCACGTGGTCTGGACCGGTTGGACCGGGCGGTGCTCGACGCGCTGCTCCGGCTGTTCGGCGGCGGCCCGGTCGGCCTGTCCACGCTGGCCGTCGCGGTGGGGGAGGAGGCCGAGACGGTGGAGGAGGTGGCCGAGCCGTTCCTGGTCAGGGAGGGGCTGCTGGCCCGGACGCCGCGTGGCCGGGTCGCCACCGCGGCCGCCTGGCAGCACCTCGGGATGGTCCCGCCGCCGCAGTCGCCGCGGGGCGCGGTGCCCGGGCAGCCGGATCTGTTCGGCGGCGCGAGCAGCTGATCCTCCGTCGGACGGTTCGGTTCAGGCCACAGGTCGTAAGCAAACTGTGCAGGCGGATGGTCGCCACCAACGGCGGCAGGATGACATGCTTGGCGTTGTCCGATCAGAGCGGGTCGCTTAGACTCCGCCGGACCGCCCCTCTCGACCTGATGGGCCGACCAAATCTCCACTGGCCACCCCTCGGTGGGCGGCCTGATAAGGACACCAGGCTGTGGAAACGCTCCTCCTTCCCCTGATCATGATCGCTGTGCTGTTCATGCTGTTCCGGTCCAACAAGAAGCGCCAGGACCAGGCCAAGCAGATGCGCTCCGCGATCGAGCCCGGTTCGGGCGTCCGCACCATCGGCGGTATGTACGCGCTGGTGAAGTCGGTCAACGAGGAGACCGTGGAGCTCGAGGTCGCGCCGGGCACGGTGGTGCACTACACCAAGGGCGCGATCGCCGCGGTGCTGGACCCGGAGGAGTACGACGCGATCATCAACGGCCGTCCGATCGAGGACGAGTCCGTGGACGCCGTCGACGAGGCCGATGAGGCGGACGAGAAGCCGCTCAGCCTCGACAAGAAGGACGAGTCGGACACCGACGGTACCGACGACGAGGCTCCGAAGAGCAAGTAGTACGGTCGGGCACACCCTCGGCCGCGCGCCAACCGGTCGCGCGTTCACAGGACCTCACGGGCCGTCGGGCCACCTTCCCCCTATCCGCCACCTACCGGACAGGGGTCCGGGGACCGGCGCCATGGACAGGGAGAAACGAGCAAGGTGGCATCACCCAAGTCGCGCCCGCGCGACGGTTACCCGGGGCGGGCACTGGCCTTCATCCTGGTGATCACCGTCGGACTGGTCGCCCTCATGTTCGGGACGGGCCACACCACGCCGCGTCTCGGGATCGACCTCGCCGGTGGCACCAGCATCACGCTGACCGCCAAGTCGGATGACCCTGCTGCGATCAACAAAGACAGCATGGCCACCGCGGTCAACATCATCCAGAAGCGCGTCAACGGCTCTGGTGTGACCGAGGCCGAGGTGCAGACCCAGGGCTCCAGCACGATCATCGTGAACATCCCCAAGGGGAACGGTGACAACCAGGAGGCCATCAAGAAGGTCGGCGAGACGGCCAAGCTCTACTTCCGTCCGGTCCTGGCCCTGGCGCCGACCGGTGTCGCGGCGCAGCCGCCCGCGGCCACCCCGAGCGCTGCGGCCTCGGGCGCGCCGTCGGCCACCCCGAGCGCCGGTGCCTCGGCCGCCGCGGCCCCGTCCCCGAGCGCGAGCAAGACCGCCGGGCGCGCCGTGACGGACGGCCTCAAGGCCGACCCGACCGCGAGCGCCACGCCGAGCGCGGCCGCCACGCCGTCCGCCGCTCCGAGCGCCCCGAGCGCCGCCGAGATGACCGCCGCGCTCACCCAGGGCACCGTCCCGCCGGAGCTGGCGACGCAGTTCGCCGGGCTGGACTGCTCCGACCCGAGCAAGCGGCTGGACTACCAGAGCGACCCGACCAAGAACGCGGTCGCCTGCAGCTACGACGCCGAGCAGGGCCTCTGGTACAAGTTCGCCCTCGGCCCGGTGGCCGTGAACGGCCAGGACATCGACAAGGCGCTCGCCTCCTTCGACACCCAGCAGGGTGCCGGCTGGCAGGTCCAGCTCCAGTTCAACGGTGACGGCTCCAAGGCCTTCGCCGCGACCACCGGCCAGCTCGCCACCCAGGCCTCGCCGGCCAACCAGTTCGCGATCGTGCTCGACGGTCGGGTGGTCTCCCACCCGTACGTGAGCCAGTCGATCAGCGGCAGCGCGGTCATCTCCGGCAACTTCACCCAGACCGAGGCCAAGGCCCTGGCCAACGTGCTGAGCTTCGGCGCCCTGCCGCTGACCTTCGAGACCAGCGACGTCACCACGGTCTCCCCGCAGCTCGGTGGCGACCAGCTGAAGGCCGGCCTGGTGGCCGGCGGCATCGGCATGCTGCTGGTGGTGCTCTACTCGCTGGTCTACTACCGCGGCCTCGGCCTGGTGTCGATCGCGGGCCTGGTGGTCTCCGCCGCGCTGACCTACGCGATCATGTCGCTGCTCGGCGCGGGCATCGGCTTCGCGCTGAACCTGCCCGCGGTCTGCGGCGCCATCGTGGCGATCGGTATCACCGCGGACTCCTTCATCGTGTACTTCGAACGGATCCGCGACGAGGTCCGCGACGGCGCCCCGCTGCGCCCGGCGGTCCAGCGCGCCTGGCCCCGGGCCCGGCGCACCATCCTGGTCTCGGACTTCGTCTCGTTCCTCTGCGCCGCCGTGCTCTACCTGGTCTCGGTCGGCAAGGTGCAGGGCTTCGCCTTCACCCTCGGCCTGACCACCGCGCTCGACGTCGTGGTGATCTTCCTCTTCACCAAGCCGCTGATCACCCTGCTGGCGCGCACGAAGTTCTTCGCCGAGGGCCACAAGTGGTCCGGCCTGGACCCGAAGCGCCTGGGTGCCCGTCCTCCGGTGCGCGGTCGTCGCCGCACCTCCGCCACCGCAGCGAAGGAGGTCTGACGCGATGTCACGCTTCAGCAACCTCGGTCACCGTCTCTACCAGGGTGAGGTCAGCTTCGACTTCGTCGGACGGCGCAAGCTCTGGTACAGCCTCTCCGCCCTGATCGTGCTGATCGCCGCCCTCGGGCTGGCGCTCGGCCTCAAGCTCGGCATCGAGTTCCAGGGCGGTTCGGTCTACACGATCACCAAGCCGGGTCTGACGGTGGCCCAGGCCAAGTCCGCCTCGGAAGAGATCCTGCACGACACGGCCGCGCTGGTGCAGTCCACCGACAAGGGCACCATCCGGATCCAGGTCAGCTCCGAGGAGCAGCTCCCGGCGACCACCTTCGTCGCCGAGCTCTCGTCCAAGCTGGCCGTCCCGGCCGACGACATCAACGCCCAGGTGGTCGGCCCCAGCTGGGGCGAGGAGATCTCCAAGAAGGCGCTGCTCGGCCTGGTGATCTTCATGGTGCTGGTCACCATCTACCTGGCCATCGCGTTCGAGTGGCGGATGGCGATCGCGGCCCTGGTGGCGCTGATCCACGACCTCCTGATCACCATCGGCGTCTACGCCCTGGTCGGTTTCGAGGTCACCCCGGGTACCGTGATCGGCTTCCTGACCATCCTCGGCTACTCGCTCTACGACACGGTGGTCGTCTTCGACACCGTGAAGGAGAACGCCAAGGGCATCACCAAGCAGAACAAGCGCACCTTCAGCGAGGCGGCCAACGCCGGCCTCAACCAGACCCTGGTGCGCTCGATCAACACCACCGTGGTGGCGCTCCTCCCGGTCGCCGCGCTGCTCTTCATCGGTGGCGGCCTGCTCGGCGCGGGCACCCTGAACGACATCTCGCTCGCCCTGTTCATCGGCCTCGCCGCCGGTGCGTACTCCTCGATCTGCGTGGCGACCCCGCTGTACGCGCAGCTCAAGGAGATGCAGCCGGAGATGAAGGCGCTGGCCAAGCGGGTCGCGGCCCGCCGGGCCTCCGACGCCAAGGAGGCGGCCGAGAAGGCCGCGTCCGGCGAGACGGACGCGCCGCAGGACGACGAGGAGGACGGGGAGCCGACGGGTATCGTCGGTAACCGCAACCAGCCGGTCAGCCGGTCCCGCACCAAGGGCCGTCCGTCCGGCAAGCACTGACCGAATCGTCGAAGGACCCCCGTGACCTCTCCCGACCCCGTCCTGGCCGAGCTGCTCAACAGCCGGATCAGGGACGTACCGGACTACCCGAAGCCCGGCGTGCTGTTCAAGGACATCGCGCCACTGCTCGCCGACGCCGAGGCCTTCGCGGCCCTCACCACGGCGCTGGCGGACCGGGCCAGGGCGCTCGGTGCGACCAAGGTGGTCGGTCTGGAGGCACGGGGGTTCGTGCTGGCCGCCCCGGCGGCCTTCGCGGCCGGGCTCGGCTTCGTGCCGATCCGCAAGAAGGGCAAGCTGCCCGGTGAGGTGCACGCGCAGTCCTACGACCTGGAGTACGGCTCCGCCACGCTCGAGGTGCAGTGCGACGCGTTCACCCCGGGGGAGCGGGTCCTGGTGGTCGACGACGTGCTGGCCACCGGCGGCACCATCGGCGCCTCGCTGGACCTGGTCCGCCGGGCCGGCGCCGAGCTGGCCGGCGTGGTCGTCCTGATGGAGCTCGGCTTCCTGGACGGCCGCGAGCGGCTCGCCCCGCACCTGGGCGACGCGCCGCTGGAGACCCTGGTGACGGTCTGAGACCTGCGGGACCACTGAGGCACGGGCATCCTGAGGATGCCCGTGCCTCAGCCTTTACCAGGGCTCGGTACCATGAAGAATCATCCGTTCCCCTTCTCGTGCGAGGGGAAGGCACCGCGCCACGAGGAGTGTCCTTGCCCGACGAGGTTGTGCCCACGGCCAAGGCCGCCGCCCCCGACAGTCGGCCCACGCCCTCGGGGGCCACCCCGGTACGGTCGACGCCGCCCCCCGCAGTGGTCAAGCCCTCCGCCACCGGCGGCATGCGGGCCCGGCTGGCCCGCCTCGGCGGTCAGCGCAGCACCGTGCTCAACCCGGTGCTGGAACCGCTCTTCCGGACCATCAGGGCCCAGGACCCGAAGGCCGACCCGGCCCTGCTGCGCGACATCGAGCGCGCGTACGAGATCGCCGAGAAGTGGCACCGGGGCCAGAAGCGCAAGAGCGGCGACCCGTACATCACCCACCCGCTCGCAGTGTCGACCATCCTGGCCGAACTCGGGATGGACGCCGCGACCCTGATGGCGGGTCTGCTGCACGACACGGTGGAGGACACCGACTACGGCCTGGAGACCCTGCGCAAGGACTTCGGCGACTCGGTGGCCCTGCTGGTCGACGGCGTGACCAAGCTGGACCGGGTGAAGTTCGGCGAGGCCGCGCAGGCGGAGACCGTCCGCAAGATGGTGGTCGCGATGGCCAAGGACCCCCGGGTCCTGGTGATCAAGCTGGCCGACCGGCTGCACAACATGCGCACCATGCGGTACCTCAAGCGGGAGAAGCAGGAGCAGAAGGCCCGCGAGACGCTGGAGATCTACGCCCCGCTGGCGCACCGGCTGGGCATGAACACCATCAAGTGGGAGCTGGAGGACCTCGCCTTCGCGATCCTCTACCCCAAGATGTACGACGAGATCGTGCGTCTGGTGGCCGAGCGGGCGCCCAAGCGGGACGAGTACCTGGCCACCGTGATCGACCAGGTCCAGGGCGACCTGCGGGGCGCGCGGATCACCGCCCAGGTGACCGGCCGTCCGAAGCACTACTACTCGGTCTACCAGAAGATGATCGTGCGAGGCCGCGACTTCGCCGAGATCTACGACCTGGTGGGCATCCGGGTCCTGGTCGACACCGTCCGCGACTGCTACGCGGCGCTGGGCACCATCCACGCGCGGTGGAACCCGGTGCCGGGGCGGTTCAAGGACTACATCGCGATGCCCAAGTTCAACATGTACCAGTCGCTGCACACCACGGTGATCGGTCCCGGCGGCAAGCCGGTCGAGCTGCAGATCCGTACCTTCGACATGCACCGCCGCGCGGAGTACGGCATCGCCGCGCACTGGAAGTACAAGCAGCGCGCGGTGGCCGGCGCCTCCAAGGTCCGCACCGACACCCCGTCGCAGGTCCGCAAGGACGACAAGGCCGGCGCGGTCAACGAGATGGCCTGGCTGCGGCAGCTGCTGGACTGGCAGAAGGAGACCGAGGACCCGAGCGAGTTCCTGGAGTCGCTGCGGTTCGACCTCTCCAACAACGAGGTCTTCGTCTTCACGCCCAAGGGTGACGTGATAGCGCTGCCGGCCGGTGCGACGCCGGTGGACTTCGCCTTCGCGGTGCACACCGAGGTCGGGTACCGGTGCATAGGAGCACGGGTCAACGGCCGGCTGGTGCCGCTGGAGTCGACGCTGGAGAACGGCGACGCGGTGGAGGTCTTCACCTCCAAGGCGGAGAACGCCGGGCCGTCCCGGGACTGGCTGGGCTTCGTCAAGTCGCCCCGGGCCCGGAACAAGATCAAGGCCTGGTTCTCCAAGGAGCGCCGCGAGGAGGCGATCGAGCAGGGCAAGGAGGCGATCGCCCGGGCGATGCGCAAGCAGGGTCTGCCGATCCAGCGCATCCTCACCGGCGACTCGCTGGTCACGCTGGCGCACGAGATGCGCTACCCGGACATCTCGTCCCTGTACGCGGCGATCGGCGAGGGCCACGTCGCGGCGCAGAACATCGTCCAGAAGCTGGTCCAGGCGCTCGGCGGCGAGGACGGCGCGACCGACGACCTGGCCGAGACGGCGACCCCGACGACCCATCAGAACCGGGCCACCAGGCGCCGGGCGAAGGGCGACCCGGGCATCATCGTCAAGGGCGTGGACGACCTCTGGGTCAAGCTCTCCCGCTGCTGCACCCCGGTGCCGGGGGACCCGATCGTCGGCTTCGTCACCCGGGGCAACGGCGTCTCGGTGCACCGGGCGGACTGCGTCAACGTCGAGTCGCTGACCCAGCAGCCCGAGCGGATGATCGAGGTCGAGTGGGCCGCCACCCAGTCCTCGGTCTTCCTGGTGGCGATCCAGGTCGAGGCGCTGGACCGGTCCCGACTGCTCTCGGACGTCACCCGGGTGCTCTCGGACCAGCACGTCAACATCCTGTCGGCGGCGGTGCAGACCTCCCGGGACCGGGTGGCGATGAGCCGCTTCACCTTCGAGATGGGCGACCCGAAGCACCTCGGGCACGTGCTCAAGGCCGTCCGCGGCGTCGAGGGCGTGTACGACGTCTACCGGGTCACCTCGGCCCGGAAGTAGGGCGGCAGACGGAAAGGACCCCCACCGCCGGAAGGCGGTGGGGGTCCTTTCTTTCAGCGGCCGGTCGATCCGATCAGCCGCTGAACTCCTGCAGGCTCTTGAGGGCCTGGTCGAGCAGCTCCTGCCGGCCCGCCAGCTCCTTCTCCAGCTTGGCGACCTTGCTCGCGTTGCCGGCCGCACGGGCCTTGTCCAGCTCGCCCTGGAGCTTGTCCACGGCGGACTGCAGCAGGCTGCTCATGCCGGTGGCCCGGGCGCGGGCCTCCGGGTTGGAGCGCTGCCACTCGGCGTCCTCGGCCTCGCGGACGGCCCGCTCGACCGTGTTCAGCCGGCCGTCCAGCTTCGGCTTCGCGTCGCGCGGGACGTGGCCGATCGCCTCCCAGCGCTCGCTGACGTCCCGCAGTGCGGCCTTGGCGGCCTTGAGGTCGGTGATCGGCAGGATCGCCTCGGCCTCGACCAGCAGGGCCTCCTTGAGCTTCTGGTTCTCGCCCTGCTCGGCGTCCCGCTCGCTGAAGGTGGCCGAACGGGCCTGGAAGAAGACGTCCTGCGCGCCCCGGAACCGGGCCCACAGCTCCTCCTCCGCGTCCCGCTGGGCGCGGCCCGCCGCCTTCCAACTGGTCATCAGGTCCCGGTAGGCGGCGGCGGTGTCACCCCACTCGGTGGAGTTGGAGAGCGCCTCGGCCTGGGCGACCAGCTTCTCCTTGACCGCGCGGGCCTCCTCGCGCTCGGCGTCCAGGGTGGCGAAGTGCGCCTTGCGGTGCTTGGAGAAGACCGAGCGGGCGTGCGAGAAGCGGTGCCACAGCTCGTCGTCGCTCTTGCGGTCCAGCCGGGGCAGGCCCTTCCAGGTGTCCACCAGCGCGCGCAGCCGGTCCCCGGCCTCCCGCCACTGGGTCGACTCGGCGAGCTGCTCGGCCTCGGCGACCAGCTTGTCCTTGGCCGCCCGGGTCTCGTCCTGGGCCTTGGCCTTGGCCGCCTTGCGCTCGTTCTGCCGGGTCTCGATCTCGCCGGTCAGGGTGTCCAGCCGCTTGGCGAGCGCCGCCAGGTCACCGACCGCGTGCGCCTCGACCACCTGCGCGCGCAGGTGGTCGAGCGCGGTCTGGGCGTCCTTGGTGGCCAGGTCCGTCTTGCGGACCCGGTGCTCCAGCAGGGCGATCTCGGCCGCCAGGCCCTGGAACTTGCGCTCGAAGTAGGCGAGGGCCTCCTCGGGGGAGCCTGCCTGCCAGGAGCCGACGACGCGCTCGCCGTCAGCGGTCCTGACGTAGACGGTCCCCTGCTCGTCGACACGGCCCCACGGGTCGCTGCTCACAGCGCGCCTCCTCCACATGACGTCGCGGTCCGCACGGAGCGCGTACGTCGTCCACAGTTGATGTGCGGCGGACCGATGGAGTCCGCCGTCCGAGCCGTCTGGGTGGTGCGCCGAGGGTGACGGCCGACGGTCAGGGCACCCTATACAACAAGCAAGATAGGCGACCAGCACCGGCGTTGTCCGTATCCGGGCCGGGCGGGTTCCGGCGTGGCCGGGCCCCGGTCGCCCGGGGCCCGGCCACGCTGCGGATCAACTCTTGGTCGCGGTCACCGAGTTGAGCACCACGTTGGCGTTCGGCGCACCGTCGCCGCCCCCGCCCTGGACACCGCCGCCGGCGATGTTGGTGAGCACGTCGAGCCCACCGGTGATCTTCCCGAACGGGGTGTAGTTCGGGGGCAGCTGGGTGTCCTTGTAGACCAGGAAGAACTGGCTTCCGTTCGTGCCCGCACCGGCGTTGGCCATCGCGACGGTGCCCGCCGGGTAGGTCGCGCCGGTCAGGTTCTCGTCCGCGAACTGGTAGCCGGGGCCGCCCGAGCCGGTGCCGGTCGGGTCGCCGCACTGGAGCACGTAGATGCCCTCGGTGGTGAGGCGGTGGCACTTCACGTGGTCGAAGTACTGCTCGCTGGCCAGGTAGGCGAAGGAGTTGACGGTGTGCGGGGCCTTGGCGGCGTCCAGCGCGATGGTCACCTCGCCGCAGCTGGTGGCCAGCTTCGCGGTGTAGCCGGCCTTGGTGTCGATCGCGAGCGGCGGCTCGGTCTTCCACTGCTTGCCGTTCGGCGCACCGGCGGCCGGCGGCTCGCAGCCCTTGACCGGGACGGCCGCGGCGGTGGGCGTCGGCGCCGCCTTCGCGGCGGTGTCCTTCGCCTTGGGGTCGGAGTCGAAGACCCCGCCGGCCCAGGCGCCGCCGGCGGCGATCACCACGACGGCGAGGGCGCCGCCGATGACCGCGTTCCGCCGCTTGGCCTTCTTCTGGGCCTCGGCCCGGCGCTCCGCCTGCCGCTCGTACTTCTCGCGGGCGAGCTGACGTCGACGCTGTTCGCTGGTGACCACCGGCCGTGTCTCCTGAAAGGTGGGGGGTTCTTCGGATGCTGACTTCGGGAATGCTGCTGCGGATCATCGCATCCACAGGCGGCCAAGTGTAGGGACCTCGTGTGTAAGTACGAGATCAGCTGTGAAGGTCCGGGGTCACGATTCCGCCGATAGGACGGCCCCGGACTCGCGCACAACCGGTTAGGAGCCGGTGCGGTGCCGCCGGTAGGCTGCAGGTGGTCCATTCAGGGGCCGCCAGCCGATCGATACCCGATTGAGAGGAATCACGTTGTTCGTCGCCGGATTTCCCGCCGGAGCCTGGGGCACCAACTGCTACCTGGTCGCGCCGGCAGCCGGTGAGGAGTGCGTGATCGTCGATCCCGGGCACGAGGCGACGCAGGGGGTCGAGGACCTGATCCGCGAGCACCGGCTCAAGCCGGTCGCGGTGCTGCTGACGCACGGGCACATCGACCACATCGCCTCGGTGGTGCCGGTCTGCGGCGCCAAGGGCATCCCGGCCTGGATCCACCCCGAGGACCGCTACATGATGGCCGACCCGGCCCGCGGCCTGGGCCGCTCGCTCGGGCAGCAGATCATGGGCTCGATCACGGTCGGCGAGCCGGACGACGTACGGGAGTTGACCGATCGCAGCGTGCTGGAGCTGGCCGGTCTGAGCCTGACGGTCGATCATGCGCCCGGCCATACCAAGGGGTCGGTGACCTTCCGGACGCCTTCGCAGGACGACATCCCACCGGTGCTGTTCTCGGGCGACCTGCTGTTCGCCGGCTCGGTAGGGCGTACGGACCTCCCGGGGGGAGACGGCGAGGCGATACTCCGCTCGCTGGCCCGGGTCTGCCTGCCCCTCGACGATTCCACCGTGGTCCTCTCCGGCCACGGCGGCCAGACCACCATCGGCCGTGAGCGCGCCACCAACCCCTACCTCCAGCAGGCGGCGGGAGCGCTCGACGCTCCGGCCTTCCCGCGACGAGGAATGTGACGGATAGAGAAGTTGAGCACCTTCGCCGCCCCCAAGGGCACCTACGACCTGCTGCCGCCGAGCTCCGCCACCTACCTGGCGATCCGCGAGCGGCTGTCCGCTCCGCTCCGGCGCTCCGGCTACGGCTACATCGAGACCCCGGTCTTCGAGGACATCAAGCTCTTCTCCCGGGGCGTCGGTGAGTCCACCGACATCGTCTCCAAGGAGATGTACAGCCTGACCACCAAGGGCGGCGACGAGCTCGGGCTGCGGCCCGAGGGCACCGCCTCGGTGGTCCGCGCGACGCTCCAGGCCAACCTGCACAAGCTCGGCAACCTGCCGGTCAAGCTCTGGTACTCCGGCTCCTTCTACCGCTACGAGCGGGCCCAGAAGGGCCGCTACCGCCAGTTCGCCCAGATCGGTGCCGAGGCGATCGGTGCCGAGGACCCGGCGCTGGACGCCGAGTTGATCATCCTGGCCGACGACGCGTTCCGCTCGCTCGGGCTGAGCGACTACCGGCTGCTGGTCAACAGCCTGGGCGACAAGCAGTGCCGCCCGGTCTACCGGACCGCGCTGGTGGACTTCCTGGCCGGGCTCGACCTGGACGAGGAGACCCGCCGCCGGGCCGAGATCAACCCGCTCCGGGTGCTGGACGACAAGCGGCAGTCGGTGCAGGACCAGCTGGTCGGCGCGCCGATGCTGCGCGACTACCTGTGCGGGGAGTGCAAGGCGTACGACGAGCAGGTCCGGGCGCTGCTGACCGCCGCGGGCGTGCCCTTCGTCGACGACCCCAAGCTGGTCCGGGGTCTGGACTACTACACCCGCACCACCTTCGAGTTCGTGCACGGCGGTCTCGGCGCCCAGTCCGCGATCGGCGGCGGCGGCCGCTACGACGGCCTGTCCGAGATGCTCGGCGGCCCCGCGCTGCCGTCCGTCGGCTGGGGCCTCGGCGTGGACCGCACCTTCCTCGCGATGGAGGCCGAGGGCATCGTCCTCGACCTGCCCGCCACCACCTCGGTGTACGCCGTGGCGCTGGGCGAGGAGGCCAAGAACGTGCTCTTCGGCAAGGTCGTCGAGCTGCGCCGGGCCGGGATCGCCACCGACCTCGCCTTCGGTGTGAAGACCATCAAGAACGCCATGAAGTCCGCCGACCGTTCCGGCGCCCGCTTCGCCCTGGTCGCCGGGGACCGAGATCTCGCCGCCGGTGTGGTCCAGCTCAAGGACCTGACCACCGGCGAGCAGACCCCCGTCGAACTCGAAGCACTCGTCACCACCCTGAAGGAGAAGCAGCTGTGATCCGCACGCACGACGCGGGCACGCTCCGCGCGGAGCACGCCGGAACGACCGTCACCCTGGCCGGCTGGGTAGCCCGCCGCCGCGACCACGGCGGCGTGGCCTTCATCGACCTGCGCGACGCCTCCGGCACCGTGCAGATCGTCGCCCGCGACCTGGAGGCGATCGGGGACCTGCGCTCCGAGTACTGCGTCAAGGTCGTCGGCGAGGTCCGGGTCCGCCCGGAGGGCAACGAGAACCCCGAGATCCCGACCGGCCAGGTCGAGCTCGTGGTCGGCGCCCTCGAGGTGCTGTCCGAGGCCGCCCCGCTGCCGTTCCAGGTCGCCGAGTACGAGCCGGGCACGGTGAACGAGGAGGTCCGCCTCCGCTACCGCTACCTGGACCTGCGCCGCGAGGGCCCGGCCCGCGCGCTGCGCCTGCGCTCCAAGGTGAACCACATCATCCGCACGGTGATGGAGGAGAACGACTTCCTCGACATCGAGACCCCGTACCTGACCCGGTCCACCCCCGAGGGTGCCCGCGACTTCCTGGTCCCGGTCCGGCTCCAGCCGGGCCACTGGTACGCCCTGCCGCAGTCGCCGCAGCTGTTCAAGCAGCTGCTGATGGTGGCCGGCATGGAGCGGTACTACCAGATCGCCCGCTGCTTCCGGGACGAGGACTTCCGCGCCGACCGGCAGCCGGAGTTCACCCAGCTCGACATCGAGGCCTCGTTCGTCGACCAGGAGGACATCCTGGCGCTCGGCGAGAAGGTCGTCTCCCGGATCTGGTCCGAGGTGCACGGCTACGAGCTGCCCAGCCCGCTGCCCCGGATGACCTACGCGGACGCGATGAACCGCTACGGCTCCGACAAGCCGGACGTCCGCTTCGGCCAGGAGCTCACGGACCTCACCGAGTACTTCAAGGGCACCGAGTTCCGGGTCTTCCAGGCCCCGTACGTCGGCGCCGTGGTGATGCCCGGTGGCGCCTCCCAGCCGCGCAAGCAGCTGGACGCCTGGCAGGACTGGGCCAAGGCGCGCGGCGCCCGCGGCCTGGCCTACGTGCTGGTGGACGCCGAGACCGGCGAGCTGCGCGGCCCGGTGGCCAAGAACCTGTCCGAGGAGCACCTGGCCGGCCTCGCGGCCGCCGCCGGTGCCAAGCCGGGCGACGCGGTGTTCTTCGCGGCGGGCAAGAAGACCGCCTCGCAGGAGCTGCTCGGCGCGGCCCGGCTGGAGATCGGCCGCCGCTGCGACCTGATCGACGCGTCGCAGTGGGCCTTCCTCTGGGTGGTCGACTTCCCGATGTTCGAGCCGATCGAGGACGACAAGGGCGAGTTCCAGGGCTGGCACGCGGTGCACCACCCGTTCACCGCCCCGACCGCCGAGTCGCTCGCCTCCTTCGACACCGACCCGGGCGCCGCGCTCTCCAACGCGTACGACCTGGTGCTCAACGGCTCGGAGCTGGGCGGCGGTTCGATCCGTATCCACCAGCGCGACGTGCAGAAGCGCGCCTTCGACGCGATCGGCCTGTCGGAGGAGGAGGCGCAGTCGCAGTTCGGCTTCCTGCTCGACGCCTTCAACTACGGCCCGCCGCCGCACGGCGGGGTCGCCTTCGGCCTGGACCGTATCGTCACCCTCCTCGGCGGGTACGACACCATCCGGGACGTCATCGCGTTCCCGAAGACCTCCACCGGCGGCGACCCGCTGACCGGTGCGCCGACCCCGATCACCCCGGCCCAGCGCCGGGAGGCCGGTGTCGACGCGAAGCCGAAGCAGCGCGACGAAGCGAAGTCGGAGACGGCCGAACAGGCCTGACGCTCCATCGGTACGATCAGGGCCCCGGTCGGTGCGAGGTTTGCACCGGCCGGGGCTCTCGTATCATCTCGTCCACAAAGGCGTGGAAGGATCAACCATGAACGTCAGCACCAGAGTTGAGCTCCCCTCGGACGCACCCGCGACCCGGCGGGTGCACATGGCGGCCTTCCCCGGACCGGACGAGGCCGACCTGGTGGACGCGCTGCGGCGGGACGGCAGCTGGCTGCCGGAGCTCTCCGTGGTCGCGGTGGACGAACGCGAACTCATCGTCGGCCACGTCCTGTTGACCCGGCTGGAGGTCGGCGACTCCGGCGCCCTGGCGCTCGCCCCGGTCGGCGTCGCCCCCGAGTGGCAGCGCAAGGGCATCGGCCGGCTGCTGGTCCGGGCCGCCCTCGACGCCGCGGCCGCCGCGGGCGAGAAGCTGGTCGTGGTCCTCGGCGACCCGGCCTACTACGGCCGCTTCGGCTTCACCCCGGCCGCCGACCACGAGGTCAGCGGGCCGTTCGACGTCCCCGCCGAGTACTTCCAGGTGCTGCCCCTGCCCGCGTACGACGGCACCCCGAAGGGGCACTGTCGCTACCCGGAGCCGTTCGGGGACTGTTAGGGCGGAGCCGCCGGTCAGCAGAGCTCCGAGGCCGCCGCAGGCGCCTGGAGGGTGACGGTCGCGCGGCAGCTCTCGACGAAGGCGGCCATCGCGGCGGACTGCGGGCGCTCGCGGAGCCAGTAGAGGCCGACCTGGCTGGGGCTGAGGCCGGTGACGTCGCGGTAGACGACGTCGGGGCGGGAGGCGAGGCGGCGCATGGACTCGGGGGCGAAGCCGATGCCCTGGCCGCAGGCGACCGCGGCGAGCCATTCGTCGGCGTTGTGGACCACCGTGCCGATCCGGGTGGCGCCGCCGAGCCAGTAGTCCCGCCAGAAGCCGGCCTCGGCCGGGATGGCGACGAAGGGTTCGTCCAGCAGCTCGGCCAGGTCCAGCACCTCGCGTCCGGCCAGCGGGTGCTCGACGGAGAGCACGGCCACCCGGGGCGAGACGCCGATCGGGGCACCGGCGTAGGCGGGGCCGAGGTCGGCGGGGGCGTGCCAGAGGGCGAGGTCGATCTCGCCGGTGCCGAGACCCGCGGTGACGTCGAACCAGTTGTTCTGCCGCATCCGGACCTGCCAGCCGGGCATCCGGCGGCCGAAGTCGGCCAGGGTGGCCCGGCCGACCAGGTTGATGGTGCTGCCCTCGAAGCCGACCCGGAGCAGCCCCTCGGCCTCGGTCGCGGCCTGCCGGGCGGCCCGGACGGCGCCGTCCCAGCCGTCCAGCACGGCCGCCGCGTGGACGGCCAGCGCCCCGGCCGCCGGGGTGGGGGTGACCCCGGCCCGGGTGCGCTCGAACAGCTGCACCCCGAGCAGGGCCTCCAACTGCCGGATCTGCTTGGTCAGGGTCGGCTGGGAGACGAACAGCCGGGCCGCCGCCGCGGTGAGCTGCCCCTCCTCGCAGACCGCGGCGAAAGAGCGCAACAGCCGGGTGTCGATATCCATGCCCCAAGGTTATGGAACGGTGAATTGGACCCGGGGCCGGGGGCTGCGGCAGGGTGGGCCCTCCGCCGGCGGGAGCCGGTACCGGCAGTACAGGGGTCTTCCGGTACCGGGGCCGCGCCGACCTGCGCGGGCTGCTGATCGGCCGTAACGTGAGTGCTCATCAGCACCCGTGACTGGAGGGCCCGATGGCGGCGGACGGCAGGAAGCGACTCCCGAAGAAGCCGTACGAGAAGGAGCTGCTCCGGCTGCAGAGCGAGTTGGTGAAGCTCCAGGAGTGGGTCAGGGCCGAGGGGGTCCGGCTGGTGGTGCTCTTCGAGGGCCGGGACGCCGCCGGCAAGGGCGGCGCCATCAAGCGGGTGACCGAGTACCTCAACCCCCGGGTCGCCAGGATCGCCGCGCTGCCCGTCCCGACGGAGCGTCAGCGCGGGCAGTGGTACTTCCAGCGGTACGTGGAGCAGCTGCCCGCCGCCGGCGAGATCGTGCTGTTCGACCGGAGCTGGTACAACCGGGCCGGGGTGGAGAAGGTGATGGGGTTCTGCACCCCGGAGGAGTACTGGCAGTTCCTGCACCAGGCCCCGACCTTCGAACGGATGCTGATCGAGGCGGGCATCGAGCTGCGCAAGTACTGGTTCTCGGTCAGCGACACCGAGCAGGAGCGGCGGTTCCGGGACCGGCTGGAGGACCCGCTGCGGCGCTGGAAGCTCTCGCCGATGGACACCGAGTCGATCTCGCGCTGGGAGGAGTACTCCCGGGCCAAGGACGAGATGTTCGTCTACACCGACATCCCGGAGTCGCCCTGGAACGTGGTGGAGAGCGACGACAAGCGGCGGGCCCGGATCAACATGATCGCCCACCTGCTCTCCACGCTGCCGTACCACGAGGTCAGCCTGCCCGACGTGGAGCTGCCGCCCCGGCCGTCCTCCCGGGGCTACCAGCGGCCGCCGCGCGACCTGCAGAAGTACGTGCCGGACCACGCGGACCGGTTGAAGAGGTAGGGCTGTCGGCGCACTGGCATACCCTTCAAGGCGTGGAACCGGACCTCTTCACCGCAGCCGCCGAGGAACGCCAGCTCCAGGAGCCCGGGCGGGCCCCGCTGGCCGTACGGATGCGCCCGCGCACCCTGGACGAGGTGGCGGGGCAGCGGCAGCTGCTCAAGGACGGGTCCCCGTTGCGGCGGCTGGTGACCAGCACCCGAGGCCCGGCCGCGACCAGTTCGGTGATCCTCTGGGGGCCGCCCGGGACCGGTAAGACCACGCTGGCGCACGTGATCAGCCAGGCGGTGGAGGGCCGGTTCGTCGAGCTCTCCGCGATCACGGCCGGGGTCAAGGAGGTCCGGGCGGTGATCGAGGGCGCGCGGCGCGCGGTCGGGATGAGCGGCCGGGAGACGGTGCTGTTCCTGGACGAGATCCACCGCTTCTCCAAGGCCCAGCAGGACTCGCTGCTGCCCGCGGTGGAGAACCGCTGGGTGACCCTGATCGCCGCCACCACGGAGAACCCGTACTTCTCGGTGATCTCCCCGCTGCTGTCCCGCTCGCTGCTGCTCACCCTGGAGTCGCTGACCGACGACGACATCCGGGTGCTGCTGCGCCGCGCGGTGGCCGACGAGCGCGGTCTGGGCGGGCAGCTGACACTCAGCCAGGAGGCGGAGGACCACCTGGTCCGGATGGCCGGGGGAGACGCCCGCCGCTCGCTCACCACGCTGGAGGCGGCGGCCGGGGCGGCGCTGGAGAAGGGCGAGGAGTCGATCTCGCTGGCCACCACCGAGACGGCGGTGAACCAGGCGGCGGTCCGCTACGACAAGGACGGCGACCAGCACTACGACGTGGCCAGTGCCCTGATCAAGTCGATCCGGGGCAGCGACGTGGACGCCACCCTGCACTACCTGGCCCGCATGATCGAGGCGGGCGAGGACCCGCGCTTCATCGCCCGTCGGCTGATGATCTCGGCCAGCGAGGACGTCGGCCTGGCCGATCCGACGGCGCTCCAGACGGCGGTCGCGGCCGCCCAGGCGGTGGCCCTGATCGGCTTCCCCGAGGCCCGGATCATCCTCTCCCAGGCCGCCATCGCGCTGGCCCTGGCGCCGAAGTCCAACGCGGCCTACCTGGCGATCGACGCGGCACTGGCCGACGTCCGGCAGGGCCTGGCCGGCGCGGTGCCGCCGCACCTGCGGGACGGGCACTACAAGGGCGCCGCCAAGCTCGGCCACGCCCAGGGGTACCAGTACCCGCACGACCTGCCCGAGGGCATCGCGACGCAGCAGTACGCGCCGGACGAGGTGCACGGCAGGGAGTACTACCGGCCGACCAGGCGCGGCGGCGAGGCCAGGTACGCGGACACGGTCGAGTGGACCAGGGCCCGGCTCAAGGGCGATCAGTAAACCTGTACACTTTGCCGAAGTGCCTTGTCCCGGGTACGGCGGTGAGCGAGAGCCCACCGACCGTCCGCACCAGCGGGGCAGTGGCCCGAGCCTCCCTCTCGCAGGGAGTCTCCTGGAGCGTTGCGCACCGTTTTCGGTGTCGCGGGCAGCCCACCACCTTCCCGGCGGTGGGCCGGACGTGTGCAAGCACAGATGTGCCCGGCTCGGAGAGCGGCTGATCACCCTTCGGGGTGGTTTTTCTCCGGGTCGCGAGGAGCGACCTCCATCAACACCTGGTGCAGCCGTATTCATTCGCAAGGAAGGTTTGGTTCATGGCGAACCAGAAGCGCCCCAAGGTCAAGATTGCCCGTGCCCTGGGCATTCCGCTGACCCCGAAGTCCGTCAAGTACTTCGAGGCCCGCCCGTACCCGCCCGGCCAGCACGGCCGTGGCCGCAAGCAGAACTCTGACTACAAGGTCCGTCTGACCGAGAAGCAGCGTCTGCGCGCGCAGTACGACCTCAGCGAGAAGCAGATGGCCCGCGCGTTCGACCGCGCGAAGAAGGCCGAGGGCAAGACCGGTGACGCGCTGATCGCCGAGCTCGAGGTCCGCCTCGACTCGCTGGTGCTGCGTTCGGGCATCGCCCGCACCATCTACCAGGCCCGCCAGATGGTCGTTCACGGCCACATCGAGGTCAACGGTGGCAAGGTCAACAAGCCGTCGTTCCAGCTGAAGCCGGGCTACGTCGTCACCGTGCGTGAGCGTAGCAAGGAGAAGGTCCCGTTCCAGGTCGCCCGTGAGGGTGGCTACGCGGGTGAGGGTCAGACCCCGAAGTACCTCGAGGTCAACCTCCGCGCCCTGGCGTTCCGCCTGGACCGTGCCCCGCAGCGTCGTGAGGTCCCCGTGATCTGCGACGAGCAGCTGGTCGTCGAGTACTACTCGCGCTGACCCGCGGTCGGTACCGAGCCCCGCAGCCTTCCGGCTGCGGGGCTCGGCCCGTTTCCGGGGGCCTCCACCAGGGCCTGGCCGAGCACCCGGGCGGCCGCCTGGTCCAGGTCCAGCGCCGCGCCCAGCGCGAACGCCTCGGCGAACTCCTGCTCCGTCAGCCCCTCCCGGGCCCGCTCCTCGCAGGTCCGGTACGGGCCGTTGAACGAGCTGGACCCGAAGAACGGCTTCCCGACGGCCCGCCAGATCCGGTGCGCCGCGCCCTGCAGCACCCGGGCCTCGTACAGGTCGGGGGCCGGGCCCTCGGTCTCCAGCACCGCCAGCACGTCCAGCGCCAGCACCACCCCGAGCAGGTCCCGGAACAGGTGGTTCAGCCGCACGCACTCCCGCGCGTGCGCCCGGGCCGTGCGCAGCTCGCCGGACACCCAGTTCGAGTACGCCATCGCGTAGAGCCCGTAGGCGTACGCCCACTGCTCGCCGTGCTCCTCGCAGGTCTCCCGGACCTTCTCCAGCCAGTGCTGGCCGGCCTCGGTCTCGCCCTGGAACAGGTAGGCGACGCCGAGCTCGAACATCGCCATCAGGACGTTGCTGTTCAGCTCGCCGATCGCGTCGTAGTGCCACAGCGCGTCCTCGAACAGCTCGGTGGCGCGGCCGAGTTCGTCCCCGATCAGGGCGGCGCAGCCCTGCCGGTGCACGGCGTAGGCCAGCGCCCGGTCGTCGCCGGTCTCCAGCGCCTGCCGGTGGCACTCCGCCAGCGCCGGCCTGGCCCGGACCAGGTCGCCCTGCAGGGTGGCCATGTACCCGGTGACCCAGAGCGCCTTGGCCCGGGCCTCGGTCGGCTCCGGGGCCAGCGCGAGCGCCCGGTCCAGCCAGTGCCGGCCCTCGCCCAGGTGGCCGGAGCCGACCCAGTAGAACCAGAGCGTGCCGGCCAGCAGCAGGGCGAGCTGCTCCTCGCCGGGCTCGGCCAGGCAGAACTCCAGCGCGGTGCGCAGGTTGGGGTGGGCCAGTCTGGTCCGCTCGGCGGTCTCGCTCTGGCGCGGGCCGAACCACTCGATCTCGCCCCAGGTGGCCACCCCGAGGTACCAGTCCCGGTGCCGGCAGCGCAGCCGGTACTCGTCGCCGGTGGCGCGCAGCCACTGGGCGCCGTACTCCCGCAGGGTGTCCAGCAGCCGGTACCGGACGCCGAGTTCGCCCTCCTCCCGGAGCAGCACCGACTTGCCGATCAACTCCCCGATCAGGTCGAGGAGTTCGTCGGCGGCCAGGCCGTCTCCGGCGCAGACGTACTCGGCCGACTCCAGGTCGAAGCTGCCGGCGAAGACGGAGAGCCGGGCCCAGGTCAAACGTTCCTGCGGTGTGCAGAGCTCGTGACTCCACCCGATCGTCGTCCGCAGCGTCTGGTGCCGCTCCGGCGCGGTCCGGTCGCCGCCGGTCAGCAGCCGGAACCGGTCGTTCAGCCGGAGTGCGATCTGCTCGACCGACAGCGCCCGCAGCCGTCCGGCGGCCAGCTCGACCGCGAGCGGGATGCCGTCCAGCCGGCGGCAGAGCCGGGAGACCTCGGCCAGGTTCCGGTCCGTCAGCTCGAAGCCGGGCAGGACCGCGGCCGCCCGGTCGGCGAACAGCCGGACCGCCTCGGCGGGCCCGCCGCCCGGGTCGCTGACCGGGAGCGGCGCGATCGGCAGCCGGTGCTCGCCCGGAACCCGCAGCGTCTCCCGGCTGGTGGCCAGGACCCGCAGGCCCGGCACCGCCCGCAGCAGCGTCCCGACCAGCTCGGCGCAGGGCGCCACCAGGTGCTCGCAGCCGTCCAGCACGATCAGCAGCTCGCGGTCGGCCAGCTGCTCGACCAGCACCTCCTCGGGCGGGCGGGCGGTCGAGTCGGTCAGCCGCAGCGCCTCCAGCACGGCGTGCCCGAGCAGCAGCGGGTCCCGCACGCTGCCCACCTCGACCAGGCGGACGCCGTCCGCGAAGCGGGGAGCCGCGGCGGCGGCCGCGCGCAGCGCCAGCCTGGTCTTCCCGACTCCGCCGGGACCGGTCACCGTGACCAGTCGCCCGACCGTCAACAGCCCGGCCAGCCCGGCGAGTTCGGCCTCCCGCCCGACGAAGCTGGTCATCTCGGCGGGCAGCCGGTTCGCGGTACTGAACACTTCCGTCGCCCCCGTGGGTCCGACCCGGGGCCCGCGACCTGCGAGCCATCCCGCCCAACGACCTGACCCGCCGGTAGGTTACTGAGCCTGGCCGGTCGGCACCCGGTGCGGCGGGCCCCTGGGCGGTGCAACCCGAGGTCTGCGGAGCGCGATAGGGTTCAAGTCTGAGATACGTGGCAAGTAGGGAGCGCGCAAGGTGTCCGTGGGAGAGCTGGCCGGCCTGTTGGTGGCCGTGTTCTGGGCGGTCCTGGTCACCCTGCTCGCCGTGGTGCTGGTGCGGCTCTCGAAGGTGCTGCGGGAGGCGACGGTGCTGGTCGCGGCCGTGACCGAGCAGGCCGTGCCGCTGCTGACCGACGCGGGCGCCGCCGTCCGCAGTGCGAACGAGCAGCTGGAGCGGGTCGACGAGATCACCGCCAACGTGCAGGACGCCGCCGCGAACGCGAACGCGCTGTCCTCCACGGTGGCCGCCACCATCGGCGGGCCGCTGGTGAAGGTGGCCGCGTTCAGCTACGGCGTGCGCAAGGCGGTCAGCCGCCAGCAGGCCGGTCTGACGGTGCCGCAGCAGGCGGGCGAGCGCGAGGAACTGGCCCGGTTGATCCGGGCCGAGGTCAGGGCGGCCACCGCTCCGCGCGGTGGCGGCCTGCTGGGGCGGGTACGCCGAGCGGTGAGGGGCTGACCATGGTGCGACGCATCTTCTGGATGGCGGTCGGCGCCGGTGCCGCCGTCTGGGCCATGGGCAAGGCCAACGAGGCCGTGCACCGGCTGACTCCGGACAGCCTGTCGGGGACGGCCGCGCGCGGCGCCCTGCACCTGGGCGACACCGCCAAGCGCTTCGCCGCCGACGTCCGCGCCGGGATGGCCGAGCGCGAGGAGCAGCTGCGCGGCGACCTCGGCCTGGACGGCACCGCCGTGGTCGAGCCGCCCCGGCGGCGGGCGCTCCGCGGCGAGCCGCCGCTCTCCATCGACGGAGGGGCCCGAGCTATCTCGGCGGCACCGGGTTCACCCGCTGCCGCCCTGCGCCCCAGCAAGCAACGCAAGACCCCCCAAGCCATTGATTCGACGCCGCGTCAGCTCGACGAGCTGCCCGGCGGAACCACCAACCGGAAGGACCAATGATGGAGTCGGCAGAGATCCGCCGCCGTTGGCTGCGCTTCTTCGAGGAGCGCGGCCACACCGTTGTTCCGTCGGCGTCCCTGGTCGCCGACGACCCCACCCTGCTGCTGGTCCCGGCCGGCATGGTGCCCTTCAAGCCGTACTTCCTCAGCGAGGTGAAGCCGCCCTTCAGCCGCGCGACCAGCGTGCAGAAGTGCGTCCGGACCCCGGACATCGAGGAGGTCGGGAAGACCACCCGGCACGGCACCTTCTTCCAGATGTGCGGCAACTTCTCCTTCGGCGACTACTTCAAGGAGGGGGCGATCAGCTATGCGTGGGAGCTGCTGACCACCCCCGTCGCGGAGGGCGGCTACGGCCTGGAGCCCGAGAAGCTCTGGATCACCGTCTACCAGGACGACGACGAGGCCGAGGCGATCTGGCGGGACAAGATCGGCGTCCCGGCCGAGCGGATCCAGCGCCTCGGCAAGGCCGACAACTTCTGGTCGATGGGCGTCCCCGGCCCGTGCGGCCCGTGCTCGGAGATCAACTACGACCGCGGCCCCGCGTACGGCGAGGAGGGCGGCCCGGCCGTCAACGGCGAGCGCTACATGGAGATCTGGAACCTGGTCTTCATGCAGTACGAGCGCGGCGCCGGCTCCGGCAAGGACGACTTCCCGATCCTGGGCGACCTGCCGAACCAGAACATCGACACCGGCCTCGGCCTGGAGCGCCTGGCCACCATCCTGCAGGGCGTCGACAACCTGTTCGAGATCGACACCAGCCGGATGATCCTGGACCGGGCGGCCCAGCTGACCGGCCACACGTACGGCGCCGAGGAGAAGTCCGACGTCTCGCTGCGCGTGGTCGCCGACCACATCCGCACCTCGGTGATGCTGGTCGCCGACGGCGTGACCCCTGGCAACGAGGGCCGCGGCTACGTGCTGCGCCGGATCCTGCGCCGTGCGATCCGCAACATGCGCCTGCTGGGCGCGACCGAGCCGGTCGCCAAGGTGCTCGCGGACGTCACCATCGACGCGATGGGCCCGCAGTACCCGGAGCTGTTCACCGAGAAGACCCGGATCGAAGCCGTGATCGTCGGGGAGGAGGCCTCCTTCCTGGAGACGCTGCGCAGCGGCACCACCCTGCTGGACACCGCCGTCGCCGAGACCAAGTCCGCGGGCTCGGCCGTGATCACCGGGGCCAAGGCGTTCCAGCTGCACGACACCTACGGCTTCCCGATCGACCTCACCCTGGAGATGGCCGCCGAGCAGGGCCTGTCCGTGGACGAGGACGGCTTCCGCTCCCTGATGAAGGAGCAGCGGGACCGGGCCAAGGCCGACGCCAAGGCCAAGAAGCACGGCCACGCGGACGTCTCCGCCTACCGCGAGGTGGCGGACCGCTCCGGCGCGACCGTCTTCACCGGCTACACCGACTCGCACGGCGAGGCCACCGTGGTCGGCCTGCTGGTCGACGGCGTGTCGGCCCCGGCCGCGCACGAGGGCGACGACGTCGAGCTGGTGCTCGACCGCACCCCGTTCTACGCCGAGGGCGGTGGCCAGCTGGCCGACCAGGGCCGGATCCGGCTGGACTCCGGCGCCGTGGTCGAGGTCCGCGACGTGCAGGCCCCGGTGCCCGGTGTGGTCGTGCACAAGGGCCGCGTGGTGGTCGGTGAGGTCGTGCTGGGCGCCCAGGCGTTCACCCAGATCGACCTGGACCGCCGCCGGGCGATCGCCCGCGCGCACTCCGCCACCCACCTGACCCACCAGGCGCTGCGGGACGCGCTCGGCCCCACCGCCGCCCAGGCCGGGTCCGAGAACGCCCCGGGCCGGTTCCGGTTCGACTTCGGCTCGCCCAACGCCGTACCGGGCTCGGTGCTGGTGGACGTCGAGCAGAAGATCAACGACGTGCTGACCCGTGAGCTCGAGGTCACCGCCGAGGTCATGACGATGGATCAGGCCCGCAAGTCGGGTGCGATCGCGATGTTCGGCGAGAAGTACGGCGACGCCGTCCGGGTGGTGACCATCGGGGACTTCTCCAAGGAGCTCTGCGGTGGCACCCACGTCGGCAACACCGCCCAGCTGGGCCTGGTGAAGCTGCTCGGCGAGGCCTCGATCGGCGCCGGTGTGCGCCGGGTCGAGGCGCTGGTCGGCGCCGACGCGTACCGGTTCCTGGCCAAGGAGCACACGGTGGTGGCCCAGCTGACCGAGCTGGTCAAGGGCCGTCCGGAGGAGCTGCCGGAGAAGATCTCGGGCATGCTCGCCAAGCTCAAGGACGCCGAGAAGGAGATCGAGCGCTTCCGCGCCGAGAAGGTGCTCGCGCTCGCCTCCGGCCTCGCCGCGGGTGCCGAGGACGTCAACGGCGTCTCGGTGGTGGCGGCCCGGGTGGCCGACGGCACCGGCGCCGACGACCTGCGCAAGCTGGTCCTGGACGTGCGGGCCCGGCTGGGCTCCCGCCCGGCCGTGGTGGCCGCCTTCACGGTGGCCAACGACCGTCCGGTCACCGTGATCGCCACCAACGAGGACGCCCGCTCGCGCGGCGTCAAGGCCGGCGAGCTGGTCCGGGTCGCGGCCAAGACCCTCGGTGGTGGCGGCGGCGGCAAGGACGACGTGGCCCAGGGCGGCGGCACCAACCCGGCCGCCGTGGACGAGGCGATCGCCGCCGTCCGCGGCCTGGTCGCGGAGCGCGCCAGCTGATGGAGGATCAGGACGAGAAGGTCTTCCGCCGGGGCCGCCGGATCGCCGTGGACGTGGGGGACGCCCGGATCGGGGTCGCCTGCTGCGACCCGGACGGGCTGATCGCCACCCCGGTGGAGACGGTCCCGGCGGGCGGCCGGTCCCAGGCGAGGCTGAAGGAGATCGTCGAGGAGTACGACGCGCTGGAGGTGGTGGTCGGCCTGCCCCGCTCGCTGAGCGGCAAGGAGGGCCCGGCCGCCGTCAAGGTGCGCGCGTACGCGGGGCGGCTGGCCGCGCTGGTCGCCCCGGTGACGGTGCGTCTGGTGGACGAGCGGATGACCACGGTCACTGCCGCCCAGGGCCTGCGGGCCTCGGGGCGCAGCTCCAAGAAGGGCCGCTCGGTGATCGACCAGGCCGCCGCCGTGGTGATCCTGCAGAGCGCCCTTGAGGCCGAACGGGTGAGCGGACGGGCGCCCGGCGAGAGCGTCGAGCCGGTCAGCTGATCATCCTGGTCTAGCGTCCCGGACGGGGCACCTGCTGGTGAGTCACCGGCAGGGGCCCCGTTTCCGCTTTCCGGAGGGGACGATGACCGATCCGTACACCGCACCCGGCCTGACGCCCGGTCACCTCGGCGCGCCGGTGGCCGAGCCCGAGGGGCTGCCGCCCGGCCGGGGCCCGGAACCGCCCGACCCGCGCCGGCTGCGGACCGGTCTGGCCTGCTGCCTGAGCGTGCTGGCACTGGCCGGGGTGGGCGGACTGGCGGCCCTGGCCGTCCTGCTGCTCCTGCCCGGCGGCCAGGAGAAGGCGGCGGACTTCGCCGGCGCGGGCACCGGCTCCGCGCAGGTCTCGGTGGCCCAGGGGGCGACCCTGACCCAGATCGGCCAGACCCTCCAGAAGGAGGGCGTGGTGGCCAGCACCCGGGCCTTCACCGAGGCCGCGGCCAAGAGCCCGGCGGGCACCCGGATCCAGCCCGGCACCTACACGCTCCGGCAGCGTATGGCGGCCGTCTCGGCCCTGAACGTGCTGCTGGACCCGGCGAACGCCAACGCGCTGACCATCCCCGAGGGCCGGCGGGCCGAGCAGATCTACGCCGCCGTCGACCAGAAGCTCAGACTGGCGGAGGGCACCACCAAGGGGGTGGCCGGGCAGCACGCCGCCGCGCTGGGTCTGCCGGAGGCGGCCCAGGGCAATCCGGAGGGGTTCCTGTTCCCGTCCACCTATCCGGTCACCGGTGAGACCACCCCGCTCGGGCTGCTCCAGCTGATGGTGGCCCAGGCGGCGAAGCGGCAGGCGGCCAACGGGGTGGCCGAGGCGGCCGACGCGTACGGCCGGAGCCCGTACGAGATCGTCACGGTGGCCAGCCTGGTGCAGGGCGAGGCGGACAACCCGGAGGACATGGCCAAGGTGGCCAGGGTGGTCTACAACCGGCTGGCGAAGTCGATGCCGCTGCAGTTCGACTCCACCATCAACTACGCGCTCGGCCGGTCGACCCTGACCACCACCACCGGCGACACCAAGCTGGACTCGCCGTTCAACACCTATCTGCACCAGGGCCTGCCGCCGACCCCGATCGCCAACCCGGGCCGGGACGCGCTCCAGGCCGCGACGCACCCGGCGGACGGGGACTGGCTGTACTTCGTCACGGTCGGGCCGGGCGACACCCGCTTCACCGACAGCTTCGACCAGCACCAGCGCAGTGTCACCGAGTTCAACTCCCGGCAGGCGAAGCGCTCGTCCTCACCCAGCGGCAGCGGGCGCTGACCGTCCGTCCGCAACTTCCTTGGTGAACTCCCGGGTACGGTAACGTCTCCCTCCAGGCGTTGCGCTAGCACGCCGGTTCGAGATGCGTTGCCGGATCGGCTTAAGGGGATCGATGACTGATCTGGGCGGGGGCTACCAGCCCCAGGGCACGCAGCCTTGGCAGCCGGGCGACCCCGGTCAGGGCGGCGTCCCGGGCGAGCAGTGGCAGCAGCCGCAGTACGCCCAGGACCAGTACGGCGGCGGCCAGCAGGGGTACCCCCAGCAGCCGCAGCAGCCCTGGCCGCAGCAGCAGCCGCAGCCCCAGTACGGCCAGCCGCAGCAGCCCCAGCAGCCGGGCTACCCGCAGCAGGGCCAGTACGGCTACGGCCAGCAGCAGCCCCAGCCGCAGTACGGCCAGCCGCAGCAGCCGCAGTACGCGCAGCCGCCGCAGCAGCCGCGCCGCCCGATGCCGCCGCAGCAGCAGCAGCAGCAACCGCAACAACAGCCCCAGCCGCCGCAGTACCAGCAGCCGCCGGCCGCGCCGCAGCCGTCGGGCCCCGGTCCGGACGGCATCGACTGGGAGGCCGAGGCCGCCGCGCTCGACGCCCCGCGCCCCGCGCCCCGGATCGACCCCGAGCCCGAGCCGTGGGCGGACGACGTGGTCGAGTCGTACGAGGAGCCGGAGGAGGAGTCCTTCTTCGGCTCCCAGGACGACTCCCGCTCCGCCGAGCGCAACCGCAAGGAGAAGGGCAAGAAGTCCGGCCGCCGCAACAGCGGTGCCTGCCTGGTGGTCGCGCTGGTGCTGCTCGGCGGTGTGGGCGCGGCCGGCTGGTGGGGGTACGGCTTCTACCAGGACCACTTCGCCCCGCCGCCGGACTTCAGCGGCACCGGCACCGGCAGCGTGCAGGTCGAGATCAAGCCGGGCCCGGGCGAGGCGATGGGCGTCACGCTGAAGGAGGCCGGCGTGGTGAAGAGCACCAAGGCCTTCGTCACCGCCTTCAGCAACAACCCGAAGGCGAACACCATCCAGCCCGGGTTCTTCACCCTGCACCACGAGATGTCCGCCGCCGAGGCGGTCAAGCTCCTGGTCGAGTCGGCCGGCGGCAACGCGCTGATCGTGCCCGAGGGCCGCAAGGCCATCGACACCTACGCACTGATCGACGGCAAGCTGAAGCTCGCGCCCGGCACCACCGCGGGCGTCGCCAAGGCCCAGGTGGCCAACCTCGGCCTGCCGCCGTACGCCAACGGCAACCTGGAGGGCTTCCTCTACCCGACCAAGTACTCCATCGCCGACGGCATGAAGCCCGAGGAACTGCTGAAGCAGATGGTCGCCAACGCCACCCAGCACTACCAGGAGCTCAACCTGGACGCGGGGGCGCAGAAGATCGGCCTCAAGAGCGGCTACGAGGTGCTGATCGCGGCCAGCATCCTGCAGGCCGAGGGCAACAACTCGGCCGACTTCGGCAAGATCGCCCGGGTGCTCGCCAACCGCCTGAACACCAACGCGACCCAGGGCAAGCTGCAGCTCGACACCACGCTGCAGTACAAGCTGGGCCGCACCAAGTTCACCGTGGCGGAGAAGGACGGCGACAAGAGCCCGTACAACACGTACGTGAACAAGGGCCTGCCGCCGACCCCGATCTCCAACCCCGGTGACGACGCGATCAAGGCGATGCTCGACCCGACGCCGGGCGACTGGGTCTACTTCGTCGCGCTCTCCCCGCAGGAGACCCGCTTCGCGGCCACGTTCGACGCGTTCAAGAAGGACGTCAAGGACTACTGCACCGCGAACAAGTGGGCCTTCGACGAGGCCGCAGGCATGTGCAAGACGAGCTGACACAGCGGCCGGGAGCCCGCTGAGCACGGGCGGTAGGGTGGCTGCGCCCATGGGAGCCATGGGGCCCGTCTCAGGAAAGGTGGCCACCTCGTGACCACGCAGCACCGGGCGGCCGTGCTCGGCTCGCCGATCGCGCACTCGCTCTCGCCGGTCCTGCACCGGGCGGGCTACGCCGCGCTCGGGCTGACGCAGTGGCAGTACGGCCGGCACGAGGTGGACGAGGCCGGGCTGTCGGCCTTCGTCGCCGGGCTCGACCCGGCGGAGTGGGCCGGGCTGTCGCTGACCATGCCGCTGAAGCGGGCCATCCTGCCGCTGCTGGACGAGGTGAGCGAGACCGCGCTGAGCGTGGACGCGGTGAACACCGTGGTGTTCGGCCCCGGCGGCCACCGGCGCGGGGACAACACCGACGTGCCCGGGCTGGTGAACGCGCTGCGCGAGCGCGGCATCGCCTCGGTCGACGCCGCCTCGGTGCTCGGCGCGGGCGCCACCGCCTCCTCCGCGCTGGCCGCGCTGGCACAGGTCTGCACCGGTGAGGTCACCGTCTACGTGCGCAGCCCCGAGCGGGCCGCCGAGATGCGGGAGCTGGGGGAGCGGCTCGGTCTGGCCCTCCGTACGGCGGACTGGGCGGACGGGGCCGCGGCGCTGGCCGCCCCGCTCACGATCTCCACCACCCCCGCCGGGGCCACCGACGACTTCGGGGCGGGCCTGCCCGCCGCGCCCGGCGCGCTGTTCGACGTGCTCTACCACCCCTGGCCGACCAAGCTGGTCGCGGCGGTCGCCGAACGGGGGGCCACCGTGCTGGGCGGGCTGGACCTGCTGGTGCATCAGGCGGTGCTGCAGTTCGAGTACTTCACCGGCGTGGCCGAGGGACCGCTGGCCGCGATGCGGACCGCGGGCGAGGCGGCGCTGGCCGGGCCGAGCTGACAAGGTTCGGACCGTTCATGTCCGTAACGCGGACCATGCGCCCGATGGCTCGCGGGACGTGAAAGGATCGTGGCGAACGAACGCCTGGCCTGCTGGCCGCTGACGAAGGAGCTCCGTTGGGTACGTTGCGCTGGCTGACGGCGGGGGAGTCGCACGGTCCCGCACTGGTCGCGACGCTGGAGGGCCTGCCGGCCGGAGTGCCGGTGACCACCGAGCTGGTCGCCGACGCGCTGGCCCGCCGCCGACTCGGCTACGGCCGGGGTGCCCGGATGAAGTTCGAGCAGGACGAGGTCACCTTCCTCGGTGGCGTCCGGCACGGCGAGACCATGGGGTCCCCGGTCGCCGTGATGGTCGGCAACACCGAGTGGCCCAAGTGGGAACAGGTCATGTCGGCCGACCCGATCGACCCGGAGATCCTCGCCGGTCTGGCCCGGAACGAGGCGCTGACCCGCCCCCGCCCCGGCCACGCCGACCTGGCCGGCATGCAGAAGTACTCGATCGACGAGGCCCGCCCGATCCTGGAGCGCGCCTCCGCCCGTGAGACCGCGGCCCGGGTCGCGCTCGGCGCGGTCGCCCGCTCCTACCTCAAGGCGACCTGCGGCATCGAGATCGTCTCGCACGTGGTCGAGCTGGCCGCCGCCAAGGCGCCCGCCGGTGTGCTGCCGCTGCCCTCGGACGAGGCCCGCCTCGACGAGGACCCGGTGCGCTGCCTGGACCCGGACGCGAGCAAGGCGATGGTCGCCGAGATCGACCAGGCGCACAAGGACGGCGACACCCTCGGCGGTGTGGTCGAGGTGCTGGCGTACGGCGTGCCGGTCGGCCTGGGTTCGCACGTGCACTGGGACCGCCGGCTGGACGCTCGGCTGGCCGCCGCCCTGATGGGCATTCAGGCGATCAAGGGCGTCGAGGTCGGCGACGGCTTCGAGCTGGCCCGGGTGCCGGGCTCGCAGGCGCACGACGAGATCGTCCCGGGCGAGGACGGCCTCAAGCGGACCTCCGGCCGCTCCGGCGGCACCGAGGGCGGCCTCTCCACCGGCGAGCTGCTCCGGGTGCGCGCCGCGATGAAGCCGATCGCGACCGTGCCGCGCGCGCTGCAGACCGTGGACGTGCGCACCGGTGAGGTCGCCAAGGCGCACCACCAGCGCTCGGACGTCTGCGCCGTGCCGGCCGCGGGCATCGTCGCCGAGGCGATGGTGGCCCTGGTGCTGGCCGACGCGGTGGCGGAGAAGTTCGGCGGCGACAACGTCTCCGAGACCCGCCGCAACGTGCAGGGCTACCTCGACAACCTGATCGTCCGATGACCGCACCGGTCGTCGTGCTGGTCGGCCCGCCCGGGGCCGGCAAGAGCACGGTCGGCAGGCTGCTCGCGGAGCGGCTCGGGGTCGCCTTCCGGGACACCGACGCCGACATCGAGCAGCTCGCGGGCAAGCCGATCCCGGAGATCTTCATCGACGAGGGCGAGCCGCACTTCCGGGCGCTGGAGGTGCGCGCCGTCGAGGCGGCCGCCACCGCGCACGAGGGCGTGCTCGCGCTCGGCGGCGGCGCCGTGATGGCCGAGCAGACCCGTGGCCTGCTGCGCGACCTCCCGGTGGTGTTCCTGGAGGTGGCGCTCGGCGACGCGGTCAAGCGGGTCGGCCTGGACGCCCCGCGCCCGCTGCTCGCGGTGAACCCGCGGGCCGCCTGGCGCGAGCTGATGGAGGCCCGCCGCCCGCTCTACCTGGAGGTGGCCACCGCGGTGGTGGGCACCGAGGGCCGTTCGCCGGAGCAGGTCGCGGACGCCGTACTGGAAGCACTGGAGTTGAAGACAGCATGAGCGACACCGTCACGATCCACGTCGGCGGCAGTGCCGGGCACGACCCGTACGACGTGCTGATCGGCCGTCAGCTGCTGGGCGAGCTGGGCCGGCTGATCGGCACCCGGGCCAAGCGGGTGGCGATCATCCACCCGGAGGCGCTGGAGGCCACCGGCGAGGCGATCCGCGAGGACCTGGCCGCCGAGGGCTACGACGCCATCCTGCTCCAGGTGCCCAACGCCGAGGAGGCGAAGAGCGCCGAGGTGGCCGCGTACTGCTGGTCGGTGCTCGGGCAGACCGGCTTCACCCGCAGTGACGTGATCGTCGGCCTGGGCGGCGGCGCCACCACCGACCTGGCCGGCTTCGTGGCGGCCACCTGGCTGCGCGGGGTGCGCTGGGTGTCGATGCCCACCACGCTGCTCGGCATGGTGGACGCGGCGGTCGGCGGCAAGACCGGCATCAACATCGCCGAGGGCAAGAACATGGTCGGCGCCTTCCACCCGCCGGTGGGCGTGCTGGCGGACCTGGCCACGCTGGAGACCGTGCCCACGCACGACTACGTCTCCGGCCTGGCCGAGGTGATCAAGTGCGGCTTCATCGCCGACCCGGCCATCCTGGACCTGATCGAGGCCGACCCGGAGGGCGCCAGGACGCCGGCCGGGCAGCACACGGTGGAGCTGATCCGCCGGGCGATCCAGGTCAAGGCCGACGTGGTCTCGGGCGACCTCAAGGAGAACGGCCTCCGCGAGATCCTCAACTACGGCCACACCCTGGGCCACGCGATCGAGCGCAACGAGCGGTACAAGTGGCGGCACGGCGCCGCGATCTCCATCGGCATGGTCTTCGCCGCCGAACTCGGCCGGCTGGCCGGGCGGCTGGACGACGAGACGGCCGACCGGCACCGGTCGGTGCTCGGCTCGGTCGGCCTGCCGCTGACCTACCGCGCGGACGCCTGGCCGAAGCTGCTGGACGCGATGAAGATCGACAAGAAGTCGCGCGGCGACCTGCTCCGCTTCATCGTGCTGGACGGTCTGGCCAAGACCTCGGTGCTGGAGGGCCCGGACCCGCAGGTGCTGGCGGCCGCGTACGCCGAGGTGTCGGCATGACCCGGGTGCTGGTGCTGAACGGCCCCAACCTCGGCCGCCTCGGCAGCCGGGAGCCGGACGTCTACGGCGCCACCTCGTACGCCGGGCTGGTCGAGCGCTGCACCGCGCTCGGCAAGGAGCTCGGCTTCGAGGTGGAGGTCAAGGAGACCAACTCCGAGCAGCAGATGATCGAGTGGCTGCACTGGGCGGCCGACGAGAAGACCCCCGTGGTGATCAACCCGGGTGCCTTCACGCACTACTCGTACGGGATGCGGGACGCCGCCGCGCAGCGGACCGCCCCGCTGATCGAGGTGCACATCTCCAACCCGTACGCCCGGGAGACCTTCCGGCACAACTCGGTGATCGCCTCGGTCGCCTCCGGCACCATCGCCGGATTCGGCCTCGGCAGCTATGAGCTGGCGCTTCGTGCGCTCGCGGAGCAGCTCACCACCCGCTGACGCATGATCAGCAAATATTGATCACTGCCTGGTGGCGGGCTGTGCCCGCCACCGGGCCGACGTGTAGTGTCCCCGTCGGGAGGTGCTCAGTGACGCAGTACGCAGGGGGAGGACACGTGCCGCCGCGGCCGCCGGCGGCACCGCCGGGCTACTCCGTCCAGCCACCGCCCTACCCCGCGCAGACCGGGCACTTCGTGCTGCCGACCGGCGCGCCGGTGCAGCTCCCGCCGCCGCAGGCCCCCGCGCTCACCCTCGCCGTGCTGCTGATCGGCCCGGCCGGAGCGGGCAAGACCACGGTGGCCAGGCACTGGGCCGAGCGCCGGCCCACCGCCACCGCGCACATCAGCCTGGACGACGTCCGCGAGTGGGTGCAGTCCGGCTTCGCCAACCCGCAGTCGGGCTGGAACGACGCCTCCGAGGCGCAGTACCGGCTGGCCCGCCGCACCTGCGGCTTCGCCTGCCGCAACTACCTGGCCAACGGCATCTCCTGCATCATCGACGACGCCGTCTTCCCCGACCTGCCCGCGGTCGGCCTCGGCGGCTGGAAGCGGCACATCGGCCCCGGCATGATCCCGGTGGTGCTGCTGCCCGGCCTCGACTCGGTGCTGGCCCGCAACGCCCGCCGGGCCGGCAACCGCCGGCTCAGCGACGAGGAAGTGGCCCGGATCCACGGCCGGATGGCCGGCTGGTACAACTCCGGGCTGCCGATCATCGACAACTCCCAGCTGGATGTCCCGGCCACCGCGGCGGCGCTGGACCAGGTGATAGCGGCCCGGCTGGCCGGCCGCTAGGGCCTGTCGTCGAACCCCCCGTCTGCGGGCCGCCGCCGGGGCACGCACCTCGCCGGCTTCTCGTCGGTCGATGATGCTCCGCATCTATCTCCCTCCTCGGCACCGCCGAGCCACGCACCCCAACGACGCCCCACCCGCCCTCCGGGCGGACGACGGGGGTTCGACGACAGGCCCTAGTACACCTGGGGCCCGGGCCCGGGCTTGCTGCCGAACGGGAACAGCGGCCAGCCCTGCATGCAGGGGCCGCCGGGCTCGATCGCCTCCGGCCAGCCCATCCCGGCCCGGTAGAGCAGGGTCAGCACCACGGCTGCCGCGAGGACCACAACCCAGCGGAACAGGTGCTCGTCCGGCCCGGTCTTCGCCCGGAGCAGGAACTGAAGCGCAATCAGCAGCGCTGTCGTCAGCAGCCACACCGCAGGCACGGTCAGGAGGAGCAGCCCGCTCCGCGCGGCCGCGTCGTTGCCGAGCGGACAGTCCGCCCAGGCCTGCGTGGTCCACCGGGTCCCGAGCAGGGTGCCCACGAGCGCCAGGACCGGTGCGGCCGGCAGCCACCCGGCGCTCAGCAGCCCGTGCTGCCGCCCCGGCCGGTCCGAAGTCACTGTCATGGGGCCCCCGCTCGATGGATCCGTCTCCGTACAGCAGGGAGAGACAGACCGGAGCGGCCCGCGGTTCCACGGCCCCGCCGACCAGCTCGGGCTGTCGGTCCCACCTGCGAGAATGGGTGCAAAGCCGGACGTCACCAGGGGGAGCAGCCGTGCCCGAGGGCCACATCATCCACCGCCTCGCCGTCGAGAACGCGAAGGCGTTCGCGCACCGCCCGGCCCGGGTCTCCAGCCCGCAGGGCCGGTTCGCGGAGGGCGCCGCGCTGATCGACGGTCAGCAGCTGACGGCCGCCGAGGCGCACGGCAAGCACCTCTTCCTCGGCTTCGAGGCGGGCGCCTGGCTGCACATCCACCTCGGCCTCTACGGCGGCTTCACCTTCGGCACCGGCCCGGCCCCCGCCCCGGTCGGCCTGATCCGGCTCCGGCTGGAGAACGACGCGTCCTACGCCGACCTGCGCGGCCCGAACACCTGTGAACTCCTCACCGGCGCCGAGAAGTCGGCGATCCACGCCCGGCTCGGCCCGGACCCGCTGCGCCCCGGCACGGACCCGGACCCGGCCTGGCAGCGGATCTCCCGCAGTGGCACCACGATCGCCGCGCTGCTGATGGACCAGAAGGTGCTGGCGGGCGTCGGCAACGTCTACCGGGCCGAGGTGCTGTTCCGTCTCGGCATCGACCCGCACCGCGCGGGCCGGGACCTGACCCGGGCCGAGTGGGACGCGATCTGGGCCGACCTGGTCGAGCTGATGCAGGACGGCGCGGGCATCGGCCGGATCGACACCGTCCGCCCCGAGCACACCCCCGAGGCGATGGGCCGCCCGCCCCGGGTGGACGACCACGGCGGCGAGGTCTACGTCTACCGCCGGGCCGCCCTGCCGTGCCTGGTCTGCGGCACCGAGGTGCGGACGGAGTCGCACGCCGCCCGCAACCTCTTCTGGTGCCCGCGCTGCCAGCAGCGTTAGTGCAGTGTCCTGAGCGCCTCCACCGCGAACGGCTTGAGCTCGTCGGTGCGGCCGCTCAGGATCTTCTCCACCCACTGAGGGTCGCCGAGCAGCGCCCGGCCGATCGCGATCAGGTCGAACTCGTCCCGCTCCAGCCGGTCCAGCAGTCCGTCGATGCCGGCGGTCCCGCTGCCCCGGCCCAGGAAGGCGTTGGTGAACTCGCCGTCCAGGCCGACCGAGCCGACGCTGATGGCGGGCCGGCCGGAGAGCTTCTTCACCCAGCCCGCGAGGTTGAGGTCGGAGCCGGCGAACTCGGGCTGCCAGTAGCGGCGGGTGGAGGCGTGGAAGGCGTCCACCCCGGCCTCGGCCAGCGGGGTGAGCACAGCTTCCAGCTCCTGCGGCGTGCTGCCGATCCTGGCGTCGAAGTGGCCGGCCTTCCACTGCGACATCCGGAACACGATCGGGAAGTCCGGTGCCACCACCTGGCGGCAGGCGGCCACCAGCTCGGCGGCGAACCTGGTCCGGGCGACCGGGTCGCCGCCGTAGCCGTCGGTGCGCCGGTTGGTGTGCTCCCAGAGGAACTGGTCGATCAGGTAGCCGTGGGCGCCGTGGATCTCGATGCCGTCGAAGCCGCGCGCCTCGGCGGCGGCCGCCCCGGCGGCGAAGGCGGCGATCACGTCGTCCAGGTCCTGACGGGTCATCGCGTGGCCGTGCTCGGTGCCCTCCAGCGGGATGCCGGACGGGCCGACCCTGGGCGCCGCCGGGACGGGCGGGGCGCCGGCCACCCGGGCCATCCCGACGTGCCAGAGCTGGGGGACGATCTTCCCGCCGGCCCGGTGCACCGCGTCCGCCACCCCGGCCCAGCCCGCCAGCGCGTCCTCGCCGTGGAAGTGCGGGACGGCGGGCCGGGTGCCCGCGGAGGGGTGGTCCACGTAGGTGCCCTCGGTGATGATCAGGCCGACCCCGCCGGCCGCCCGGCGGGCGTAGTACTCCGCCACGTCGGCCCCGGGCACGCCGCCGGGGGAGAACTCACGGGTCATCGGCGCCATCACGATCCGGTTCCGCAGGGCGAGGCTGCCGAGCGAGAACGGGCGGTCGAGGATCTCGGTGACACGTGCGGCTGTGCTGCTGGACATCTGGTGATCCACCTTCGGGGACGACAGGGGTGACCGAGTCCGTGGCGGACCGGGTCAGCCAGCACCAACCCGGTCGTGCGCGTCCGGATTCCCGGGGATTATTGACAGGTCCAGTTCATCGCCGGAAGGATGCCGCTGCCCGAACCATGACGGACCGTCAGCCCCGGAGGCCGCGTTGCCCCACCGTCCCGTACTCCGCCGAGCGGTCCGCGCTCTGTGCGCCGCCGCCCTCGCCCTCGCGGCCACCCTCGCGGGCGGCGGCCCCGCGCACGCCGACTTCGGCTCCGACTACCACGACCCGATCACCGCCGCGAAGCCGCTGACCAGGCCGGACACCCGTTCCTGCACGGTCGAGGTGATGCACGAACGGGCCTTCCGCAACGGCTACGGCAACCCGGCCGACACCCCGTACGCCGGCACCCTGACCCCGCCCGCCGACTGCGCCGGCCCCTGGTCGAAGGTGGTGCTCGACCTGCACGGCAGCGTCGCCGGGCGCCAGTTCGACCGCCTGTTCACCGTCCGGGTCGGCGGGGTCGAGGTGCTGATGTCCTCCACCCCGGAGCCCTCCCAGGACGGCATCGAGTGGCGGGTCGAGCGCGACGTGACCCGGTACGCGCCGGTGCTGACGGGCCCGCAGCCGTTCGAGTTCGACCTGGCCAACGTCACCGACTCCACCTACACCGGCGTCTTCGTGATCTCGGCGAGCTTCACCTTCTACACCGCCTCGTCCGCCTGGCCGGCCGCCCGGACCGCCGACCGGGTGCTTACCGGCGGCGGCTTCACGCTCGACCGCGCGCACCCTTCCACCGCCAAGGAGTTCACCCTCCCGCGCAACCTGGAGCGCCTGACCGCCGAGGTGTACGCCCGGGGCGGCGGGGCGTGCGAGGAGTTCGCGTACGCCTCCGCGCCTGAGGAGTTCGTCCAGGCCAACCCCGGCCGGGGGTACTGCGGCCAGGGCCCGTTCCGCGAACTGGTGCTGGCCGTGGACGGCCGGACGGCCGGTGCGGTCTGGCCCTACCCGGTGATCTACACCGGCGGCTGGGACCCGCTGCTCTGGCGGCCGACCCCCGGCATCTTCGCCTTCGACCTGCCCGCCTACCAGGTCGACCTGACCCCGTACGTCGGCCTGCTGGTGGACGGCCGCCCGCACACCGTCTCGCTCACCGTCAACCGGGCCGAGCAGCAGAGCAACGACGGCTGGACCGGCCAGCTCAACCTGTTCGCCGACCTCGACCACGGCAGCACCCGCACCTCCGGCGCCCTCACCGAGCACCGGGTCGCTGCTGCGGCCGCCACCGACGTCGCCCTCACCGACCTCGGCGGCGGCAGCGGCGACTGGACCGTCACGGCGGCCCGGCACGACCTGGCCAGGGGCTGGGTGCAGACCTCGCACGGCCGGGTCAGCACCGAGACCCGGACCGACCGGAGCTTCCGCTCCACCCAGCAACTGCGCGACACCGGCAACGACCTGACGCTGCACAACCGCACCGACCAGAGCTGGAGCACCGTGCGCACGGGCGGCGGCCGCCCGTCCGTCAGCACCGGGTCCGAGAGCGCACCGCTCGACGTCTCCTACCGTTACACCGCCGACGCGGCGGGCAGCACCGACCAGCGCACCGCGATGGTGCTCGGCCTCCACCGCAGCGACAGCGCCGACGGCCGCCGCAGCACCGTCGACCACACCTACGCCCCGACCGCCCACCGCCACAGCGGCGACGCGACCGTCCGCACCGCCGACTCGGTCGAGAGCTACCGCAGCACCGGGCCGGACGGACCGTACGCCCGCACCATCACCACCCGGGACGGCTGGCCGCTCTGATCATCAGCACGGGGTCCGGCCGCGGCCCGGCACGACGGGCCGCGGCCGGACCCCGGCCCGGGTGGATCAGCCGCCCAGGGTCTCCTGGATCGCGGCCGCGTCCTTGCTCCAGACGAACGACTCCGGCTCCTCCGCGCCGAGGGTGCCGGTCCAGGCCCGCACCTGCTGCTCCAGTGCGGTGTCGGTGACGCGCTGGGCGGCCAGCCAGCGGGCGGCCAGCTCGGTCCAGGCCGAGCCGGTGCCGGTGAAGTGCAGCTGGAAGCGCGGGTGCGCGAGCAGCCAGTTCTTCACCGTCGGCGCCTTGTGGGTGGCGTAGCTGTCGCAGATCAGGTGGACCTGGAGGCCGGCCGGGACGGTGGCGTCGAGACCCTCCAGGAACTTGCGGAACTCCACCGCGCGGTGCCGGCGGTGCAGCGAGCCCACGACCTGACCGTCGGTCAGCTCGAGCGCCTCGGCCAGGCCCCGGTCGGGGTTGCCCGCGAAGCCGGTGGCGCTGTGCCGGTTGTCGTCCACGCAGACCACCAGGGCCCGCTCCGGCGGGGCGAGGTAGAGGCCGACCACGTCGTGGGCCCGGCCCAGCGCGAGCGGGTCGGTGGCCAGCGTGACGGCCTCGGTCCGCAGCGGGGCCAGGTCGAAGGCGCGCCAGACCTTGGCCACGGTCTGCTGCGACACCCCGGCCCGCTCGGACAGCTCACGGGCCGACCACTGGGTGCCGAGCCGGGGCTTGCGGCTCAGCGTCTCGGCGATCACCTTGGCGATCTGCTCGTCCGTCATGGTCCGCGGGCCGCCGGAGCGGAGCTCCTCGGAGAGCCCGGCGAGGCGCTCGGTGAGGAAGCGCTTGCGCCACTTGTTGACCGAGTCGCGGGAGGCGTTCAGCACCGTCAGCACGGTGTCCACCGGCACCGGCGCCGCCTTCTTGCCCTGCCCGGCGGAGGCGAGCACGATCTTGGCCCGCATCCCCATCGCGGTGGGCCGCTGCGCCAGCCCCTCCAGTGCGGAGCGCTCGGCGGCGGTCAGGTCGAACGAGGTGGTCTTGGAAACGGTGCGTACGGTGCGTGCCATCCCCCGATCCTCCCATGCATCGGGTTCCGCTCCTGACGCCCTGCGGTGCAGGCAGCCGGGGTGCGGCCGGTCCGCCCGGCAGGATCGGGGCCCTGGTTCAGGACCTTGGGCCCGCCCCATCGGGTGTCCGGCGACCGACCCTGGAAGACAGGCGGGGAAGCTGCCGGCCCGCCGGGGCCGTGGCGTCCGAACAGCTGAGGAGAACCCGACCGATGATCCGAGTCACGCGTACGGTCCGACGGGTGCTGGGGCGACCCACGCCGTGCAAGCTGCTCTGGACCGGTCTGGGGTCGGCGATGGCGATCGCGGCGGCCACCGCACCGGGCGCGGTGGAGGCGAGTGCGGACGGCCATCGGGCGGTGACCACGTTCGACAACAACCTCCATCCGGCCGACACGGCCCTGCGGGAGCTGGTGGCGGCGGTGACGGTCGGCTGTGCGGCGCCGCCCGGTCACCCGGGCCCGCAGGGTGCCCGGTTCGCGGTCCGCCCGCTGCTGGCCGCCGATCTGGCCACCGACCGGATGGCGGTGATCCGGTCCGCCGCCCGTGACGTGCCGTCACTTGCCGCGCCGGTCGCCGAACTGGAGCGCGAACTGGCGGTCTGGCGGTCCGGGACGGCCGGGCCGGGGCCCCGGTGGACCGGGAGCACGCCGGTCCGGACGGATGCGCTGCTGGCCGGTGCGGACCGGCTGGCCGTCGCCGTCGACCACGAGTACCGGACCGTCCGGGCCCATGCCTCCCGGGCCCGGGTGCTGATGGGGCTGCACCTGCTGGCCGGGGCGGTCGCCCTGTTCGTGCTGCTGGTCGCGCTGACGGCGGTGGTGTGGCGGCGGTTCGTGGTCCCGCTGTCCGGGCTGGAACGCGGTCTGCGAGCCGTGGCCACCGGCGGCCAGGACCGGCTCCCGGCCGCGCCGAGCAGCTGGCTGGCCCGTACCTACGCCGAGGCCGACCGGGTCCGGCTCCAGCTCAAGGAGCAGCGCTGGGCCGCCCGGCGGGACCGGGAGGCGCTGGAGAGCGACGGCCCGGCCTCGGTGGGGCTGCGGCAGCTCCTCACCGTCACCGAGCGGCCGGGACCGGGCGTCCGGACCCACGGGGACACGGTGGCCGCCGAGGGGCTGATCGCCGGTGACTTCCTCGACACCGTCGCGCTGCCCGGGGGCGCGACCGCCCTGCTGCAGGGCGACATCTCCGGGCACGGAGTGCCGGCCGGGCTGCTCGCCGCGCAGGTCAAGTGCGCCGCACTGGCCGCGCTCCGGCTGGGCCGGGGCCCGGCGGTGGCCGTCCAGGCGGGGTGGTCGGCGCTGGCCCGGGAGGACGAGCGGTTCGCGACGCTGGCCGTGGTCGTCCTCGATCCGGCCTCGGACACGCTGAGCTGGCTCAACGCGGGCCACGAGGAACCGTTCCTGCGGCGCGCCTCCGGCGAGGTCGAACGGCTGGCCGGCACCGGGCCGCTGGTGAGCTCGCTGGTCGAGGACCCGGCCGCCGCCTGGTCCGTCCGGACCACCGCCTTCGCCCCCGGCGACCTGGTGGTGCTCTGCACCGACGGCCTCACCGAAGCCCGCAACGAGGCGGGGGAGGAGCTCGGCGCGGCGGCGGTGGAGGCGGTGCTGCGCTGCCCGGCCGCCGATCCGGCCGCCGTGGTGCGGGCGCTGTACCTGGCCGCCGAGGCGCACGGGTGCGACTGGCAGCGGGACGACGTCACCATCCTGGCCGCCGACCGCCCGCTGGGCGGATGATCTGGAGGTCAGCCCGCCGCGAGCAGCAGGGTCCCGGCCACGGCCAGTCCGGCGCCGACCACCTGGACGCCCCGCAGCCGCTCCTTGAGCAGGCCGCGTGCCATCAGCGCGGTCACGACGGGGAAGAGCGAGGCGAGCACCGAGGCGACCGTCGCCGAACCGCTGTGCCAGGCCGCGGCGTACGCGCCGTTGGCAGCCACGTCGGCCAGGCCGACCGCGGTGAGCGGGAGCAGGCCCTGCCGGACGCGGGCCAGGTCGGCGGCCGGGCGGCCGGCGGGCAGCCGACGGTACGTCAGCACCAGGGCGGCGCCGCCGACCGCGGTGTTGCAGACCCGCTGGACGCAGAGCACCAGCAGCAGGCCGCCACCGGTCGAGGCGTGCGCGATCAGCGCCATCACCGCACCGAAGCCGAAGGCCGCCCCGACGGTCAGCGCCAGCACCCGCCCGGTGGCGGCCGGGCCGCCGCGCTGCGGGCCGCCCGCGAGCACCACCCCGAGCACGGCGACGGCGACCCCCGCCAGCTGGACGGCGCCGGGCCGTTCGCCCAGCAGCAGCCCGACCCCGACCGGCACCGCCACCCCGACGGTGGCCAGCGGCGAGACCACGCCCATCGGCCCGAGGGCCAGCGCCCGGTAGAAGGCGAGCATGGCGAACGGGCCGATCACCCCGGCGGCGACGGCGTACCAGAGCCGAGGGGAGGCGTCGGCCAGGGCGCCGGTGGCGAGCACCGCGACCACCAGCGCGGCAGCGGCGACCAGCTGGGAGGCGACCACCACGGTGAGCGCGGGCAGCCGCCGGGTGAGGGCGCCGCCGCCGAAGTCGGCCGCGCCCCAGAGCAGGCTGGCGGTGAGCGCGAGCAGGGCGGTCATGAGACGGTGGAGTTCTGGAACAGCATGCTGCACCTCACGGTTCAGTGGAGTGGACCGGATGCAGCGTAGTTCACGATAGTGAACTCTTGGGAACATTATTTTCGACTGGCTAGGATGCCCACGTGCCGGACCCCGACGTCATCTCCCAGGCCCTCGCCCGCAACCTGAAGCGGCTGCGCACCGAGCGCGGGCACACCCTCGACGCGCTGTCCGCCCGCTCGGGCGTCAGCCGGGGCATGATCGTCCAGATCGAGCAGGTCAGGACCAACCCGAGCGTCGGCATCGTGGTCCGGCTGGCCGACGCGCTGGGCGTGAGCATCGCCCGGCTGCTCGACTACGACGACACCTCGGTGGTGAAGATCGTGGCCGCCGACCAGGCGGTGCCGCTCTGGTCCAGCCCGATCGGCGGCCGGGGCGTACTGCTGAACGGCACCGAGGCCCCCGGCCCGCTGGAGCTCTGGCAGTGGGACATGCTGCCGGGCGACTCGCACACCTCCGACGCGCACCCGGCGGGCACCGTCGAGCTGGCCCGGGTGGACCAGGGCGAGCTGACCCTGCTGCTGGACGGCCGCGAGCACACGGTGCCGGCCGGCTCCACCGCCTCGTACGAGGCCGCCCACCCGCACGGCTACCGCAACGACGGCACCGAGCCGCTGCGCTTCACGCTGGTGGTCTCGGTGCCGCCGCCCGCCCGCTGACCGGGCGTCACTTCGTAGTGCCGTACCGGCGCTCGAACAGCTCGACCCGGCCTGCGGTGTCGAGCACCCGGGACTTGCCGGTGTGGAACGGGTGGCTCGCGGATGAGACCTCCACGTCCACCACGGGGTAGCTGCGGCCGTCCTCCCACTCGACGGTCCGCGAGCTGGTCAGGGTCGACCTGGTCAGGAAGGCCAGGCCGCCCGCCTTGTCGCGGAAGACGACCGGGCGGTAGGCGGGGTGGACGGTGGGCTTCATGGCGGGACTCCTTCGGGGTGGGGGCTCAGCGCTCTTCGCGGAACGGGACGTGCTGCCGCGCGACCGGGTCGTACTTGCGCAGGGCCAGCCGGTCCGGGTCGTTGCGGCGGTTCTTCCGGGTCACGTACGTCCAGCCGGTGCCGGCGGTCGACCGCAGTCTCACGACCGGGCGCAGTTCGTTGCGGGCCATCCGGAGTCCTCCTCGGTGGGGGTTCGCCACGACTGTAGCGAAATGGAAACCATTTTCAAAGAGCTTAACGCCGGTCCGCCCGGCCCCATTCCCGGCCTCGGGCCCGCCACTCCCCGGGCCCCGGCTCTGCTGGGTGCGCTCGGGAGGCGGGCCGGGCCGGGGGTTCTTAGGCTCGGGGCATGGTTGAGGCATACGCGGCACGGCGGGAACGGCTCAGGGAACACTGCAGTGCCTCCGGGGTGGATGCCGCGCTGGTGACCCGGCCGGCGAACGTCCGGTACCTCACCGGCTGCGCCCCCTGCGGGGCCACCCTGCTGCTCACCCGGGAGCGCGCCGTCCTGGCGCTCCCCGACGACCTGCCCCCGGACGACTCCGGCGAGCACCTGATCCCGGACGACCCCGAACTGGCCCAGCTTCCGGTGTCGGCCGGCTCCGACACCGCGCTGGCCGCCGCCGACGCGGCGTCCCGGCTGCGGGTGCGGGACCTCGCGGTGGAGGAGCACGACCTGACGGTCAGTCGGCACCGGGCGGTGGGCGGCCTGGCCGAGGGGGTCAACCTGACCGACCTGGCCCAGGCCGTCGAACTGCTGCGCGTGGTCAAGGACGAGCACGAGATCGCGGACCTGCGGATCGCCGCCGAGATCGCCGACCAGGCGCTCGGCGAGCTGCTGGAGTCGATCCTGGTCGGCCGGACCGAGCGCCATCTGGCGATGGAGCTGGAGCGCCGGATGATCGACCACGGCGCGGACCGGGCCGCCTTCCCGGTCTCGGTCGGCACCGGCAGCCACTCCGGCCAGGAGTTCCACCTGCCCACCGACCGCCGGGTGGAGGAGGGCGACTTCCTGACCGTGGTGCTCGGTGCGCAGTACCGCGGGTACGGCGTGTCCACCGCCCGGACCTTCGTGATCGGGGCGGCCCCGGCCCCCTGGCAGGTCGAGCTGCACCGGCTGGTGTTCCGCGCCCAGCGGGCCGCCCGGGAGGCGCTCGGCCCCGGTGTCCCGCAGCACGCACCGGACCAGGCGGCCCGCGAGATCCTCCTGTCCGGAGGCCACTCGGGGAGCTCGACACACCCGCTCGGCCACGGCATCGGTCTGGAGATCCGGGAGGCGCCGCGTCTCGGGCCCGCGGACATGGGTAAACTGGACAATCGCGTGCCGGTCACCGTCGGTCCAGGGGTGCACATCCCCGGGAAGGGCGGCGTCCGGATCGAGGACACGCTCGTGGTGCGCCCCCTCGAAGAGGGCGGGCCCGAGCTGCTCACCATCACCACCAAGGAGCTCCTCGCGCTGTAGCCGCCCCGGTGGCTGCGGTCCCGCCAATCCCTTGGTTCCTTGACAGCTATATCCAGGAGTTAGTGCGCCCGTGGCTTCCACGAACGATCTCAAGAACGGCATGGTCCTCAAGCTGGACGGCGGCAAGCTGTGGTCCGTCGTCGAGTTCCAGCACGTCAAGCCCGGTAAGGGCCCGGCCTTCGTGCGCACGAAGCTCAAGGAGGTCCTGACCGGCAAGGTCGTCGACAAGACCTTCAACGCCGGTACCAAGGTGGAGACCGCCAGCGTCGACAAGCGTGGGATGCAGTTCTCCTACAAGGACGGCGAGCAGTTCGTGTTCATGGACACGGACACCTACGACCAGATCATGGTCGACCCGAAGGTCGTCGGCGACGCCGCCGACTACCTGCTCGAGGGCTTCGAGGCCCTGGTCGCGATGTACGAGGGCTCGGCCATCTACATCGAGCTCCCGGCCTCGGTCGAGCTGGTCATCTCGCACACCGAGCCCGGCGTGCAGGGCGACCGCTCCACCGGTGGCTCCAAGCCGGCCACCCTGGAGACCGGCGCCGAGATCGCCGTGCCGCTCTTCATCGTCACCGGTGAGAAGATCAAGGTCGACACCCGCGACGGCAGCTACCTGGGTCGGGTCAAGTAAACGTGTCAGCTGCGCGCACCAAGGCCCGGACCCGGGCCTTCCAGATCCTCTTCGAGGCCGACCACCGTGGTGTCGACCCGCAGCGGGTGCTCGCCGACTGGATCGCGCGCTCGCGCGAGCCCAAGCCGGACGAGGGCATCCCGCAGGTGGCCGAGTACACCATGCAGCTGATCGAGGGATACGTCCAGCACGCCAGGAAGATCGACGACCTGATCTCCACCTACGCGGTGGGCTGGACCCTGGACCGGATGCCGATCGCGGACCGCAACGTCCTGCGCCTCGGCACCTACGAGCTGATCTGGGAGGACGGCGTCCCGGACGCGGTCGTCCTGGACGAGGCCGTCGAGATCGCCAAGGAGTACTCCACGGACGACTCCCCGGCCTTCGTGAACGGTCTGCTCGCCCGCTTCCTGGAGCTGAAGCCGACCATCCGTCGCGACTGACGCCCGTCGGAGATGCCGCCGCCCCTGGTATGGGGCGGCGGCATTTTCGTGTTCCGCCCGATGCGGGCGACGGCGTATGTTTGGCTACCGACGGGTAACTCTTCTTCTTCGGCGAGAGGGCGGCTCCACCCATGACCACCGCGATACGCAGCGAGTTCGACCAGGGCATCGCCCTGGACCAGGAGGGCCCCGGCCGCTACCGGGCCGAGCTCGGCGAGGGCTGGCAGATCGGCGGCGGCGTCAACGGCGGCCTGCTGCTCGCCCTGGCGGGCCACGCCCTGTCGAAGGAGCACCCCGAGCACCCGGACCCGCTCTCGGTCAGCGGCTACTACCTCTCGGCCTCCCACCCCGGCCCGGTGGAGGTGCGGACGGAGTCGATCAGGAACGGCCGCTCGCTCTCGACCGGCACGGCCTCGCTGATCCAGGACGGCGAGGAGCGGCTGCGGGTGCTCGCCACGTACGGGGACCTGGACGCGCGGGCCGGGGAGGTGCACACCAGCGCGGTGCCGTTCGAGCTGCCGCCGCCGGAGCAGTGCATCGGTGTCGAGCACGCGCCCAAGGTGTTGATCGAGCAGGCCGCGCTGCTGGAGCGGTTCGACCTGCGGCTGGACCCGGCCACGATCGGCTGGGCGCTCGGGGAGCCGTCCCGGAACGGGCGGATCCAGGGCTGGTTCCGGCTCGCGGACGGGCGGGAGCCCGATCCGCTGCTGCTCCTGCTGGTCGCGGACGCGCTGCCGCCGGTGACCTTCGACCTCGGCCTGCCGGGCTGGGCACCGACCATCGAACTGACGGTCCACCTCCGGGCCCGCCCCGCCCCCGGCTGGCTCCGGGTCAGCCACGCCACCCGCAACCTGGCCGGCGGGTACTTCGAGGAGGACGCCGAGGTCTGGGACTCGGCCGGGCGGCTGGTGGCGCAGTCCCGGCAGCTGGCCCGCGCTCCGCGCCAGTCCTGAGCGCCCGTGCACGTTCACGTTCAGTTACAGGGCTGTGACACCTGGTGCGTGTGCGACCTCGGTGGACGGGGAGGTAGAGGGGCAAGCACCCCTCCACCCACAGGAGCCTCCGATGAGCCGCAACGGTCGCACCCCCCGTACCTCCCGCTGCACCGCCGCCAACCGGCAGGCCCGGCAGGAGGAGCAGGCGTTCGTCACGGGCATCCTGACCAGCCGGGCGGACTTCGAGCGGGCGCGGCAGTGGCAGCTGGCCGAGGCGGCCGACTACGACAGCTACCTGCTGGACACGGCGGTGCTGCTGGACGAGGCACGGCGGACGTTCGGGCTGGTGCAGGCGCGGATGTTCCACCCGGAGGACTTCGCGGACTTCTGCCTGCTGCACGGGCTCGACCCGGCCGAGCCGGGCTCGCGGGACCGGTACCTGGTGAACCCGCGGCTGCAGACCCAGCTGCTGCCGTACCAGGGCGAGGAGCTGACGGGGGACTTCATCCCCCGTCTGGTCCGGGCCAGGGAGAGCGGTCTGACGCTGCGCCACGCGGACCTGCTGGTGGACGGCGGGCTGTTCGAGCCGGACGAGGAGACCGACCCGGCGGTGAAGCGGGCGTACCAGACGGCGGCGGAGCTGTTCCGGCGGATGCTGGTGGGCGCCGGGGCCGGGACGTACCAGTTCTGGTGCGCGGTGGAGGGCCCCGGCGGGCGGCTGGCCGCGGACGCCCGGATCCTGCACTGGGAGGACGGGGTGGTGCGGATCAACGACGAGGACCTCGACCTGGTGGTCGCGGTGCTCTGCGCCGGGCTCTACCGGGAGCTGCCGGGGGCGGCGCTGCTGCACGGGCTGCAGGGTTCGGCCGGTGCCTGCGGGGAGTACCGGCAGGTGGCGTGGGCGTGGCAGAGCACCGGGGCCGGGTACCGGCCGGTGACGGCGCGGCTGGAGGGCGTCGAGGCCGGGCCGGGCTTCAGCCTCGGCTCGGTCTGCTGATGGGCGGGTGCGCCGAAGGGAAGTGCACGACGGCGGGGTGGGCGACACCGGTCGCCCATCCCGCCGTGACGTTTCTGCACCTGGCGTCAGGTCAGTTGGCGTCCTCGTCCCGCACCGCGCGGCGCGCGTCGGGGTTCAGCACGCCCCAGCTGATCAGCTGCTCGGTGAGGATCGAGGGGGACTGGTCGTAGATCACGGCCAGGGTGCGGAGGTCGTCCTGGCGGATCGACAGCACCTTGCCGTTGTAGTCCCCGCGCTGGCTCTGGATGGTGGCCGCATAGCGCTGGAGCGGGCCGGCCTTCTCGGACGGCACCTGGGTCAGTCTCTCCAGGTCGAGCACCAGGCGCGGCGGCGGCTCGGCCGCGCCACCGGGCGTACCGCCGGGGAGCAGCTCCTGCACCGGCACGCCGTAGAACTCGGCCAGCTCGGCCAGGCGCTGCACCGTGACCGCGCGGTCCCCGCGCTCGTACGAGCCGACCACGACGGCCTTCCAGCGCCCCTGGGACTTCTCCTCGACGCCGTGCAGGGAGAGCCCCTGCTGAGTGCGGATCGCCCGGAGCTTGGCCCCGAGCTGCTTCGCGTAGTCGCTGGACATTGGTCTCCCCGGACGAGATTGCTTCGCGTTGAGTGAGCCACGAGCAGGCGGGTGGTTCGATCGCGCTTTCCGGCCGCGGTACCGGTTCGGTTCGGCGGCCGTCTCGTAACTCACTGTGAGGTTACGTAGAGTGAGGTAGTTGCGTCAAGCCGAATGGGGCAGTCGTGCGAACGACACCCAGCAGGTCGGGGCGGCGGGAGGCGGTGATCGCGCTGTTAGGATGACGGTGGCTTCCGGCGCGACCGGGCGCCGTCCCAAGACATCCTTTAAGGCCCGTCCAGTGAGGCGGGGAAGGAGGTCGGCTTCGGCATGACCACACGCATTGACACCGCGCGTCCACCTCATCAGGTGCTGGACGCCACCGACGTGGCCCGGGTGATCACCCGGATCGCACACGAGATCGTCGAGCGCGCCAAGGGCGCGGAGGACGTCGTGCTGCTCGGCATCCACACCCGTGGAGTCCACCTCGCCCGTCGGCTGCACGCCAAGCTGGCGCAGATCACCGGTCGCGACATACCCCTCGGCACCCTGGACATCACGATGTACCGGGACGACCTCCAGCTGAAGCCGGCCCGCGCGGCCGAGCACACCGAGATCCCGCCCGGCGGGGTCGAGGGCAAGCTGGTCATCCTGGTCGACGACGTGCTGTTCTCCGGCCGCACCATCCGGGCCGCGCTCGACGCGCTCAGCGACATCGGCCGCCCGCGCGCCGTGCAGCTGGCCGTGCTGGTCGACCGAGGCCACCGCGAACTGCCGATCCGGGCCGACTACGTGGGCAAGAACCTGCCGACCTCGCTGCGCGAGGCGGTCCAGGTGCAGCTCTCCGACGTGGACGGCCGGGACGCCGTGCTGGTCGGGGACCGCGACTACGCGGCCCGGTCCTCGCAGGCACTCGCCACCCAGCGCCCCGGGGAGTAGCGGCCGCGGCGCGAAGCGCCCGACCGCGATGCCCGGCACCCACGTACCGAACCCCGGAGTACAGCTGTGACCAGCTATCTGATCCGCAACGCCCAGATCCTCGGCGGCGCCGCGCAGGACCTGTTCCTCGCCGACGGCGTCATCCAGGACATCGGCACCGGCCTGACCGTCGAGGCCGACATCGACATCGACGCGCACGGCCTGATCGTGCTGCCCGGCCTGGTGGACCTGCACACCCACCTGCGCCAGCCCGGCAAGGAGGACGCCGAGACCGTCCTGACCGGCACCCAGGCCGCCGCCATGGGCGGCTACACCGCCGTGCACGCGATGGCCAACACCACCCCGACCGCCGACACGCCCGCCGTGGTCGAGCAGGTCTGGCAGCTCGGCCGGGAGTCCGGCTACTGCGACGTGCACCCGGTCGGTGCCGTCACGGTCGGCCTGGACGGCAAGGAGCTGGCCGACCTGGACGGCATGCACCGTTCGGCCGCCGCCGTCCGGGTGTTCTCGGACGACGGCAAGTGCGTGGACGACGCCGCGCTGATGCGGGCCGCGCTGGAGTACGCGAAGAGCGTCGACGGCGTGGTGGCCCAGCACGCGCAGGAGCCCCGGCTGACCGAGGGCGCCCAGATGAACGAGGGCACCGTCTCCGCCGACCTCGGCCTGCCGGGCTGGCCGGCCGTGGCGGAGGAGGCGATCATCGCCCGCGACGTGCTGCTGGCCTCGCACCTCGGCGCCCGGCTGCACGTCTGCCACCTGTCCACCAAGGGCTCGGTGGAGATCGTCCGCTGGGCCAAGTCCCGCGGCTGGGACGTCACCGCCGAGGTGACGCCGCACCACCTGCTGCTCACCGACGAGCTGGTCCGCAGCAGCGACCCGGTCTTCAAGGTGAACCCGCCGCTGCGCACCGAGGAGGACGTGCTGGCGCTGCGCGAGGCGCTGGCCGACGGCACCATCGACGCCGTCGCCACCGACCACGCGCCGCACCCGGACGCCGACAAGGACTGCGCCTGGGCGGTCGCCGCGATGGGCATGATCGGTCTGGAGACCGCGCTCTCGGTGGTGCAGCAGACCATGGTCGAGACCGGCCTGCTGAACTGGGAGGGCGTCGCGGACCGGATGTCGCACCGCCCGGCCCGGATCGGCCGTCTCACCGGCCAGGGCCGGTCCGTCTCGGTCGGTGAGCCCGCGAACCTGGTGCTGTTCGATCCCGCGTACCGTGGGACCGTGACTGCCGAGACCTTCGCCACCCGTAGCCGGAACACCCCCTTCAAGGGCCTTGAGCTGCCAGGACGGGTGCACGCCACCTTCCTGCGCGGCGAGGCCACGGTGCTCGCGGGCGAGCTCGTCCGCCAGGGCGGTTCGGAGTGATCGCGCAGGAGCAGGCGAAGATCACCGACTGGTCCAGCTACCTCGGCTGGATGGTCGGCCTGGCCATCCTGGTCGGGCTGGTCTACTGGCTGATGCGGCAGGGCTGGAACTGGCGCCGCACGCTCCAGTCCGAGCTGCCGGCCCTGCCCGAGCTGCCCGCGGACCCGGGGACGGCGCTGCTGGAGACCTCCGGCCGCTACCACGGCTCCACCACCGCCGGGAACTGGCTGGACCGGGTCGTCGCGCACGGCCTCGGCACCCGCAGCCTGGCCGAACTGACCCTCACCGAGCAGGGCCTGTTGGTCCGTCGCCCCGGTGACGTGGACTTCTGGATCCCGGCCGGGAGCCTGACCGCGGCCCGGGTCGACTCCGGCATCGCCGGCAAGGTCGTCCCCGGCGGCCTGCTGGTCATCACCTGGACCAACCAGGGCACGGCGCTGGACTCCGGCTTCCGGGCCGACCGCGCCGGGGAGCACACCGCCTGGGTCGAGGCGGTCGACGCTCTTGTGACACGACGTACGACGAAGACGAAGAAGACGGAAGAGGCCACCTCATGACCGCACCTGCCCCCACCACCGAGCGCCACAGGCGGGAGCGCGTGCCCGCCGTGCTCGTCCTCGAGGACGGCCGCACCTTCCGCGGCCAGGCGTACGGCGCGGTCGGCGAGACCTTCGGCGAGGCGGTCTTCAACACCGGCATGTCCGGCTACCAGGAGACCCTGACCGACCCGTCGTACCACCGCCAGGTGGTCGTCATGACGGCGCCTCAGATCGGCAACACCGGCTGGAACGACGAGGACGACGAGTCGAAGCAGATCTGGGTGGCCGGCTACGTCGTCCGCGACCCCGCCCGGGTCGCGTCCAACTGGCGCTCGGAGCGCTCGCTGGACGAGGAGCTGGTCAACCAGGGCGTCGTCGGCATCAGCGGCATCGACACCCGGGCGCTCACCCGGCACCTGCGCGAGCGCGGGGCGATGCGGGTCGGCATCTTCTCCGGCCCCGCGCTGGCGGAGGAGTCCGAGCTGCTGGCCCGGGTCAACCGGGCGCCGGAGATGAAGGGCGCCGACCTGTGCGCCGAGGTCGCCACCAAGGAGACCTACGTCGTCCCGGCGATCGGCACGAAGAAGTTCACCGTGGCCGCGCTGGACCTCGGCATCAAGGGCATGACCCCGCACCGGATGGCCGAGCGCGGCATCGAGGTGCACGTGTTCCCGGCCAACTCCACGGTCGAGGAGCTCTACGCGGTCGCCCCCGACGGCGTGTTCTTCTCGAACGGCCCCGGTGACCCGGCCACCGCCGACCACCAGGTCGCCGTGGCGCGCGAGGTGCTGGCGAAGAAGACCCCGTTCTTCGGCATCTGCTTCGGCAACCAGATCCTCGGCCGCGCCCTGGGCTTCGGCACCTACAAGCTCAAGTACGGCCACCGCGGCATCAACCAGCCGGTGCAGGACCGCACCACCGGCAAGGTCGAGGTCACCGCGCACAACCACGGCTTCGCCGTGGAGGCGCCGCTGGACCGGGTGAGCGACACCCCGTTCGGCCGCGCCGAGGTCTCCCACGTCTGCCTGAACGACGACGTGGTCGAGGGCCTCCAGTGCCTGGACACCCCCGCGTTCTCGGTCCAGTACCACCCGGAGGCCGCCGCCGGTCCGCACGACGCGGCTTACCTCTTTGATCGCTTTGTCGACCTGATGGCCGGCGCCCCGGCCCGCACCACCGCAGGGAGCTGACCGTGCCGAAGCGCACTGACATCAAGTCCGTCCTGGTGATCGGCTCCGGCCCGATCGTCATCGGCCAGGCCGCCGAGTTCGACTACTCCGGCACCCAGGCCTGCCGCGTGCTGCGGGCCGAGGGCCTGCGGGTCGTGCTGGTGAACTCCAACCCGGCCACGATCATGACCGACCCGGAGATCGCCGACGCCACCTACGTCGAGCCGATCACCCCGGAGTTCGTCGAGAAGATCATCGCCAAGGAGCGCCCCGACGTGCTCCTGCCGACCCTCGGCGGGCAGACCGCGCTCAACACCGCGATCTCGCTGCACGAGAACGGCGTGCTCGCCAAGTACGGCGTCGAGCTGATCGGCGCCAACGTCGAGGCGATCCACAAGGGCGAGGACCGCCAGCTGTTCAAGGGCGTGGTCGAGGCGGTCAACGCCAAGATCGGCCACGGCGAGTCGGCCCGTTCGGTGATCTGCCACTCGATGGACGACATCATCGCGGGCGTGGACACGCTGGGCGGCTACCCGGTCGTGGTCCGCCCCTCCTTCACCATGGGCGGCGCCGGTTCCGGCTTCGCGCACGACGAGGACGAGCTGCGCCGGATCGCCGGCCAGGGCCTGGCCCTGTCGCCGACCACCGAGGTGCTCCTGGAGGAGTCCATCCTCGGCTGGAAGGAGTACGAGCTCGAGCTGATGCGCGACAAGAACGACAACGTCGTGGTGGTCTGCTCGATCGAGAACTTCGACCCGATGGGCGTGCACACCGGTGACTCGATCACCGTCGCCCCGTCGATGACCCTGACCGACCGCGAGTACCAGACGCTGCGCGACATCGGCATCGCGATCATCCGCGAGGTCGGCGTCGACACCGGCGGCTGCAACATCCAGTTCGCGATCAACCCGGACGACGGCCGGATCATCGTGATCGAGATGAACCCCCGGGTCTCCCGCTCCTCCGCGCTGGCCTCCAAGGCCACCGGCTTCCCGATCGCCAAGATCGCGGCCAAGCTGGCGGTCGGCTACACGCTGGACGAGATCCCGAACGACATCACCGAGAAGACCCCGGCCTCGTTCGAGCCCTCGCTCGACTACGTCGTGGTCAAGGTGCCCCGGTTCGCGTTCGAGAAGTTCCCGAGCGCCGACGCCACGCTGACCACGACCATGAAGTCGGTCGGCGAGGCGATGGCGATGGGCCGCAACTTCACCGAGGCGCTGCAGAAGGCGCTGCGCTCGCTGGAGAAGAAGGGCTCGCAGTTCTCCTGGATCGGCGAACCCGGTGACAAGGCCGAGCTGCTGACCAAGGCCCAGGTCCCGACCGACGGCCGGATCAACACCGTGATGGACGCGATCCGGGCCGGTGCCACCCAGCAGGAGGTCTTCGACGCCACGAAGATCGACCCGTGGTTCGTCGACCAGCTGTTCCTGATCGACGAGATCGCCACCGAGCTGGCCGAGGCCGAGCGCCTCGACCCGGAGCTGCTCCGGCACGCCAAGCGGCACGGCTTCTCCGACCAGCAGATCGGTGAGATCCGCGGCCTGAAGGGCGACGTGGTCCGCGAGGTGCGGCACGCGCTGGGCATCCGTCCGGTCTTCAAGACCGTGGACACCTGCGCCGCCGAGTTCGCCGCCAAGACCCCGTACTTCTACTCGTCCTACGACGAGGAGAGCGAGGTCGCGCCGCGCACCAAGCCCGCCGTGATCATCCTGGGCTCGGGCCCGAACCGGATCGGCCAGGGCATCGAGTTCGACTACTCCTGCGTGCACGCCTCCTTCGCGCTCAGCGAGGCCGGGTACGAGACCGTGATGGTCAACTGCAACCCGGAGACCGTCTCCACCGACTACGACACCTCCGACCGGCTCTACTTCGAGCCGCTCACGCTGGAGGACGTGCTGGAGATCGTGCACGCGGAGACGCTGGCCGGTCCGCTGGCGGGCGTCATCGTCCAGCTCGGCGGCCAGACGCCGCTCGGCCTGGCCCAGGCGCTCAAGGACAACGGCGTGCCGATCGTCGGCACCCAGCCCGAGGCGATCGACCTGGCGGAGGAGCGCGGCGCGTTCGGCCGGGTGCTGCGCGACGCGGGCCTGCCCGCGCCCAAGCACGGCACCGCGTTCTCGTTCGAGGACGCCAAGGCGATCGCGGACGAGATCGGCTACCCGGTGCTGGCCCGCCCGTCGTACGTGCTCGGCGGCCGCGGCATGGAGATCGTCTACGACGAGCCCTCGCTGGCCTCCTACCTGGAGCGGCACGCGGGTCTGATCTCCGAGCACCCGGTGCTGATCGACCGCTTCCTGGACGACGCGGTCGAGATCGACGTGGACGCGCTCTACGACGGCGAGGAGCTCTACCTCGGCGGCGTGATGGAGCACATCGAGGAGGCCGGCATCCACTCCGGCGACTCGGCCTGCGCGCTGCCCCCGATCACCCTCGGCGGCTACGACATCAAGCGGCTGCGGACCTCCACCGAGGCGATCGCCAAGGGCGTCGGGGTGCGCGGTCTGATCAACATCCAGTTCGCGCTGGCCGGCGACATCCTCTACGTGCTGGAGGCCAACCCGCGCGCCTCCCGCACCGTGCCGTTCACCTCCAAGGCGACCGCCGTGCCGCTGGCCAAGGCCGCCGCCCGGGTCTCGCTCGGCGCGACCATCGCCGAGCTGCGCAAGGAGGGCCTGCTCCCGGCCGAGGGCGACGGCGGCACGCTGCCGGCCGACTGCCCGATCTCGGTCAAGGAAGCCGTGATGCCGTGGAGCCGCTTCCGCGACATCCACGGCCGGGGCGTGGACACCGTGCTCGGCCCGGAGATGCGCTCCACCGGTGAGGTGATGGGCATCGACAAGGTGTTCGGCACCGCGTACGCCAAGGCGCAGGCCGGCGCGTACGGTGCGCTGCCGACCTCCGGCAAGGTCTTCGTCTCGGTCGCCAACCGCGACAAGCGCAACCTGGTCTTCCCGGCCCGGGCGCTGGTCGAGATGGGCTTCGAGGTGCTCGCCACCTCCGGCACCGCCGAGGTGCTCCAGCGCGGCGGCATCCCGTCCACCGTGGTGCGCAAGCACAGCGAGGGCCCGGGCCCGGACGGCGAGCGGACCATCGTGCAGCTGATCCACGACGGCGAGGTCGACCTGATCATCAACACGCCGTACGGCACCGGCGGCCGGCTCGACGGCTACGAGATCCGCACCGCCGCGGTCTCGCGCGGCGTCCCGTGCCTGACCACCGTCCAGGCGATGGGCGCGGCCGTCCAGGGCAGCGCGGCGCTGGTCCGCGGCGACATCGGTGTGATGTCGTTGCAGGAGCACGCGGCGCTGATCAACGCGGGCCGCAAGTAGCAGATCATCGTGGGGGGCACCGCGTTCCGGTGCCCCCCACACCCATGTCCAGGAAGGCCCAACCCGCTGTGTACAAGCTCCTGTTCGACCTGGTCTTCAAGAAGATGGACCCGGAGAAGGCCCACCACCTGGCCTTCTTCTGGATCCGGCTGGCCGCCTCGGTGCCCGGCCTGCGCCAGCTGGTGCGGGCCGTGCTGGCCCCGCGGGACCCGGCGCTGCGCACCGCCGCGCTCGGGCTCGACCTGCCGGGCCCGTTCGGCCTCGGGGCCGGCTTCGACAAGAACGGGATCGGCATCGACGGTCTGTCGATGCTCGGCTTCGACTTCGTCGAGATCGGCACCGTCACCGGTGAGCCGCAGCCGGGCAACCCCGCGCCGCGCCTGTTCCGGCTGGTCGAGGACCGCGCGCTGATCAACCGGATGGGCTTCAACAACCAGGGCTCGGCCCGGGTCGCGGCCCGGCTGAAGGCCCGTCCGCACACCAGCTCCACCCCGGTGATCGGCGTCAACATCGGCAAGACCAAGGTGGTCGAGGAGGTCGACGCGACCGCCGACTACGTGAAGAGCACCGAGCGGCTGGCCGAGTACGCCGACTACCTGGTGGTCAACGTCAGCTCGCCGAACACCCCCGGCCTGCGCAACCTGCAGACCGTCTCGGCGCTGGCCCCGCTGCTGGTCGACGTCCGCCGGGCGGCCGACGCGGCCACCCCGCACCACGTGCCGCTGCTGGTGAAGATCGCCCCCGACCTGGCGGACGAGGACATCGACGCGATCGCCGACATGGCGGTCGAGATCGGCCTCGACGGCATCATCGCCACCAACACCACGATCGGGCGGGACGATCTGCGCGAGCACGCGGCCCGGATCGAGGAGATCGGGATGGGCGGGCTCTCCGGCGCACCGCTGAAGGCCCGCTCGCTGGAGGTGCTGCAGCGCCTGCGGGCGCGCACCGAGGGCCGGCTGGTGCTGGTCGCGGTCGGCGGGATCGAGACCGCGGACGACGCCTGGGACCGGATCGTGCACGGCGCCGACCTGGTGCAGGGGTACAGCGCCTTCGTCTACGAGGGGCCGTTCTGGATGCGCCGGGTGCACAAGGGCCTGTCGGCCCGGCTGAAGGCGAGCGGCTTCAAGTCGATCGCCGAGGCGGTCGGCAGCGCCAAGAGCTAGCGCTCCTCCAGGGGCACGAGCAACCGGCCCCTGCGGGGCTCGGGTGAATGAGTGGTGCCGACGGATCGGACGGGTGCGCCGGAGGAAGTGACAGGGGGTCGTCCGGTTTGGCAGAGTGCAGCGCGAGTCTGCCGGAAAGGTGAGTTCTGATGGCCCATCCAGTCCAGACCGAGGCCGAGGTGGTCGAGTCCACCCCGGTCGGTGCGTACCGGCGGCTGGTGCTCCGGGCACCCGAGGCGGCGCCCCGGGTGCGGCCCGGCCACTTCGCCACCCTGGCGGTCGGCGGGAGCGGCTCCTCGATGCTGCTGCGGCGGGCCTTCTCGATCCACCGGGCCGACCCCGCGGCCGGCACCGTGGAGCTGATCATCGCCGAACACGGCCCCGGCACCCGGGAGTTGGTGCGCAGCCGGGTCGGCGACCGGCTCAGCCTGATCGCCCCGCTGGGCACCCCCTTCCCGGTGCCCGAGGGCCCGGTCAGCGCCCTGCTGGTGGCCGGCGGCTACGGCAGCGCACCGCTGTTCGGCCTGGCCGAGCAGATCAAGCGGCGCGGCGGCCAGGTCGGGTTCATCCTCGGTGCGGCCACCGGGGCCCGGCTGTTCGGGGTGGAGCAGGCCCGCGCGCTCACCCAGGACGTACTTGTGGTCACCGAGGACGGCTCGGCCGGGCTGACCGGCCGGGTCACCGACGTCCTGGCGCAGGCGATCAAGGCCATCGACGCCACCGTGGTGCACGCCTGCGGGCCGATGCCGATGCTGCGCGCGGTGACGTCGATCGCCGAGGAGCTGGGGGCCCGCTGCTGGACGGCGGTGGAGGAGTCGATGGCCTGCGGGGTCGGCATCTGCATGACCTGCGTGCTGCCGGTGGTCGGCGAGGACGGGGTCAGCCGGTTCGTCCGCTCCTGCACCGACGGCCCGGTCTTCGACGGGGCCAAGGTCCGCTGGGCCGACATCGGCATCGTCCCCGCCGACCTGGAAGGCGCCGCCGCGATGGGAGTGAAGGCCTGATGGAGCCGCAGCAGGTCGACCTGACCGCCCCGTTCGGCGGCCGCACCCTGCCGAACCCGCTTACCACCGCCTCCGGCTGCGCCGGGTACGGGCGGGAGCTGGCCAAGTTCGTCCCGCTGGACGAGCTGGGCTCGGTCACCACCAAGACGATCATGCCGTACCCGCGCTCCGGCCGGGCCACGCCGCGGATGGCGGAGACGCCGTCCGGGATGCTCAACTCGATCGGGCTCCAAGGCGCCGGGGTCGGACACTTCGTCAGGAACGAGCTGCCCTGGCTGGCCGAGCGCGGCGCCCGGGTGCTGGTCTCGGTCGCGGGGGAGCGGCTGGAGGAGTTCGCCGAGGTCGCCGAGCAGCTCAACGGGCAGCCCGGCGTGATCGGCATCGAGGTCAACATCTCCTGCCCGAACGTGGCCGACCGGGGCCTGGTCTTCGCCTGCAACCCGGCCACCTCCTACGACGTGGTGCGGGCGGTGCGCCGGGTGGCCGACGCCGAGCTGCCGGTCTACGCCAAGCTCTCGCCCGACGTCACCTCGATCACCGAGATCGCCGCCGCCTGCGTCCAGGCCGGCGCGGACGGCCTCTCGATGATCAACACCACCCTCGGCCTGGCGATCGACCCGGTCACCATGCGCCCGGCCCTGGCCGGGACCACCGGCGGCCTGTCCGGGCCGGCGATCCGGCCGATCGCGGTCCGCTGCGTGCACCAGGTGCACGCCGAGATGCTGGCCGGCCGGATCCCGGCGGTGCCGATCCTGGCCATGGGCGGGCTGCGCACCGGCCTGGACGCGCTGGAGTTCGCCCTCGCCGGGGCGAGCGGCGTCGCCGTCGGCACCACCCTGTTCAACGACCCGGCCGCCCCGCTGCGCATCCTCGACGAGCTGCGCACCGAGCTGGCGGCCCGGGGCTTCGCCAAGTTCACCGACGCGGTGGGGTACGCCCACCGCCCTGCCACCACCTGAAAGGCCGTTCATGACCCTCGCTCCCTTCGGCGCCCGCCTGCACACCGCCCTGGAGACCCGGGGCCGGCTCTGTGTCGGCATCGACCCGCACGCCTCGCTGCTCACCGCCTGGGGCCTGAACGACGACATCGCCGGCCTGGAGACCTTCAGCCGGACCGTGGTCGAGGCGCTGGCCGGGGAGGTCGCGGTGCTCAAGCCGCAGGCCGCCTTCTTCGAGCGGTTCGGCTCCCGGGGCATCGCGGTGCTGGAGCGCTCGGTCACCGAGGCCAGGGAGGCCGGGGCGCTGGTGCTGATGGACGCCAAGCGCGGCGACATCGGCTCCACCATGGCCGCGTACGCCGAGACCTTCCTCTCGCCGGACCGGGCGCTCTTCTCGGACGCGCTGACGGTCAGCCCGTACCTGGGCTTCGGCTCGCTCCAGCCGGCCGTCGACCTGGCCCGGGCGAACGGCTGCGGCCTGTTCGCGCTGGCGCTCACCTCCAACCCGGAGGGGCACGAGGTGCAGCGCGCGGTCGGCGCCGACGGGGTGAGCGTGGCCCAGGGCGTGCTGAACCGGCTGGCGGCCGAGAACAAGGGCGCCGAGCCGCTCGGCTCGTTCGGCGCGGTGGTCGGCGCGACCCTGGCCGAGGCCGGCGCGGACCTGGCGATCAACGGCCCGCTGCTCGCCCCCGGTGTCGGCGCCCAGGGGGCCACCGCGGCCGACCTGCCCCGGGTGTTCGGCGACTCGGTGCGCAACGTGGTGCCCAGCGTGAGCCGCGACATCCTCAAGCACGGCCCCTCGGTGGCGGCCCTGCGGGCGGCCTCGGCCCGCTTCGTGGAGGAGATCGCGGCGGCGGTGAAGTAGCACGGCGACGTGAGGAGCGTCACATCGGCAGGTCGGACGGGCCGTCAGGCCGGTTGATTTGCCCGGAAAAGTCCTGGTCGACCTTGGCTGACCAGGACTTTTCGTGTTCTTCTCCTGACGCGCGGCCTCAAGTTGGGTAGTGTCCGGCGGGAGGTCACCGAAGGGCGGCGAAAACTGCCGCTCTCGCAGGTCAGAGCCATTGGTTCGGGCTGCGATCGGTGTACTTCAGGCACCACCCAGTCATAGCTCATCCCTTCCTTCCACACCCTGAGGTGAACGGCGTGGCTCTTCCGCCCCTTACCCCTGAACAGCGCACCGCTGCGCTCGCCAAGGCTGCCGAAGCCCGTCGGAAGCGCGCCGATGTGAAGAACAAGCTGAAGCACGCAGGTGCTTCGCTGCACGACGTGATCAAGGCGGGCAAGGCCGATGACGAGGTCATCGGCAAGATGAAGGTCTCCGCGCTGCTGGAGAGCATGCCGGGCGTCGGCAAGGTGCGCGCCAAGCAGATCATGGAGCGTCTGGGCATCTCCGAGAGCCGTCGGGTCCGCGGCCTCGGGACGAACCAGATCGCCTCGCTGGAGCGGGAGTTCGGCAGCACCGCCTCCTGACCCGGCTCCTGCTCCGGACCGGGTCGCGACCCGGTGGTCCCCGGACCGTCCGCGATCCGGGATAATCGGTGCATGAGTGAACGTCCGCGGCTGACCGTGCTCTCCGGCCCCTCGGGGGTCGGCAAGAGCACGGTCGTCGCTCATCTGAGGAAGCAGCACCCCGAGCTCTGGCTCTCGGTGTCGGTCACCACCCGGCATCCGAGGCCCGGCGAGAAGAACGGGGTCCACTACTACTTCGTCGACAACGACGAGTTCGAGAAGCTGATCGCCAACGGCGAGCTGCTGGAGTGGGCCGTGTTCGCCGGGAACCGGTACGGCACCCCGCGCGCCGCGGTGCTGGAGAAGCTGGAGAACGGCGTCCCGGTGCTGCTGGAGATCGACCTCCAGGGCGCCCGCCAGGTCCGCGAGTCGATGTCCGACGCGCGCCTGGTGTTCCTGGGCCCGCCGAGCTGGGACGAGCTGGTCCGCCGGCTCACCGGCCGGGGCACCGAGCCGCAGGACGTGATCGACCGCCGGCTGGAGGCCGCGAAGATCGAGCTGGCCGCCGAGAGCGAGTTCGACACGACCCTTGTCAACAGGTCGGTCGAGCAGGTAGCGGCCGAACTGCTAACCTTGCTCGGTGTTGCCTGATCGGATCCTGTGATCTGATCAGCATTCTGTCTTTCTCTCTCTTTCGGAAGGTTTTCGCGTGTCCTCTTCCATGACCGCGCCCGAGGGCATCATCAACCCGCCGATCGACGAGCTGCTCGAGGCCACGGACTCGAAGTACAGCCTGGTGATCTACGCCGCCAAGCGCGCCCGTCAGATCAACGCGTACTACTCGCAGCTCGGTGAGGGCCTGCTGGAGTACGTCGGCCCGCTGGTGGACACCCACGTGCACGAGAAGCCGCTGTCGATCGCGCTGCGCGAGATCAACGCGGGCATGCTCACCGCAGAGGCCATCGACGCCGCCTGAGCCGAAAAGCTCACTGGAAGGGCCCGCCGGAGTTCGCTCCGGCGGGCCCTTCCGTGTGTCCCGGGCCACGGTGCGGCGGGGATCTGATGGGCCGTAGGGTTGGGCACGTCCCACCCTCCCGGCAGAGAGAGCCCGCGATGAACGCCAGCCCGCCCAATGTCGTCCTCGGCGTGAGCGGCGGCATCGCCGCGTACAAGGCGTGCGAGCTGCTGCGCCGGCTCACCGAGAGCGGGCACCAGGTGACCGTGGTGCCGACCGCGGCCGCGCTGCACTTCGTCGGCGAGGCCACCTGGGCCGCGCTCTCCGGCCGCCCGGCCGCCACCGAGACCTGGGACCGGGTGCACGAGGTCCCGCACGTGCGGATCGGCCAGCAGGCCGACCTGGTGGTGGTGGCCCCGGCCACCGCCGACCTGATGGCCAAGGCCGCCCACGGCCTGGCCGACGACCTGCTCACCAACACCCTGCTCACCGCGCGCTGTCCGGTGGTGCTGGCCCCCGCCATGCACACCGAGATGTGGGAGCACCCCGCGACCCAGGAGAACGTCGCCACGCTGCGGCGCCGGGGCGTCATCGTGCTGGAACCCGCCGTCGGACGGCTCACCGGCAAGGACACCGGCAAGGGCCGGCTGCCCGAGCCCGCCGCGATCTTCGAGGCCTGCCGCCGGGTGCTGGCGCGCGGCGAGCTGGCCGCCGACCTGACCGGCCGGCACGTGGTGGTCTCGGCCGGCGGCACCCGGGAGCCGCTCGACCCGGTCCGCTACCTGGGCAACCTGTCCTCCGGCAAGCAGGGCTACGCGCTCGCCGCCACCGCGGCCGCCCGGGGGGCCAGGGTCACCCTGCTCTCCGCCAACGCGACGCTGCCGGACCCGGCCGGGGTGGACGTGGTGCACGTCTCCACCGCGCTGGAACTGCGCGAGGCGGTGCTCAAGGCGGTCGCCGACGCCGACGCGGTGGTGATGGCCGCCGCCGTGGCCGATTTCCGTCCGGCCGAGTACGCCACCGGCAAGATCAAGAAGGTCGACGGGGTGGACCCCGCGCCGGTCGCGCTGGTGCGCAACCCCGACATCCTGGCCGAAATCTCCGCCCACCGGGCCCGTCCCGGCCAGCTGGTGGTGGGATTCGCGGCCGAGACCGACGACGTACTCGTCAACGGCCGGGCGAAATTGGCTCGAAAGGGTTGTGATCTGCTGGTCGTCAACGAAGTGGGCGGGGGTAAGGCATTCGGGCGGGACACCAATGCCGCCGTTCTGCTCAGCGCGGACGGGTCGGAGACCGAGATCGCCGACGGGCCCAAGGAATCGCTGGCAGACGCGGTGTGGGACGCGGTGGCGGCCGGTCTCGGCGGGAGCGTCTGATCCGTCTCATCCTCTGAGGGGGATTGCCGCGGGCCGATAGCCGACCGTTACACTCCAGGGACCAAAGTCTTTCCGGATGCCCGGACCAGCTGGGCATTCAGTCAGCAGCCGCTGCAACCCCAGGGAGCGCTGTGTCTCGCCGCCTGTTCACCTCGGAGTCCGTCACCGAGGGACACCCCGACAAGATCGCTGACCAGATCAGCGACACCATCCTGGACGCGCTCCTCGCGCAGGACCCGACTTCCCGCGTCGCTGTCGAGACGCTGATCACCACCGGCCTGGTGCACATCGCCGGTGAGGTCACCACCAAGGCCTACGCGCCCATCGCGCAGCTGGTCCGGGACAAGATCCTGGAGATCGGCTACGACTCCTCGAAGAAGGGCTTCGACGGCGCCTCCTGCGGCGTGTCGGTGTCCATCGGCGCGCAGTCGCCCGACATCGCCCAGGGCGTGGACACCGCCTACGAGGCGCGGGTCGAAGGCGACGAGGACGACCTCGACAAGCAGGGTGCCGGCGACCAGGGCCTGATGTTCGGCTACGCCAGCGACGAGACCCCCGAGCTGATGCCGCTGCCGATCACGCTGGCGCACCGCCTCTCCAAGCGCCTGTCCGAGGTCCGCAAGAACGGCCAGATCCCGTACCTGCGCCCCGACGGCAAGACCCAGGTCACGATCGAGTACGACGGCGACAAGGCCGTCCGCCTCGACACCGTGGTGGTCTCCTCGCAGCACGCGAGCGACATCGACCTGGACTCGCTGCTCACCCCGGACATCCGCGAGTTCGTCGTGGAGCCCGAGCTCAAGCGCCTCGCCGACGACGGCATCAAGCTCATCACCGAGGGCTACCGCCTGCTGGTGAACCCGACCGGCCGCTTCGAGATCGGCGGTCCGATGGGCGACGCCGGCCTGACCGGCCGCAAGATCATCATCGACACCTACGGCGGCATGGCCCGCCACGGCGGCGGCGCCTTCTCCGGCAAGGACCCGTCCAAGGTGGACCGCTCGGCCGCGTACGCGATGCGCTGGGTGGCGAAGAACATCGTCGCCGCGGGCCTCGCCTCGCGCGCCGAGGTCCAGGTCGCGTACGCGATCGGCAAGGCCGAGCCGGTGGGTCTGTTCGTCGAGACCTTCGGCACCGAGACCGTCCCGGTCCTGAAGATCCAGGCCGCCGTCTCGGAGGTCTTCGACCTCCGTCCGGCCGCGATCATCCGTGACCTGGACCTGCTGCGCCCGATCTACGCGAAGACCGCCGCGTACGGCCACTTCGGCCGTGAGGACGCGGACTTCACCTGGGAGCGCACCGACCGGGTCGAGCAGCTGAAGAAGGCTGCCACCGCCTGATCCACCGTGAGGCGGCGGGCGTCCCCGGAAGGGGACGACCGCCGCCTTTCGCGTTCTGTCGGTCGGGTCTGTTAGATGTTGGAGCGATGAGCACAGACGACGCCGGTGAGCAGTTGGCCTTCATCCGGGAGACGGTCCGCCGGGCCAAGCCCCGGACGTGGCGTGGCGCACTGCTGGCCGAGGAGCTGCCGGTGGCCCGGGTGGTGGTCGACAAGGGGCTGCTCAGCCTGGACAAGTTCTTCGACTACGCGGTGCCCGCCAACCTGGCGGAGGAGGCCCAGCCCGGCGTCCGGGTCCGGGTCCGCTTCGGCGCCCGGGTCGGGGCCGGCGGGCGGCGCGAGGGCGGTGAGCTGCACGACGGCTTCGTGGTCGCGCGGCTGGCCGGCTCGGACTTCCCCGGCGTCCTGGCGCCGCTGGCCCAGGTGCTCTCCCCGGAGCGGGTGCTGACGCCTGCTCTGCTGGCGCTCTGCCGGACGGTGGCGGACCGGTACGCGGGGTCGCTGGCCGACGTGCTGCAGCTCGCGGTGCCGCCCCGGCACGCCAAGGCGGAGGCCGAGCCCTCGCCCGAGCCGCTGCCGGCGCCCGCGTTCCCGGCCGCGGGCAGTTGGGACCGGTACGTCGACGGAACGGAGTACTTGGCGGCGCTCGGGGACGGCCGCGCGCCCCGTGCGGTGTGGACCGCGCTGCCCGGGCCGAGCTGGCCCGAGGAGATCGCCCGCGCCGTCGCCGCCACCCTGGCCGGCGGCCGGGGCGCGCTGGTGGTGCTGCCCGAGGGCCGCTCGGTGGCCCGGGTGGACGAGGCGCTGACCGCACTGCTGGGGGAGGGGCGGCACACGGCGCTGGCGGCGGACCTCGGCCCCAAGGAGCGGTACCGGCGCTGGCTCGCCGTCAGCCGGGGCTCGGTCCGGGCCGCGATCGGCACCCGGGCGGCGATGTTCGCCCCCGTCCGCGACCTGGGCCTGGTGGTGGTGTGGAACGACGGCGACGGCAGTCACAGCGACCAGCGCGCACCCCACCCGCACGTCCGCGAGGTGGCGCTGCTGCGGGCCGCCGAGGAGGGCGCGGGGGTGCTGCTCGGCGGGCTCTCGGTCACGGTCGAGGGCGCCCAGCTGCTCCGTACCGGGTGGGCCCGGCCGCTGGCCGCCGCCCGGGAGACGGTGCGCGCGGTCGCGCCCAGGGTCCGGACGGTGACCGACCAGGACCAGGGGCGGGACGAGGCGGCCCAGTACGCCCGGCTGCCGCGGCCCGCCTGGGAGGCGGCGCGGGAGGCGCTCACCCGGGGGCCGGTGCTGATCCAGGTGCCCCGGCGCGGGTACGTGCCCCGGCTGGCCTGCGGGCGGTGCCGGACTCCCGCGCGCTGCCGGCACTGTGAGGGTCCGTTGGCCGCCGGGTCGGCCGGGGCGGTGCTGGAGTGCGCCTGGTGCGGGCAGGCGGAGGGGGAGTGGCACTGCGCCGAGTGCGGGTCGTTCCGGCTGCGGGCGCAGGTGGTCGGCGCGAAGCGGACGGCGGAGGAGCTGGGCAAGGCGTTCCCCCGGGTGCCGGTCCGGACCTCCGGGCGGGACTCGGTGCTGTCGACGGTCTCGGGCGAGCCCGCGCTGGTGATCTCGACCCCCGGGGCGGAGCCGGTGGCGGAGGGCGGGTACGCGGCGGCGCTGCTGCTGGACGGCTGGGCGCTGCTCGGCCGGCCCGACCTGCGGGCCGGCGAGGAGGCGCTGCGGCTGTGGATGGCGGCGGCGGGTCTGGTGCGGCCCGCCGGTGAGGGCGGCACGGTGGTGGTGGTCGCGGAGCCGACCGCGCGGCCGGTGCAGGCGCTGGTGCGCTGGGATCCGGCCGGGCACGCGGCGGTGGAGCTGGAGGAGCGGGCGCAGCTGCACTTCCCGCCGGTGTCGCGGATGGCGTCGGTGACGGGTGCGCCGCAGGCGGTGGAGGACCTGCTGGGGCTGATCCGGCTGCCCGAGGGGGCGGACGTGCTCGGGCCGGTGCCGGCGCCAGGGGGGCGGGGGCAGGAGTTCGAGCGGGCGCTGCTGCGGGTGGCGCCCGGTCAGGGCGCCGCCCTGGCGGCGGCCCTGAAGGCGGCTCAGATCGCGCGGGTCGCACTGCGGTCGCCGGACCAGGTCCGGATCAGGATCGACCCGCCCGACATCGGGTAGTGCGGATGTGCGGTCCCAAGGTTGCACCATCAGGGGCTCGGGGAACGGCGAGGATGTCTGGCGTGCGGGTCAAAAGACAAAGTGCCTGACCCGGTACGTACGTTGAACGCTCCTGAGGTCGGCGTCGCAGTTCCCCGAGCCCCTGGATAAGTGCAACCTGGCGCCGTGGCCCGGTTCAGCCCCGGAGCGGGAGGCCGGGGCGTTCGGGTTGGCGGGCCGGGGGGATGGCGCGGCTGAGCGGCGGGAGTTCGTCGGCGGGTTCGGGGCGGGTCTGGGCCGGGAGCGTCGGGAGGCCGTTGGCGAGGAGTTCGCCGGCCGGGCGGCGCATCCCGTAGCGGCGGTGGACGGCCTGCTTGGTGACGCCGAGGGCGGAGCCGACGGAGTCCCAGGAGAAGCCGAGCGCGCGGTCGAACTCGACGGCGGCCGCGACCAGGGTCTCGACGCTCTCCCGGAGCTCCTGGGCGAGCCGGACGGTGGGGGCGGGCGCGCGTCCGTAGACCACGAAGCCGGCCGAGGTGCTGGGCCGCCGCGGGCGATAGACGTTGCCCAGTTGGGCGGTGAGGGTGCGGAGGGCGTCGACCTGCCGCCTTACACGTTCGATGTCCCGCACCAGCAGGTGCAGGCTGGCCCGCGCCCGGGCGTCGTGGTTGATCTGCTCGGCCATGGCCTCTGGTGCCACCTTTCCCTACGTCTTTCCGGCCCGGGCCGTCGTACGGCCCGGTCAATCCCACTTGACCAACGCCCGAGTGCGCGGTGGGTCACGCGCAAGGAGCAGACGGGATATGCCAGAACCGCCGCTGAACGGCCAGGTCGGATTGCATAGACTGGCCGTCAGCTGTTGTCGATCGACCCTCAGGAGACCCTCGGTATGGCGATCCAGCCGATCCGGATGTTCGGTGACCCGGTGCTGCGGGCCACCGCCCGGCCGGTGACCACCTTCGACAAGGAGCTGCGGCGCCTGGTCAAGGACCTCACCGAGACCATGCTGGACGCGCCCGGGGCCGGCCTCGCCGCACCCCAACTCGGCGTCTCGCTGCGGGTGTTCACGTACCACGTGGACGGGGTGGTCGGGCATCTGATCAACCCGGACCTCGCGCTGAGCGAGGAGGAGCAGGACGGGCCCGAGGGCTGCCTCTCGCTGCCCGGGCTGCGCTTCGACACCAAGCGGGCGTTCGGCGTGGTGGCCAAGGGCGTCAACATGCACGGCGAACCGGTCACGGTCGAGGGCACCCAGCTGCTGGCGCGCTGCATCCAGCACGAGACCGACCACCTGGACGGCATCATCTTCATCGACCGGCTGGACCGGGAGCAGCGCAAGGCCGCGCTCAAGGCGATCCGGGAGGCGGAGTGGGGCGAGCCGCCGGTGGTGAAGGTCTCCCCGCACTCCACCTTCGGCTCCGCCCGCTGACACCCGCTCAGATCCACCCACCGAAAGGCTCCCCATGCGCCTCGTCTTCGCCGGCACCCCCGAGGTCGCCGTCCCCGCGCTCGACGCCCTGCTCGCCTCCGACCGGCACGAGGTGGTCGCGGTGGTCACCCGCCCGGACGCGGTCGCGGGCCGGGGCCGCAAGCTGGTGGCCAGCCCGGTCGCGCAGCGGGCCGAGGCGGCCGGGATCGAGGTGCTCAAGCCGGTGAAGCCGAGCGACCCGGACTTCCTGGCCCGGCTGACCGAGCTCGCCCCGGACTGCTGCCCGGTGGTGGCGTACGGCGCGCTGATCCGCCCGGGTGCGCTGGAGGTGCCGAAGCACGGCTGGGTGAACCTGCACTTCTCGCTGCTGCCGGCCTGGCGCGGGGCGGCGCCGGTGCAGCACGCGGTGCTGGCGGGCGACGAGGTGACGGGTGCGTCGACGTTCCGGATCGAGCAGGGCCTGGACTCGGGCCCGGTGTTCGGCATCCTGACCGAGGAGATCCGCCCGACCGACACCAGCGGCGCGCTGCTGGACCGGCTCGCGCAGGCGGGCTCGCGGCTGCTGGTGGCGACCATGGACGGGATCGAGGACGGCGCGCTGCAGGCCGTCCCGCAGCCCACCGAGGGCATCACGCTGGCCCCGAAGATCAACGTCGAGGACGCCAGGGTCGAGTGGGCCCACCCCGCGCTGCGGATCGACCGGCTGGTGCGCGGCTGCGCGCCCGCGCCGGGTGCCTGGACCACCTTCCGGGGCGAGCGGCTCAAGCTGTCGGGCCCGGTGAAGCTGGCCACCGACAGCGCCGCGCTGCCGCCGGGCGAGCTGGCCGTGGTCGGCAAGAACAGCGTGCGGGTCGGCACCGGCAGCCACGAGATCGAGCTCGGCGAGGTGCAGCCGCAGGGCAAGAAGCCGATGCGCGCGGCGGACTGGGCCCGGGGCGTCCGGATCGAGCCCGGGGAGCTGCTCGGGGCGCCGATCGGGGGCTGAGGTTTTCGGGGTCGGGGCGGTCCGGACCTACACTGACGGTCTGAATCCGCAGCACATTCCGAGGCACCAGAGGCACCGCATGAGCACCCCCAGCAGCAAGCCCGCCGCCAACCGCGCCCCGCGCCCGCACCGCCGCCCGAAGAAGGACCCGGCCCGGATCGTCGCGTTCCGGGCGCTGCGGGCCGTGGACGAGCGGGACGCGTACGCCAACCTGATCCTGCCCTCGCTGCTGCGGGAGGCGGAGGCGAAGGGGATGGACCGCAGGGACGCGGCGCTGGCCACCGAGCTGGTGTACGGGACGCTGCGGCTCCAGGGCAGCTACGACGCGATCATCGAGGCCTGCATCGACCGGCCGCTGCGCGAGGTGGACCCGCCGGTGCTGGACGTGCTCGCGCTCGGTGCGCACCAGCTGCTGACCACCCGGATCCCGACCCACGCGGCGGTCTCGGCCACGGTGGAGCTGGCCCGGGTGGTGCTCGGCGACGGCCGGGCCAAGTTCGTCAACGCGGTGCTGCGCAAGATCAGCGCGCAGGACCTGGACGCCTGGCTGGCCCAGGTCGCGCCGCCGTACGAGCAGGACGCCGAGGACCACCTCGCGGTGGTGCACTCGCACCCGCGCTGGGTGGTCTCCGCGCTGTGGGACTCGCTCGGGCGCTGGCAGCCGGACGCCTCCGGCCGGGCGGCGATCGAGGCGGCCCTGCGGGCCGACAACGAGCGCCCCGAGGTCACCCTGGTGGCCCGCCCCGGCCGGGCCACGGCGGCCGAACTGCTGGACGCCAGGCCGGAGTCGGAGCCCGGCCGGTGGTCCCCGTACGCCGTCCGGCTGGCCGAGGGCGGCGAGCCCGGCGGGATCGAGGCGGTCAAGGAGAACCGGGCCGGCGTGCAGGACGAGGGCAGCCAGCTGGTCGCGCTCGCGCTGGCCGCCGCACCGGTCGAGGGCCGGGACGAGCTCTGGCTGGACGGCTGCGCCGGACCGGGCGGCAAGGCCGCGCTGCTCGCCGCGCTGGCGGCCGAGCGGGGCGCGGCGCTGGTCGCGTCCGAGAAGCAGCCGCACCGGGCCCGGCTGGTGGCCCGCGCGCTGGACGGCAACCCCGGCCCGTACACCGTGATCGCGGCCGACGGCACCAAGCCCGCCTGGGCCGAGGGCACCTTCGACCGGACCCTGGTGGACGTGCCCTGCTCCGGCCTCGGTGCGCTGCGCCGCCGCCCGGAGGCCCGCTGGCGCCGCCGTCCGGACGACCTGGCCGGCTTCGGCCCGCTCCAGCGGGACCTGCTGCGCGGTGCCGTCCGGGCCACCCGGATCGGCGGGGTGGTCGGCTACGCGACCTGCTCCCCGCACCTGGCCGAGACCCGCGCGGTGGTGGACGACATCCTGCGCGACACCCCCGGCCTGGAGTGGATCGACGCCCGCCCGCTGCTGCCGGGGCTGCCCGACCTCGGTGCGGGCCCGGACGTACAGCTCTGGCCGCACCTGCACGGCACCGACGCGATGTACCTGGCGCTGTTCCGCCGTACCGCCTGAGGGAATTGATCGTCCGTCGGGAAGAAAGCTGGACAGAGCGGGGGCGGCCGGGTGAGGGTGGGCTCCATGGAGTTCACCCACCTCGGCCGTACCGGCCTGTCCGTGTCCCGACTCTGCCTGGGCACCATGAACTTCGGCCCGCACACCACGGAGCCGGACGCCCACGTCATCATGGACACCGCCCATGACCTGGGCATCAACTTCTTCGACACCGCCAACGTCTACGGCTGGGGTGAGAACAGGGGCCGGACGGAGGAGATCCTCGGCAGCTGGTTCGGCCAGGGCGGGGGCCGCCGGGAGAAGACCGTGCTGGCCACCAAGCTGTACGGCGAGATGGGGAGTTGGCCCAACGAGGGCAAGCTCTCGGCGCTGAACATCCGCCGTGCGGTGGACGCCAGCCTGAAGCGGCTGAACACCGACTACATCGACCTGTACCAGATGCACCACGTCGACCGGGCGACGCCGTGGGAGGAGATCTGGCAGGCGATGGAGGTGCTGGTCGCCCAGGGCAAGATCATCTACGTCGGCTCCAGCAACTTCGCCGGCTGGCACCTGGCGCAGGCCCAGGAGACCGCGAAGGCACGGAACTTCCTCGGTCTGGTCAGCGAGCAGTCGATCTACAACCTGCTGGAGCGCACCGTCGAGCTGGAGGTCGTCCCGGCCGCGCAGCACTACGGCCTCGGCCTGATCCCGTGGTCCCCGCTGAACGGCGGCATCCTCGGCGGGGTGCTGCGCAAGGAGCGCGAGGGCCTGCGCCGGCTGGAGGGCCGGGCCGCCGAGGCGGTCGGGGCCAAGCGCGAGCAGATCCAGGCGTACGAGGACCTGGCGGCCGAACTCGGCCAGGAGCCGGGTGACATCGCGCTCGCCTGGCTGCTCTCCCGTCCGGCGGTGACCGCCCCGATCGTCGGCCCGCGCACGCTGGAGCAGCTGCACGCGGGCGTCCGGGCCCTGGACGTGACGCTGGATCAGAAGACGCTCGACCGGCTGGACGAGATCTTCCCCGGCCACCGGACCGCGCCGGAGGACTACGCCTGGTAGCGGAGCGCCCGAAGGGCCCCCGCACCGCGGGGGCCCTTCGGGGACGGGTCACTCGTGCGGACAGGGGCGGCCGAGCACACAGCTGAAGCCCTTGTGCTCCGGCAGCTTGTTCTTGCACGGCACGCCTACGTCGGGAGGCTTCGGGCGCGCGTGCTCGGGCGACTGCCCGGCGAGGGCGGGGCCGGTCTCGGCCGGTGCGGACACGGTGGGATTCATGAGCGGGTCCTTCCGCGTGGTACGCCGTCGGGGAGGGCGGCGCGAGCTTCACGCTACCCGCCGGGGGTGCTCGCCACATGGGGCGCTGATCCCGACCGGGTCCCGGATCGGGTGGGACCTTCACCCGCTGTCGGGCAGCGGCAGTTCGGCCCGGGCCACCGTCCCGTCCGGGCCGCCGGCCAGCGAGAACCGGCCGCCCAGCTCCTCGGCGCGGTCCCGCATCGAGCGCAGGCCGATGCCGTCGGCACCACCCGAACGGGGGACGAACCCCGGTCCGTCGTCGGTCACCTCGACCACCATCCGGGTGCCGTCCACCGTCACCGCGAGGTGGATCGCGGCCGCCCCGGCGTGCTTGACGGCGTTGTTCAGCGACTCGGCGCAGATCCGGTACACGGCCACCTCGACGGCGGCCGGCAGCGGCGGCAGCGGGTCGGGGTCGAGCAGCACGCTGACCCGGGACGGCCCGGTCAGCCGGTGCACCAGGCCGAGCAGGGCGTGCGAGAGGCCGCCCCGGTCGAGCGCCGCCGGGGCCAGCCCGTCGGTGATGTGCCGCAGCTCGACGATGGCCTGCCCGATCCCGTCCGAGACCTCGGCCAGCGGCCGGTCGGACGGGTGGCCGGGCCCGGCGACCGCGCGGATGGAGTCCACCCGCAGCCGCAGGCCCGACAGCACCGGGCCGAGCCCGTCGTGCAGGTCGTGCCGCAGGCGGCGGCGGGCCTCCTCGCGGGCCAGCACGATCCGCTCCCGGCTGGCCTGCAGCTCCTCGTACAGGCGGAGCGAGGCGATCGCCGGGGCGGCGTGCTCGGCCAGGGTGCGCAGGATGTCCAGGTCCTGCTGGTCGAGCGCGGCCTCGCCGGGGCGCGGCGGCACCAACAGGTGCCCGATCACCTCGCTCTGATAGGTCATCGGGAAGGCGGTGCCGGGCCGGTCCACCCCCAGGGCGGCGAGCTCCAGCAGCCCCTCGCGGGTGTGGGTGACCACCTTGGCCCCGGGCAGCCGGAGCGTGGTGACCACGGTGGCGCAGAGCAGCCGGGGCGTCTCGGCCGGGGTGACGGCGTGGCCGAACTGCTCGGTGAGGGTGCGGACCACCTGGTACGGCTCGGCCCGCTCGCCGTAGTAGTACCGGTCCACCGCCCGGCGGGCCCAGCGGGCGGTGGGGCGCAGCAGCACGCCGATCACCAGGGTGAGCGCGGCCAGGGCCAGCCCCGCGCCGGGGGAGCCGGCCGGGAGCTGCCCGTACAGCAGCAGCGCGGTCACGCTGTAGCCGGTGATCAGGACGGTGCCGAGCAGCAGCCCGGTGAGGGCGCGCAGGGCGGAGCGGTCCAGGTGCAGCGAGCGGTCTCGGACGCAGGCGTACGCCACCGAGACGGGCCAGCTGGCGGCGACCAGGTACCAGAGCACCCGGCTCCCGGTGGCGCCGAGCAGTGCCAGGTCGCTGAGCACGGTGACCAGGGACCAGAGCAGGTACGGCACCAGGATCGCGGCCCGGGACAGGTGCTGGCGTTCCGGGGTCCGGAGCCAGCGGACCGCCATGACCAGCAGGCTGACCCCGATCACGGCCAGGTTGACCCACTGGCGGTCCGGGAGCGCGAACGGGCTCCACTCGTACACCCGGGTGAGCAGTGGGTCGGGCAGGGCCAGCGGCAGGCCGTACCAGGGGTCGTTGCCCATCACGTTGGTGCAGGCCAGTTGCAGGCTGAGGACGGCGAGCAGCCCGAGGTGGACCGGCCCCCAGCGGCGCGGCAGCGAGCCGCCGGGGAGGAACAACGGGAGGGCGTAGAGCCCCAGTTGGTACAGCGTGGCGCCGGCCACCGCGAGCCACCCCACCACCGCGAACCCGAGCGGCCGGACGCCGAGGGCGGCGGCCGCGGCGGGCAGCGCCTCGCTCAGCACCGCCCCGCAGCCGGCCGCGAGCAGCAGCCGCCCGGGCCCGCTGCCCGGGTGCTGGGTGGTGAACAGCGCACCGGCGAGCGCCAGTCCGAGCCCGGTGACCACGTTGACGCCGCCGTAGCCGGCCGCGAAGGCGTGCAGGTCGGGGTCGCTGCTGCCGAGCACCACCACGACCCAGAGCAGGGTGGCGGCCAGCACCAGCGCGCAGCCGGTGTAGGCCGTGAGCAGGCTGGGGCGGCCGACCGCTCCGGTGGGCTCGCGTCCGCTCATGCCGACCTCCCTTGGGCGCCCCATGCTGGTGGTCCCGACGTCCCGACCGGAAGAGGCACCGGCCCCGGCTCGGCTACCGGGCCGGTGGTTGCGGGGCCTGCGGTCAGGGCTTGCGGTTACAGAGCCTGCGGTTACAGGGCCTGCGGGAAGTCGAAGACCCGGTCGGGGTCGTAGGCGGCCTTGGCCCGCTCCAGCCGGGGGAGGTTGGCGCCGTAGTAGGCGGTGCGCCAGTCGGCGAGGTGCGGGTCGCGGTAGTTCTGGTAGGCGTGGCCGCCGGAGTGCGGGGCCATGGTGCGGTGGGCGTCGGCCACCCAGCGGGTGCCCGGGTCCGGGTCCCGGTCGGCGGGCCAGCCCGCGAAGTACTGGGCCAGCAGGACCGAGCCCCGGTGGACGAAGGCGGTGGCGTCGGCGGGCACCCGGTTGACCGCGCCGCCCAGGGCGACGAACGAGAGCACGCCCTCGACCCGGCTGCGCTGCTCGGCGAAGCCGAACAGGTCGTCCAGGGCCGCCCCGGAGAGGAACCCGTCGAAGAAGTGCGAGCCCGCCGCAAACGCCTGACTCCCCTCCCGCAGACAGGAGTTGACGTCGTCGCAGCCCGCGTAGGCGAGCATCGAGGCCAGGAACGGGCGGGTGGTGACCTGCTCGGAGGTGGTCCGGCCGGTGGCGGCGAGCAGCGGGGCGACCAGGGCGCGCAGCTCGTCCGCGTCGCCGAGCAGCACGCCGCCCGCGTCGACCGAGGCGCCGTCCGGGCGGGACCAGACGTGGAAGTCGGACCAGAGCCGGTCCGGGGCCGTGAACGCCCAGCGCTGCCACTGGTCCAGCGCCCGGCCGGCGTCCGGCCAGTCCCAGGAGTACTGGAAGATCGTGCAGTCCGCCGCCGGGTGGGTCCGGACCCGGAGCGAGGTGACCACGCCGAAGTTGCCGTTGCCCGCGCCGCGCAGGGCCCAGAACAGCTCCGGCTCCCGCTCGGCGTCGCAGCGCACCACCCGGCCGTCGGCCAGCACCACCTCGGCGCCGACGATGCTGTCGCAGGTCAGCCCGTACGCCCGGCTGGTGACGCCGTGTCCGCCGCCGAGGGCGAGCCCGGCCAGGCCGACGGTCGGGCAGGTCCCGGCAGGGATGGTCACGCCGTGCCGGGCCAGCTCGGCGTAGACCCGCATCAGCGGTGCGCCGGGGCCCAGTTCGGCCTGGTCGCCCTCGACCTGGACGTGGTCCAGGCCGGCCAGGTCCAGCACCAGCGGGGTGTCGCTGGACCAGCCCGCGTAGCAGTGGCCGCCGCTGCGCACCGCGAACCGGATGCCGTAGCGGCGGGCGAACCGCACGCACTCGGCCACGTCGGCGGTGCCGGCGCAGTGCGCGATCGCCTCGGGCCTGGCCGCCGGGGCGTACAGCAGGTTGCGCGGCAGCCGGGCGCTCTCGTACTCGGCCGAGCCCGGGCGCAGCAGCCGCCCGGTCAGGCCCGCCGCCAGGCCGGGCCAGTCCGGACCGCCGGTGCGGGGCCGGGTCGCCGCCTGGGCCTGTGCGTTGGTAGGAAGCGGGGTGAGAGCGGCCCCGGCGCCGAGGGCCAGCAGGGTACGACGGCCCAGCCGGCCGTCCGGATCGGTCATCTGTCCAGGCTAGCGCGGGCGGTCCTTCGTGGACAGAAGACTCGCGTGGGGATCTGATCCAGCATCAACTCCCGTGGTTCGAACCGGCCCTGGGGCCGGTGCGGTACGACGATCTGTCCGGGGGTGAGTGCCGGTGGTTCGTCTGTTCCGGAGCGGACCTCCGCCGCGCCCGGCCCGGCCCGGCCCGGGCGGATTCGGCCGTTCGGCGGGCGGCGCCGGAGGCCGGAGTGGGTGAGGATGATCAGATGAAGCCGATCATGCATCAGGTCCCGTACCACGCACAGTGGGAGTCACCCGAGCTGGTGCCCGGGATCCTGGCCGGGACGTCGCTGGCGGTGGACGATCCGCTCTGGGCGCTGTCCGGTGCGGCGGACCAGGAGGAGTACGAGTACTGGTCCTGGCGGCTGTGCGGGGTGGCCTGCCTGCGGATGGCGCTGGACTACTGGTGGGGCGTCAGCCCGCCGTCCGTCCGGCTGGCGGAGGAGTGCCTGGAGGCGGGTGCCTACGTCCGCCACCCGGACGGCCGATTGGACGGGTTGATCCACGCGCCGTTCGCCGCCTATGCCGAGCGCCGCTGGGGCCTGTCGGCGGAAGCGGTCTCCCCGCTGCCGACCGAGCGGATCAGGGCGGAGCTGGCGGCGGACCGGCTGGTGATGCTCTCGGTGCACCCCTCGATCAGGAACCTCGACCCCGACCCGCCGCGCCCGGGCGGTCACCTGGTGCTGGCGGTCGGGGCGACCGACGAGGAGCTGGTGATCCACAACCCGTCCGGCTTCCCGGACGGCTCGCAGAGCTTCGCGCCGGTGCCCTGGTCGGCCCTGCCGCGCTACTACGCCGATCGCGGCGTCGTGCTCGGCGGGCCGGGGCAGCCGGCGCGCTGACCCGAGCGGGGGCCACGCGCCGGACGCGCAGGCTCACAGGGCGGTGGGAAGGCTGCGGAGGACCAGCCCCAGACCCACCGTCAGCACCAGCAGGGCGGTGAGCAGGCCGGTCCGGGGCGCGGCCCGGCGCAGCCGTCCCAGCAGGGTGCCGTCGGCCGCCGCGGCGATCCGCTCACCCGCCCGGACGAAGAGCAGTCCGACGGCGGTGAGGGTGGCGGCCATGCCCAGGCCGTACGCCAGCACCAGGGCGACGCCGAAGAACGTCCGGCCGAGGGCGACGGCCCCCAGCAGGACGACCAGGGCGGAGGGGCTGGGCACCAGGCCGCCGGCGATGCCCAGGCCGATCAGGCCGCGACGGCCGAGGGGCTCGGCGGCGCCGGAGTGGTGGTGGTGATGGTGGCCGAACAGCCCGTGCCGGTGGGTGTGTTCCTCGGGGGCGTGCACCGGTGACTCCAGCAGAGCGACGGCGTGCTCGTGGCCCGTGGCGGAGCGGAGGCCGGGTGCTGCCTCGTGCGGGTGCGGGTGCGAGTGGTCGTCGTGGTCATGGCCGTGGTCGTGTGGGTGGTCGTGGTCGTGCGGGTGGTGGTGCGGTTCCGGGGCGACCGGCCGGGAGCGGCGGGTGTCGCGCAGCAGCATCGCCCCGACGCCCGCCACCAGCAGGCCGCTGACCACCCCGAGCCGGCCGAGCAGCACGTCCCCGGCCAGTGAGGAGGACGCGGTCAACAGCAGCCCCAGCACCAGCACCCCGGCGGTGTGGGTGAAGGTGACGGTGGCTCCGACGGTGACGGCGTCCCGGACCCGCCCGCGCCGGCCGGCCAGGTAGGCGCCCATGGCCGCCTTGCCGTGCCCGGGGAGCAGTGCGTGGCCCGCGCCCAGGACGGTGGCGAGCAGCACGGCCAGCAGGCCGACCGGCAGGGTGAGCCGGTGGGCCGTGCCGAGCTCGGCCAGGCGGCGGTCCAGCCGGGCGAGCCAGGCACTCGGCCCCTGGGCCGCCGGGCCCGCGACCGCGTCGGCCCCGACCGTCCCGCTGCCGGGTGACACGGTGAACCCGGCCGCCGTGACACCGCTCGGCGAGTCCAGCAACTCCTGCGGGTAGTGCCGGAGTTCGGCCGAGCCTGACACCTCGGGCACGTCGCTGGAGTCCAACCGTACGCCCACCCCGCGGGCGGTGATCTCGTTCCAGCCGACCCGGGTGGGGTCGACACCGCTGCGGACCCGGAGCCGGGTACCGGTCGCGGCCGGTTCGAGCGGGGCGTCCAGCGTGCAGTCCAGCCGTCCGGCGGGCAGGCCGGCGGCGCCGTCGGTGTACCCGTAGCCCGCCGTCCGCACCCGCCAGTCGAGCCGTGCGGCGGCCGTCCCGGCCAGCACCTCAAGCCGGGCTGCCGTCTCGGCGCACTGCCCGGCGGCCCAGGCGGCGCGCTCCTCCGGGTCCGCCGTGCCGTCGGAGTTCCGGTCCACCCGGGCCTGCTCCTGGAGGGTGGGGATCTCGGCCCGGTCGGTGACGGCCAGCACCTCGATCCGGTCCGGGTGGACGGTGAAGCCGAGGTAGTGGTTGACCGAGAAGTTGCCCAGCGGGTGGGCGGCGGCCGGGGGCGCCGCACCCGCCAGCAGCCAGAGCGCGGCACCGAGGGTGCCGCCGGCCCTGACGAGGAATCGGGAAGGGGTCATGCGCTGCCTCCGGGGCGGGGGAGAGGAAGGGCCGAGCAGGCGATCGCGAGGGCGGATCGGTGATCCGGCGGACCGGCGGGTGGCCGTCGAACCGGCACTATGCCGCACCCCGCAGCACCGCCCGGGCCTCGCCGGGCCGGTGCTGCGGCCGGGCGGGTGATCGCACTGGACCGAGCGGGTGACCCCACCAGTCCGGCCTGCCGGAGGAACCGAACATCCCGTGCGGATCAGGCGACAGTGCCTGCGGCGGATGCCCCGCCGAAACACAACGGGCCGGTGAACAACCTCACCGACCCGACCCTGCGGTTCCGCCGGTACTGCACGCTGCAGGAGCTGCGCCCGGACTGCGAACCGGTCACCCTGGTCGAGCACGGGACCGCCGCGCCCTACCGCACCGGCCCGGCCTCGATGCCCGACCACGGGAAGCTGCGCGACCAGGCCACGGTCCAACTGCCGGGCGGAGGACGGACGGTGGCCCCCAGGCGGCCGACCCGTTCTTCGTCGACCTGCGGGTCTTCGACCTGCTCTACGGCGGCAACCTGAGTGAGACCGGCCAGAACACGCCGGCCGGGTACAACGTCAACTCCCTCTCCATCCAAGTCCCGAAGAGTCGGCTCGCGTTCAAGGGCGACGCCATCCGCAACCCGGTGATCGGGGTCTGGAGCACCACCGCCAAGCAGACCATGAAGCTGACCCCCGGCGGCCGGGGACGGCCGCGTTCACCCGGGCCGCCTACGAGCTGGAGCAGCACGGCCAGACCGACCGGGCCCGGCAGGCGCTCCGGCAGGCCCTGGCGGGCGCCGGCAACGACGCCGACCGGGCCTTCTGCCTGCACCAGCTGGCCGAACTGGACCAGAACTCCGGCCGCCCGGAAGCCGCCCTGACCGGCTATCAGCAGGCACTGGCGGCCGATCCCGGGTACACCCCCGCGCTGGCCGGGCGGGCCAGAGCCGAGGCCGCGCTCGGGGACGTGCCGGGGGCGCTGCGCGACTACGCGACCGCCGCCGGGCGGGTGCCGCTGCCGCAGTACCTGCTCGAACTCGGCGAACTGCACGAGTCCTTGGGGAACACCGGGCAGGCCGGGGAGCAGTACCGGCTGCTCGCCGCCGAGCACCGGCTGGCGGCCGCGGCCGGTGTGGTCGACGACCTCGCGCTGGGGGAGTACCAGGCCGACCACGGCGACCCGGCGGTGGCGGTGCGACTGCTGCGCGGGGAGTGGGAGCGCCGCCGGAGCGTCCTGGTGGCCGACGCCCTCGGCTGGGCCCTGCACCGGAACGGGGAGGACCGGGAGGCGCTCGGTCTGGCCGAGCAGGCCCGGCGGACCGGGTGGCCGAACGCCCGGTTCCGCTACCACCAGGGCGAGATCGAACGCGCGCTCGGGCTGCGGGACGCGGCCCGCGAGCACCTGGCCGAGGCACTGCGGATCGACCCGCACTTCTCCCCGCTGCACGCGCCGCGGGCCCGCGCGGCCCTGGACGCCCTGGCGGATCCGCCCAGGTGACGGCTGGTCAGGGTGGTGTTCGGTCCGGTCCTCGTCCGGCCCTGCCGACTGGGCGGTTCGAGTGCACCGCGTCACCCGTAGGAGTGAATGCGGCCCGGCGCACCAATCCGGTGCCGGGGTCGGCCCGAATGCTCTCCGCGTGGGCCCGGGACAGTTCGGGCCCCAGAACCCGAGACGGGGCATGATGGGCGCACAGCACATCGACACCCGGCTGCTCGAAGAACTCACCGAGCAGTCACAGGACTTGAACAGCGACGCCGTGAAGATCACCCGCAGCGCGCTGACCGACTTCACCGCCGGTGCCGAGCCGGCGCAGGCCGGCTGGTGGCGCCGTGGCGGTGCCGTGGCGGGCCTGGCGGGGGCGTTCGCGCTGTTCGGCGCCGGCCGGGCGTTCGCCGCGACCGCGACGGCGGACGACATCATGGCGCTGCAGACCGCCGCCTCGCTGGAGAACCTGGCGATCAGCGTCTACCAGACCGCTGCCACGCTGCCGTTCATCAAGGACGGCAACAAGACGGTGGCGGCCTTCATCGCGAAGACCACCGAGCAGCACCAGGCGCACGCCAAGGCCTTCAACGCGGCCGCCACCCAGGCCGGGGGCAAGGCACAGACCGGTCCGGACCCGAAGTACAAGGCGGTGGTCGACCAGGCCCTGCCGACCATCAAGGGCCCGGCCGACGTGGTGAAGCTGGCGATCACGCTGGAGGACGTCGCCGCCCAGACCTACACCAAGAACGTGGGCCAGGTGAGCAACGGCGACCTGCGCAAGCTGTTCGCCTCGGTCGCACCGGTGGAGGCCCAGCACCGGGCCACCCTGCTCGCCGTGCAGGCGCTGCTGGCGGGCAACGCCGCCGACCTGATCACCATCCCGGTCGACCCGGCCAAGCTGCCCGCCGCGGCCGGCAGCGTCGGGTTCCCGGACGCGTTCTACCCGATCAAGGACGCCTCGCCGATCACCGAAGGGGCCGTCAAGTGACCACGACCAAGGGTGGCTGGGACCTCCCGATCAGCGAGCGCGAACTCACCTCCCTGACCCGGGAGATGGAGCAGGCGCACCGTGAGACCCTGCCCTTGCTGCACGCCAGCGCGGTGGACCTGACGGACGAGATCCGCAGCCGCCGGGCCGCCGCCGATGGCGGGGCCGGGGCGTTCGACGCGGGCCGGCGCCGGTTCCTGTTCGGCACCGGTGGGGCGGCGGCCGCGCTGGTGCTGGCGGCCTGCTCCAGCAGCACGTCCGACTCGAAGAGCTCTGCGTCGCCGTCGGCCTCCGCAACGTCGGGTTCCGCGGCGGCTGCCGGCCAGTACACCGGTGACCTCAAGGTGGTCGCGCTGGCCACCGCGCTGGAGAACCAGGCGGTCGGCGCCTACCAGGCCGCCCTGGACGCCGCCACGGCGGGCAAGCTCGGCACCGTCCCGCCGGCGGTGGCGAACTTCATCACCACCGCGATGGCCCAGCACGCCGACCACGCGAAGGCGTGGAACGCGGTGCTGACCGGTGCGGGCAAGCCGGCCATCACCAACGTCCCGCTCTCCAACCAGGCCGAGGTCACGGCGGCGCTGGGGAAGGCGACCGACGTCGGTTCGGTGGCGAAGCTGGCGCTCCAGCTGGAGGACCAGGCGGCGCAGACCTACCTCTTCGCCACCTACAACGTCACCAGCCCGGCCGGGATCGCCACCGCCGCCACCATCGCGCCGGTCGAGGCGATGCACGCGGCGATCCTCAACTACGTGCTCGGCCAGTACCCCGTCCCGAACGACTTCCTCCCGGTCGACAAGGCCGCGAGCCCGAGTCTGCTGACGGTCTGACCGTGCCTCAGGGTGTGCGCCCGGGACGGCTCCCCACGGCCGCCCCGGGCGCACACCGCCCTCTTCCCAGCGAAGGAATCCTCGTGAACACTGCCCGGCTCCGTCCCGTCCTCGGCGCGCTCCTGCTGGTGCTGACCGCCGCCGGCTGCTCCAGCGGCTCCGGGGGCTCCGGGGGTGGCACGTCCACCGGCAGCCCGATGCCGTCGGCGAGCCCGTCCGCCGCTGTGAGCCCCAGCGCTTCCACGAGCGCCTCGCCGAGTGCGTCCGCGAGCGCGTCCGGGAGTGCGTCCGCGAGCTCGGCGGCGAGCTCCGCCGCGACGGCCGTGCGGGTCACGATCAAGGAGTTCACCTTCGGCCCGGACAAGTTCACCGTGAGCCCCGGCGCGACCGTCACCGTGGTCAACGAGGACTCCACCGCGCACACCCTGACCGCCACCGGCAGCGGCGGCTTCGACAGCGGGACGATCGGCGCGGGCAAGACCGCGACCTTCACCGCACCGACCGCGCCCGGCAGTTACCCCTTCATCTGCGAGCTGCACCAGTTCATGAAGGGCACGCTCACGGTGGCCTGACCGGTGCCGGCCCGACCGGTGCCGGGGCCGCCCCGGTCAGATGCCGAACGGGGCGGCGTAGCGCAGCAGGCCGCTGGGCAGCGGCCGGTTGGAGTCGAGGTCGAGCGCCATCATGGCCTCGTCCGGGACCTCCATGGGCGGCTTGATGCCGTGCAGGGAGGCCCGGGTGAAGCCGAACCGGCGGTAGTACTCCGGGTGGCCCAGCACCGTGACGGTGTGCTCGCCCCGGTCACGGGCGGCAGCCAGCGCGGCCCGGACGGCGGCGGCGCCCGCACCCGTCCGCTGGTGCTCGGGCAGCACCGCGACCGGGGCCAGGCAGAGCGCCGGGGTGTCGTCGATGTGACAGCGGGTCAGCAGCGCGTGCCCGACCACCGCGCCGTCCGGCGTCACGGCGACCAGCGAGAACCCGGGAATCCAGCTGGAGTCCGCCCGCAGCACCTCGACCAGATCGGCCTCCAGCGGGGTGTCGAAGGCGGCGAGGTTCACCGCGCGGATCGCCGGGACGTCGGCGGCGGTCTCGGGTCGGGTGGCCCAGCGGAGGGTGGACAACGGGAGACACCTCACGGGTCGGGGGTCGGGTGTTCAGGTACGTCGGGTGTTCAGGTACGAACGATTCCGACGCTAACACGGTGCGACCCGGCCGGGCCGGTCTGACGGAGCCTCAGGCCGGGCGGGCGGACCGGGAGCCGCCGCCGCATGATGGAGGGGTCCGCGTCCTGGAAGGAGCCCGTCCGTGCTGCTGGAGCGTCTGGCCCTGACCTCGCGGGCGGTGGCGGCCGAGCCGGCCCGGAACGCCAAGGTGGCCCTGATCGCCGGGTGCCTCACCGAGCTGGGCCCGGCCGAGATCCCGGCGGCGGTGGCCCTGCTGTCCGGGGAGGGGCGGCGGGCCGGGGTCGGCTGGGCGGGGCTGCGGGAGCTGCCGGAGCCGGCCGGGGCGGCCGGGCTGGGGGTGGCAGAGGCGGAGGAACTGCTGACCCGGCTGGGTGAGGTGCACGGCAAGGGGGCGCAGGCGGAGCGGAAGCGGCTGCTCGGCGAGCTGTTCGGGCGGGCCACGGCGGTGGAGCAGGACTTCCTCCGGGCCGTTCTGACCGGGGAGTTGCGGCAGGGGGCGCTGGACGCGCTGATGGGAGACGCGGTCGCCAAGGCGGCGGGTGTACCGGCGACGGCAGTGCGCCGGGCGCTGATGCTGCGCGGGTCGGCCCGGGCGGTGGCCGAGGCGGCACTGACCGGCGGGGCCCCGGCGCTGCGGGCGTTCGGGCTCGAACCGGGCCGACCCGTCCGGCCGATGCTGGCGGCCTCCGCGCCGGAGGTGGCGGCCGCGCTGGAGAAGGTGAGCCCGGCCGCGTTGGAGTGGAAGCTGGACGGCATCCGGGTCCAGGTGCACCGGGAGGGCGAGCAGGTCTCGGTCTTCACCCGCAGCCTGGACGAGATCACCGCCCGGGTGCCCGAGGTGGTGGAGGCCGCCCGGGCGCTGGCGGTGGAGCGCGCGGTGCTCGACGGCGAGGCGATCGCGCTCGGCCCGGACGGCCGACCGCGCCCGTTCCAGGTCACCGCCGCCCGGACCGCGTCCCGGCAGGACCCCGAGCGGCTGCGGGCCGAGACCCCGCTGAGCGTGTTCTTCTTCGATCTGCTGCACCGGGACGGCACCGATCTGATCGACCGTCCGGCCGCCGAACGGTGGCACGAGCTGGCGGCCGTGGTCCCGGCGGAGCTGCGGGTGCCGCAGCTGACCACCGATCAGGTGCCGGTGGCGGAGGCGTTCTTCGCGGACGCCCTCGCGCACGGCCACGAGGGCGTGGTGGCCAAGGACCCGGCCGCCCCGTACGCGGCCGGGCGGCGCGGGGCCGGCTGGATCAAGGTCAAGCCCCGGCACACCCTCGACCTGGTGGTGACCGCCGCCGAATGGGGCAGCGGCCGCCGCCAGGGCCGGTTGAGCAACCTGCACCTGGCCGCCCGGAACCAGGGCGAGCCCGGACTCGACCCCTGGGTGATGCTCGGCAAGACCTTCAAGGGCCTGACCGACGAGCTGCTCGCCTGGCAGACCGAGCAGCTGCTGGCCCGGGAGACCCACCGGGACGCGTACACCGTGTACGTCCGCCCGGAGCTGGTGGTGGAGATCGCCTTCGACGGGCTCCAGCGCAGCCCGCGCTACCCGGCCGGGCTGGCGCTGCGGTTCGCCCGGGTGCTGCGCTACCGCGAGGACAAGACGGCCGCCGAGGCGGACACCGTCGCCGCGGTGAGGGAGTTGGCGGACCCCGGCGGGCCGTGAGCGGGCTGAGGGCTGGGGTTCAGCTGCTGACCGGGAGCCCGATCGGGTTGAGGGTCGGGAGTTCGGCCCGGCAGGCGGTGGCGATCGGGGTGAGGGCGGCGGCCAGCTCGTCCAGTTCGGACCGGCGGAAGCCGGACCAGACCCGGGCGGCGGCGAGGTCGGTGACGGCCTCCAGGGCCTGGTGGCGGTGGCGGCCGTCGGCGGAGATGCTGCCGTCCTGGTTCAGCCAACCCCGGGTCACCAGACGGGCGGTGGAGGCGTCCCACTCCTCGTCCGTCCAGCCGCGGAACGGCTGCAGCTGCTCGCGCCGGGTGTCCAGCGCGCAGCGCAGCACCAGCGCCTCGCAGCCGGTCAGGCCCTCGGCGACGAGTGCGGCGACGTGCCCGTCGCCCCGGTGCTCGCGCAGCACGGTGGTCGCCTGCCAGAGGCGGGCGAGCGAGCCCTCGGGGCGGGGGAGGGCGAGGTTGGCGGCGGCCAGCACGCGCCCACAACAGTCCAGCCCGTCCACGGCGCGCTCCAGCAGCGTCACCGAACGGTCGATCAGATCGGGCTTGACGGTCTCCAGCACCCGTTCGAGGGTGGCGACGGCACCGGACAGCCGGGCCTCCAGCGCGGCCTCCGGGGTGGCCCGGGTCCAGACGTCCGGCAGGGCCCGCTCGACCATCTGCGGCGCGAAGTTGAAGAACGCGGCGATCACCGGGGCGGCGTCCACCGCCCCGAGCGGGGCCGAACGTCCGGCGAAGTACCCCCGCCAACTCCCGCGCAGCCCGGCCGCTTCGTACGCGGCGCGGCCCTCGGGGGCGAAGTAGGTCAGTGCGTGCACCGGCTCGAAGAGCCACCACAACGCGCGGGCGGGATGCACCATCTCGGCCATCTGGAACCTTTCCGGTCACTGGCAACGGCGCTCGTGACCCTAGCGCGCAACTGCTGTGACGCGGGTCACGAGGAGATCTCACCGCTCACTTCCCGCCACGGGCAGGAGAGATGATGTATCCGGACGGCCGCTCCAGCCGCCCGCACCGAGTGTGAAGGTTCCCTCAAATGGCGCAGATCAACCCCAGCATCCTGTCGGCCGACTTCGCCCGCCTGGCCGAGGAGGCGGAGGCCGTCCGCGGCGCGGACTGGCTGCACGTGGACGTGATGGACAACCACTTCGTCCCCAACCTCACGCTCGGCATCCCGGTGGTCGAATCGCTGGCCCGGGCCACCGCCACGCCGCTGGACTGCCACCTGATGATCGAGCAGCCGGACCGCTGGGCGCCGCAGTACGTGGAGGCCGGCGCCGGTTCGGTGACCTTCCACGCCGAGGCCGCCGCCGCCCCGGTCCGGCTCGCCCGGGAGATCCGGGCCAAGGGCGCCCGCGCCTCGATGGCGCTCCGCCCGGCCACCCCGATCGAGCAGTACGAGGACCTGCTGCCCGAGCTGGACATGGTCCTGATCATGACGGTCGAGCCCGGCTTCGGCGGCCAGGCCTTCCTGGACATCATGCTGCCCAAGATCCGCCGCACCCGGGAGCTGATCTCCAAGCACGGCCTCGACCTCTGGCTCCAGGTCGACGGCGGCGTCTCGGCGAGCACCATCGAGCGCTGCGCCGAGGCGGGCGCGGACGTCTTCGTGGCCGGCTCCGCGGTGTACGGCGCGGCCGATCCGGCGGAGGCGGTGCGGGCGCTGCGGGCGCAGGCGGACGCGGCGACGGCGGCTGCGCCGTGGGCCTGCGCGCACTGAGCGATTCGGCGGGGGCGGGGCCTTGGCTCCCGCCCCCTGCTTTGTCCTGCGGCCGATCTGACGCATGATCGGATCGTCAACGGTCCCCGTCCGGACGGAGCGCGTCAGCCATGAGCAACCTCGACCTCAAGCCCACCCCCAGCAGCTGCGGCGGGGAGGCCGACTCCGGTCCGGTGCAGGAGCTGCTGACCGGCCGTCAGGTCACGCTGGGCGAGTCCACCGAGGTGCGCCGCCTGCTGCCGAGCCTGGGGCGCCGGATGGTCGGGGCCTGGTGCTTCGTCGACCACTACGGTCCCGACGACATCGCCGACGAGCCCGGGATGCAGGTGCCGCCGCACCCGCACATGGGGCTGCAGACCGTCAGCTGGCTGCACGAGGGGTCCGTCCTACACCGCGACAGCCTCGGCAGCCTGCAGACTGTCCGCCCGCGCGAACTCGGCCTGATGACCTCCGGCCGGGCCATCTCCCACTCCGAGGAGTCCCCGCGCGACCACGCCCGCCTGCTGCACGGCGCCCAGCTCTGGGTCGCCCTCCCCGACAGCCACCGCCACACCGCGCCGGCCTTCGAGCACCACGCCGACCTCCCCACCGTCGACGCGGCCGGCCTGCACGCCACCGTCATCCTCGGCACCCTCGACGGCGCCACCTCCCCGGGCACCACGTACACCCCCCTGGTCGGCGCCGACCTGACGCTCCGTGAGGGCGCCTCGCACCGCCTCCCGCTGGAGCCCGGCTACGAGTACGCCGTCCTCGCCATGACCGGCAGCGTCGACGTGGACGGCGTCCGGGTCGAGCCCGGCTCGCTGCTCTACCTGGGCTGCGGGCGCCGCGAACTCCCGCTGCTGGCACGGACGGACAGCTCGGTGCTGCTGCTCGGCGGGGTGCCGTTCGAGGAGCGCCTGGTGATGTGGTGGAACTTCATCGGCCGATCCGGTGAGGAGATCGCCCAGGCGCGGGCGGACTGGACGGAAGGGTCGCGCTTCGGTGACGTGCACGGCTACGACGGTGCCCGGCTGGCCGCTCCGGCGCTGCCGCCGGTGCCGCTGAAGCCCCGCGGGAGGGTGCGCTGACCTGCGACTTTGCATCTCCCCTGCATGAGCTGATCCGATGCGTGCGGCACACGGCCATCGAGTGCGGACATCGCGTGCGTGGCGTGCTTAAAGCTCGTAACAGGATCTTGTGGGTGTGGGCTGGTGGGCCGTGTCCGGTGTGACGATTCGTCCGTTGGTGATGGCGTGAGTGCGCCGTGGCTGGTCGATGACGAGCTGTGGTCCTTGATCGGGCCGGTCCTGCCCGCCTGGCCGGAACGGTCGCCGGGGCCTCGGCCGGTGGACGACCGGCTGTGTCTGCAGGGCATCCTGTTCGTGCTGTTCACAGGCATCACCTGGCAACAGCTGCCACCGGAGCTGGGCTTCGGATCCGGGGTGTCGGTGGACCGAAGCCGGGGTGTTCGACCAGGTCCACCGGATACTGCTCGCCTAGCTGAACTCGGCACGGCGGATCGACTGGACACGGGCCTGCATGGACGCCTCCCACGTACGGGCCAAAAGGGGGGTGCCGGGGTTGGCCCGTCGCCGGTCGACCGCCGCAAGTCAGGCAGCAAGCACCACCTGATCTGCGACGGCAACGGCACCCCGCTCAAGGCCATCACCACCGGCGGGAACGTTCCCGACATCACCCAGGCCCTCGCCCTGGTCGACGGCATCCCGCCCGTCTCAGGCCAGCCCGGCAGGCCGCGCAAGCGTCCCAAGTCCATTCTCGGAGACAAAGGTTACGACAGCCGGCACGTCCGCCGTGAGCTGACCCGCCGTCGGATCCTGCCCGTCATCTCCCGACGCGGCGAGCCCGACATCTGCGGCCTCGACAAGCTCCGCTATGTCATCGAGCAGACCTTCGCCCTGCTCCACCAGTTCAAGCGCCTGGCCACCCGCTGGGAACGCCGCCTCGACCTCCACGACTCACTCATCTCACTCGCGTGCGCACTCATCTGCTGGCGGAGGCTCAACAAACCGACACCGTGATCGTGTTACGAGCTCTTATGGGTGCAGCGCCCCATCTTCTGCCATTTTCAGGCTCCAGTGTCGGCTGTCGCCGACGGCTACATAGTCACCGATGCTCCGCTGCCAATCGGGCTCGCGGCTTCTGGGCTGGGTTGCCACAGCGCCGCAGCGGTGAGCCTGTTTGCGGTGGGGGCTGTTGACCGGGCTGGAGTGTGACGCTTCGGTGCCAACGCGCTCGCTGCTCGGATGGGGGCTCCGTCGCCCTTGATCCCCAGTTAAGCGGCTTCCGTAGGATGCTTGTTGAGGAGGCGCTCCTGGGGCAGTTCTCCTCCATTCAAGTATACCTCTGTCCACGGGAGTTGATTATTCGGCACATCGGCTGCCCATGTGGGGGCTGACGGTGGCTCATCTGCTACAGCATGCGTAATCTGGCCAGCGCCAGCTGGCCACAGGCTGTTCGTCACCATGGGACAAGAGTTGGCCTTCCAAAGGCAAGACGCCCTGCTGGATAGTTCTCCAGCAGGGCGTCCGCGCCGTCAGTCGACGTTCAGGATGTCCGCAAACCCCCGATCCGCCATTACTGACACTGTGTGATTGATTTCATCGCGAGCAACCCGTCGAACTACAACGACGTTCCTCGCAGAAAAATATCCAAGTCGTTCGATGTCAACGACGACGGCCTGCGACAGGCGAATTTCGTCGAAGAATGACACTGTATAGCTGTTCCCATCCCATGAAATCCTGACGCCATCAAGCCAGCCCTTATCCTCAATCTCAGACCAGTCGAATTCGTCAAAGTCCTCAGGGAAGGCAACCTGATACTCCAATTCGAACACCTCCTATATGACCGTCAGGCGGCACTCAGGGGCAACCAGCAGTCGGGCTGACCGCGCCGAGCTTGCTCTGAAACTCGCCGGGCGTCATGTTGACACCCGACTTAACCGCAAGTTCATAGTGTCCGGGCTTGCCCACCTGAACAGTCTCCAGGCCGCTCGGGATGTTGGAGGTGTCCACTGGAACGCCTACCCGCCCAAACTTCCCGAGCCAGTCGGGTTGCGTCGTCAGCGATATGCCGCGCCTGGGAATTACACACCCAGTCACCTTGTCGACCTTGAAATCGGTTCCCAGTCGCCCTTCGAACGAGAGCTGATCGCTTGGCTTCACTCCTCGATAAAAGATATCTCCGGATCCACCATCGTCATTGTGCACCATGATCGGCGTCATGCCGGCGAGTACATAGTACGTGTGGGGTTGGCGATAGTGAGGTTGTAAGCGGTGTGTTAGTTGCGGACAATCAGGGCCGCAGTCGGCCGTTCGCCTTCCGTCCGGAGGCTTGAGATCGCCAGCATGAGTTCAGGCCTTAGTGGTGACATCCCAGAGCAAAGCTCTCGGCGAACCTCGCCGCCCAGTGTCAGAGAATCTCTAGCTTTTAAGAATTCATGCTCAGCCTGCGGGACCAAGCACAGGATCAATTTCACTCAGCATCTCAATCAACTGGAGTGCCCCTCGAGACATCGCCTTATCAGATCCGTTCGCCAAGGACTGGCAGATCAAAGCCGCCGCATCTCGATCATCGACAAAGATTCCAAATACATTGACTACAGCCGAAAGAATCCATCGCTCGTGACTCGAGTCTGCTTCCGCCAATGCTGAAGAAACAATTTCCAGGCCCAACCGATCCTTGCGCCGAAGTACAGCTTCCGCCGTTTTCAAGGTGACAAAAGTGTCACCGGCGTCAAGAATTAGTGCTCGCAAAAACCCTGCGGCTTCGCTCACCTCGGCGAAGTTTGCAAGACCGCATCCAGCATCGACCCTATCAAGGTAGTCGCGGCTGCCCGCCAAGGCTCCCAAAGTCACGACGGCGGAATTCCTCAAGTCGCGATCCATCGGCAACTCACTTCCTTCACACATCCTGAACGAGCAGGAAACTAGTCTGGCCATGGATATTGATTCTCGCAATAGCCATGGCCGCGACTCCGGACTGCCTTAGGCGTCTATAGAATGCACCCTGTGGGCGGTCCACCGAAGGGTCCATCCCCCGGAAAGGCATCCCCGGTCTCATTGACAAATATCTTCCCACTGGGCGCAGGATTTACCTCGTACGTCTGCCAATGCGGCGTTTCAACTCCACGATGCGCCGCCCCAAAAAGATCGACGCGGTATCTGAGCCTCCCATTCTCGTCGTATACACCCCAGGCAGTAAGAGACCCGCCTGCATCTGGGTATCTTTTGAAAAATACTCCATTCGCAGGGCCCCCCTCTTTTGGTAGATGCCCCTTCGTCCATTCATGTGCATTATCCCAGGGATTATCCCCGGAATTGTGCACCAGAATCGGCACGCCGCCCGCAAGTACATAGTACGTGTGGAGCTGATCGATAGTTAGATTATACGCGCTCGTGGGCGGTGTCCTGTAGTTTCGGACGCTGATGATCTTCGTCAGCGTTCCGTCGGGCTTGCGGAGTGATTCGCCGGGCTGGAGGTCTGCTGCGTCGGTCCAGCGCTGGGTGGTGGCGTTCCAGTAGGGGTGGTGCTGGGTGGACGTGATGTTCTGGTCGCGGCCGCCGGTCTCGATGGTGAGATCGGTGAATTCCTGGTCGTGGGTTGCGATGATCGTGTCGAGGATGCGCTCGGGTTGAGTGATTCCGGTCTGCGGGTCGGTGGCCAGGACCTCGTCATCAGTCGTTAGCTGGTCGATCTCCTTCGTGGTGCCGTCGGCGAGGAGAACGAGGGTGCCAGCAGGGAAGCTGTTAGGGGCTTTGCATTTTCCGGCAAAATCCAGGAAACGGTCAATGGCACTCGCCCCCTTGCCGGCTCTGAGTCCCGCGCGAAGTTCTGCGGCTTCGCCTCCCCCCGCGAACTGCAGCAGGAAGAATCCCAGCTGGCCGGTGGCTTCGCCGGCGTGGCCATTGCTGTACCCGTCGTATATTTCGGCAGCATCGGAGAAGATCCCAATGCCCATGTTCACTGCAAAGAAGGGGGATGTGGGATTCGACACTATCAGGGTCTTGGCGGTGTCCAGGCAGGACCCCCAGGATCCCCCGATGCAGTGGTAGCCATCAGAGATGTACTTACTGGCGAAATCAAAGGCACCACTGACCGTGTCGACCGCCTTGTCGGCAAAGGCTTTCCCGGCATCTCTGAAAAATCCGCCGATTGCGGAAGAAGCCTTTTCCAAGCCGGTCTTCGTCTTTGGTTTGTATTCCATTGTGGGGTCGACGTCACCGACACCCTGTCCGCCGAGAGTGTTGTCTTTGGGGCAGCTGGGGGCGGAGCCGCCACCGCATTGGAGTTTCAGGCCGCTGGGGTCGCTGAAATTGATGGGGTTGTTGTTGCTGTAGGCGTAGCCGTTCCACTGTTGCGGGTCGGCGGGGTCGAGGATGGGGTCGGGGCTGATGAAACGCCCGGTGGTGGGTTGGTACTGGCGGGCGCCGAGGTTGGTGAGGCCGGTGGTGTTGTCCTTGGTGCCGTCGATGAACCCCTGGTTTCCGGCCCAAGCGGAGGCTTTGGGGAGGGTGTCGCGGGGGTTTCCGAAGGGGTCGGTGGGGCGTCGGGTGACGGCGAGGGTGGAGAGGTCGATGCTCGCGGTGTCGGTGCCGTGGTGGTCGGCGAGCTGGGCGACGAAGGCGCCTGGGGCGGTGCCGGCTCCGGTGCGGACGATGGTGAGTCCGCCGGGGATGGGGTAGTAGCGGGTGCCGATGAAGGTCTTGGCGTTGGTGTCGTAGACGAGTTCGTCGCCGCCGAGGTTGAGGGTGGTTTTGCCGGGGTTGCGGCGGATGAGCTGGTTGCCGTCGGCGTCGTAGAGGTAGGTGGTGGTGGCGGTTCCCTGGGTGGTGGAGGCGAGTTTGCCTTCGGTGTTCCAGGTGAGGGTGGCGCCGGCTGCAGCGTCGATGGCGTTCCAGGTGCTGCTGGACCACTTGCTCTGGTAGCCGGGGGCGTAGACGAGGAACAGGCCGTCGTCCTGGACGGCGGCGAAGTAGCCGCTGCCCGCGCCGATGGCGGTGTTGGAGGACCAGAGGACGTTCTGTGCGGTGTCGTAGACGACGAAGTTGCCGTCGTCGCGCATGGTGGCCTTGGCGCCGGGGTGGTTCGCGGTGTTGCTGGACCACAGGACGTTGCCGGTGCGCAGGGAGGTCAGAACGAGGTTGCCATCGGCCTGCATGGCGAGCTGGACACTGTTGGAGCGGACGTTCTCGCCGGATTTGATGACGTAGCCGGCCTTGAGGGTGCGGCTGTTCTTGGGGTTGGCGATCTTGGTGGTGTTGCCGGTGGCGTCGTACTCGTTGGTGCCGACGCTGCCGGTGGTCTTGGCGGTGAGCAGGGCATGGGGTCCGCCGGTGCCGCCGCCGGATGTGAGCGGCTGGGTGGGGGTGTTGACCGTACCGGGGGCTCCGAAGGTCTGGGTGGTGGTGATGTCCTTGGTGGTGTCACCGGCGGGGTCGTGCTGGGTGAGGGTTTTGCGGTTGCCGGTGAGGTCGTAGGTGTAGTCCTGCCAGTAGGCATTGGCACCGCCGACTGTGGTCTTGGACGGAGCGATCGCTCCGCTGGTGGGGGTGGTGTTGGTGCAGGCTCCCTGGTCGAGGGTCTTGTGCTGCAGCGGGTCGGGGGTGGTGATGGTGCCGGTGTCGGTCCAGGCCGTGGTCATGCGCCCGAGGGCGTCGTAGGTGAAGCACTGGCGGGAGGTGGCCGCCGGGTTGTTGTCGGGGACGTCGGTGATGGAGGTGATGGTGCCGGACGGGTTGTAGGTGTAGCTGGTCTGCTGGACGACGCCGGTGGTGGAGGTCTGCTTGTCCAGGAACAGTGAGCGCACGCGTCCGGTGGCCTGGTCGTAGTCGGTGGTGGTCACCACCTGCGAGGCCCAGGGGTTGATGGTGGAGCGGATCGGACGGCCGAACGCGTCGTAGGCCGTCTGCGCGTCGTAGGTTGTCGCGCCGCCGTAGGAGATCAGCTGTCCGTATCCGTTGTATGAGTAGCCGATCTCCTCGTACGGCAGGCCGCCGAGTGCCGGCTTGCTCACCTCCTTGAGGTTGCCGGTCGCCTGGTCGTAGGTGGCGCCGGCTGTGTAGGTGTAGGTGGTGCCGGCGGCTTGGCCGACTTCGGTGCCCGGGATGGTGACGGTGCTGCCGGTGGTGCGGTAGGCGTCGTCGTATCCAGTGACGGTGGTGGTGTAGGTCTGGCCGGTGATGCCGCCGACGTAGCGGGTGGAGGAGGTTGGCTTTCCCTTGGCGACGGTGTCGAAGGTCCACGCGGCGAGCTGCTTGGCGCCCGTCACCGTTCCGTCGTATAGGCCGGTCTTACGCCCCATCAGGTCGTAGGTGTAGGCGAGGACCTGCTGCTTGGCGTCGGTAGTAGTGGCAACCCGAGAGGCAGCGTCGTAGGTGCTGGTGGTGGTGCCGGTATCCGGGTCGGTCGCGGTGGTCTGGCGTCCCCGCAGGTCGTAGCCGTAGCTCCAGGTGTTGCCCATCGCGTCCACCCGGGTGGCCTGCTGGCCGGCCGGGGTGTAGGTGTAGCGGGTAACGGCCGCGTCCGTGGCGACTCCGGTCGTGGCGGGGGTGGTGTACTGCCAGAACTCGGTAGTACGTCCCCGGCCGTCGGTCAGGGTGGTGGTGGGCCAGGACCCCTGCGGCGGGACGATGTCGGTTCGGTCCGCTCCAGGATAGGAGGTGACGGTCTGGGACTGCTGGACTCCCTTGGACCACAGGGCTGTTGTGACGGGGCGGCTGAGGCCGTCGAACGTGGTTCGGGTCTGGGCCGGGATGTCGCTGTCGGCGGCCGCGAGGAGCGTTCCCGAGGGTGCGTTCTCGGTGTACCAGGGAGCGGTCTGGGAGCGGGCGCGTCCCTGGGAGTCGTAGCGGGTGTCGGTGACCATGCGGCCCGGGTCGCCGGGGCCGGCCGGTGAGGACTGGGTCTGCCGGGTGCGTCCGAAGCCGTCCAGTAGTGCCATCTGGCGCTTGTAGACCGGTGGTGAACCGTCTCGCGTCAGGCTTGAGGTGGTGACCGTCGACGGTGTGCCGGTCGTGTTGGAGACCGAGTAGGCGAACGTCTGGTTCGCGTTCGCTTGCGACGCCGGGGTTCGGCCAGCCGACCAGACCGCGGTTGTGCGGCCCAACGCGTCGTACGTGACGGTGACCGTCTTGGCGTTGGGGTCCGTGACTGTAAGAGGCAGCAGCCGGCGGGTGTCGAGGATGGTGACGGTGTTCCAGGTTGCCGCTGTCGCCGAGCCGGGTATCGGTGCGGCCAGCGTGATGGTGGTGGGCAGTTCACCCGCCGCTGCGGAGGTGTAGGTGGTGGTGGTCGTGGCACCGCCCGGGTGCTGGGTGTCGGTGCTGTTGACGTCTGTCACGGACCCAACCCGGCCGTAGGTGTCAAAGGCCGCGCTCGAGAGGGGGGCGAACACCGGAGCGCCCGCGCCGTCGTAGCGGTCGAGGACCTGCTGAGCGGTCGGGTTGGCGGTCTTGGCAGCCTGTCCGTAGGGCAGGCTGTCGTAGAACATCCTGGTCCGGGAGAGCGTGTTGGCCGCGGTTGCCGTGGCGGTGCAGGCACCGGGGCCCGAGACGGTCACCTTTTCGGCGAGCAGGTCGGTGCGCTGCGGGTCCGGGCCCGTCGCGTAGGCGGGTCGGGTGCACTGGTCGGGCAGGCCGTCGGCCTGGTCGAGTGCGGTGAGCAGGCGGTTGCCGTGGTCGGGGTCGGTGGTGGATGTCTGGGTGCTGGTGCGCCAGGTGCCGTCGCTCTTGCGGGCGCGGCTGGTGGTGGTGCTGGTGGTGGCGTTGTAGCGGGCCACCAGGTCAGGCAGGCCGCTGCCCCTGACGTGGGTGGCGGTGGGTTGTTCGCCGCTGGACTGGTTGACGGTCTGTGAGACGACGACCGCGCTGGCGGCGCTTTCGAAGGTCTCGGTTTTCAGTGTCTGGCCGGCGAGCCAGTCGACGTCGTTGCCGAGTTGGTCGGGCAGTGAGACGGAGCGTGTTCCTCCGGCCTTGCGGGCGTCGCCGTGCATGCCCTGGCGGTAGGTGGCGGTGCTCTTGCTCTTGGGGCCGTCGTTGCCGTCGCCGGTGGTGACGGTCACGGTGGCGAAGCCGCGGAAGTCGCCCCAGGTGCGGGACTTGGGGTCGGTGAACTCGCTGTCGTCGCGGTGCCAGGCGGCTGGCCCGTACGTGTAGGCGGTGATCTTGGCAGGGGAACCGGTGGCGAAGTCGTTCTCCGTGAGAGAGGCGACGGTGTAGTGGTTGAACCAGTCGAGCACCGGGTCCGCGCCGGGAAGGGAACCGGATGGGGACCAGCGCACCGGGAAGCAGGCCCTGGTGTTGTCGTCCTCGGCGGTCGGCATCACGTTGTTGATGCGCGAGCAGTCGCGAAGGTTGTAGTCGACGTTGAGGACGCCGCCCATCTCGTTCTTGATCTGCTGGATCCGCGGGCGGTTCATCAGCGGCGGCGCCGGCAGCAGGTCGGTGCCGTCCACCCGGTTGGGCAGCATTACGGGGACGAACGTGACCGGCGGTGCGGCGATGTTCGGAGCTGCGGTCTTGCCGGTGCGCTGCACGGAGTCCAGCCACAGTGCCTTCTGGCTGGTGGTGTCGCTGGGGTCGGGGAAGGAGTGCGTCAGGGTGTAGCTGTCGACGTCCTGCCAGGTGTTGTTGACCCGGACCTGGGTGGCGATGGTGGTCAGGCGCTTGGTGGTGAAGTAGGTGGGGCCGTAGTTGGTGCAGGTGCCGGTGGACTTGCACTCCTGGTCGACGGGGACGTCGGGCCAGTTGTTCTTGTTCGCGACGGTGCGGTTGGCGGTGTCGCAGGCCGTGCCGGTGGCCAGGCAGCGTTCGGCGACGGTGAAGTTGACCCGGGCTGCGGGCTGCAGGGCGCCCTTGGCCGTGATCTGGGCGTCGAGGAGTTGGCCGTAGTCGATGCGCTTGAGGGTGGTGGCGCGGGTGTAGGAGCTGAGGGTGCCGTTGCCGTTGTTCTGGCCGCCGCCGCGGGAGTAGAAGTTGGCCTCCGGCTCCCACGTGTACGTGGTGAGATTGCCGCGGGCGTCTACGACGTAGTCCAGGGACAGGCGCTGCCACATCTGGCACCACGACGCCTTACCCTTGGCCGCGTCGTAGCAGCGGTCACCGCTGTTGGGCGCGTAGACGGGCACCGTGGAGGCGGACTTGGTCTCCGGGTCGCTCTTGTCACCGCCGGGAAGGTGGTTGAGGCCGAAGTAGTAGACCGTGCCGGAGCTGTCGGTGACCTTGGCGTAGGCGCCGTTGTCGGTGCCGTTGGCGGCTCCCGTTCCGAACTCGACCTTCGTCCCGTCGTCACCCTTGAGGCGCCAGATGCCGGTGGCGTCGTCGGACGCGGCCGGACCCTCTGCGGCGCGTACCAGTGGTCCGGAGTGGGATCCGAGGGAGAGGGTGGCGTTGTACCCGCCCCAGCACAGGTCACCGGATCCGGTGATGCCGTTCTTGTCGCACGGTTTGTAGGTGCGCTCGATGAAGCCGGGGTTGTAGTCCCAGCCGTCACCGATCCAGGAGGCCTGCGCGTTGGTGGCCGACGTCTTGCCGTCCACCGCAGAGGAGTTGTAGCCCAGCGAAACACTGGGTGCGGGCCCGCCGAGGGCGGGCGGCACCTGAACGCCGTACCCGTAGGTCATGTTGCCGGACGAGTTGCCGGCGGCCCAGCCCGACGAGGCGCTCAGGCTGGTGGCACCGTAGGTGCCGCCTCCACCGGAGGAGCCGGTCTCCGCAGCGAGCAGCATCGGTACCGCTGCCGGGGCAGCGGCCGGCGCCGCCAGCGAGGCATCTGAGAGGGCTGCCTTCACCGCTCCAGGGGGCGGCGCTGAGGGCGACACGGATGCTGTCGGCAGTGTCACGTCGGCGATCACGCGCTTGGTCGCCGCGTCGTAGCGGGTGGCGACCGGGGTGCGGACCAGGCAGGCGGGGACCTCAGGGGTGGTCAGTGCACAGGCGGGCAGGGACATCAGGCGTCCGCGGACGGTGAACTGGCCGCCGGTCGAAGCGTCCAGTGCGGCGAGGTCCAGTCCCACCTCCACCAGCGCGGCACCGGCGCTAGCGTTCGCACCAGCGCCGGGGGCCGGGGTGGACCCGCTTGCGGACAGGGACAGCAGAAGGCCGTTGACGCCCGCCGCGTCGGCGGCCGGTTCGTCGGACTGGACCACCGTCACCGAGGTGACCGCGGACGCCGGGGTGTCGGTCTTGTTCTGAGCGGCCTGCTGTGAGGGCGGGGTGTTCACCCACACCGGCAGGTCTCCGGCCTTTGCCGGTGCACCGCCCACCTGTGCGGTCGCTGTCTCACGCTTCGCGGGGGCTTTGCCGGCCTGGGGAGTTGATGCCTTGGGTACCGGGTAGTGCGGGGCGATCTCGGCTGGTTTGGGGGCTTTGGCCGCAGGGGTTGAGGGCGTGCCTGGCAGGGCGGTGTTGGAGGGCTCCCAGATGCGGGAGAAGTCCGGCTTCGCTGCGGCGGCCTGCACAGCCATCGGCCCCAGGAGTGAGGCCATCACGGCCAGGCCCAATGGCCCGGCTATTCGCCTTCGGAACCCGACTTCCGTACGACTACTACGAAGGACTGACACTTGCATCTCCATAGTCAGGAAAATGACATGACGTGACGTCACTTTTGGCAACTGTGGAGCGGATCCTATGACATGAAGGGGCTCGTCTGCAGTAGGTATAGATACTGGCAAGGACTTGACTGTGGTTCAGATCACTACCGCATTAAAGCTGCTTCCCTCTCCAATCAGGACAATCGTCAAATAGTGGCATTGACCCTCCGTCAAGGCCCTGGAAGCGTACGGAGAATCCCTGCGAGTCCAGAGTCAGGGAACGAAATGATTACGAGGATCGCGTGCGCTCCGCCAAACTCACTTATTTGACACAAAGTCAGCAAGTATCCGATCTCCGCTCTCAGCCTTCCAGGCAGTGGCTCCGGGCTGGATCGGCGGCAGCCGTAGTGTCCCTGGCGGCAGGCCTGCTCACCCTCGCCCCGGTGCCTGCCCAGGCCGACAGTGCCGCCGACTTCCAGCAGGCGGTCCAGGTCGGGGACGCCAAGCACGCGGGCGAGAACCTCAACCCCCGCCCGGCGGACACAGCCGTCGCCGAGGCGAAGCGAACCGGCAAGGACGTGCCGATCCCCGAACTGACGGACGAGTTCAGCACGTCGGTCGCCACCCCGGCCGGCAGGATCCGCCGCGACCAGAACCTGGAGGCGCAGCGCACCAGGCGGCCTGACGGTTCGTGGGCCGCGCTGGACGACACGTTGGTGCGCGCAGCGGACGGTTCGCTCGTGCCGGCGGCGGCGAGTGAGAAGTTGGTGGTCTCTGGTGGTGGCGTGGGGCCGCTGGCGACGATGACCACGCGGGACGGCAAGCAGCTGTCGGTGGGTTCTCCCTTCCCCGGTCCGTTGCCCGCGCCGACGGTCAGTGGCAACAGTGCGCTGTTTGCCTCGGTTGCGCCGGACGTCGACCTGGAGGTGACGGCGACCAGGTTCGGCGGCTACACGACGGTTCTGGTGCTGCACACTCCTGCTGCCGCGGCGAACCCGGCGGTGCGGGCCCTCAGCTTCCCGACCGTGTCGAAGGGTCTGGAGCTGTCCTCGGCCGCCGAGGGTGATCTGCGGGCCTCCAGTGGCGGCGAGACGGTGTTCACCGCTCCCACCCCGAAGATGTGGTCGGCTGCGGCGCCGACCACCGCCGGTGGTGCGGCTGCGGCGAAGTCCCTGAAGGGTGCTGCCGTTTCGGCTCTGAGCGCTCCTGCAGTCAATGCGGGCGCCTCCGGCTCGGCGCCGGATGTGCCGAGCAGCACGGACGGGCCCGGCCCGACGGCGACGGTGGCGGACATCCCCGCGTCCGCGAGTGCGGATGTGAAGGGCGTTGGTGTGATCCGGCTGTCGCCGAGCCCCGAGCTGCTGGACGGGGTGAACACGAAGTACCCGATCTACGTGGACCCGGTGTGGTCGAACGACGCCCGGGGCAAGAGCCACCACGCGTGGGTGATGCAGGCGCACACCACCGCGGGGAACTTCGACCGCACCGGTGCGCAAACCCGTGACCATCCCGGTGTCGGCTACAACGGCTGGGAGGCCCCTTACGGCGCGGAGCGGTCGCTGTACGAGTTCAACCTCAACGGCTACCTGAGCACCACCGTCATCAACTACGCGAACCTGCACATCTCGCAGAGCAGTTCCTCCGACTACTCCTGCACCGCCGGCTACCCGGTGAACCTCTACCGAGCCGCCGCCTTCACCGAAACCGTCAACTGGAACAACTACACCACCTACGAGTACGTCGACGGCAAGACCAGCGTCCCCGGCAACGGCCAGTCCGGCTGCCCCGGCGAGCTCGGCATCGACTTCAACGTCACCGCCCCGATGCGCAACGCCCTCGCCGACGTCAACACCCCGCTGGCGTTCGCGCTCGTCGGCAGGGAGGGCACCGGCGACAGGAACGCCCTCAAGCGGTTCAGCTACACCGCGATCCTGTCCACCGAGTACGACCACGTCCCGCTGACACCGACCGACCCCGCCGCGCTGCCGAGCCCCCGGCGCGTCACCGCCCCGAACACGGACGCCTGCTGGAACGCGCCGCTGTCCGAGTACGGCTGGGTGACCGACACCGGCACCACCCTCACCTCGGTGGTCAGCAGCTACAACCAGGCCCAGCTCACCGAGTTCGTCAACATCTGGGACAACTCCGTCTCCGGTGCACCCAGCGTCAACTCCGGCTGGTCGGGCTTCGTCCCCAACGGCAGCCGCGCCTCCTACACCGTGCCCCGCGGCACACTCAAGGACGGCCACCACTACGGCTGGCAGGCCCAGGGCGACGACGGCCTGATCCGCGGCCCGGGCACGGCCGTGTGCCACTTCGCCGTCGACACCACTCCGCCGATCGCCGCGTTCGGCACCTTCACCGACCCGGCCACCCAGTTCCCGCCCGCCGGGAACGGCCAGATCACCAACCTGCGCCTGGGCGACACCGGCCGCATCCCCTTCACCGCGTCCGACCCCAGCCCCGGTGCCGGGCTGCTCAGCTCCGGTCTGGCGTGCGTGCGGTGGAGCTACGACCCGCAGATGACAACCAACGAGCAGGTCTGCAGCAGTGGTGGTGCCCCGCTGAGTATCAGTGAGATCACCACCAAGCCCACCCACTGGGGCACCAACATCCTGTACGCGCAGGCGTACGACAACGCCGGGAACATCTCCCAGACCCTCTCCTACGCCTTCTACGTCCCCTGGGCCCCCGGCCCGGTCGCCTTCGGCGACACCACCGGCGACGCCCGCCCCGACATCCTCCTCCCCGACACCGCAGGCAACCTCGTCACCCACGGCCGCGCCACCGACCCCGGCAACAGCAACGTCCCCCCCACCGGCACCGCTGCCCCCGCCGCCCAAGCCCCCGAGGCCAACAGCACCTGGAACGACTTCCACACCACCCACCGCGGCTCCCGCAGCCCCGGTGACAACGCCGACGACCTGTTCGTCCACCGCGACGGCGGCTCACAGCTCTACTACTTCCCCAACAACAAGACGGACCTGGGCCGCTTCTCCCTCAATGCGGCCACCACACTCGACCGGCCCAACTGCACCGGAACGTGCACCGGCTACCACCAGGACAGCGGCTGGCAGTTCACCACGCAGATCACCCCGATCGGATCCACCAGCACCACCCGCACCCCCAGCGGCAAGTTCCCCGACGCCACCGGCATCCTCACCGTCGAGTCCGGCAACCTCTGGTACTACCCGCCGAAGAACAGCGTCTCACTGCGCGCACCCGTCCTGGTCGCCACCGGCGGCTGGGACAACCGCGACCTCATGGTCCCCGGCAACACCCTCAACATCGGCACCGACACCGCCCCCTCCCTGTGGGTGCGGGACCGCGGCAACGGCAACGTCTTCCAGTACGCGCTGACCACCGCGGCACGCACCGACGCCCTCGGCAACTACACCGCCGTCACCGCCGTCACCGCCAGCCCCGCCACTCCTATCGGCACCGACTTCTTCGCCACCACCAACCCTCCGGCCAACCCCCTCGCCTTCCCCACGATCGGCGCCGACGGCGACCAGACCGACGACGGCATCCCCGACCTCTGGGCCCTGGACGCCATCGGCAACCTCCACGTGTGGCCCGGCATCGCCACCAACAAGGCCGTCACCGGCTTCACCCCCGGCCACCACCGCGGCACCACCCAGGCCCCCGCCGCACAGTGGAAGCTCAACGACGCCGCGGGCCCCGCCGTCGCCAACCCCACCACCTACAACGCCGCCAACAGCAACGTCACCTTCAAGAACAGCACGGTCGACGGCCGCTCCACCAACGTCGCCGAGTTCAAGAGCACCGGCGCCACCCTGACCACCAACAAGCAGGTGGTCGACACCCGGCAGAGCTTCACCATCAGCACCTGGGCCAACCCCGACGAAGCCGGCGGCATCCTCGTCAGCCAGGACACCACCCACGCCAGCAGCTTCATGCTCTGGAACGAAGGCACTGGCACCGCAAAGCTCTGGCGCTTCGCCCTCGCCAACGCCGACAACGACCTCTGGCCCTACGACTTCACCCAAACCGTCAACAGCTCCGCCTTCACACCGGCGGGCAAGTGGGCGCAGCTGACCGCAAGTTACAACGCCGCCACCGGGCAGATGAGCCTGTACGTCAACGGCACCCTCGCCGCCAGCGGCTACCACAACGCGGCCACCAGCCCCGCCCCCAGCGGGAACCTCGTCATGGGCCGCTACAGGAACGCCAGCGCCCCCAGTCCCACCTTCAAGGGCAGCATCAGCAACCTCGCCGTCTACTCGGGTGCCTCCGCCACCGCCGCATCCACCACCGCGATCCGGCACGCCGCCAGCAACAACTGCCTGGATGTCCCCGGCAACGACACCAGCCAGGGCGTCTGGCTCTACACCTGCAACACCAGCCCCGCCCAGCAGTTCACCCTCAACCCCGCCACCGCCACCATCTCCGCCGGCGGCAAGTGCCTGGACATCAACGGCGGCGGCACCGCCAACGGCACCGGCGTCAGCCTGTGGACCTGCACCCCCGGCGCCTGGAACCAGACCTGGCTACCCCGCGCCGACAGCAGCCTCTACAACCCCGTCTCCGGCCGCTGCCTCGACCTCCCCTCCAACAACACCACCAACGGCACCCGACTCACCATCTACGACTGCAACAACACCCCCGCCCAGACCTGGAGCCTGCCCACTACCACAACCCCCGCACTCCCTGTCAACCCCTGACAGACAACTGAACCAGCAACGCCACAGAGCCTGGCCCTATCAGCACAGTGGGGCCCGCGGCACGCCGCGGGCCCCACGCTCTTTCATTTGGGCATGCCAGTGGATGAGGCCGACACATCCTCCCGCCGCCCCAGCCCTGCAGAAGATCCAAAACCGCGTCCGAAAGGAGTGGAATATCCGGGCCGAGGACCAGCGCCACGGGTAGGCGAACCGGGGATCTTCCTGGTTTCGGAGGCACATCAGCCGGTATGCCGCTTCCTCGGCCCAGTCCAGGGCGCGGAGGGAGGCTTCCAGGGCGATGACGACACCGACGGCGGCCCGAAGGGGTGCGAGCACCTGCGCGTACGGCCGCCCGCCGTGCACGGTGGTGACGTCGGTTCCGTACGCGGCACAGAACCGGTCGTAGCGCCTGGGGGCGTCGGAGAATCCGTCGCGGATCCAAGCGCGGAACGCCAGGTCGTGGAGGGCCCAGCCGACGGCGACGTACTCCAGGTCGAGCAGCGCGAGCCCGGCTCTGGTGCGCAGCAGGTTCTGGTTGGCGAGGTCGCCGTGCAGCACGACCGGCTCGCCGGGCCAGTCGGTGGACTCGAACAGCTCGCCTGCTGCCTGGAGATGGCTGGTGAGCCAGTGCCGGTCGTCCGGATCGAGGACGTGGTCGGGCAGTTTCCGGATCCGGGCCAGCAGGTCGGCGGCCGGGTCGAGGCGGGGCAGGCCCAGGTGGTCGGGGACGGTGAGGGCGTGCAGGCGTGCGAGCAGGCGGCCCAGTTCCTCGGGAGGGACCGGGCCACCCATGCCGACGCCGAGGTCGTGGGTGAACGTGACCAGGTGGGCTCCCACCTGGATGGGCCGGCGAGTGCCGGCCGGGCGGGTGGTGAGGATGCCGTTGTCGTCCAGCCACTCGGCGGTCAGCACCTGGCGGATCACCGCGGCCTGCTCGGTCCCGGGCGTGTGGATCTTGGCGATCACCGAGCCTCCAGGGGCGGCGTTCGGCATCCGCACCACCCAGTTGAGGTTCTGCTGAAACAGGTGCGCCCCGCGGGTGTCGAACCCCCGGGAGGCACTGGCGGCCTCCAGGGCGGTGAGTACCGCAGGGGTCATGGCAGGTGAGGCGGGCATCTCGTGGTGAGGGGTCATCGCGTCAGCCCGTCCAGGATGTGCACGATGTCGTCGCGCAGGTCCGCTGCCGCGTGCACGACGACCAGGAGCAGCAGCAGACCGGTGCGCCGGTACAGCAGGAGGAAGACGACCCCTAGCAGCGCGGTGGGCAGTGCCGCCCAGCCGAGGTACCCGTGCAGGGCGACCCGCGTGCCCACCGACAGCAGGTAGATCCAGCCGACAACCCATCCGGCGCGGTCGGCCAGCACGGTGACCGCGCCGACCAGGAGCAGCTCTTCGGCGATGACGGTCCAGAGCGCGGCGATCAAGGAGGTGAGCGGTCCGGTGATGCCGATGGCTTGGTCCTGGGCTGTGGCGTATATCCCTGCTGGGTCGTCCATGATCACGGCCATCTGCGCCTGCACGAACAGACAGGTGACCACGGCGATCGCAACGGTCGCGGCGACGGTGACGAGCTGGCGCGACTCGGAGATTCCGGGTGTGGGGCGGTCCAGGAACTGCCGGGGCGTCAGGCCGTTGCGGCGGACGAGCACGAGGGCGAGCCAGGTGACCAGGGTGGTGACGCTGGCCACCGTCACCGGTCGCACGCCGGGGTGCGTGATCAGGGCGGCCTGGGCTATCAGCGCCGTGGAGCTGAGTGCGGTGAGCAGGAGGGAACACCACCAGGCGGAGGGTCTGGCGAAGAGGACCCGCCACACCGTGGCGGCGAGGATGCTGATCAGCCGCAGCACAACGTCGGCCACCCGCTCACCCGGGACGGGGTGGCCTGCGCGAACGAGCGCGTCCAGGGCGACGGACACCGTGGTCGGTCCGACTGCCACCACGAGCAGCCCGGCCAAGTGCCAGCCGGGGGTCGCCAGCGGCGGGTTGCCGGCGACGGGGTGGGAGGTGACGGTACTCAACTCTGCTTCCTCGCTACCTGGTTCTCAATGTGACGGGTAGACAGCGGGGGCGTCGGCTCGAAGCCGGGCCCAGGGGTTGCGGCCGTTCGGTGGGGTGTGATGAGCAGCCGCGATGCGGTCAGGGCCACCACGGTCCCGTCCCCGGGAATGGGGTCGGGGGCACGGTCGGGGTAGAGGCGGAGGCTTGGCGGTTGCCCGGCGTACTGGCCCAGGGCGCGGCCAACGAGAGCAGGTCCCGGGCGAGTTCGGAGCCGCCCGGGCCGTGGCCCACCGCGCCGACCTCCCAGCACGGCACGCCCAGGCGGGCGCCGTGGTGGAGGCGGCGGGTCAGATACGCCAAGCTCCTCCCGTCCACCAGGGCGGGACTGCTGCGCCCGCTGGCCGGTGCCGGGCGGCGGTGGTCGTAGGTGGCGCGCATGCGGCCGACGGCTGCCCGGCCGGAGGCGAGGTGGATGGCCACGTCGTCGAGGGGCTGCCCGGCGCCAACGGTCACTCCGGACCAGAGCGGATCTCCCCAAGCGGCCACCGCCCTCTGAGCCGCAGCGGCTTCGGCGAGCTGCTCGGGAGGGAGGTACAGCAGTACCTCGCCGTCGGCGCTGGCCCGCACCTCTTGGTCTGCGCCGCCGTTGGCGGCCGACGGCCATACAAGCGGCGGGGTGTCCCCGGGCAGCCAGACGTCGGCGGTCATCCGGTCGCCTTCGTGGGTGAGGCCGGTCAGGCGGGTGTGGCCGTGCCAGCGCAGCGGCATCACGAGCCGGCCGCCGGGCCGCAGCAGGTCCCACCAGGCCGATGGGATGCCCGGGAGGCTCCCAGTGGCCACGATCCTGTCGAACCCGTTGTCATTGAAGGGGAGTTGTCCGGTCGCGTCGGCGTGGAGGACGCGTACGCGGCTGTGACCGGCTGTGGCCAGCAGCAGGCGGGTGCGGTCGGCCAGCTCCTCGTCGCGCTCGACGGCGACGACCTGCCCGCGTGGACCGGCAAGGGTGTCCAGGACAGCTGCGGTGATCCCGGGTGCAGCTCCGACCAGCAGGATCCGCTGACCCGGCTCGATGGCCGCCAGCTCCGCGAGCTGGGCCTGCACCCCGGGCGGAGTCGTTGAGCACACCACGCCCTTGGAGCCCTTCTTCACCATGATCGGATGTGGGTCGTAGGCGGCTCGCGCGGAGCGGCCGGGGACGAACAAGTGCCGTGCCACCGCTTCCATCGCCGCGCGGACCGGGGCGCTCAGCAGCGCTCCAGGCACCAGCCGGCGGCGCGGGCGCACTGGCCGCTTCGGCAGGGCGGCACTCATCGCTGACCGCCGGTCGGGTTCGGCCAGTTGGTGAGTTTGTCCACAGCCGCGTAGGCGACCGTCTGCCAGCGGCTGTGCGCGCCCATTTCCTCCATCACCTCCTGCACGTAGCGGCGGGCGATGTTCAGCGACACGCGCAGCTCCGCGCTGATCTGCTGGTTCGTCATTCCCCGGCTGAGGCAGTCCAGAGTGCCGAGGTGGCGCTGGCTCAGCGACCGGTTGCCGGGGCGGGGCGGGCGCTGGGCGGTGATGTCCTGGTCGCTCACCAGGTCCCGGGAGCGGGCCGTCAGGATCGCCTGCCCGATGTCGTCGGCGCCGAGGCGGAGGGTGATCGCCCTGCTGGTCCTGCTGATGGTGTTTTCTGACAGGTGAAGCTCGGTCGCGGCCTGGCGTACCGTCAGCCCCTTGGCCAGCACCCGCAGGACCGCCGTCTCCCGTTCGGTGAGCTCCGGCGGGATGCCGGCCTCGACGGGCGGCGGCTCGGGGGCGCTGCGGACACTCGGCTGCGAGCCGGCGACGGTGAGCAGGCCGCTGACGGTGGTGGTCATGAACTCCTCTTCTCAGCAGGGCCGGTGACGGCCCGAGAGGTGGACGGGCAGGGCGGGAGCTGGGTCCGGCTTCGTCGGTGGAGCCGCGAGAGCCAGCCGGGCAGGGCGGCTTCGAGCAGTTCGGTGCGTCTGCGGGGACGGCGGTGGCTGGTCCGGGTGCGCGCGGGCGGCTCCAGGGCCGGGAGCCGGTGGAACAGGGTCGCCTCCACGAGGGCCGGCGTGGTGGGGACTGCGGGCATGGAGCGGGCGCTGCCGACGAGCAGGTCTTCCCAGAGCAGGTCGTTGAGGCGGCTGATGCAGGACGCGCAGGCGAACATCGGTGCCGTGGCGGAGGCGACGGTGACCGGTCCGATCCACAGGACCGGGACGTGATCGCGTCCGCAGTACAGCCAGCACCGGCCGGTGGTCCACGTGTTGCCGTCGTCTGGTAGCGGTGTCTCGGGGCGGTCTGCGCGGGCGAAGGCGGCGATCCCGGGGATGACCATCCGCGCCGGGAGGTCGGCCTCTGTCGGCCAGGTCATGCCGCTGTCTCCCGGGTCGCTTCGGGCAGCGTCCCGGGCGGCCAGGCTTGGGCCGTCGTCACCAGGCCGCTTCGGACCGCGAGCAGGAGGCCCTCGTGCCGGGTGCTCGCGCCCACGCACCAGATGGCCGATCTGGCATAGCCGCTGACGGTCCCTTCGGCGATGCCCAGGCGGGTGCCTATCTGCGGGCAGGTGAGTCCGGCTGCCATCAGGGTGAACACGTCCCTCAGGCGGGGGGCCAGGTGCCGGCCGTCCGATCGGGCGGGCGGGAGTGCGTCCGCTGGCATCACCGTGAGGTGGATCGCGCGCAGGATCGCGGTGGTCCGGTCCGCGGCGCCCAGGCGCCGCGCGGCCGACAACGCGTGGACGGACACCTGTGCTGATGTCATCGCCAGGCGGCCGGCCACCTCCTCGTTGGTGAGGGCGCCCGCCAGCAGCCGCAGCACCCTGACCTCGCCCGGCGTCAACCCGGCTGCCGCCGCTCGGAGTCCGGGGGTCGTCGGGACCTGCCGGTCTGCGGGCCGTGGCGTGGGCGTGGGTGCCCGGGTCGGTGGTCATCGGGGTCTCCGGAAGGCGGGTGTCGAAGAGGAGGCGTTGAAGAAGGGGGGCGGGTCAGCGGAGGAGGTTGCGGGTGATCACGCCGGTGGTGCGGTGCAGGGCGACGCTCACCTGGCGGCGTTGTTCGCCGGTCGCCCGTGGCGGCCGAGTCCGGCCTGCTCGACCGTGTCGGTCAGGGAGTGCTGGTGGAGTTGGCTCAGGCGCGCGAGGACCAGCGGGTGGCGCAGGATCTCGCGGGCGGTGTAGGCGTCCGGGTCCTGCGTGGCGCGCCCGGCGGTGAGGCGCGCTGCCCGCTCGGCGAGATCGTGGTCACCGGTGGCGGCAGCCAGGTCGGTGACGGCCAGGCCGAGGCGGTGTCGGTGAGCGGGTCCTGCGCCCGATCGGTGTGCTCGAAGCGCTCCAGCATCGCCTCCCCGGCGTCGGCGGCGGGGCGGCCGGCGGCCAGAAGGCACAGCACGGTCAGGGCCGCGCCGACGGCGTGCTCCCAGGGCCGTTCGTGCGGGGTCCGGGTCAGGAGGTCCAGGGCGCTTGCGGTGTTGCCGCTGGTGGCGGTGGCGATGACGGCGACTTGGCGGCCGCCGTAGATGCGGCGGGCGATGCCGTCGCCTCGGCGCAGGTGGGCGTGGGCATCCAACCAGCGGCCGGGCCCGGACCAGGGCACGGGCCCGTCGTAGAGCCGGATGTTCTCGGTCCGCTCGCACACCTCTCTGTGGTCGAGGTCGGTCGCGGTGAGGCCCGCGAGCACAACCAGGTGGCCGTCCAGGACGGTGTCAGTGCGGGTGGTGACCGAGTCGGCCAGGAGGTTGAGGAGTTCGAATGCCGTGTCGCCGTCGTCGTACCGGATCTTGAGGCTGGCGAGGTTGACCAGCGGTTCCAGGGCGAGGTTGGCGAGGGTGGAGTTCAGCGGCTGGGCCGCGAGGTAGAGGTCTGCATGGTTGCGGCACAGCTGCTGGGCGTCTTCGGGCTGTCCGGTGTCGGTGGCCAGCAGTGCGGCGAGGTTGTGGACGGCGGAGGCGTCGCGCGGGCTGTTCTGTTCGTCGGCCTGGCGGGCGAGGTCGGTCAGGCGCTGGACGCGCTCGGCCAGGGACAGGGCCCGGGCGCGGGGGACGAGGGGAAAGCGGCGGATCGCGTCGGCGAGCGGTCCGGTGGCGGGGTGCACGGGTTACTCCTGGTCGAGGATGACGGCGCTGGCGGCCGCGGCATGCAGGGACTGCTCGTTCACGCTCAGGCCCAGGCGGTTGAGGTGGAACAGCACCAGATGGGCGGTGACGGCGCGCAGTCCCCGTGCCAGTCGGCCGTCGAGGGTCAGGGCCGCGAGGCCCGAACCTGCGGCCGCGTGGTCGGCGAACCATGGTTTGCAGTAGGCGAGTTGGCCCGATATCAGTCGGGATCCGGGACTTGATTCGACGCTGATGAGGCGTCGGGCGGAGGCCCGCAGGGCGGCGGTGGGCACCACAGTGGGGGTGCGGTGGTCGGCGACGGTTGCCCATACGTCACCCTGCTCGTACCAGTCCAGGCCCGCTCCGCGCATCAGCGCGGTGGCGAGAAGTAGAGCCAACTCCCTGCGCTGGTAGCCTTGTTCGCCGCTGTGGACGGCGTGGAGGTAGGTGAGGGTGTGGTGGCTGTCGGTGTGGAAGTGCCGGTGGGCGACCTCCATGCCGTCGGGGCCGCCGAAGGCTCTGGTCTCCGGCTCGTAGATCACCTGCCGCCACCCGGCCAGCGCCCGGTCGGCCAGTCCGGCCCGGAGCAGGGTGGTGACGGCTGCGGTCGCCGCCTCGGCGTGCCGGGAGGTGGGTGGCTGGTAGCGCAGGCGCCACCGCTCGCCCTTGCGCAGGAAGTGCCAGGCGGTGACCACCCCGGCCGTTTCCAGGGCGGCCATGCCCGGTCCGAGGCGGGTGGCGGCGAACTGCTCGGCGAGCACGCTGGCCGGGTCGGCGATCAGGAGGTGCTGCTGGAGCCAGGGCGGCGCGGCCGGTGCCTGCGGCATCGTCGGCCGGGTTGTGTCGGTGCGGGTCATGTCGGTTTCTCTCAGGTCAGCAGGAGGCAGGCGTCCCAGCCGGAGACCGGGAGCTGTTCGCGGGCGGCGGCGTGCAGCGCGAGTGCGATCCCGGCGGAGCCTTCGAGCAGGCCGGCCTCACCCGGGGCAGGCTCCTGGTCGGCGAGTCGTCCGGCGGCGAACAGCAGCGCCGCGCCTCGGTGCTCGCTCGCGGCGTCGGCGGCGATCCGGTGGGCCGTCAGCAGGGCGCCGGTGGTGCCGTGGCACAGTGAGGCGTCACCGAACTGGCCGGTCTGGTTCGGGTCGTTGAGCGCGGCGAGCATCGCCAGCTCGGCCTTCTCCTGCCGGTCAGCGTCGCCGGTGGCGAGGGCGACGAGCTGCTGGGCTCGGGCGATGCCGGGGGTGCCGTAACACCAGGACGGCCGTAGCGGCTTCGCCTGCCGGGGCCGGCCATGCCGGACCTCGGCCGGGGTGACCGCCTCCGGCCACCAGGTGCCGTGTTCGTCGTCTTGCTGCCAGGTGTCCAGCCAGGTGGTGATCCGGCCGACGGCCTCCCGCTGGCCGGTGAGCTCGATGCCGTCGCGCAGGGCGAGGGCCAGTAGTGCGAGCGGGCCGGTGATGCCGTGCGCGATGCCGAGATTGCCGTGCCCGGCAGGGTAGTGCGGGGACAGGTCGCCGGTGGGGGCGACGTCGGTCCACCACCCGGGCTCGCCGCCGGGCAACGGCTCGGTCAGGCGCACCAGGTAGGCCAGCACGTCACGCAGCAGCGCGCCGTGCGGGTCGCGCCGGCGCAGCAGGGCGCCGATGCCGGTGAGGCCGTAAATCAGGTCGTACTCGGCGAAGATCGGCCGCTCGCCGCGGTCGATCCGGGCGTGGGCGGCATCCAGGCGCTGGAGAGTCATCCGCGCGGTGGTGGCGTCGAGGGCGGCGAGTGCCTCCGGGTACTGGCCGGGGCCGCAGGTGGCGGTGTGCACGGCGAAGGCGACGGCCGGGGCGCCGAAGAACAGTCCGGTGCCGGGGGCCGACCACACGTGGGCGCGCATCGTGGTGCGCAGCCAGGTGTGGACGCTCTCCCAGTCGCCGAGTCCGATGGCGGCCCGTTCGATGTGCAGCAGGGCGATTCCGGGTGATCCCTTGGCCAGGGACTGCCCCCACTTGGTGGAGCGGGAGGCCGGTGGCAGGGCCAGCTCGCCGGTGAGCGTGCCGAGTTGGGCCTGTGCGCGGTGTCGCTGGTCGATGTTCACCGGGCGCCGGCCAAGCGGCGGGCGGAGGCTGCGGTGGCGGCGGCGCGTGCCAGATGGCGGGCCAGGCGCTCGCCGTCGCGGTCGATGCCGAGCATCCGCACGTAGTGCAGGTGCAGCAGCGACCCGAGGACGTCTGCGGGATTCAACTCGCCGTCCTGGTCGAGGTGGTGGCGGTACTCGCCGAGTGTTCGGGCGCGGGCTTCCCAGGCCTGCAGCACGTCCCGGCCGGACGCCGACTCCCGCAGCTCGGCCCAGCTACCGGCCGGGGCGCCGAGACGGACGGCCTGCTGGTGGAGGTCCCGGCCGACGCGGGCGCCGTGGCCGTGCGGGAGGTGGTCGATCAGCCAGTCCACGCCGCCCTCGGTGCCTAACAGGCCGGCGGCCAGCGCGACCAGCCCTGCCGCCGTCACCGCCCGCACGTCCACCCGAGCGAGCTGGGCGTGGGTCAGCTGGAGCAGCGCGACGCGGGAGTCGGCGGCGAACACCTGCTCGGCCAGGTTCATTGCCGTCCCGCTGCCGTACCGGCCGGTCTCCGGCTGGTAGGTGTCGAGTTGGAGGCGGGTGGCCAGTCCGGCCGCGCGCAGGCGCATAGTCCACTCGCCGACGCGCTCGCCCGCGAGGGTGAAGGCGGCGGCCTCGGGCAGACGCAGGCGCAGCCTGAGGTGAGGGCCGTCGTCGGTGTGCCGGATGAACCACCACTCGGTTGGGGTGGTCCACCTCCTCAACAGGTGGGGCAGCTGCTCGTGCAGGATCTCGTCCTGCCGGGCCAGGTTGCCGTAGATCCGGGCGTACAGCCACGCCGAGGCGCCGGGCAGAGGGCCGGCGTCCGGCCGGACCGGGTGAACGCGCCTGCCGGGGATGCGGGCTGGCACGTGGAGGCGGGTGCTGTGCAGCTGCACGGTGATCTCGTTCGCCCGGCCGCCGAGCCAGCCGTCCGCCCCGAGGGCGGGCGTTTCGCTGAGACTGGCGGCCGGCTCGTGGTGCAGGTGCTCGCGCAGCAGTGCCAGCTCGGCGGTCCGGGTGAGGTCGAGCGGCAGTTTGAGGTCGTGCCGGGTCAGGTACACCCGGCAGGCACCCGGTAGGTGTGCAGCCAGGCGCGGGCGGCTGCCTCCCATTGCGGCCACGGCGCGCTCTGGCCGGGAAGGTCGGCGGTGGGCAGGCGCCAGCGGGCCGGGACGATGATGGTGCGGCCGTGGCGCAGCCGGGGCAGGAACGGCAGCTTCCCGGCGGCACCCCAGTCGAAGCCGGTGTAGAGCGGGGTGAGGGAGCCGGTGATCTCGCACAGGAACCGGGCGATCGGCTGGGTGTTGGCCCGGAACTCGATCGCGTTCAGCACCCGGGGTTCGACCGGGATGCCGTCGCAGAGGCGGACCAGCCACATCCGGCGTTCGTCCGCGCAGACCCCGAGGTCTTCCAGTCGCAGCCCGGGCTCGCTGCCGGGGGCTGGGTGTTCACCGAGGTGGAGGACCGGCAGGAGCGCGGCCGAGCGGCCCACGTTCTGCGCCCGGGCGAACAGCGGCGGCGCGGACACCTGTACCGCGACGGCGTCCTGGCGGAGCGTCGGTGCCCGCTGCACGGCCTGCGACCACTGCGGGCCCAGGAGGTGGAGGAAGCGGCCGGTGGTGGTTCGGCGGTGGTGGGCCCGGCGCCTGCCCCGGCCGGTGGCTGGGGCGTTCAGCAGTCGTTCCTGGATAGGGACCGGTTCACGCCCTGTGTCTTCGGCCTTTGCTGCCGGTGCAGTTGGGGCGGTCGAAGAGGGCGCCGATGCGGTTCTGGGCCCGCTGCGAGTCTGCTGCCGAGGGGGTGTCATCGGGCCGGCCTCGCGCTGCGGGTGCGAGCCGGGCGCTGCGCCGCATGGGTGAATGGACCCGTCTGCGGCTGTCCGGGCTGCGAAGTGTTGATGTGCGCGCCGCTGAGGACTCAGGCGAAGCGGCGGGCACGGGCGGGATCCGGCGCTGCAGGCGCTGGGTCCCGCCGCCGGCTCAGCCGGGCGGGGGAGTCGGGTGGGGCAACCGCTGGGTCACAGGACGATCAGGCCGAGCCCCAGCAGGCCGTGCCCGCCGTACCAGTGCCCGTGGTGACCGTAGCCGTGGCTGCTGTGCTCGTGGCCCCAGTGGTTGCTGTAGTCGAACTGGGTGCTCTCGCTGTAGCTCACGTTGCTGGTCGAGGCGTGCACCTGGTGGGAGTACGAGAGGTGCTGACCCCGGGACGCGTCGGAAGCGAGTGCGCTTCCGGCGGCCGGGACGGCGACGATACCGGCCGCAAGCACGGCACCTGCTGCAGCACGGGCGATGAACCTGTTCATGGTTGGTCAGACCTTTCCCTCGGGACGGCCGGTGCCGTCCGCTAACGCCCGACGCTATGGACCTGAACTCCGGCACGCGCGCCGATGCCGCCGAACAGCCGACAGGAACCGGCTGGGCCCGTGGTGGGCGCGGCCCGCCCCGGCGGACGTCACAACCCTGTGGCACCACGGGCGGAGGCCACGTCGTAGGCTGCCGCCATGTCGAACACGCCCACCGTCACCCCGGACGAAGCCTTCACGATGCTCATGGCAGGAAACGGGAGGTTCGTCACGGGCCTGCCCGAGCACCCGAACCAGGACGCCGCCAGGCGCACCGAGACCGCTCCAGGCCAGAACCCGTTCGCGGTGCTGTTCGGCTGCGCGGACTCCCGGCTCGCGGCCGAGATCATCTTCGACCGGGGTCTGGGCGACCTGTTCGTGGTGCGGACCGCCGGTCAGGTCGTCGGGCCCGAGGTCCTGGGCAGCATCGAGTACGGGGTGGCCGTGCTGGGCTGCCCGCTGGTGGTGGTGCTGGGCCACGACTCGTGCGGCGCGGTCGCCGCGACCCGCGCCGCGGTCGAGGAGGGCACCAGTGCGCCCGGGTACGTACGGGACGTGATCGAGAAGGTCACCCCGAGCGTGCTGGCCGCCCGCGCCGCCGGCCACACCGAGGACAGCGAGTTCATCGCCGAGCACATACGGCAGACCGTGGACCTGCTCGTCGACCGCTCCCGGGTCCTCGCCGATGCCGTCGAAACCGGACGTGCGGCAGTTGTCGGCCTCTCCTACCGCCTCGTCGACGGCAGCGCCCACCTGATCGCAGCACGCGGCATCGGCACGAACCCGGCGACCTCGTAGGACGAAGACCCGGTGACAGGGCAACGTCCACAGCCACGCCTGGGCAGGGACGCTGCCGCTCGTTGCCCTGGCCGGGCGTAGGTGCTTGCGGCGTGTCCGGGTGACTGCGGTTTCTTCTCAGCTGCAGACAGCACGGACCGGCGTGACGGTGATGGGCCCCTGCGACGGACAGCGTCCGGGGGCTCGAGGGCCCTGGAGGATGTCGTGGACCGGGGTGCGTGCGGTGACAGCAGCGCACCGGTGGTGGGGCCGGTTCCTGCTGTTGGCTGGGTTGCGCTCGTCCGATGAAGTCCCTGCGGTGCGGATCCGTTGTCACGGCGGTGGCGAGGCTGTACGAGCGGGCGAGCGCGCCGGGAGCGTGGCCATGAACCCCGATGGCGCACCCGATGCGCGAGCGGGCGCTGCGCGTGGTGGTCTTATGCCGGGCTTACAAACGGTCCGTCAGCTCCCTGGCTGACGGGTTCTCAGGTGGGTCCCGAAGGCATCAGTTCCCGGAGTTGGCGCGCTTCGAACTGCCGGGCCGCCCTGCGGCCCCAGCGGTGTGGTCCGGGCCCAACCCTCATGAAAGACATGCGATGCAGCTTCCGCCGTCCCTTCGCCTTGCGCCCCTGACCCGTCGTGCCGAGAAGCCGATGGCAGGCCTGGGCGTCCTGGCGCTCGCCGCCGCCGGCGCCCTCGCCGGTCTTGCACCGAGCACCGGCTACGCCTCCAGTCACCGCGAGGCGCCGCTGATCGCGGGCGACCCGCGCGCGGACAACACCGACGTGTACGCGTTCGTCAGCCCCGACAACCCGGACACGGTCACGCTGGTAGCCAACTGGATCCCGATGGAGGAGCCGAACGGCGGGCCGAACTTCTACCCGTTCGCCGACGACGCCCGCTACAACATCAAGATCGACAGTGACGGGGACGGCAAGCCCGACACCACGTACACGTGGACGTTCGCCGGCCACTACCGCGACGACGCCAACCAGTTCCTGTACAACACCGGTGTCGTGAAGTCCTTGGACGACGAGACGCTGAACTACCGTCAGACCTACACGCTGACCGCCACCTGCCCCGACGGTTCCACGAAGACCCTGGTCAAGGACGCTCCCGTCGCCCCGTCGAACGTGGGCAAGGCCTCGATGCCCGACTACGGCGCGCTGCGCAAGCAGGCCGTGGTGGGCCTGCCCGGTGGCGGTCAGAGCTTCGCCGGCCAGGCGGACGACCCGTTCTTCCTGGACCTGCGGGTCTTCGACCTGCTGTACGGCGGCAACCTCAAGGAGTCCGGCCACGACACGCTGACCGGCTACAACGTCAACACCATCGCCCTGCAGGTCCCGAAGAAGGACCTCGCGCTGAAGGGCGACGCGGAGCGCAACCCGGTCATCGGCGTGTGGTCGACCACCGAGCGCCAGGGCGCGGTCGTCGCGGACAAGGGCGGCGAAGGAAAGGGGGAGGCCGGCTGGCGGCAGGTGTCCCGGCTCGGCAACCCGCTCGTCAACGAGGTCGTCGTGCCGCTGAAGTACAAGGACGCCTTCAACGCCCTCACCCCCGACAAGGACCGCACCGTCACCCCCGTGGTGGACAAGGTGAAGGACCCGATCGTCCCCAAGCTGATCCAGAGCATCTACGGCATCCCTGCCCCCGCCGCGCCGCGCAACGACCTGGTCGAGATCTTCCTGACCGGCGTCTGCAAGGCCTGCGGGCCGGTGCAGGCCGACCTCAACTCCCAGCTGCTGAACAAGGACGTCCCGAAGGATGTGTTCGTCCCCTCCGAGGAGCTGCGCCTGAACATGGCGGTGCCCCCGGCAGCGGCACCCAACCGGCTCGGAGTCCTGGCAGGGGACGTCGCCGGCTTCCCCAACGGCCGGCGCCTGGCCGACGACGTCGTCGACATCACCCTGCAGGCCGCCGAGGGCGCCGCGCAGAGCGGGCAGCTCGTGGCCGCGCTGGCCGCCGGTGACGGCGTGAACGCCAACGACCACGCCTTCGGCCACCACTTCCCCTACGTCGCCCTGCCCAACACCGCGGCGGTCAACGAGGCCGAGCAGGGCAGCCTGAGCGGCTCCGTTGAGGCGGGCTTCGGCGGCCTGGCCGGTGACGGCTTCTCCGTCACCGGCGCCACCGCTCTGGCCGGCGGGGCGCTGCTGTCCGCCGCCGGGGTCATCGCACTGCGCCGCCGGCGGGCCGCCCGGTCGTGAGGCGTTCCCCCAGGGCGGGCCGGCCACTCCTCCGGAGCGGCCGGCCCGCCGCAGCCCACGGGCGCACCCGGCGATCGGCCGCGGCGCTCCGGCGCGGGCTCGGGGCGACAGCGCTTGTGACGGGCCTGGTCCTGACGGCGTGCGGCATCGTCGCGGTCTGCGACCACACACCGCTGCCCGCTCATGCGCCGACTGTCGGGATCGGTGACCTGCCCGCCTACTCGCCGCCGCCGCGCCCTGTGGCCGGTGCCGTCGCACCGCCGGCCGCCGCTGTCCGGGTCGCCCCGCCGACGCGGCTGCGGATCCCGTGCATCGGTGTCGACAGCGCCCTGACGGAGCTTCAGATCCAGGAGGACGGACACCTGGGAACACCGCAGGACCCCGAGGTCGCGGGCTGGTGGAGCCGGGGGCCGGCCCCCGGCGGCGACGGGACCGCGGTCATCGTCGGGCACGTCGACTCCCGTACCGGGCCGGCGGTCTTCACCGGTCTGCAAGCGCTGAGACCAGGCGACCGGATCGAGGTGAATTCGGCGGACGGGTCGACCATCTCGTTCACCGTCGAGGCGCTGCGCAGTTACGGCAAGGACCAGTTTCCCGACGACGAGGTCTTCGGCGACACCGCAGGTCCCAGCCTGCGCCTGATCACGTGCGGCGGCAGCTACGACCGCCGGCTGCACACCTACCCCGCCAACCTCGTCGTCTTCGCCACCCCGACCCTTCCCGGCGCAGCGCAGCAGCAGCCGTTCGCGTGAACGCCCACCAGAGCACGGAGCACCGCCAGTGAGTACCGCCTCCCCGGCCCCGGCCAAGCGCCGCCGCCTTCGTCCGGCCGCCGTGACGATCACTCTCGGCGTCGCACTGTTCCTCGCCGGAGGAGTCGGCCTGGCACCGTCGGGACGGCCCGCCCCCGACTCGGCAGCAGCGAGCGGTACCACGGAGGCGGGCAGAACCGGCCTCGACGGTCACATTCACGCACTCCAGGACCGGCTCCGGACCGCTCCGGGTGACTCGGCCGCACTCGGCGCCCTCGGCCTGGCCTACGTCCAGCAGGCGAAGAACACCGGCGACCCCACCTACTATCCACGCGCGGACGCGGTCCTGGCGCAGTCGCTGCGCGCCGAGCCCGGCGACAACGTGCCCGCCATGGCCGGCCTGGCCGCCCTGGAAGCCGCCCGGCACCACTTCACCAGCGCACTCACCTGGGCCACCCGGGCCGTCGCGCTCAGCCCTGACAACTCCACGCTCCACGGGATCCTCGCCGACGCCTACACCCAGCTCGGCCGCTACGGTGAGGCGTTCGACGCCGTGCAGCGCATGGTCGACCTCAGACCCGGCACACCCTCCCTCGCCCGCGCCTCCTACACCTGGGAGCTCAGGGGCGACATCCCCCATGCCACCGCCAACATGCAACGCGCCCTCGACGACGCCAACACGACCGCCGACCGCGCGTTCACCCTCTACCACCTCAGCCAACTCGCCCTCGACCACGGCGACACCGCCACCGCGCTGCGCCATGCCGAGACCGGGCTGCGCCTGGCGCCGGTGTCAGCGACCCTGCTGGAGGCGCGGGCCAAGGCCGGGGCAGCGGCGGGCGACACCGAAGGAGCCCTGGCCGACTACCGACAGGCCGTCAGCCAACTTCCCCAGCCGGACTACTTGATGGCCTACGGCGAGCTCCTGCAGTCACTGGGCCGGACCGCCGAGGCCGAGCAGCAGTACCAGGTCTTCCGGGCCGGGCAGAAGCTCCTCGCCGACAACGGTGTCAGCACCGACACCGACGCGGTCCTGTTCGAGGCGGATCACGGAGACCCGCAGCGGGCGGTCACCATCGCCGAGCAGGGCCTTGCCGGCAGGCCGTTCCTCGACATGCACGACGCCTACGCCTGGGCCCTGCACCTGGCGGGCCGCGACACGGAGGCCGCCGCCGAGTCCGAGCAGGCCACCGCCCTCGGCACCCGCAGCGCCCTGTTCCACTTCCACCGCGGCATGATCGAGAAGTCCCTCGGGAACCACGAGCGGGCCAGGGCCGAACTGACCGAGGCACTGGCCATCAACCCCGCCTTCCACCCCCTGCACGCGCCCACCGCGAGGAAGGCCCTCAACAGCCTCACTCCCTGACCGCCAGGGCCGGCCCACGAGTAGAGTCCGTTCACCGAGCAGCGAGGGGAGTCCGGTGGACAGTGACGGCCGCGGGAGCCGCAGAGGCGTTCGACGCGTCAGCGGAATCAGGTGGGCCCAGGCCACCTTGTTCGGGATTGTGGTGACGCTGGTGGGGCTGCGGATCGGAGCGCGTGATCACGCGCTGGTGCCGAGCCCGGTCCTGTTCGCGGTGACGGCCCTTTCGGCGCTGACGATCGGCTCGCTGGAGCGACTTCGTGCGAAGGCCGTCGGGCGGCAACCCGGGGACGGACCCCGGGAGCTCTGAGGCGGGTTCAGGCCGAGGGCCGGCGCACATGGGCCGCGTCTCCGCCCAGGGCGGTGTACAGGCCCGTCCAGCGCTGGTCGGCGTCGGTGGGAGGCTTCCCGTCGCAGTAGGCCTTCGTGCCGTTGGCGGTGTAGAAGCGCATCATCTCCAGAACCGCCGTCGGATCGGCCTCCTGGCCTGCGCTGTACCTGGAGCCGGGTTGTTGGTCCTGGTGCTGGAGACAGGTGGGCGACGGGGTGGCGCGCTGCGCGTCGAAGCGTCCCTGCTCGTCCCCTGAGCAGGCGGTCAGCAGGGGCAGGGCTGCCAGGGCGGCGCCCAGCAGGCGGATGGTTCGAGGGTTCATGGAGGCCTCCGGGGCTGGTGGGTCTACAGGGCGGTGGGAAGGCTTCGCAGGACCAGGCCGACGCCGACCGTGAGGACGAGCAGGGCTGTCAGCAGCCCGCTGTAGGGGGCGAGTCGGCGAAGCCGGCTGATCACAGGGCCGCCTGAGGCGGTGGAGATCCGGTCGCCGAGGCGCACCAGCAGCAGACCGACGGCGGTGAGGGTGGCGGCCATACCCAGCCCGTAGGCGACGACGAGCGTGGCTCCGAACAGGGTGCGTCCCAGGGCGACCGCGCCGAGCAGGACGACGAGTGCGGACGGGCTGGGGACGAGCCCGCCGGCGATGCCGAGCCCGATCAGGTTGCCGCGTTTCGGTCCGCTCCCGTGGTCATGGTGATGGTGAGTGCCGAACAAGCCGTGCCGGTGGCCGGCATGGTGTGGATGCTCGTGGCGGTGCTCGTGCTGGTGCGGGTGCCCGTCGTGGTGGTGGTCGTGCTCAGCTGGCTGCGAGTGCCGATGGTCGTGTGCGGGGCCGTGGTGGTGTTCATGGAGCGGGGGGCCGATGTGCTGGATGGCGGGCGATGCGGCATGTGCGAGCTCGCGGGGGGAGCTGGAGTCCTGCACCGGGACTGAGGTGACCGCGCCGTCCTGAGGGACAACGTCCCGGCCCTGCACATCGCTTGGTGCTCGGCCGCCGCGTAGTGCCTCGCGCAGCAGGCCCGCGCCGACGAGTGCGACCAGCGCTCCACTGAGCACGCCCAGGCGGCCGAGGAGGGCGTCCCCCGCCAGCGAGGAGAAGGCGGTCAGGCTCAGGCCGATGACGAGAACGCCGGCGGTGTGTGTGAGGGTGACGGTCGCTCCGACCGTGAGCGCGTCGCGCATCCGGCCGCGCCGCCCGGCGAGGTAGGCCGCCATGACGGTCTTCCCGTGGCCCGGCAGCAGGGCGTGCCCGGCGCCGAGGACGATCGACAGGAGTACGGCGAGCAGGCCCAAGGGGACGGTCAGGCGGTGGGCGGTGCCGAGTTCGGCCAGGCGTGTGTCGAGCGAGGCGAGCCAGGCGGAAGGGCCGCTCCCTTCGGCGTCCGCCCGTACGGCACCGGCTGCCGCCCCCCGGGTGGTCGCGGGCAGCGCGGTGAACCGGGCCAGGGTGACGCCCTTCGGACTGTCGAGCAACTCCCTTGGATAGTCGCGCAGTTCCGAGGAAGCGGACGACTCGGGAACATCGGAACGCTCTAGTCTTGTCATCTCGCCGCGCGCGGTGATCTCGTTCCAGCCCACGCGTGCCGGATCCACACCGGTCCGGACTTCGACCGCCGTTCCCGACGAGGCGATCCGCAGCGGCGTCGACAGCCGGCACTCCAGGCGGCTGGTCCGCAGCCCGGCGGTGCCGTCCTCGTAGCGAAACGATGCCGAGAGCACCTCCCATGCCGGAGGCCGAACGGCCTGGTCGACCGTCAGGCGCAGTCGGGAAGTGACGTGCTCGCAGCCCTCGGCTGCCCAGGCCGCCCGCTCCGCATCGTTCACGGTCCCGTCGCCGTCACGGTCCACCCGGCTCTGCTCCTGCAACGTGGGGATCTCGGCGGAGTCGGTGACCGCCGTTGCTGTGATGTGGTCTTGATGAACCGTCAGCCCGAGGTAGTGGTTGACCGAGAAGTTCCCCAGCGGATGCGCCAGGGCAACGGGAGCCGCCGCACCCAGCAGCCAGGCCAGCACCGACGACGCCACCGCGGTGCGGAGCAGGGAACGGGGAACGGTCACGCGTTTCCTCCATGGGGGAGTGACGGCTGCGGCACGCCGGTTGCCGTGGGGACCCTGGGCGGCAGCGGCGCTCGGGTGCGCCCGGACACCATCGCGGCTCGCGCGTCCTCGTACCGCGCGCCATTCCGTGCCGGACGGCGGCTTCACTCGTACGAGGCAGAGCGGCCGGCCCCCGCCACGATTTTCAGAGTGCCCGGGATCAGGGCGTGCGGGCCCTGACACGTGAGCGTGACGCCTCGCAGCGCCCCCGGCGCGCCCTGTGGCGCGCCCCCTTCTTGCAGCCACAGTGCAGTTACAAGTCAGCCGCTCTCACGGACACCCAGCCGGCCGACGAAGGAGCACAGTCATGGGCCCCTCCCCGCAGACCTCCACCGCACCCGGACAGACCGGCACCAAGTCCGCCCGTCCCCGCCTGACACGAGCGGAGTGGCGCCGCCTGGCCGGGATGGGCGCCTTCATCCTCGGCCTCCACCTGATCGGCTGGATCACCCTGGTCGCCGCCGTCGCTCCCCAGCACCACACCATCGGCCAGGAGGGGTTCGGTATCGGTATCGGTGTCACCGCCTACGCCCTGGGCATGCGCCACGCCTTCGACGCCGACCACATCGCCGCGATCGACAACACCACCCGCAAGCTCATGGACCAGCGCCAACGCCCGCTCTCCGTCGGCTTCTGGTTCTCCCTCGGCCACTCCTCCGTCGTCTTCGCCCTCGCCCTGCTGCTCTCCCTGGGCGTCAGGACCCTCGCCGGTCCGCTCCGGGACGACGACTCCGCGCTCCACCGGGCCACCGGCCTGATCGGCACGCTCGTCTCGGGCTCGTTCCTCTACCTGATCGCCGCTCTGAACCTGGTCGTCCTGGTCGGCATCTGGAAGGTCCGGCGCCGCATGCGCGAGGGCCACCTCGACGAACAGGCCCTCGAAGAGCAGCTCGCCAAGCGGGGCCTGATGAACCGTGTGCTGGGCCGGGCGACGCGTGCGATCCGCAAGCCCTGGCACATGTACCCGCTCGGCCTGCTGTTCGGCCTCGGCTTCGACACCGCCACCGAGATCGCCCTGCTGGTCCTCGCGGGCACCGGCGCGGCCTCCGGCCTGCCCTGGTACGCGATCCTGTGCCTGCCGGTGCTGTTCGCCGCCGGAATGTGCCTGCTCGACACCATCGACGGTTCCTTTATGAACTTCGCCTACGGGTGGGCGTTCTCCAACCCGGTCCGCAAGATCTACTACAACCTGACCGTCACCAGCCTGTCGGTGGCCGTCGCCCTGGTGATCGGCACCGTCGAACTCCTCGGCCTGCTCGCCGACAAGCTCCACCTCCGAGGCGCGTTCTGGGAATGGATCACTGGACTGGACCTCAACGTCGTCGGCTTCGCGATCGTCGGCCTCTTCGTCGCGGCCTGGCTGGCGGCCCTGGCGGTCTGGAAGTTCACCCGCATCGAAGAACGCTGGACACCCAAGGTGCCGGCCCAAGCCGCCGAAACCACGACCCTTCACATCCTTGCCGGCGAGACCTGACACCCGCCCGTTCGTGCGGACCGGTTTCCGCCCTTCGTGCCGGCCTGCTCCAGCGCAACGCGCCGGGGGAGGCCGGCACGAGGCCGTTTGTCGTCCTTTTGCCTTCCACCCGGGTGAAGCCTCTGCGCCACGCGGGTGAGAGCACCAGTCCGGAGCCCGTGTGTTCACGAACTCTGCCGGTGAGCGGTTCACAGTGCGCAGTGCAGCTGCCACGCCGAACCCGACCAGCGGCCCTGCCCCACCGGCAGGTGACCGTCCGGCACTGAAGCGGAGAACCCCTACATGACCGCACGTCGTCGCACCTCCCGCGTGAGCTCCACCGCTCGCACGGCCGCGATCCTGACCACCATGAGCCTGGCCCTGGCCAGCACCGCCCTGCTGTCGACCGGCTCGGGCGTCTCCACCGCGTCCAGCCACCGCGAAGCCCCGCTGATCGCCGCCGACCCCCAGGTCGACAACACCGACGTGTACGCCTTCACCAGCCCCGACAAGCCCGACACCGTCACGCTGATCGCCAACTGGCTGCCCTTCCAGGAACCCAACGGCGGGCCGAACTTCTACCCCTGGGCCGACGGCGCGCACTACGACATCAACATCGACTCCCAGGGCACCGGCAAGCCCGACGTCACCTACCGCTGGACCTTCCACACCGAGGACCAGCGCGGCACCAACACCTTCCTCTACAACAACGGGCCGGTGAACAACCTCACCGACCCGACCCTGCTGTTCCACCAGTACTACACGCTGCAGGAGCTGCGCCCGGACTGCGACCCGGTCACCCTGGTCGAGCACGGCACTGCTGCGCCGTCCGACACGGGCAAGGCGTCCATGCCCAAGTACGGCCAGCTGCGCGACCAGGCGACCGTGCAGCTGCCGGGCGGCGGGCAGACGGTGGCCACCCAGGCCGCCGACCCGTTCTTCCTCGACCTCCGGGTCTTCGACCTCCTGTACGGCGGCAACCTCTCCGAGGTCGGCCAGAACACCCTCGCCGGATACAACGTCAACTCCGTTGCCCTGCAGATCCCCAAGAGCAAGCTTGCCTACAAGGGCGACGCCACCCGCAACCCGGTCATCGGCGTGTGGTCGAGCACCGAGAAGCAGACCATGAAGCTCAGCCCCGGCTCCCAGAAGCCGGTCGGCCCCTACGTGCAGGTCTCCCGCCTGGGCAACCCGCTGGTCAACGAGGTCGTCCTGCCCGCCGGCCTGAAGGACGCGTTCAACTCCCTGCCGCCGTCCGAGGACCACAACCAGCCGGCCGTCGTCGCCAAGGTCCTTGACCCGGAGGTCCCCAAGCTCGTCCAGGCGATCTACGGCCTCCCCGCTCCCGCCACCCCGCGCAACGACCTGGTCGAGATCTTCCTCACCGGCATCGCCAAGGCCACGAACGGTCCGCTCGCCGTCGACCTCAACTCCCAGCTCATGAACCAGGACATCGATGTCTCCCGGTTCGTGCCCGCCGAGGAGCTGCGCCTGAACATGTCCACCCCCGTCACGCCGAAGCCCGACCGCCTCGGTGTACTCAACGGCGACTTCCAGGGCTTCCCCAACGGCCGCCGCCTGGGCGACGACGTCGTCGACATCGCCCTCCAGGTCGTCGAGGGCGCCACCCCCGGCAACTTCATCCCGGCGCTCGCCGCCGGAGACAAGGTCAACACCACCGACAAGCCGTTCGGTGCCACGTTCCCGTACCTGGCCCTGCCCTACGACAAGGCCGTCAACCAGAAGTAGCCGCAGACCGGGTGGGGCTCCGGCACGTGTCCGGAGCCCCACCCCGCGCAGAGGTCCGCGTGCCGGGCCGCAACGAGGAGCCCCTATGCGACGCCTGCCCCTGCTGCTGTCCGCCGGTGTGCTCTGCGCGGCCCTCGCCGTAGCCGGCGGTCTGGTCTCCCGGCCGTCACCACCACAACGCCCGCCGGGCGACGCGGCAGCGCTCCACCGCCCCTCCTCCGACACCGCCGCAGCTGGCTCCGGGAGTTCCTCCTCACTGGGGGCGGCCATCGCGGCGGACCAGCGCCGGCTGCGGGAGGTGCCGACGGACGCCCCGGCATGGGCGCGGCTGGGCGCCCTCTATGTCGAACAGGCCCGGCTCACGGCCGACCCGTCCTACTACCCCAAGGCCGACGAAGCCCTGCACCGCGCCCTGGACCTCGACCCCCAGGACAGCGTCGAGGCATTCACCGGCCTCGGCGCGCTCGCCAACGCGCGCCACCGCTTCACGGAGGCAAAGGACTTCGCCCGGCGCGCCGTTGCCGCCCAGCCGCTGCACTGGCAGGCGTACGCGGTCCTCGCCGACGCGCTCACCCAGCTCGGCGAGGACGCCGCCGCCACCGAAGCCGTCCAGCAACTCCTCGACCACCGGCCCGGAACAGCCGCCTTCACCCGCGCCGCCTACGACCTGGAACAGCACGGCCGCACCGATGACGCCCGCGCCGCCCTCGAACGCGCGCTTGCGGACGCCTACAGCCCCGCCGACAAGGCGTTCTGCCTCCACCACATCGCCGAACTCGACCTGAACGCGGGCCGCACCCGCCAAGCCCTCTCCGGCTATCAGCGCGCCCTCGCCACCGACGCCGAGTACACGCCCGCGCTCGCCGGCCAGGCCCGCGCCGAGGCGGCCCTCGGCGACACCGACGCAGCGATCCGCGACTACACCACCGCAATTCGACGGGTCCCGCTGCCGCAGTACCTCCTCGAACTCGGCGAACTCCACGAAGCCCTTGGCCACCCCCGAGAAGCCCAGGAGCAGTACGCGCTGCTCCGCGCCGAACAGCAACTCGCCGCCGCCAACGGCGTCAGCGACGACCTGACACTCGGCCAGTTCCAAGCCGACCACGGCGACCCCGCCCAAGCCACCACCCTCCTGCGTGCCGAATGGCAACAGCGTCACCACCCCCTCGTCGCCGACGCCCTCGGCTGGGCGCTGCACCGCAACGGCCAGGACCAGGAAGCCCTCACCTACGCCGACCTGGCCCTCGGCCACGGCTGGCGCAACGCCCTCTTCCTCTACCACCGCGGCGAGATCGAACGCTCCCTCGGGCACAACAAGCGAGCCCGCGACGACCTCACCGCCGCTCTCGCCACCGACCCGCAGTTCTCGCCCGTCCACGCCCCTCTCGCCAAAGCCGCGCTCGACAAGCTCGCCTGACGGCCACGGGCCCGTGCCCATCGGCTCCCCGCCGTTGCGCCGCGCACCGTCCGTCAGCCCTCCGAGCGGCGATCCGTGGTGGTGTCTCTTCGGTGCTCGCTGTCCTTCGCGGCTCGGCACGCCCGACCGGGTGGCCGCGCAGCCGAGTTCGATCACTGTGAGCTTCTTGTTGCATACTATGTGCAACAAGCTCAGCGGCTCGCGGGCTCAGGCCGAGGGAATGCGCACGTGAACAAGGCACAGCAAGGATCCAGCAGGGCGCCGGTCGGCCACCGGGGCACACCGCAGCACGGGCGTCTCGCGCGGGACGAGGACGAGGACCTGGTGCTGTGCCACGTCTGCGGCAGGCCGTTCCGGTCCCTGGGCTCTCACCTGCGGGCCCATTCCATGACCGCGGCCGAATACCGAGAAGAGTTCGGCCTGCTGCGTACCCGGGCACTCAGTGCCCGCTCCCTGAGCCGGAGCAGGTCAGCGGCACAGCGCAGCGCCTTCGCGTCATCCACACGAATGAGGGCCGATCTCACCGCGGGTCAGACCATGGCCCGCCAGGGGCTGCTGGCCGAGGAAGCCCGGCAGTCACTCCGGCTCCGCGGCGCTTCCGAGGAACTGGTGCGTGAGCGACGGGCACGCCTGGACGACGGGCGCCGCACCCAGGCTCTGGCCGCCGCCGCCCGACTGGACGCACGCATGCGGGAGCTGGGGTTCCGCGAGATCGGGCAGGCCGCTCAGAGGCTTTACCAGGAAGCCGAGTTGAGCTTGGAGGAGACCGCCCGAACGCTGGGTGTGGGGACCGAGCGGATGCGCCGCCTGTTGAACACTCTCGGCGTCCCCATCCGTGCTACCGGGGAGAACTCGGCAACCGGCCGCCGAGCCAGGGTAGACCTCAACGACCGCGCGGCGGCGGAACACGTCGGCACCCACGACATCACGGCATGGCTGAAGGCCCGTCAAGCTGCCGGTGCCACCCTGTCCGAACTGGCAACGCAGACGAACCGCAGCATCCCCTGGGTGGCGACCCGGCTACGCCGATGAAGTGCCCCGACAAGTCCGGGACCACCCGCAGGACAGCCCACCGGCACACAGGAGACCGGCCCGAGCGCCAAGCCATCGGGCCCGACCACGCCGAGCAGGAGACGGCGGCCGCCAACAGGGTGCTCGGCAACGGGGAGTGGGCGTGCGAACCTCGCCACGTTCCCGAGCGGGCGTGTCGTAGCTGCATCGGGGCCCTGCAGTGATCGCCGGCTGGCAGGGTGTTGGCATGCCTCAGCGTCGAAGCCGCCGCCGGTCCCGCCTGCGCACCCTCGCCCTCATCCCGGGGCCGGAAGCCAGGGAAACGACCCGTATCGCCGCTCCGCCGTCGCACAGCCGGCCCGAGCCGAGACCGCTGCAGGCATCCGGGCCGGGAGGCGGCACCCCGGAGCCGCGGCCGCAGGAGGATGCCGACTGCTGCACGGCGGCTCGCACGCGAGGGGTGTGGGAAAGCGGCGACCTCTACGTCCTGACCGTCCACCAGGCCGGGTGTCCGCTCTGGTCAGCCCGCTGACCTCCCCCCGCCCCCGGCCGGATCCAGCCCGCGGCGTCATCGGGAGCGAGGACCTCGAACGCTACCTGCTGGCCACCGCTGACGGCGACCAGGAGGCGTTCGCCACCCTGTACACCGAACTCCTGCCCCTCGTACGAGCCGTGGTCACCGGCGTGCTGCGCGACCAGGCCCAGGCGGAGGAGGTCGCCCAGGAGGTGATGCTCGAACTGTGGCACCACGCCGGCCGCTACCGCTCCACCCTCGGCGGCGTGCGCACCTGGACCGCCACCATCGCCCGCCGTCGCGCCGTGGACCGGCTGCGCCATCACTGCGCACAGACCAAGCGTGACCAGCAGTGGGCCACCCACGAACACACCCGGCCACAGCGGCACGACAACGTCAGCGACCACGTGGAACGCCAACTCGCACACGAGGCCGTCCGCAGAGCCCTCGGCTCTCTGACGGACCTTCAGGGCGAAGCGATCCACCTCGCCTTCTACGAAGACCACCCCTACGCCCAGGTTGCCGAGCGTCTCGGCGTCCCGCACGGGACCGCCAAAGCCCGCATCCGCGACGCCCTGGCCCGGCTCCGCCAGGAACTCACCCCGCAGTACCGGCAGCAGTGAGCCGGATGCCGCCAGTGGTGACCGACGAGGCAGACATGGCTCCGTCCCCGCTACTGCGCACAGCCGTTGCCGGCAACGGCACCGCCCCACCCCGCAGCAACCGTCGGCCGCTGCGCGCACTCCACCCACAAGAGTGAAACCTGCACGCCGGTGCAGTGAGTCGGCAAAGCCCGCACCTCACAAGCGCCAATCGTGGCCACGTCAGGCGCCGTCGACCCAGCACTTTCAATCCTGCCAGCCCTGCACCCGAACCCCGACCGCGGTGGCGGCCGAACACTGCGGCGACCACAGAGGAGGCAGTACCATCCCAGCCCACGCAGCACACCACCCGGACGGCCCCCGCGCCAACCGGCGCAGCCCCCTCCTCCTCATCACAGCCATACTCCTTCCCCTGGCGGTCACCCTCAGCCTCTACCTGTACGGCCGTGACCATGAACCCGACTACAGTCGGGGGCTCTTCGGCCACATCGGCGCGGACGCGAACGACCTCAAGGCGCGGTTGGGCACGGCCCTGCTCGCCCTCGCGCTGGTCCAGGTGTTGCTCGCGCTGGCGATGTACCGCAAAAGGCCCGGTGGCTCCCGGGCACCGGCGGCGGTAGCGCTCGTCCACCGCCTCGTCGGACTGGTGGCGTTCCTGCTCTCCCTGCCGATCGCCTACCAGTGCATCAACGCCTACGGCGTCCAGCTGACCACCACCCGAACCACCCTCCACTCCCTGGCCGGCTGTCTCTTCTACGGAGCCTTCACCGCCAAGGTCCTGATCGTTCGCAGCCGGCATGCCCCCGGATGGGCACTTCCCCTCGCCGGCAGCACCCTGGTGACCTTCATCGCCGTGCTCTGGTACACCGCAGCCTTCTGGTGGTTCAACGGGCAGACCGCCCCTGGTCTCTGACCTGCGGGGGCTATGACCGGCCTGCGGTCCTGCGCACCACCGGCTGGTGGCGCGGTGGCGCAGGCGGTTGACGATGCAGGCGAGGCCGTCGCCAGTCACCGGCACCTCGACCGCGCCGTCATGACGACGCTCCTCGGCCCCGATACGCCAAGACCGAGGCCCGGGCACCGACCGAGGTCGTGCCTGGGAGCGGCCGTCCGCCAACAGCGGACTGTCCGGCAATGGCTGTACATGTCGATGTGATCCCGGCTTGGCAGTAACCCGTGCGCGCACGGCAGCTGTTGCTCGCACGACGCTGTACACCGCGCACCGCCGGGACCTGGCTGCTCTGATCCGCGAGCCCGGTGACCTCGGCCGGAGGCCCTGTCCTTCCGCTTCCGCTGACTCCCCGTTCCGCAGGGCACTGACCGCGGTCGCGTGCGGGTGAAACCGGAACCCGGCGGCAAGCCGGCGGACGGGCCGCCCCGAAGTAGTTCGCGAGCCCCGACCTGCGGGGTCCGCCGCAGGGAGCGGTGGAGCACCGGTCAAGGAGTCCCAGATGACATCACCCCCCACCTTCTGCAGCAGCACCCACCCGGAGCAGTGCGCCCTCTCCCTGCGCAGGTCGGTCATCGAAGCGGCCCGCTGGACGGCGACCTCCACCGTCCTTGCCGTCGGCGAACAGGCCGCTCATCTGGCGCACACACTCGCCGACCGGCACACGCCGGTCATCTCACTCGACGCCGGCCGCCACCGACCCCCGTACGGAAGGCCGTTCACCACGACCCTCACCGCAGACCCACTGCTACTGCCAACCCTCGGCCTTCCCGAGCTCTCGCTCGCGCTGGTCAGCGGCTACCCGCCGAGCCGGACAGAGCAACTGCTCCTGGATCTGGACGTCCTGATGCGCCGAGAGTCGGCCGTCGTCTTCCTGCCGAGCCAGGCAGTGCCCAACCTCCTGCAGTACGCCACACCGGCCACGCGCTCCGCATTCCACTGCCTGCGCGCCGTACTGCTCACCCACACCTCCCGCATCGAGGCCGACGGGATGCAGCCGCCACACACTTCCCCGCGCCACAGCAACGTCGCCCTCACAGCCCTGCGCCCCTGACCCGGGGCCCGCAGACGGGTGCTTCGCGCCGTCGCGGTCCTGGATGTTCGCCGCGACCACATGCACCGCCAGGAGCAGGCCGAGGGTGTCGGTGACGATGAACCGCTTGCGGCCCTTGACCTTCTTGCCCGCGTCGAAGCCCCTGGTGGTGGCGGGCACGGGGCAGGGACGTCGCTCACCGTCACCGCTGCGGTTTCCTCTCCTGGCCGGCTTCTGGACCCGACGATGCCGGCACCGAGGGCTGGGAGTGGGCCGGCCGTGGGTGCGTCGTGCCTGGGTGGGCGGGAACCGCCAGCCGGCTCGCAACCGCTGCGGCCGACCGCGGGCGATGCCTGTCTCTGGTGGTGGTCCGGGCGTGAGGGTTGCGGGTGCTCTGCGGCGGGCCCTGCGTGGGAGCAGTGCGGGCGGGGCGGCGGCTACCGTCTGTCAGTCGACCTGGGTCCAGCCTCGTGGGGACATTGAGAGGTTGGCGATTCCCCGGTACGCCTTGCGCTTCCACAGGGTGCAGCCCTCGCCGTACTCGGGCCGTGCGGACCGTGCCTCCTCCTCATTGTCGAAGATGTACTCACGCCCTTTTGCGGTCCGGATCTTCCACTCGTCCATGGGCATGCCCGCGAGACCTGGTCCGATCGACATGGCTTCTCCCGATCTGGTGGTTCCGATGTTCGAGTCCGCCGGTCTGCGGCACACGTCGCGTGCCGCGGAGTGGCCCGTCCCGGTTGGGGCGGGGGTGCCGGCCCGGCCGGTCGCGAGAGTTCACGGCTCGGCTCTTCCTGTGCCAGGCCTGCCTCAGAAGGGCGGCGAGATGGCCCCGGCGCCGATGGCGGACTTCACGGGGCCCGGAGAGCCGATCCCGAACGCTGCCGCCAGGGCGTAGGCCAGCGCGGCCTCGGCCCCGGTGACTCCCGAGCCGGCCGGCCAGTGCGCCCTGGTGCCGGCGCCTGCCGGTACATGGAGGTCACCGATCGGTTGCCCGTCGCGCGCCAGGACGCTGCGGGTGCCTGTCGTGGGGTAGAAGCGGTAGTCGTGGCTTCGGTAGCGGACGTCGACGCGACGTGAGCGCCTGCTGACGAAGGCGAGGGCCGGCCGGACGGGGACAGGCTCGCCGTCGACGAGCAGTTCGAGGTCGGCGGCGGCGCGGCTGCCGATCGGTGTGCGGCGGTCGGAGGCGATGCCGGGGCGGCGCCGGATGCTCACCTGCGGTAGCGCTCGGCCGCGGACCGTCACCTGGGCGGTGCCGGGATCGACCGTCACCTCCACCGCGCCGAATGCGGGATCGTCCACGTGCGTGCTGGGCATGTTGCCTTCCTCGGGTCTCGTGGTCCGCGCTCTAGCGCGTCTCGTACCAGTAGTCGGCGGTGCTGGAGCTGAGCGGGCACCGGGCGACCGACGTTTTGCCGACGCCCGCCCACGGTCCCCACACCGAGAAGGTGACCTCGTGGGGGTTGCCGCGGCCGCGTTCCACGGTGCACCTGATGACGTCGCGGTGCTCGTTGACGTTCAGCGATCCTGGGCTGACGCAGTACGAGGTGGCCTCGCCCCGGCCGAGGTTGAGCTGCGCGCTGACGCTGCAGATAGCGGGCACGCTCGCCCGGGCGTGCCTGACCCCAAGCCAAGTGCGCTATCAGGCAACTGCATCGGGGTGGAACTCCTACGATGAGTTGCGGCGGGACGGTGGAGTGGATGCCGTCAGGGCGGACGAGGGCGGCGAGGAGCGGGTTGCCGTGGCCGGTGACAGCAGAACCGTCAGCGTCCTGGCCGATATGGCCCGGTGACCACCAAGCGACCACCAGCTGACGCAGTGACAGAAAGAGCCGGTACCTGCTTTCCCAAGTACCGGCTCTCACCATCGACTTCACAGTCGGGACGACAGGATTTGAACCTGCGACCCCTTGACCCCCAGGAAGGCGAACCTGTCGCCGAACACCTACGCCGGGTAAGTGGCGCGGGTCGAGTGCGACCTGATCCCGGCGTTCGGCTACGTCCGCCTGCTGGACCTGCGCCCCCATCACGTCGCCCAACTGGAGGCCGTGACGTTCCTGCGGCACAACGCCGACGAGTACGCCGACCAGGTCAGCGACCTGCTCGAGGTCGTCCTCGGTACTGGCAGGCCTTCGGCCGGCCCAAGAGCGAGGCCGGCCGAGCCTGGATCAGTTTCTGCCCCAGCGGACGGGAATTCGGGGCCACGCCACCCGACCGCCTATTATCGCTTCCTGGGCCTGTGGACCTGATCCCCGGCTCGCCAGGTACGGAGAGGCGTCACCCGGCCTGCTTCCGATGCGTACCCGAGGAATCACGTGAGCACCGTACAGTCAGTCCCCGTCCTGCAGGTCCTCAATGAGGCCGGCCGCCGACGGACCTTCGCTGTGATCAGCCACCCGGACGCGGGCAAGTCCACGCTCACCGAGGCGCTGGCGCTGCACGCGCGGGCGATCACCTCTGCCGGTGCGGTGCACGCCAAGGGTGACCGGCGCGGCGTGACCAGCGACTGGATGGAACTGGAGCGCGAGCGCGGTATCTCGGTGACCTCGGCCGCGCTGCAGTTCGGCTATCGCGGCCACGTGATGAACCTGGTCGACACCCCCGGCCACGCCGACTTCTCCGAGGACACCTACCGGGTGCTGGCCGCCGTCGACTGCGCGATCATGCTGGTCGACGCGGCCAAGGGGCTGGAGGAGCAGACCCGCAAGCTCTTCGCGGTCTGCCGCCATCGCGGCGTCCCCGTGATCACCTTCATCAACAAGTGGGACCGGCGCGGCCAGGAAGCACTCACCCTGCTCGAGGACATCGAGACGCACCTCGGGATCACCCCCGTCCCGGTCGTCTGGCCGGTGGGCAGCGCGGGCAACCTGCGCGGCCTGGTCGAAGCGGGCAACACCGAGCAGATGCTGCGCTACACCAAGGTGCCGGCCGGTACGCACGCCGCCCTCGAGGAGCAGCTCACCTCCGAGGAAGCCGCCGAGCAGGAGGGCGAAGCCTGGACGACCGCCCTGGAGGAGCTGGAGCTGGTGCTCTCGTCCGGCCCCGGCTACGACCAGGAGGCCTTCGAGGCCGGCAAGATCAGCCCGGTCTTCTTCGGTGCCGCGCTGACCAACATCGGTGTGAAGCTCCTGCTGGACGCCGTGGTCGACCTCGCTCCGGCTCCCGGGCCCCGTCCGCTGGCCAAGGGCGGTAGCCGCGAGGTCAGCGAGGAGTTCTCCGGCCTGGTGTTCAAGATCCAGGCGAACATGGACCCGGCCCATCGCGACCGGATCGCCTTCGTCCGGGTCTGCTCCGGCGTCTTCGAGCGCGGCATGCACGTCACCCGGGCGGCCAGCGGCCGCTCGTTCGCCACCAAGTACGCGCACACCGTCTTCGGAGCCGAGCGCACGGTGGTCGACACCGCGTACCCCGGCGATGTGGTCGGCCTGATCAACGCGAGCGCGCTGCGGGTCGGCGACACCCTCTTCACCGGCAAGAAAGCCGAGTACCCCCCGCTGCCCGCCTTCGCCCCCGAGTACTTCGCGGTGGCACGGCCCAAGGACATCAGCCGGTCCAAGCAGTTCCGCAAGGGCATCTCCCAACTCGACGAGGAAGGCGTGATCCAGGTACTGGTCTCCGACCGGCGCGGCGACCAGGCGCCGGTCATGGCGGCGGTCGGCCCGATGCAGTTCGATGTGATCCTGCACCGGATGGAGCACGAGTTCTCTTCCCCCATCGCGCTCGACCAGCTCTCCTACCGCCTGGCCCGGATCACTGACGCCAACGGCGCTGCCGTCCTGGGCAAGTCCCGCCTGATCAACGGCGAGGTGCTCACCCGCCGCTCGGATGACGTGCTGCTGGCCCTGTTCTCCGACAAGTGGCAGCTGAACGCCTTCCAGCGCGCCCAGCCCGACGTCCTGCTCCAGCCGCTGATCGCCACGGCGGACTGACCGCCGACCGCCCGGCCCGTCGATCGGCGAGCCGGTCCGCGCGCCGCGCTGCTCGAGGCCGTCGCACGTCAGCACCACGCTCACCTGCTCACCGCCGCCGTCGAGTGCGGCGGTGAGCTGGAGCTCCCGGCTGCGCCGGGGTAAGCCGCTGATCCCGCCGGACCGGGTACGGCCGCAGGGTGGCGGGACGGCGAACACGCCCGGTCCTACACGTAGGCGGTGTGGTTGCCGCTGATTGCCAGGGTCAGGCCGGGCGGAGGCCGTTGAGCAGGAGGTCGCCGAGTTCGGAGACGGCTTCTGCTGCGGTGAGGCCGGTGGTCTCCAGCAGGGTGCCGGACCGGATCGCGTCGATGGTGACGGTCACGACGTGGGCGGCGAAGTGGCCGTTGACTTCTCGGAAGACGTCGGCGCGCATGCCGGCTTCGATCAGGTCGTGGACGCGCTGTGCGGCTGCGGCGGAGTTCTGCTGGTAGACGCGTGCGGTGGGCTCGTAGCCGACCATGTCGTCGTAGAAGGCGGGGGAGTGCCGGCGCATGGCGGTGGCGATTCCCGCGAGGTAGGTGCGGATCCGTTGCCGGGGGTCGGCTTCGTCCGCGACTGCCTGTTCGATGTCGGCCGTGGCTTTTCTGAAGAAGCTGCGGGTCACGGCCAGGACCAGTTGTTCCTTGGTGGCGGCCAGGCTGTAGAGGGTGGCTTTCGAGCACCCCAGCTGTCGGGCGAGGCCGTCCATGGTCACCGCGGTGAAGCCCTCGGCCAGGATGATCGCCTCGGCCTCGGTGAGCAGTTCCTCCCGTCGCGTGGTGTCGACGGTTCGGCGGCGTGCCGTCCGGCGGGGGCGGTGGTCGCGGGTCTCGGGTAGGGCTGCCACGCGATCAGTCTGTCACGGCCCGCTGTGCCACTGGCAGCTGTCACGGCCGCGCGCGGCGGCGTTCGGCCGGCCCTTGTGTCACCATGGTATGGGTACTTTTATGCCGATTAAAGTACCCGAAAACGTACCCTAGGGGTTGTCATGGTTGACCTGCAGAGGCGGACGTCGGAGCTGATCGGTGACTTCTTCTCTCCGGATGCGGACCCGGCCTGGTTGCTCTGCGACCGCCACCCGTCCGACGCACCGGCCTTCACCCTGATCGCGGAGGATCTGACGGTCCGTGGTGTCACCTTCGGAGAGCTGCGAGCGCGGTCCCTGGAATGCGCAGCGGCCCTGGCAGGGCTCGGGGTGGGCGCCGGAGACCGGGTCGCCACGCTCATGGGAAAGAGCATCGATCTGGTGTCCGTGATGCTGGGCATCTGGCGGCTGGGTGCGGTGTACGTGCCGCTGTTCACCGCCTTCGGCCCGCAGGCCATCGGCGCTCGCCTGGCCGGGAGCCAGGCGCGGGTCGTCGTCACGGACGCACAGCAGCGGACGAAGCTCCGGACCGGACCGGACCTGCCCGCCGAGCGCTCCTGGGCGACCGTGGTCGCTGCGGACGCGGCGGGCCCCGGCGAGTACCTGCTGGCCGAGCTGAGACGAGCCGCAGACCCGGCGGACCTGCCGGAACGGCCCCGGGGCGGCGACCGTCCGCTGGTCCACATGTTCACCTCCGGCACCACCGGCGCGCCCAAGGGGGTGGTCCATCCCGTCGCCTACATTGCCGCCTGCCAGAGCTACCTCGAACACGGCCTGGGGCTCACCGGTGACGACGTCTACTGGTGCGCGGCCGACCCCGGCTGGGGTTACGGCCTGTACAGCGCGGTCGTCGCACCGCTGGCGGCCGGGCACTGCAGCGTGCTGGTGAGCGGCCGCTTCGACGCGGCGACGACCTGGTCCGTCCTGAGCAGCCAGGCGGTGACGAACTTCGCCGCCGCTCCGACGGTCTACCGCGCCCTGCGCGCCTCGGGGAGCGTGCCCGAGGGAGTACGCCTGCGCCGTGCCTCCAGCGCCGGGGAGCCCCTGACGCCGGACGTGTCCGACTGGGCAGAGCGCGAGCTCGGCGTCCGCGTGCACGACCACTTCGGCCAGACCGAGGTGGGCATGGTGCTCGCCGACTGCTGGCATCCCGCGCTGGCGCGACCGGCCAAGCCGCGGTCCATGGGCCGTTGCCTGCCCGGCTGGCGGCTGCAGGTGCTGGACGGCGTGACCGGCGATCCGGTCGAGGCCGGAGTCGTGGGGCGGATCGCGGTCGACGTGCGCAACAGCCCGCTGATGACCTTTCACGACTACCAGGGCGCGGAGCACCGGACGGAGAAGTTCACCGCGGACGGTGCGTCCTACCTCACCGGCGATCTGGGGCACATGGACACCGACGGCGACTTCTTCTTCGTCTCACGCGACGACGACGTGATCCTGATGGCCGGGTACCGCATCGGCCCCTTCGACATCGAGTCGGTCCTGCTGCAACACCCCGGCGTCGCCGAGTGCGCCGTCATCGGCGCGCCGGACGAAGCCCGCGGCGAAGCCCTGGAGGCCTACGTCGTGCCCAGCACTGACACCGTGGGCACACCCGAACTGGCCGCCGAACTCCAGCAGTTGGTCAAGCAGCGCTACGCGGCGCATGCCTATCCCCGGGCCGTCCACTTCCTCGACAGCCTGCCCAGGACCCCTGCCGGCAAGATCCAGCGCTACCTCCTGCGACGCCGGCGTGTCTCGCACCATCCCGGGACGGGGGAGTGACGACGTGAACGACCTCCTCGTGGAGCAGCGCGGCGCAGTCCGCTGGCTCCGTCTGAACAGGCCGCACCGGCGCAACGCCCTCGACCGGACACTGATCGAGAGTCTCGACCGGGCCTTCGGCCAGGCCGAGGGCGATGCCGGCACCGCCGTTGTCGTGATCGCCGGGCAGGGGCAGAGCTTCTGTGCCGGGGCCGATCTGCGCCATCTGCTGGACGTCGCCGAGCAGGGACGCGACCCCGTGCGGTCCCTCTTCCGGGCATCGGCGCTCTTCTCGCGGATCGAGACCTCCCACCTGCCCGTCGTCGCCGCGATCCACGGACACGCGGTCGCCGGCGGGCTGGAACTGGCGCTCGCCTGCGACGTGGTCATCGCGGCGGACGACGCACTGATCGGCGACGGCCACGTACGCAACCAGCTGCTCCCGGCCGGCGGCGCGAGCGTCCGGCTGCCCCGGCGACTGGGCGCCAACCCGGCGCGCTATCTGATGCTGACCGGAAGGCTCCTCCCCGCCCGGGACCGTCTCTTCAGCGGCTGGCTCCACTCGACCGTTCCCGCCGCAGACCTGTACGGCGCCGTCCAGGACGTTGCCGAGGAACTGGCCGCCGCTGCGGGCCCGGCGCAGGCCCGCGTCAAGCAGCTGCTCTGCACCACCGAGTCCCTTCCTGCCGCAGCGGGGACGGGCGCCGAACTGGCCGAGTTCTCCGCGCACTGGGACGCCACCCCCGTGGCCGACGCCCTGCGCGCATTCCTGACCGACCGCAGGGAGGTGTGACGAAGGTGCACCGGTACCAGGACCAGATCGTCGCGATCACCGGGGCCGCTCAAGGGCTCGGGCTGGCCCTTGCGGAGCGCTTCGCCGCCGAGGGCGCCACCGTGGCTCTCGCCGACCGCGACGGACCCGCCGTCGCCGCGGCCGCGGCCGGACTCCCCGCTCCGGCGCGCGCCGACCAGGTGGACGTGACCGCCTCCGGCGAGGTCTCCGACTGGATCGCGGCCCTCGACGCGGCCCACGGCCGGATCGACGTGCTCGTCAACACCGCGGGCATCATCCGTGACAACCGGGCCGAGAACATCAGCGACGGGGACTGGGAGGCGGTCCTGGGGGTGAACGTGACAGGTGCCTTCTACGGGATACGGGCCGTGCTCCCCGTCATGCGACGGCGCAGCTACGGACGCATCCTGTCGTTCTCGTCGGCGGCCTGGCGCGGCAACTTCGGCCAGGCCAACTACGTCGCGGCCAAGGCCGGCGTGGTCGGGCTCACCCGGGCTCTGGCGCTGGAGACGGCACGGCAGGGCATCACCGTCAACGCGATCGCGCCCGGCCTGATCGAGACACCCATGCTGGCCTCGATGGACGACCGGGCCCGGGACACGCTCACGGCCAGGATCCCCATACGTCACACCGGGACTCCCGCCGACATCGCCGAAGCGGCCGCGTTCCTCTGTTCGCCGGGCGCCCGCTACGTCACCGGCGTGGTGCTCGACGTCGACGGAGGGATCGGCATCGGCTCCTCCCTCCGCTGACCTACCGGCAGGTGCCGCGGCCCGTGGGCCGGCCCGCGAATCGTGCGGTCAGCCACGCCACGGCGGGTGGCGCGCCCGCCACGTAGGCCGCGAAGTGATCGGCCAGGGGCAGGGTCAGGAAGTCGACCGGGACGCCCATGCGGCAGTAGTCCCGTCCCAGTGCCTGCATGTCGGCGTAGGGCAGCACCTGATCCGCGGTGCCGTGGTACATGAAGAGCGGCAGGTCGGGCTTCCGGTGCCCGAACTCGACCTTGCTGAGTGCGGCCTTCCAACGGGGGTCGTCCAGCGGGCTGGAGGTGAACGCGTCCGTGAACCTCAGGTACGGGAATCCGAAGACTAGACCGAGCAGTTCGGAGCGGTCGATCCGGCGGTACAGCTCCCGCCCGTTCGCCGTCATCAGCTCGGCGTACGGCAGTTCGGGGTAGGCATTGTGGAAGCCCTGGATGACAGCGAGTGAGACGCCGAAGGTCTCGGTCCCCTCCTCGTAGCGCATCGTGGTGGCCGGGTTCTTGATCCCACCGCCCAGGGCGGCGCCCACGACCTTCAGGTCCGGTGCGTAGGCGGAGTGCAGCTCCGCCGCCGCCGTGGCGGCGACCCCGCCTTCGGAGTACCCCCAGAGGGCCACCGGAGTGGTGGACCTCAGCCCGGTACCCGGCAACCGCTGCGCCGCCCGGGCCGAGTCCAGCGTCTGGCGGCCGAGGGCAGGTGCTACACCGTAGACGTGCGTGCCGTCCCGGCCGGCGCCCTGATAGTCCGTCATGGTGAAGGCCCAGCCCAGACCGAGCGCCGGGGGCAGCACGCTTGCCTCCTCGTACTCCAGCCCCAGGCGGAGCCGGTACCCCAGCATGCTGTCCGCACCCTGGCCCTGCGTGCCGGGCGGGTAGGCGACCAGCGGCCGGTCTCCCGGGTACGGCAGCACCGGCACGAACACCGTGCCCGACACGGCGATCCGTTCGCCGGTCGCCGATTCCGTCAGGTACAGCATCTGCCAGGCCGTCAGCGGGAAGGGCAGCGGCCCGAGATTCACCGTGGACTTCCGGTAGCGGATCACATCTCCCGGATCGCCCTGGGGCAGTGGCTCGGGCGGTTGGTAGAAGCTGTCCTGCGCTGGTGGGACCGGCAGTTGTCCGACCACCGAAGGAAATTCCTCCGGGGTGCGGGACGGGGCCGCCGCGACCTTGTCCGGCGAGGGACCGGCCGGCCGCACGGAGGCGGCCGACGGTACGGCCGGCACCAGGAAGCAGACCACCACCGCCAGGGCCACGGCGGACCGGTGGCGCCAATGCACTGTCTTGACTGTCATGGCAAACACTGCGCTCTCTGATTCATCGGGTGAGACGGACGGGCAGGGTCCGGTAGTCGTTGTCGATGAACGATGCCTTCGGCTCCAGATCCGTGACCGCGGTGGCGAGGGAGATGCCGGGGAAGCGCTCGAACAGGGCCGGGAGGGCGATGACGGCTTCGAGCCGGGTGAGCGGGGCGCCGATGCAGTAGTGGACGCCGTGGCCGAAGGCGAGGTGGGCCTTGTCCTCGCGGTCGATCACGAAGGACCCGGGGGCGTCGTGGACACCGGGGTCACGGCCGTGTGCGGCGAAGCCGATCACGATGAGCTCGCCCTTCGCGATGACCACGCCCGCACCGAGGTCGATGTCGGCGGTGGCGTAGCGCAGCGGCAGGTGCATGATCGGCGCGTGCAGGCGCAGGGTCTCCTCGACCACGTCGTCCCAGCGCTTCGGCTGCTCGACCGCGACGGCCAACTGCTCGGGATGGGTGAGGAGTTCACACACCGCGTGGTCGATGACGGCGGCGGTGGTCTGCGACCCCGCGCCGACCATGCTGATCAGTGTGGAGATGAGCTCCTCCTCGCTGAGGTGGTCCCCGTCCTCCTCGTGCGTGGCGAGCAGCACGCTGGTCATGTCGTCGCCGGGTATCCGGCGCTTGTGGTCGATGAGGGTGTGCATCGCGGCGGACAGGCCGTCGCGGGTCGCCGCCGCCTCCTCGGGTGTCGCACCGGTCTCCAGCGAGGCCTCCAACGCCTGCAGCATCGCCGGGCGTTGGCGCTCCGGTACGCCGAACAGGTCGCAGATCACCCGGGTCGGCAGCAGCAGGGCGAAGGCCGCGCGCAGGTCGGTTGCGGTGCCGGGGGCGGCCGTGCCTTCGAGGGCGTCGAGGAGTTCGGCGACGGTTGCCTCGACGGCCGGGCGGAGGTCGTCGATGCGGCGCGGGGTGAAGGCCTTGCCGACCAGTTGGCGCAGCCGCTGGTGGTCCGCCCCGTCGGTGGTGAGCATGGAGACGATGTCGACCCAGGGGTTCAACCAGGCGACGGCGCCCGGCCGGTAGCCGGGCCAGGACTTGCGGGCGTCCTTGGAGACCTCGGGGTGGGTGAGCAGGAACTTCGCCACCTCGCCCCGGGTGACGGACCAGGCGGTGACGCCTTCGGGCATCCGGATGCGTGCGGCGGGTCCGGTGGCGCGCAGCCGGTCGGTCTGCGCGTGGGCCTCCCGCCCTCCGCCACTGGTGAGTTCGACGGTGCCGGTGGAGCTGGTCATGCTGTGCCTCCTGTCGATGGGCGACGGGTGCTACGAACCGAGTTCGACCACGGTGCGGACGGCGGACTCCAGCGCGAGGGTCATCGCCCCTCCGTTGGGTTCGAAGGCGGCGTGTTCACCGGCGAAGTGGACCCGCCCCTCGGGCCTGCGGACGGCGGGCATGAGCGCGGTGTGGCCGGTCTCCGGCAGGATGTAGGCGCCCTCGGCGTAGGGCTGCCTGTCCCAGGCGACGGAGGTGCCGGTCTCGAAGTGGTCCCGGGCCCCGGGCAGCGGCAGTTCCAGTTGGTCCAGGGCGAACCGCAACCGCTCCTCCTCGCCCATCGCGGCGACCGCCTTCGCCCGCCAGCCGGTGATCAGGCACTCCACGATCCTGCGCGGCCCCTCCGCGTGAGGCGTCGCGTCGCGGACCCAGCGCACGGGGAGGTCGGTGGCGTAGCTCGCGTTGGGTGCCGCCCAGAACTTCCGCCGCATCTGGAGGTAGATCCGGACGATCGAGGAGTACCTGAGCCGGCGCATCGCGTCGTGCTTGGCGGCGCTGAACCGCGCGCCGGAGAAGTCGATGTGCCGGATCACGCTGAACGGCACGGTCAGTACGACGCGGTCCGCCTCCAGGGCCTGCAGCCGCCCCTGGTCGACGAAGGTGACCCGGGCCGCGGCATCGTCCTGTTCCACCCGCACCACCGGATTCCGGTAGCGGATGCGGTCCTTGAGCCGCTCGGCGAAGGCCTGCGGGAAGCGGTCCGTGCCGCCCTTGATCTTCGACCACCCGGCATCCGCCCGGACCAGCGAGTGCGGGCCGGCCTCGTGGCGCAGCCAGGCCAGTGCCGATGCCGCGGTGAGATCTCCGCCGCGCATCTCGAGGAAGTAGGGCTCCATGAGCTCGATCGCCGCCTCCGACGCGCCCCGCTCGCGCAGGACCTGGTGCACCGAGCGGAGGTCGTACGGGGCCGTGCGTCCGGTGACGCGCCACTCGGGGGCGGAGATCTCCGGTTCGAGTTCGCGGCACAGGGCCTGTACGTACCGGTCGATCATCCCGGCGGTGCCCAGCTGTCGTTCGTCGTCCGTCAACGGCAGACCGAGGCGGCCCAGCGATGCGGGGTCGGGGGTGGCGAACCGCCCGCGCGCGAAGTACGAGAAGTCGGTGTCGACCAGGTCCGAGGTCTCCAGCCCGACGCCCAACTCCCGTATGTAGTGCATCGCGTAGTGGCAGTGGGGGGTCACGGTCATCGCGCCGGCCTCGGCGTGCAGGCCGTCGGCGAACGGAGCGCGAAGGGTGTAGGCCCGGCCGCCCGGGCGGTCGCTCGCTTCGAGGACGACGACGTGGCTGCCGCGCCGGGTGAGTTCAAGGGCGACGGCGAGGCCGGAGAGGCCGGCACCGACGACGATCACCTTCCGGGGGAACCTCAGCCCCTCCAGTCCTCCGTCCAGGGCGTGCCGTACCTCGGTCTGGGTGGGTTCTGCCATGGGAACCGTCACTCCTCAGCGGTGTGGTGCGCGCAGGGGGCGCGCGGCGGGTCAGCGCCCGACGGCGCTCTGTGCGAGGTCCTTGCGGAGGTACTCGGCGGTGAACGAGCCCTGGGCCGTGCTCAGTTGCTCCGGTGTGCCTTCGAAGACGACCCGGCCGCCGTGCCGGCCCGCCTCGGGACCGAGGTCGATGACCCAGTCGGCGTGCTTGACCACGTCCAGGTCGTGCTCGATCACCACCACGGTGTTGCCGCCGTCGACCAGCCGGTCGAGGAGGGTGAGCAGCGTCTCGACGTCCGCCATGTGCAGGCCGGTCGTCGGCTCGTCGAAGACGTAGAGGCCGCCCGACTCCCGCAGCCGGTCGGCGAGTTTGAGGCGCTGGCGCTCACCGCCGGAGAGCGTGGACAGCGGCTGTCCCAAGGTGAGGTAGGAGAGGCCGACCTCCTGGAGGAGGGCGAGCTTGCGCAGGATCCTCCGTTCGTCGAAGTGGTCGAGGGCCTCTTCGACGGTCAGCCGCAGGGTCTCCACGATGGTGCGGCCCGCCAGGCGGTGTTCGAGGGCCTCCTGGCGGTAGCGCCGGCCTTCGCAGACCTCGCAGACGGTGGTGACCGGGTCCAGGAAGGCGAGGTCGTTCTCGATCAGACCACGGCCCTTGCATTCGGGGCAGCCGCCGGTGGAGTTGAAGCTGAACATGCCCGGGTCGACGCCGTTGGCCCGGGCGAACAGGGTGCGGATGGTGTCCATGATGCCGACGTAGGTGGCCGGGGTGGAGCGGGTCGAGATGCCGATCGCCGACTGGTCGACGAAGACCGCGTCCGGCTGCTGGGCGGCGAAGACTCCGGAGACGAGGCTGCTCTTGCCCGAGCCGGCCACGCCGGTGACGGCGGTCAGCACACCGGTGGGGATGTCGACGGTGACGTTCCTGAGGTTGTGCAGATCGGCCCCGCTGATGGTGAACGCACCGGTGGGGGTGCGTGGTTGCCGGTCGAGTCCGCGGACGGCGCCGAGGCGTCGTCCGGTGAGGGAACCGGAGCTGCGCAGCCGCTCGACCGTGCCTTCGAAGACGACCTCACCACCGTGGGTGCCGGCCCCCGGGCCCATGTCGACGACGTGGTCGGCGATGGCGATCACCTCACGGTCGTGCTCGACGACCAGCACGGTGTTGCCCTTGTCCCGCAGGGCGAGGAGCAGTTCGTTGAGGCGGTGGACGTCGCGCGGGTGCAGTCCGACGCTGGGTTCGTCGAAGATGTACGTCACATCGGTGAGGCTGCTGCCGAGGTGGCGCACGATCTTGAGGCGCTGGCCCTCGCCCCCGGACACGGTCGAGGTCTCGCGGTCCAGACTCAGGTAGCCCAGGCCCACGGCGGCGATGCGGTGCAGGACCGCGAGGGCCGCAGCCGCCACGGGCTTCGCGACGGGGTCGTCGATGGCGGCGAGGACGTCGATGAGCTCGCCGATCTCCATCGCGGTGCAGTCGACGATGTTGTGTGCGCCGATCCTCGAGCGCCGCGCGGCCGCGTTGAGGCGGCCGCCGCCGCAGTCCGCGCACGGGCCCTCGGTGACGACCCGGGCCATGGCGTCGCGGTCCCGGTCGCTCAGGGTCCCTGCCTCGCGGGCCAGGTAACGGCGGGTGAAGCGGGTCACCACGCCCTCGTACTCGTTCTTGTACACGGTGTGGCGGCTGCGTCGGTCCACCCGGAACCCGCTGCCGTACAGGAAGAGTTCACGCTCCTGGTCGGTGAACCGGGCGAGGGGCTTGTCAGGGTCGAAGAGGCCCGATTCCGCGTACAGCTGCCACTGGGCGGTGCCGACGGCGAACGAGGGAAAGTTGATGGCGCCCTCGTTGAGCGTCCTGTCCTCGTCCAGCAGCCGGTGCAGGTCCACGGTGGTGGTGCGGCCCAGGCCCTGGCAGGTTTCGCACATGCCGTGCGGGTCGTTGAAGGAGTACAGGTTGGACGGCCCGGCGCTGGGTTTTCCGTGGCGCGAGAACAGCACGCGCAGCATGGGGTGGACCTCGGTCATGGTGCCGACGGTGGACCGTGAGTTGCCGCCGACGGGTTTCTGGTCGACCACGATCGCGGTGGACAGGTTCTCCATCAGCTCGGCACGCGGCCGTTCGTAGCGGGTGAGCCGATTGCGTACGTACCAGGGGAACGTCTCGTTGAGCTGACGCTGGGATTCCACCGCGATGGTGCCGAACACGATCGACGACTTACCGGATCCGGATACTCCGGTGAAGACGGTGAGTTTCCCCTTGGGGATGGTCAGCGAGACGTTCTTGAGGTTGTTCTCCCGCGCACCGACGAGCACGATGTCGCCGCCGTAGCGCGCGTTTCCCCGGTCAGACATAATCCACGACCTCCGCCCACCGCAATGGCGCCGCTGTCGTCCCGGCGCTGCGCCAACTGATTTCCATAAGGAAATCACAGGCTAACCTTGTTCGACTACGATCACCTGGAAATGGTCTACCAGCGCGTTGGTGGCAGCTGTATGTTTTCCTTCAGGTAGCTTTATCGGCCTGCACTGGAGGAATTCAATGGACCAGGACCAGTGGACAGCGGTCGACTCGTACACCAACTCCCTGCTCATACCGCACGATCCGGTACTGGACGCCGCCTCGGGAATGAGCAGGGAGGTCGGCCTCCCCGGTGTCGAAGTGGCGCCCAACCAGGGAATGCTGCTGCATCTGCTGGCGCGGATCCGGGGTGCGCGGTCGATTCTGGAAATCGGGACGTTCGGCGGCTACAGCACCATCTGGCTCGCGAGGGCGCTGCCGGCGGGCGGACGACTCGTCACGATCGAATCCGGAATCGTGTTCGCCGAGGCGGCACGGGACACCATCGAGCGGGCCGGGCTGAGTGACGTCGTCGACCAACGGGTCGGCAGGGCGCTCGACGTCCTGCCGCAGCTCGAGGCCGAGGGGGTCGGCCCGTTCGACCTGTTCTTCATCGACGCCGACAAGGCGGGCATTCCCGAATACTTCACCTGGGCCCTCAGGCTGTCCCGGCCGGGCAGCGTCATGGTGGTCGACAACGTGGTCCTCGGCGGCGCGATCACCGACCCGGCGAACACGGATCCAGGGGTCGGCGGGGCCCGGCGGTTCCACGAGCTGCTCGCCGGGGAGCCGCGGGTCACCGCCACCACCGTGCAGACCGTCGGAGCCAAGGGGTACGACGGCTTCACCCTCGTGGTCGTCGACAGCTGATCACGAAGGCGGGCGCCACCGTCACCAGTCCGATGAAGGCCATGCCGGAGCCGACCCACAGCGGAGCGACCAGCCCTGCCCCGGCACTGATGGCGAGGCCGCCCGCCCAAGGGCCCAGCACCACACCGACGTTGATCGCCGACGCGTTGACCGTGCTGACCAGTGGGCCGTCGTTGGCCACCCGCATCACCCGCGCCCCCATCGCCGGGTTGAGCGGCAGGCCGATCAGTCCGAGCAGGGCGAGGACCGCGACGGTGGCCACCCGGTTGTGGGCGACCAGCGCGAACACCACCAGGCAGAGCGTCACCCCGATCAGTCCGTAGAAGATCAACGGCATCAGGTACCGGTCGACGAAGCGGCCGATGATCGCGTTTCCGATCACGGTGCCGGTACCGAAGACCGCGAAGAGCCAGGGCACCGTGCCGGGGGAGAAGCCCCCGACCTCGACGAAGATCGGCGAGAAGTAGCTGGTGCCGGCCACGATGGAGCCGATGACCATGGCGTTGGTGGCGTAGACCGCCCAGAGCCCGGGAGCACGGAGGGCCGCGACCTCCCCGCGGACGTCGATCCGTTCCGGCAGCGGGGTGACCGGGACCAGTAGCCGGACGGCGACGGCACTCACCGCGGCCACGGCGGCCACCGCCCAGAAGCTCGCCCGCCAGCCGAAGTGCCGGTCGATGAGGGCGGCCACCGGCAGCCCGACCACCTGGGCGATCATGACGCCGCCGAGCAGGACCGACAGGGCACGCCCGCGCAGGTCGACCGCGACCAGCTGGGCGGAGACGGCGACGGCGATGCCGAAGAAGGCGGAGGCGGCGAGCGCGGTGACGACCCGCGCGACCACGAGCACCCAGAACTCCGGGGACACCGCGCCCAGCGCCTGGCCGAGCACGAACACCAGGAGCAGGCCGACCAGGGCCCTCCTGCGGTGCACCCGCAGCAGCGCGACCGTCAGCAGGGGGCCGCCGATCACCATGCCCAGGGCGAAGACGGAGACCAGGTACCCGACTGTCGACACCGACACGTCGAACTCGGCCGACAGGCTGGGCAGCAGCCCGGAGACCATGATCTCGGTCGTGTTGAGGCAGAAGACACCGATGCCGAGCGTGAAGACGGCGATGGGCATGTGACTCCCCGTTCAGGGATCGATCAGATCGGGGGCGCGCCAGCCGTCGAGGTCGTACTCAGCCATGCACTCCTCGGCGAAGCCCTTGTACGCGTCGACGAGTCCGGAGCTCTGCTGGGCCAGCAGGAGTTCGATCCGGACGTTCTCGTGGTTGCCCGAGTAGTTGCGCTCGTACAGCTCGTGCCGGCCGCCGAACTCGGTGCCGATGGAGTCCCAGATGAGCTTCATCAGCTTGACCCGCTCGACGGCGTCGTAGCCGTTGGAGCCGCGCACGTACTTGTCCAGCAGCGGCCGCAGTTCGGGCTGCTGGAAGTCCCTGGCATGGGAGTTGACGTAGATCAGCGCGCTGCCGAGGTCCTGCAGCAGGATCTCGCGGATCCGCGGGTACCCGATCGTCATGAACCAGCGGTACGCCATGCCGTAGTCGAGGTTGGGCAGCAGGGCTCCGTCGTGCCAGGGGTCGGGGTTGTGCGCCATGGCGTCGCCGAGGCCCCAGAACATGTTGCGCCAGGCGAGGACTTCGCCGATGCGGGTCTGGATGCCGCGGAAGTCCTTGGTCCCGGTGGCCTCGACGCCCTTGAGCAACAGGCCCGCCAGGAAGTCGAGTTTGACGCCGAGGCGGGTGATGCCGTGGAAGGTCAGCCGGTGGGTGAAGCCCGAGGCGGTCAGGAAGGTGCCGGCCTTGGCGGTGTCTCCGTAGATGAAGACGTTCTCCCACGGGACCTTGACCCGGTCGAGGATGAAGATGGTGTCGTTCTCGTCCATCCGGCTCGACAGCGGATAGTCGAAGGGGCTGCCCACGGCGCTCGCCGCCATCGCGTACGAGGGGCGGCAGATGAGCTTCACTCCGGGGGCGTCCATCGGAAGGGTGCACACCAGCGCGTACTCGCGCTTCTGCACCGGCAGTCCGTAGTGGGCGATGAAGTTGTAGTGGGTGATCGCCGAGCCGGTCGCGACGACCTTGGCGCCGCTGACAATGAGGCCGTCGTCCCGCTCCTCCTCGACGTGGACGAAGACGTCGTTGCCGTCGGCGGGACGGTGGCGGTCCACGGGCGGGTTGATCACCGCGTGGTTCCAGTACAGGACCTTCTCCTGGGCCTCGCGGTACCAGCGGCGGGCGTTGTCCGCGAAGTCGCCGTAGTAGTCGGGGTCGACGCCCAGGCTGACCAGGAAGCTGGCCTTGTAGTCCGGGCTGCGCCCGAGCCATCCGTAACTCATCCGGGCCCACTCGGCGATCGCCGCGCGGTCCCCGACCAGGTCCTCGACGGTGCGGGGGATGCGGAAGAACTTGTGGGTGAAGCCCTGGCTGCCGGTGTCCGTCGGCGCGGTCAGGATCTTCGCGCGCTCCGGGTCGTGCAGCGCGTCGTAGAGGCGCGCCGTCATCCGCGCGGTGTTGCGGAAGGCCGGGTGCTCGGTGACGTCGTCGACGCGCTCGCCGTACGCCCAGACCTCCCGCCCGTCGCGCAGGCTCTCCAGGTACTCGTCCCCGGTGAGCGGCCGGGTGACCCGCGTCGCCGGGGTGTCGGCCGCGGTGTCGTCGCGGTGCGCTGTCATGGGTGGTCCTTCCTGCTCAACTGGTGATTTTCGACGGCGAGTCGGGGGAAGCCGCCGCGGAAGAAGGCGAGCGGCCGGCCGCCCGTCACCTCGAAGTGCGTCACCGAGCCGATGAACAGGAGGTGGTCCCCGCCGTCGTAGCGGCGCCAGGGGTGACACACCAGGTGTCCGACGGTCCCGGCGAGGAGCGGGGGCCCGGCGGCATCGGTCGTCCAGCGGACCGGGGCGCGCATCGGCCGGCCCGCGAAGTGCAGGGCGAGTCCCCGCTGCTGCTCGGCGAGGAAGTTGATGGCGTACGGACCCGCGTCCAGCGATCCGGCCGCGCGGCTGTTCCGGTCGAGGGAGACCAGGACGAGGGGCGGGTCCAGGGACACGGAGGTGAAGGAGTTCACCGTGATGCCGTGGACGTCGGGTCCGCGCCGGAAGGTGACCACCGTGACACCGGTGAGGAAGTTCCCCAGGCACGCACGCAGGGTCGTCATGGCACTGCCCCGTCCGCGAGTTGGTGGTCCGGGTCAGTGGGCGCCGTCGCGGATGTCCTCGATGTGCCGGGCCAGCTTCTCGGCGTTGCCGGCCCGGAAGACGTCCTCGACGCCGACCTCGACGCCGAGCACCGTCCTCAGGTGCGAGGCGAGTTGGACGAAGTGCAGGGAGTTCCCGCCGTGGTCGAGGAAGGCGTCGGTGGTGGCACAGTCGTCGACGCCGATGATGTCCTTCCAGATCTGCAGTACCGCGGCTTCGAGGGGGCTGTTCGTGCGGGTCATGCGGGCACCTCTTTCGAGTCGCTGGTGCACGGCGTCCGGAGCCGCGAGCGCGCTCCGGTCGGTCTTTCCGTTCACGTTGACGGGGAAGGCGTCCAGCCGGTGGAAGTCCGACGGGATCATGTAGTCCGGCAGGAACTCCCGCAGGTGGGCGGCGAGTTCGGAGGGATCGGGGCGGCGCTCGTCGCGCGTGGTGTAGAACGCGACCAGGGTCTTGTGGCTGACCTCGTCACCGAAGGCCCTGACCACGGCCCGGTCGACGGCGTCGTGCGCACCCAGGGCGAGCTCCACGGCGGCCGGCTCGACCCGGTGGCCGCGGATCTTGACCATGTCGTCCGCCCGGCCGACCAGGACGACGTCACCGTCCGGCGTGCTGCGGGCGAGGTCCCCGGTCCGGTAGCGGAGGCCGCCGTCGAGGCCGGGGACGAACTTCCGCCCCGTCAGGGCCTCGTGGCCCAGGTACCCCTGGGCCACGCCGACGCCGCCGATGTACAACTCGCCCGTCTCGCCCGGGCCGCAGGGCCGGAGCTGCTCGTCGAGCACCGCCATGGTCATCAGCGGCAGCGGGCGGCCGATCGGGACGGCCCCGGTCGCGGCGAGGGCGCCGGACGCGTGGACCGGATGGACGGCCACGAGTGAGGAAGCCTCGGTGCAGCCATAGCAGTTGTAGATCCGGGCGGCGGTCTCCCCGGTGGCCTTCGCGAGATGGCGCGGTGAGGGGAAGTCGCCGCTGACCATGATCACCCGAAGCCGGCGCAGACTGGCCGGCTCGTGGTCGACCAGCAGGTTGAAGAGCCCGCACGGCAGGCTGAGGAACGTCACCGCATGCTCCTCGATGGCGTCCCGCAACTCCGCCAGGCTCGGCCGGCCCGGCGGCAGGACGACCAACTCGGCGCCGTGCAGCAGGCTCTGCCAGATCTCGATGGTCGATGCCGCGAACGAGAAGGCGGCCTGCTGGACGAAGCGGTCGTGTTCGGTGATGCGCAGTTCCGGGTCGGGGACGGCGAGGCGGGCCAGGCCGCGGTGGGCGATCCGGACGCCCTTCGGCCTACCGGTGGATCCGGAGGTGAACATGATGAACGCGGTGCTCTCGGCGTCCGCCGCGACCTCCGGGTTGCCCTGCTCCAGGGGTTCGGCCCGCTCGGCGAGTTCGGCGGCCGACGCGGTGCGGAGATGGCTGCCGAAGGCCGCCGCGTCCCACTCTCCCTGATGGACCACCAGGCCCACCCCCGCCGCGTCGAGGTTGTCCTTGACCACCCGGTCGGGGTGGGCGGGGTTCAGCGGGACCACACACCCTCCGGCCTTCAGGACGGCGAGCATCAGCACGTAGAGCTCGACCGACCTGTGCAGGTGGAGGCCGACCGGGGTGCCCCGGCGCACCCCCGCCCGTCCCAGCACCCGGGCGGTCTGGTTGGCCAGGGCATTGAGCTCGGCGTACGAGATGCGCCCGCCCCGGTGCACGAGTGCGGTACGCGTGCCGAATCCGGCCACCGTTCTCTCGAACATTCGGGGAATCGTGAGGTCGGCCGGCGAGCCGTAGGATATGAGGCTGGACATTCCTGGGGTTCCTTTCCGCACAGCCCTGGCCATTCATGGAATACACAGGGGCGGAGGCAGTGAATCCGACTGCCGGGGGGCGTCTGCGCCGACGTGCGGCACGCGCTAGATGATTTCCCCCTGGAAATCAGTCTCCGGCGGGCGGACTGCGAATGTCAAGTCCGAACGGGACAGTCGGCCACCACGGGTGAGCAACTCGAACGCGAAACCCGGCGCATCCCGCCCGACGGCACGGTCGATGTCCTCGAACCATTCGAGGCTCACCTGTGCGGCTCGCTGCGCCGCCGCGACCGCGGGTGCGCGGCGCCGCTCGTAGTCGGCGAGTGCCGCCTCCAGCGGGCCGTCGCCGAAGCAGTCGTGCTCCCGGAGGGAGTCCGCCAGGGCCAGGGCGTCCTCCATGGCGAGCTTGGTTCCCGAGCCGACGGAGAAGTGCGTGGTGTGCGCCGCGTCCCCGACCAGGGCCAGGTTCCGCTGCCACCAGCGACGGTTGCGGACCACGGTGAAGCGCTGCCACCGGGACCGGTTGCCGGTGAGCCGGTGGCCGTCCAGATCGCCGGCGAAGACCTCTCCCAGTCGCTCGACCGCCGACCGGTCGCTGCCGTCGGCGGTCGGGCCGGCGGTCGACGCCCCGAACCCCGAGGCCCGCCAGACCCGTTCGCCGGCCTCGACGATGAAGGTGCTCCGCTCGGCGCTGAAGGGGTAGGCGTGCCCGTGCAGCACACCGTGCCCGGTCTCGGCGATGAGGAAGGTCAGGGCGTCGAAGGGCCGGTCGACGGCCAACCAGATGTACCGCGAGGAGCGGGTGTCGAGCGTGGTGCCGAACGCCTCCGAAAGGCCGCTCCGAACACCCGAGTTGGCGCCGTCGGCCGCGACGACCAGGTCGTACTCGACCGCCAGCCGCTCCAACGGCGGAGCCTGCTCGCCGAACCGGAGGTGCACGCCCGCCCGCGCGCAGCGCCGGTGCAGCAGCCGCAGTAGCGCTTTGCGGCTGACGGCCGCGAAGCCGTGGCCGCCACTGCGCACCGCCTCTCCCCGGTAGTGCACGGCGATGTCCGTCCAGCGCGCGGACTCCGCCACCACCCCGTCGTACAGGACGGGGTCGGTCTCCTCGAGGTCGCGGAGCGCTCCGGCCGAGAACACCACGCCGAACCCGAAGGTGCCACCCACCTGGTTGCGCTCCCAGACCGTCACCTCGCCGGCGGGGTCGAGTCGCCTCGCCCACACCGCCAGGCAGAGGCCACCGGGCCCACCGCCGACCACCGCGATCCGCACGATTCCTCCTGGGGTCGATCCGCATTCACCTCTCGACGCTAACAGGTGATTTCTGTTCGGAAACCAATGTGCCAGGATGAAATCCCTGGAACCGAATCCGACTTTCCGAGGAGACCCTCATGGAAAGCCCCAGCCTCCCCACCGCCGCCGAACTCGTCCGTCAATTGGTCGCCGCCGAGGAAACCCCCGCCTTCGCCCTGTTGCGGCGAACCGATCCGGGCACCGGAGAACCCGGCCCGGTCGAATTGCTCCTCGGCCCGGTCGCCGAGGTCGAGCGGATATCCGACATCCCCCTGCCGGCACCGGACCTCACCGGCCCCGGCGTCCTGGCCCTGGTCCCCTTCCGACAGCTCGGCGAGCGCGGACTCGCCTGCCACGACGACGGAACCCCCCTGCAGGTCATGGCGGTCGAGCAGTACCACCGGCTGGACCCGGACGTGCTGCTGGCCGCGCTTCCGGATGTGCCGATCGCCCTGACCGGCGGGGAGTTCGACCTCGATGATGACGCGTACGCCGACGTCGTCGACCGCATCGTGCGCGAGGAGATAGCCTGCGGCACCGGCGCCAACTTCGTGATCCGCCGCGACTTCACCGCCCGGCTCGACGGCTTCGGCCCGCAGACGGCGCTCACCCTGTTCCGCCGGCTCATCACCGGAGAGTCCGGCGCCTACTGGACGTTCTGTGTGCACACCGGCTCGCGGGGCGGGGCGGGCATGGGCCGCACCCTGGTGGGGGCGAGCCCCGAGGCACACGTCCGGGTCCGGGACGACGAGGTGGTCCTGAACCCGATCAGCGGCACCTACCGCTACCCCGCCGCGGGTCCGGACCCGGACGGGCTGCTCGCTTTCCTCCAGGACGCCAAGGAGACCGACGAGTTGTCCATGGTGCTCGACGAGGAGCTGAAGATGCTCTGCGCGGTCTCCGACCGGGACATCCGGGTCCACGGGCCCTTCCTGCGCGAGATGACCCACCTCGCGCACACCGAGTACGAGCTCAGCGGGCGCGGTGTGCGGGACGTGCGGGACGTGCTCTCCCGGACGATGTTCGCCGCGACGGTCACGGGCAGCCCACTGGCGAGCGCCTGCCGGGTGATCCGCCGCCACGAGCCGAGCGGGCGGGGCTACTACGCCGGGGCGCTCGCGCTCTTCGGGAACGACGCCGGTGGCTCCCCGTGGCTGGACTCACCCATCCTGATCCGCACGATGGACATCGCTCCCGACGGGGAGCTGCGGATACCCGTCGGCGCGACGCTGGTACGCGACTCCGATCCGCGCTCCGAGGCGGCCGAGACGCGCGCCAAGCTCGCCGGCGTGCTGGGTGCGCTCGGTGTCACGGAGCGGCGCGCGGCCGGCCCTCCGGCCGGACCGCTCGCCCCTCGCGTCCTGGCGGCCCTGGCCGCCCGGCGCGAGAACCTCGCTCGCTGCTGGCTGGACCCCGTCGACGGAGCGCGGCAACCCGACCCGGCGGCGGAGATTCCGGGGGACGGCGTGCTGGTGATCGACGCCGAGGACGACTTCACCGCCATGCTGACCCACCTGCTGCGCTCCTTCGGGCTCCGCACCGGCGTGCACCGCTACGACGCTCCCGGCCTGGACCTCGCACTCGCCGCCCACCGGGGGCCCGTGCTCCTCGGCTCGGGGCCGGGCGACCCCAACGACACCCAGGACCGCCGCATCGTACGGCTCCGCGCGCTGACCCGGCGGCTGCTTGCCGCCGCCCGGGCCGGCGGGAATCCCGTCCTCGGCATCTGCCTCGGCTTCCAACTGCTCTCGTCCGCCCTGGGCCTGACCGTGTCGCGCGCTGAACGGCCGCAGCAGGGGACGCAGCGGTCGATCGCGTTGTTCGGCCACCCGGCGACCGTCGGCTTCTACAACTCCTTCTCCGTGCGCGCCGACCGGGGCCCGGTGCGGGCGCTGGCGGAGGACGGGGTGGAACTCTGCCTGGAGCCGGGCACCGACGAGGTGCTCGCGCTGCGGGGGCCCGGGGTCGCGGGGGTCCAGTTCCACCCGGAGTCCGTGCTCAGCCGCTCCGGCGCGGAGCTGTTCCTCGCGCTGATGAAGGAGGCGTCCCGGGCCACGGAGGGATAGCCGCACTCCTCCGTCCCGTCGCGCCGAGGGCGGTCGTGCTTGCATAATTTCCCTGCGGAAACCACCTGAGGAGCGCACCGATGACGGACGTACGCGCTGTCCCCACGCGGCAGCCCAGCCCGCCCGTCGAGCTGGGGGACGCGCTGTCCCATCTGCAGTGCGCGCTGGTCGCGCGGCGCGCCGGGACCAACCCCGAGGGCATCAACCGGCAGCAGTACGACGTACTGGAGATGCTCCGCATCCGCGGTGCCATGAACCCCTCGCGGCTCAGCGAGTCCCTCGGTGTGTCACGTCCGAGCATCTCCAAGGCGCTGCGCGTCCTCAAGGACCTCGAACTGGTCCAGCAGGCCGCGCTCGGCGACGACCGGCGAGCACTGACGACCTCGTTGACCCCGAAGGGCCATGCCTTCATGGCGAAGGCGGCGCGAAGCCGCCAGGAGGACGCCCGGGCCGCGGCGTCGGTGCTCTCGCCGGGCGAGCAGGCCCTGTTCACGGAGATGTGCGAGAAGGTCGCCGCCGCGATCGACGTCCTGCTGCCCTGACGTCCTGCTGCACTAGAGCTGCCAGTGCGCGGCCACGGCGACGGCTTGCATCGGGTTGAGCCGGGGATCGCACAGGGTGCGGTAGCGCGGGCCGCGCACCGGTGTGGCTCCGGCGCCCGCGCATTCGCTGATGTCCAGGGGCGAGGCCTCGACGTGCAGTCCGGCGCAGCTGCCGCCGCCGGCCGAGACGATCGACAGGAACCACCGGATCTCGTTCATGATGTCGTCGAGGTGACGGACCTTCAGACCGCTCGCGTCCCGGACGGTGTTGCCGTGCATCGGGTCGCACATCCACAGCACGGGGTGCCCGGCCCGGCGCACGGCCCGGACCAGCGGGGCGAGTCCGGCGATGTTCGCCGCGCCGAACCGCGCGATCAGCGCCAGGCGGCCGGGGACGCGGTCCGGGTCGAGGAGCGCGCAGAGCCGCAGCGCCTCCGCCGCCGTCGTGCGCGGGCCCAGCTTGCAGGCCACGGGGTTGCCGAGGCGGGCCAGCAGCCGCACGTGCGCGCCGTCGGGCTGCCGGGTGCGTTCGCCGATCCACGGCCAGTGCGTGGAGGCGAGGTAGTGTCCGCCGCCCTCGCCGGTCGGCCGTACCAAGGGCGTCTCGTAGTCCAGCAGCAGGGCCTCGTGACTGGTCCACACCCGCTCCAGCACGGCCGCGTCGCCGCCTCGCCCGAGGCGGTCGAGCGAGCGGAACACCTGACGGGCCGCCCGGTAGCCGCCGATCATCCGCCCGGGGTCGGCCCGGCGTGCCCGCAGGGTGGGCTCCGGGCCGTTGACCATGGGACCCCGGTACGCGGGCAGCCTGCCGCCGACGCCGCACTCGTACGGCTGGGACCGGGGCTTGGCGAACTGGCCGGCCATCCGGCCGACCTTCACCACCGGCCGGCCGGCGCCGACCCGCATGATGTCGCCGAGGACGTCCAGCAGTTCGGCCTTGGACGCGACATCGGCGACCGTGGACTCGGCGGGGTCCTCGGCGCAGTCCCCGGCCTGCAGTACGCACAGTTCGCCCTCGGCCGTGCGGGCCAGCAGGGCGCTCAGTTGCCGTACGTCGTCCCAGCGGACCAGCGGCTCGCTCCCGGCGAGTGCCGACCGGACCGCGGCCGCCCGGCCGGGGTCGGGCCAGTCGGGCTGCTGTGCCGCCGCTGACGCAGCGTTGCTCACCATGTGTCCCTCACATCCACTCGGGAGTCCGGCCGGGAGGTGGATCGGTGGCGGCCGGGCCGGTCATTGGAGCTCGCCGGTCCGCTGGAAGTAGTCGATCATCCGCGAGACGGACCCGGCCTCGATGGCGGGGAACTCCAGGCCCAGGCGGCGCAACGACCGACGGGTGGCGTCGTTCGCGTACTCGTTCTCGCCCAGTTCCAGCACACCCTCCTGGAACAGCGGGACGGCTGCGGCGAGCGCGTTGCCCGCGCCGTCGGCCACCGAGCGTTCCAGGGCGGCGAACCAGGCGTCGCCCGGGACCACTTCGAGCGGGTAGCCGGCCTTCCTGATCGCGTGGTGCACGACCTGGAAGTCCGCGCCCTCGGGGTGGAACAGGTGGTACGTCTCGTTGTGGCCCGGCTGCCGCGAGAGCAGGACCAACGCGCGGCTGACGAAGTCGACGGGCAGCAGGTCGGTGTGCAACTGGTCGGCGGGCGGCGCCGAGCCGAGTTGGACGAAGCTCTTGACCTGCCGCCACAGGAAGTCGTCCGCCTGGCAGGCACCGGTGATGCTGTCCCCGGCGATCCGGCCCATCCGGTAGACGGTGACCGGGAGTCCGCGCTCGCGGGCCGCCCGGGCCAGCTGCTCGGCGACCCACTTGCTCCGGGTGTATCCGATCCCGAGCTGCTCGGGCTCCCGGGGCACGCTCGCCTCGGTGATCACGCCCTGGTCCTCCGCGCGGGAGAACACGGCGATGGTGGAGGCGTGGTGCAGGGGCTTGGGCACACCATCGGCACAGAACTCGATCACCGCGGACATGCCGTCGACGTTCGTCGCCTTCACCGACGCGTACGGGGCGACGAAGTTGATCTGGGCGGCCGAGTGGTAGACCGCGTCGACCGCGTCCGATAGGGCCGCGTACGTCTGCCCGTCGAGGCCCATCCGGTCCTCGGCGAGGTCGCCGGGGACCGGAACCACCCGGTGGCCGTCGAGCGCATGGCCGAGGCCGTAGCGGCGGGCCGCCTCCGTCAGTCGCCGCCTGGCGTGTTCGGGACTCTCCGCCCTGACCAGGCAGTGCACCCGGGCGTCGGTGTGCGCCAGCAGGTCGCGCAGCAGGTACGTGCCCAGGAATCCGGTGGCACCGGTCAGCAGCACCTCGCGCGCGCCCGCCGTCCTGCGGTGGCCGAACTCCCGGTCCGCCGCGTACTTCTCGGGGACGGCCACGCGGTCCGGCAGCCGCGCCTCGGCGCGCAGGCCGGCGGCGGAGGCGGCGGGGCGGGGCGCTCCCCCCGGCGCGACGAGAGCGTCGATCGTGGCCGCCATGCCCGCGACCGTCGGGCGGTCGAGCAGGGCGCCCAGGGCGATGTCGACGCCGAAGTCCGTCCGCAGCCGTTCCACCAGCCGGACCGCCAGGATGGAGTGGCCGCCCAGGGCGAAGAAGTCGTCGTGCGCGCCGACCGCTCCGCTCTGCAGGAGCTCGCGCCACCGGTCGGCGACCTCTCGTTCGGTCGGAGTGCCCGGCGGCACGGCGGAGGGTGCTGCGGCGGCCGGGGCCTCGGGCCGGAAGAGCGCGGGCAGGGCCTTGCGGTCGATCTTCCCGCTGGGTGCGGTGGGCAGACGATCGAGGAGGACGAAGTGCGAGGGCACCATGTAGCCGGGCAGCAGCGGACGGAGCAGCTCCCGCACCACCGTGCTTTCGACCCGCTCCCGGGCGACCAGGAAGGCGACCAGCCGCCTGTCCCCGTCGTCGAGCGGTACGGCGGCGACGGCCGAAGCGCTCACGAAATCAAGGCCGTTGAGCGCGGCCTCCACCTCGGAGGGCTCGATCCGGTAACCGCGGACCTTCACCTGGGCGTCGGTCCGGCCCAGGTACTCGAAGTCGCCGTCGGCGTTGATCCGCACCAGGTCGCCGGTCCGGTACAGCCGCCCCCCGGTGCTCGGAACCGCGGCGGCGAGGGGGTGCGCGATGAAACGCCGTGCGCTCTCCTCGGGCAGGCGGTGGTAGCCGGGTGACACCAGGCCGCCGAGATGGAGCTCGCCCGGGATGCCGGGCGGCACCAGGTGCCCGCTTCCGTCCAGGACCAGCAGGCTGAATCCGGGGACCGGCCGGCCGATGGGGGCCGTCTCGCCCCACCGCGCCGGGTCGCCGTCCAGGCGGTGCACGGAGACCACATGGCTCTCCGACGGGCCGTACATGTTCCACAGCTTCGCCCGGGGGTGGGCGGCGAAGAACTCCCTGATCTGCGGGGACAGCACCAGTTGTTCGCCGGTGGAGACGACCTCCTCCAGCGCCTCCAGCCGGATTCCGCCGGCGACGGCCACGGCGGCGAGCTGCTGGAGGGCGATGTAGGGGAAGTAGGCCCGGGCGATGCGCTGGTGCGCCATGAACTCGGCGAGCCGGTGCAGGTCCTTCTGCAGCTCCTCCGGGATGAGGACGAGGGTGCCGCCGGCGCAGAGCGTGCCGAGGATCTCCTGGATGGACACGTCGAAGGACAGGCTCATGTACTGCAGCGTGCGCGCGCCGGCGCCCACCGCGGTGATGTCCAGCTGGTGCTCGACGAGGTTGGCGATGGTGGCGTCGGTGAGGACGACGCCCTTGGGCCTGCCGGTGGACCCGGAGGTGTAGATGACGTAGATCTCGTCGTCGGGTGTCTTGACCGGGCCGGGATCGGTGGCGGGAGAGGCGGCGAGGGTCGCGTGTTCCCGGTCCACGACCAGCAGTTCGTGGCCACCGGGAAGCAGCCCGCCGAGCGCCGAATCGGTGACGACCAGCTCCGCCTCCGAGTCGCGCAGGGCGTAGGCGATGCGGTCCGGCGGATAGGAGGGGTCGATCGGCACATACGCGGCGCCGGACTTGAGCACCCCGAGCAGAGCCACGATCTGGTCGGTCGACCGCCTCATGAAGACGGCGACCCGGCTGCCGGCCGCGATGCCCCGGGACCTCAGGCAGTGGGCCATCCGGTTGGCCCGGGCATCGAGCTCCCGGTAGGTCAGCGACTCGCCGTCGTGTTCGTGGACGACCGCCTCCTGGTCGGGTGTCCGTTCCACCTGGCGTCGGAAGTGGTCCATGACCGGCCGCAGTTCGGACTTGCTCCGTACCCGCAGGGAGGCCGCCAGCGTCGTCCGCTCCTGCTCGGGGTCGAGCAGCCGGATGTCCCCGACGCGGGCCTGCGGGGTGCGGACGAACTGGTCGAGGATGTGGAGGAAGTGCCGTCCCATGGCCTCGGCCGTGCTGCGGCCGAACAGGCCGGTGTCGTACTCGAAGGCCCCGCTGAGTCCTCCGGTGCCGTTGCGGTCCTCCTCCACGATCAGGGAGAGGTCGTACTTGGCGCTGCGGCTGCCGTACAGCTCCGTCTCGACGTCGAGCCCGAGCCGGGTGAAGAGTTCCGGATCGCTCCGGGGCATGGCGAACATCGTCTGGAAGACCGGTGGGTGGCTGCCGCTGCGTTCCGGCTGCACCCGCTCGACGATCTGCTCGACTGGCACGTGCTTGTGCCGCAGTGAGTCGATGACCTCGTCCCTGACCGCGCCGTGGAGCTCGCTCAGGGTCATCCCGCCGTCGAGCCGATGCCGGAACACCATCATGTTGACGAGGTATCCGATCACCCCCTGGGTCTCGGGAGAGTCGCGCAGCGAAGCCGGGCTCCCGACCAGGATGTCCTGCTGGCGGGCGTACTTGTGCAGGAAGACCGTGTACGCCGAGAGAAGCAGCATGAAGAAGGTCACGCCCTCCTCCGCCGAGCGCTTGCGCAGCGCGTCGGTCAGACGTGCGGGCACCTGGAAACGCGCGACGTCGCCCGCTTGCAGGCGCGGTACGGTGCGCGGCCTGTCCAGGGGGAGATCGAGCAGCGGCAGCGGCCCGGCCAGCTTCTTCTCCCAGTAACCCAGCATCCGTTCCAGGGAGTCCGGGTCGAGCCGCTCGCGCTGCCGGCGGGCGAACTCCTGGTACTGCACCGGCGGCAGACCGTGCACGGGTGCGCGGCCGTCCCGCAGGCGGACGTATTCGGTGAACCACTCGCCCAGGAGGATTTCGGCGGACGTCGCGTCGAACACCATGTGGTGCACGTTGCAGAGCACGCGGGTACGCCCCGTGTCGTCCACGGCGCACACCACCCTGAGCAACGGTCCGTGCGTCAGGTCGAACGGCGGATCCATGACCTCCCGGAGAATTCGCTGATACTGCGAGTCGTCCGTGAACTTCCGGACCGCGAAGGCGAACCGCGGCTCCGGCGAGATGTTCTGCACGAGCTCGCCGTTCAGCAGGTGGAACGTGGTGCGCAGCGCCTCGTGCCGCGCCACGACAGTGCGCAGGCTCTGCTCCAGGAGGGAGAGGTCGACGGGGAAGCCGGTCTTCAGGACGATGGGCGCGTTGTAGATCGACGGGTTGGGGGAGTACTGGTCGAGGTACCAGAACCCGGTCTGCCCGAACGAGGCCGGCGGCGTCATGCTCGCCTCACTACCGTCAACTTCCACTGCATCAGCCGTAGTCGACTCCCGGAGTTCCTCCACCCGGCGGGCGAGGTGCGCGACGGTACGATGCCCGGCGATCTCCTCGGGGGTGATGTCGACCGCGAGAATCTGGCGCAGGGCGGCCGAGAACTCGGCGGCCCGACCGGTGTGCCCATCGGGTGCCGCAAGGTCGTCCGTTGCGGTGAAGGCTGCCAGCCCGGTGATTCTCCTCCAGGTCTGTACCAGTACGGATTCCAGAGCGCTCTGCATGCCTCACCGCTTTCTGCGTCAGTTGGTTCCTCGGTGGAAGGTCAGGTCTGCCCGCCTGCCCCGCCTGCCCCGCCGGCCCGCCGGACCTCCTGCGCGAAGCGCAGCCATTCCTGGGCGCACTGCTGGGCCACCCACGCGACCACGTCGCTGCAGTGGGCGGGAACCGATCCCGCGAGCCGTTGCCAGGTGTCCTCGTCGATGGCCTGAGTGCTCAGCAACTGCAGCAGCGAACGGCCCAGTTCGGTGTGGCGCAGCGCGGGGTCCTTGCACAGCCGGGCCAGCGCGGACCGTTTGTCGGTGCTCCGGCCGCACGCCCCGTGGCCCGGCCGCGCCGCCGCGGCTGCGCCGCTCTCGGCTCGTGCTGCCGTCCGTGGCGCGGCCTGTTCCCGCACCGCCGCATACTCGTTCCGCAGCCGCGGCGGCACCGGGTCGCGCCCCTCGCGTACCCGGTCCCGTACGTCCTTCGCCGTGGAGAGAGCGATGCCGGCCCGGGCTGCGACGTCCCGCAAGGTGGCGTTCGGTCGCTCCAGGATGACCCGCGCGGCGGTTTCGCGGCCGGTGGCCGCACTGAGCGGCCGGGTCCGCCCGTCCGCACCGGTCCTGGCGTTCGACTGGCCACTCTGCCCGGTCGAACGGCGCCGCAGGGCGCCGACAGTGCCCGGTGCGACACCGGTGACCCCTGCGATCCGGCGGTCCGACCACTCCGGGTGGCTCGCGACGATGCGTCGGGCCGCAGCCGTGCGATCGTCCCCCGAAAGTGGCATCCCGTGCCGGGAGTTCAGCCGTACGGCGAGGACGAAGGCGTCCTGGACGGTCCCTTCGACGAAGCGGGCCCCGATCGTCTCCTCGCTCCGCAGCACCGCGGCGCGCACCCGGTGGGCACCGTCGACCACACGCATGGTCGGGCGGTGCACGACGATCGGTGGCAACTCGGCCTCCGTTCCGGCCAGCGTCCGGGTGTGCCCGGCGTCCTCGCCGGCCACGCGTGCGGAGTGGCCGAGCACCAGATCCGTCACCGGCACGGGTTCCACCGGCAGTTGCTCCAGTTCGCTCGTCCACGAGGGGCGGGACACTGATCCGGCCAGCACATCGGACACGAGTGGTGCCTCTTCTTTCCGTTCGTACGGCCCCGCTCGAAAGACTCCCGGGCCACGGACGGGGCCACCAGTGCCGATGGATGACAACCCACGGCACCCTCATCCGTCGTCGGCCAGGCCCGCCTCGAAGGCCAGCAGGGCCGCCTGTACCCGGTTGGCGGCGCCGATCTTCGCCATCATCCGGCTGACGTGGCCCTTCACCGTCCCCTCGCCCATGTGCAGGGACGCCGCGATGTCGGCGTTCCCCATCCCGTGCGCGAGGAGCTCCAGCACCTGCCGCTCCCGGCCGGTGAGCCGGGCCAGCTCCTTCGCGTGCCGAGGACGCTCGTGGGCGTCGGCCGGCCGTTGACGCCGGGAGTCGATGACGAAACGGGTGACCTCGGGCGAGAGGACCGCGTTCCCGCGCACGACGGCCCGGATCCCCTCGACGAGGTCGTTCGGCGGCGTGTCCTTGAGGAGGAAGCCCCGGGCACCCGCGTCGAGCGCGTCGACGATGTGGTCGTCGGCCGCGAACGTCGTCAGGACGATCACCGCCGGCGGCGAGGGCAGGGCGGTGATCGCGGCCGCGGCGTCCAGGCCGTCGGTGCCCGGCATCCGGATGTCCAGGAGCACCGCGTCGGGGGCCAGGTCCCGGGCCGCGGTCCGGGCCGCGTCGCCGTCACCGACGGAGCCGACGACCTGCATGTCGTCCTGCAGCCCCAGGATCAGTTCCAGCCCGCTCCGGATGAGTTCTTCGTCGTCGGCGATCAGTACCCGGATCATCGTCCGGCCTCCGTTCAGGTACCCGTCCGCCGCGGCTGCGGCGGCTGGTCGTGCGTCAGGTCAAGCGCCGCCCGTACGCGGAACCCGCCCGCGGGCGTCGGTCCGTACCGCACCGTGCCGCCGAGCAACTCGACGCGCTCCCGCATGCCCAGCAGCCCTCGGCCGCAGCCCTCGCGCTCCGGCCCGTCCGCGTCCCGTGGGCCGGGTCGGTGCCCGGGCGGTCCGTTGGTCACCTGGACGGTCAGGGACTCCGCCCCGACCAGGACGTCGACGGTGGCCCCGGCACCGGGCGCATGTCGGGCGACGTTGGTCAGCGCTTCCTGGACCACCCGGTAGAGCGTCCGGCCGTACCGCGGTTCGAGACGGTCGGTCTCTCCCGCCTGCCGCAGCCGCACCGGTACACCGTCCGCCCGGACCCGGTCGAGCAGTGCGGGCAGGTCCGCCGCCGTCGGCAGCGGCACCCGCTCACCCGTCACGCCGCCGCCCAGCAGGCCGAGTACGGTCCTCAACTCGCCCAGCACGCCCCGCCCCAGCGTCTGCAGCGTGTCCGCCTCCCGGGCCGCCCACGGGGCGCCCCGGCTGTCCGCCACCATCTGCAGGGCGCCCGCCCGGAACACCATGTGGCTCACTCCGTGCGCGACCACATCGTGCATCTCCCGTGCGATTCCCCGGCGTTCCTGCGACCGGGCCCGCTCCTCGACCAGCACGCGCTCCCGCTCCATGGTCTCCATCCGCCCCCGCAGCATCGCGTCGTGGCGCCCGCGCGCGGCGACGTACAGCCCCAGCAGCAGCGGTGCGGCGCAGAACAGGGCGTAGTGCGGGATCAGCCGGGGCATCCCGCCGCTGCTCCCGAGCAGGTACACCGCCGCGTGGAGCACGGCGGACGCCGCCAGGACGGCGACCCGGACGGGCCGTGAGACGGTACGGGCCCCGATGGTGAACAGGGCCACCGCCTCGGCGGCGGGGTAGAAACTGACCAGATCGGCCGCCACGGCCAGCGCCGCGACGGCGTAGGGCCGGTGTCTGCGCACGAGCAGCAGGGCACTCAGCGCGACCCAGACGCCGACGTCGCTCCCGCGCACCGGTCCGAGCGGCCCGTGCCCGGAACCACTCAGCACCAGGTCCCGCACCTGGTAGGCGGCCGCCCCCGCAGCCAGGACGACGTCCATCGCGCGGATCGATCGTCGGGTGTCCCGCTCAGCCATCGTTGACACCTCCCGAGGACCAGGGCTCAGGAATGAGGGACGAAAGGGTCAGGTGTCGAGGTGTCGGCGACCGTAGCGTCAGGACTGAACCCGAAACCTGCCGAGTACCGGAAGTGAAGACCATGCCCACCGCGCGCTTCGATCTGCCGGCCAGACCCGACGAAGTCGCTCCGGCCCGCCATCGCGTCCTGCACCAACTCCACGCCTGGGAACCCGAGTTCGACGAGGAGACCGCCGCCGACGTGGAACTCGTGGTCTCCGAACTCCTCACCAACGCCGTGGTGCACGCGGGCGGGACGCGCATCGGGGTCTCGCTGAGCCTCAGCGAACGGGCGGGACGGCGCCGCCTGCGGGTCGAGGTGTCCGACCGGGGCAGCGCCCCGCTCGCGCGGCGGCCGCCCGCATCGCCCGACCAGGAAGGCGGCCGGGGCCTCGCCCTGGTCGAAGCCCTCTCCTCGCGCTGCGGATCCACCCGCAACGGGCACGGCAAGGACTGCTGGGCCGAACTGGCGCTTCCCGGTTGCCCGGGCCGCTGGCCGCGTCGCTGACCTCGTACGGGCCAGGGGAGCGGCAGGGCGGGGTGACGTGGCCTCCGCAGGTCAACCATGACTGCCCCAAGGGTACGTTTATGGGTACTTTAGTCGGTATAAAAGTACCCACTCCATGGTGGCACAAGGACCGGCCGACCGCCGCCCCCGCCGGACGGCACGCCGCCGAGCCGTCCACACCACGCGCCGACAGCTGCGGCTTCGACGGCGGCAAGCCGATCAACGGCCGCAGGTGGCGTGCTCGGCCTGCTGCCGGCCGTGCTGGTCGGCTCTGCCGATGCCGGATACCGTGCGGCAGCCCAGGTCCTGCTCGCGCTGGTCCGGGCCGACGGCGGCTTCGTCGTGCTGCCCAAGCGCTGGATCGTGGAGCAGCGCTTCTTCGCCCACCTGACGCGAGGCCGCCGCCTCGTCCGGGAACACTGAGGTGCTCGCCCGGCCGCGACGACCGCCACTCGTAGGGCCGAGAGGACTAGTCGGCGAAACCAATGGCCGATGTCTTCCTGACGGCGTGTTAGATCTTTGTGCCATGCGATCTCATCGTGGTGCGAGGCGATCGGCGGCAGTGCCCGGCCTGCTGGCTCTGGCAGCGGTGGCCCTGGTGGCTGCCACCGCACCGTCGGTGGCCTCCCCGGTCCCGTCGGCGGGGAAGTCGTCGGCCAGGTCTGTGGCCGGCCGCCCCGCCGATGGGCGGGGCGTGGCGTTGCGGTCGGCGGACATCTCCTGGCACCTCGCGGAGGCCCGGTCCCTGCTCTGCGACCCGGCGCAGGCCGCTGAGCACGACCCGGAGACCACGCTGAGGCTGTTCCCCGACGTGACCGTCGAGGTGACAGGCGGTCAGGTGCGACGAGGGCCTGCGGGCGAGGTCGACTGGGCCGCGCAGGTCAAGGGGGACCCGGACGGGTCGGCCGACTTCCACTTCGACAACCTGTGCTCCGGCCCGGACGCCTCCTCGGCCCAGGTGGCCGCGCAGATCTCCACCGGCGGTCACACCTACGCACTGGCCTCGACCACGTCCGGCACGGTGCGCGTGCAGGAACTCGACCCGGCACTGAGCGAGGGCACACCGGGCCGGCCGGACGACGGGGTGGATCCGCCGGACGATTCGCCCGTGGGGGCGACCCCCGCGACGTCGCCCCGACCCGAGGGCGCCGCGGCGAGCCCGTCCGTACGCGTCGACGCGTCGGCCGACTGCCAGGGTGCCAAGGACGTGAACACCATCGACATGGCCGTCTTCTACACCAAGGAGGCAGCCGACAAGGCCGGTGGCGAGGACAAGGCCAAGGCCCAGGCGAAGCTCGGCGTGGACCTGGTGAACCGGGGCTTCACCAACAGCGGGCTCGCGGTGCGCGCCCGACTCGTGTACACCGGTCCGGCCGCCGATGAGCCCGGGCTCCCCGCAGTGGAGAGCGACGACCTCTCGGCGTACCGGAAGTGGGCCTCGGACAACGAGCTGTGGACGAAGTACGCGGTGGACGACATCGCGCTCTTCCAGAGCGTGGGGACGGGCATCGGGTCCTTCGTCCAGGACCCGAAGCCGTCCAGCGCCAAACGCATGTTCCTGATGATGAACGTCTCCTACGTCTCCAACCTCACCCTCGGGCACGAGCTGGGCCACAACCTCGGACTGGACCACGACTGGGTCACCGAGCCGGAGCCGGGGAGGTACCCCTACGCCCACGGCTGGATCCCGCCGAGCAAGAAGTGGCGCACGATCATGGCCTATCCCGGCGGCTGCGCCGGGTGCGAGCGAATCAACCGCTACTCCGACGCCACCGGGACCCACGAAGGCGAGCCCCTGGGCGCACCGGACTCCGCGCCCCAGCCCTCCGACGGGGTGCGGATGATCCGCAGGACCGCACCGGTGGTGGCAGCGATGCAGCCGGAGAAGACCCCGGCCGTCTACTGCCGCCTGACCGCGAAGTCGACGCCGGACACCGGCGGCAGCGCGACGGTGGACGTCCCCGGCCCTTACACCAAGGGCTCCCTGGTTCACGCCGGCGCCACCGCGAACCCGAACTTCCGGCTGATCGGCTGGTCACTCAACGGCACTCCCCTCGCGGACACGGACTCCTCGGTGAGCGTCACCGTCGACGCCGACTCGACCCTGGAGGCCCGGTACGCGCAGATCGACTGCGCACTGACCCTGCAGGCGCAGCCGGTTGCCGGCGGGACGGTCACGGTGGACCGCTCGGCGCCGTACAGGTGCGGCTCCACCGTGACCCTGACCGCCACCCCGGCCCCGGGCTGGCAGTTCGCCGGCTGGAACAGCGGGAATGGCCCCACGACGCGCGACGTCGTCGCGACGACGCCGGTGCACCGGTTCACTCTGGACCGGGACACGGCGATGTCCGCGACCTTCACCCAGACCCCCGTCGTCCCGCCCGCACCGCCGGGTCCGAACCCGCCCGTTCCGAACCCGCCTGTTCCGCCGACCCCGGATCAGCTGGCCCCGCCGGTCCCTTCCATCCATCCCGAGCCCGCGGTTGCGAGCGCGAAGTCCGAACTGGCGTCCACCGGTACGCACACCCCCCTGGTCGGGATCGCCCTGACCGCGGGGCTGGCCGTGATGGTCGGCGGCCTGCTGCTGGCCGGTCTGCGCCGCAAGGCCCGCGGCGCCGGGCGCTGACCGGGGTCCGGCGACACCTGCGGCGGTGAGGCGGCTGTGCGGTTGGCGACGACCTGTCGCTGATCTCTCGGGTGGCCGAGCTGGCCGACGCCTTCGTCGGGGCTGTGCCGGAGTTGACGCAGGATCAGCGGCGGCACGTGCTGAGCACTCTGGAAGGGGTGCTCTGCGAAGGCGGCGAGGACGATGTCGCGGCGGTCGCCACCGGCTTCCTTGAGGCTCTTCTGAACGCATGGGACAACGGTTTCGAGCTCCGCCTGGTCTGGGACGACCTGGGGCTGCAGTCGCAGTCCCACTGCCTGGCCTGGAACAAGTTCTGGGGAGTCAAGTCCTTGGAGTGGATACGTCGTTCCTGACACGACGGCCATCGTCGTCGGTAGCTCCCGCGCTACGGCACGGGCTTGGCCGACAGGCTGATCCGGTGCCGTTCGATGGCAACGGCGAGGATACTGACGGAGATCTGCTGTTCTTCGTGGATGGCCTTCTCGGGATGCTCAACGGGTGGGTTGGAGAGCTCGGTAAGAGGAGCGAGTCCCGCGACGCAGACTGCGATACGAACGAACATTCCGATCGGCGCGAGCTTGGTGACGTGTCCGGTGACGGCTTGGGCGACGATGTCGACGAACCGGGGCAGCAGGTCCTCATGTGGGGCCTACGGGGCGATCCGGATCCCCACCTGATGGTTGTGCTCGGCGTGCCAGATGACTTCGCCGGCCACGCGCTCGCCTATCGTGGGCAGGTCCAGGTATGTGGGCATTGCGGTGACCTTGGCGAGGCCGACGGCGTCGGTTGGCCGTCGATGGCGAGGAAGACGCCGAATGGCTGGCGGCCGACGATGACACCGGTGATCTGGATCATGGCATGCCGAGGTGGCGCGGGGGCTGGTTCGTCCGCCGGTGGTCAGTGGCCACGACGGGCCTCGACTCCGCCCCAGGGGGCGGGATCGCTACCCGAGAGGCTCGAACGTCTCCATTGCCACACGGAAGGGGCCCGTCGCGGCGTCGACAGAGTTGATCAGGACCACGAAGTCGGCCAGTGCGCCCGCAGCAGGAGATCCGTCCTGATTGCTTCCCGGCCGAGCGCTGGCTCCACCTGCGGACCACGAACCCGATCGAGTCGATGTTCTCCACCATCAAGCTGCGGACCAAGGTCACCCGCGGTGCCGGCAGCCCCGCTGTGGCCCTCGCGATGGTGTTCAAGCTCGTCGAGTCCGCCCAGGAACGCTGGTGCGCGATCACCGGCGCCTACCTCGTCGCCCTGGTCCGCCTTGGCGCCCGCTTCGAGAACGGCGTCCTGGTCGAGCGCACCGAGGTGGCGGCATGACCGGCCTCCTGATCCCCGGCAGCCATGTGGCCGAAGTGGAACTGGCGATCGATCAGGTCACCATCGTGACCCCGGTCGAGGCCGCCGCCACCGTGCGCTGCATCCTCGGGCCGGTTCGCTGCGGCGCCCGCTTCGATCACATCCGCGACTCCGCAGCAGCCATCGACCTGGAACTCACGCAGATCCTTGTCTACCAGCGTTCCGTCGTGGAACTCGACCCCGTCCACACCGCGCTCGTGACCCTCCGAGGCGCAGGAGTCCAACTCCTGATGTCAGCTACTCCACGTTCCCGCTGGCAGGCCATCCGGGGAACCAACCCACCGCTATGACCGAGCCATCCACAGTATTGACTATTGCTCGATCGATGGGGCTCATCCCCCGTCTACGAGACAGGCCCGCGCGGTTTGGAGGCCTCTAGACTCCGATGATGATCGAGATCCTCGAAAACCTGGACCTGCTGTCCCAGCCGAACCTCGACCTCGCCAGTGTCGAGGTGAACGGAATCGCCCTGGGGGCGGCGGCCGCCGCCATTCCGCGACAGCGCATTGTGGGCGGCCTGTCGTCCGTTGTCGCCCGGTACCGCGGTGGGACCACCATCGAAAGCGAGTACTACGACGCTGATGGGCGGAGGCTGACGCTGGACGAGGTCATCGAAGACGTTCTTCGGTCGGACGGATTCCTCTACGGTGCCGACAAGATCAACTATAAGGTGCGCGCCGGAGCAGTGGTCGGCTTCGCGATCAGTGGCCCGCATCTGTCCCACTTCGCGCACTTGACCTCGTACGAGGAGTTCCTGGCTGTGTTCGGCCCGCCTGATCGAATACACGAGAATGAGGCATGTGGCGAGCTCATGAGCTTCGAGACCTATTACTGGGGCGCTCGGAAGCGCGTGACGTGGGACGCCTGGGAGGATCGGGTGAGCTTTATCAACTTGGGCGACTTCGAGGGGAACAACGGCCCCTGCCGCACAACTTGAAACTAGCTCCTCACCCCCTGGACCGGCATGATTCAGAATGCGGACGGCCCAAGCCGGTCCAGGAGCCGGGCCGTCCGGTGACACACCGTCAGAGTCGGTCAGTCGCGGTGTTGTGGGACTCCGGGCACTGCGGGTTCTTGCAGGGGCCGGGCCGCCAGACCTCGTGTCGGACACCGTTCTGGTCCAAGCGGGTCCCGGCGTGCTCGGCCCCGACTCCGGCGTTGCAGCGGGGACAGCTGAGATTCTTGGGCTTGGCGATACTGGTGTGCGCCATTGCTACGCCGACCTTCCGGGTGGGTGAGAGGGCCTGGGTGGGGGTCAGATCCCCGGTACGAGATGCCTCATGGTGGGCTGCACCGGATCCGGCGGTCCACGGGGCATTGCACGAACGGTTTATTAGTACGAGTTACCTGCCACCGCTGTACGGCAGCCCTTGAGCAGCCTTGACCACGGGTTTCGCCTGCTCCGTCAGAGTTGACAGCCGGGCGGATTTTGACGCCGGGTACGGCGGCTCCTGGTCAGACCGACCTGGCAGCGGTGCTGAGCAGGTGGGTGACATCCGGGTTCCGGCGGTGCGGGATGACCGCGAGACGCATCGCCGCGTAGGCGGCGTCGATCCGTGGCGAACTGATGCCGGTGCGAGCGGCGAGGAACCGCTCCCACACCGCGCAGGCGGCGTCGAGGCTGCCCTCGGCCAGGTGGAGCGTGCCGAGCCGGGCCAGCACCAGAGCCCGGGCCCGGGCCTCGGACACGGGGCGCAGCCTGACGGAGAGGCGCAGGTCGGCCAGGGCGCCCTCCCCGTCGCCGAGTCGGTACCGCACCTCCGCGCGCTGGTGGGCCAGGGCGGCCGTGTTGTAGGTGCCGACGGCGGGGCTGTCGCCGGTGGCGCGGTCGAGGTGGCGCTCGGCCCGTCGGATGGTCTGCAGGGCTGCGTGGCGTTCACCCGTGGCGGCTTGCGCCAGTCCCAGCTGGCCGTGCAGGTGGGCCAGGGTGCGGTGGTCGGCGCGGGTGGCCAAAGTGGTGGCGTGCTCGGCGAGTTGGAGGGCGAGGGGAAATTGCTCGAGTCCGAGTGCCTGCACGCTGAGGGCACGCAGAACCACCGCCAGCGTGAGCGGGTCGCCGCTCTCCTCGGCCAGGGAGGCGGCGAGGAAGTACCAGTTCTGGGCGCAGCCATGGCGGTTGTGGTCCGCCTGGAGGAAGCCGCCGAGGGTGGCCAGGCGGGCGCAAGCGGTGAACATGGCCCGGCGCAGGGCCGGCCGGGCGGATCCGTCGAGCCAGGGCAGGGCGACGTCGATGGTGAAGCCGGTCAGCGCATCGACGACGGCGCCCGAGCCGCTGAGATGGTCGCTGCGCGAGAACTGATCGGTCATCAAGGCGACACAGGCCACGTGTTCGGGGCCGAACCTGGCGGGGCCGGGGCGTGGGACGGGGCGAAGGCCGGGGCGGTCGGCCTCGGCGGTGAGGCGGCGGGGCAGGCGCGCGGGGCGGTAGACGGCCGAGAGGGCGCGCAGGGGTTCCGGTGCGTACCGGTCCTCCCGCTCACGCGGGAGCGGTACTGCGCGATCGGGGGCCAGCCCTGCCTGTTCGAGGGTGACGGGCCGACCGAGGAGCCGGGAGAGCGCTTCGACGATCACCGGTGGGACGGGTGGCCGCGGCTGGGTGCCGGCCATCCACTGACTCACGGAGGCGCGCTGGTAGTGGAGTTGCAGGCCGCTCTCACGGCCGACGGTGTTCACCAGGCGTGCGAACTCCTCGCCGCTGCAGTGCGCCTGTGACAGCAACAGGCGCAGCCGTGAATTGTCCCGTGGGGCAGGTGGCACTGGAACGCTCCGCTTCTCGACGATCGTCCGGGCGAGGACACGGTGGATCGATCGATCGTCTGGCAAGTCGATACCGTGCAGCGCCCGGCGCGCGCAAGGAAGCCAGGGGTGGTGAGGGTTCAGACGGGGGGCGGGCGCCGTGGATTCCACGCGGGTCGAGACGCCGTGCGTGTGGCGGTATCGGCGTGAATGCCACTGGCATGTGCGCTCCGATACTCCGTCAGAACACCACTGTGCGCCCCCGGAGATTCTCATCGGCACCCGGTCCGGTACCGAAGATCACGGTGGTGTGCCGAGCAAGGTGTCCGGCCATCGGACCAAGGAGGACGACGGCACGTGCACCGGTCGACAAGGACAGAACTCTTCCGTACGAAGGACAGTTGGGAGGACCGGGTCACAGTGGCGACCGCGTTCGAGCACCCGGCGCGGGGGACCGTCCACTGCCCGGCCGCTCCGCTGCTGACCGCCTGGCTGGAGGCACGTGGTGTCCCCTGCGGGATCGGCACGGTCACCGTCCTCGGCGACGGCGACAGTGGTACGGCCGGAAGGCAGGAGAACCGCCCCGGTGTGCTGGCCACCAGCTATCTCGACCCGTCCGGCCGGGCGGTCGGCCTGGCAGCCGCCGCACCGGCCCACCTCGCCGACGCCGCCCGCCAGGTGGTCCTCGCCTTCACCGCCGTACTGCGCACCCGCCGGGTGCTGCTTCCCGAACGGCTCGCTCCCTGCGCCGCCTGGACCAGCGCCACCCCCAGGCCCCGGGCCGGGTCCAGCCCGTCCGTGCCGGCCCGGGACCCCTTCGCGAAGGCCACGGACCATGCGGCTGCACCGTTCGCCGCCTGCTCCGCCGGTGCCGAGGCCCGCCGGACCGCCGACCGTCACCTGGCCGAGGGGGAGACGCTCCTGCTGGTCGGCACCGGCACCGGCGCGTACGGCACCGGCCTCCCGAGGAGCGTGCTGCCCGGCCACCCCGAGGAGCTGACGGTGGGCACCGTGGAGCAGGCCGAACGGATCAACCCGCCGTTCCCCGAGCGGCTCTCCTTCGTCGTCACGCCCTGCACCCCGCTCCAGGAGGTCCGGGAGATCGTGGCCCTGCTGCGCCGGAGGTTCTCCACGCTGCGGGGCCAGCATCCCGACCAGATGTGCTACCGCGCCTCCGACCTGCGGGACGCGGCCGACACGGCGGCTCGGCAGAGCGATCTCGTCCTGCTGCTCGGGACGTCCGGGCCGGTACTGCCGCGCTGGCTCCCCGCCGGCCGTACCGTCCGCCTCGACGGCCCGGCCGGACTGCGGCCGGAACTGCTCGCCGAGGTCTCGACCCTGACGGTCCTGGAACCGGCCCCCGGCCCACCCGGCGCACTCACCACCGCCGGGCTGCTCGCCCTGCTCGGCGGCCTGGGCCCGGTCGGTGTGGTGGACCGACGGGTGGTCAGCGAGATCCACAGCGGGCACTCCGGGGTGCTCGGCGGCATGCGGGATGCGGCGTTCCCCCACCCGCTCTGACGGAGATTCGGCAGTCAGGGCTCTCGGCGGATGGGGAGGCGGATGCGGAAGGTGCAGCCGTCGGTGGTGTCCTTGATGGTGAGGGTGCCGCCGTGGAGGGTGGCGATGTCGCGGGCGATGGACAGGCCGAGTCCGGTGCCGCCGTCGTTGCGGCTGCGGGCGTCGTCGAGGCGGGTGAAGCGTTCGAAGACCTTCTCGCGGTCGGCGGCGCCGATCGGGGGCCCGTCGTTGGTGACGTCTACCACCGCCTGTCCGGCCGCGGAGTCGGCGGCGAGGCGGACGGTGACGTGGTGCCGTGCGTGGCGCTGGGCGTTGTCGAGGAGGTTGGTCAGCAGGCGGCCGAGCCACATCGGGTTGCCGCTGGTGGTGAGGCCGGCGGCGAGGTCGAGGGTGACCCGGTGCGGCTGGGGGCCGCGATTCTCCACCGTGGTGCGGACCAGGCCGGTGAGGTCGATCTCCTCCTGGGGCCCGCCGTGGCCGGTGGCGTCGAGGCGGGCGAGCAGCAGCAGGTCGGTGGCGAGGGACTGGAGCCGGTCGGTGTCCTGGAGGGCGCCGGCGACCAGGTCGGCGCGGACGGCGGGGTCGGGGTGGGTGTGGGCGACCTCCAGCTGGGTGCGCAGGACGGCGAGGGGGCTGCGGAGTTCGTGGGAGGCGTCGGCGATGAAGCGGCGCTGGCGGACGCCGGCGGCCTCCAGGCGGTCGAGCATGTCGTTCATGGTGCGCGCGAGGCGGGCGATCTCGTCGTCGCTGCCCGGATCGGGGACCCGGCGGTCGAGGTCGCGGTCGCCGATGGCGGCGACCTCCGAGCGGATCACCTCCACCGGCCGGAGGGCGCGGCCGGTGGCCTTCCAGGTGACGACGCCGACGGTCGCGACCAGCAGTGCGCTGAGGCCGCCGAGGGCGGCGGTGGTGAGGTCCTCGGCGGTGTCGGCGGTGTGCAGGGACGCCCCGACCCTGATGGTGACCGGGCCGGTGGGGGTATCGGTGGTGAGGGTGGTGACGCGCTGGTGGTGTTCGTCGCCGAGGTCGGCCAGGTCGAAGGTCTCGTGCCCGTCGGACCTGCCGGTGGGCGTGAGCGCGGGCCGCCCGGTGAGGTTCTGACTGGCCGCCAGGACGGTGCCGCGGGCATCGGTGACCTGGACGAAGTCGGTGCCGTTGTCGAGCGGGATCGGGTTCGGCAGGCGTCCGTCGGCGGCGAGCCGGCCCACCACCTGGGCCTGTTCGCGGGCCCCGGCCTCGATGCTGTGCTCGAGGTTGACGCGCAGGAGCAGCAGCACGGCGGCGGACGCGGCGACCAGGACCACCGCGACGCTGACGCACGCCGCGAGCGTGGTGCGGGTGCGGACCGACCGGGGGGCGAGCCGGGCGGTCAGGGCCGCGATCCGGGGCCGGGCCGCGAGCCGCCGCAGGGGCGCGAGGGCGCGGCGGCGGGCGGAGCCGGTGCGCCCGGCGCGCTCAGCCACCGTCGGCCGCCAGGCGGTAGCCGGCGCCCCGGACGGTCTGGACGGCGGCGCGCCCGAACGGGGTGTCGATCTTTCGGCGCAGGGCGCTGATGTGGACCTCGACGGTGTTGGGGTCGCTGTCCGGGCCGCTGTCCCAGACCTCGTCGAGGAGGTCGCGCTTGGAGACGGCCTCGCCGGCGCGCCGGGCCAGGTGGTCCAGGAGTGCGAACTCGCGAGGGGTGAGCGCGACCGGGGTGCCGGCCCGGGTGCAGGTGTGGGCGGCGGAGTCGACCACCAGGTCGCCGAGCACGGTGCGGCGCGGGGCACGGGAGCCGATCCGGCGGGCGAGGGCCTTGAGCCGGGCGACCAGGACGACGAAGGAGAACGGCTTGGAGAGGTAGTCGTCGGCGCCGGTGTCCAGGGCTTCGGCCTCGTCCCACTCGCCGTCCTTGGCGGTGAGCATCAGGATGCCCGCGTCGCTGCCGGCGGCGCGGAGCCGGGAGCAGACCCGGTAGCCGTTGAGGCCGGGCAGCATGATGTCCAGGATGATCACGTCGTACGCGTGGTCGGTGGCGCGGGCCAGGCCCGACAGCCCGTCGTGGACGATGTCGACGCTGAACCCCTCGACTTCCAGACCGTGCTTGATCGCCAGCGCCAGCCGCTGTTCGTCCTCCACCACCAGTACGCGCATGCCTCCAGGGTGGCAGGTCGCCGGGCGCGGTTGCTGAAGGCGTCTTCAGGTCTTCAGCAACCCTTCAGCGTGCCCTCGCCATGCTGGGCCCATCGGCGGGGCACGGTGCCCGGAGCCGCGTTGGAACCGGGGTGAGCACGGTGGACGAGTCCACGGGTGGGCAGGACTTCCAGGACCCGCAGCAGCGGACACCGGCAGAGTCCGGCCGGCGGTGGCGGCCGGGCCGCCGGACGCGCTGGGCCGGTGCAGCCGCGGCGGCGGTGCTGGTGGGCGGCGGCGCGGTCGCGGTGGCCGCGCACGACGGCTTCGAGGAGCACGGCGGGCGGGCCTCCGCGCACGCGGACGGCGGCCACGACCGCACCCGCGCGGACCGGCGCGACGGCGAGCGGCAGGGCGGCCGTGAGGGCCACGACGACGGGCGGCACGAGGCCGGGCCGGCGCAGGCACCTGCGCCACTGCCGTCGCTGGACGCCGCGGACGCGGTGGTCAAGGCCTCCTCCGGCGTGCCCGGTGGCAAGGTCGAGTCGCTCCGCGCGGTGGCCGCCGCCGGCGGTGGCCGGGCCTGGGAGGCGGTGATCCTCGGCGCGGACGGCGTCCGGCACGTGGTGACCGTCGACGGTGCCACCGACACCATCACCTCGAACACCGTCCTCGGCCGCTGACGCCGCCTCACTTACGGCGCGCGCCAACCTGGTTCCTGAAGTACATCTCGCACCACAGCTTCCTGCCGTTCGTGGTCTACCGGATCCTGCTCGGCCTCCTGATCATCGGCCTGGTCACCGCAGGCGTACTCGCCCCGAACGCCGGCCCGATCCACTAGCCGGCCCCTTCCGGGCGGTCCGTGCGAGTGGTTCCTGAAGCCGCCCTCAGCTCTTCAGGAACCCTTCAGCACCGCTCGGCCATGCTGGCCATGACTGTTCGGGCACGACACGGCCCAGCCCTGGGGGAGAGCCCCCGCAGCCGAAGCCGCCGACCGGCAGCCCCACCTGGAAAGGCACCGAAAGATGCTCATCTCCTCGGCCCTGTCGGCCGTCAACCCGCTGGACGCGGGCTCACTGCTGGCCGCGTTCGGCGCGCTGGGCATCGCCGTGGTCATGTTCGCGGAGACCGGCCTGCTGGTCGGCTTCTTCCTCCCCGGCGACTCGCTGCTGTTCACCGCGGGCCTGCTGTGCACCACCGGCGCGCACAGCGGACCCCATCTCGACCTCGCCCAGGTCCTCGCGGCCGCCGTGGTCGGCGCCCTGACCGGTGCTCAGGTGGGCTTCCTGATCGGACGCCGGGGCGGCCGTGCGCTGCTGGCCCGCTCCCGCAGCAAGCACCTGCACCAGGGCGCGGTGCGGGCCGAGGAGATCCTCGACCGCTACGGCCACGGCAAGGCCGTCGTGCTGGCCCGCTTCGTCCCCGTGGTGCGCACCGTCCTCAACCCGCTGGCCGGCGCCCTCGGCGTGAACGTCCGTACCTTCACGCTGTGGCAGGTCGTCGGCGGACTGGTCTGGACGGTCGGCCTGGTCCTGGCCGGGTACGCGCTCGGCTCCTCGATCCCGAACGTCGACCACTACCTGCTGCCGATCATCGCCGTGGTGGTGGCGGTCTCCCTGGCACCGCTGGTGCTGGAGGTGCTGCGCTCCCGTCGACAGGCCGGGGCCCGATGAACCGGTCCGCGAGCCTGCTCGCCCTCGACGGCCGCGGTGTCGACGGCGGCCTGTACCAGCGCATCGACCACTGGGCCCAGCACCTCCCGGCGCCGGTGCGGCACGTCGTCGCCGCGTTCTCCGCCTACGGCCTGGTCCTGGTCGCCGTGCTGATGCTGCTCGCCTGGTGGCGCGCCCGGCGGGCCGACAGTGCGACGCTGGCCCGGGCGCTGGCCGCACCGCTGGTGGTGACCGTCGCCTTCGCCGCCGACACCCTGCTCAAGTCCGTGCTGCGCGAGCCCCGCCCGTGCCAGGTGCTGGAGGCCGGGCCCACCCTCGAAGCGTGCCCGGGCGTCGGGGACTGGTCGCTGCCCAGCAACCACACCGTGATCGTCTTCGCCGCGGCCGCCGTGCTGTGGCAGGTCGACCGCCGCCTCGGCGCAGTCGCCCTTGTCCTGGCCATCGCGATGGGCGTTTCGCGGGTGCTGGTCGGCGTCCACTACCCGCACGACGTCGTCCTCGGTGCCGTGGTCGGCACCGCCGCCGGCTACGGCCTCGCCCTGCTGGCCGGCCGCAGCGCACCCCTGGTCGACCGGGCCCGTGAGGGGAGGCTGCGCCGATGGCTGACCGCATGACCCTCCGTCAGGCGGCGCCCTGGATCGCGGGCTGCGCCGGGGCGTTCGCCGTCATCGCCGTGGTGCTCGACCTGAACGGATGGGCACCGCTGGGCTTCGAGCGGGCGGCGATCGACCTTGCGGTCGCCCACCGGCCGTCCGCCGCCGTCAGCACGGCCGACGCCGTCACCTCGCTCGGCACCGGCCCCTTCCCCTACCTCGTCGCCCTCGCGGCCGGCGTCGTCCTGGTCCGCGCCCGGCGGCCCCACCGCTCCGGCCGGGCCGCAGCCGCACTGCTGCTCGCCCCGGTGCTGTGGCTGGTCGCGGGCCAGCTCCTCCGGCAGGGCCTGATGCACGGCTTCGGCCGAGCCCGCCCACCGGCCGTCGACTGGGCGTTCACCCCCTCCGGGTTCGCGTTCCCCTCAGGCCACGCCTTCACCTCTGCGGTGTGCGCCGGGCTGCTCGCCCTCGCCGTCGCCCGCACCCACCCCGGCACCCGACGCACCGCCACCACGCTCGCCCTGGCCTTCGGCGCCGTCATCGGCGCCACCCGGGTCTACCTCGGCGTGCACTGGCCGCTGGACGTCCTCGGCGGCTGGCTCCTCGCCACCGCCTGGCTACTCCTCGGCGCCGCCCTGCTGCGGACCCCGGCCCGGACCGACCGTACGGAGTGATCGCACCGGGGGGACCGGGGCGGGCACCCTGTTCGAGGTGGGCCCGCCCCGGCCTGAGGCTGCGTCAGCCGGTGAGTTCCGCCCGGAGTCGGCGGGCCGCACCGACCAGGCTGTCGATCGAGGCGCGGGTCTCGGGCCAGCCGCGGGTCTTGAGGCCGCAGTCGGGGTTGACCCAGAGGCGTTCGGCCGGGATCGCGGCCAGGCCGGCCCGGAGCAGTTCCACGGCCTCCTCGGTGCCGGGTACGCGGGGTGAGTGGATGTCCCAGACGCCGGGGCCGACCTCGCGGGGGTAGCCCGCGTCGGCCAGCTCGTGGGCGACCTGCATGTGCGAGCGGGCCGCCTCCAGGGAGATGACGTCGGCGTCGAGTTCGTCGATCGCGGTCATGATCGCGCCGAACTCGGCGTAGCACATGTGGGTGTGGACCTGGGTGTCGGCGCGGACCCCGGAGGTGGAGAGCCGGAACGCCTCGGTGGCCCAGTCCAGGTAGGCCGGACGGTCGGCGGCGCGCAGCGGCAGGGTCTCGCGCAGCGCGGGCTCGTCCACCTGGATCACCGCCGCGCCAGCCGCCTCCAGGTCGGTGACCTCGTCGCGCAGGGCGAGGGCGACCTGGCGGGCGGTGTCGGCGAGCGGCTGGTCGTCGCGGACGAAGGACCAGGCGAGCATGGTGACCGGGCCGGTGAGCATGCCCTTGACCGGACGGTCCGTCAGATCCTGTGCGTAGCGGTACCAGTCGACGGTCATCGGGTGCGGCCGGGAGATGTCGCCCGCCAGCACTGGCGGCCGGACGTACCGGGTGCCGTACGACTGCACCCACCCGTGGCGGGTGGCGAGGTAGCCGGTGAGCCGCTCGGCGAAGTACTGCACCATGTCGTTGCGCTCGGGCTCACCGTGCACCAGCACGTCGAGCCCGGCCTTCTCCTGGTACGCGATCACCTCACGCACCTCGGCCTCCATCCGCTCCCGGTAGGCGGCGGCACCGATCCGACCGGCCGTCAGATCGGCCCGGGCCAGCCGGAGTTCGCCGGTCTGCGGGAACGAGCCGATGGTGGTGGTCGGCAGCAGCGGCAGGGCCAGCCGGGCGCGCTGCGCCGCGGCCCGTTGCGGGTACGCCTGGGCGCGGCGGGTGTCCTCGGCGGTGACAGCCGCAGCCCTGGCCCGGACGGCCGGGTCCCGGGTGACCGCGGAGCCGGCCCGGGAGGCCAGGTCGGCGCGGTTGGCGGCGAGTTCGGCCGTGATCGCGCTCGCGCCCTCGCGCAGGCCCCGGGCGAGCAGGGCGGTCTCCCGGGCCTTCTGCCGGGCGAAGGCCAGCCAGCGGGCGATCTGCGGGTCGAGGTCGCGCTCGGCGGTGGCGTCCAGCGGTACGTGCAGCAGCGAGCTGGACGGTGCCACGTCCACCCGGTCGGCCAGGCCGAGCAGGGTGGCCAGGGTGCCGAGCGACTTCTCCAGGTCGTTGATCCAGATGTTGCGGCCGTCCACCACGCCGGCGACCAGGCGCTTGCCGGGCAGGCCGCCGACGGCGGCCAGGTCGTCCAGGTTGGCGGCGGCGGGGCCGGTGAAGTCCAGCGCGAGGCCCTCGACGGGCGACTTGGCCAGCACCTTCAGCGCCTCGCCGAGGCGGTCGAAGTAGCTGGCGACCAGCAGCTTCGGACGCTCCGTCAGGGCGCCCAGCTCGCGGTAGACCCGGGCGGCGGCGTTGAGTTCGGCCGGCGTGCGGTCCTGGACCAGTGCGGGTTCGTCCAGCTGGACCCAGTCCGCACCGGCGGTCCACAGCTCGGCCAGCAGCTCGGCGTAGACCGGCAGCAGCCGGTCCAGCAGGGTGAGCGGCTGGAAGTCGGCGGCCACGCCCGGGGCGGGCTTGGCCAGCAGCAGGTAGGTGACCGGGCCGACCAGCACGGGCCGGGCCCGGTGGCCGAGTTCGACGGCCTCGCGCAGCTCGGTGACGGCCTTGGCGGGGTTGGCGGTGAAGACCGTGTCCGGGCCCAACTCGGGCACCAGGTAGTGGTAGTTGGTGTCGAACCACTTGGTCATCTCCAGCGGCGCGACCTCCTGGGTGCCGCGCGCCATCGCGAAGTACCCGTCGAGTGCGTCGGCGTCGACGGCCGCGCGGTGGCGGGCCGGGATCGCGCCGACCGCGACCGTGGTGTCCAGTACGTGGTCGTAGAGCGAGAAGTCACCGGTGGGCACTTCGTGGAGGCCGGCCTCGGTGAGCTGCTGCCAGTTCTCCCGGCGCAGCCCGGCGGCGGCGGTGAGCAGGGCTTCGGCTGTGACCGTGCCCTTCCAGTACCCCTCGATCGCCTTCTTGAGCTCCCGGTTGCGGCCCTGGCGGGGGTAGCCGTGCACGGTGGCCCGGGTTGCCGTGGCGGCGGAACGCACTGTCAAGGGACTCTCCTTCGCGAGTCTGTCTCCTGGTCCCCGATGACGGGACGTCAGGCGCGAAGGGGTACGGAACAGGACGGGACCGTCTGCGCGTCAACAGCGCCGAGCCCGCCTTGCCGTCCGCCGACCCGCCCACGAGGTCACCGAGATCTCCGCGCGCGAAAGGTCGCGTGCGGGCAGCGGGCAGGTCTTCGGACTCGCGGGCACGGCCGCCCTGGAAGGGCGGTCACCTACTGGCCGTCGCTTCCCAGGCCCGTTCCGGACCCAGTGCGTATGACGGCGGTCGTTCCCACTCACCGCTGCGGGGCAGTCCCGGACTGGCCGATCGATCGGCTTCACCGGGTTCCCTCTTACGACGCATCTGCCTGGCGGGCAGCGCGAACCAGCTACAGGGCCACCATAGAACGAAACCGGGGCACCAGGAGCACAACCCGCCACCCCGTCCGCACTCCGAGACGCAGGCGATGCCCGAACGGGCCCGTCCCGCGGGTCACCCCCGCGGGACGGGCAGCCGTCAGCGCGGGCAGCTGCCCTGGACGACCTTGCCGCCGGACTGCGCGGCCGTGGACGGGTCGACCATCAGGCACAGGCCGGTCCAGTAGTTGATGAACTTGTAGCCCGTGCCGTCCGGGAGCGGCGTGGGGATGACGTTCCACATCTGGCTGCCGGAGAACCAGCGGGTCTCGCAGGGCCACCAGAACAGCTGGGTGCCGGCGCCGGGCGGGGTGCCGTTGTTGTAGGGCACGGTGAGGCACTTGCCGTTGGCGGCCTTGAGCCAGTAGTAGCCCTTGCCGTCGAAGGAGTCCTTCGGGTCGGTGGCGGTCCACTGGTGGCTGCTCGGGGCGGTGGCCTGGCAGGCGCGCTGGGTGACCAGTCCGCCGTCCGCGTTGTCGTCGAACTCGGGGCCGCGGACCATGCAGCGGCCGTACTTGGTGTCGGCGTAGCTCTTGTCGGCCCTGACCCGCCAGATCGCCGGGTCGCCCTCGCGGGACTTGAGGTCCTGGTTGCGCATGATGAGGTCGTACACCGGGGCCCAGCCGGGGAAGTCCATCATGACGATGCCCAGGCGGCCCTTCCCGCCACCGCTGTTGAAGTAGTCCATCAGCCGCTCGTTGACGCCCGGCACCCAGACCAGCTCCTTGCCGCGCAGGACACTGGTGCCGCCCGCGATCTCGTCCGGCCCGTAGCCGAGCGGCGCGTTGGAGGCGGAGGTGTAGGTCACGAAGGTCTGCTTGGTGCTGCCGGCGACGGCTGCGTCGAGGTTCTTCTTGACCAGGTTCCACTTGGTCGGCGCGTCGGCGGCGTTCCAGGTGTCCTGGGTGTGGGCCTCGAAGCCGTTCAGGCCGTAGCCCGAGTAGTCGCCGCCGCCGGGGCCGTTGAAGAACCCGAGCACGATCTTGCCGCGGGCCTGCCCCAGGGTGGGCGGATCGGTCCGCCGGCCGTCGTTGTAGAAGAGGCCGGGGAAGGTGGCGACGTAGTTGTCGAAGATCTGCTGACGCACCGTCTGGTCCACCGAGGCGGGCTCGTCGGTGCAGCTGCCGGTGGAGCCGTTGCACTCGGCCTTCAGCCGCATCACGACGGTCTCGCCGGGGTGGGCGCCCAGGAACGACTGGGCCTTCTTCAGCACGTCCTCGAAGTTGGCGGTCTGGTAGAAGGTGCCGTGGTGGATCGTGAAGGTGCCGCCGATGACGCGGACCCGGATGTCGATCGCGCGGATGCCGCGGTCCAGCTGCGCCCTGAGCGTCGCCGCGCTGTCGCCGAAGTCCTGCTGGGTCTGCACGGCGTTGCCCCCGTGCAGGGAGAGCGTCTCGTGCGTGCCGGGGATCGACATCGCGGTCAGCGGCGTGTTCGGCCCCAACTGCGACATCCAGTCCCCGAGCGGGGCGTCGCCGAGGTTCCGGTACGCGTCCCGGTTGTCCGTCCCGCTGGCGTGGGCGGTGCCCGGCACGGACAGCGGGAGGAGGGCGGCGGTGGTGACGACCGCCACCGCCGCGGCACGGGTGAGGCGGCGGAGGCTCCGGCGCAGGACGGCGCCGGCCCGGCGGGCGGGGGCGGAGGGGGAGAGGTGCATGGTGGCTCTTCACGATCGGGGAGACGAAAGCAGGGCACCGGTGCGGTGGGACCGCTCCTGCGCCCTGTCCCCGCCACCCTCCCAGCCGACCCGGCCCGTCGGCCAGGGACGGGAGGGCACTCGCAGGTGACCCCGAGGGCGATCCTTCGGGGCCGTCCGAACGGCGTCGTCGGGCGGTGGGCCGACGGCGGTCCGGCGCGGGCCCCGCCGAGGGCGGCGGCGGGGCCCGTAGGGGGAGGGGTCAGTGCACCGTGCCCGCGTAGCGGCGGGTGAAGCGGGTGCCGGTGGCGGCGGTCACGGTGACGTCGTAACGGCCGTTGTCGAGCGGCCAGTTGACGGTGGCCTGCTTGTTGGCAGCGACCCAGACCGTCTGCGGGGAACCGGCGTAGTCGTTCGGGGACAGGGTGAACGACACCTCCGTGCCGCCGTCGTTGTGCAGGTGCAGGGCGACCTTGTTGCGGTTGACCAGTGCCTCGACCGAGGGGACGGGGACGTCGGTCTGCTCGGCGCGGGTGACGGTGCCGGCGAAGCGGCGGACGAAGCCGTCCGGGCCGTGGACGGTGAAGTCGTACCGGCCGTCGGTGGCGGCGGCGTCCCAGACGTAGGCCTTGCTCGCGGCCGGGGCGACGGTGAACGGCGTGCCGGCGAACGGGAAGGCGATGTTCGGGTAGACGGCGAAGGGGTAGCCGACGGTGCCCGTGTTGGTCATGGTGCAGGTGATCCGGCCGGTGCTCCGGTCGATGGTCACCTCGGCACCGGGGCCGTAGGGCAGCTTGCGGTGGGGGCGCTCGCCCGGCTCCTGCGGCGGCATCGACTGGCTGCCGGTGGCGGGGAGTTTGACGGCCGGGAGCGAGGCGGCGGCGTCGGCCTTGGCCATCAGCGCGGCGGTGTCGGGCAGGGCCGGTATCGAGTAGTCGGGCTTGGCGAAGTCGAAGCAGCTGGTGAGGTCGCCGCTGACGGCGCGGCGCCAGGCGGAGATGTTGGGCTCCTGGACGCCGGTGACGACCTCGAGGAAGCGCAGCACCGAAGTGTGGTCGAAGACCTGGGAGTTGACCCAGCCGCCGCGCGACCAGGGCGAGGCGACCCAGAGCGGCACCCGGTTGCCGAAGCCGATGGCGCGGCCCTGGGTGAACTCGGCGGGGGTGCCGGGTTCGGGGGTGGGCGGCACCATGTGGTCGAAGTAGCCGTCGTTCTCGTCGTACATGACGAGGAAGGCGGTGTGCTTCCACACCTCGGGGTTGGACATGAGTGACTGGAGTGCGGTGTTGACCCAGTGGGCGCCGTAGGCGGGTCCTGCGTTGGGGTGTTCGGAGAAGAGGTAGGGGGCCACCAGCCAGGAGACGGTGGGCAGGGTGCCTGCCTTGCAGTGCTGGTCGAAGGCGGTGGGGTCGAACTTGGTCATCGCGTTGATGTACCGCGGGTCGGTGGCGGGGAAGTTGTGGAACTGCTTGAAGTAGGAGAGGGCGTTGTCGTCGTAGTCGCCGGTCCGCTCGTCCTTGCTGGGGTTGTGGTAGACCCGCCAGCTCACTCCGGCGTTCTGCAGCCGCTCGGCGTAGGTGGTCCAGTCCGCGACGGGGTTGTCGGTGACGGGGGTGTTGTCGATCCACGGGCCGGTGGTGCCGTCGACGCCGGGGCCGGAGGTGCCGGTCCAGAGGTAGAGGCGGTTCGGGTCGGTGGGCCCGGCCAGCGAGGTGAAGTAGGCGTCGCAGATGGTGAACGCGTCGGCGAGGGCGTACTGGTAGGGGATGTCGGCGCGGGTGAAGTAGCCCATGGCGCGTTCGCCCTTGGCGGCGATCCACTTGTTCATGGCGCCGTTGTTGATGGCCTGGTGGCCGGTGGCCCAGTCGTGGGCGAGGCCGCCGGCGTTCTGGGCGTTGTACTTGCTGGTGTCCATCCGGTAGGGCAGCATCACGCCGCCGTCGCTGCGGCCGGCGTCGGGCTGGCGGAAGACGTTGCCGCCGTCGGGGAACTGGAGCGCCTGCTTGTCGTCGAAGCCGCGGACGCCGTTGAGGGTGCCGAAGTAGTGGTCGAAGGAGCGGTTCTCCTGCATCAGGATCACCACGTGCTTCACGTCGGCCACGGTGCCAGGACGGGACTTGTCCTTGGCCTCCGCCTCGGGGGCGCCGGCCAGGCCGGCCACGGTGGCCGCACCGGCGGCGGCGGTGGCCGAGACGAAGGTGCGACGGCTGAGCTGGGGAGTCATCGGTCGGCCTCTCAGAGCGTGAAGGTGGCGACGGCGGCGGCGGTGTCCGAGGGCCAGCCGTTGGCGGCGGCGCCGGGCTCCGGCAGCGGCCAGCCGGTGGTGAGGACGTGCGCCTCGACCAGGGTGAGCTTTCCGGCGAAGTGCACCTGGTCGATCCGGTCCTGCGGCTCGGGCCTGCTGCCGCGCAGCGTCCGGGTGACGGACCAGGTGGTGCCGGGGGACGCCACCGGATCGGGGTGGGCCAGCCGGTAGGCGTCGACCAGGCCCGCGTTCTGCAGGGCCACCGTGACCGGCCAGTTCAGCGCGGTCACACCGCTGTGCGCGGCGGCGGTGGCGGGCGTCCAGTCCAGGTGGGACGGCGAGGCCAGACCGGCGGCCAGCACGACCGGCCTGCGGGCGGCGAGGTCCGCCTTGACCAGCGCGGCGAGCGCCAGCGCCTGCCGGCCGCGGGGGGAGGCGGTCTCGCTCGCCGCGGTGGCCTCGGCGCTGCGCCCGTCCTGCACGGCGTACGGGCCGTAGTCCGCCTCGTCCAGGTGGGCCGCCCAGAACCGCACGCTGTGGTTGCCCGGCAGCTGCACGGTGACACCGGCGGCGGGCAGTTCGGCGGTGGCGGCGGTGGTCTCGGCCAGCGGGTAGCGGCTCAGGATGCCCACGCTGCCCGCGCTCTGGTACGCGTACCAGCCGAGCGCATCGGCCAGCGTCTGCGCGGCGGTGCCCGCCGTCTCCTGCAGGGCGACCACGTCCAGGCTCTGGGTGAGCACCACCCGGAGCTGCTTCTCCAGCGCGTCCTCGATGCCGGCGCCGGCCTTGCACAGGTTCAGCGTGGCGGTCTTGAGCTGCGGCTTGCGGGAGTTGACCGGGACCTGCACCGTGAGGGTGTCGGTGTTTCCGGCCGCGTCCCGGACCCCGACGGTCAGCACGGCCGGCCGGGGCAGGGCGGAGTTCGGGGCGGTGCCGGTCACCGTGCCGTCGGAGCTGACGGACAGCCAGGAGTCACCGGCGGTCCGGCGGAACACCGGGGCGTCGGCGCCCCGCATCCACAGACCGCCGAGCCTGATCCGGAAGGCGGTGCCGGGGGCGACCGGGGTGGCGGTGAGGGCGTCCACCGCCAGGTGCGGGCGGACCGGGGCGGGCTTGGGCTTGAACGAGAACGGGGCGGTCTGGGCCAGGATGCCGTAGCCGTCCTTGGCCAGCAGGTAGGCGGTGTACGGCCCGTCGGTCAGTGCCGAGGTGTCGAGCTGTACGTCGCCCGAGCCGCCCGGGGTGTACTTCCAGAGCAGCGAGGAGCCGGTGCCGGGCAGGCGGGTGCCGTCGTAGATCCCGACCCAGTTCTTGCTGTCGGGCGCGTCGGTGGCCCAGTGGAAGGTGAGCCGGTCGCCCTCGGCGGGGCTGGAGGGGGTGGAGAGGGCGAGGGAGGAGCCTGGCGCCACGGGGGTCCTGTCCGCCGCGGGAGGGTCGCGCGGCTGAGTCGAGTTGGCTGTACAACAGCGCCAATTCAGTCGGGGCCCGGCGGACGGTGCATGAACGGGGTGTGACGACCGGCCGGTCTTCCCCGGAACTCGCGGTCCGGTCCGGGCGGACACGCTGCGTCACCGCACTGCGTGCCGTCACCCCGTGACCCCGACGGTCGGTGATCGTTTGTCAGACCGGGGCGGTGACTTCCGGTGCCCCGGTTCGTACGGAATCCGAGGGGGTCCAGGGGTGGACGACACGGCAGGCGCAGTGCCGGAGACGGGGCCGTACTGGCGCAGTGTGCTGGTGACCGGCGCCGGAGGCGGCATCGGGCTGGCCACCGCGCTGCACCTGGCCGGTCAGGGCTGGGCGGTGATCGGTACGGTCCGCACCCCGGCGCAGGCCGGGCTCGTGACCCGGGCCGCCGCCGAGCGCGGGTGCCGGGTGCGGACGGTGCTGCTGGACCTCTCCGAGCCCGCCTCCGGCGCGGAAGCGATGGCGGCGGTCGCCGACCTGACCTACGGCGGGCCGTGGGCCGTGGTGAACAACGTCGTTGTCCCGCAGGCCGGTTCGGCGGAGGACGGGGACGACGGGCAGGCCCGTCGGCTGATCGAGACCGGTCTGCTGGGTGCGATGCGGATCTGCCGACTCGCCCTGCCGGCGATGCAGCGGGGCGGCGGGGGGCGGATCGTGAACGTCTCCGCCGGGCCCGGGCGGGCGCCCCGGTGGATGGACGGCCGTCCCGGCCCGGGCCGGGACGTGCTGAGCGCGCTGACGCACCGGCTGCGGGCGGAGTGCGCCCAGCTGGGGGTACGGGTGTCCCTGGTGGAGCCCGGCGCGCTCGCAACGGCGCTGCTGGCGCAGACGGTTGACGACCCGGCCGCCCGCTGTGCCGAGGGGCGGCCGGGCCAGGACGGCACCGGTGCACTGCTTCAGGTGGCCGACCATCGGGTCCCCGGGGCGGAGGCGGTGGCGCGGACCGTCGGCAGGGCGCTGTCCAGCCCGCGCCCGCGAGCGCGCTACCCGGTCGGCGTCGACGCCCGGCTGCTCGTCCCGCTGTCCGCCGCCGCGTTGCCGTGGCGCACCGATCCGGTCGGGCGGGCCGCCGCCGGCCTGCTGCGGCGGCCGCGGACAACTCCCGTACAGCAGGAGTGGGTTGCTGCCGGGCCGGAGCGCCCGGCGCGGTGAAGGAGCCGGCGCAGCCGTGGGTGCGGCCGGTCAGGAGGAACGGGCCGGGACCGCCTTGGTGCCGCCGGGGCGGGCGGCGAGGAAGGCATCCAGCTCGGCCCGCTGCTCCGGGGTGAAGTGCGCCTTGAGCAGCGTCGCGCCCTTCGGGTTCCGGCCGTCCTTCTGGTTGCTGCTCAGGGCCCAGGCGAGCGGTCCGTTCAGGACCCGGGTGACCGAGCTCCAGGGGAACTCGTGGTGCACCGGGCCGCCGGTGTACGAGACGCCGTCGTCGGTGAGCCGGACCGAGGTCGGGCCGCCGAAGCGCTTGGCGGCGAAGCCGGCCACCTTGCCGGTCCCCACGGTGATCAGCCACACCTGGCCCGCGCCGAGCAGGACGGACGGCACGGCGATCACCCAGAGACCCCCCAGCGCGCCGAGCAGCGCGAGCGCTCCCCAGGCACCGACGATCACCCAGCGGATCACGAGGTGGCGCCCCGCGTTGGCGCGGAGGGCGGCGGCGAGCTCCTCCTCCGTGGCGACGTATTCGACCTGGATGTCCACTGCTGTACCCCCGTTGATGATGTGATCCCTGATCGGGACGGGGTGACGGTACCGGCTCCGGGGCGGTCCTGAACAGATCTTTCAGTCCGGTGGAGCGGGGGCCGACGCGTCCAGGCCGCGGACCAGCAGATCCACCGCCTGCCCGTACCGGCTGCGCCCGCACGCGGTGCCGTCGATGCTGCGGACCCGGGCCGCCAGCCGGACGCTGGAGACCAGCCAGACCCCGTCGGCCGCCCGGAGGTCCGCCAACGACAGCCGGGCGAAGGAGCAGTGCCAGCCGGACCGGGTCGCGGTCGCGAACAGGGTGGCGAGCGCGATGCTCGGCAGGATGCCCAACTCCGGTGCAGGGCTGAGCAGTCGGCCGTCCGGGGTGGCCAGCAGGACCGCGGCGGTCGGGGCCTCCAGGACCGTCCCGTCCTCGGCCAGGAACACCGCGTCCTCCGCCGCCTGGCTGCGGGCCCAGCGCTGGGCGGCCATGTTGACCGCGTACGAGAGGGTCTTGGCGCCGGTCAGCAGCCAGGGCGCGGGCTCCGGCGGCGGTGCGACCGTGCCGCGGGGCAGCGTCACCACCCGCACGCCCTCGGCCCTGGCCTGGCGGGTGGAGGCGGGCAGGTCGTCGACCAGGACGTACCCGCTGCAGTGGTCGCCGCTCTCCGGCCCCCGGGTCAGGACCAGCCGGGCGTAGCACTCGTCCACCGGGCCGTGCCGGGCCAGCGCGAGCTGGAGGCAGCGGGACCAGGCGGCCGGGGTGGGGGCGCGGAGCCCGAGCGCGGCGGCCGACCGGTCCAGGCGGGCGGCGTGCTCGGCGAAGGCGCAGGGCCGCCCGTCGACCACCAGCAGTGCCTCGAACACACCGTCACCGCGCAGCGCTCCCAGGTCGTCCGCGCGCAGCAGCGGCCGACTCCGGTCGGCCACGGTGCCGTCGAGGAGGACCAGTGTCCCGTTCTCCATCCCCGCATCATGCCCGTTCACGGAGGCGCGGCACCTCCCACGGCAGCGTGGGTGGCCCGGAGCACCACTCCATCGGGTGATCGCCGCGCCGTGCCGAATCCGACCGCGCCGCGTTAGGAGGGGAAGGACATGATCACCGCCCCGGCCGCCCGCCGTCCGTCCCGACGGCCGCCACCGGGGGGCGGAGCCGTACGGGCCGGTGGTCGGTACGAGGGAGCACGATGACAGACCTGACCGCAGTGACCTCCGGCCGTGCGCGCCTGGCCGCGCGGTGCCGCACCGTGAGCGAGGCACCGGTGTTCTCGTTCGCCGTGCTCGGGGTGATCCTGCTGAACGCGGCGCTGATGGGCGTGGAGACCTACAGCGGACTGTCCGCCGCGTACGAGGAACTGCTCGACGGGGCGGAACGCCTGTGCGTGCTGGCGTTCACGGTGGAGATGGTGGTGCGCCTGGGTGCGCACGCCGACCGGCCGAAAGCTTTCTTCCGCGACCCCTGGAACGTCTTCGACCTGCTGGTGGTCTCCTCCGCGTTCGTCCCCTTCCTGCGCGAGAACACCACCCTGCTGCGGCTGTTGCGCCTGGCCCGGGTGCTGCGCACCGCGCGGTTCATGCCGCAGCTGCGGATCCTGCTGGTCGCGGTGGGGCGCAGCCTGCCGGGGACGGCGAGCTTCCTGGTCGTGGGCGCGCTGATCCTGTACGTCTACTCGATGGTCGGCTGGATCAGCTTCGCCGCGTACGACCCCGAGAACTACGGTTCGCTGGGGCGGGCGGGGCTGACGCTCTTCCTGCTGATGACGCTGGACGGCCTGGGCGACGCCGTCCGGGCGGGGATGGCCATCTCGCCGTTCAGCATCCTCTTCTACGCCTCCTACGTGCTGCTGGCCTCGTTCGTCCTGGTGAACGTGCTGATCGGTGTCGTCCTCAACGCGCTGGAGGAGGCCCGCGAGCTGGAGGCCGCCGAGACGGCGGCGGCGAAGGCGGACCCGGCCGCGGACACGGCGCGCGAGCTCCGGGCCCGGATGCGTGCCGTGCGCCGGGCCCTGGACGAGATGGAGGCGCAGCTCGCGCCGATGCTGATCGCACCGCGCGCGGCCGGGGCCGAGGCCGACCGGGCCGGGAAGCCGCTCGCCGGAGTGGCCCGCTGACCGACGCCGTAGGCTCTGCCGGAGTTGACCGGTAGATGTACCAGGGGGAGAGCGTGCGGGAACGGCTGGCAGTGGTGTCGGGCGGCGGGACCGTGATCGGCAAGGCGATCGCTGGGGAACTGGCGGCCGCCGGGCACCGGGTGGTGATCATCGGCCGCCGGGGCGGGGTGCTGGCAGCGGCGGCCGAGGAGATCGACCGTGCGGCGGGTGCCGCCCGGGCGGTGCCGGTGGTGGCCGACCTGGCCGACCCCGGGCAGGTGGCCGGGGCCGCCGCCCGGATTGCCGAGCTGGGCCCGGTCGATGTGCTGGTGAACAACGCGGGCGCGGTGATCACCAGCCCGTCCGACGGCACGCTCGCGGCCCTGGCCGACTCCTGGCGGCGCGACCTGGACACCAACCTGCTGACCGCCGTGCTGCTCACCACCGCCCTGCAGCCGCAGCTGAGCCGCCCCGGCGGCCGGCTGGTCGTGATCAGCTCGGCGGCCGCCCAGCGCGGCGGCGCGGGCCCGCACTCGGCCGGTTCGTACGCCGCCGCGAAGGCGGCCCTGCACGGCTGGGCCCTCGGCCTGGCCCGCCAGCTCGGGCCCGACGGCATCACGGTGAACGTGCTCGCCCCCGGGTACATCGCCGACACCGAGATCTTCGGCGAGCAGTGGACACCCGAGTTCCACGCGGGCAAGGTGGCCGACACCCTGGTCGGCCGGGCGGGCACCCCCGCCGACGTCGCCGCCGCCGTCGGCTACCTCGCCTCACCTGCGGCCGGATACCTCACCGGCCAGATCATCGGGCTCAACGGCGGTGCTGTGCTCGGCCGTTGAGATCACTGGTGCCGGGCGCGCGGTCCGGCCCGGTGTCCGCGTCGCCCCGGCAGACCGGGTGGTGCCAGGTGGTGCGCAGCACGGCGCCCTGGAGCGTGCGGCGTTCGGTGACCGTGACGGCGCAACACGCGCCCCCGGGTGCGGTCGGTTGGTCGAGGCGCGGGCCGGTGGCCTGGCCACGGGCGGGGCTGCTGCTGTCGGCGGCTGTCATCCGGTCAGGATCGGCCCGGGCCGGGCCGCTCGCCGTTCGGCCACGCCGGTGGAGCCGGGGATTGGCCCGGGTGGCGGCGGCCGACCGGCCGGACGGGTCGTTCCCCGGTCCGCCCGGCCGGGGTTGCGGGCAGTCCGACCGGTCGGCGGCTACGGTGCTGCGGGGGCCGCAGGACCGACGTCGACGGAGCGCCATGACCGCGAACCAGCCGCAGCCCCCACCACAGGTGAAAGCCCGTCAGGTGCTGCGCAACCCCAGGGTCTGGGCCCTCCCGACAGTGATCGTCGGCACGGTGGCGCTGCTGCTCTCACTGCTCTACCTGGGCGGCATCATCAACCCCCGGGCCGACCTGCACCGGCTGCCGATCGGCCTGGTCAACTCCGACGCGGGGGCCGAACTGCCCGGCGGGCCGCAGAACCTGGGCCGGCAGATCACCGCCGGGATCGCGGCCGCGCCCGACCCGGCCGAGGAGGTCTCCTGGCGGGTGCTGGACCGGGCCGCCGCGATGGAGGGCCTGGCCTCCGGCAAGCTGTACGGCGTCCTGGAGGCCCCGGCCGGTCTGACCGCGGCTGTCGCCGCCCTCGGCGCGGCCGGCCCGACCGCCCCGGAGCGGCCGACCATGGTGGTGCTCACCAACCCCGGCGTCGGCAGCCTGGCCTCCTCACTGGCCTCCTCGATCTCCCAGCAGGCGGCCCACCGCGCCTCGCAGCAGCTCGGCGTCACCCTCAGCGCCCAGCCCGGCGCCCAGGGCGGCTCCGCCACCAACGCCACCCGGCTGCTGCTGGCCGACCCGCTCGCGGTGACGGTCGAGGTCGGCCACCCGATCGGCGCGTCCAGCGGGCTGGGGCTGACCGCGTTCTACTACACCCTGCTGCTGGTGCTCAGCGGCTTCCTGGGGGCCAACATCATCAGCAACGGCGTCGACGTCTCGCTGGGCTACGCGGCCAGCGAGCTCGGCCCGCTGCGCACCCAGCTGCCGCTGGTGCGGATCAGCCGCACCCAGACCCTGGCCGTCACCAGCGTGATGTCGGTGGTGCTGGCGGTGCTGACGTCCAGTCTGGTGATGCTGGCCGGCGTGGTGATCCTGGGCATGGACGCCTCGCACCTGCTGCTGCTCTGGGTCTTCTCGGTCTGCGCGACCGCGGCGGTCGGGCTCGGGGTCCAGGCGCTGGTCGCGGCCTTCGGCGGGATCGGCCAGCTGGTCAGCATGTTCGTCTTCATCGCGCTGTCGCTGCCGTCCTCCGGCGCCACCATCCCGCTGCAGGCGCTGCCCGGCTTCTACCGGGCGCTGGCCGTGTTCGAGCCGATGCGCCAACTCAGCGAGGGGGTCAGGTCGATCCTCTACTTCGGTGCCCGGGCCGACGCCGGACTCACCCGGGCCTGGGTGATGATCGCGATCGCCACGGTCGCGGCCCTGCTGTTCGGCTTCGGCATGACCACCTACTACGACCGCCGCGGCCTGCACCGGGTCCACCCGGAGCTGGACCGATAGTGGAGCAACCGGCCTCGTAGGGTAGCCGGGTGACGACCTCTCATCCCGCCGCCGACCCGGTGGCCGAACTCATCGACGACCCGTACCGCGCGTACGCCCGGCTGCGCGCGGCCGGCCCGGTCCACCGGGTCACCGGCCCCGACGGCCTGCCGGTCTGGCTGGTCACCCGGTACGCGGACGTGCGCGAGGCGCTGGCCGATCCGCGCCTGGCGCTCGACAAGCGGCACGCGGCGCCGGGCAACTACCGGGGCTTCGCGCTGCCGCCCGCGCTGGACGCCAACCTGCTGAACATGGACCCGCCCGACCACACCCGGATCCGCCGCCTGGTCGCGCAAGCGTTCACGCCCCGGCGGATGGCGCAGCTGCGCGGGCCGGTGGAGCAGGTCGCCGAGCGGCTGCTCGACGCGATGGCCCCGCTCGGCCGGGCCGATCTGATCGAGGCGTACGCCGCGCCGCTCCCGATCACCGTCATCTGCGACCTGCTCGGCGTGCCGGAGCAGGACCGCCACGACTTCCGGGCCTGGACGGACACCCTGGTCGCCCCCGACCCGACCCGCCCGCAGGACGCCAAGGCGGCCGTCGGCGCGATGCTGGCCTTCTTCACCGAGCTGATCGCCCGCAAGCGCGCCGCCCCCGGCGAGGACCTGCTGTCCGCGCTGATCGCGGTCCGGGACGAGCAGGACCGGCTGACCGAGGACGAACTGACCTCGCTGGCCTTCCTGATCCTGTTCGCCGGCTACGAGAACACCGTCCACCTGATCGGCAACGCGGTCCTCGCCCTGCTGCAGCACCCGGCCCAACTCGCCGCCCTGCGGGCCGACCCGGGCCTGACGGACGGCGCGGTCGAGGAGTTCGCCCGGTTCGACGGGCCGACACCGCTGGCGATCCGGCGCTTTCCGCGCGAGGACGTGGTGATCGGCGGCAGCACCGTCCCGGCCGGCGAGACCGTCCTGCTCGCGCTCGCCTCGGCCAACCGCGACCCGGACCGGTTCGCCGACCCGGACCGGCTCGACCTGCACCGGCAGGACAGCGGCCACCTCGCCCTCGGCCACGGCATCCACTACTGCCTGGGCGCCCCGCTGGCCCGGATGGAGACCGGGATCGCGCTGACCGCCCTGCTCCGGCGCTTCCCCGGCCTGGCCCTGGACCTGCCCGCCGGGGAGCTGCGCCGCCGCCCCTCGCTGCGCGCCCGGGGGCTGCTCTCACTGCCCGTCAGGTACTGACCGCCGGCGACTGTTACAGAGGTGCCCGCGGACCGTTACAGAGCCGGCCGGGCACCGTGAGGTGGGCTTCCTAGGGTCAGCCGTACCAACTCCCGGTCACCGGGCCGGGAGTGGTGAGCACTCGGAGGAACCTCCCATGTCAGGTACCACGACCGTCCGCAACGCCGTGCGCTTTGCCCTGGTCTCGGCCGGGGTGGCCGGCGCGCTGGCCCTGCCCGGTGCGGCGGCCTTCGCCGACGGCACCCCGACCCCCGCGGTCTCGGCCGCGCCGAGCGCCTCGCCCTCGCTGCCGGCCGCCGCCAGGCCGAGCGTGTCGCCGACCAAGCCGGCCGGCACCGACAGCCCGCAGGTGCGGACGGTGCCCAAGGGCGGCGCCCAGACCGGTGAGGGCTCGACCGGCACCTCGACCGGCACCCTGGTGGCCGGCTCCGGCCTGGCCGCGGTCGGTGTCGCGGGCATCGGCTTCGCCGTCGTGCGCCGTCGTGCCGGCGCGCGGGGCTAGTCGGCACCGTCGTGGCCGGCGTCCCCTGTGGGCGCCGGCCGCGGCGGCCGGCGCACTCAGCCTGACCATCGGTGCGATGGTGCTCGGCAGCGGCTCCGACCGGCCGCCGGTCCGGATCACCGCCTCCCAGCAGCTCCCGGCCGGGGCCGGGGCGGCGGCCACCCCCGCCGGGGAGCGGACCGGCCCGACACCGGCCGACGCGTCCGTCTCGCCCCCGGTCCGGCTGACGATCCCCCAGATCGGGGTGGACGCCCCGATCCAGGCCGGCGGGCTCAACCCCGACGGCACGGTGGAGGTCCCGCCGATGGACCGCCCCGAACTGGTCGACTGGTACCGCGAGGGCCCGGCCCCCGGCCAGGTCGGCCCGGCCGTCCTGCTCGGCCACCTCGACACCCACAAGGGCCCGGCCGTCTTCGCCCGGCTGCCCAAGCTGGTGCCCGGCGACCGGATCGACATCCACCGGCAGGACGGCAGCACCGTCTCCTACCGGGTGCGCGAACTGGGCCAGTTCGCCAAGGCCGAGTTCCCCACCGAGCTGGTGTACGGGAACACCGACACCCCCCAGCTCCGGCTGATCACCTGCGGCGGCGCGCTGGGCGGCAACGGGCACTACGTCGACAACATCGTCGTCCTCGCCGACCTGCTCCCCGGGTAGCGAGGGGCCGCCGGGGCCCCCGGCCGGCGTGCGGCGGCCGGTGTTGCAGACTTGACCACCACCGGGCGCCGCCGCGCCGCCTCAGCTCCCGAAAGGCACACCCCCACGTGAGGACCTGGCTCCGCCGAACCACCCTGCCGGCGCTGGCCCTGCTGGTCGCCACGCTGGCCGGCTGCTCCGACGCCGGGCAGCTCCGGGACGACGGGCAGACCCGCGCGATCACCGCCCACCCGACCGCGCAACCGCTCTGGGCGGCCGTGGTGTCCCCGCCCGCACCGGCCGCCGCCTCGCCCAGCGACCCGCCGCCGCCGACCGCCCTGCCCGGCGTCACCGCACCGGCGGGCGAACTGCGCAACCTCGACGCCCGCACCGTGCTGGAGCGGGACCCGGGGCTGCCGGCCGAGGAGCGGCAGGCGCTGACCGGCTGTCAGGGCTGCCTGGTCCAGCCCGCGCAGTACCGCGACCTCACCGGCGACGACCGGCCCGAGCTGATCACCGCCGTGGTCACCGCCACCGAGCGGGCCTACCTGCACGTGTACGCGCTGCGGGACGGCCAGGTCTTCCCGGTGCTGGCCGAGAAGGTGCTGTCCGGCTTCACCGCCGACACCGAGGGCACGGAGCTGGTGGTGCACGAGCCGAACGGCCCGGAGTCGCAGACCGACACCCGGTACCGGTGGCGCTCCGTCCGGCTGGTGCTGAGCGACCGTCAGGTGAAGGGGATCGGACCCGCCGCCGCGGCCACCGCCTGCGTCGCGGCGCCGCCGACGCCGCAGCCGTCCAGGCCGGTCAGGCCGTCCTCCGACAGTGCCACGCCCGGCCGGGGCGTCCCCCAGCCCGCGGTGTCCGCCGCCCCCACCCTGCCCGCCGCTGCCACGAGGTCCGCACCGTGAACCCGACCGCCAGGCCCGCCGCCGCTCCCAGGATCCTGCTGGTCGAGGACGACGAGGTGATCCGCGAGGCGACCAGGATGGCGCTCGAACGCTACGGCTTCCCGGTCGAGACGGCCGGGGACGGGCTGGAGGGCCTGGAGCGCTTCCACGCCGACCCGCCGGACATCCTGCTGCTCGACGTGATGCTGCCGCTGCTGGACGGCGTCGGGCTCTGCCGCCGGATCCGCGAGGAGAGCCAGCTGCCGATCCTGATGATGTCGGCCAGGACCGACCCGATCGACGTCATCTCCGGCCTGGAGGCCGGGGCCGACGACTACATCACCAAGCCGTTCGAGAGCGCCGTCCTGGTGGCCCGGATCCGCACCGTGCTGCGCCGCACCGGTCTCGCGCTCCAGCCGGCCGCCGAGGCGCCCGCCGTCGACCAGCGGTCGGTCCGGGAGATCGACGGGCTGGAGCTGGACACCGGGGCGATGGAGGTCCGGGTGGCCGGGCGGCAGGTGCCGCTCACCCCGACCGAGCTGCGGCTGCTGCTGGAGTTCACCGCCGCGCCCGGGGTGGTGCTGGAGCGTCAGACCCTGCTCGAACGCGTCTGGGACTACTCCTGGGGCGCCGACAGCCGGGTGGTGGACGTCCATGTGCAGCGCCTGCGCGCCAAGATCGGGGCGAACCGGATCGAGACCATCCGCGGCTTCGGCTACAAGCTGCGGCGGGCCGGATGAACCTGCGCCGGCAGATCGCCGCCACCGTCGCCCTGGTCTCGCTGCTGCTCGCGCTCACGCTCGGGCTGCTGGTCCACCGGGCCTCCGCGCACCAGCACACCGGGCAGGCCAGGAAGGCGGCGGCGAACGCCCTCGACTCGCTGCTGGCCGGCTACGACCGCACCGGCCAGCTGGTGGGCTGGAACGCCCGGCCCGACGACCCGGCGCTCCCGGCGGAGCTGCGCCGGCTCGCGGAGCAGGGGCGGCACGGCACGATGCTCGGCCCCGGGCCGAACGGCACCGCGATGTGGGGCGCCGCCGGCATCACCTCGGCCGGGACCGGTGCGACCGGTCGGCCGGTGCAGGTGGTGTCGGTCCGGGTGGACTACGCGGAGGACGAGCAGGCCATCGCCGAGCTGGACCGGACCATCCTGGCCTCGGCCGCCCTGGCCGTGCTGGTCACGGTGCTGGCGGGGGTGTTCGCCGCGGACCGGATCAGCCGCCGGCTGCGGATCGCCGCCCGGACCGCCCGCACCATCGCGCAGGGCGATCTGGGCGCCCGGATCGGCTCGTTGGGCCGGCCGCGGGACGAGGTGGCCGAGCTGGCGGCGGCGGTCGACTCGATGTCGGCGGTGCTGAGCAGCAAGCTCGCCAGTGAGCAGCGGTTCACCGCCGATGTCGCGCACGAGCTGCGCACCCCGCTGACCGGGCTGCTCACCGCGGCCGAACTGCTGCCGCCCGGCCGCCCCACCGAGCTGGTCCGGGACCGGGTCCGGGTGCTGTGCAGCCTGACCGAGGACCTGCTGGAGGTCTCCCGGCTGGACGCCCGGGCCGAGCGGCCCGAGCTGGCCGTGGTCCCGCTCGGTCCGGTGGTGACCCGGATGGTGGCGGCCGCCGGGCCGCCCGCCGCGTCGACCGGGCTGGAGATCGTCGCCGACGCGGTCGTCACCACGGACGTGCGCAGGCTGGACCGGATCGTCGCCAACCTGGTCGCCAACGCCCACCGGCACGGCCGGACCCCGGTCCTGGTCCGGATGGAGGGCCCGGGCCTGACCGTCCGCGACCACGGCCCGGGCTTCCCGGAGGACATCCTCACCGAGGGCCCGCAGCGCTTCCGCACCGGCGCCCGCGAGCGCGGCCACGGGCACGGCCTGGGCCTGACCATCGCCCAGGGCCACGCCGAGGCGCTCGGCATCACGCTGGAGCTGCGCAACCACCCGGCGGGCGGGGCGGTGGCCGAGCTGCGGCTGCCGACGGGCCGGCCGACCGACTGACCGGCCGTCAGGTCGGCGCCGGGCGGTCCTTGGGGCGGGTCGGGCCACCCGGTCGGCCCTGGCGTGGTGGCCGCAGGACCGCCGAGGCAGTTGCATGGTGAGTGACCGTGTCCCTGCTGAACCGGGAGCCCGTCATGTACCAGATGTGGGCAGAGAACGACCCCGCCGTGGAGCAGCCCTCGCTGCTCTGGCACGTCATCACGAAGGACAACTCCGAGCAGTCGCTCTGCGGGCGGCTGCTCGGAGTCCCGTCCCTCTCGGGAAACGAGGAGGTGCAGGCGGAGAGCTTCTGCGGCCCCTGCATGAGTTCGGTCCGACAGGCGATGGCGCAGCCGGCCACCGGGTGACCGGGCCGGGGATCAGACGTCCCGGCGCCGGACCAGCAGCACCGCGAGTGCGGTGAGCAGCAGCGGCCAGAGCGCGTACGCGGCCCAGGACCCGGCCACGGTGGCGGGGGAGATGCCGTCCTGGATCCCCGGCTCCCAGGTCTGCACCAGCCGGCGCCAGGCCGAGGTCGTCATCATGCCGTTGACGTCGGCCGACCACTGCCGGCGGGTGCTGAAGAACATCGGCAGCATCAGCAGCGTGAAGGTGGTGACCACCATGGTGGTCGCGCTGTGCCGGATCAGGACGCCGAGGCCGAGGCCGACCAGCGCGCACACCGGGCCGACCAGGGTGCAGGCCAGCAGGCCGCGGAGCACGCCGGGGTGGGTGATCGAGGTGCCGTGAGAGCCCAGCAGGGCCTGGGAGAGGAAGAAGGAGGCGACCGAGAGGACCGCGCCGAGCGCGGTCCAGAGCGCGCCGGCCACGACGGCCTTGGCCAGCACCACCGAGGCCCGGGCGGGGACGGCCACCGTGGTGGTGCGGATCAGGCCGCTGCTGTACTCGCCGACCGAGGTGACGGCCCCGATGCTGCCGGCCGCCAGCATCAGGGTCACCCAGCCGGTGGGCGGGAAGGCGTCGAAGGGCAGGTACTCGGTCTCGACCCGGGGGTTGTCGCGGTCGGCCAGGGCCGCCGTCGCGGCCGTCCCGAGGACGAACAGCCCGACCAGGAGGGGTGTCCACAGCACGGAGCGGAGCGAGCGCAGCTTGATCCACTCACTGGCGATCAGATCGCCGAAACGGGCCGGGGGTTCGGTGCTGGTCATCGCGGCTCTCCTGCGGGGTACTCGACGCTGTCGGCGGTCAGTGCCATGAACGCCTGCTCCAGCGAGGCGCCGTACGGCGTCAACTCCTGGACCAGGATTCGGTGTTCGAAGGCGAGGGCGGCGATCCGGTCGGCCGGCAGCCCGGTCACCCGGAGCCGCTCCGGCCCGGCCGCCCGGTCCGGCGCGACCTCGGCGCCGGCGGCGGTGAGCAGGGCGGCGAGCTGCGCCGGCTGCGGGGTGCGGACCAGGACGCCGAGCCGGCCGCTGCGGGCGGCGAAGCCGGCGACCGGCTCGGCCGCGACCAGCCGGCCCCGGCCGATCACCACCAGGTCGTCGGCGGTGTGCTCCATCTCGGACATCAGGTGGCTGGAGAGGAAGACGGTGCGGCCCTCCGCGGCCAGCCGCCGGAACAGGCCGCGCACCCAGAGCACGCCCTCCGGGTCCATCCCGTTGATCGGCTCGTCGAAGAGCAGCACCGGCGGGTCGCCGAGCAGCGCGGTGGCGATGCCGAGCCGCTGCTTCATCCCGAGCGAGAACCCGCCGACCCGGCGCCGGGCCGCCTCGGTCAGGCCGACCTCCCGGAGCACCTCGGGCACCCGGCCGAGCGGGATGCCGTTGCTGCGGGCCAGGGCGGACAGGTGGGCGGTGGCGCTGCGGCCGGGGTGCACCTGCCCGGCGTCGAGCAGGGCGCCGACGTGCCGCAGACCGCGTGAACGGGTGCGGAACGGAACGCCGTTGACGGTGGCGGTGCCGTGTGCGGGGGTGTCCAGGCCGAGGATCATCCGCAGCGTGGTGGTCTTGCCCGCCCCGTTGGGGCCGAGGAAGCCGGTGACCCGGCCGGGCCGCACGGTGAAGGAGAGGTGGTCCACGACGGTCCGGCCGCCGTACTGCTTGGTGAGTTCGTTCGCTTCGATCACGGCACCGACTCTGCCGGGCCGGACCGGGCCGGGTCATGGGGCCCGGGGCGGGTATCCGGGCAGGTCCCGCCCACCCCCGGGCGTACGCCCGGGGGTGGATGCCGGTGCCGGGGCGGCCGATTAGGGTCGCGGCATGAACGCGAAATCGAAGGCGGCGCCGCGGCGTCCGGCCCGTACCGGTACGGGCGCGCTGTCCGTGGCCTGGGCCGGGGGAGTGCTGTACGCCCTGGCGGTGCTGCTGCTGCTGTTCGGCGCACCCCGGCTGTCGGGGACGGTCCAGGCGATCGGGTCGGTGCTCGCGGTCGGGCTGCTGGCCGGGGTGCTGCGGCAGGCGCCGGTGACCGCCCTGGTGCTCACCCTGTTCGGCTCGACGGCCGTGGTGCTGCTGAGCCGTGACTTCGGCGGGCCGGGGCGGTTCCTGGCCTTCCTCGCGGTGGACGTCGCGCTGGCCGGGGTCGCGGTCGGGCGGAGCCGGCGGGTGGTGATCGCTGCCGCGGTACCGGTCGGCCTGGTGCAGGTGCTGATGGCCTTCGGCTTCGGCGGGGGGCCCGACCAGCAGATCGGCACCGCCGTGATCGCCGTGCTGGCGCTGGCGACGGCCGGTCTGTTCAGCCTGCTGGTGCGCGAGCGCCGGGAGCACGCGGTCGAGCTGCGCGGGCAGGAGGTGGCCGAGGCGGTGACGGCCGAACGGCTGCGGATCGCCCGGGAGTTGCACGACATGGTGGCGCACAGCATCGGCATCATCGCGATCCAGGCCGGGGTGGGCAGCCGGGTGATCGAGACCCAGCCGGCCGAGGCGGCGGCGGCGCTGCGGGCGATCGAGCAGACCGGGCGGGAGACCCTGGCAGGTCTGCGGCGCACGCTGGTGGCCCTCCGCCGGGCCGATCCTGACGCCGGGTCGGGCCCGTCGGCGTCGGAGCCCGCGCCGGGTCTGGCGGACCTCGAACGGCTGGCGGCCGCGACCGCCGACGCGGGGGTGCGGGTCTCGCTGGAGGTGACGGGGGAGCGCCGGGCGCTGCCGCCGGAGATCGAGCTGTCGGCCTACCGTATCGTCCAGGAGGCGCTGACCAACGTGGTCCGCCACGCGGCCACCGGGCAGTGCCGGGTGGCGGTCGGCTACGGGGACGAGGAGTTGGTGGTGGAGGTCGTCGACGACGGTCGCGGTGCGGTGGGGGATGCTACCGGCCACGGCTTCGGCCTGGTGGGGATGCGGGAGCGGGCCGGGCTGCTGCACGGCAGCCTGAGCGCGGGGCCGCGCGAGGGGGGCGGGTTCCGGGTGCTGGCCCGGCTGCCGCTGCCGTCGTCGGCGCCGGTCGCGGCGGTGGCGGGGTGACCCGGGTGGTGCTGGTCGACGACCAGCCGCTGATGCGCTCCGGCCTGCGGGTGATCATGGCGGACCACCCCGACCTGGAGGTGGTCGGCGAGGCGGCCACCGGTGCCGACGCGGTCGAGCTGGTCCACCGGGTCGACCCGGACGTGGTGCTGATGGACATTCGGATGCCCGGGATGGACGGCATCGAGGCCACCCGCCGGATCACGGCGGGGCCGACCGCCGCCCGGGTGCTGATCCTGACCACCTTCGACGAGGACGAGCACGTCTACGCCGCGCTGCGGGCCGGGGCGAGCGGCTTCGTGGTCAAGGACATGGCGGTGGACGACATCCTGGCGGCGGTCCGGGTGGTGGCGGGCGGGGAGTCGCTGCTCGCCCCGGGGGTGACGCGCCGTCTGATCGCCGACTTCGTCACCCGCCCCGGCGCCGGCCCGGCCCGTCCGGCGCAGCCGGTCGAGGGCATCACCGAGCGCGAGCGGGAGGTGCTGGTCCTGGTCGGCCGGGGCCGCTCGAACAGCGAGATCGCGGCGGAGCTGTTCATCTCGGTGGCCACCGCCAAGTCCCACGTGGCCCGGCTGTTCACCAAGCTGGCCGCCCGGGACCGGGTGCAGCTGGTGATCGCCGCCTACGAGGCGGGGCTGGTCGTCCCTTCGAGCTAGTACGCGAGCTCGGTCAACCGGCGGGCGGTGTCGGCGAGTTCGGGGCCCCGGCCCGGGTGGGCGGCCAGCCGGTCGCGCAGGCCGCGGAGTTCGTGGCCGACCAGGGCGGGCAGGCCCGGGGAGGCGCTCTCCAGGGCCGGGCCGAGCAGCGAGACGGCGGTCTGCGGGTCGTGTGCGCAGACGTGGCAGTCGGCGATCCTGACCATGAACAGCAGCCGGGCGGACGGGAGTTGGTGCGGCCCCAGCAGGTGCAGCGCGGTCCGGGCGGCGCTCACCGCGCGCAGTGCCAGCCGGGGGTCGTCGACGGCGGCCGCCACGTCCCGCAGGGCGGCGGCGGCGCCGGACTCCACCCGCAACTGCATCGAGGCGATCGAGAGCCAGGGCGCGTCCGACTCGTCGTGCTCGCCGATGTGGTCCAGGTGCAGCCGGGCCCGGCCGATGTGCCGGACGGTCTGCCGGACGTCGCCCGCCAGCGCGTGCGCGCGGGCCTGGCCGACCTGCGACATCGCGGCGGCCCAGTGCCGTCCGGGGGCCGCGCGGCCGATCTCCCGGGCGTAGCCGAGCGCGGTGGCGGGGTCCCCGTCCAGCCGGGCCAGGGTGCTCATGTCGCTGAGCGCGGCGACCTGGGTGGCGGGGTCGTCGGCCAGTTCGGCCCAGCTGAGCGCGCGGTCCAGGCAGGCCATCGCGGTGGCGTTGCGGCCGTGCTGCATCCGCAGCACCCCGGCCGCGTGCGCGTACTCGGCGGCGAGCCGCACCAGCGGCCGCCGCCGCCCGGCCGGGGTGTGCGGCAGCCGGGCCAGTACGGCGCCCAGGGTCCGCTCGACGGCGGCGGCGGTGTCGGGGTGGGAGTGCGCCTCGCCGGCCCTGAGGTGGGCGGCGAGCAGCCCGGCCAGCGCGTGCGCGGTGTCCGCGTCCAGCGGTGCGGCGGCGGCCGGGTCGGCGGAGCAGAAGGCCAGGTGCAGGGCGGCGATGTCGGCGGCCACCGGCACGGCGCAGCCGGCCGCGCCGTGCAGCGGGCAGAGCATGCCGTAGTCCGGCAGCCGTCCGGGGGGCTGGCCGACCAGCAACGGCAGTGGGAGCGGCGGCAGTTCCAGCGGGACGCCGCCGGGCAGCGGCGGCCGGGTGAGCCCGGCCGGGACCGGCGGTTCGGTCTGCTCGGCCCGTTCGGCCCGCTGGCAGGCCGCGCGCAACTCACCGCCGGTGGAGAGGAGTTGGTCGAGCCGGTCGGCGACCCTCGGGGTGGCCCTGCGGGTGCCGTGTTCGAGCCGGCTGACGGCGGTGTGGTCGTAGCCGATCTCGGTGCCGAGCTGCGCCTGGGTGAGCCCCGCCAGCCGCCGCCAGTGGCGCAGGCGCTCACCGAAGGCCCGCCAGGAGTCGGCGGGCGGCGTGCCGGCCGGGATGCCGCTCGGCGGGGCGTCCTGGACGAGCGTGGCGCCGCTCTGGCTCCGCTGCACGGTCAGCCTCCCCCGAGTCCGCTCCGGTCCTTCCGCGTACAGGACGGTACTGGAAAACGGCCCCGTCCGTACATGACGTGGTCTCAACCTCTTTGGGAAAACCGCAGCTTGACAGAACTTGCCAACTGCACGGAGCGGTGTCTGGAGCCGTTGACCGCGCCATGACGGCGTGTGAGTGTTCCGGCACCCGAACGCTGACACCCGCTCTCCCGTCCCCCGCTACGGCCTGCGGAGCGTGCCGCCGGCATGCCGTCCGCGTTCGAGACCCCCACGTTCGAGGAGCCTCGATGAGACGAAAAATACTGACGGCAGGAACCACCCTGACCGTCCTGGCCGGACTGCTGGCCGCCACCACGGCCGCGCAGGCCGCGCCCGTTCCGGCCCCGGCCCCCGCACCGCCCAGTGCGCTGGCCGTCGCCGTCTCCGCCGCCGACCAGGCGGCTGCGGCGGGCCTGGACGCCCTGGCCAAGGGCCCGGGCGAGAGCTACGAGCGGCACGCGGTGACCCCGTGGCTCGGCGGCCTCTACTCCGTCGCCTACGAGCGGACCTACCGCGGCCTGCCCGTGGTCGGCGGTGACGCGGTGGTACTGGCCGACGGCCAGGGCCGGATCCGCGCCGTGCAGTCGGCCTCCTCCGGCGCGGTCGGGGTGCCGACCACGGCGAAGGTCAGCGCGGCCGCCGCCGAGCAGACCTCGCGCACCCGGCTGGCCGCAGTGGACGGCGTCCAGTCGTCCCGCCTGGTGGTCCGGGTCAAGGACGGCAGCTCCAAGCTGGCCTGGGAGACCGTGCTGACCGGCCGGACCGCCACCGCGCCCAGCACCCTGCACGTCTTCGTCGACGCCCGCTCGGGCGAGGTGATCGACAGCTACGACGACGTCCGGGCCGGCACCATCAACAGCAAGTGGAACGGCACGCAGAGCATCAACACCACTGCGTCCGGCAGCACCTACTCGCTCCGCGACCCGGGCCGTCCCGGGCTGAGCTGTGCCGACTACACCTCCGGCTCGGTGTTCTCCAAGTCCAGCGACAGCTGGGGCACGGGGAACGCGACCAGCAAGGAGACCGGCTGCGCCGACGTGATGTTCGCGGCGCAGAAGGAATGGGACATGCTCCGCGACTGGCTGGGCCGCAACGGCCACAACGGCAACGGCGGCAGCTGGCCGGTCAAGGTCGGCCTGAACGACGTCAACGCCTACTGGGACGGCTCGTCGATATCCATCGGCCACAACAACGCCAACGAGTGGATCTCCTCGATCGACGTGGTGGGCCACGAGTTCGGCCACGGCATCGACCAGTACACCCCGGGCGGCGCGGCCAGCAACGAGTCCGGGCTGGGCGAGGCGACCGGTGACATCATGGGCGCGCTGACCGAGGCGTACGCCAACGAGAGCGCCCCGTACGACGCGCCGGACTACACCGTCGGCGAGATGATCAACCTGGTCGGCACCGGCCCGATCCGGGTGATGTACAACCCCTCGCAGGTCGGCAACAACCCGAACTGCTACTCCGCCTCGATCCCCAACACCGAGGAGCACGCGGCGGCCGGCCCGCTGAACCACTGGTTCTACCTGCTGGCCGAGGGCTCCAACCCGGGCGGCGGCAAGCCCACCAGCCCGACCTGCAACAGCACTTCGGTGACCGGCATCGGGATCCAGAACGCCGGGAAGATCTTCTACGGCGGCATGCTGCTCAAGACCAGCAGCATGACCTACAAGAAGTACCGGACCGCGACCCTGACCGCGGCCAAGAGCCTGGACACCACCTGCACCTACTTCACCCGGGCCAAGGCGGCCTGGGACGCGGTCAGCGTGCCGGCCCAGGCCGGCGACCCGACCTGCACGCCGAACGGCTCCGGTGACTTCGGCCTGACGCTCGGTCAGAACTCCGGCTCGGTCCAGCCCGGCTCCTCCAGCACCGTGGCGGTCGCGACCCAGACCACCTCGGGCAGCGCGCAGACGGTCAACCTGACCGCCTCGGGCGCCCCGGCCGGTGTCACGGTCTCCTTCAACCCCGCGTCGGTGCAGTCGGGTTCGTCCTCCACCGCGACCTTCACCGCCGCGGCCACCGCGGTGGCCGGCGCGTACACCATCACGGTGACCGGCACCGGCACCAGCACCACCCACGCCGCGCAGTACCAGCTGACGGTGGGCGGCGGCGGCAACCCCGGCGGCAACCCGCCGGACATCGACGTGGCGCAGGTCCAGGCCCACCTGACCCAGCTGAACACCATCGCCTCGCAGAACGGCGGCAACCGCCGGGCCGGCAGCGCCGGGCACTCGCAGTCGGTGGCGTACATCAAGGCCAAGCTCCAGGCGGCCGGTTACACCGTCTCCGAGCAGACCTGCACCTCCTGCACCTACTCCTCCAACAACCTGATCGCGGACTGGCCGGGCGGCCCGGCCGACCAGGTGACCATGTTCGGCGCCCACCTGGACAGCGTGGCGGCGGGCCCCGGCATCAACGACAACGGCTCGGGCTCGGCGGTGCTGCTGGAGAACGCGCTGGCGCTCGCCCAGGCCAACCCGACCATGAACCGGCACGTCCGGTTCGGCTGGTGGACCGGTGAGGAGCAGGGCCTGCAGGGCTCCGCGTACTACGTCGGCCAGTTGAGCAGTGCCCAGCGCAGCGCGATCAAGGGCTACTACAACTTCGACATGGTCGGCTCGACCAACGCCGGCTACTTCATCAACAACATCGGCTCCACCACCTCGGCGCCGATGAAGGCGTACTGGGACTCGCTGAGCCTCCAGCCCGAGGAGAACGTCGAGGGCCAGGGCCGCTCGGACGACTACTCGTTCCAGCAGGGCGGCATCCCGACCTCCGGCTACGCGGCCGGCGCCAGCGCGGTCAAGACGGCCGCCCAGGCGACCAAGTGGGGCGGTACGGCCAACCGGGCGTACGACTCCTGCTACCACCAGTCCTGCGACACCACCAGCAACGTCAGCGCCACGGTGCTCAACCGCAGCGCGGACGGGGTCGCGTACACCCTGTGGAAGACCTCGGTGGGCGGCACCGTGCCGACCAACCCGGACTTCTCGGTCTCGGTCAACCCGACCACCGGCAACGCCGCCCCCGGCGCCTCGGTCAGCGCGACCGTGGTGACCAGCACCGTCACCGCCCCGGCCCAGACGGTCAACCTGACTGCCTCCGGCCTGCCGAGCGGGGTGACCGCCTCGTTCAGCCCGTCCTCGGTGCAGAGCGGTTCGTCCGCCACGGTGACCTTCGCGGTGGGAGCCTCCACCGCGGCGGGGACCTACTCCATCACCCTGACCGGTACCGGTTCGGTCGCCCACAGCACCACCTACTCGCTGGTCGTCGGCAGCGGTCCCGGTACCGGGACCTGGGCGGCGGGCACCGTCTACAAGGCGGGTGACGTCGTGACCTACAACGGCGTCAGCTACCGCTGCATCCAGGGTCACCAGGCCCAGACCGGCTGGGAGCCGCCCATCGTCCCGGCCCTCTGGCAGCGCCTCTGACCCACACGAACGTGCCGCGGCTCGTCGAGGGGGACGAGCCGCGGCACTGCCGTGCCCGAGAAGCCCTACGGGAGCCCCTAGCGGGTGTCGCCGCCCCAGTCCCAGCGGGCCGCGTCGCCCGGCCGGGGCCCGTAGCGGGCCCGGCCACCGGGGCCGTGGGCGCCGATCTCGGTGGGGAGAGCGGCGCCCACGGCCAGCTGGTCGGTGCTCCAGCCCGTGACGTCGAGCAGCAGTCCGTCCAGCGGCCCGGCCACCAGCTCGCGGTAGACGCGGCCGGTGCGGGGACCGGAGTCCTCGTGATCGGCGCCGTACACCCGGCCCCGGAGCAGTTCCTCGTCCATGCCCGTGAGTTTCCCAGCCGGTACTGACAACGGCGGGGTCAGGCGCGACCGAGGCTGACCGTGTAGCGGCGGCCGTCGCTCTCCGGCAGGTTGCGGTGGACCAGCTGGGAGAAGCTGCGGGTGCCGCCGATGATCCGCATGCCGGTGGTGGTGAAGGTGGCCGGGGTGAAGAGCCGGGGCGCCAGCAGCGGGTTGTTGAGCGCCTCGGAGAAGGCGTCGACCGAGATGATCCGCTCCAGCAGCCGGCCGAACAGCGCGCCGGGGCCCGGCTCCTCGGCGAACAGGCCGACGTAGAGGTCGATGTCGTCCAGGTCGCGGTAGGTGTCCCGCAGGGCACGCTGCACCCGGGGGTCCCCGGAGATCTGCCGGACGTCGGTGACCGGGGGGAAGCCGTAGTAGGCGCGGTACTCGTTGTACGGGGCGAGCCGGAGCTCGCGGCCGACCCCGACGCTGGCCCGCTCCACCGGGAGCAGCAGCGGGTCGGTGTTGAACAGGCCGGAGCGGCCCGCGGGCTGGGTCGACAGGTCGTCCAGCAGCGGCCCGAGGCCCCGGTCCAGCACCAGCTGTCCGGCGGCGATGGTGTCCATCAGCGGCACTTTGCGGCCGCCGATGGCGTACTCGGACGGGATCAGGCTGTGCCAGCGGTAGACCAGGCTGAACTCGACCGTGGCCCAGTTCTCCCGGTGCCAGACGCCCCGGTCGGTGCGGACCGGGTCGAGGATGAACTTGAACCGGTAGGGCGTCAGGTGGTTGACGTACTCCTCCAGCATCAGCCGGATCATCATCACCACCAGGATGTTCCGGGTGGTCTGGAAGACCCGCTCGTCGTCCCAACCGGGCTTCCCCGCATACTCCTTGGCGAGGATCCCGGCCACCCGGTTGTGCTCCCGCAGGAACAGCACGTTCATCGCCATCGGCCCGATGTGGGCGTGCACCCGGTCACCGCCGCAGGCGAACAGCGCGTCCAGCCGGTCGGCCGGCACCTCCGCGAGCCGCACCGGCCGCAGCGCGCCGAACTCCTCCTTGACCTTCCCGCCCGAGCAGAGCGCGGGCGGGAACTCGGCGCCCCCGACCAGCCGGGACTTCAGCCGGCCGCCCTCGTAGCTGCGCAGACAGGCCGTCATCTCCTCGTTCGCGCCGTAGAGCTGGCTCATGTCCAGGGTGTGCGGGGAGTCGGTCCGGCGGGGGTCGCCGGTGGCGGCGTGGCCGCGCAGGAAGCCGTCGGTGAACCACTGGGCGAAGGCGGGCAGCAGCGTGGTGGAGCGGTCGCAGGTGCTGGTCGGCCCGGTGCGGCGGAACAGCTCGGCGACCTGCTCCGGGTCCGGCCGGTCCGGCCTCGGCTCGGCCGGGGGCAGCTGGCGGCCGACGTACGAGCGGTCGGTGAGGGAGGCCCAGGAGGTGTACGGGGAGCGGGTGCTGAGCGGGTTGGGCCGGGTCGGCGCCTTGAGCACGGCCTGGTCGGTGAGGGCGGCGTTGAGCACCCGGTGCAGGCGGTGGTGGCGCTCCACCCGCCGCCAGAGCGGGCCGTAGTGCGAGAGCAGATGGCCCTCGAAGCGGTTGCGCAGCCCGTCCCTGGACCGGTCGCGCGGGCTCGCCCCGGCCCCGGCCGGTCGGGCGGAGGCCGGAGCCTCGGGGCGTGAGTGCGTGGTGGTCACAGGCCGTCAGTCCTTCGGTCCGGCGGTCTGGCCGACCGCCACCTGGTAGTGCTGCGGGTAGGGCATCCCCGCGTAGTCCATGGCGTTCTCCTCGCCCGGCAGCGGCCGGACCTCGGGCCGCAGCAGCACCTGCCGGACCAGCTCGGGCAGGATCACCCGGGCCGAGTACTTGCCCACGCAGTCGTGCGCGCCCCGGCTGAGCACCAGGTTGTGCTCGGCGGGCCGCCCGGTGCGGAACGCCTCCGGGTCCTTCACCACGTCCTGGTCGAACATCGCCGAGGCCAGGCAGGCGTGCACCAGGCTCCCGCTCGGCAGCACCGTCTCGCGCGGGGCGCCCGCCGCCAGCACGTGCTCGCGGACGGTGAGCCGGGCGGTGGACGGGACGAAGGGGTGGAACCGGAGCGCCTCCCAGACGTACTCGTCCAGGACGGCCGGGTCGGGGTCGGCGGCGGCCCGGACGGCCTGCGCCAGCACCTCGGGGCGCAGCGCCAGCTCCTTGAGCGCGGTGGCCCCGCACTGGGCCGCGTTCTGCTGGTAGCCGATCAGGAAGCCCACCAGGTTGGCGTTGACCCGCTCGTCGTCGAAGCCGAGCTCGGCCGGGGCGGTCCGCAGCATCCGGCCGAGCACGTCGTCGGGGCCGTCGTCCGGCCCCAGGCCCGCGGCCCGGCGGCGCTCGATCACGTCCGCCACCAGGTCGTGCAGCTCCCGGCCCGCCTCGACCCCGGAGGCATGCACCTGCGGGTCGTGGAACGGATTGACGAAGGCGGCCCACTGGGCCCGCCGGGACAGGGTGTGCAGGGCGCGCGGGTCGACCCCGGTGAAGCCGAGGTACTCGACCGCCAGCCGGGCGGCCACCAGCGAGGTGTAGTCCTGGACCAGGTCGAAGGTCTTGTCGCCGCGCAGCCCGGCCTCCGTCCTGGCCCGCTCCAGCACCTCGGCGGAGATCCGGGCGGCCAGGGCGCGGACCCGGGGCGCGTCCTCGGCGGCCAGCACCAGCTGGGCGTAGCCGCGCTCGCGCCAGTGCACGTCCGCGCCGTCCCGGGACAGGATGTGCGGTGCGCCCAGGACGTCCTCCAGCGCGGGCCGGTGGGCGCCGACGGTGAACACCTCGGGGAGCGAGAGCAGCTCGACCACATCGGCGTAGCGGGTCACGAAGACGCCGGCCGGGGTACTGAACACCGGCCGCCCGGACCGGAGTTCACGGAACACCCCGGGCCGGTCGGTGGCCAGGTGCTGCCGCAGGACGGCGATCTGCTGCGCCGGATCGGTACGCGGGACCGCGTCGTAGGCGACGAGGAAGCTCAACGGAGGACCACCCTGACGGTCGGGGGAGCGGGGGACACCCGGCCCATTCCAGTGCGCGCCCGGGCGCGGCGCATCCGGGCGGACGGGCGGTGACGCAGCGTGGCGGTACGGGATGCAGCCAGGACCGGGCCGACACACAATCGCCAGAGGCCCGGAGCCCCGGCTCCGACCCCGACGGTGAGGACGTCCCGATGTACGAACACCCGGCCCACGGACCGCAGGACGACGCGGTCAGGGCCGCCCAGCTGGAGCTGCGCGACCGGGCCCGCGAGATCGTCCGGGCGGCGGAGGAGGTGCTGGAGATCTCGGCCAGGACCACCGCCGCGCTGGCCCATCCGGCACTCACCTCCTCCGCGCTGCGCCACCCGGCCACCGGGCTGCCCGCCCAGTGGGCGCTGCTGCGGGCACTGACCAGCCGTCAGGGCCTCGGCTTCGCGGTCAAGGCCCCCGAAGGGCTGATGCGGCGGCTCGGCCAGGCGGGTGAGGTGTTCGGCCAGGAGAGCCTGGCCGCGCTGATCGCGGTCTCCTCGCTGCGGCTGCGGATCGCGGCCACCACTCTGGAGCACCCGGAGCTGCTGGAGGACCCCGGGATGCGGCGGCTGACCGAGGCGGTGGTGGGCGACCGCGACCTGGCCTCGCTGCGGGCGCTGCGGGCGCTGATCAAGGACCGGGGGAGCCAGCAGGCACTGGCCGGAATCACCCCGATCATGCCCGAACTCTTCGCCATCCGGGCCCTGTTGGACGAGGACCCGGGAAACGACGAGGCCGGCTGGGCGCTCGCCACCGGCCGCGACCTGACCGTCGACCCGCTCAAGGGCATCGACGTCCAGCACCTGGCCGGGCTGGACGCCGGCGAGGGCGCGGCCGATCCGGTCGAGCTCTCGGCGCTGGAGCAGCCGCAGATCGCCCGGGCCGGCACCCTGCTCGGCTACCTGCGCAACATCGCCGCGCTGGCCACCGACGGCCGGATCCTGATCCAGGACGTCCGCGACCCGGACGGCACCGTGCGGTACGTGCTGCAGGCCCCCGGGATGGCGGCCGGCAAGCCGCGCAACGACTCCCCGCAGGACTTCGTCGGCGCCTGGAACAACCTCTTCAACAACGACTCGCCCTACACCCGGGGCATCCGGCTGGCGATGGAGCAGCACGGCATCCCCGACGGTGCGGAGCTGGCCCTGATCGGGCACAGCGAGGGCGGCATCAGCCTGATGAACCTGGCCCAGGACGTGGAGTTCAGCACCCGCTACCGGGTCACCCACATCGTCTGCATCGGTTCCCCGATCGACAACAAGACCCCGGCCGACCCGGACAGCTGGGTCGCCACCGTGACCAACCAGCACGACCTGGTGCCGATCCTGGACGGACGCGGCACCGGATCGGTGTTCAACCCGCACCCCGACTGGTACGAGGTGGACTACACCGACGCCACCCACGGCTTCCCGCAGTGCCACACCATCGCCCGCTACCTGGCCAACCTGGAGCACGACCTGCCGGAGGCCAGGGAGCGGATCGACGCGGCGCTGACGCCGTACCGGCACCCGGTGCTGCGCTCGCAGGCCTACCAGCTCAAGGACCGGGCCCACCCGCCGCAGGGCTACCCCTTCATGACCGTGCCGACCACCCCCGCGGCCACCTCGGCCGGACCGGTCGAACTGCCGGTCCGCTACTACGACTCCACCGTCGCGGTGGCCATCTTCGCGGTGGACGCGCAGGCCGCCGCCCGGGTGCTGCCCGGGCTCTCCTGGCTCCGGCCGACCCGGGTCGGCCGGAAGGCGCTGGTCGCCCTCTCCTGGTACGAGCACCGCTGCGTGAGCCTGGGGCCGTACTCCGAACTGAGCCTGGCGGTGCTGGTCAACGACCTGTGGCGGCCCCGGCCGTACGACGTGCTGCGCGACCTGCTGCGCCGGGCCGACGTCCGGCGGACCGGGCGGCACGTGGTCGACCTGTTGGTCACCACGCCCGAGGCGCTGGCGGTCGGCCGGGAGATCTGGGGCCAGCCGGGTGTGGCCGCACCGGTCGAGGTGCAGGTGGCGGGCCGCCGGGTCAGCCTGCTGGCGCGGGACCCGGAGCACGGCGGGCCACTGGTCGGGCTGACCGGCGCGATCGGCCCGGCCACCCGGGTCCCGCAGGTGGACTCGGTGCTCTACGGGCGGCCGGACCGGAACACCGTCCGCACCATGGTCCGGGTCCAGCGCGGGATGCGGCTGCACCCCGCGCCCCGGGCCAGGCTGCTGGTCGGCGACTCCGACCAGCAACTCGCCCGGCACCTGCGCGAGCTGGGCCTGGCCGGCGCCCGCCCGCTGTTCGTGATGACCGCCGACGGCTACCTCGCCCGCCGCAGCGGCGGCACCGTGCTGCCCCGCTGATCTTCCGCTGCCGACCACCGATCAGGGAGAATCCCCGGATGAGCACCGTCCTCGGTACCGAGACCGACCGACTGCAGGAGCTGATCGCCTCGCTGACGGCCGACGCCCTGCGGCTGGACACCCGCGGCCGCGAACTGGCCGTCCAGGCGGCCGGGCTGGCCCTGCTGCCCGGCGCCCCGGCGTCCTGCACGGCCGCCCTGGACCAGCAGGCCGGGAACTGCGCGGCCGCCGCCGCCTCGCTGCGGACCGCCGCCGAGGCGCTGGCCCGGCACGCCGCGGCGGTGGCGGCGTGAGACCGGTGCTGCCGCGGCTCGCGGCCGCGCTGCTCCCCGCGCTCAGCCGGGTGTCCGTCAGCGGCGCGGAGAACCTGCTCGACCTGGCCGGGCGGGGCTGCGTGGTGACGGCCAATCACACCTCGCTCGCCGACCCGGTGCTGATGGTCGGTGTGCTGCACGGCCTCGGTGTCCGGCCGGTGGTGCTGGCGGCAGGCGGGCTGTGGCGGGTGCCGGTGCTGGGCCGGGCGCTGACCCACGAGGGGTACATCCCGGTGCACCGGGGCACCGCCCGGGCCGCCGACTCGCTCGACGCGGCGGCCGAGGCGGTCGCCGCCGGGCGGTGCGTGCTGCTCTACCCCGAGGGCCGGCTGCCCCGGTACCGGGCCTCCGCCGACCGGCCGCCGCAGCAGCTGAAGACCGGCGCCGCCCGGCTCGCGCTGGCCACCGGCGCCCCGCTGGTGCCGGTCGGCCACGCCGGGGCGCGCCGGGTCTCCTCCGGCAGCGGGGCCAAGCAGCTGGCCGGCTGGGCGACCGCGCCGCTGCGCCGGCCCCGGGTGCACGTCCACTTCGGCGCGCCGCTGCCGGCGGGGGACGGGGACGGGCTGGAGTCCGCGATGGCGGCCGCCTGGGAACGCGCGGTGCTGGCCGTCGGGTGAGGCGTTCCCCCGGACGGGTGCGGCTCGGGCCGCTCCGGAGTGTGCTCCGTTCGGATGCGTCCTACGTCTGTCGATAATCGGCCGTATGGACCTCCGTATGGACCTCTGTGCGACCGCACCGCCCTGTCTGTCCGTCACCGGCCTGGCCGGAGCGCCCTGTTGAGGCGCGAGCAGGTCGCCGTCACCGGGCTCGGGCTGCTGGCGCCGAGCGGGATCGGGGTCGCCGCCGGCTGGGACGGGCTCTGCGCGGGCGAGTCCTTCGCGGCCGCCGACCCGGAGCTGGCCGGGCTGCCGGTGGCCTTCTCCTGCCGGGTGCCCGAGCTGGACGCCAAGGAGCTGCTGGGCCACCGGCTGGCCCGGCGGCTGGACCGCTTCACCGTGCTGGCCCTGCTGGCGGCCCGCGAGGCGACCGCCGACGCCGGTCTGGACAGCGGCAGTTGGGACGGCACCCGGGTCGGCGTGGTGATGGGGGTGGGCACCGGCAGCATGCAGAGCTGGCAACCCGAGTTCGACCGGCTGGCCGCCGCGCTGCCGGAGAAGGTCTCGCCGCTGGCGCTCTCCCGCAGCCTGCCGAGCATGGCCGCCGCCGAGATCGCGATGGACCTGGGCGCGCTCGGCCCCAACCTGGTGGTCAGCACCGCCTGCGCGTCCGGGACCAGCGCCATCGGCATGGCCCGCGAGCTGCTGCTGGCCGGCGCCTGCGACATCGTGCTGGCGGGCGGCGCGGAGTCGGCCCGGATGCCGATGACGGCGGCCTGTTTCGCCCAGATGCGCGCGCTCTCCCGCCGTTCCGGCGACCCCGCCGGCGCGTCCCGGCCGTTCGAGCGGGACCGGGACGGCTTCGTGCTGGGCGAAGGAGCGGCCGTGCTGGTGCTGGAGCGCGGGCGGCACGCCAGGGCGCGCGGCGCCCGCACCCGGGCCCAGCTGGCGGGCTTCGGCTCCTCCTGCGACGGACACCACGTCACCGCCCCGCACCCCGAGGGCGACGGCGCGGCCCGGGCGCTGCGGGGCGCGCTCGCCGACGCCGGGCTCGCCCCCGCCGACATCGGCCACGTCAACGCGCACGGCACCGGCACCCCGCACGGCGACGCGGCCGAGGCCCGCGCACTGCACACGGTCTTCGGCACCCCGCCGCCGGTCACCGCACTCAAGGGCGGCATCGGCCACGCGATCGGCGGCGCCGGGGCGATCGAGGCGGTCTGCACCGTGCTGGCGCTGGAGCGGCAGCTGATCCCGCCGACGGTGAACCTGGACGTGCCCGACCCGGAGTGCGACCTCGACCTGGTCACCAAGGCGCCGCGTCCGCACCGGATGACCGCCGCCGTCAGCAACTCGTTCGGCTTCGGCGGGCAGAACGCCGTCCTTGCCTTCACCTGCCCGGAGTAGTGCCGCGCCCGAGGAGAGCCGACATGACGTCATCCGCCCTGCCCCCACGGCGTGTTCCGCTGCCCGACACCGTGCCGGTCAGCACCCCGCTGCGGGCCGGCTACCTGGCCACCCTGGTGGTGCTGCCGCTGCTGGTACTGGCCGTCGCCGTCCCGGCCCTGTGGGGCTGGGGCCTGCACTGGCGGGACGTGCTGCTGGGCGCCGTGATGTACGCGGTCTCCATCATGGGCATCACGGCCGGCTACCACCGGCACTTCACCCACCTCTCGTTCAAGGCCAGGCGGCCGCTGCGGATCGCGCTCGGCCTCGCGGGCGGGCTGGCGATGGAGGGCCCGGTGACCCTGTGGGTGGCCGAGCACCGGCGCCACCACCAGCACTCCGACCAGCCCGGCGACCCGCACTCGCCCTGGCGCTACGGGACCGGGCGGCGGGCCCTGCTCAAGGGCATGTGGCACGCCCAGGCGGGCTGGTTCGCCTCCTCGCCGGTGCGCTCCAACTACCCGCGCTACGTACCGGACCTGCTGGCCGACCCGGACGTCCGGCGGCTGGACCGCTGGTACCCCGCCACCATGGCGCTCTCGCTGCTGCTGCCCGCGCTGGTCACGCTGGCCTGGACCCGGGACTGGCGCGCGACCGCCGCCACCTTCTTCTGGGCCGGGCTGGTCCGGTACGCGGTGGTGCACCACGTGACCTGGTCGGTGAACTCGGTCGCGCACGCCTTCGGCGACCGCAACTACCGGACCAGGGACCAGTCCAGGGACATCCGCTGGGTCGCCCTGATCACCTTCGGCGAGGGCTGGCACAACCTGCACCACGCCGACCCGGTCAGCGCCCGGCACGGCGCCCTGGCCGGGCAGCCGGACCCGACCGCCCGGCTGATCTCCTGGTGGGAGCGGCTCGGCTGGGTCTACGACGTCCGCTGGCCGGAGCCGGAACGGATCGCCGCGAAGCGCGGATAGCGGTGGTCCGAAAACTCGCGTCGGACCCGCGCGAGCTCACGGCTGCTCCTGCCTGACTCCCGCCGGACAGTCGCCACTCCCAGGCCCACAGCCCGGGCAACCGGACCTGTGGTCCCTGATCGAGCCGGGTCCTTCCGGCCTGGTCGGAGAGAGCTCAAAGGCGTGAACGCGGACCCGGGCCGCTGACGTTTGCGCCGGTCAGCAGGACCGGCCAGCTATGGCCGGTGCGGTGACCTGGCGCTGTCGGCGGCGTGGCCGCCATCCTCGCGGTGGCGGTCCGCGAGACGTCGCACCGTCGAGGTGCCCGGATCCGCGCGGTCGCAGGGCCTTCCCCTTGGCGATCGTGGGAGTGACATGTTGACCGTTCCGCCCGTCCGGCTGCTCAGAACCGGAGCCACCGCACCGGGGGTGGCGCGTTGAAGGCACTGCAGGACGGCGATCCGCGGCGGGTCGGTCCGTACGAACTGCTCGGGGTGCTCGGGACGGGCGGCATGGGCCGGGTCTACCTCGGGCGCCACGGCACGGTGCTGGTCGCGGTCAAGGTGATCAACGAGGAGTTGACGCAGAACGCCGACTTCCTCGCCCGGTTCCGTCGCGAGGTGACCGCGACCAGGGCCATGTCGGGGCCGTACTTCGCCGCCATCGTCGACGACGACGTGGAGGCCGAACAGCCTTGGCTGGCGACCGAGTTCGTACCCGGTCCGACGCTGGACGCGGTGGTGGCCGAGCACGGCGCCCTCGACAGCGTGTCGGTGCGGGCGCTGGGAGTGCGCCTGGCCGAGGCCCTGACCGCGATCCACGCGGCCGGACTGGTGCACCGGGACGTCAAACCCGGCAACATCCTGCTGGGGCCGGACGGCCCCCGGCTGATCGACTTCGGGATCGCGCGGGGCGCGGCGGTGACCACCCTGACGCAGACCGGGATGATGCTGGGCACGCCCCAGTTCATGGCACCGGAGCAGCTGCAGCTGCGCGGCCGGGTCGGTCCGGCGGCCGACGTGTTCGCGCTGGGGCTGGTGCTGGCCTTCGCGGCCACCGGGGAGCACCCGTTCGGCCAGACCGACTCGTTCGGCTTCGGCTTCCGGATCGTGCACGAGGAGCCGGACCTCGACCGGCTCCCGGCCGAACTGGTCCAACAGGTCCGCCGCTGCCTGGCCAAGGAGCCGGAGGAACGGCCCACCCCCGGACAGCTCGGCGCGGCGCTGGGCCTGGGCGAGGCCACCCTCGACCAGAGCGGCCTGGCGGTGCTGATCGGGCACGGGGGCGACACCGGGATACCGTCCCTGCCCCGGACCCCGACCGAGCGCAACGATGTGGGCCGCCCGCCCCGTCGGCGCCGGGCCCTGCTCGTCCTGGCGGCGGTGGTCGCCGTCGGCACGATGCTCACGGTCGGCCTGACCCGGGGCGGCGGCCCCGGGGGGAGCACCTCGGGCGGGCACCGTCCGGACGGCACGGTCACCAGCGCGCCGGCGACGCCCACCCCCGGAGCGACGGCTTCCGCCGGGGCTGGCAGTTCCCCGGTGGCGCCACCACCTCCGTCGGAGACGCCCGCCACGGCACCGTCGGCGGTGGCCTCCACCCCGAGCGACGCATCCGATCCCGGCACGGCGACGGGCGGCAGCAGCGGAACGTCAGGCGGCACCACCGGCGGCAAGAGCACCGGAGGGACCGCCGGGGGCGGCTCCGGAGGCACGTCGGGCGGTACCACCGGCGGCGGTACCTCGGGCGGCACCACCGCGTCGTCCCCGCCGCCCCCGCCGCCCGCCGCTCCTGCGCCCAAGCCCACCCCGACCCCCTCGCCCCAGGGAACCCCGCCTGCGGCGATGGCGGGCTACAACGCGCTGTTCGACCACGGTTGTGTCGGCGCCTGCGACATGCCGCTCACCATGTCGTGGGACGCCCAGCCGGGCGCGACCCGTTACGACGTCCGGTACGACAACCAGACCAAGAAGGTCAACCAGGTCTACTCGACCACGGGCACCAGCTACCACCTCACCGGCCCTTACTCCGGCGACCACGTCTGCATCGCGCTGCGCGCGGCCAACCAGTACGGAGCCTCCGCCTGGACCGAGAGCTACTGCTTCGACACCCCCTACTGATGATGGCCCGGCAGATCGGCGCCGTGGTGGGCGTGGCGCTGACGGTCAGTCTGATCGGTACCCCGCACGGGCCGGAGGCCGCACTGGAGGGCTTCCGTCGCGGCTGGACGGCGGTGATCGTGGCAGCACTGCCGGCCTGCACGGCCGCCCTGGTGCTTGCCGCCGCCCAGCGCCCGGGCCGCCGCTGAGCGGTCCCACCCCAGGAGCCTCCGCGTCGCGGTCCCGGGCGAGGTACTGCCCCCGGCAGCTCCCCCTCACGCGCCGTCCGCCCGAACGTCCGGCCGGCCGGAGCACGTCGCCGCGGTCCCCTCCCCGGAGGGGACCGTAGGCTTCCCGAGTCACCCGGACCGTCAGCAGACCTGACCGCAGACCCACTTGAGGAGCGCGCACCGTGTTCGACCCCGCACCGGAGCACCCCCACCCCTACCCCGACGCTCACCGACCGGACGAGGCGCCCGCACCGCACGCGCTGCTGGAGCCCGTGCTCGGGCTCCTCGGCACCTGGCGCGGCCGGGGACGTGGCGGCTACCCGACGCTCGCCGACGAGTTCACGTACGCACAGGAAATGACCTTCAGCCACGACGGCCGGCCCTTCCTCCACTACGAGACCCGGGCCTGGCTGCTCGACGCCGACGGCGCGCCACTGCGCCCGTCCGCCCGGGAGAGCGGCTGGTGGCGGCTCCAGCCCGACGGCCGGGTGGAGGCACTGATCACCCAGCCCACCGGCATCGCGGAGATCCTGGTCGGTCGGGCGGACGGCGCCGCAGTCGACCTCGCCACCCACGAGGTCGCGCTCGCACCCACGGCCAAGGAGGTCACCGCCACCCGCCGGCGCTACACCCTGGCCGACGACGGCACGCTCACCTTCGTGCACGACCTCGCGGCGGTCGGCCGCCCGCTCCAGCACCACCTCTCGGCGCAGCTCCGGCGCCAGCTCCGGCCGCGCTAGGACCACCGGGTGGCGGGCCGCGTGCGGGTGCCCGCCACCCTCCGGTTCGCGCGTACCGCGTCGAACGATGCGCAGTGACACCAAGGCCGTTGACCCCTGACCGGGCGTCCGTCGTGGCTGGCCCGCGACCGAGCCGGGGCGCAGCCGACATCAGCGGGACCGGTGGACGGCCCGCACTCCCGCAGGGCCGGACCACCGACGCCCAGCTGCAGCTGGGGCAGGTCGTGCCCAGATGCGGGGCCAGGTCCATGAGTAGGAGGGCACCTCCTGCGAAAGCAAACCATGGCCGGTGTCCCGGTCCTTCGGAGTGGGTAACCACCTCGGGTGGCTGTGACATTCGACGAGGCCGTGCAGGCCCGGCTCCGAGCTCCCAACATCTGGTACGTCGGCACCGTGTTCGCGGACGGCGCCCCACAGGTCAGCCCGATGTGGGTGGACCTGGAAGGGGAGGGCGAGCTGATGTTCAACACTTCGGTGGGCCGGGTGAAGGAGGAGAACCTGCGGCGGGACCCGCGGGTCTACCTCTCGCACGCGGACTCCACCGATCCCTACGACCGGGTGCAGATCAGCGGCGTGGTGAGCTGCTTCATCACCGGGGACGAAGCGCGGGAACGGATGGACCGGCTGGCCCGCAAGTACCTGGGCAGCGAGCGCTACGAGTGGATGCTTCCGGGCGAGCAGCGGATCGCCGTGGTCGTCCGCCCGGTGAAGGTGCGTCACATCATCGGCGTGGAACGGTTCCGCCCGGGCGGCCCGGCGAGCTGAGACGGAAGCCGGTCAGCGGGGCCCGCCCGAGGCCCCGCCTCGCCGAGGCCCTCACCGGGAAGACCGTCACCGCACCCGCGCCAGGCTGAAACGCCTGGCCAAGCTCGACATCCTCATCCTCACCGAGGCCGACACCGGCAGCTGCTACCAGGAAGCGGTACCCGGCCGATTCTCGCGACCAGCAGCACTTCCGTTCAGATTGCCCAGGGGAGACCTGTAGAGGGGTCGAGGCCCTGGTCCATGAGGTCGTCGTATTCGCGCCAGTGGATGAACTGCATCGCTCCCTCGGTGAGGCCGGGGGCAGGGGTGCACCAGCGTCGCACGTAGGCGGCGAACCCGTCTTCGTGGACGGTGAAGGGGCCGCCGTCCTCGTAGAGTTCGGCGATGGGCCAGGCGTCACTGTCGTCGCCTGTCATCAGCCAGAACAGGTGGGTGCCCTCCTCTGTGAAACCCCACCGGAGCAACATATCGGCCCTTACTTCGACGGGCAGCCAACGGGAGTGGTACTCGGAGGCCTGTTCCCAGAAGAGTTCCGCCATGCTGACCACACTGGTGCCTCCGGGGGCGCGGTACGGCGACGGTATCCACAGCGAGTCTCCGCCGATCCCGCCGGCCCCGTAGGTCTCTATGAAGGCGATGTAGTCCGAGGGCAGCCGTATCCCGAGCCGCCGTTCGGCTTCTGCCACTTCGGCTGCATCAAGGGGGGCTCCTTCGCTGCTCTGTCTGCATGGCGCGAGCAGGCCTGACAGCGCGCGTACGCCGGGATGGCTGGACACGGAACCTCCGGTCGATCGGTGTGCTGACCAGCCTACGAGCCCGCTCGGACAGTGAGGACGGGGGCCAGAAGGGCTGGGACGGCCCGCAGGCCCAGACCATGATCCGGCCACCCGCCCGCGCCGGCAGCAGGTCGATCGAGGCGTTCGTCAGCATCCGGACGGCAGGACGCCCATGGCGGCTGCGGCCGAAACCGCGCAGCAGCCGCAGCACCTCCAGGGCAGGCGTGACCTTCGACTCGGGCCGGACCCGGGCCGGACCCGGGCCGGACAGGCCGCAGCCTCGGCGCGGGAACGGGGAATGCCGGTGGCGCCCAGCAGTTCGGCGACGCGCGCCGACGCGGCGTAGTACCGGTCGCACCCGGCGGCGGTCAACGGCGTCGAGAAGAGGTGGTGATACCCGGTCAGGAAGCAGTGCACCGCGGCGACGTGCGCCCAGGTGAGCAGCTCCGGATCGTCGTCCGCCCCGCGTCTCCCCGAGCCGTCACAGTACCGCTGCCCGCCTCCGCCGGGCCGGGGCCCGCCATCCCCGGGCAGGGGCCGGCCGCCGGCCCGCTACCCGTCCGGCGCCGCTCGGGATACCTTCGCCACCCGGACCCCTGCCGGGCACGCCGGGCAGCGGTCGCCGCCGACCCACCAGCAGGAAGGAACTCCGGACGATGAGCCCGCAGTTCGGCGACTACCAGTACGAGATCTACCTCAACGGGCTCGCCGGTGTGCTGCCGACGATGCCGATGGCCTTCGCCGAACTGGAGGCCCGGGCCGCGTCGGCGTTGGCGCCCTCAGTGCTCTCCTACGTGGCGGGCGGGGCGGGTGACGAGTCCACCCAGCGGGCGAACGCCGCCGCCTTCGGCCGGTGGGGTCTGGTGCCCCGGATGATGGTCGGGGCGACCCGACGGGACCTGTCCGTCGACCTGTTCGGCCTCCGGCTGCCCTCGCCGCTGTTCATGGCGCCGGTGGGCGTGATCGGCCTGTGCGCCCAGGACGGCCACGGGGATCTCGCCACCGCGAGGGCCGCCGCCCGGACCGGCGTGCCGATGGTCGCCTCCACCCTGTCCGTCGACCCGCTGGAGCAGGTGGCCGCCGAGTTCGGCGACACCCCCGGCTTCTTCCAGCTCTACACCCCCACCGACCGGGACCTGGCCGCGAGTCTGGTTCACCGCGCGGAGGCCGCCGGGTACAAGGCCATCGTGGTCACCCTGGACACCTGGGTCACCGGCTGGCGTCCGCGCGACCTCGCGGCGGGCAACTTCCCCCAACTGCGCGGCCACTGCCTGGCCAACTACACCTCCGACCCGGTCTTCCGCGCCCGCCTCGCCAAGTCCCCCGAGGAGGATCCGCAGGCCGCCGTCATGGAGTGGGTGGGCGTCTTCGGCAACCCGCTGACCTGGGACGACCTCCCCTGGCTGCGCTCGCTCACCGACCTGCCGATCGTCCTCAAGGGCATCTGCCACCCCGAGGACGTCCGCCGCGCCAGGGACGGCGGAGTGGACGGCATCTACTGCTCCAACCACGGTGGCCGCCAGGCGAACGGCGGCCTGCCCGCGCTCGACGCCCTGCCGGGTGTGGTCGAGGCCGCCGACGGCCTGCCCGTGCTCTTCGACTCCGGGGTGCGCTCCGGCAGCGATGTGGTCAAGGCCCTCGCCCTCGGCGCCACCGCCGTCGGCATCGGCCGCCCGTACGCCTACGGCCTGGCCCTGGAGGGCACGGCCGGCATCGTCCACGTCCTGCGCGCCCTGCTCGCCGAGAGCGACCTGATCATGGCCGTCGACGGCTACCCCACCCTCGCCGATCTCACCCGCGAGTCGCTGGTCCGCGTCTGAGACCCGGTCCGACGGCCGTTGACGCGAGGTGGCCGACACGGTCGGCCCAGGCGCGCCCGCGCACCCGCGCCCCAGCTCCGCACCGCCGCCCGGACCGGCACCCGGATCGTCCAACTACTCTGCCGCGCCGACCCATTGGAGACCACCTGACCCCGCCGGCCGGAGTCGGGACGGAAGGCCGGCCGGGACGAACCTACTCGCCCGATCGAGTGACGGACCCGGAGCCGGTACGGGTCCGTCACTCGATCGGGCGAGAGCGAAGGAGGTACGGCCGTGAGCTCAGCAGCCCACGCCCCCGGGGAGTACAGCGTCACCGACCCGGAGCGCGCCCTGAAGTACGCGATCCAGCACGTCGCCGGTGACCGCGCCGAGATCATCGAGGGAGTCATCACCCCCATCTCGCTGTCCTGGGCGCACGAGAACGCGGTCGACCTGGTGCGTGAGCAGATCGGCCCGCGGATGCGGGTGCTCGGCCTTCGGGCCGGCTCCGGGAACCTGGACCTCCCGGGCTCGGAGAACTGGTTCATCCCGGATCTCGCGGTGGTGCCGGCGGCGTTGGCGGCGAAGACCGAGGGAGCGCTCCTGCCCGACCAGACGCTGCTGGTGGTGGAGGTGACCTCACCGTCGAACGGGGACACCGACCGCACCGTGAGGCGACGCCGGTACGGCCAGTACGGCGCGCCGGTGTACCTGCTGGTGGACCGTCAGCAGCGCGAGTGCACGGTGTTCGCCGAGCCGAGCCGGCTGGGGTACGAGAGCGTGGACGGCCCGCACCCGTTCGGCGCCGCCGTGCGGCTTCCGGCCCCGTTCGACCTCGACCTGGACACCGCCGGCTTCTGAACCGGCGTCAGCGGTCGGGCCGGGGACACCTGGTGACCGGAGGGCGTTGCCGGGCGCGGGAAGGCCCCGCCGCGTGGGTCCGGGTGCGGTGGGGCCTCACGGTGCGCACCGGTGCATCAGGAGGTCGGGGCCGGCTGTTCCGGGGTGAGCGGGTTGCCTGCGGGGATGTGGCCGCAGTCGGTCGGCGCGGTCCGGCCCGCGAACCGGTCGTTGAGCCAGCCCAGGGCCTGGGGAGCCCAGACGACGGGGACGCCGACGTGGCTGAGCAGGTCGAACTGCTGGTACGCGATCCGGCTGTTGCCGGTGGCGCAGTACTGTCGGGCCAGGGCCCGGACGTCCCCGGCGACCATGACCCCGTCGCCGGTGCCGATACCGGCGGGGCTGCCGAAGGTGCCCTCCAGGACACCGCCGTTGCCCTGCGCGATGTAGCCGGGGACGGTCGGCGTGGGGGCCGAGCCGAGGTTGATCCGGTTCACCGCCGTGAGGAAGGCCGGTACCGAGTTCGGGTCGGCGTACTGCGGCTTCGCCATCTTCTTCCAGGTCAGTCCCGGATAGTGGCCCAGGGCATCGGCGATCGACCCGTGCTCCAACTGCTGGTACACCGACAGGCCGTAGTCGCTCAGGTAGGGCTTGAGGTCGATGCCGAAGGACCGGGAGACCCCGATGACCGCCATCGGGATGACACCGCTCCACACCAGCGAGCCGTCGACGTACTTGAGGTTGTGCGCCGGGTCCACCAGCAGGCCGCCCTCGGTGAAGCCGACCAGCTTGCTGTTGACCTCGGGGGCGTACGACGGTGCCAGGGCGGCCGCCCAGTTGGTCGCGATGGCGCCGCCGGAGTAGCCCATCAGGCCGAAGGAGGTGCCGGGGTTCATGCCGGTGGCCGCGGACCTGGTCGCGGCGCGGATGGAGTCCAGCGTGTTCGTCGCGTACTCCGGGCCGGCCGCGAAGTCGGCGCTCTGCCCCTCGGTGTCCGGGATGACGAGGTTGTAGCCCTGCGCCAGGAGCGGCACCAGGAAGAGGGCCTCGGCGTTCGGGATCAGGCCGCCGAGGCTGAGGTCGCCGGCGACCGCCCGGGACGGGCCGTGCTCGGGGTCGAGGGAGTCGTAGAAGGACTGGTACGACACCGCCTTGCTGCCGTCGCCGGTCAGGCTCCGCACCACGGTGGTCACGTTGGCGGCCGGGCGGCCCTGGGCGTCGGTGGTGCGGTACAGCAGTTGGATCGCCTTGACCGGGGTGGGCAGGCCCAGCAGGTGGTACTGCAGGGTCCGGGTCTTCAGGACGGCGCCCGGTGCGAGGGAGGCCAGCGGCACGCTGCCGTCGTAGGTGTAGAACGAGTCGCTCGCGGCGGCGGCCGACGGTGCGGCGGCTGCGGCGGGGCCTGCCGTGGCGGCCATGGCCATGACCGCGGTGACGGCGATGGCGAGTAGCCGAGACGTGCTCTTGCGCGCAAGCAAGGCGGTCCTCCGGTACGTGTGGGGGTGTGGGTGGGGGCGTGCGGGTCCGGTGGACGGTGCGGTCGGGAGGTGCGCACCTCTGGTGGTCCGACCGGCGAGCGTGTTACCAACTGGTAAGTAACGTCCCGGAAAACATGATGCCTGCGGCACGGCACCGTGTCCCCGGGCCGGACAACAGAGAATCGCGAGGTGGATTGTGACGTCATCCAACACGGTGGAACGCCCCTCGACACCGCGACTCGGCGGCGTACCCGTCCACGAGCACCTCAAGGCCGCCGCCGTGGCCCTGGCCCCCGCGGTGATGGCCCGGCTCGTCGAGCGTCTGCCCGCCTACGGGGCACTCCCCTCCGAGCAGCTGCGCGGCGAGATCACCCGGGAGGTGGACCGCGGCATCCGCGCCTTCACCGAGGTGCTGCGCAGCGGTGAGCTGCCCGGAGCGGACGAACTGGCGCGGATCAGCGAGTCCTCGGCCCGGCGCGCGGACGAGGGCGTACCGCTGGAAGCTGTCGTCGGGGCCTACCACTTCGGAGCGCAGGAGTGCGCGGCCCGGGTCCTCGTGGCCGCCGAACCCGGCGACCTGCCGGACGTCCTGCTGGTCCAGCAGCGCCTACTGGACTACCTCCGTCTGGTGAGCTGCGCGGTCGCGGCCGGGTACGTCCAGGAGCGGCAGGCCGCGCTGGGCGACGAGCAGGTCGCCCGGCAGTCGCTGCTGTCCCGGCTGCTGGCGGGCGGCGACCCGCAGACCGCCGCCGACCGGGCCGGTCTCCAACTGCCGCCCTGCTACCTGGTCCTGGGCATCACCATGGGACCGCACCCGGACGAACTGCTGCTCGGCGTGAACCACGCCGTCGCCGCCCGCCGCAAACTCCGCCGCCTGCGCAACGAACTGCAGCGCCAGACCACGGGCGTGCCGCTGTCGGTGCTGTCCGGGAACGGCGGGCTGGTGCTGATCCCCTCCGACACCCCACCCGCCGACTTCGCCGGCGCCGACCGGGACCGGCTCTCCCGGCTGGTCGAACACCTCGGCCGGGCCTGCGGCGCCGAGTTGCTGGTGGCGGCGGCCGCCGCCGCACCGGGTGGCGTCGCGGACGCCGCCCGACTGGTCGGCGAGCTACGGGAGGTGGCGCCGGCGTCCGGCCGCGGCCCCGGGCTGTACCTCCTCGACGACCTCCTGCTGGAGTACCAGCTGAGCCGCCCGAGCGCGGCCAGGGACCGCCTCGCCGCTCTGCTCACCCCGCTGGCCCGGCGCCCCGAACTCCTCGACACCCTGCGGGCGTTCCTCGCCTGCGGTCTCGACCGCCGCCAGGCCGCGGCCCGGCTTCAGGTCCACCCCAACACGGTCGACTACCGCCTGCGCAGAGCCACCGAGCTCACCGGCCTCGACGCCGCCCGGGGCGCCGACCAACTGACCCTGCGCGCCGCCCTCGCCACCCACGACACCACCCGCCACGGCAGCCCGGACCCCGGCTGACGGCGGGTCCGCCTGCGGCACGTACCTCGGGACCGAGGCTCGGAGCCGATCGCGGTTGGCGGCCGCCCGGTCGGTGATACCGGAGGCGACCACCTTGAGGGTCACATCCCACCCGCGGGACAGGGCCTCGTTGACCATGGCGCGTCCGACGAATCTGAACCCGCCCGCCGCCGAACGGACTTCCCGGCCCGAGTCGCAGCTCACCCGACAACGCCCTCGGACTACGCGCCCTGCTTGGGGATGCCCGGGTACCACGCGGTCCAGCCGTCCCAGGGGGTGATGGTCCGGGACCGGGTCACGTTGCTGCGTCTGCACTGCCGAGCAGCATCGCGGCAACCGATCGTGGGACGCCTCCCCGAGACCAGGCCCGGCCCGAGTCCCCGGCAGGCATGACGCCGAGTCAGAGCCGCCGGCTCTCAGGCGCCGACGACCTGAACGCCTGAGCGGCTCCGAAGGCGTCCTGCTCCCGGATCGCTTCGGCACCTTGCGCGATCGGTTCCTGGAGACCGGTGCACAGTCCACTGCCGGTGTCGGCGGGTAGCCTGCTGGTATGTCCGTCAACATCGATCTCCACTTCACCGTCTCGCAGCTCGCCGACTCGGCGCAGGCCGAAGCCGTCGCCGTGTCCATTGGCGACCTGCTGCGCGACGAGGGCTTCGAGGGCCAGATCGGCTACGGCGCGGTCTGCGACAACGGCGTCCACTACGTCTCGGGTGAGACGAAGTTCCCGATCAGCATCAGCGGGTTCGGCCGCTGGCAGCCGTACTTCGAGACCTCCTTCGCCTCCGCCGTCGCCGAGGTCGCTCCGGCCGCCGAGACCGACATCGAGTGGGGCTACCCGGACGACGCGTACTGAGCACCCCCCCGCGTCGGGCTTGAGGACTCGCGCGGCGCGGAGCTCCTGTCGGGTCGGCCGACAGCGGTGAGCGTCACCAGGGTCGCAGGTCGGGGCCGTCACACCGGCGGCCGGCTCGGCGCAGCAGTGCTCCTCGACCGGCCCACCGTCAGCCGTCCGTCCGGTGCCTCCAACCGGCCTGGGAACAGGACAAACTGACGCGCGGTCCATCATCTCGGGCCCTGATCGAAAACCGGGGATCAGGGCCAACCTGGAGTAACGCACCGCTGGTGACCGGGGCGGGGGAGCCCGACCGGGCCGCTCCGGCGGAGCGTCACGGAGAGGGGCCGCGTGCGCGGTGACGCCGCTGACGGGCCGACAAATCCCAAACAGGACAATCGAAATGTCAGTCGGTGCGCGGGTCACACCCGCCAGCAGCCCCACCACGTCCGTCATCACTGTCAGTGCAACTAGGCTGCTCGGTATGGTGGATCTTGGCGGGGCGGCGCAGCGGACGGCGGACCAACTGGCCGAAGGGCGGGCCGGGGTGGTGGTGGCCGCGCTGGCCGGGGGTGGGGCGGAGGTCCGTTCGGCGGGCGCGGTCGGCACCGACTCGGTGTTCGAACTCGGCTCGGTCAGCAAGGTGTTCACCTCGCTCGCGCTGGCCTGCCTGGTCACCGAGGGCCTGGTCGGGCTGGATGAACCGCTGGCCGAGCTGCTCCCGGAGGCGGCCGGCCTGCACCGGGGCGGCGAGGCGGTGACGCTGCGCCAACTCGCCCAGCACACCTCGGGGCTGTCCCGGCTGCCGCCCGGCATGCTGCTGCCCGCGCTGCTCCACCCCGGCCGCCCCGACCCGTACGCGCGGTTCACCGAGCCGGTGCTGCTCGGCACGCTGCGCCGGGTCCGGCTCGGTGCGGTGCCGGGCAAGCGGTTCCGCTACTCCAACCTCGGGGCCGGGCTGCTCGGTCTGGCGCTGTCCCGGCGGGCGGGCACCGACTACGAGCAGCTGATCGCCGCCCGGATCACCGGCCCGCTCGGCCTCACCGACACCGCCGTCGTCCCGGCCGACCCGGCCCGGCTGGTGCAGGGGCACGACCGGCGCGGCCGTCCCGTCCCGGGCTGGGACCTGGCCGCACTGGCGGGCGCGGGCGGCCTGCGCGGAACGGCGGCCGACCTGGTCACCTTCCTGCAGGCCCAATTCGCCCCGGAGCAAACCCCGTTGGCCGAGGCGATCGCGCTCAGCCGGACGCCCGAGCACCGGACCAACCCGTTCTCCTGGATCCACCTCGGCTGGATGGGCCTGCGCCTGCACCCCCGCCAGGGCGGGCAGCTCCAGCTCTGGCACAACGGCGGCACCGGCGGCTTCGCCTCGTTCCTCGGCTTCGCCCCGGAGTGCGGCACCGGCGTGGTCGTGCTCACCAACACCCAGCGCTCGGTGGACGGTTCGGGCGGCGCACTGCTGACCGGGCTGTCGGCGGCGGCTCAGCCGAGCGGGTAACGCCAGGTCCGGGCCGGGGCCCGGTAGTCGGGCAGCCAGCTGGCCAGCACCTGGGCCGAGGGGTAGAACATCGGCTCCGGCAGCGCGTCCACCGGCACCCGCTCCCAGCCCGCGCAGGCGTGCGGCTCGGTGACCAGCGCGGGCAGGTCGCACGGCGGGGCCAGCACGGCGGCGGTCAGCCGGGGCCGGCCGAGCTCGTGGTCGAGCAGGAGGGCCAGCACCCGCATCCGCCCGGCGGGCAGGACGATGCCGGTCTCCTCGGCCAGCTCCCGGGCGGCGGCCTGCTCGAACGACTCGCCCGGGTGGTCCAGTTTGCCGCCGGGCAGGCTCCAGCTGGGGGTCTCACCGGCCGTGATCCGACGGCCGAGCAGGACCCGGCCGTCGGTGCTCGGCACGATCACGCCGGCTCCCAGCATGCTGGCCACGGTGCGTCAACTCCTACCAGGGGGAGGGGGCGTAGTCCTTGAGGAAGCAGCCGTAGAGGTCCTCGCCCTCCTCGCCGCGCACGATCGGGTCGTAGACCCGGGCCGCGCCGTCGACCAGGTCGAGCGGGGCGTGGAAGCCCTCCTCGGCGAGCCGCATCTTGTCGGGGTGCGGGCGCTCGTCGGTGATCCAGCCGGTGTCGACGGCGGTCATCAGGATGCCGTCGGTCTCCAGCATCTCCTTGGCGCTGGTGCGGGTCAGCATGTTGAGCGCGGCCTTGGCCATGTTGGTGTGCGGGTGGCCCGCGCCCTTGTAGCCGCGGCTGAACTGGCCCTCCATGGCGGAGACGTTCACCACGTACTTGCGCCGTGCCTTGGCCGCCGCCATCGCCGGGCGCAGCTTGCTGACCAGGATGAACGGAGCGGTGGAGTTGCAGAGCTGGACTTCCAGCAGCTCGATCGGGTCGACCTCGCTGACGGTCTGCACCCAGCTGTTGGAGTCGTGCAGGTCGGGCACCAGGCCGCCGGCGTCGATCGCGGTGCCGGCCGCGATCCGCTCGACCGAGGCGGAGCCGCTGACCAGGGCCAGCGCGGTGACGTCCTCGGCACTGATCAGCTCGCGGTGGCCGCCCTGGCCGGGCAGGGCCGGGCGGTCGACGCTGCCGCTGCCGAAGCTGCCGATCACGGTGGAGCTGGGCAGCTCACCGGCGGGCAGCGGGGCGTTCTCGGCCAGCACCAGCTCGCGGTAGGCGGCGGGGGAGCGGCGGACGGTCTGGGCGGCGTTGTTGATCAGGATGTCCAGCGGGCCGTCGGCCGCGACCTCGTCGGCGAGCGCGACCACCTGGGCCGGGTCGCGCAGGTCGATGCCGACGATCTTCAGCCGGTGCAGCCAGTCGGCGCTGTCCGGCATCGCCTTGAAGCGGCGGATCGCGTCGTTGGGGAACCGGGTGGTGATGGTGGTGTGGGCGCCGTCGCGGAGCAGCCGGAGCGCGATGTACATCCCGATCTTGGCCCGGCCGCCGGTGAGCAGCGCCCGACGGCCCGTCAGGTCCGCGTGGGCGTCTCGGCGGCTCCGGTTGAGCTTGGCGCAGGAGGGGCAGAGCTGGTGGTAGAAGGCGTCCACCTCGACGTAGCGCTGCTTGCAGGTGTAGCAGGAGCGCGGGCGCTCGAGTATTCCGGCGATCTCGGTCGTGGTGGCGGTGGTGAGGCCGAAGGCCCCGGCCGTCTCGTCGTCGATCCGGCCGGGCGCACCGGTCGCGGTGGCGGCGGTCACGGCGCGGTCGTGCGCGGTCTTGCGGGCCCGCATCTCCTGGCGGCGGCGCTGCTTGAGGGTGCGGAACACCCCGCCGACCGCCTGCCGGACGGTGATCGCGTCCGGGTGGTCGACATCGAGCTGGTCCAGTTCGGCGAGCACGGCGAGGCAGAGCTCCAGCCGTGCGGGGTCGATGCCCGGGCCGTACTCGATCTGCTCTTCGGTGCCTTGGGTCTCGCCCGCCATTACCGCACTGCTTCCTCTGCCGCCCTACCTGGTTACCCAGGAACTCTACGGAGTGCGGAGCGGGTGGCCAAACCTCGACCGAGAAGTAATGCCTGCAAGCACCTTGCGCCGGTTACCCGAAGGCTCCTAGGATCGGTAATAGACGCAGCGCCGATCAGGCCATTACCGAGGGAGCGGCAATGAACAGCTGGAACGACTGGCAGCGCAGCTGGGACCTTCAGCAGCAGTGGTACCTGCCCGACCGCGAGGAGCGGTTCCGGGTGATGCTCGACCTGGTCGAGGCGGTCGCCGGGCCCGCACCCCGGGTGCTGGACCTGGCCTGCGGCACCGGCAGCATCAGCGGTCGGCTGTTCGCCCGGCTGCCGGAGGCGGTGAGCACCGGGGTCGACCTCGACCCCGCGCTGCTGGCGATCGCGGGCGGCCACTTCGCCGACGAGAGCAGGCTCACCCTGGTCACCGCCGACCTGCGCGACCCGGACTGGGCGGCCGCCCTTCCCGAGGGTCCGTACGACGCCGTGCTGACCGCCACCGCGCTGCACTGGCTGGCCACCGACGACCTGCTCCGGCTCTACGGCGACCTGGCCGGGCTGCTCCGGCCCGGCGGGCTCTTCCTCAATGCCGACCACACCCCCGAGGCCGGCATCCCGCTGCTGCGGGCGGCCGACGACGCGTTCCAGCAGCGGCGCCGGGAGCGCGAGAGCGCCGCGGGCATCCACGACTGGCAGGGCTGGTGGGCCGCCGCGGCGGCCGATCCGCTCCTCGCCGAGCCGGTGGCGGCCCGCTCGATGATCTACCGCGACCACAAGGACGGCGACGTCCACCCGGCCGACTGGCACACCGCCCGCCTGGTGGAGGCCGGCTTCCGCGAGGCCGGCGTCGCCTGGCGCTCCGTCAGCGACTCGCTGGTGGCGGCGGTGCGCTGACGGGCTGCCACTGCTCCGTCAGAGCGGCATTCCGGCGCTGCCTCGCCCCTGGTGATCATATCTGTACTTAGTGTGACTGACTGTCAGGTCGGTCTACGTACGGAGCGGTCGTGGGGTCTCTCATCGGTACGGGGCGGCGCCGGATGCCGTGGGCGGTCGCGGCCGTCCTGAGCCTGGCGGCCACCCTGCTGGGCGTGCCGCCCGCCGTGGCCGCCGGGCCGGTGATGTCGCTCGGCAAGGCGGTGGAGGGGGCGCCGAACCCGCTGGTGCCCGGATCGGCCTTCTCGTACAAGCTCACCCTCTCCTGCTCCTCGCTCAGCGTCTCCTGCGTGAACGCCCACATCGAGGACGTGCTGCCGGCCGAGTTCGACCTGACCTCGCTGCCGCCGACCACGCCGACCCAGCTGGTGACCTACGACCCGGCCACCCGCAAGCTGCGGATCGAGTTCCGCAGCCCGCTGGCCTCCCCGCCCAACCCGGCTGGATCGGTCGGCCTGCCCGCCGGGACCACGGCGGACGTCTCGATCGGCATGCGGGTCCCCGCCACCGGGCCGCTGGAGGACGGCGACTCGGTCACCAACACCGCGACGGCCGCCGCCGACAACGCCAGCCAGGTGATCGGCACCGTCACCCAGACCGTCACCATCCCCAAGCTGCTGGACGCCAAGGCCAGCAAGAACTGGCAGCCGGGCTCGGACGTGGCGCAGAGCGACGGCGTCTCCACCATCACCCTCGGCGCCGCCAACACCTCGGCCACCGTCGACGGCGTGAGCAGGCTGGACGTGCAGGACGACAGCGCCGCCCTGTACGAGAACTTCGACCTGGTCTCGGTCGGCCCGGTCTCCCGGATGCCCGCCGGGGCGGACCGGGTCACCGTGCTGGTGTGCACCAAACCGCCGGGCAACAGGTGCGCGGAGAACGAGTGGGTGCGCGGCACCGCGACCGCGGGCCCCGACCTCACCCTGCCCGCCGGGGTGACGGCCGGTCAGGTCACCGGTGTGCGCTACGAGTTCACCAACTCGACCGGTACCACGCTGCCGTACGACCCGGTCGGCGGCACCGTGCCGATGCAGGTGAAGCTGCGCCGCACCGAGCGCACCAGCGGCGCCCAGATCAGCCCGGCCGCCCGGAAGACGGTGCGCAACTGCGCCGACTCGGCGGTCAAGGACGCGGCCAGCAAGTACACCATCATCGGCATCCCCGCCTGCTCCGACCACGACATCCTGCCCAACCTCGCCACCGTCGACCTGGACAAGCTGTTCTTCCCGGACGGCCGGGGCGACTTCACCCAGAACGGCACCGTGGTCCGGGGCGAGAAGTCCGGCGCCACCGCGCAGCTGAACGCCACCAACAGCTCGCCGTTCGCGGTCTCCTCGCTGACCATCACCGAGCCGTCCGACTCGGCGGCGACCGAGTTCGAGAAGTTCGACGCCGACAAGCTGAAGGTCGACTTCCCGCCCGGTGCCACCACGGCCCGGCTCACCGTCACCTGCCGGGACGGCTCCACCCCGGCGCCGGTGGACCTCACCAACCCGCCCGCCTCGCAGATCCGGGCGGGCACCGGCTGCCCGGCGGGCAGCCCGCCGAAGCGGATCTCGATCACCTACCGGGGCGAGCAGGGCGGCGCCGGCACCATCCAGCCCGGCGCGGTCGGCAAGCTCTCGGTGCACGGCACCCTCAACGACAAGGTCACCGCCCAGGACGTCACCGACGGCGTGCAGGACTGCGCGGACGCCTCCGCCGCCAACCCGTCCAACGGCTCCGGCTCGGCCGCCGTGACCGACTGCGCCGCGCTCAAGGTGCAGGAGCGCACCCCCGAGGGCAACGGCTTCAAGTCCTCGTCCTGGACCGAGATCCCGCCCGGCCAGGACCTGACCTTCAGCCTCGGCTACAGCAACACCGGCAACGTCACGCAGCCCAACGTCCGGGTCACCGACCCGGCCGACCCGTCGGCCGCCGGGAACCCGTTCGACCAGCTGGAGATCGTCGCGGTCTCCACCGACGGCAACCCGCGCACCCTGCACCTCGGCCTGGAGCTCTACGACCCGGGCGTCAAGGCGTGGGTGGCGTACGTGCCGCCGGACAGCGCCCTGCTCGCCCGGGCGAAGGGCGTGCGGCTGACCGAGCCGGACGGCATCCCGCCGAACGGCTTCATGCGGGCCACCGTGACCGTCCGGCTCCGGCCCGGTGTCACCTCCGGCACCCTGACCAACTGCGCCGCCGTCACCGTCAACGGCGGGTCGACCGGCAGCCCGAGCTGCTCGCCCGCCGTCGAGGTCAAGCCCGCCAAGGCCGCCGCCTCGCTGCAGAAGACGCTGGCCCCCGGCACCGTGCTGCGCCCGGTCACCGGCATCACCCCGCAGGACGTCACGCTCCGGCTGACCACCCTCAACAGCGGGAACGTCGGCCTGAAGCGACTGATCGTCACCGACACCGACCCCGACTTCTTCGACGCGGTCACGGTGACCGCCCTGTCCGGGGTCACCTTCCCCAACGGCGCGGACCGGGTGCAGGTGGACGTGTGCACCACCGGCTGCCGGGCGAACCCGCCGGTCTTCGTCAACGGCACCCCGACCGGTGACACCAAGCCCGGCTTCCCGGCCGGCGTGGACCCGGCCGAGATCCAGGGCGTCCGGGTCACCTTCACCAACTCGGCCGGCGGGTACGGCATCCTGCCCGCCACCGCACCGCCGACCTGGGGCGACTGCCCCGGCAGCAGCGTCTGCCTGGTGGTCAGGCCGCGCAGCGGGCTGCGCTCCGCCCCGGGCACCCCGATCCCCGACCTGCTGGAGGACACCGCGAGCGCGGCGGGCGAGAGCACCCTGCAGCCGCCGGGCGGCACCTTCCCGATCCCGGACAGCACCGCCTCGCTGGCCGTGGTGGAGGGCAGCAACCGGATCCGGGTGGAGAAGGAGCCGGCCAGTACGGTGCTCAGCCCGGGCTCGGTCGCCCCGTTCAACCTGCACGTCAAGAACACCGGGACGGCGCCCGTGCCCGACCTGGTGGTGGTGGACGAGGTCCCGGCCGGGCTGCGCTTCGACGACAGCTTCCAGGGCGACAACGGCCTGCCGTACACCCTGCGGTACGTCCAGATGCCGGGCACGCCGCAGCCGGTGAAGGTGAGCTTCGAGCCGGTCCGGGACGCGGACGGACGGATCGTCAAACTGGTCTGGCGCTTCCCCGGCTGGACGCTCTACCCCAACAGCGAGGTCACCGTCGGCTACCAGGTGAAGCTGAACGGCGGTGTGGCGGCCGGGACCACCATCACCAACGTCTTCGGCGCTGGGTCGGACACCGTCCCCAAGGTGAACTGCGACCCGAGCTCGCCCCGGCTGGGCACCGCGGTGGACGACCCGCGCTACGGGACCGGCACCTTCTGCACCTCCTCGGCCCAGGTCACCTCGCGCTCCGGCGTCTCCTTCGACGCCGCCAAGTGGGTCACCGGGGACCGCTCGCTCGGCTACCAGGACGCCAACACCGGCGCCCCGATCCCGGCCGGTGACCCGCGCTGCCCCGAACTCACCTCCGGCGGGACGGTGTTCACCCGCTACCCGTGCGTGGCGCTGACCCGGCCCGGCCAGAACTTCTCCTTCCTGATCCGGGTCGAGAACACCGGCACCGAGCCCGCCCGCTCGCTGCAGCTGCTCGACGTCTTCCCGGCGCCCAAGGACACCGGCGTGCTGCTCGGCGACGAGCCCCGGGGCACCGAGTGGGACAGCATCCCGACCCTGACCGGGCCGGTGGTGTTCACCGGCCCCGGCACGGCCGACCTCGCCTACACCCGCACCGGCAACCCGTGCGGGCGGAAGGTCGGCACCCCCAAGCGCGCCTGCAAGGACGCCTCCTGGGGTACCGACACCACCCGGGCCACCGCCTTCGAGACCGACGTCGCCTTCCCGTCCGGGCTGGCGCCGGGTGCGGCGGTCACCTTCAGGATCCCCTTCCAGGCACCTGCGGACCTGACCGTGCCCGGCTTCCCCTCGGTCGCCTGGAACTCCTTCGCCCACACCGAGACCGTCAAGGTCGGCGGCACCACCACCGTGCTGCCGGTGACCGAGCCGCCGAAGGCCGGGATCGGGCTGGTCTTCGGCAACGTCCGGCTGCTGAAGCGGGTGCTCGACCCGCCGGCCGGGGTCGCCATCGGCCCGTTCATGCTGGCGTACTCCTGCCTGCTCACCACCGCCGCCGGGGACAACGTCGAAGTCCGGGCCGGTACGGCGCAGTTCAGCCCCGACAGGCCGTTCGCGCTGGGCGGTGTCCCGGTCGGTGCGGTCTGCCGGTTCTGGGAGACCGACTCGGCCGGGGCGCAGAGCGACCACCAGGGCGAGGCCAACGCCGTCGTGGTCACCGTCACCCGGGCCGCCGACGCCACCGTCTGGCAGCAGGAGGAGATCGGCAACCAGTACCCGCGCAAGGACCTGATGGTCGCCAAGCGGGTCACCGGCGAGGCGGCCGCCACGGTCGGCCAGGGGCCGTTCAAGGTGACGGTGGACTGCAGCTTCAACGGGACCAGGCTGCCCGGATTCCCGCAGGAGCTGGTCTTCACCGGTGACGGCTCACAGGCCGTCAGCGGGCTGCCGCAGGGCAGCCGGTGCCTGATCGACGAGACCGACCAGGGCGGCGCCACCCGGGTCCGGTACGAGCTGTCCGACTCCGACCGGGTCGACGTGGACGGCCCGCCCGCCGACCCGGGCGCTCCGGGCCCCAAGGAGGCCACGGCGACCGTCATCGTCACCAACGAGTTCGCGGTCGGCTCCCTGGTGGTCCGCAAGAAGGTCAGCGGTGCGGGCGCCGCGTTGGCGAAGGGGCCGTTCCGGTTCGCGGTCTCCTGCGACTTCAACGGGCGGGCCGCCGTGGTCACCCGGGAGCTCGAACTCACCGGCCCCGACCGGCTCTCCGGGCAGCTGGACGGCCTGCCGGTGGGCGCGCTCTGCACCGTCACGGAGACCGCGAACGGCGGTGCCGACGTGCCGGCCGACCCGGTCCGCAGCGTGCTGGTCAAGGAGGGCGTGACCGACCTGGCGACCGCCGAACTGGTCAACACCTTCCACGCCGGGCGGATCACCCTGGCCAAGCAGCTGACCGGCCCGCTGGCCGGGGCCGGGTACCTGCGGGACGCCGCTTTCCAACTGCACGTGATCTGCCGCCGGGACGGCAAGGACGTCCTGAACCGCACCGTCACCGTCCAGCCGGGCCGTCCGGTCGTGCTGCCCGAGCTGCTGCTCACCGGCACCCGCTGCTGGGCCGGTGAACTGGCCAGCGGGGCGAGCTCGGTGACGGTCTCGCACCCGGACGAACAGCACGCCGCCGAGGTCACCGCCGCGGCCGTCGACCTCACCGTGACGGCCGCCAACGAGTACCGTCCGGCCCCGCTGGTGCTGCTCAAGCAGGCCACCGGGCCCGGCGCGGAGCTGGTGGCGGACCGGGAGTTCACGGTCGAGCTCAGCTGCCGGCTGGTCACCGCGCCCGGCGCCGAGCCGATCGTGCTGGTGGACCGGCGGCCGTACCGGCTCCGGCCCGGGCAGCCCAGGACGGTGGACGACCTGCCCGAGCCGCTGCCGGCCGGTGCCGCGTGCTGGCTGGCCGAACCCGACGGCGCGGGCGCCGAGTCGGTCACGGTCGACCACGGGGACCCGGCGCACGCCCTGCTGCTCGGCGGCACCGCCGGGGACCGGATCACCGTCACCAACACCTTCGGCCGGCCGCCGCAGCCGCCGGTGCCGCCGGTTCCGCCGCTGCCGGTGACCGGCAGCGACCCCCGGCGGCTGGCCCTCGGCGCCCTGGTCCTGCTGCTGCTCGGCCTCGGGGCCCGGGTGGTGAGCCGCCGCCGCTGAGCCGGTGCAGCCGGGCAGAACACCGCCGACGGACCGACGCTGACGGTCCGTCGGGTTTCTGCGAACCCGAAGGTAGTGGGTTGGGCAAGGGCAGGCAAAGGCTTTGGTGACGAACTATTAGGACTCTTGACAGACGGATGGTCTAGTCCAACTATGAGCGTTGTCCATCCGACCGGGATGCGCTGTGGGGGTGTGAATCCGGCCGGCGGGGCTTGCCCTGCCCATGTCCCGACCACCCCCTACCCGTACGGCGACCGTGCTTCCCTGCACCGCCGTGACCCGCCCCGGTACCCCTGGCGCGGGCGCTCCGCCACGGCTCCGACCGTGGCTGCTCAGTGGCACCGACCACCAACGTCCACACGTCTGTTGGAGAACCCATGCGCCTACGTAGAACGGCCCAGGCCCTGCTGGCCACCGTTGCCACCCTGGCCTCCTCGGCCGGCCTGATGACGGCGGGCACGACCGCCGCCCAGGCCGCCACCCCGCTGCCGACCCGAATATTCGCCCCGTACTTCGAGGCCTGGACCGGTGCCAGCCCGGCCGCGCTGGCCGCGCAGTCCGGCGCCAAGAACCTGACCATGGCGTTCCTGCAGACCGCCAGCAAGGGCTCCTGCACGCCGCTCTGGAACGGCGACGTCTCGATGCCGGTCTCCTCGGCCACCTTCGGGGCCGACATCGCCACCATCCGGGCCAACGGCGGCGACGTGATCCCGTCCTTCGGCGGCTACACGGCGGACAACACCGGCACCGAACTCGCCGACAGCTGCACCGATGTGAACCAGATCGCGGCGGCGTTCGAGAACGTCATCACCACGTACGACATCAGCCGGATCGACCTCGACATCGAGGACAACTCGCTGACCAACACCGCCGGCATCGACCGCCGGAACAAGGCGATCAAGCTGGTGCAGGACTGGGCGGCGGCCAACGGCCGGTCGATCCAGTTCTCGTACACCCTGCCGACCACCACCAGCGGGCTGGCCGACAACGGCCTCCGGGTGCTGCGGAACGCGATCAGCAACAACGCGCGGATCGACGTCGTCAACCAGATGACCTTCGACTACTACGACAACGCCGCGCACAACATGGCGACCGACACCCAGACCGCCACCACCGGCCTGTACAACCAGCTGGCGCAGCTCTACCCGACCAAGACCCCGGCGCAGCTCTGGGGCTCGATCGGCATCATCGAGATGATCGGCATCGACGACTTCGGTCCGGCCGAGACCTTCACCGTGGCCAACGCCACCACCGTCTACAACTGGGCGCTCTCCAAGGGCGTCAACACGCTCTCGTTCTGGGCGCTCCAGCGTGACAACGGCGGCTGCGTCGGCACGGCGGGCTCCGACAGCTGCTCCGGCATCAGCCAGGGCACCTGGGACTTCACCAAGATCTTCGCGCCGTACACCAGCGGCACCACCACTCCGGTGAACGACTTCTCGGTCGCCGCCGCCCCGGCCGCCGGTTCCGTGGTCGCGGGCTCGGGCACCACCGCGAGCATCAACACGGCCGTCACCTCGGGCTCGGCGCAGAGCGTCGCGCTCACCGTGACCGGTGCTCCGGCGGGCGTCACCGCGACGGTCAACCCCGGTAGCGTGAACGCCGGTTCGGCCGCGACGCTGTCGATCACCACCACCGCCGCGACGGCGCCGGGCAGCTACCCGCTGACCGTCAAGGGCACCGGCGCGTCCGGCAGCCACACCGCCACGTACACCCTGACGGTCACCGGCACCCAGCCGGGCAACGACTTCTCGCTCGCCGTCAGCCCGGCCGCGGGCTCGGTGGTGGCCGGCTCCGGCACCACCGCCGCGCTCGCCACGGCGGTCACCTCGGGTTCGGCGCAGAGCCTGGCGCTGACCGTGACCGGTGCTCCTGCGGGCGTCACCGCCACGGTCAACCCCGGTACCGTGAACGCCGGTTCGGCCGCGACGCTGTCGATCACCACCACGGCCGCGACCGTCCCGGGCAGCTACCCGCTGACCGTCAAGGCGACGGGTGCCTCGGGCAGCCACACCGCCACCTACACCCTGACCGTCACCGGCACCAGCAACCCGACCGGCCTGGTCAACGGTGGCCTGGAGACCGGCAGCCTGGCCCCGTGGACCTGCCAGACCGGCGGCGCGGTGGTCTCCACCCCGGCGCACAGCGGCACCAAGGCCCTCCAGGCGGCGGCGACCGGCTCGCAGACCGGCCAGTGCGGGCAGACCGTCACGCTGGCGCCCAACACCAGCTACACGCTGACCTCCTGGGTCCAGGGCAGCTACGCCTACGTCGGTGTGAGCGGCGGTGCGACGGCCAGCACCTGGACGCCGAACGCCACCACGTGGACCAAGCTCACGGTCCCGTTCACCACCGGCGCCTCGGGCACCGTCACCGTCTACCTGCACGGCTGGTACGGCCAGGGCAGCGTCTACGGCGACGACTTCTCGATCGCCTGATCCACGCATGAACGGTGGCCCGGCCCCCGGCTTCGCGCCGGGGTCCGGGCCACCGGCAGGTCAACTCCGGTGCGGCGGCCGGGGGAAGAAGCCGCTGGTGCGGGCGGTGTACTCGGCCCAGCCGGGCTTGTCCGCGCTCAGGCCCCGCTCGGCCATCGGCTTGCCGCTGCCGTAGGCGAGCAGCCAGTTCATCAGCAGCGGGCTCAACAGGGCGGCCCAGCCCGCCGGGTGGTCGGCCGCGAGCAGGAACAGGCCCCACCAGACGCAGGCGTCGCCGAAGTAGTTCGGGTGCCTGGTCCAGGCCCAGAGGCCGGTGGTCAGCAGCCGCCCCCGGTTGGCCGGATCGGCCTTGAACCGGGCCAACTGCCGGTCGCCGACCGCCTCGAAGGCCAGCCCGACGGCCCAGAGCGCGACACCGGCGGCGGCGAGCAGGCCCGGCGGGTCCGGCAGGTACTGGGCCACCTGGACCGGGATCGAGACGAACCAGAGGATGCCGGCCTGGAGCAGGTACACCTTGCGCAGCGGGTACCAGGGCCCCGGCCGCCCGGCCAGCATCCGGGCGTACCGGGGGTCCTCCGGCGCTCCCCGGGACCGCCGGGCGATGTGGACGGACAGCCGCAGGCCCCAGACCACCACCAGCGCGGTAACCAACAGCCGCCGCCCGGCGTCCCCGTGGCCCGCCGACAGGCCGTACCCGGTCAGCGCCACGGCGGCGAAGCCGAGGCCCCAGGCGATGTCGACGCCCCGGTGCCGGCCGGTGCGCAGGCCCACCGCGAACGCGGCCAGCATCACCGCCAGGGCCGCGCCCAGGGTGGCGAGCAGGTTGAGCACGAAGGGGTTCACCGCCCGTCCTCCCGGGTCAGCAGCAGCTGCCGCACGTCCAGGTAGCCGGTGCGGAACCCGGCCTCGGAGTAGGCCAGGTAGAGCTCCCACATCCGCTCGAAGACCGGGTCGAAGCCGAGCGCCGCCACCTCCTCGGACCGGTCGGTGAAACGTTCCCGCCAGAGCCGCAGGGTCTCCGCGTAGTGCGGGCCGAAGCCCTGATCCTCCGTCAGCCGGAGCGAGGAGTGCCGGGCGGCGGCCTCGGCCAGGCCCTCGGTGGAGGGGATCTGGCCGCCCGGGAAGATGTACTTGAGGATCCAGGTGTAGGTGTCGGTGGTGGCCAGCATCCGCCGGTGCGGCATGGTGATCGACTGGAGCGCGACCCGGCCGCCGGGGGCCAGCACCCGGTCCAGGGTCGCGAAGTAGGCGGGCCAGTAGGACCGGCCGACCGCCTCGATCATCTCGACGCTGACCACCGCGTCGTAACTGCCCTCCGCCGAGCGGTAGTCGCAGAGCCGGACCTCGGCGCGGTCGGCGAGACCGGCCTCGGCGATCCGGCGGCGGGCCAGCGCGAGCTGTTCGGCGGAGAGGGTCAGGCTGACCACCCGGGCGCCCCGGCGGGCCGCCCGGATCGCCAACTCGCCCCAGCCGGTGCCGATCTCCAGCACGGTGCGGCCGGGGCCGACCCCGGCCAGGTCGAGCAGCCGGTCGATCTTGCGGTGCTGGGCGGTGGGCAGCGCCGCCCAGTCCGCCAGCGGCGCCCCGCTCGTCAGGTCGGTCGGGAAGAGCGCGGCCGAGTAGCTCATGGTGCGGTCCAGGAACAGCGCGAACAGGTCGTTCGAGAGGTCGTAGTGCCGCTGGATGTTGCGCCGGGTGTACCGGCTGCTGCCGCGCTCGGTGGCCGGCGGCCGCTGGACGTACAGCCGGCGCAGCCAGTGGGTGCCGGGCGGCACCAGCGCGGCCGGGTCGGCGGCCAGCGCGGTGAGCAGGGCGACCAGGTCGGGGGAGTCCCAGTCGCCCGCCTGGTAGGACTCGCCGAAGCCGATCAGCCCGCCCGCGCCGATCCGGCGGAGGAAGTCCCCGGGCCGGTGCAGCCGCAGCACCGGCGCCCCGGCCGGGGCGGCCACCATCGGGCGCCCGTCCGGGAGTTCGACCCGCAGGCCGTGCCGACGGGCGATCCGGGCCAGCAGCCGACCGGCCACGGCGGCCCGCAGCGGTGCGGCCGGCACCCTGGCCACGTCCGGCCAGCGGGCGGGGTCGGCCCCGGCTCCGGTCCGGGCGGGGTCGGTCCCGGCGGGGAGGGCGGCGGTCGGGTCTGCCACGGAAGTCACGACGGTGGTACCTCTCTGCGGTGGACGGGCAGGCCGCGCAGCAGCAGCCTTATGCCCTGGTAGCGGATGTGCAGGCTGACGGCGAAGGTCGCGAACGGGTGCCGGAGCACGGCCGCCAGCAGCGAACGGGCGGTCGCCGGGCGGCCCTCGCCGTGCACCGTGGCGGTGAACGCCGGGGCGCCGGACCGGTCCAGCCGGACGGTCAGGTCCAGCCGCCCGGCCGGTTCGGGCAGCCGCATCCGGTAGCCGCCGTCGACCGGGAAGAACGGCGAGACGTAGAACTCCTTCGGGGTCTCCGTCTGCTCCGGCCGGAGCAGGTAGCGGTGGTGCTGCCCGTAGGTGTTGTGCACCTCGGCGACGGTGCAGACCGGGTTGCCCTCGGCGTCCCGGCACCAGTAGACGGTGAGCGGGTTGAAGACGTGGCCGAGCGAGCGCGCCTGGGTGAGCATCAGCACCCGGCCGCCGCCGAGCCGGACGCCCTGGTCCGCCAGGTACAGGTCGAGGTTCTGACGCAGGCTCAGCCGGGGGTCGCCCGGGTGGTCGGCGGCCCGGAACCGGGCCAGCGGGCGGAGCAGGGCCGGCACCGGCGGCAGGCGGTCCAGGTCGACCAGCCAGAGGCTGGTGCGGTGCGCGAAGGCGTGCCGCAGCGGGGTGGTCCGGACGTGGGTGATCCGGGTCTCGTACAGCGTCGCGCCCCAGGGGCCGGGCAGGTCGGTGCCGGGCGGTGCGGTGGCGGGCGGGGCGGTGGTCATGCCGTCACCCCGAGGACGCTCCGGGCGGCCTGCACGCCGGAGCGGCAGCCGTCCTCGTGGAAGCCCCAGCCGTGGTACGCCCCGGCGAACGCGGTCCGGCCCAGCGAGAGTTCGGGCAGCCGGCGCTGGGCGGCGACGGTCGCGCCGGTGTACACCGGGTGCTCGTAGACCGTCCGGGAGAGCACGTGCTCGGCGGCCACCGGGTGGTGGCGGTCGTCGTTGAGGGTGACCAGGTAGTCCTCGTCGGTGTCCAGGCCGAGCAGCCGGTTGAGGTGGTAGCTGACCTGGACCCGGTCGGCGCTGCCGTGGCAGTCGGCCATCAGGTAGTTCCACGAGCCCCGGGCCCAGGCCGCCCGCGGCAGCCGGGAGGCGTCCCGGTGCAGCACGGTGGGGTTGCGGGAGTACGTGAACGCGCCGAGCACCTCGCGCTCGGCCGGCGTCGGGTCGGCCAGCAGGCGCAGCGCCTGGTCCGCGTGGGTGGCCACCACCACCGCGTCGGCCGGGAACCGACGGCCGTCGCCGGTGCTGACCGTGACCCCGTCCGGGTGCCGGTGCACCGCGCGCACCGGCGCCGAGCAGTGCACGGTGGGGAGCCGTTCGGCGATCCGCTGGACGTAGGTCTGCGAGCCGCCGACCACGGTCCGCCAGCTGGGGGAGCCGGTGACGCCGAGCATGCCGTGGTTCTCCAGGAAGGCGAACAGGTAGCGGGCCGGGTAGTCGCCCGCCAGGTCGGGCGCGCAGGACCAGACGGCGGCGACCACCGGGGTCATGAAGTGGCTGACGAAGTACTCCGAGAAGCCGCCGTCGGCGAGGAACTCGCGGAGCGAGGGGTCGCCCGCCCCCGGGGCGGCCAGCAGCCGCCGGGCCCGCCGGTGGAAGCGCGGCACCTCGGCCAGCATCCGCAGGTAGCGGCCGTGCAGCACGGTGCTGGGCCGGGCCAGCAGCCCGGCCGGGCCGCGGGCCCCGGCGTACTCGAGACCGCAGCCCTCGCACCGGACCGACATGCTCATCTCGCTGTCCCTGGTCTGCACGCCGAGCTCGCGGAACAGCCGGGTCAGCTCCGGGTAGGTGCGCTCGTTGTGGACCAGGAAGCCGGTGTCCAGGGCGAGTCGGCGTCCGTCCAGGGCGGTGGCGGCCTGGGTGTGGGCGTGTCCGCCGAGCCGGGCGTCGGCCTCGAACAGCTCCACCTCGGCCCCGGCCCGGCGCAGCTCGTACGCGGCGGTCAGACCGGCCACGCCGGCTCCGATCACCGCCACCCGGCGGCCGCCGGGGCCGGAGCTCTGGCGGGTGCTGGTCGAGCTGGTACCGGTGTAGGTCACGGGGGCCCTCCGAGGCTCCGAAGTACTGTTCTGCACCAGTACTTCGGAGCCGGGGCGGGCGCGGATTGCTCCGATCGGGGACCGGCCGTGGGCCGGTCAGGTGAACGGCAGCAGCAGCACCGGCGTGCCGCTCGGCCGGCTCGACCCGCCGCTGGGCTCGACCGTGACCCCGATCCCGGCGGCTCCGCCGATCGCCCCGTCCAACAGCAGGGCACCGTCGGTGGCCGGCATCAGACCGGCCGGGCGCATGGTGCCCGCGTCGTTGAACCACAGCTCGTACGTACTGCCGGCCGGCAGGGCCGGCATCCCGGCGGCCAGGAAGGCGGCCTGGTTGCGGCTCTGCGACCAGACCACGGTGCCGACGCCCGACCCGGCCGAGCCGGTGCTGGTGCGGGCGTCCGGCGCGGTCAGCAGCGACTCGAACCCGGCCTGGCGCTCCGTCAGCCGGGCCGCCTGCGCCCTGGCCTGCTCGGCCTGCTGGTGCTGCTGGACGGCGACCCCGCCGAGCAGCACGGCGGCGGCCACCGAGGCGGCCAGCGCCAGCCTGGGCAGGGACCGCCCGAACCGGCCGCGGCGGCCGTCGTCGTCCGGGGCCGGGATGTGCGGCGGATGCTGACGGACCGACGGGAGCCGGTCCAGCACCTGCTGCCGGAGCGCGGCCGGCGGTACGGCGGCCTCGGCCGCGCCCAGCCTGGCCAGGGTGGCGGCGAACTCGGCCACCTCCTCGGCACAGGCCGGGCAGGCGGCCAAGTGCCGTTCGAACGCCGCCCGTTCGGGCCCGTCCAGCGCGTGCGCGGCGTACGCGCCGGTGGACGTGTGCAGATCGGGTGCGATGGTCATGTCCCCACCCCCAGGCAGTCACGCAGGCGGATGAGGCCGTCCCGCATCCGGGTCTTCACGGTACCGAGCGGGACCGCGAGCAGCTCGGCCACCTGCGGGTAGCTGTACCCCCGGTAGTAGGCCAGGGTCACCGACTCGCGCTGGATCTCGGTCAGCATCTTCAGGCAGCGCCGGACCTGTTCGCGCTCCAGCCGCCCTTCCACCTGCTCGGCCACCTCGTCGAAGACCGGGGCGTGCTCGCGGGCCGCGACCTTCTGCTCCCGGTCCGCGGCCGCCTGCACGGACCGGACCCGGTCCACCGCCCGCCGGTGCGCCATCGTCAGCACCCAGGGCAGCACCTCGCCGCGCTCGGGCCGGTAGCGCGCGGCGTTGCGCCAGACCTCCAGCATCACCTCCTGGGTCACCTCCTCGGACTGCGCCGGGTCCCGCAGCACCCGGCGGACCAGACCGAACACCGGCGCGGCGACCGCGTCGTAGAGCCGGCCGAAGGCGTCCTGGTCCCCGAAGGCGGCCTTGGCCACCAGCTCCTGGAGGTCGGGACCCCGGCGTTGCGGGCCGGAGAGGTGGACGACGCTGTTCACCTGGCCGCCTCCCGGTCGGGGCACGGGCCGGTACGGGGCATGCGGTTACCTCCAGAGCTGCCGGCGGGCGGTCCCACCGGTCCGGGCGGACTCGACACCAGTGCTTCGGAGCCGCGACCGGATCGGATGGGTGCTTCCGTCGGGACATTCGTACCAGTCCGCCGGGCGCTCGGCTCCGAAGCACCTGTGCACCCGTCCGCGCTCCCGGAGGTCCACCGCCGTGCCGTCCGCCGTTCCGTCCGATGCCGTCCCACCCTCCGCCGTCCGGTCGGAGCCGCACCGCCCGCGTCCGTTCCGTCCGCTCGACATCCGCGAGATCCACGCCGAGCCGGAGGCGCTCGCCTCCCCGCGCGGGCGCCAGGTGGTGCAGCGCTTCCCCGGCGCCCGGATCGTCGAGGTCGCCTCGCACTGGGGCATCCCCGACCTGCACGGCAACGAGGGCAACGTCGAGCGCTGGGCCAGGATCAAGAGCGAGGTGCTGGTCCTCGGGGTGAAGAAGTCGCTGACCGCCCGCCCCAACGGCCGCTCCGCCGACTGGATCGCCCCCAGCTCGGCCAACGGCTGTGCGCTGGCCTGCGCCTACTGCTACGTGCCGCGCCGCAAGGGCTACGCCAACCCGATCACCGTCTTCACCAACATCGACCGGATCGTCGGCTACCTCGGCCGGCACGTGGCCCGGCAGGGCCGCAAGCCGGAGCCGAACCAGTGCGACCCGCAGGCCTGGGTCTACGACATCGGCGAGAACAACGACTGCTCGGTGGACGCGCTGGTCTGCGACAACACCGCCGACCTGATCCGGGCCTTCCGCGACTGGCCGACCGCCAAGGCCTCGTTCGCCACCAAGTGGGTCAACCGCGAGCTGCTCGACCTCGACCCCCGGGGGCGGACCAGGATCCGGTTCTCGCTGATGCCCCCCGCCGACGCCCGCCTGCTGGACGTCCGGGCCGCCCCGGTGCCGGACCGGCTGGCCGCCGCGCCGGACTTCGTGGCGGCCGGGTACGAGGTGCACTTCAACCTCTCCCCGGTGGTGCTCCGGCCGGGCTGGCAGGCCGACTGGGCCGAGCTGTTCAGCCGGATGGACGACCTGCTGCCGACCGCGGTCAAGCGGCAGGCGGCGGCCGAGGTGATCATGCTGACCCACAACCAGGGGCTGCACCAGGTCAACCTGGGCTGGCACCCCAAGGCCGAGGAGGTGCTCTGGCAGCCCAACCTCCAGGAGGCCAAGCGCTCGGAGAACGGCAGCTGGAACGTCCGCTACCGGGTCGGCCGCAAGGCCGAGGCACTCGGCGAGCTGCGCGATCTGATCGAGCGTCACGCCCCCTGGCTGCGGGTCAGGTACGCGTTCTGATCAGCCCTCCCGGCGTTCCGTCCTGAGCTGCTCCAGCTCGGCGGTCATCCGGCCCAGGAACCGCACCACCACGGCGAGTTCGGCCTCGCTGAACTCGCTCCGGACCAGCTCCGTCCGCTCCGCCACCGGTCCGAACCAGCGCCCGGCCATCCGGGTCGCGCCGGGATTGTGCTGCACCCGGACCTGGCGCCGGTCGGCGGCGTCCCTGGTCCGCCGCACGTGCCCGGCCCGCTCCAGCCGGTCCAGTACGGCGGTCACCGCACCGGAGGTCAGGGCCAGCTCCTCGCGCAGCCTCCCCGGGGTGACGCCCTGGCCGCCGCCGGTCCGCAGGATCGCCAGCAGCGCCTGGACGTCGGTGCTGTGCAGGCCCTGGGCGGCCGCGAAGTCATGGCCGAGCAGGTTCATCTCGGAGGCCAGCCCCTGGAGCAGCAGGGCGAAGGCCCGGCTGTCCGGCGACGGCTGCTGCTCGGCCAAGGCGACCTTCCTGGTAGCGGAGCCCCAGCCTAGCGGCCCGGTCCGGCCGGTCCGGATCGTGCTTTATCTCAATCATCAAGTCTCTCGATGATTGAGATACTCTCCTCCGGTCGACCCCTCAGCCGAAGGAGCACCCCCGTGCGCGCCCGACGACTACTCGTCCCGCTGGTTCTGCTCACCCTGTGGCTCGGCCTGGGCGGAGCCTTCGGCTCCTACGCCGGCCGCCTCTCCGAGGTCTCCACCAACGACGGGGCCGCCTTCCTGCCCCGCAGCGCCGAATCCACCGAGGTGGCCCGGCTCGCGGCCCGGTTCCAGACCGGCGCCACCCTGCCGGTGGTGATCGTCTGGGAGAGCCGGGACGGCCGGGTCGACGCGGCCCGGCAGCAGGGCGCCGAGCAGGCCGTCCGGGCCGCTGCCGCCGTGAACGGCGCGACCGGCCAGGCCTCCCCGGTGCTCACCTCCGCGGACGGCGCGGCCCTGCAGGCCGTGGTCCAGCTCCGCGCCGACCTCGGGAAGGGGACGGCCGACAGCGTCCGGGAGATCCGCGAACTCGCGGCCGCGGTACCGGGATCGGTGGCCGGCGTGGCCGGGCCGGCGGCGCTGCAGGCCGACCTGTCCGGCGCGTTCGCCGGCATCGACGGCCTGCTGGTCGGGGTGGCGCTCGGCGTGGTGCTGGTCATCCTGCTCGCGGTCTACCGCAGTCTGCTGCTGCCGCTGCTGGTGATCCTGGGTGCGGTGTTCGCCCTCGGGGTGGCCTGCGCGGTGGTCTACGTGCTGGCCGACCACGGCGTGGTGCGGGTCGACGGCCAGGTCCAGGGCCTGCTGTCGATCCTGGTGATCGGCGCCGCCACCGACTACGCACTGCTGCTCTCCGCCCGCTTCCGCGAGGAACTCGGCGTCCAGGGGGACAGGTTCGCCGCGATGCGGACTGCCTGGCGCCGTTCGGTCGAACCGATCGCGGCCTCCGGGGCCACCGTCGCGCTCGGCCTGCTGGTGCTGCTGCTGTCCGACCTGACCAACAACCAGGCGCTCGGCCCGGTCGGTGCGATCGGCATCGTCTGCGCCGTGCTCTCCGCCCTCACCTTCCTGCCCGCCGCCCTGGTGCTGCTCGGCCGGGCCGCCTACTGGCCCAGCCGTCCCCCGGCCGGGGAGGCGGCGCGGGCCCACGGCGTCTGGCGCCGGGTGGCCGCCGTGGTGGCCCACCGCCCCCGGGCCACCTGGGCGCTCTCGCTCGCCGCACTGGTGGCCTGCGCCGCGTTCGCCCCGCTGCTGGACGCGCGCGGCGTCCCGCAGAGCGAGCTGTTCGTCAAGGAGCAGCCCTCGGTGGCCGCCCAGCGCCTGCTCTCGGCCCACTTCCCCGGCGGCTCCGGCAACCCGGCGGTGCTGCTCACCGGGGCCGCCGGCGCCGACCGGGTGGCGGCCGCCGCCGCGGCCGTCCCCGGCGTGGCGGCGGTGCGCCCGTACACCGGCGGTGCGCCGACCGGCCCCGCCCGCGAGGTCGACGGCCTGGTGCGGCTGGACGCCACCCTCGCCGACCCGGCCGACAGCGACGCCGCGGTGCGCACCGTCCAACGCCTGCGCGACGCGGTGCACGCCGTGCCCGGCGCGGACGCCCGGGTCGGCGGCTACACCGCGCAGCAGTACGACACCCGGACCACCGCCCGGCACGACCGGACGGTGATCGTGCCGGCCGTGCTGCTCTGCATCCTGGCCGTGCTGGTGCTGCTGCTGCGCTCCCTGCTGGCGCCGCTGCTGCTCGCGGCCACCGTCGCGCTCTCCTACCTGGCCACGCTCGGGGTCTCGGCCCTGGTGTTCCCGCACGTCTTCGGCTTCGCCGCGACGGATCCCTCGGTGCCGCTCTACGGGTACGTCTTCCTGGTCGCGCTGGGGGTCGACTACAACATCTTCCTGATGACCCGGATCCGGGAGGAGTCCTCGGTGCACGGCACCCGCGAGGGCGTGCTGCGCGGGCTGACCGCCACCGGCGGGGTGATCACCTCGGCCGGGGTGGTGCTGGCGGCCACCTTCGCCGCGCTCGGGGTGATCCCGCTGGCCTTCCTGGCCCAGATCGCCTTCATCGTGGCGTTCGGTGTGCTGCTGGACACCCTGCTGGTGCGCTCCCTGCTGGTCCCGGCCCTGGTGTACGACCTCGGCAACCGGGTGTGGTGGCCGGCACAGTTGCGCCGGAGGTAGGCGGGGCGGGGGTGGCAAGGGGACCAAGGGCCCCGGAATCGGGGCCCCTCGGGGGACGTGACCTTCTTCACCGCCGGGGCGCCGACCGGGCTGACCGATCGTCAGCCCGGTTTCCCGGCAGCCGAGTTGGTGTCAAGTGTGGCGTCCGTCATGCCCGGAGCGGTGCTTGCCGGGCGGCGCCGCTTCCCGCAGTCTCGAAAGCGTGCCCCGCTGAGCGGTGGCCACTTTCCCCCCACCCCCCCGCCCGGAGGTACTGCGTCATGCGTGCGTTCAACCAGGTCGTCAACCGCGTCGGCAAGCCCCGAATACGCTACGACCGGCTGCCCAACCAGGTGCTCGGCCTCGGTGTCGCGGGTGCGATCGCCCTGACCGCGGTCCTCCCGTTCAGCCAGGCGATGGCGTCCCAGCCCGCCGACGCTGCGCAGCCGGTCGCCGCCGCGGCCCCCGCCGCCGAGCCCGCCGCGGCCCCCGCCGAGGCCCCGGCCCCCGCTGCCGAGGCCCCCGCCCCGGCTGCTGCCGCCGAGCCCGCCGCCCCCGCCGCCCCGACCTACGCGGACAACCTCGACGGCTGGATCCACCAGGCCCAGGACGTCCTGCGCGCCGCCGGCAAGCCCGTCCCGTCCTACAAGGCCATGTACGCCACCGCGATGGCCGAGTCGACCGGCAACCCGAAGGCCGTGAACGGCTGGGACTCCAACGCCTCGGCCGGCACCCCCTCGATCGGCCTGACCCAGATGATCCAGCCGACCTTCAAGGCCTACGCACTGCCCGGCCACACCGACATCCGCAACCCCGTCGACAACCTGGTGGCCAGCTCGCGCTACACCGACGCGGTCTACGGCGGCATGGACAAGATGGCCGCCGCCCGTGGCTACGGCTCGCACTGGAAGGGCTACTAGGCCTTCCGCCTGTAGGTTCCTCCAGCAATACGGCTACGCCACCCGGGCGAGCTTGTGCGGATCATCAACGATTCCGTGTGAACTGGCTTTCGACCTGGGTATCGGTTTGTATTGACGGTTGGGTGCGGGGCGCCCGAGTGCGCCCGGCGGTCAGACCGCAACCGCACCCGAGGTCTACCTTCTCCCAGCCAGAGAGCCCTTTTCATGCGCTTCCTGAACGACATGTCGCCCGCCTACGACCTGACGTACGACGACGTCTTCATGGTCCCGAGCCGTTCCGCGGTGGGCTCCCGGCAGGGTGTCGACCTCTCCTCGAACGACGGCAGCGGCACCACCATCCCGCTCGTGGTCGCCAACATGACCGCCATCGCCGGCCGCCGGATGGCCGAGACCGTGGCCCGCCGCGGCGGCCTGGTCGCCATCCCGCAGGACATCCCGACCGAGGTCATCTCCGACGTCATCGGCTGGGTCAAGCAGCGCCACCTGGTGCACGACACCGCGCTCACCCTGGCCCCCGGCGACACCGTCGCCGACGCCCTGTCGCTGCTCCCCAAGCGGGCGCACAACGCGCTCGTGGTGGTCGAGGACGGCAAGCCGGTCGGCGTCGTCACCGACTCCGACTGCCAGGGCGTGGACCGCTTCACCAGCCTCTCCGAGGTGATGTCGCGCGACCTCGTCCTGATCGAGGAGGGCATCGACCCGCGCGCCGCGTTCGAGAAGCTCAACGAGGCGCACCGCAAGCTCGCCCCCGTGATCGACGCCGAGGGGAAGCTGGTCGGCCTGCTGACCCGCAAGAACGCGCTCCGCGCCACCCTCTACACCCCCGCCACCGACGCGGCCGGCAAGCTGCGGATCGCCGCCACCGTCGGCATCAACGGCGACGTGGCCGGCAAGGCCAAGGCGCTGCTGGAGGCCGGTGCGGACGTGCTCGTGGTGGACACCGCGCACGGCCACCAGGAGTCGATGATCAGCGCGCTGCGCGCGGTGCGCGGGCTCGACCCGCAGGTCCCGATCGTGGCGGGCAACGTGGTCTCCGCCGTCGGTGTCCGCGACCTGGTCGAGGCCGGCGCGGACATCCTCAAGGTCGGGGTCGGCCCCGGCGCGATGTGCACCACCCGGATGATGACCGGCGTCGGCCGCCCGCAGTTCTCCGCCGTGCTGGAGTGCGCCGCCGAGGCGCGCCGGCTCGGCAAGCACGTCTGGGCCGACGGCGGCGTCCGGCACCCGCGCGACGTGGCGATGGCCCTGGCCGCCGGTGCCTCCAACGTGATGATCGGCTCCTGGTTCGCCGGCACGCTGGAGTCGCCCGGCGACCTGCACACCGACGCCAACGGCCGCCAGTACAAGGAGAGCTTCGGCATGGCCTCGGCCCGCGCCGTGCGCAACCGGACCTCGGAGGAGTCGGCCTACGACCGTGCTCGCAAGGCGCTGTTCGAGGAGGGCATCTCCACCTCGCGGATGTTCATCGACCCCACCCGCCCGGGCGTCGAGGACCTGATCGACTCGATCATCGCGGGCGTCCGCAGCTCCTGCACCTACGCGGGCGCGCGCAGCCTGGAGGAGTTCCACCAGAAGGCGATCGTCGGTGTGCAGAGCGCGGCCGGCTACGCCGAGGGCAAGCCGCTGCACTCCAGCTGGGCCTGATCCGCAGTCCGCTCCGGCCGCAGCCGGGTCACCGCTCAGGCGGTGACCCGGCTGCGGCCGTTCAGCGGGGTGAGCAGGGCCCGGCCGACCATGCCGACCGAGCCGTCCAGCGAGGCCCGGAACGCCGGTCCGACGAACGGCACGTCGCGCAGCTCCCACAGCGCCAGGGCGCTGGCCCAGGCCGCGTCCCTGGCCCGGTCGATGCTCCAGACCCCGATCACGTGCAGCAGCGGATCGGCCAGGTCCATCGCCTCGGGGCCAGGCAGCAGCTCGTCCCTGACCCGGTCCTCCACCTGCGCCAGCAGGGTGTTGATCCGCAGGTAGTCCGCCTCGACGTCCCGCGGCTCGCGGCCGAGCGCCAGGCAGAGGTCGACCACCGAGAGCGGCAGGTCGTTCTCGATGTGCGCGTTCATCCCGGCCAGCGCGAACTGGAGCGGATGGATCCCCCGGTGGCCGCGCAGCTCGAACAGCGGCCGCCAGCAGGCGGCCGGACGCCGCCCCTGCGCCGCCGCGTCCACCGCCGCCAGCCAGCGCCCGGCGAACACCCCGTCCAGCCGTGCGGTCGCCGCCGGGTCGTCGAAGTAGGTTGCCGCCAGCCGCTGTTGCACCAGCTCGGTGACGGTCAGGTACATCCCGTTGAAGACCGCCACGCCGTCGCCGAGCGGCAGCGACGCCTGCAACTGCCGCATCCGCTCGATGACCTGATCGACCGTCGGGACCTGTTCAGTGGCCATGCGTCCCAGACTGCCACCCGCCCGGCCGCACGGGAACCCGGCTCGCCCGGCCGTCCCCACCACGGCCGCTGCCCGGTGGGGACGGCCGGTGGTCACCGGCCGATGTAGGGGTTGTAGCTGATGGTCAGCTGCTGGCTGCCGGAGCCGGCGTTGTTGACCGCCGTCACGGGGAGGGTGCAGGTGTCGCGCTGGGCGAGGTACCAGCCGGGGGCCTCCTCCCCGGCGTGGCTCTCGATGGTGCCGTTGCGGGCCAGGGTGGCGCTGCCGTTGCCGTTGCCGGTGAGCGTGAAGTACCGCTCGCAGCCGCTCCACTCGCCGGAGCTGCCGGGGCCGCTGAGGAAGACGGCGTCGGTGGCACCGGGGTGGACGGCACTGGTGGGCCTGTTGGCGGTGAGGGTGAAACTCCCGGTGGCGGCGTCCTCGGCGGTCAGGGTGGCGGTGGCGGCGCTGGTGATGACCGGGCGGACGTCGCTCCAGCCGGAGGCCCAGGTCGCCTGGCCGGCGGCGGTGTAGGCGACCAGGTTGCCGTCGCCCTGCTGGGTGAGGCGGACGGTGCCGTTCGCCCGGCTGCCGTTCTCGGCCCAGAGCACCTGGTCGTTGCCGTCGTTGCCGTCGTGGTCGTTGTCCTTGCGGACCTGGAGCGTGCCGTCGGTGTCGAACACGGCGTACGCGCCGTTGTTGCCCCAGGTGTTGGTGGCCCAGACCGGGGTGGTTCCGGTGTAGGTGACCAGGTTGCCGTCGCCGTTGAGGACGGTCCGGTAGGGGCCTGCGGTGATCATGCCGCCGATGGCGAACCTCGTGCCCGGAGCGACGCTGTCGTTGGCCCAGCGCAGCCGGCCCGCTGCGTCGTCGATCCGCAGGGTGCCGGGGTCGGTGTACCTGAGCGTGGAGCCGGCGCCGCCGTTGGTGCCGGAGCCCCAGAGCCTGGTGCCGGTCGCGTCGGTGATCCTGAACTCGCCGTCCCCGGTGAAGGTGGCGGTGCGGTTCGCGCCGACGGTGCCGGACGCCCACAGGGGAGCACCGGGGTTGACGGCGCCGTTGTCGTCGAGTCGGTACGAGACGAGGTTCCCGTCCCCCTGCATGACCAGCCCGCTCATCCGGTTGCCCCGGTTGTCGAGGGTTCCGGTCCGGTAGACGGTGCCGACGGCGAGGGTGGTGCCGGCGGCGATCACGGCGTCGTGGTTCGGGAGGCCGGTGGGGTCGAGGTAGGGCAGGCCCGCGCCGGTGCCCGAATCCCAGGCGGTGACGCCGTTCCTGACGATCCGCAACGCTCCGGCGGGGGTGAACTGGAGCAGCGAGCCCGCCGCGTCGGCCACCCCCGTCCGGCGCAGACCGGTGCCGTCGGCCCGCCTGATCCGGAGGTTGCCGTCGGCGCCGAACTCCGCGCTCGCGCCGGGGTTGCCGACCGTGCCGGACGCCCAGGTGGCGGTCCCCGAGGCGGTGTAGACGACGAGGTTGCCGTCGGCCTGCATGATCAGCTTGCTGCCGCCGGTGACCGTCACGCCGTCCCCGGCGCGGAAGGTGACCGGGCCGGTCCAGATCTTCCCGGGGTGGGTGTAGGTGTAGGCCAGGGTGACGTAACCGTCGCCCTCGGCCGTGCTGTTGAGGCCGGTGGTGCTCGTTCCCGCGCCCTGGTTCCGGTAGACCGCGGGGTACAGGTCGTAACCCGAGAGGTACCGGCTCTCGCCGCCGTTGCCGCCGTTGTCGTTGCTGCCCGGCCAGCCGCCGTACCAGCCGCTGCCGCCACCGCCGCTGACGGTGCTGCTGTTCGCCGTGCCGCTGTCGCCGCCCGGGCCGTGCTGGTCGTTGCTGCCGCTGTGGATCAGGTCGCCGCCGTTGTACCCGTTGTGGACGTCGCCCGCGTCGGCGCCCTCGTTGTCGATCGAGGCGCCGCCGCCGCCACCGGCGGCGACCAGCAGGGCACCGATGGCGTTCCCGTTCCGGAGACCGACGAACGACCCGGCGCCGCCACCGCCGCCCTGGGTGTGCAGGAACTCGGCCGGGTCGCTCTGCCGGCAGAGCAGCGCGAAGTCGTTGGACCCCAGGCCGTAGCGGCCGCACACGTCGCCCGCCGGGTAGGACAGCGTTCCGTCGCCACCCGATCCGCCCGCGAAGGCACCCCGGCCTGCGCTGCTCGCCACCGCCTTGCGGCCGGGGCTGATCAGGAGCGCGGTGCCGGGAGTGACGTAGTACTCGGCGGCCGTCCGGCCGCCCTTGCCGCCGCTGCCCAGAGCTGCCGTGGCGTTGCCCGAGTAACTGCTGACCTGTCCGCCGTTCGCGCCGAACGCGTCGATGGACAACGACAGTTGCTGCCCGTCGGGGAGGGTTGGTGCGATCCACTCCCGGATGCCCTCGGCAGCCTGGTAGGTGCGCGTGCAGGTGACCCTGGTGCCGTTCGCGACGGTGGTGGTGTCGCCGGTGCGGCAGGGGTTGACGGGCTCGGCCGTGGGGTCGTAGCTGATGGTCACCAAGCCGTCGCGGCTCCCGGTCGGCGGCGTGAAGGTACCGCCGGCCGCCGTACCGCCCGGGTCGGAGCCGGCGGGTGCCGCGCCCACGCCGTTGGCGGAGCCGACGTGGCTGCTCCCGCCGCCCGCCCCGCCGCCGCGGGTGGTGGCCCCGGAATCGCCGCCGCCCCCGCCCCACCAGCCGCCGCCCCCGCCGGTGAACCCGCCTGCGGTGACCCGGGTGCCACCCTGCCCGAAGCTCCCGGCGCCCCCGCCGGGCCCGCTGCCGCCGGCGGTCTGGGTGGCGCCACCGCCGGAGCCCGACAGCAGGTTGCCGACACCGGCACCGCCCGCCGAACCGCCGCCCGCACCACCCGCGTACGTGCCGCTGCCCCCGCCCCCGCCGGCCACCAGGACCCGGCCGTCCAGGGCGTACTGCCCCTGCCCGCCGGCCACCCGTACGTCGGACGCGCCGCCGCCGCCCTGGGCGGCCGAACCGCGCGCACCGCCGTTCCAGCCGCCCGCACCGTCCTGGGCCGTGCCGCCGACGTTCACCTGCAGCCGCTGACCGGCCGTCAGCCCGGTCAGGGCCGCGTCCTGCCGTCCGCCGGGAGCCCCCTGCCCGGCACCGGCCGCGCCGCCCCCGTACGCACCGACGGCGGTGACGGTGGCGCTGGTGACGTAGGACGGGACGGTCCAGTACTGGCTGCCGCCGGTGAAGCCGAACGTACAGGTCACCAGCCTGGTGGTGGAGCTGTAGACGCACGCGTCGGCGGCGTGTGCCGTCCCCGGCACCAGGGCGGCCAGGCCGGAGGCGGCCAGCGCACCCGTCACCAGGGCGGCGAGACCGGGTCTCCTCCGGCGATGTCCCGTGCGGCGCTTCGGACCTGACGGACCGGCGGGTTCGGGAGATATGTTTCGCATGCGGGTGCTTCCTCGTATCCCGTGGTGCTGCGCGGCGCCTCTCGGCCGCTTCCCCGGGGCCGTACCCGTTTCGCGAACCCGGCAGTCGGGCGCACCCGCGAGAATGCGGCACGGCACCCGCCGCGCGCCCCCTCCCAGCGGGAGGGGGCGCGCGGCGGAGGGGTCAGCCGAGGGCGGGTTCGAGGTCGGGCCTGCTCGGGGCGGGGAGGGCCTCGTCGGGGCGGCGGAAGAGGGCGCCCGGCCACCACATCCAGCGGCCGACGTCCAGGGTGAGGGCGGTGACCAGGACGGAGCGGACCACGATGGTGTCCAGCAGGACGCCGAACGCCACCGCGAAGCCGAGTTCGGCGGCGAACACCAGGGGGAGTGAGGCCATCGCCGCGAAGGTGCCGGCCAGGACCAGGCCGGCCGAGGTGATGACGCCGCCGGTGGCGGTGAGGCCGGTGAGGGCGCCGCGGCGGGTGCCGTGCAGGACGGCGTCCTCGCGGACCCGGGTGACCAGGAAGATGTTGTAGTCGATGCCGAGGGCGACCAGGAAGACGAAGGTCAGCAGTGGGAAGGAGGCCTCCGCCCCGGCGAAGCCGAACACGTGGTTGAACACCAGGCTGCTCACGCCGATGGCCGCGCCGAAGGAGAGCACCACCGTCCCCATCAGCAGCAGCGGCGCGACGATCGCGCGCAGCAGCAGGGCGAGGATCAGGAAGACCACCAGCAGCACGATCGGGATGATCACCCGGGAGTCGCGGGCGGCGGCCGCCTGGGTGTCGATGCCGATCGCGGTGTTGCCGCCGACCTGGGCGTTCGCACCGTCGATCCGGTGCACCGCGGTGCGGGCCTGTTCGACGGTGCGGATCGCGGCCGCGCTGCTCGGAGTGTCCGTCAGTTCCCCGAGCAGCAGCGCCTCGCCGCCCTTGACCATCGGCGGCGACACGTTCGCGACGCCCGGGACGGCGGCCAGCGCGGCCCGTACCTGCTCCGCCCGGTCGGCCCTGGTGACGACGGCGACCGGGTCGCCCGAGCCGGCCGGGAAGTGCCGGGACTGGATCTCCTCGCCGACGGCCATCTGCGGCCGGCCGGTGAACTGGTCCTTGTTGGCGAGGCCGTCGGCCTTGAGCCCGAGCGCCCCGACCGCCATCACGGCGAGGGCGAGCGCGGTGCCGATCCAGACCAGCCGCGGCCGTCCGGAGACGGCGGTGCCGACTCGGGCCCAGAGGCCGGCCTCGGCCGGGGCGGCCGCTCCGTACGAGGGCTTGACGGGCCAGAAGATCCAGCGGCCGCAGGCCACCAGCAGAGCGGGCATCAGGGTGGTCATGGCGAGCAGCCCGACCAGGATGCCGACGGCGCAGGCCGGGCCGAGGCCCTTGGTGGAGTTGAGGGTGGCCAGCGAGAGCAGGGTCAGGCTGACCGCGACGGCGGCGGCGCTGGCGAAGATCGCGGGGCCGGAGCGGCGCAGCGCCTCGGCCATGGCCTGGTGCCGGTCCTCGTGCCGGGCCAACTCCTCGCGGTAGCGCGAGATGAGCAGCAGCGCGTAGTCGGTGGCGGCGCCGAACACGAGCACGGTCAGGATGAACCCGGTCTGCTTGTTGACGGTCAGTCCGGCGTTCTTCGCCAGCAGGTAGATCACCGCCTCCGAGGTGACCAGGGCGCCGCCCACGGTCAGCAGCGGCAGCAGCGGCAGCACCGGGCTGCGGTAGGTGAGCAGCAGGATCAGCACCACCACGATCGCGGTGATGGTGGTCAGGCTGCCGCCCCCGCTGAACGCCGAGATCGAGTCGGAGGCGTAGCCGGCCGGGCCGGTGACGTGGAAGCCGAGACCCCCGGCGTTCGCCGTGCCGACCTCGTTCAGGTCGGTGACGACCTTGCCGATCCCCTCCCAGCCGGTCCGGTCCTTGTGCACCTGGACGACGGTCTGGATGGCCTTGCCGTCCTGCGAGGCGACCGGGCCCTGGACCGGGCCCGCCACGTTCGCCATGCCGGTGAAGGCGGCCGCGTCGGCCCGGGCCTTGGCCAGGTCGGCCGGGGTGACGCCCTCGGGCCGGTCGTAGACCACGATCGCGGGCACGGTGTCACCCGGCAGGAACTGCTCGGCCCGGGCGACCACCTGGGTCGACTCCGAGTTGCCCGGCAGCCAGGCCGAGTTGTCGTTCTCCTCGACGCTGCCGAGCTGCCCGGCCAGCATCACGGCCGGGACCAGCAGGACCGCCCAGAGGGCGAGCACGACCCACTTGGAGACCCGGCCGCTGGGCCACGACACCAGTGTTCGCATCATGTTGACTTCCTCGGTGTTCGGACGGCGTGTCAGCCGACGTGGGAGAGCTTGTCCGGGTTGGCGACGGTGTAGATCCCGCACACCTGGCTGCCGTCCGGCGTGAGGTCCAGGACCATGACCGCGAACGGGGTGTCACCGGCGAACAGCACGGCCGCCGGGTCGCCGTTGACCCTGCGGTAGGAGACGCTGAGGCCTTCGCCGGAGCGGGGTGCGACGGCGGCGAACAGACTGGCGACCTTGTCCCGGCCGTGGAGCGGCCGCGGGCCGCCGGGGGCCTTGCCGCCGCCGTCGCCCCAGAGGGTCACCTCGGGCGCCAGGATCTCCAGCAGCGCGTCCAGGTCGCCGCCGAGCGCGGCGGCCAGGAACCGTTCGGTCACCTGCTGCCGGACGTGCGGCTCGGGCTCGAACCGGGGGCGGCGGGCGTGCACGTGCTCCCGGGCGCGGTGGGCGAGTTGGCGCACCGCCGCCGGAGTGCGGCCGAGGATCTCCGCGATCTCGGTGTGGGCGTAGCCGAACACCTCGTGCAGGACGAACACCCCGCGCTCCAGCGGCGTGAGGGTCTCCAGCACCACCAGCAGCGCCATCGACACCGACTCGGCGTGCACGGCCGCCTCGGCGGCGTCGCCGGCGGCGGGGACGTCGGCGAGCGGGCGCACCAGCGGTTCGGGCAGCCACGGACCGACGTACGTCTCCCGGCGGCGGCTGATGGTCGCCTGGTGGGCCAGGGCCCCGTTCACCGCGATCCGGACCAGGTAGGCGCGCGGGTGGCCGATCGGCTCCGCGTCCGCCGCCTCGTTCCTGGCCGCCCAGGACAGCCAGGTCTCCTGCAGTACGTCCTCGGTGTCCGCGACGGTGCCGAGCATGTTGTAGACGATGGAGAACAGCAGCTCGCGGTGGTCGCGGAAGACCTGGGTGGCGGTGCGGGGCGCCAAGTCCGGCGCGGCCCCGGGCACTCTGCCTTCCGGGGTGTCGGGCTGAGGATGGTGCATGGTGCTGCCTTCCGTCGCGGGTGCGTGCCGGTCATGAGAGCGATTCGGCACCCGAGAGTGTGACATCGGATCAGCAAATGTGATCCACATCTCAGGACGGGCGGCTCCGGCGGGTGGGCGGACACACCGGATGTGCAGTCAAGTTTGCTGTCCCATCGGCAAGTTGGCCCTCTTGCGCGCCAGGGCCCGCTGTTCCACCATGTCCCACAGGCCGTCAGGGACGCGTCAATCCTCACTCCCCGGGCCGGCCCGGCGCGGGCGGTCCGCCGCCGCGGCCCGTAGCGGGACGGGCCCGGCTGCACCCACCGCACGCCTTGGCTTCCGCCTGCTGCGGCTGCCGTCGCAGCGGTCTCCAACCCCCACTGGAGTCAGTCGATGTCCCTTCTCCCCCGCAGCACGGCCGATGCCGCCCGCCCCTACCTGGTGGGCGTGACCCGGATCGCGATCGGCCTGCTCTTCGCCTGCCACGGCGCGGCCTCCCTGTTCGGCGTCCTGGGCGGCAGCAAGGGCGGCGGTACGGTCGAGGCCCTGTCCTGGCCCGGCTGGTACGCCGCCGTGATCCAACTCGTCGGCGGCGCCCTGGTGCTGCTCGGCCTGGGCACCAGAACGGCCGCGGTGGTCTGCTCCGGCTCGATGGCGTACGCGTACTTCAGCGTGCACCAGGAGAACGCCCTGTTCCCGATCCAGAACGGCGGCGTCGCGTCGGCGCTGTACAGCTGGGCCTTCCTGCTGCTCGCCGCCACCGGCCCGGGCGCACTGGCGCTGGACGGCCTGCTGGCCCGCCGGTCGGCGGCCGTCCGGCGGGAGCCGGCCGCGGCCTGAACCGTCGCCGGGTGCCGAGGGTGCCGGTGAACGTGACGGGACCCGGGAGCGTATCCAGCCCCCGGGCCCCTGAGATGCCACCCATTTGCGCACACCGGCACGTTGAAGGGTGCGGATCATATTGAGACCGACGTGTTCTCCCGTTGAACTACCGTGCCACGTGAGAGGCACAGGCGGGACTTGAACCCGCATCCGTCGATGATCGTCCGCGCCCGGTCGATCCGGTGATCGGCGGCGAATACTGAGACTGGAGCGAGAATCTGAGATTCATGGGACTGCCTCTGCCTGCTTGGGCCACCCCGGCGCGTGTGGTGCCGGGGGAGGGAGTCGAACCCCCACTGTCATCCCGTGGTCAGCTTCAACATCAGTTTCAGCTTGCGCTCTTCAGCGCACCCCCCGCTCGAACGGGGGCGATCGTGGGGCTACCGGAACAGGTAGCCGAACACCGCGTCGCCGGACCGCTGGTCGGTGACCTCGGCGTTGTTGGCCTCCTCGCGGGCGAACTTGACGGCCTGCTGGAGCTTCTCCAGCCGCTCCGTCAGCTCGTTGACCCGCCGGGCCGGCAGCGCACCGGAGAACTTCACCGTGGTCCAGTAGCCGACCGGGATGTCCTCGTAGTACACCTCGACCTGGGCCGGGTGCTTCTCGGTCGCCTCGGCCTTCACGTGGTTGCGCGGCACCTTCTTGGTCCGGATGGTGCGCACCGCGTCGGTCTTCCAGGAGTCCGTCGACGGGTCCAGGTTCCACGACTCGGCGGCGTCCAGCACCGGCAGCTTCCGCACGAAGGTGTACAGGTCGGTGAGCTGCTTCTCCAGGAAGAGCAGGTACGGCACCGGGACCTGGGCCAGCAGGACGGTGCCGTCCACCACCACGTCCGCGGCGGCCGTCCGGTTCGCCCAGTCCTTGGTGGCGGTCACGTCGAACAGGCGGGTCAGCGTCGCAGCGGTGCTGCGCAGGATGTCCTCGGCCTTGACCTGCACCCGGGTGGACTCGGGCGGCAGCTGCTCGCCCTCCTCGTCCTTCGGCTGGTACGTCCGGGCGATGCCGGCCAGCAACGCGGGCTTCTGCAGGTCGTGGTGAGCCTGGGTCAGCTCCTGGAACGACTTGGACTTGACGCCTTTTTCGACGGCGATGATCTGGTTCAACTTGGGCACGTGCTGGAAGCTACCAGCGATCGCCCGAATGTTCGCCCGATTAAACGACCGCGCGGTGCCGGCGAACGTCCGGCACGACGCGGTCGGCAGCCCTAGGTCGAAGGGACGGGCGGGGGACCGGCGGTGGGCCGATCCGGGGCGGGGCGGGGCAGGACCAGAGTGGGGGCATGGACACCACTACTGCTCAGACCGCCGTCGGAACCGCGCCGCCCGGACCCGTCGCCGTGATCACCGGAGCCTCGCGGGGGCTCGGGCTGGAACTGGCCCGGGCCCTCGCCGAGGACGGCTGGCGGCTCGTGCTGACCGCCCGGGGCGCGGCCGAGCTGGCCGCTGCCGGGGACGGGCTGAAGGCCGTGACCGAGGTCGTCACGCTGGCCGGTTCGGTCGTGGACGACGACCACCGGGAGCGGCTGGCCGCAGCCGCCGAGGGGCTCGGCGGCGCCGCCCTGCTGGTGCACAACGCCAGCACGCTGACCGGCTACCCCCTAGACGGGGCGCCGCTGCCGGCCCTGGCGGACTTCCCTCTGCCCGGGCTGCTGGAGACCTTCGAGGTGAACGTGCTCGCCCCGATCGCCCTGACCCAGCTGCTGCTGCCCCAACTCCGGCGCCGCGGCGGCTCGGTCGTCGCAATCAGCTCGGACGCGGCCCGGGAGGCGTACCCCGGCTGGGGCGGCTACGGCGCCAGCAAGGCCGCGCTCGACCACGCCTCGGCCGTCCTGGCGGTGGAGGAGCCGGAGCTGCGGGTCTGGGCGGTCGATCCGGGCGACATGCGGACCGTGATGCACCAGGACGCCTTCCCGGGCGAGGACATCTCCGACCGCCCGCTGCCGACGGACACCGCCGTCCCCGGCATCCTCGCCCTGCTCGCCCGGCGGCCCGCCTCCGGGCGCTACCTGGCCGCCGCGCTGACGGAGGGTCACTGAGATGGCCGCGACACTGGAGACCGGTCCCGGCTCCCCGGAGTTCACCGTCCCTGCCGAACTGTCCGCCCGGGCCCCGGCGGAGGCGCGCGGGCTGTCCCGGGACGGCATCCGGATGCTGGTCGGCCACCGGGACCCCCTTGCCACCGAGCACCGCCGCTTCACCGACCTGCCGGAGGTGCTCGAACCGGGTGACCTGCTGGTGGTGAACAACTCCGCCACCCTGCCCGCCGCCCTCCCGGGCCGCCTCCCCGACGGCACCCCGGTCACCGTCCACCTCTCCTCCGCCCGGCCGGACCGGCGCGGCCACCACCTGGTCGAGCTGCGCCGCCCGACCGGCGGCGCAGCCGAGTACTTCCCGCCCGAGCTCTCACCCGCCCGGGCCGGGCTCGTGCTGGCCCTCCCGGCCGGCGGCCGGGCCGAACTGACGGTCGCCCACACGCCCCGGCTCTGGTACGCGCGGCTGTCCCTGCCGACGCCGACCGCCGCGTACCTGGCCGGGTACGGCAAGCCGATCCGGTACGGGTACGTGGACCAGGAGTGGCCGATCTCCGCCTACCAGACGGTCTTCGCGAGCGAGCCGGGCAGCAGCGAAATGCCCAGCGCAGCCCGGCCGTTCAGCGCCGAGGTGGTGGCCCGGCTGGCGGGCCGGGGCGTGCTGATCGCCCCGGTCACGCTGCACACCGGCGTCGCCTCGCCCGAGCTGCACGAGCCGCCCTACCCCGAGTGGTACCGGGTCCCGGCCCCGACGGCGGCCCTGGTCAACCACGTTAGGCAGCACGGCGGGAGGGTGATCGCGGTCGGCACCACCGCGGTCCGCGCCCTGGAGTCCGCCGCCGCCCCCGACGGCCGGCTCCGCCCCGCCGAGGGCTGGACCGATCTGGTGGTCACCCCGGCCCGGGGCGTCCGCAGCATCGACGGCCTGCTCACCGGCTGGCACGAACCGCAGGCTTCCCACCTGCACCTGCTCGAAGCCGTCGCAGGCCGCGAACTGCTCGACCGCTGCTACGCCGAGGCGCTCCAATCCCGTTACCTGTGGCACGAGTTCGGGGACGTCAACCTGCTGCTGGCCCACCGGTAGGAGAGCGCGGCACGCCCGCACGGACCGAGCCGATCCGCTCGGCCGACGCCCGGGGCGACGGCCGGGGTGTCGGGAGGGTGGGCCCGGACCTGGGATCATCGGGGTATGGGTGAACGACTGATTGCGGCATGTGACGGAGCGGCCAAGGGCAACCCGGGCCCGGCGGCCTGGGCCTTCGTGGTGGCGGACGGGGAGGGCAGGCCGCAGCGCTGGCAGGCCGGTCCGTTGGGCCACAGCACCAACAACGTGGGGGAGTTGACCGCGTTGGAGCAGCTGCTGACGGCCACCGACCCGGCCCTGCCGCTGGAGGTCCGGCTCGACAGCACGTACACCCGGGATGCGGCGACCAAGTGGCTGGCCGCCTGGAAGCGCAACGGCTGGAAGACCGCCGCCGGGAAGCCGGTGGCCAACCAGGAGCTGATCCAGCGGATCGACGCGCTGCTCACGGACCGGGACGTCACCTTCGTGTACGTGCCCGCGCACCAGGTGGACGGCGATCCGCTGAACGCCATCGCCGACCAGGCCGCCAGCGAGGCCGCGCGCACCCAGGAGGCGGCGGGCGGCACCGCCGACGACCTGCCGGAGCCCGCACCGGCCAGGGCGTCGGCCACCTGGAGCCCGCGCCGGGCCGCCGCCGCCCCGTCCGCCGCCGGCAGCGCCGGCAGCAGCCGGCCCGCCCGGACGCTGGCCGCCCGGTTCCCGGGGACGTGCCCGTGCGGGCGGTCCTACGGCAAGGGCGAGACGATCACCAAGGTCGGTTCGGGCTGGGGCCACCCGGGGTGCGTGCAGACGGCGGGCTGACCCCGCGTCAGTGCGGACCGGTCAGCTGCCGTACACCCGGAGGGCGGCCACCTGCCCGGCGGGCCAGCCGGTGTTGCCGGTGAAGGTGAGCCGGACGAAGCGGGCCGTGACGGTCGAGGGCAGCGTCAGCGTCGCGGTGTTGCCGGTGCCCGGGTCGAAGGTGCAGGCCGTCGCGGCCAGCACCTGGGTCGGCGCCCCGGCGTCGGCACCGGCCTGCACCGAGACCGTCTGGGTGCGGGCTCCCCAGGCGGGCGAGGGCGGCAGGGCGACGGCGATCCGCCGGACCCCGGCCGCCGTGCCGAGGTCGACCTGGATCCACTGCGGGAAGGCGTTGTTGGCGCTCTCCCAGTAGCTGTCGGGGTTGCCGTCGGTGGCGTTGCCCGAGCCGTAGACCTGGGTGTGGCTGCTCTCGCTGGTCGGCCGGTTCAGGGCCAGGTCGGTGGTCGGCGAAGTCCCGGTCGTCGTGGTGACGGTGAGCTGGTTCGAGGCGGCGGAGACGGAGCCGGCCGCGTCGAGGGCCTGGACGTCGAAGGTGTAGGCGGTCGAGGCGGCCAGGCCGGTGACGGTGTACGAGACGGCGTTGCCGGGCGCCGTGCCGACCACGGTCGGGCTGCCCCCGACCAGGCGGCGGACGCGGTAGCCGGTGACGGCGACGTTGTCGGCCGAGGCCGTCCAGGCCAGCGCGGCGGTGGTGTCGGTGACCGCGGTGGCGTGCAGGGCGCCGGGCGCGGTCGGGGGCACGGTGTCCCCGCCGCCGCCGACCACGGGCGGGGTCGGGCGGGTGGCGGTCAACGGGGTCTGGCCCTTGAGCATCCGGCCGCCGTCGCCGGTGAGCCGCAGGTAGTAGTCGGAGGAGCAGGCGGTGCCGTCCTCGTCCAGGGCGAGGAAACCCGAGCCGGTCGGCACCCAGGCCTGCGACTCGGCGGTCTTGGCGATCTGGTTGCCCTCGTTGTACTCGTCGAACATCGAGATGTAGGTGCTCTGCACCCCGGCCCGGCCCATGTTGTAGAACTGCCGCCACATGAAGTCGCCGTGCGCCCGCTGCCGGGCGGAGACGCCGCCGGGCAGGACGCATGGCTGGTAGTCGATGCCCCGGGCGGTGCACTCGGCGAGGTCCGGCACGGTGGCGACGTTGTAGAAGTTGTCGGCGTCGCCGACGTTGCCGATCCGGCCGACCAGCCAGGGCGAGAGCATGTCGAAGGCGTGGTAGACGTCCGCGAAGCCGGGCCGGGAGTCGCGGTCGCCGGTGCGCCACCAGGTCGGCACCCCGCCGATGACGTAACAGCCCTGCGCCTTGAACCAGTTGACCACGTCCAGGCAGGCCGCCGGGGTGAACGGCCGCTGGTTGTCGTTGAAGCCGAAGCCCCAGATGCACACCACCGGGCGGCCGTTCTGCCGGGCGTACGCGGCGGAGGCGGTGTGGGCCCGCATCTTGTCGGTCCAGTCGGCCTTGATCCCGGCCTGCATGTCGGTCCAGTCCGAGACGTCGTACATGACGTAGAACTTGACGCCCTTGGCCTCCGCCGCGCTGCGCACCTTGGCGGCCATCGCGTCCCGGGTGGGGCCCTCGCCGCCGGTGGGGTTGAAGCGCTGGAGGGCGGCCGTGTCGATGCCGTACTGCTTCATCCAGCCGAAGTGCACGTCGACGGTCTGCTGGGCGTAGGAGGAGAACAGCGTGGCGGGCTGTCCGTTGCCGAGGCTGCCGAAGGCGGTGCGGTAGGTGGCAGCGTAGTCCCGGACGTCGGGCCAGGCGACGATGCTGTTGTTGGTGGGCGAGGGAGTCTGGCCCCAGTTCTGCGCCCAGTGCCACCAGCCGTTGATCGGGGCGCCGTCGCCGGGGCAGGCGAACCAGCCCTGGTAGCCGACGGTCACCTTGCCGACCACGTCGCCCGGCCCGCTCGCCGAGGCGGGCCCGGCGAGCGGGCCCGCCTCGGCGAGTGCGACGGAGCCCGCCGCTCCCACCGCGACGGCGGCCTGGAGGAACACCCGGCGTGTGACACCCATCTGACGTCTCCTCTGATCGGTCCATCGGTCCATCGGCTCAGTCGGGGATCGTAATCAGCCCGACACCAGGCTGCAATAGACGAAGCAATCTGAGAAAAAACACGCCAGATCAATGCAAGAAGCGGTGAAGATCAGGCGTCGGCCAGTGCCGGCGCCGGGCTGCCCGGCCCGGCCACCCGCTCCGGCTGCGCCGCGCGGCGGACCAGCAGGAGCACCGCCAGTCCGCCGGCCAGGCCGAGCCCCGCCGACACCAGGAAGGTGTCGCGCAGCCCGGTCGCGAAGGCGGCGTGCACCAGCTGCTCCACCACCGCCCGCCGGCCGTCCCCGGTCTGCGCGATCACCGCGCCCGCCTGACCACCAGTCAGCGCGTCGGTCACCTGCCGGGCGTCGCCCGCTGCCCCGAGGCCGGCGCGCAGCTCCCGCAGCAGCCCGGCCTGGAAGACCGCGCCGAGCACGGCGATGCCGAGCGCGTTCCCCAGCTGGCGGGCGGTGTTCATCGCGCCGCCGGCCATCCCGCCCAGCGCCTGCGGCACGGCGGACATCGCCGCGGCGGCCATGGCGGGGGTGGCCAGGCCGACCCCGACGCCGGTCACCGCGAGCCCGGGCAGCAGGACCGGCCAGCTCGACCCGGGGCCGATCAGCGCCAGCAGCAGCGCACCGCCGCCGATCAGCAGCAGGCCGCCCCCGATGGTCCAGCGCGGCGAGGCCCCGTGCAGCCGGCGCCCGGCCAGCGCGGAGGTGAGGAAGGCGGTCGCGCTCATCGGCAGCATCGCCAGTCCGGCCGCCACCGGGCCGAGACCGCGCACCGACTGGAGCCAGAGCGAGGTGTAGACGAGGTAGGAGAACGCCGCGCCGGAGAGCAGCAGGCCGCCGATCAGCACCCCGGTGAAGGTGCGGTTGCGCAGCAGCTTCAGGTCCAGCATCGGCCGGCTGCTGCGCAGTTCGACCAGCAGGAAGGCCAGCAGGGAGACCGCGCTGAGGCCGAACAGGCCGAGCGTGGTGGCCGAGGTCCAGCCGTTCTCGGTGCCCCGGATCAGCGCGAAGGTCAGCGCCCCGGCCGCCACCGTGAAGGTGACCAGGCCGGGCAGGTCCAGGCCGCGGGCCTGCGGATTGCGCGACTCGCGGACCGAGCGCAGGGTGACCGCCACCGCGAGCACGCTGATCGGCAGGTTGATGAAGAAGATCCAGCGCCAGCCGAAGTGCTCGGTCAGCAGCCCGCCGACGATCGGACCTGCCGCGGCCGCCGCCCCGTTGACGGCGCCCCAGACGCCGAACGCGACGCCCCGGTCGCGGCCCTGGTAGGTGGTGCTGAGCAGTGCCATGGTGGTGGCGAACATGGCCGCGCCGCCGACCCCCTGGAGGCCCCGGAACAGGATCAACTGCCCGGCGCCGTCGGCCAGTCCGCAGGCGAGCGAGGCGGCGGCGAAGAGCAGCAGCCCGCCCAGGTAGACCCGGCGCCGTCCGAACCGGTCGGCCAGCGACCCGGCGCCCAGCAGCAGCGCGGCCAGCGCCAGCGCGTAGATGTCCAGCACCCACTGCAGGTCGGTGAAGGTGGTGTGCAGCCCGGTGGCCATGTCGGGCAGCGCCACGGTCACGATCGTGACGTCCACCAGCAGCATGAACGCCCCCAGGCTCACCGCGGTGAGCGGCAGCCACTTGCGCATCGGTCTCTCCCTGTCTCGGTCCGGCGCCGGTCCGTGTTCGGACGGCCCTCGGATGCCCCGAAGTTCCCATCGGCAGGCCCGTTGCACCTATTCAGTACCGGGTTTCCGGCGGATTCCGACACCACGGACCCCTGTCATGATGGATACCGTGACGGAAGCCGAGCTCGACGAACTGGACCACAGCCTGATCCAGGCCCTGATGGTGGACGGCCGGGCCCCCTTCAGCCGGCTCGCGGAGGTGCTGGGGGTCTCCGACCAGACGGTGATCCGGCGCTACCGGCGGATGCGCACGGCGGGCATCCTGCGGGTGGTGGGCCTGCCGCTGGGTCACCGGGTCGGCCTGGTGGAGTCCTGGCTGCGGCTGCAGTGCGCGCCGGACGCCGCCGTCGCGGTGGCCGGCGCACTCGCCCGCCGTCCGGACATCGCCTGGGTGACGCTCAACTCCGGCGGCACCGAGATCCAGTGCATCACCAAGGCCCGGACCAAGGAGGCGCACGACGAGCTGCTGCTGCGCCGGCTGCCGCACACCCGCCGGGTCACCGCCGTCGCCGCGCACAGCATCCTGCGGATGTTCACCGGCGGGCCGGGGCACTGGCGCGGCATCGACCGGCTGTCGGCCGATCAGGTGGCGGCACTGGAGGGTACGTTCGACATCGCACCCGGCGAACGCCTGCGGCTGGAGGACGCCGACCAGGCGATGCTCGCCGTACTGGCCCGGGAGGGCCGGGCCGGCTACCCCGAACTCGCCCGGGCCACCGGCCTGTCGGAGTCCACGGTGCGCCGGCGCCTGGACCAGCTGCGGCAGAGCGGCGCCTGCTTCTTCGACGTGGAGATCGAGCCCCGGCTGCTCGGGTTCGACGCCCAGGCCACCCTGATGCTGACGGTGAAGCCGGGCCGGCTCGCGGACGTCGGCGCCGCGTTGGCGGCCTGCACCGAGATCCCGTTCGCCGCCGCGATCACCGGCGCGGCCAACCTGGTGGCGATCGTCATCTGCCGGGACAACGACGCGCTGTACCACTTCCTGACCGAACGGATCGGCGCCATGCCCGGCGTACGGCATGTCGAGGTGGTGCCGCAGCTGCGCGCGGTGAAGCGGGCCGGGATGCTGATGGAGGGCACCCGCCTGGTCGACCCGCCGCAGGTCTGAGGGTTCAGCCGCCTGAGGTCCAACCCTGCCGGTGCAGGCGGTCGAAGCCGTCCAGCAGCAGGTCGAGGGCGAACTCGAACTCGAACTGGTCGTCACAGCCCCGGCCCACGACGGACCCCTGGTCGTGCGTCGCGCCCGCGGCCAGCTCGGCCACGTACGGGTAGCGCGCGGCCAGTTCGCGGAGCGCGGCCGGGGGGAGGGCCGGCGGGGTGGCCGGACCGGCGGAGTCGTCGAACAGCTCCTGGGTGAAGCCGAGCAGGCGGCTGCCCAGGGCGTGCATCACGTGGTGGGTGAGGTCGACCGAGAAGCCGCCGGAGCGGAAGATGCCGATCACCGCGTCCGTGTGCGCGAGCACGGCGGGCGTCGGGCGGGCCCGGGACTGGAGCACCTGAGCGGCCCAGGGGTGGCCCAGCAGCGCGCTGCGGGCGGCGAGGACGCGCTGGCGCACGGCGCTGCGCCAGTCGGTGCCCGGGGCCGGCGGGACGATCGCACCGACGATCAGGTCCAGCATGCCGTCCAGGAGTTGGTCCTTGTTGGCGACGTGCTTGTAGAGCGCCATCGGCACCACGCCCAGCTCCTGGGCGAGCCTGCGCATGCTGAGCGCCTCGATGCCGATCCCGTCGGCGAGCGCGACGGCGGCGCCGAGCACCCGGTCCCGGTTCAGCGGGGTCCGGCCGGTGGTCCCGGTCTGCTGGGCCATCTCTGTCTCCCTGGTGGTGGGCGGGCCGGTCGGCCCTTGACGAGTGTACGGCGTACGCCTACCTTGGGCGCAGCAGGTGTACGCCGTACACCTCGTACGTCTCGAAGGGGAGGAAGCCGATGGCTCCGCTGGGCTCCACCAGAAGAACCGCCGTGGTCACGGGAGTTCTGTTCCTGATCACCGAGGTCGCCGCGGTCGCCGGCCTGAGCCTGTACGGTCCGGTGCTGAAGGGCGGGGACTACGTGCTCGGCCCCGGCGCCGACGGCCGGGTGTTCCTGGGCGCGCTGTCCGAGATCGTGCTCGCCCTGGCCGTGGTCGGCACCGGCGTCGCGCTGTACCCGGTGGTCAAACGGCAGAACGGGGCGGCCGCGCTCGGCTACGTCTGCGGCCGCCTGCTCGAAGCGGCCGTCATCGCGGTCGGGATCGTGAGCGTGCTCGCGGTGGTGACCCTGCGGCGGGAGGGAGCGGCCGACGCCGGCGCGCTGGTGACGGTCGCTCAGGCCCTGGTGGCGGTGCACGACTGGACGTTCCTGCTCGGGCCGAACTTCTTCCTCGGCGCCAACACCCTGGTGCTGGCCTGGCTGATGCACCGCTCGAAGCTGGTGCCCCGCTCCATCGCCGTGCTGGGGCTGGTCGGGGGTGCGCTGATCTGCGCCTCCGCGACCGCCGTGCTGTTCGGGGTGTACGAGCAGGTCTCGGTGCCGGGGTCGCTCGCGGCGCTGCCGGTGTTCGCCTGGGAGGTGACGCTCGCGGTGCGGCTGATCGTCAGCGGGTTCGGCGCTCAGACCCGCTTGACGGTGAGCGCGAACGGATCTTCGGGCAGGAAGCAGCCGTAGTCCTGCAGCAGTTCGGCCTCGCCGAGGGTGAGGTGCTGCATCCGGCCCGCCGGGGAGAGCCCGTCCGGACGGTCCTGGAACCGGCGTCCGGGGAGCAGGCCGGGCGGGCCCGGCTCGTCGGCGGTCAACCCGCCGTGCCGCTCCACCAGGACGAAGGCGGCGTCCCGGACATCGCGGACGTTCTCGGCCAGCTCCTCCTCGGTGGCCTCGGGATAGAGCTCGCGAAACGCGGCCCGGGCCGCGGCCAGGAAGCGCTCCGGGTCGACGATCACCACGTCCTGCCGGGTCCGGAGACTGAGCGTCATGCCTGCTGCGGGGATCACCAGGTCGTCCACCGGTTCAAGGTACCGCCCCGGTCCGGCAGGTGGCAGGGTGGTGGGACCCCTGGCCCGGGTCGTGAGTATGGTCGTGCCGTCTCACGAGGGGGGAACATGGGAGTCCGGTTCAAGGTCGTGCTGCGCGGCGTGCTGTTCGGTGTACTGCCGGGGGCGGTGCCCGCGCTGGTGCTTGCCTGCTTCGGGTTGGCGAGCGGAGACGGCGGGCTGCTGAGCCGGCTCGGGACGGCGCTCGCGCTGGTCGCGTCGGGTGCGTCGGTGGGGTTCCTGCCCGGTACGGCGGTCGGGGTGGCGCTGGCGTTCTCGCCGCAGACGGTCTGGAACCGTCCGGCCCACGCGAGCGCGGTGGCGGGCGGTGCGGCGAGCGGCGTGATGCTGCTGGTGACCCTGTCGCTGGCCGTGGCCTCGGGCAGCGGCGTCTGGGCCGCGGCGGCTCTGGTCGGCACCCCGCTGTCGTTCCTGATCGGATGGTTCGTCAGCACGCCGGTCGCGGCGCCGCTGCGGAAGCAGTTCGAGGCGGCGGCCGAACCGGTGGCCGAACCGGTGGCCGGCTAGCGGTGTCCGGCCCGGGACGACCGGTGGCGCCGAGGGACTTCCTCGTCTCGCGCCGTCGGCACGCCACCGTCGAGCGGCAGTCCTTCGAGGGTGCGGACCTCGCTGCGGTGCGCGTGCAGCCGCTGTGGTTCACGCGCTGCACCTTCCGCGGGGCCGATCTCCGCCAAGCCACGCTCGACGGCTGCCACTTCAAGCTGTGCGACTTCCGCGACGCCGATCTGGGCGGCGCCTCCCTGCGGGGAGCCGGGCTGGCCGGCTGCGACCTGACCGGCGCCGACCTCCGGGCGGCGGACCTGACGGATGCCCGGCTCGGCCTGGTCCTCACCGGCACCCCGCCGTACGGCCGCACCGACGCCACCGGCGTCAGACTGGAGCACGCCGTGCTCCGGGGCCTCCGGCTCGACCAGGTGATCGGGTGGCCCCTGGCCGGGTAGCGGCCGGTGGGTGGCCGGCAGGTGCACGAGCGGCGCCAAGTCGGCTTCGGAGATCGCCACTTCACGGGCAGGCATCGACCGGGTCGGGTGCCCGTACTGCTGGTGAGGGGACCCGGGGTTTCCTGTGGCCCGGTTGGCGGCGATGATGTAGGCCATGATCGTTGCAGCCACCCAGTTCGCCCCGGTCGCCGGGGACATCGATGCCAACGTCCGTACCATCGCCGGGCTGATCCGGGCCGCCGGGGCCGACGGCGCCCGCATGGTCGTCTTCGCCGAGCTCGCCGTGACCGGCTACGAGCCGACGCTGATCCGGGACCTCCCCGACCTGGTCCTCACCGAGGACGACGCCCGCCTGGAACCCGTGCGGGAGGCGTGCCGCGCCGTCTCGGCGGCGGCGGTCGTCAATGCTCCCGTGCACACGGCGGAGGGTCGGCCCGCGGTCACCTCGCTCGTCATCGGTCCGGACGGCGGACTCCTCGCCCGCTACGACAAGCAGCACCTGTACGGCATCGAGCAGGAGGTCTTCGCAGCGGGCGCCCGGGACGGCCGCTTCGAGCTGGACGGCACCCGGTTCGCGCTGGCCACGTGCTACGACAACCGCTTCCCCGAACTCGCCGAGCGGGCCGCCGCCGACGGCTGCACGGTCTATCTGGCGAGCTCGGTGCTCTCCGCCGACAACGACTCGTTCGAGCAGGTCTATCCGGTGCGGGCCCGGGAGTTCGGCCTCCACGTGGTGCTCGGCAACGTCCTCGGCACCAACGAGGACGGCGTGGGCGGCGGCGCCGCCGGTGCCTGGGGCCCGGACGGCGGACGGACCGCCGACGCGGGCACCGAGACACCGGGCCACGTGCTCACCGAGGTCGGCTGAACCGGCGACGTACCCCCGCTCGCCGAGAACCGCCGGACCCTCCCGAGCCAACCCCGTCGGTGCGGAGCGGCGGGGGCCAGGTGGTCACCACCGGGGTGTCCGCCGTGCCGGCGGGGGTGCTGAGGGTGCTGGGCGGGTATCGGTAGGGGAACGGTTGGTGGGCCCGGTTGGCGAAGGGTGGGGGCGGACGTGGTCAGACGCATCCTCGGTATTGTGCTGGGGCTGGTGTTGGCGGGGATCGCCACGTTGTTGATGATCCAGGTCGCTCATCATCGCTATGTCTGGTCCTACTTCATCGCCTTGCCGTTGTACCTGGCGGCGGTGTTCTGCGCGGGCGCGCCGTTCTTCGAGGACGAGGACGGCCCGGGCGGCGGTGGGTCGGACTACAAGGGCGACGGCGGGGTCGGGCTCGGTCTTTGACAGCGTCCGCCGCCACGCGGCGTCGAGCGGAGGCGTTCGTTCAGGCCGACTCGAACTTGACCACCGCGTCGCCCGCTTCTGCGGCAGCGAGGAAGAACGTGCGGAGGGCGGCGAGGTCTTCGACCAGCGACTCCGCCCGGTCCGCGTCCCAGCGGCGGGCGAAGCCGGGCGTGTTCACCTCCAGGGCCAGGGCGCTGTCCTGGGTCCATACGCAGGTCTCGATGTCCAGGTCCCGCAGGAAGCGGGCGGCCTCCCGGACGCCGGGCGGATCGAGCACCCACAGCTCGGTGCCGACGAATCCGTACTCGGGGTGCTCCTCGCCCTCGGTCAGGAACTCGCCGCCGAAAACCGGCAGTTGAGCGGGGCCGGTCGCACTGCCGAAAGCGGTGAGGGCGCAGTGCATCAGGTAGCCGTTGCGCTCGACGCCCAGCACCAGGCCGGCCGCCCGGAGCGGGTCGAACTCCGGGTCGGACCAGTAGGGCACCAACGCCGCCAGTTCCCTGGGTGACCGCGCAGCCGGCACCTCGCCGGAGACCCGCCGCCAGAAGAAGTCCACGCTCACACCGGCTCCTCGCCCCGCGCCCGAACCGGGCACCCGCTGCCCGACGGCCGCCAGGCTACGAGCAGCCACCGACACGGCCGACCGGAGCGGCCGCCGGAGGGTAAATCGGTTGCGGGGCTTGGTGATTCGCGGTCTGATCCGGACCATGACGATTGTGCTGGGTACGCCGACTGCCGACGGGGTGCGCGGGGCCATGGCCTCGGTGCGGGAGTGGCAGGACGACGAAGCGCCGATGCAGTTGCACTCCGGGGACATCGGCTGGAACTACCGGTTCGGCACGGCCGAGACGGCCGCGGTGCTCCGGACCTGGAGCCGGGACGGGCGGATCCTCGCGGTCGGGATGATCGACTCGCCGACGCTGGTACGGCTGACGGTCGCTCCGGATGCCTTCCAGGACGGGGACTTGGCGCGACGGCTGGTCGAGGACCTGTCGCTGCCCGAGCGCGGCGTGCTGCCGGAGGGGGCCGTGTCCGTCGAGGCGCCGCTGGGCCTGCGGCTGCACGACCTGCTGGGCCAGGAGGGCTGGGGCGTCGACGAGCCGTGGACGCCGCTTTTCCGCGACCTCACCGAGCCGGTGGAGGACCCGGGCGTGCGGATCGAGCCGATCGGCCCGGAGCGGGCGCAGGACTTCGCGGACGTCCTGCGGTCGGCGTTCGCCACCTCGCGGCCCACGCGCGCGTACTGGCAGGCGATGTCGGCGGGACCGTTCTACGCCGACGCCCGCTGCCTGGGCGCCTACGACGACCAGGGCAGCGTGGCGGCGGTGGTGACGGTGTGGTCGGCCGGCCCGGGCAGGCCGGGGCTGGTCGAGCCGATGGGCGTCCACGGGGACTTCCGCGGCCGCGGCTACGGCCGGGCGATCACCCTGGCCGGGGCGGCCGCGCTGCGGGAACTGGGCGCGTCGAGCGTGCGCGTGTGCACGCCGAGTTCCAACGTCGGCGGCATCGCCACCTACCGGGCGGCCGGGTTCGAGCTGCGGCCGGAGGTGCGGGACCGCCTCCGGCCTGCCTGACGCCGGAGCTGATACAGGAACTCACTGCCGAAGAACGGCAGTTGATTGGGCTGAGTCGGGAACAAGGCCGTCTTCGATCAGGGGCTTCGTTATGGCCCGCGGCCACCGCACGATCCGTACGTATCAGGCGTCGTAGTACTCACCGTCATCGCCCTGAACCCGCGCGCCCAGGGCCTTCGCCAGCTCGCTCATCGTCGCGATCACCGGATCGCTCGGGTTCTTGGACACGATCCGCCCGGCGTTCCACCACAGCGGAACCGCCATGAGGCCGGGAGCAGCTGCGACCACCGCTTCCCACTCCGCCGCGCTGATGTCCTGGCCCTCTTCATCCCACCAGTTCTCACGGCGGGTGATGTACACGTCGTAGCCCATGACCAGCAACAGTAGGCCGCGAGACCGACATGATCGCGAAGTCACACCGGAGTACTGGATGATCTGCTCTGGCGGTGAGCCGGGGCTCGATGGCGAGCAGGTCAAGCAGCCGCTCACGCTCATCGGCCTCTGCTCCGGTCGGCGCGAACGCGACCGGTAGGCCGTACAGGTGCAGCGGCAACGCGCAGCAGTAGCGCGTGTGGCTGGCGCAGTACCCGTACTGAGCCCCTCCGGCCAGTGCGGAGGGAGTCCAAGTCGGTCCTCAAGCAGCGACCTTGGACTCCCTCCTCCCATCCGCGCAGGCCGTCATGACCGGTGGAGTCCTTCGAGCAGGGGAATGGTCTGCTCGGGTCCCGGTAGCGCGTTGATCTCCTCCCGGATCCGTTCGGAGGCTCGGCGGTAGTCAGCGTCGGCGAGCACAGCAGATACCGTCATGCGCACTTCCTCCGAGGTGACCGTGATCGGGTCCAGAACTCGGGCGGTACCGAGTTCCATGCACCGCTGCGCGTTGTACGGCTGGTCCGCGCCGAGGGGGAACAGGACCGACGGCAGGCCGTGGGCGAGGGCTCCCATGAGGGTGCCGGAGCCTCCGTGCGAGACGACCAGATCGCACTGCGGCAGCAGCAGTTCCTGCGGAACGAACTTCTCGACCCGGACGTGGTCGGGCAGCGGCCCGAGATCTGCGGGGTCGACGCGCTCGCCCACGGTCACGACCACGTTCACGGGAAGCTCCTGGAGTCCGGCCAGGACCCGGGAGAAGAGGTCAGTGGTGTTGTTCACGGTGCCGAGGGTGAAGTACACGGTGGGTGTGCGCGGCGTGGTGTCGGCCGGAACGGTGGCTGTCGGTCGGAACGAGAAGGTGCGGGCCGGCAAGGGGAAGCACGGGTTTCGGAAGCTCGGCGGGAACGGCGACAGGACCAGGCCCCGTTCCAGCACGGCGAGTTCGGGGTCCGATGGCAGGCCGTGCGCGGATCGCAACTCGTGCAGGGGCTCGGCGACGACTTCCTTGCGCAGAAAGCCCCCGGCTGCGAGCACGAGGACAGTCGCGCAGGGGAGTCCGAGCGATTCGGCTGCGATCGCGGTGCCGAAGTCGACCTCGTCACGCACCAGGACATCGGGCTTCCACGCACGGGCAAGTTCAAGGACTGCTGCGGCCTGCCGACGTGCCCCGCGCCGGGCGAACCCCTCGGCGAGTTCCCGAATGTCCGCTGCCGGATCGGGTGTCTCCACCGTCGCCCGCTCCGCGGCTTCCGCCGGTCTGCGCGGCTCGCTCGTGGCGAACGCAGTGAATCCGGCGGCCGCGATCTCGGGACCCCTCCCGCCCGAGCCGGCAACGGCGACCGTGTGTCCTGCGGCCTGAGCTGCTCGGGCCACAGGGATGAGAGGGCGGAAGTGACCGCTGCCACCGATGAACGTGAACAGGATTCGCATCGGGCGAGGGTACCGGCAACGAAGGCGCCCGCAACCAAAAGCTTCGTGCATGACTGGGATCCCGGCCGACGCCACCGCTCGCCGTGTAGGTCGGCCGGGGTGCGGAGCCCCGGTCAGCGGGTGGCGATGACGGTGACGAGGGTGAAGGTGGCGAAGAACGGGCCCTCGGCGAGTGCGGCGAACCAGCGGCGGCCGCGGGCCTCTTCGATCCGGCCGGCGTCGATGGCCCGGTGCAGGTTGCGGCCCAATGCCAGGGTGTGGTCGGCGTCCTGGAAGTCGCGGAACACCGGTGCGGCGGTGAGTACGGTCTCGACGGTGAAGCCCGCGTGCTCGGCCAGCCTGGCGAGGCTGCGTCCGACGGTGGCGTTCCGGACCACGTCCGAGGTGGTGTAGCGGGTGAAGTCGCGGCTCGTGTCGAGGTCGTCCGCGTCGACGGCCAGGGTGTCCCAGTCGGGTTCGGCGAGCGCGATCCGGGAGCCGGGGCGGGTGGCCAGGTGGAGCTGCCCGAGGACGGCGGCGGGATCGGCGACGTGCATCAGGACCCGGTCGATCTTGGCCCGGTCCACGGACCCCGGTGCCACCGGCAGCGCGTGCAGATCTCCGGCGCGGAGCTCCACGCCCGGCAGCGAGTCCACCCGGCGACGGGCCTGGTCGAGCATGGCCGGATCGTGGTCCACCCCGATCACCGTGCCGTCCGCACCGGCGAGGGCGGCCAGGTGCGGAAGATCCGTGCCCGGCCCGCAACCCGCGTCGAGCACGGTCTGGCCCGGCCGGATCTCCAGCAGGTCGAGCAGGCGCTGCTTGTAGGCGCGGCCGGCCTCGCCGGCGGCGGCCCGCAGCATGTAGGCGGCCTGATCGGGTCTGGGTGCTCCGAGAGTCGACGACATGACGGGCAGTCAAGCACGGGCGCGGCGAACGAGGCCAGGAGGGACCGCCGGCTGCTGGGAGCTGGTCGGTCCTGGCGGGCGCCCGGCGGAATACTATTCCGTTCGCCTTGAATTTCTTGTGGTGGTGCGGGAGTTGTTCCTAGGGTCCTTTTCGAGGCGCCCACCGAATTGCGTGCGAAATCGGCCCCACAGGTATTCCGGCGGAGAAGTTCCCAGGCCCGGACGGGTGAGTTCCTCCACACCTCTCGTGTGCCGTGGTCATCGGGAAGGAACCACCGTGCGTATCTCGAACCCCAAGCCGACCGACCGTTTCCGGACGACCCGGGAGACCCTCAGGACCGCTTTCCGGCTCTCCCACGACCCGCTCGGATTCCTCCGCGCCCTGCCTGCCGGAGGAGGGGTGGTCCCGGTCCGGCTCGGCCCCTTCGAAGCGCTCGTGGTCACGGACCCGGAACTGACCCGGACGGTGCTGCTCGACGACCGAGTGTACGACAAGGGCGGGGCGCTCTACGACCGCATCCGCGAGATCACCGGCGACGGGCTGGTCAGCTGCCCGCATCAGCAGCACCGCCGCCAGCGCAGGCTGCTCCAGCCGGCGTTCGGCCGGGAACTGACCGAAGGCCACGTCCGGACCATGAGTGCGCAGGCCGGTGCCGCCGCCCGGTCCTGGAGCGCGGCCGGACCGTTCGACCCGCTGGTCGAACTCCTGGCTCTGACCACCCGCACCCTGGTCGGGACGATGCTCTCGGACGCGCTGACGGAGAGTCGGATCCGGCAGGCGGTCGAGGACTACAGCACCATCCTGAAGGGCCTGTACGCGCAGGCCGTCCTGCCATCGCTGCTGTCCCGGCTCCCGGTGCCCGCCAACCTGCGCCACCGGAGGGCGCGGGCCCGGCTCAGGAGCACCCTGGCCGAGGTGGTGGCGCAGCGCCGGGCCGACGGCCGGACCGACCGGGCCGACCTGCTCTCCGCTCTGCTGCCCGGGCCGGACGCGCCCGGCGGCCCGGGGGAGGTCCCGTTCACCGACGCCGAGATCTGCGACCAGCTGGTGACCTTCCTGATCGCGGGCTCCGAGACCACGGCGGTCGTACTCGCCTGGGCGGTGCACTTCCTGGCCGCCGACCGGCAGCTCCAGCAGCGCCTGCAGGCGGAGGTCGACGGCCTGCGGCTGGACGGGCGGCCCATGGACAGTGGCGACGTGGCGGCCCTGCCGCTGACCACGAACACCGTCACCGAAGCGCTCCGCATCCGTCCGCCGGGATGGATCTTCAGCCGGCTGACCACCCGGCCCGCGATGCTGGGCGAGTACGCCGTCCCGGCGGGCACCACGGTCCTCTACAGCCCGTACCTGATCCACCACCGGGCCGACCTCTACCCCGATCCCGAACGCTTCGACCCCGACCGCTGGGCGCCCGATGCCCCCGGCCGGCCGCAGCGCTCCGCCTTCATCCCGTTCGGGGCGGGGGCGCGCAGGTGCATCGGCGAGCGGTTCGGCCTGGCCGAGGCCGTCGTCATCCTGGCCACCCTCGTCTCCCGCTGGCAGTGGGAGGAGCTCCCCGGTTCGGACGCCAGACCGGTGGCCGCCGTCTCGCTCCGGCCGAGGGGGCTGCGCGTACTGCTGACCGAACGGACCGAGCCGATCGAGCGGGCCGAACCGATCGAGCCGATCGAGCGGGCCGAGCGGACCCCGGGGTCCGTGCCGGCCGAGGGGATGTGACGGCCGTGCCCCAGGACGTCGACCTGCCGATCCCGTTCCCCAGCCGGATCAGCCTCGACCACGAGCGTGCCAGGGACACCCACCTGGCCTGGCCCCGTTCGTACGGACTGCTGCCGACCGACAGCGCCGCCGAGCGGCACGCCCGGGGCGACTACGCCGGCCTGGCCGCGAGGTTCCATCCCCCGGCCACCGGAACGGAGTTGGACCTGGGGGTGGACCAGCAGAGCTGGTTCTTCCTGTTCGACGACACCTTCGACGGGCCGCCCGGCCACGACCCCCAGGGGGTCCGGTGCACCGTCCGCTCGCTGCTGGACGTGCTCGCGGGCGGAGCCGCGACCGATCCCATGCTGTGCGCCTTCGCCGACCTGCGGCGCCGCAGCTGTGAGGGGATGTCCCGGCAGTGGCGGCAGCGCTCGGCCCGGGCCTGGCGGGAGTACTTCACCGGCCACATCGCCGAGGCGGTGGGACGCCGGGACCGCACCAGGTACTCCGTCCGGCAGTACTTCGGCATCCGCCGGGACACCATCGGTGTGACGCCGACCCTCGACCTGGGGGAGCGGGTGCGGCACGCCGAGGTGCCGGACCTGATGCACCGTCATCCGGCCCTGGCGGCGCTGCGCACCCTCGCGTGCGACCTGGTCATCATCGACAACGACATCGCCTCGGTCGAGAAGGAGTGCGCGGCCGGCGAGCTCAACAACGCCGTCCTGCTGCTGCGGCACGAGCGGGACTGCTCCACCGCCACCGCCGTCGCGCTCCTCCGGGAGGAGGTCGCCGCCCTGCTCGGGCGCTTCGAGCGGGACCGGCTCCGGCTCACCTCCGGCCGGGCGTACCTCGCCCTGCCGGGCCCGGACCGGGCCCGGGTGGACGGCTACCTCGCCGACGGCGTCCAGGCGGTGATCAGAGGCGCCTTCGACTGGCACCGGCAGTCCCGCCGCTACGTCCTGCGCTGAACCCACCGCCCACCACCCACCGCCCAGCTCTCACCACCGGCCGGGTCGACGCGGACCGGCCTCACCCGCACGAGTGACAGTCCGTCGAGGGCCTGCGAAGGGTCCACGCCGGGGACCAGACTCGACCCCGACCGTCTCCCCGCACGGTGCCCGCCCCGGCGGCCCACCGCGTGCGGTGGCGGCGGTCGGCGTGTCAGGAAGACCCCGGGTGGAGCGCGGAGGCGGCATGACGCCGTTCGGACGGACGTTGCGGCTCCTGCGTCGGCGCGCGGGCCTGTCCCAACCTGCGCTGGCGGCACGGGTGTTCGTGTCGCAGTCGACCGTCAGTCGGATCGAATCGGGCACCCGGACGCCCGACCCGGCGCTGGCCCGCCTACTCGACCAGGCACTCGCGGCGCGCGGCGCGCTGGCCGCCCTGATCCCGGCCGACCCCGACCGGGCCGCCTTCCAGGCCCGGCGGCCGGACCTGGTGGACCGGACCACGATCACCCACCTGGAGTCGGGCCTGGTCCACCTGCGCAAGCTGGAGGACACCTCCTCCTCCGCCGACGTCACGCCCATGGTGGCCGCCAGGACCGGGGCTGCCGTCCAGCTGGCCAGGAACGCGCCGTACGCCCTGCGCCCCTCGGCGATCGGCGCGGCCGCGATGGGCGCCGCCTACCTCGGCTGGTGCCACTTCCTGGCCGGACGGTACGCGGAGGCGGAGGCGGAGCTGGACCGCGCGGTCGCCTACGCCTACGAATCCCGGGCCCCCGACCGGCTGGAGCGCACCATGAGCTACCGGGGCGTCCTGGAACTGGTCTGGGGCAGCCCCGCCGCGGCGGCGAGCATGCTCGGCGCCGCCCGTCGCGACACCGGCGCCCACCCCGCCCTGCGCGCCTACGACGCGGGCCAGCAGGCCCGCGCCCTCGCCCACGCGGGTGAGACCCGTGAAGCCGACCGCGTCCTGTTGGAAGCGGACCGGCTGGCCGAACGGATCGACTACGCGGACCTCCCGGTGGGCGCCTACTGGTACACCCCCGGCTGGCTGGCCCTGCGCCGGGGCGTGGCGATGCTCGCGCTGGGCCGAACCGCCCAGGCCCGGCGCGAGATCGAACAGGGCTACGCCGCCATGCCGACGGAACACCAGGGGGCGCACTGGGCCCGCCAGTGGATCGACGTACTGGCCGCCGACCGGCCGCCCGCCGACCTGATCCTGCCGCCGCACCAACGCGGTCGGCCCACCTCGTCCGCACCCCGCCGCCCGGTGCCGTGAACGGTGGGTCAGGGCCGCGCCGCCGCCCGGGCCGCCGGCTTCGGGAGGCTTCGGGAGGCTTCGGCCGCCGTGGCGGTCAGGCCTCCTCGGTGCGGGGCCCGTCGTCGAGGGGGAAGGCCATCAGGCTGACGCCGACCGGGTGGGTGCCGGGGGTGTGGGCGGGGCGGGCGGCGGTGTGCAGGTCGTCGGCGAGGGCGGCCAGCCGGGACCTGATGTCCTGCCAGGCCTCGGGGGCGAGCCAGAGCTCGGCGTCGACGGTGACGCCCTCGCTCTGCGGCGCGCGCCGGGCGGCCCGTTCGCGGAGGGCGCCGGCCATGGTCTCGGCGAGCAGCGGGGAGGCGTCCTGCCGGTCGGAGAGCGGGGTGCCGCGGACGGTGCGGTAGCGGCGCTCCCGGCCGCCGCGGCGGGTGCGTTCCTCGGCAAGCTCGACCAGGCCGCTCGCGTCCAGGCGGCGCAGGTGCTGGCTGGCGAGGGCGTGCGAGACGTCCAGTTCGCGGGCGAGTTCGGCGGCCGACATCGGCCCCGGCCACATCAGGCTGAGCATCCGCAGTCGCAGCGGATGGGCGAGTGCGCGCAGCACCGGATCGGTCTCGGTCATGCAGGCCAGTAAACCGTGCGGGAGAGACGGGGCAGGTCGGCCCTACCCCCAAGCAAGTCATTGGGGGTAGGGTGTGCGCGATCGCCGGACCGCGAGGGGGAACTGATGGGCCGACAGCTGGCCACCGTGCTGCGCGACCGCAACGCGGTGCTCTACCTGGGCGGGGTGGTGCTCTCCGGCTTCGGGGACACCGCGATGGCGCTGGCCGCCGGGATCTGGGTCAAGACGCTCACCGGCTCGGACGCGCTCGCCGCGCTGGTCGGCCTGGGCCTCTGGCTGCCGACCCTGCTCGGCCCGCTGATCGGGCCGTTCGCGGACCGGGTCCGCCGCCGCCCGCTGCTGGTCGCGGTCCACCTGGCGCTCGCGGTGGTCATGACCGCACCGCTGGCCGTGCGCACGGCGGACGACGTCTGGCTGCTGTTCGCGGTGCTGACCACGGTCGGCGGGGGAGTGGTGCTCGCCGACTCGGCCGAGACCGCGCTGGTGGTCACCGTGGTGCCGGCGGAGCTCCGGGGCGACTTCAACGGCCTGGTGCACACCGCGATGGAGGGCATGAAGCTGATCGCCCCACCGGTCGGCGCCGCCCTGTTCACCGCGTACGGCGGCCCGGCGGTGGCCGCACTCGACGCCCTCACCTTCCTGCTGGCCGCAGCGGCCTACCGCTGCCTGCGGGTCCGGGAGAGCGCACCCGCCCCGCGCGAGCGGCGCAGTTGGAAGGCGGAGACCGCCGAGGGCCTGCGCTTCCTGCGCGAGCACCCCGTGCTGCGCCCGCTGCTGCTGACCGGTGGGACGGCCATGCTGCTGGCGGGGCTGAGCAGTTCGGCCACCTTCGCGGTGATCGACCAGGGGCTGGGGCGGAGCCCGGCGTTCTCGGGTGTCCTGATGCCGGTTCAGGGGGTCGGCTCGGTGGTGGCCGGTCTGGCTGCCGGGCCGCTGATGCGGCGGCTGCCGGAGCGCGGCTTCGCCGCCGCCGGGCTCGCGCTGTTCGCGCTAGGGGTGCTGGCCCGGGCCACCCCGTGGCTGCCGGTGGTGCTCGGCGGCAGCCTGGCGATCGGGCTCGGGCTGCCGTGCACGCTGATCGCGGCCATGACGGCGGTTCAGCGCGAGACCCCCGGTGAGCTGTTGGGCCGGGTGGCCGCCACCGCCGGCACCCTGCTGTACGCCCCGACCGGCCTGGCCCTGCTGCTGGGCGGTGCGATGGTGGCGGAGCTGGACTACCGGGTGCAGACCGTCCTGGCCGGGACGGCCGGACTGGTGGTCGCCGGCCTGGTCCTGGCGGGGCTGCTGGGACGCCGGACGGCCGATGCCCAGCAGCCCGAGGCCTCGCTCCCCTGACGGAGCCCCCGCCGTCGGCCGGGAGACGGCCGGTGGAGCCCAGCTGTGGCGGGGCCCACCGGCCGACGGTGTGTCAGGAGCTGATGACCTGGAGGAACGGCCGGTCGGCCGGGTGCTCGCGGCTGTTGAGGTTGACGGCGAGGCCGACGGCGCCGAGGGGTTGCCAGACGGTGAGGGTGGTGGCGGGGCCGGTGAGGGCGGCGGTGACGTCGAGGGCGGTCCAGTCGGGGGTGGTGGAGAGCCGGCCGGTGCCCAGGGCGGCGGCCGGGGTGGGGGCGCTGTTCCAGGTGAGAGTGGACTCGGCCCAGGGGGTGGGGGCGGTGGCGAAGGCCTGGAGGGTGGTCTGGGTGCCGCCGGAGTCGGCGACGGCGCCGTGCAGCCAGAGGACGGCGCGGCGGACGGTGCCGGGGACGGCGGAGGTGTCGAAGGAGAGCAGGGCGCGCCGGTCGAAGCCGCTGGCAGTGGAGTTGGTGTTCTTGACGGTGAGGGTGGTGGCGGTGCCGTAAGCGGTGTCCGCGTACGAGCCGTCGCGGACGAAGGCGTCCCGGACGGGGGCGAGGGCGGTCGCGGTGGCGGCCGGTGCGGTGCCGGTCCGGCGCAGGGTGACGGTGCGTCCGGCGCCCTGGGTGCCACCGGTCTCGACCAGGAGGGTGACCGAGCCGTTGAGCGAGAGCACGTTGACGCCGGGAGAGGTGTCGGCCGAGGTCCAGCCGGCCCGGGCGAGGGTGACCGTCACCGTCGCGGCCAGCCGGGACGGGTCGGCGACGGTGACCGTGAGCGTCCCGCCGGACTCCCGGAACAGGACCGAGCAGGGCGCCGAGACGGTGATCGGACCGGCCGTCCCGGCGGCGAAGAAGTTGGCTCCGGTCACGCCGGAGGCGGAGTCCGAAACGGCCTGCACCGAGGCCGAGTTGGCCAGCACGGTGGTGGTGGGGGCGGCGGCCCGGGCGGCCGCGGCGGCGGCGGTGGCACCCGGCATCAGCAGGTACTCGTACCCGGCCCCGGCCGGATCGGTCCCGTGGTCGAACCAGAGTGTCAGGTAGCGCCGGGTGAGCTGCTCGGTGGTCCCGTTGCCGTTGATGTCGTGCCAACTGCCGGTCCTGGACTCGCGCTTGGCGCGGAGTGAGGTGCCGGTCGGGAACACGTACCCGCCGAAGCCGGTCAGCGCCACCGACCGGGCGCCGGTCAGCTGCTGCGACCAGCCGAGGGTGGTGGGCTGGGCGACGCCGTCCACGGTGAGCGCATGGGTGCCGGTGGCGCCGAGGTTGCGGTTGTCGATCACGGTCTCGACCGGGACGCCGTCCGTGCAGGTGATGCCGGCGCCGAGGCAGAGCACCGAATCGTCCAGCAGGAACCAGGACTTCCGCCCGCGGAGGGTGGAGGAGAGGCCGCGCAGGTCCTGGCCGACGGCGGCGTAGGTGCCGTCGGTGCTGCCGCCGGCCCAGACGTTGTCCGGCCGGGCCGCGCCCCAGGCGCCGCCGGCTGCGTCGGCCAGCGGTTTGGTGGAGACGGTGGTGCCGGGCATCCGGTACGGGTCGACGGTGGGCCAGAAGGCGTCGGAGTACTGGCCGTTGCCGTAGTTGGAGCCCCACCAGTTCAACAGGCCGCTGTTGGTGTGCCAGCCGCGCAGGTGCTCGCCGTTGCCGGTCTCGTAGAAGGTGGTGCGGGCCGAGCAGAGGCTCAGCGAGGCGGCCCAGCCGGCGCGGCGGACCACCGCGCGGTCCATCGCGAAGACCCGGGCGCCGGCCGGCTCGGCGGCCGGGGTGACCGAGGCGTCGGCCAGCAGGGCCTGGGCACGGGCCAGTTCGGGGACGTCGAGGTAGGCGTTGGTGAGGTAGGGGCGGTACTGGTCGCGGGTGATCCAGCCCTTCACGGCGGCGCGCCACCCGGCCGACTGGGCAGCCGACGCGGCACCGGAGTCGGCCAGCCGGAGGATGTGGCCGAGGATGGTGTGCCCCCGGGTGTGGTCGTCCTGCTGGAGCTGGAGCAGGTCGCCGACCTGGCGGCCCCGGCTGACGGAGCGTCCGCCCACCGCGTCCATCACCAGGCCGTTGTAGAGGAACGGCGCCCAGGCGGTGGCGATCGAGTCGAAGACGTTCTGCCGCTGCGGGTCGGTGACCTGCCAGGCCGACCCGGCCAGCAGCGCGAACAGCTTGCTCAGCCCGCCGAGCAGCACCTCGCCGTACGAGCCGGTGTAGGGCACCCAGGTGTGCTGGACGAACGAGCCGTCGGCGTACAGGCCGTCGCCGCTGAGCACGTACGGGAAGACCGGGGAGAGCGCGGTGGAGGCGGCGCCGAGCCGGGCGGAGTTGCGGCCCAGGACGCCGCAGAGCGCGATCACCCGGCACAGGTCGACCCGGTTGGCGCCGGTGCTGGTGCCGGTGTAGGAGGTGAGCCGGGAGTCGGGGACGGCGTGGGCGACGGCGCCGAGGTAGCCGGTCAGCTGAGCGGCCGTCAGGCGGTCGTGCACCAGCACGCAGACGTCGAGCAGGGCCTGCGGCGAACCGATCTGCCAGTCCCACCAGTTGCCGTACGCGGTCGCGGTCGGGGTGTAGGCGTTGGCATGCAGGTGGTCCAGGCCGGTGGCGATGGCGGTGGCCAGGGCCGGGTCGGCGGTCAGGCCGGTGCCGGGCTGGGACCAGGCCAGTGCCATGGTCCGCAGCCTGACGTAACTTCCGGTGATGTTTGCGGAGTTGGTGCCGAGCGGCAGGTCGGGCCAGAGCGATCCGGGGCCGGGGGCCATCGCGGTGTACTGGGCCAGGGCCCGCTCGCCGAGGCCGCGCAGGGTGCCGGCGTACGGCTCGGCGGCGGGGTCGAAGCCGGTGCCGGTGAGCAGGTCGCGCCAGCGCAGCCGGAGGGTGTCGTAGGTGTCGGCGGCGGCCCGGGCGGGCCCGGCGGCGAGCAGGACGGCGCCGAGGGCGACCGAACCGGTGGCGAGTCGGAGGAGACGGCGGCGGGAGAGCAGCGGGCTGGGCGGCACGGTGTTCAAGGGGGCCTCCTGGCCGGACGGGGGATCCGGGCACGGCGAACTGGCCGCTGGGCGCCGTGGGGGTGGGCGCGGCGACGCCCGGCCGGAGCCGCTCCGCTCCGGGCGCCATGACGGTAAGCGCTTTCCCGAGCGGGCGTCAACGGTCCGAGCAGCGGAACGGCCAGGAGAACGGGGGGCGGTGCGTCAGTGCCGGGGTGCGCCGGTGGTCCCGCGCAGCACCACCTCGACCGGAAGTTCGACGGTTCGTACCGTCCCGACCCCCGGCGCCTCAAGGGCCAGCGCGACCGCCTCGGCGCCCATCCGGCCGAGCGGCATCCGGACGGTGCTCAGCGGACGGCTCAGGTCCTCCGCGAACGGGATGTCGTCGAAGCCCGCCACCGACAGCTCGCCCGGCACCTCGACCCCGCGGGCGCGCAGCTCCGCCAGTACGCCCACCGCGCAGACGTCCGACAGGGCGAGGACGGCGGTCGGCCGGGGGCGGTCGGGGAGGGGTCGGCCGGGCGACGGCGGACCGAGCAGCCCGGCCATCGCCCGCCGCCCGCCCTCGCGGCTGAACTCGGTCCGTACGACCGCCCGTTCACCCAGCGCCAGCCCGGCCTCGATGAGCGCGTCCCGGACCCCGGCCAGCCGTTCGCCGGGCACCCGGAGCCGGTCCGGGCCGGTGATCACCGCGAACTCCCGGTGGCCGAGCGCCAGCAGAGCCCGGGTCAGCTCGGCCGCGCCGGACCGGTTGGCGGGTCGGACGGTGGGGTACCCGGGGCCGTGGTCGGTCACCGCCGCCACCGAGCCGCCGGTGGCCCGGTACTCGGCCAGGGCGGCGTCCAGCCGGGCGGCGGCGACCGGGTCGGTGTAGCCGGAGCCGGCCAGGATGATCGCGCGGACCCGCTGGGCGTGCAGCATCCGCACCCCGCGCAACTCGGCGGCCGGGTCGCCGTCGGTGTTGACCACCAGCGGCAGCAGCCCGGCCGCCACGGCGGCGTCGCAGGCGCCCCGGGCCAGCGCGGCGAAGTAGGGGTCGGCCAGGTCGTGCAGCAGGACCCCGACCGTGGCGGTGGAGGAGCGGGCCAGGGCCTGGGCGGGCGCGTTCGGCAGGTAGCCGAGGGCGTCCGCGCAGGCCCGGACCCGCTCGGCCAGCTCCGGTCGGACCGTCCGGGCCGAGCCGTTCAGGGCCCGGGAGGCCGTGGCCAGGGACACCCCGGCCTCCCGGGCCACGTCGCCCAGCGTCACGCCCACGTCCGACCCCGTTCAGCAGTGGCAAGATCCTTGGACCAGGGCGGCCAGGCTACCCGTTCACCAGGCGGACGGGGCAGGGGGTGCGACCACCGGCGGGCGGTCGTCGCAGGTGATGGTGTTGGGCAGTTCCCAGGGCGCGAGCCAGGCGCCGGTGGTACCGCCGCCGTCGTTGCCGCCCAGGTCGGTCAGGGCGAACTCGGAGCCCGCCGGGGTGAAGTGGAAGGTGCCGCAGTTGTTGACGCCGACCGCGCCGACGTTGCGGGCGTCGACGTTCTCGAAGTCCGCCGAGCCGGCCGCGCGGGCGCTGAGCACGGAGGTGCCGGTGCCGTCGATCCGCAGGTCCTTGAAGTGCAGGTTGGTGATCGAGTACTGGTCCTTCACCGGCCAGTCGGCCACCAGCATCACGGCGTTGTAGGTGTTGTCGAGGAAGGCGTTGCCGGTGACCCGGGTGTCGGCCTTGATGTCCTTCTCCAGCGCGTAGAACCAGAGCGCGCCCAGGCCGATCTTCCAGTTCAGCTCGAACGTTCCCGAGCGGACGGTGGTGTTGTCGGTGATCCACAGGTGCCCGGTGAACGCCTCGGCACCGAACCGGGAGCCGACCTGGATCGCGCTGCCCTCCCGGACCGGGTCGGCGACCAGGTTGGCGGAGACGGTGTTGTCGGTGCCGCCGTAGAGGGCGATGCCGTTGGCCAGCACCGGGCTCTGCACGGTGTTGTGGTCGAAGGTGTTGCGGGCGTTGCCGGTCTTCTCCGACCACATCGCCAGACCGTCGTCGCCGGTGTTGCGGACGAAGTTGTCGGCGACCAGCGAATCGGTCACGCCGGTGTGGAAGTTGAGGCCGTCGGCGATCTGGTCGGCGATCACGTTGCCGGTCACCTTGAGGTTGGTCATCGGCCCGTCGAACCAGAGGCCGACCTTGGTGCGGTGCAGGTACAGCCCTTCGATGGTCGAGTCGCTCATCGCGCCGCCGATCGCGTTCACCTGGTCGGTGTCGATCCGCTCGCGGACGTCGCCCTCGATCGTGAAGCCGGAGAGGTGGACGTTGCGGCTGCCCCCGGCGGCGGCGTCCTTGCCGTAGAAGCCGACGCCGGTGTGCACCGAGCCGTCGGGCGCGGGGGTGGCCAGGTCGACCTGGTGCCCCTTGACGACGGTGTACCAGCTGCCCGCGCCGACCACGGTCACGTCGTCGACCACGATGTGTCGGTTCACCTGGTAGGTGCCCGGCGGGAGGTAGACCTTGAGCCCGACCCGGCGGGCGAAGGCGATCGCGCGGTCGATCGCGTCGGCGGAGTCCCGGCGCCCGGTCGGGTCGGCACCGAACAGCAGCACGTTGGCGGCGGCGAGTTCGACCTTCGGGGCGGCGACCAGCTGGGAGTCCAGCAGGTCGATCACGGTCCAGGCGGCCTTGCTCCCGGCCGGCACGGTGAGGCGGACCCGGTCGCCCGCGCGGTACTTCTTGCCGAGCAGCAGGCGCTGCTCGTCGTAGAAGTGGTTCGGCCGGAACGGGGTGGCGATCTCCGGTGCCGGGGTGGTGGCGGCAGGGACGCAGGAGCACTCGGTGATCCACCAGTCCGGGTGCAGCAGACCGGCCTTGGGGTCGTTGGAGAACGGGTACTGGTTGTAGAGCCAGGAGTACTGCGAGGTCAGCGTCATGGTGCGGCGGTCGCGGCCGTTCACCGTGACGTCGAGCGGGGCGGTGATCCCGCCCCCGTCCGGAGCGTCCGGGATGCTGTACCGGACGGTGAGCGCGTTGGCCGCGCTCGGCAGGGTGAACTCGACGTACTGACCGGGCGTCAGCTTGACCGCCTGCCGGCCGGAGGCCTCGGCGGGCAGGGTGTAGGCGGTCCGGTCCGGGCCGATCACGGTGCCGTCGGTGGCGGCGTGCTCCGCCTCCTGCTCGGCGAAGTCGACCCTGGCCCCCCGCCCCGCGACCAGCGCGGGGGCGAGGCCGGCCCGGGTGACCACGGGGGCGGGCGCGGGGGCGGGGGCGGCGAACGCCGTACCGGTGAGCACGGGGCTCAGGCCGATGACGGCGGCGGTCAGCGGGGCCACCGCTCTGGTGATGTTCCGTGACATCAGGTGCCTGTCTCTGGTGGGAGGTTGCGCGCGCCGGGGGACGCTCCGGGCCGCGCGGACGCCGGGAGGGTGAGGCGACAGTAGAGCCCTCGCACCATCCACCACAAGGTTCTTGCAGCGGGGTGATGAGAATATGCGTAACTGAGTCCAAGATTTGCAGCCGTGGGGTTCTGCTCAGATCGTCACCGGCAGGTCGGACGGCTGACCCCACTCGCTCCACGAGCCGTCGTACACCGCGAGGTCGCGGTAGCCCGCCAGTTCGGCGCCCAGAGCGAGCACGCAGGCGGTGACGCCGGAGCCGCAGCTGAACACCAGCCGCTCCCGCTCGCCGACCAACTCGGCGAACCGGGACCGGAGTTCTGCGGCGTCCTGCATCCGTCCGGCGGTCTGCAACTCCCCGAACGGGAGGTTGAACGCGCCCGGCATGTGCCCGCCGCGCAGGCCCGGCCGGGGCTCCGGGGCGGTCCCCGCGAACCGCCCCCGGGTCCGGGCGTCCAGCACGGCCGAGGAGCCGTCGGCGAGCGCGGCCAGGACGGCGGCGCTGTCGACGATCAGGCCCGGGCGTGGTGCGGCGGTGAAGTCGCCGACGGTGGCGGTTGCGGAGGCGGAGGTGGTCTCTTGGGGCAGCCCGGCTGCCGTCCAGGCGGGGAGGCCGCCGTCCAGGACGGCGACCCGGTCGAAGCCCATCGCCCGGAACATCCACCAGGCCCGGGCGCTGGAGTAGATGCCGGCGGCGTCGTAGACCACCACGGTGCTGCGGTCGCCGACCCCGAGTGCACGGACCTCGGCGGTGAACTGCGCGGCGTCCGGCATCGTGTGCGGACGGGGATCGGCATGGTCGGAGAGTGCGCCGTCCAGGTCGAATACCCGGGCTCCGGTGATCGGCGGCTCGCCCCGGTGGTCGCCCACGGAGGCGTCCAGCACCACCAGGCCGGGATGGCCGAGGTGTTCGGCCAGCCAGTGGACGTCGACCAGCGGACCGGGCAGGGGCAGCGGGCTCATCAGGCATTTCCTCGGGAATCGGGGCGGACGGTGCTGCCCCGATTCTGGCGCACCCGACGGGCGGTCAGCCGTGGCTGCCGGGGTCTGCCGACCGGTCAGGCGGCGATCCCGAGCTCCTTGCGGGTCCGGTGGAGGAACTCGGCGACGCGGGGCTCGCGGCGCCAAGGGGTGAGCGCGGTGTTGAACTCACGGACGTAGTCCAGGGCCCGGCTCGACTGAACGCGCGCGAGGATGTCGACAGCCTGGTTGCCGAGCTCAAGCCCGTGGTCGAGGTCGCGGTCCTGGAGATGGGCGGTGCCGACGATGGCCGAACGCATCCCGACCGAGCGGGTGAACACCCCGGTCGGCATGGCGGCGGCCTGCGCGTTCCAGGCCAGGGCGGCCCTGGGGTTCCTCAGGTCACGGAAGATTTCGGCGGCGTCGGCCGACAGCCGGGCGTGGTGGTAGAAGTCGATCCACGCCGGTTCCTCACCACCGTCGCGGGCCCGGCCGAGCAGGCTCTCGGAGGCGGCCAGCGCGGCCGAGGCGGCCCGGGCGTTGTTGTCGCGGGCATGGGCCCTGGCCTCGATGAGCCGGGTGAAGGCCAGCACCCGCGGGGCCGCTTCGCCCTTGGCGCGCTGGAAGGCGCCCTGGGCCATGTCGATGGCCTCACTGGCGAAGCCCCGCAGCAGGGTCTGCATCGCCATCGTGGTCAGGACGTAGCAGCCCAACTGCACGTCTCCGCCGGCCCGGGCCAGGCGGAGGGCCTGGATGAAGTGCCGTTGGGCGGCGTCGTGCTGGCCGACGTCGAAGGCGGTCCAGCCGGCGAGGCGGGACAGCTCGGCGGTCACCGAGAACAGTTCCCGACCGACGTCGTCGCTGAAGGAGCCGGTCAGCAGTGGGATCGCCCGCTCCTGCAGGCAGGCGGTGACGGAGTCGGCCTTCCAGTTCCCGCCGCCGTACTTCGAGTCCCAACGGCGGGCGTCGTCGGCCGCGTCCCGCAGCTCGGCGAGGTCGGCGGCCCCGACGCGCACGCTGCCACGACGGGCAGCGGTGAGGTCGGCGGGGGTCCCCAGCCAACGGGTCACCGGGGTGGCGAACGCGGAGACGGCGAAGCTCGATCCGGTGAGGAAGTCGCGGCGGTTCACGGAACTCCAGAACGAAGTGGCGACGTGCACAGCGTCGGCGGGGTCTCGCGGGAAATCCAACCCCACATCCGCATCCGGTGTCCCACCGTCAGCCATACCGATCTCTGCGAGTTCCACGGGCCGGCCGAGCCGCTCGCCGATCGCCTGTGCGAGGAGCCTTGGTACGGGCCAGTCCGGGACCATGCCCCGGCGGCACCAGTTGGCGACCGAGGTGTGCGTGTAGTTGGTGGTCAGCCCGGCTTCGAGGGCGAGCTGGTTCACGCGATGGGCCAGCGACTTGTTGCTGGCCCCCGCACACTTGTCGAGCAGCCGGATCAGGTCCGTGTTCGGCGGCCTGGTCCGGCGTGTGGTCGACGCCACGGCGTCCCCCTCGGAAGTCCCGCCGGGTCTGCGGCGGTTTCGTACGCGGCTGGCACGAGAAGTCGTACGCCCGGCATCTGACGCCGGATCATCGAGGGTATTGCCTCCGCAGTGAGCGGTGAACCGCTTTCGCGAGTTGTGAGCCCCCCCTGCGAGCCCTGCCCCCGTCCGGCGCCGAGGGGTTGTCTGGTGTTCCGGGCCTCCGCCGGGAGCTGGGAAAACCTCCCGGCGAGGCCTCCACCGATTCACTCCCGGGGGTGAGGCAGATGTGCGGAATCGCAGGACTGGCCGGACCGGACGCCGCCAGGCATGAGAGCACCGTCGCCGCGATGGCGCTGGCCCAGCACCACCGCGGACCCGACGGCACCCGCCGGCTCGCCTCGGCCGACGGCCGGGCGGTGCTGTCCATGAACACCCTCCTGATCGTCGACCGCACCGCACCGCTCGGCCCCTACCGGGACCAGGTCACCGGGGTACTGCTGACGTTCAACGGCGAGATCTACAACTACCGGCAACAGGCCGCCGCCTGGGGCATCGAGCTAGAGCGGGGGGAGACGGACGCCCACCTGGTGCTGCGGGCGTTCGTCAAGCTCGGGCCCGCCTGCCTGGATGGTTTGGACGGTATGTTCGCCCTGGCCGCCTACGATCCGCGCCGGCGTCGGCTGTTCCTGGCCCGCGACCGGCTCGGCGAGAAGCCCCTGTACTGGCGACTGGACGGCGGGCGCCTTGCGTTCGCCTCCGAGGTCAGCACCCTGACCGGCTACGGCACCGCCCCACTGGTCGTCCGCCCCGAGATGCTCTCCATCGAGACGCCGACCGGCGTCGACACCCCCTTCCAGGGCATCCAACTCCTCGCCCCGGCCACCCTGCTGGCCTTCGACGTCGCCACTGGCTCGCTCGACCAGCGGACCTGGTGGCGCCTGGAGCACTGCGAGCCCTGGCAGGGCGACTACCGCACCGCGTTGGCCCGCTTCTCGGTCCTGCTTGCCGACCAGGTCCCGCTGCGGGCTCCGGCCGGCGACTTCGCTCTGCTGCTGTCCGGTGGGCTGGACTCCGCGGTACTGGCCTACCTGATGCGGCCGTCGGTCTGCGTGACGGTCCGCTACCCGGGCCAGGACCGGCTCGACGAGTCGAGGACCGCCGCCATGGTCGCTCGCGACATCGGCGCCAAACTGGTCGTGATCGAGCCGACCGTCGAGGACTTCATCCGGTCGCTGCCGGAGATCGTGGCCGCGCTGGACTACCCGATGGGCAACGCGTCCACCTTCTCCGAGCACATGGCCTATCGCGCGGTCGCCGAGCGCGGCCTGCGGGTTGTGGTCGGCGGCCTGGGGCCGGATGAGTTCCTGATGGGCTACGTCCGCCACGCGCTGGTTCTGTTCGGCCCCGGCGCCGTGCTGACGGCGGGCCTGGAGGCATACCGGCCGCTGGCCTCCAAACTCCTGTACACCGCTGACCGGCCGCTCGGTCCGGCCGACGCGATCGTCCGGCTGATCCTGCGCGGCACCGATCCGGACGGGCGGGTCCGCGAGCTGGTCTCCGAAGCCCTGGAGCGGGCCGGCGGAGACCTGGCCCGGGGGCTGACGTTGGCGGACCTGGCCACGGCTTGGCGCCCGCTGGTGATGACGAGCGACAAGCTGGCCTCCGCGTTCGCGCTGGAGCGGCGCTCGCCGTTCCTGGCCAGGGACCTGGTCGAGTTCTCCTACCGCCTGCCGGTCGAGCACAAGATCACCGATCCGGCGGCCGGCAAGCGGATCCTGCGGGACGCGGCCAAGGCCCTCGGGCTGCCGCCGGAGGTCTGGGGCAGCCGGGACAAGCTCGGCTTCGCCTCCCCGGTCCCCAGCTGGCTGAGCGGCCCGCTGGAGGGCTGGGCAACGGCGCGCATCACCTCGGCCGTCGCCGAGGCGCCGCGCGGCCTGCGGCCCCTGCTGGAGGGCGGCCTGCGGCCGGGCGGGCGGTTCGACCGGACCCGGATGCAGGCCCTGATGGCGGCTGCATGGTTCGCCGACCAACGGGTGAGGGCCACCGCATGATGAGCCGTCAGGTCACTACCTTGGGCGGATGGATTCCCAGAAGCCTCCCGCCGAGCCGTCCGCCGCCGAGCCGCGCGGCGCGGTCGCGATCATCGCCAACCGGCGCGGCCAGCTCCTCATGCACCTGCGCGACGACCTCGGCTGGATCGCCTGGCCCGGTCACTGGAGCCTGCTCGGCGGCGGCTGCGACCTCGGCGAGCCCCCGGCCGACGCGGTGGTCCGCGAGCTGGACGAGGAGGCCGGTCTCGCCGCCGAGAACGGTCTGGTCGAGCTGTTCGAGATCAAGGACTCGTACGGCTCCGGGCAGCTGATCACCTTCTTCGCCGGCTCCTGGGACGGCGACGAGGCCGCGCTGCCGCTGGCCGAGGGCGTCAGGCTCCAGTTCTTCGACCCCGAGCACCTGAGCGCCCTGGACATCCCGCCGTTCATCCGCGACGGCATCCACCGCTACCTGGCCACCCGGCCCGCCTGACCCCCGGTGGGGGTGAGGGCGGTCCGCCTTCCCCACCCCATCCCCACCGGAGGACCCACCGTGAAGATCAGCGTCATCGGCACCGGCTACCTCGGCGCCACCCACGCCGCCGCGATGGCCGAGCTCGGCCACCAGGTGCTCGGCATGGACACCGACACCCACAAGGTCGAGGCCCTGAACAAGGGTCAGGCCCCGTTCGTCGAGCGCGGCCTGGACGAACTGCTCGCCAAGCACACCACAGCGGGCACCCTGCGGTTCACCGCCTCCTACGCGGAGGCCGCCGAGTTCGCCGACGTCCACTTCCTCGGTATCGGCACGCCCCAGCAGGCCGACAGCGGCGCCTACGACCTCAGCCACCTGCACGCGGCCGTCCGGCGTCTGGCGCCCCGCCTGCGCGACCACGCGCTGATCGTCGGCAAGTCCACCGTCCCGGTCGGCACCGCCACCCAGCTGAGGCAGATCCTGACCGAGCACGGCCGGCCCGGCTCGAACATCCACCTCGCCTGGTCACCGGAGTTCCTGCGCGAGTCCTTCGCCGTCGAGGACACCCTTCGCCCGGACCGCATCGTGCTCGGCATCGAGGCCGGCGACACCACCAGCGAGGCCGTCTTCCGGGCCGTCTACGCGGAGATCCTCGGCACCGGCTCGCCGTTGATCGTCACCGACCTGCCCACCGCCGAGCTGATCAAGGGTGCCGCGAACGCCTTCCTGGCCACCAAGATCTCCTTCATCAACGCGATGGCCGAGCTCTGCGAGCTGACCGGCGCCGACGTCCAGCAGCTCGCGCTCGGCCTCGGTCACGACCAGCGGATCGGCTTCAAGGGGATGCGGCCGGGCCTGGGCTTCGGCGGTGGCTGCCTGCCCAAGGACCTGCTCGGCTTCACCCACCGGGCCGAAGAGCTCGGCGCCGACCAGGCGGTGAGCTTCCTCCGCCAGGTCGACGCGATCAACCGGCGCCGGCGCGAGCACACCGTGCAGCTCGCCCGGGAGGTGCTCGGCGGCACCGTGGCTGGCAAGCGGATCGCGGTCTGGGGAGCCGCGTTCAAGCCTGGTACCGACGACATCCGCGACTCGCCGGCCCTCGCGGTCGCCGAAGCCCTGCACCGGGCCGGGGCCGAGGTCACCGTCCACGATCCCGCCGCGATGGAGAACGCCCGCAGGGCCCACCCGTCGCTCGACTACGCCGACGACCCGGTCTCGGCGGTCACCGGCGCCGCCCTGCTGCTGCACCTGACCGACTGGCCCCAGTACTCCGAGACGGACCCGGCCGAGCTGCGGCGGCACATCGCCGCCCCCAAGGCCATCGACGCACGTGGAACCCTCGACACCGACCGCTGGCGCCAGGCGGGCTGGACCTTCCGGGCCCTCGGTCGCTCCTGACCGGCGCCGGGCCCTCCACTTGCCAGGCGCAGCCTCCGAGCAGCCGGAAGCCTGGAGTGCTCCATCTTCGAAGTGCTACGGGTTGGCAGGGCTGCGGACGCCGAGGTGGACCCGGTGGTGGGCGGGTCGGTCGATCTCGTCCAGCAGGGCCACCGCCAGGTCGGGGTAGGAGATCCGGTCGGCGGCGTCCGCCGGGGCGAGGGCGTAGCGGCCGGTCCGGCCGCCCTGGTGGTCGAAGTCCCCCGAGGGGCTGACCACCAGCCAGTCCAGGCTCTCGGGTGCGGTGCGGAGCACGTCCGTACCGGCCGCGTGCGCCAGGTAGAACTCCCGGTACTCCTGCGGGTAGCCGGGCAGGTCCATCAGCAGTGCGCCCGAGGCGGTGGGCAGCACCGAGGCCAGGCCGACCGAGACCAGCCGGGGCACCCGAGCCGTGGTCAGCCCCTCGATCAGGGCGCCGGCGGCAGTGGCGAAGAAGTCGGGGGAGGGGGCGTACGCCGCGGCCACCGCCGCGTCGTGGCCGGCCGCCAGCCTGGCCACCGCCGCCGGGTCGGTCACGTCACCGGCCGTCAGCCCGCCCAGCCCGGCCGCCTCGGCGGCCAGCTCCGGGTGCGCGGCGGGGTCGCGCACCACGGCCGTGACCCGGTGGCCCCGGCTGCGGGCCTCGGCGACCGCCGCGCGTCCGGCTCGGCCCGCTGCGCCGAAGACGATGATGCTGCTGCTCATGGGGGTGTCCTTCCGTTCGGGCGCCGCCTTCCTGGCGGCACGTCAGAAGCTAGCTCCGGGCCTGGTTACCTCCGGGGTACCACGGTTAGGGTGGGCCGGTGCCCGAGCCACTGGACCCCGAGATGTTCGACCCGGTCTGCCCGTCCGACCTGTCGCCGATCCGGTTCGGCGACAAATGGGGCGGCATGATCATCCGCTGCCTGGAGGACGGGCCGCGACGCTTCTCCGAGCTGCGGGTGCCGCTGCGCGGGATCACCGCCAAGGTGCTCACCCAGTCGCTCCGGGCGCTGGAACGGGACGGGATGATCAGCCGGACCGAGCGGCCCGACCACCTGCGCTGGGTCGAGTACGGGCTGACCCCGCTCGGGCGCAGCCTGCTGGCGCCGATGGACGTCGCCTGCGAGTGGAGCCGCACCCACTGGGACGAGCTGATCGACGCCCGCGAAGCATCCGCCGGAGGACTCTCCGAAGCGGGCTGACGAAGGGGCAGATTGCTTCGGGTGCAACGAATGGCATCCCGGGTAGGTGTCACTCCGAAGACCGTGGAACGCCGGCTGGCGGATGCGTCGCTGGTGCCGCGCGCAAGGAACCGAACTGACGTATGCGCAGCCCCAGGGGTTGATGAACGAGTGATCTGGCCCGATGCCGTCCGGATGAACATCAAGACTGGGTGCGACCGTGAGGTCTTCGCCACCTACCCTTACCGATCCGCCTGCCCGTCCTCCGTGTGGGCCCAACTCATCAGCGAGGCAGAGCAGGAGGTCTTCCTCGCCGGTTACACCAACTACTTCGTCTGGCTGGAGCAGCCTGCACTGCTGCAGACCTTGCGACGCAAGGCTGAGGCCGGGTGTCGGGTCCGGTTTCTCCTGGGCGACCCGGAGTCCGAGACGACGCGGCAGCGTGAGCTTGTCGAAGACGTCGCCCTGACCGTCTCGACGCGCATCCGGATCACGCTGGAGCATCTGGCCAAGCTTGCTGATGTCGAAGGTGTCGAGGCCCGATTCAGCTCAGCCGCCGACGGGCCCAACCACGTGAGCCTGTCAGTGTTCAGGTTCGACGCAGAAGCTCTGGTCACGCCCCACCTTGCCCGGGTGGTCGGCCACGATTCACCCATGATGCATTTCCGCCGGACAGGCGAAGGGGGCATGTTCGACCGATTCGCCGAACACGCTGAGGAACTGTGGGAACGCGGAACTCCCGCCCGATAGCAGAACGCCAATGATTCCCCACAGCACGGGAGTTGGAGTGTTCCGGGCAGCCGCAGACTGCCCATAGCTCGGCAGAGTTGGGCGTGCTGCCGAGCTCTGCCTGGCGAAGTGCGACATACAGCGGCCAGAGCGGGTGGTACCGGTCTTGTCCGCCTCGTCGCTCGCCAACAGGCAATCCAGGAAAAGAAGTTCGTCACTGTCCTCAGGCGCGGCTGTCAGGTCGTGTGCAGCAGCACCCTGCCGAGGTTGCTGCGGGATTCGATCAGCTCGACCGCCTTGGCGATCTGATCGAGCGGTAGGGACTCGTGCGCCGGGCGTAGGCGGCCGGCGCCGTGCAGGTCCCACAGCTCGGCCCTTCGCTGCTCGATCAGTTCGGGCTGCTGGTGGCTGATCAGTCCGATGGAGAACCCGATGACCGACTTGAGGCCGCCGAGCAGGCTGCCGGCGTCCACGGTGCCGCCGCCCGCGCTGAACGCCACGAGCCTGCCGTGGGGCGAGAGGGCGTCCACGCCCCGCTGCACCAGATCGCCGCCGACTCCGTCGAGGACCAGGTCCACCGGGTCGCCCCAGGAATCCTGTGAATAGATCACCACCTCGTCGGCGCCGCACCCACGCACGAAGTCAGCCTTGTCCGCGGACCTGACCGCCGCGACCACGCGGCCGGCACCCAGAGTCCTGGCCAACTGCACGGCCAAGTGCCCGGCACCGCTGGCCGCTGCGGTGACCAGGACCGATTCGCCCGGCTCGAAGCGTCCGGCGCGCAGTGCGCTCAGCGCGACCAGGCCGCCGCGAACCAGTGCCAACGCCTCGGCGGAGGTCACCTTCGGCGGGACAGCAGTGACCATGGCCGGGGCAGCGAGCACCGACTGGGCGTAGACGTCCTCGAACACCACCCCGCCCACTCGGTCTCCGACCCGGAAGCCCTCCACGCCCGCTCCCAGGGCAGCGACCCGCCCCACCATCTCGCCCCCGGGCCCGGGTCCGGTTGGCGGCACCGTGCCCCCACGCAGCATCCTGACCAGGCCCAGGCTCACGCCCACGACCTCGGTGTTCACCAGCAGCTGTCCGGGACCCGGGACCGGTGCGGCCACCTCGTCGATCTCGAACGGCTCGACGGCGTCCTGCGACTGGAACCTGACCTTGCGCATGTGCGCCTCCCCCTTCTGCAATTCATTGGGCTCCCCAACGATAACCCGAATCCGTTGGGGATCCCAATGAATTCGGCTAGGCTGACCCCATGGACGCAACCCCCGCACCGCTCAGCCGTCTGCAGACCCTGCCGAGCTGGCTGCTGGGCCGCGCCTCGGCCCTCGGCCACCGCCTGGTCAGCGAGCAACTGGCCGAGGAGGGCGTGCGGATGCCGCACCACGCCGTACTCTGCGGCATCGCCGAACTCGGCCCCATCGCCCAGGCCGAGTTGTCGCGCACCGTCCGGATCGACCCCAAGGACATGGTCACGGTGCTCAACGAGCTGCAAGCCCGGCAGCTGATCAGCCGCACCCGGGATCCACGCGATGCCCGCAAGAACGCGCTCGCGCTCACCGCGGGCGGTCAGGCACTGCTGCGCAGGCTGGAGAAGCTGGGCGACCAGGCCAACGAGGCCCTGCTCGCCCCGCTGGCCCCGGCCGAACGAAAGCAACTGAGCGCCCTGCTCGCCCGACTGATCATCACGGAACAGGCGTAGACAGACGCTCGGGCGCACACCACCCCGACCCCATCGCCGGCGGCCGCGGCACCAAATGCGCGGCTACCAACTGATCCACAAGTCTTGACACTTGCTCCCCGGCACTGCCAGGAGCCACTGCCCGGTCGGCCACGGCAGGGCTGTCCGCAGCCGCCGGTAGCATTCTCGCGCCGGGGTGGGGCTCCGCGGGGCGGGGCGGGGGTCAGGGGGCCGCTGATGATGTTCGGGTATTCGGACGACTGGATGGCGGTCCTGATGATCCCGGTGGTGTTCTGGGTGCCGTTCGGGCCGTTCCTCATGGGGGCGGTGGGGGCGTGGTGCGCCCGGCGGCCCGGGTGGCGGCCGCGGCTGGTGTCGGTGCTGCTGCCGGCGGTGCCGGTCGGGGTGTCGGCGGTCAGCATGTTCCTGCCGCCCGAGAGCTGGGACGACGAGCGCTTCGTCGACGACCTGGTCGGCTACCTGATCGTCTACGTCGGGGGCATCACCCTGCTGCCCTGGCTGCTCGGCTTCCTCGGCACGCGGTACACCCGGATGTTCCGGGCCCGCCGCGCCCGCCGTTCGCTCCGGACCGGGGCCGGGGCCGGGGCGCCGTGACGGCAGGAGCCGCCCGTACGGGTGCAGCGGTCCGTATTCCCGCCTGCTTCGAAGGGATGAACCTGCGGACCGGGGAGTCCCGCAGCCGCCCCTGATCGGGCGTCACCCCGGCCCGCCGGAGGTCCGAGGGGTGCGGTCCCGGGTGGCAGGCTGGCCGGATGAACGACCAACTCACCGTCGCCGTCCTGGGCACCGGCATCATGGGCGCCGCGATGGCCCGCAACCTGAGCCGGGCCGGACACACCGTCAGGGCCTGGAACCGAACCCGGGCGAAGGCCGAACCGCTGACCGCCGACGGCGTGCAGGTGGTCGACACCCCCGCCGAGGCGGTCCGTGGCGCCGGGGTGGTGCTCACCATGCTGCACGACGGCCCCGCCGCCCTGGCGGTGATCCGGCAGGCCGGGCCCGGGCTGGCGCCCGGTGCCGCCTGGGTGCAGTCCACGACCGCCGGGATCGAGGCGCTCGGCGAACTGGCCGACTGCGCCCGCGAGTACGGGCTGGCCTTCTTCGACGCGCCCGTGCTGGGCACCAGGGAGCCGGCCGAGGCCGGGCAGTTGACGGTGCTGGCGGCCGGTCCGGCCGGGGCGCGCGGGTCGGTGCAGCCGGTCTTCGACGCGATCGGCGTCCGGACGGTGTGGACCGGCGAGGACGGGGCGGCGGGCAGTGCCACCCGGCTCAAGCTGGTGGCCAACAACTGGGTGCTGACGGCCACCAACGCGGCCGGCGAGGTGCTGGCGCTGGCCAAGGGCCTGGGGGTGGACCCGCAGAGCTTCTTCGACCTGATCGCGGGCGGCCCGCTCGACCTGGGCTACCTGCGGGCGAAGGCCGCGCTGGTGCTGGAGGACCGGCTGTCGCCGCCCTCCTTCGCCCTGGACACCGCTGAGAAGGACGCCCGGCTGATCATCGAGGCCGGGCAGCGGCACGGCGTCCGGCTCGACCTGGCCGCCGCCGGGGCCGAGCGGTTCCGCCGCGCCGCCGCCCAGGGGCACGGCGCGGAGGACATGGCCGCCGCCTACTACGCCAGCTTCGAGGAGGAGACGGCCCGGGACGGTGCCTGACGGCGGCTCAGCGTCGGCGGCGTACGCCGGATCGCGGACTCCAGGGGATCTCGGAGGCCGCAGGAGAGCCCGCTGCCGTCACGCCCGTCACACCCGTCGCTCCGGGCCGCGTCCTAACCCGACCGCTGCGCCGCGCCCGGGGCGACCAGTCCGGTCTCGTAGGCGAGCACCACCGCCTGGGCGCGGTCGCGGAGCGAGAGCTTGGCGAAGATACGGGCCACGTGGGTCTTCACGGTGGCCTCGCTCAGGGTGAGTTCGCGGGCCAGCTCGGCGTTGGAGCGGCCGCTGCCCATCAGGGTCAGCACCTCCAGCTCACGGGCCGTCAGCGGGGTGAGGTCGCGGTGCACCGCCGGGGCGGCGGGGGTGGTGGGGGCGGCGCCCGCGAAGCGTTCGACCAGGCGGCGGGTGATGGACGGGGCGAGCAGGGCATCGCCGGTGCAGACCAGGCGGACGGCGTTGGCCAGGTGCTCGGAGGTCACGTCCTTGAGCAGGAAGCCGCTGGCTCCCAGGCCCAGCGCGGTGTAGACGTAGTGGTCCAGGTCGAAGGTGGTCAGCATGATCACCCGGCAGTCCGGCACCTCGGCCAGGATGCGGCGGGCCGCCTCCAGGCCGTCCATCACCGGCATCCGGATGTCCAGCAGCACCACGTCCGGCCGGTGCCGGCGCACCGCCGCGACCGCCTCCGCGCCGTCGGCGGCCTCGGCCACCACGTCGATCCCACGGGCCGTCAGGATCATCTGGAAGCCGGTGCGGACCAGCTCCTGGTCGTCGGCGATCACCACCCGGGGCGCGGGCGGCCGCTGATCCCCCGTCACGGCCGGTCCAGACCGATCCCCGGTCACGGCCGGTCCAGACCGATCCCCGGTCACGGCCGGTCCAGGGCGTTCCGCGGTCACGGCCGGTCCAGCGGGATCCGGGCGCGGACCCGGTAGCCGCCGCCGAGCCGGCGCCGGGCGTCCAGGTCGCCGCCGTAGACGGCGACCCGCTCGCGCAGGCCGAGCAGCCCGCGCCCCGCACCGTCGGCCGGGGGACGCGGGGCGGCGCCGGTGAGCACGCTCGGCCCGCTGCTCAGCACCTCGACCCGCAGACTGCCGTCCGCGTAGCGCACCGTCACCTCGGCCTGCTCCCCGTCCCCGTGCTTGAGCGCATTGGTCAGTGCCTCCTGGACGATCCGGTACGCCGTCGCGTCGATCCCGCCGGGCAGCGGCCGCGGCTCGCCGGAGATCCGGACCTCCACCGGCAGGCCCGCGAAGGCGATCCGGTCCACCAGCGGGCCCAGCCGGGCCAGCCCCGGCTGCGGGGCGAGCGGACCCGCCGCGAGGCTGTCGGAGCCGTCCGCCGCCGGAGCCAGCAGGCCGAGCAGGTGCCGCAGTTCGGTCATCGCGTCGCGCCCCGCCGCCTCGACCGCGGCCATCGCCGCGGCCGCCTGGTCCGGTCGGACGGCCAGCACCTCGCGGGCCGCCCCGGCCTGGACCACCATCACGCTCACGTTGTGGCTGACGATGTCGTGCAGCTCCCCGGCGATCCTGGCCCGCTCCGCGTGCACGGCGGCTTCGGCCGCTCCCGCCCGCTCGCGCTCCAGCAGCCAGCCGCGCTCCTCCAGCGCCGTCCGGTGCCGCCGCCGGGCCCGCACCAGCGCGATGCCGAGCCAGCCGGCCACGCCCCCCGTGGCCGCCAGCGCGGCCGCCAACCCGTCCGATCCTGATCCCCACACCCGGCCATCCTCGCAGGCTGGGACGGGCACCGTCGTCGGCCCCCCGGTGCAGCTCCGTACATCTGTGGGATGACGGACCGTCGGGATTGCATCCGGGGAGGGATGCCGCCGCTGCGCCCCGGCTCCTAGGTTTCCTGCCATGACTACTGATCACGACCGGGACCGGCAGGTGGTCGTCCGCCTGGACGACGTGCACAAGGAGTACGGCGACCTGAAGGCCCTGGACGGGGTGTCGCTGGAGATCAGGGCGGGCGAGGCGGTCGCGGTGATGGGGCCCTCGGGCTGCGGCAAGTCCACCCTGCTGAACATGGTGGCGGGCCTGGACCGGCCGAGCGCGGGCACCGTGCAGGTGAACGGCCACGACCTGGGCGGGCTGAACGAGACCGGCCTGGCACTGTTCCGGCGGCGGCAGATCGGCATGGTCTTCCAGTTCTTCAACCTGCTGGACGACCTCCCGGCGCTGGACAACGTCGCCCTGGCCGCCCAGCTCACCGGCACCCCGGCCAAGCAGGCCAGGCACCGCGCGCTGGAACTGCTCGACGAGCTCGGCATCGCCGACCGCCGCAACACCTACCCCGCCGCCCTCAGCGGCGGCGAGCGCCAGCGGGTCGCGGTGGCCCGGGCGCTGATGAACCGTCCGGCCCTGCTGCTGGCCGACGAGCCGACCGGGGCGCTGGACAGCCGCTCCGGCGAGCAGGTGATGGACCTGCTGATCGACCTGAACCAGATCGGGCAGACCCTGCTGATCGTCACCCACGACCCGAAGCTGGCCGACCGCTGCGCCGGTCGGCTGGTGGAGTTCGCCGATGGCCGGGTGGCCCGCGAGAGCGTGCTGGAGCACCGGTCGTGAGCGCGGTGTGGCGCGCGGCGCGCGCGGCCGTGAAGCGGCGCCGGCTGCAGACCGTGGTGATCGGACTGGTGGTGCTCTGCTCCACCACCACGGTGCTGCTCGCGCTGGGGCTGCTGGACGCGGTCTCCAACCCCTTCGACAAGGCCTTCGAACAGCAGCGCGGCGCCCAGGCGACGGTGGTCTTCGACGCCGGCCGGGTCACCCCCGGGCAGCTCGCCGACACGGCCGCCCGGCCGGGCGTGCAGGCGGCGGCGGGCCCGTTCGACCGGGCCACCACCCGGCTGGCCGAGCGCGTGCCCGGGCTCGGCGACGGTGTGTTCCAGGTGGTGGGCCGGGCCGATCCGGGCGGACCGGTGGACCGGCCCGCCCTGGTCGGCGGGCGCTGGGCCGCCGCGCCGGGCGAGATCGTGCTCAACCAGGAGACCTCCCACCCGGTCCTGCCCGGACTCCTCGGCTCGAAGGTCCGGTTGACCGACGGCCCCGAGCTCACCGTGGTCGGCGTGTACACCAGCATGAGCGGCTCCGCCGACGCCTGGGCGGTGCCGGAGCAGATGGCCGCACTGCACCCGACGGCACGTCAGATGCTGTACCGCTTCGACTCGGCCGGTACGGAGCAGGAGCTCGACCGCAGCCTGGACCGTGCCACCGAGGGGCTGCCGGCCGGGGCGCGGACGGCCGTGAACACGTCGTTCGTGCTGGAGCGGGCGTTCTCCGCCTCGGCCAAGGCGTACCTCCCGTTCATGGGCCTGTTCGGCGTGCTCGGGCTCGCGGTGTCGGTGCTGATCGTGGGCAACGTGGTGAGCGGCGCGGTGGTCTCCGGCTTCCGGCACATCGGTGTGCTCAAGGCGCTCGGCTTCACCCCGAACCAGGTGGTGGGGGTCTACCTGACCATGGTCTCGCTGCCCGCCGTGGTGGGCGCCGCGCTCGGCACCGCGCTCGGTGCGGCGCTCGCGGAACCGGTGCTGCGGGTGGCGTTCCAGGGCGTGATGCGGGGGACCGCCGAGATCGGGATCAGCCCCTGGGTGTACCTGGTCGGACTGCTCGGCCTGCCCGTGCTGGTGCTGCTGGCCGCGCTGGTCCCGGCCCTGCGGGCGCACCGGCTCCCGGCGGCCCGGGCGATCAGCGCGGGCAGCGCTCCGCGCTCCGGCCGGGCGCTCCGGGTGCAGCAGTGGCTCGGGGGCACCCGGCTCCCGCGCGCGGTCAGCCTGGGCCTGGGCCAGCCGCTGGCCCGGCCGGCCAGGACCGCGCTCACCATGGCGGCGATCCTGCTCGGCGTGGTCACGGTGACCCTGACCACCGGCCTCACCAGCACCATGGTGGCGTACGCCGAGGCCGGGAAGAGCGAGAGCGGGCCCCGGCTGGCCGTCTGGGCCGGCCGGGCCGGATTCGACCAGACCGAGCCGAAGCTGACCGACCGACAGGCGGAGGAGCTGCTGCGCTCGCTGCCGGGCGCGGCCCGGGTGAGCGCGGACGCGATCACCGAGGTCGGCCTGGCCGGGTACACCCAGCCCGGCGGCGGCTTCTTCCGGCGCGGCGACCAGGACCCGGGCGCCGCCCGGCAGATCGCCGAAGGGCGGATGCCGACCGGTCCGGGGGAGCTGGCCGCTTCACCGACCTTCCTGAGCCGGCGCGGTCTCTCGGTCGGCGACCGGGTCACCCTGCAGCTCGACGGCCGCCGGACCGAGGCGACCGTGGTCGGGCGGACCATCGACGGCGATGGCCGGTTCCTGTACTCCACCTGGTCCACGCTGGCCGAGCTCGACCCGGCGGCGGAAGCAGCGGTCTACCAGGTCCAGTTGAAGCCCGGCACCGACGTCCAGGCGTACATCGACGCGGTGCGGGCGGCCGACCCCGGCCTCTATCCGCAGCCGGCCGACGACGGCAGCCTGCCCGCCGAGACGGTGGTGAGCTTCGCCTCGGTGTTCACCGTGCTGCTCACGGTGGTGGCCTGCCTGGGCGTGTTCAACACGGTGCTGCTGAACACCCGGGAGCGCCGCCGGGACCTGGGCATGCTCAAGTCGATCGGCATGACCCCGCGTCAGGTCACGGTGATGTTCGTGACCTCGATGGCCGCCCTCGGCCTGGTCGCCGGGCTGATCGGCATCCCGGTCGGGATGGTCGCGCACCGGCTGCTGGTCGACCACGTCGGGGCGATCGACTTCCCGGCCGCGATGAAGGACGTCTGGCACCTGCCCGGACTGGCCCTGCTCGGGCTCGCGGGCGTGGCGATCGCCGTGCTCGGCGCCTTCGTCCCGGCCCGCTCGGCGGCCCGGCTCACCATCGCCAAGGTGCTGCACAACGAGTAGGCCGGACCAAACTGCCCGGCCCGGAAGGGAGTTGTTGCCAGGCGGCACCGGGGAGCCTAGCCTCGGGGTGCTGTACCGGGGCCGCACCGACCCGACCGGGGCCGCCCGGGACTGCTGCCCGGCCCGCACATCCGACGCCCGAGAGGACCCGCCATGACACCCCGCCCCGAGAACGGCAGCTCCAACCGCCGCACCCGCACCCGGCTGGCCATCGCCGGCGGGGCCATCGCGGCCCTGCCGGCGGCCGGCCTGCTGGCGGCCTCCCCGGCCGCCGCCACCGGAGCCGAGCCGCCGAAGCCGCCGATGAAGGTGGCCGCGTCGTCGGTCGAGCCGCCCAAGCCGCCGATGAAGGTCGCCTCCCCGAGGGTCGAGCCGCCGAAGCCCCCGGTGAAGGCTGCGGCAGCGAAGCCGCCGGTGAAGGCTGCGGCAGCGAAGCCGCCGGTGAAGGCCGCGGCGGCCAGGGTCGAGCCGCCGAAGCCCCCGGTGAAGGTCGCCGCTGCCAAGCGCAGCAGCGCCGCCGGTTAGACCGGGGGCCGGCGGCGGGGTCGGCGGAGGACCAGGAACAGGGAGCCGACCACCAGGACCGCGTCGACGCAGAGCAGGGCGACGTTGAACGGCCCCTCGAATCCGTGGTCGTGGGTCGAGGAGGCGGTGTCGGAGGCGGCGGCCGGGGCGATGCCCGTGCCGACGGTGAAGGCGGTCACGCCGGAGAGCTCACCGCCGTCGGCCAGGGTGAGGCGGTAGGTGGTCAGGTAGCTGCCGGGGCGGGTGATCCGGACCGGGACGGTGAGCCGGCGGCCGTCCAGGAGGGCCGGGCCGCGACTGACCTCGGGGCCGCCCTCGGCGGCGACCCGGAGGAAGACCGAGCTGATCGCCGGGTCGCCGCCGAAGGTCAGTGCCACCTCGTCGGGCGCGTCGGTCAGGGCGCTGCCGTCGGCCGGGGCGGCCGCCGAGAGCCGGACGGGCTCCTCGGCGCTGACCCAGGCCAGTGAGACCAGCAGCAGCACCAGCAGGCCGAGCGCGGCCGCCATCCGGAACTGGAAGGTCCGCGCCGGTCCACCGGACCGGCGCGGACCTTCCGGGGCGAGCGTCACGCGTCGGCCAGGTGCCGCTCGGCGGAGGAGTGGCAGCTGCAGCTGGACTCCTCCAGCTCGGCGGCGTTGGGGCGCAGGTGCAGGTACATCGCGATCACCATCGGGATGAACACGATGGTGTTGTAGAAGAGGTGCAACTCGACTCGCGGGAACACGAGTTGGAGCACGCTGGTGGGTACCGCCTTGCCGAACAGGAAGTGGTGGCTCTGCGCCTGGACGAACAGCAGCAGGTGCTCGATGTGGTGCCAGAACTGGATCGTCAGCGCGACCGTCCACCAGGCCTTGTTCCGCCCGACGAAGCCCCGGCGCAGCAGGAACAGCCCGATCAGCATCACCAGGGCGTAGCCGTAGTGCATCCACTCGGAGGTGACCAGCCAGGGGTAGGCCAGCCCGAGCATGCCCTTGGACTTGGGCACCGGCCAGCCGAGCACCCAGATCTGGTACGCCTGGGTGAGGTGCTCGGCCCAGTGTCCGATGACGATGACCAGAAAGACGTTGAGTGAGGCCCGGTGGTACGGCCCGTTCAGTAGATCCAGTAATCCTCTGGGGCGGGTGGTGGCGGGCGTGAGCAGTTCGGTCATGGGACGGACCTCCGGGGGAGCGGATGCGAGGGTTGCACCGGCCTGTGGGGGACCAGAGTGCCCACGGATCGGCCCCCGAAACTTCTTCCAGCTTGCGCACGTCCGTCCGTCCGGTGCCTTGACATGCCGGAGGTCCGTACCCGGAACGGGAACGGACCTCCGTCACTTTCTGACTGGTCGTCAGTTGCCCCAGGTCAGTGGCCCTCCGCCAAGTGCTCGCGGACGGAGGTCAGTTCGGCGGCGGCGTCGGCCAGACCGGCCCGCTCGCAGCGCTCGATCGCGGCGGCCAGCCGCGCGCGGGCCGCGTCCGTGCGCCCCAGCGTGCGCGCCTCGACCAGGGCGGCCAGCCGCACCGTCTCGGCCCGGGGCGCCTCGCCCTCGGGGCCGCCCTCCTCGTACCCGGTGATCGCCGCCTCGGCGGCGGCCAGGGCCTCCTCGCCCCGGTCCGCCATCGCGTGCACCCGGGCCCGCTCGTACTGGGCGGCGGCGTCCAGCCGCCAGTAGGGCAGCTCCTCGCCGTTGCGCTCGGCCTGCTCGCGGACCCGGCCCGCCTCGTCCAGCCGCTCCAGCGCCTCCGGCAGCCCGTCCGGGCCCTCGGCCGCCACCGTCAGCCGGGCGAACTCGCGCAGCACCGCGACCAGTTGCTCGGTCCTGGGGGCCTTGCGCTGGGAGGCGAGGGCCCGGTCCAGGGCGGCGTTCGCCGCGTCCCAGAGGCCGGCCTCGGCCAGCGCGACGGTGGCCTCGGCGGCGACCATGGTGTGGGTGTCCTGCTCCTCCCAGCCGGCCACCGCATCGGCCAGCCGCAGGTACTCCTCGGCCGCGTCCCGGTGTTCGTTCAGGGTGAACAGCCCCCGGGCCAGGTCGAGTCGGACCTGGGCCAGCAGCCGCTCGTCCAGCTCGGCCGCGCCGGGGTCGAGCAGTACCGACTCCAGCACCGCGACCGCGTCGGCCGCCCGGCCGGTCTCCCGCAGCACACCGGCCAGTTGGAGCCGGATCTGGGCGGCCTCCTCGGTCGCGCCGTCCCGGTCGAACCGGGCGGCCGCCTCCGAGAGCGCCCGGCCGGCCCCGGCCGCGTCGCCCAGGTGGCTGCTGGCGCCGCCGAGCAGGGCGTACGTCGGCCCGAACGGGAAGTCGGTGTCGCGCCAGCGGACCGCCCCGGCCAGCGCCCGGTGCAGCAGCACGACGGCCTCCTCCGGGCGGTCCAGCCCGAGCTTCACCTGGCTCGCCATCGCGAGCAACCGCGGCTCGTGCCACGGCTGTTCGGCGGCGGCCAGGACCGCCTGGGCCTGCTCCAGCTCCGCGTCGGCCTCCTCGAACCGCCCCTGCCGGCCGAACTGCTCGGCGAGGTACTGGTGGGCGGTGGCGATCCGGCCGGGGGAGTCGGCCTCGACGGCCGCGGCCCGGTAGTCCGCGATCGCGGCCTCCAGCTTCGCGGTGAGCTCGGCGGACGGCTCCGGCTGGGCCGCCACCAGGTCGTGGTGGGCGGCGAAGGCGCGGCACTGAAGGACGATCAGATGGTTCTCCGGCTTGGAGGACCCGGCCGCGCGCAGCTCGGTGCTGCGGGCGACCAGGGCGTCCAGCGCGGGCCAGTCGACCGTGCTCCCGTCCTGGTCCAGGTCCCGGACCAGGTGCCGGGCCCGGCAGGAGAGCGCCCGGCCGGGCAGCCCGGCCTGCTCGAACAGGTCCGCCGCAGCCAGGAGTTCGGCCTTGGCCCGGTCCGGCTCCTTCTCCTCGAAGGCGTTGAAGGCCCGCTCCAGCGCGAGCTCGCCCTGCAGCTCCGGCAGGCCGCGGACCTCCGGGTCCTCGGGGTGCCGGTAGTCCTCGGCGGCGACCCGCTCGCCGACCACCCGCCAGAGCACGTCCGCGTCCGGGTGCCCGGTGCGCCGCAGTTCGCGGGCCCGGAGCAGCAGGGTGCGGAAGTCCTCGGGCACCGGCTCGGTGACCGCCTCGGCCACCGCGGCGAGGGGGACGGCCGGGGTGACGGTCGCGGCCCGCACGCCCAGGGCGAGCGGCTCGGCCAGCAGCGGCTGCTGGGCCAGCCGCCGCCGGCGCCGGGCGCCGACCGCGTCGGTGCCGTTGCGGGCGTCGAACTTCGCCGCCAGGGCGCCGGCCTCGGTCCCGACCCAGGCCAGCAGCGAGTCCGCGGTCCAGGTCGTCCCGGGCGGTCCGCTGACCGGCAGTGCGCCGTGCCCGCGCCCGGCCAGGCCCGTCACCAGCAGCTCGACGCCGGTCAGGAACTCCAGCCGGGCCAGCGGGTCGCCGAGCCCGTCGAACAGGTCGCGGTTCTCCGCCAGGATCTCCAGCCCGCGCGCCTCGTTGCCGGACAGCGCGCAGAACTCCAGGTGCAGCCCGATCTGCCGCGCGGTGCTCGACTTGCCCCGGGCGTACCGGTAGCCGACCAGGTGGCTGGAGACGGCCTCCTCGGTCCGGCCCTGCCGCAGCAGCGGCAGCAGCGCGTACGCGTGGCTGGTGTACGGCTCCTCGGAGCAGGTGCGGCGGCCGTCGAAGACCGGCTGCCAGGCCTCCAGCGCCCGGGCGTCCTCGCCGCCGCGCACGTGGTGGGCGGCCTGGGCCCGGATCTCGCAGGCCAGGCAGTCGCTGTACTCGGTCCTGGCCCGCCCGGCCCAGAGCTCGAACGCCTCGGTCTCCCCGCTGCCGAGGTGGGCCGCCAGGTGGAACCGCTGGGCGTAGTAGGGCTGGAGCCCGTGGCCCGCGTCGCGGTAGCGGTCGCGCATCTCGGTGTGCCAGCGCCGCACCGCGTCCAACGGGACGTCAGGCACGCTCAGCAGGGCGGAGGCGACCCACTTGAACCGCCAGAAGACCTGCCGGGCGGCCCACTCGCCGAACTCCTCCGGGCTCTTGTCCCAGAGCTTGAGCACCCGGGCGAAGACCACCGGCGACTTGCGCTGCTCGCCGTCGTACTCGTACGCCTCCATCAGGTCCAGCAGCGCGGCGACCAGCAGCGGGGTGTCGTCGAACTGCTCCGCCGCCGCGAGGATCTCCTCGGCGGCGACCGTGCGGGGGCGCCCGTACGGCAGGGCGTCGTTGGCCCGCAGGGCCTCCTTCACGGCGTCCGTCGTGTCCAGCATTACGACTCCTCCTGCGGCGCGATCGCCTCGTGGCCGAGCATGGCGTGGTCGAGCAGGCTGATGAACGACCGGTTGAGCAGCGCGCTCTCGCTGGAGCGGAGCGGGCGGCGGGTGAGCAGCACGGCCTGGCCGTACAGCGCCTCGACCGCGGTGACCACCAGCTCCCGGTGGCCGATCGAGGCGGCCCGGCGGACCAGCGGGTTGAGGTGGTTCAGCACCAGTTGGGCGCGCGGCACCTCGGCCCGCAGCGAGCCGAGGATGTCGGCCCACAAGCCGTCGGCGTCGTCGGCCAGTTGGGCCCGGGCCCGCTCGTGCCTGGCCTCCCGGTTGTCCAGCAGCAGGGCGGGGGCGCTGGCCGGGTGGAAGCTGCGCAACGCGACGTCGCAGTCGAACCGGCCGACCACCTCGCGGGCGATGGCCAGGAAGGCGGCGGCGGCCAGCTCGGCCTCGGGGGCGACGGCGTCCAGGTGCGCGGTCACGGTGCCGGGGTCGAGGTCGGCCACCGAGCTGCCGGGCCGGATCTCCGGCAGCCGGTGCACCAGGTCGCGGTCGTAGGTGTAGCCGCCGTTGACCACCCCGAGCCCGGCCGCGGCGGCGATCGGCGCGACCTGGCGGAACTCCTCCACCGTGCGGGCCACCAGGATCACCGGGTGGGCCCGGGCGAACTCGTCCAGCGTGACGTTGCCGTCGGTGGTCTCGAACGGGAGCCAGGGCAGCAGCATCCGCAGCAGCTCGTCGTCGTGCCGGGCCAGCGACTTGACGGCCAGGTGGTGCACGCCGAGGAAGCGGTGCAGCAGGGCCGGGTCGCTGGCGGACAGGCCGGTCAGCCAGTCCCGGATCCGGGCGCCGAGCGCGTCCCGGACGGCGGCCAGGGTCTCGTCCTCGTACAGGCCCTCGCGGGAGGCGGTGGGCCGCAGGTTGTCGGCGTCGACCACGCAGCGGACGAAGAAGGCCCAGTCCGGCAGCAGTTCGTCGGCCTGGTCGGAGACCAGCATGCCCTTGAGGTGCACCCGGTGCCCGGCCCGCCGGGACGGCGGCACGGCGTCGGGCAGCACGTACGCCGCGCCGCGCAGGCCGACCAGCGGCAGGTCGAGCTCGATGGTGTCCAGCGGGGTGAAGTCGAAGGTGGAGCGGCAGTACGCGGTCAGCGCCTCCCGGCGGGCGATCGGCGAGCCGTGCCGGTCGGCCCAGGGGGCGGCGACGTTGACGGTGGTGCTGTTGCCCCGGCCGTCCTCCACCGTGACCTGACGGCGCAGCAGGCTGCCGTAGTGCCGGGCCAGTTCGACCACCTTGCCGGGCCTGGTCCACTCGGCGGCGTCCGCGCGCGGGACCAGGGTGACGGTGGTGCCGGGCTCGGGCTTGGCCGAGGCAGGCAGGGTGGCGATGGTGTACCGGCCGTCGGAGCTGCCGCGCCACTCGATCACCGGCGCGTCCGGGGTGGCGGCGGAGCGGGTGACCACGGTGATCTCGTCGGCGACCACGAAGCAGGCCAGCAGGCCGATGCCGAACTGGCCGATGAAGTCCCCGCGCGCGGAGGCCAGCCCGGCCCCGTCCAGCCGGCCGTCGGCGTCCCGCTTGGAGCTGCGGCCGATGGTGGCCAGGAAGGTGTGCACGTCCTTCTCGGTCAGGCCGACCCCGGTGTCGGTGACCGAGAGCCGGTCGCCCGCCACCACCGTGATGGTGGCGGGCGAGGAGGGATCGAGCGCCTGGCGGGCGGAGATCGCGTCGACCGCGTTCTGCAGCAGTTCGCGCAGGTAGACCCGGGGGCTGGAGTAGAGGTGGTGGGAGAGCAGGTCCACCAGGCCGCGCAGGTCCACCTGGAAGGTGTGGGCGGCCGTGGGGCTTTCGGAAGGGGACACCGGTACGGGTTCTTTCGGTCGGCTGGTGCAGAAGTGGGGCGGGGGCAGGGCGGGCTGCGGGCTGGGCCTTTCTTTCGGATCACGTCGGATGAGCGGGCGTCGTTGGGGTGCGTGGCTCGGCGGCGCCGAGGAGGGAGTCCATGCGGAGCATCGGCGACTGACGAGAAGCCGGTGAGGTGCGTGCCCCGGCGGCGGCCGCCCGGCGTGATCCGAAAGAGAGGCCCTAGCGCGCGCACCTGTCCCGGAGGCGGGTGTAGGCCTCGGCCGGGTCGTCACCGTTCAGGTACTGCCAGGGGGACTTGGTGACGGTCCCGTCGATCGCCTCGAACAGCGGGCGGGCGGTCCACTTCTCGCCGACCATGGCGAACAGCATGGCGAAGGTGTTGTACGCGGACTTCCAGTCGCGCGGCCGCCGGTAGTCGGGGTGCAGGATCGAGCGGGCCAGCGCCTCGTGCAGCTCGGCCAGCACGTCGGGGCTGGTCAGGTACGCGTGGTCGGCGCCGGAGGGCAGGTCGAGCCAGTGCTCCAGGTGCCCGAGCGCGACCAGCTCGCCGAGCGGGCTGCCCGCCGGGGCGGCCAGCATCGAGCTGCGGGCGAAGGCGTGCATCTGCTCGTGCGAGCCGCCCCACTTGGCGCACAGCTGCTGGAGCCGCTGCTTGTGCGAGGCCAGATGGCCGGGGGAGCGGCGGACGGCGGCCTCGAAGCGGTACCGGGCGGCCTCCGGGCCGACCGACGCGCCCCGGCCGCTGATCTGCAGGAAGTACCAGGGGGCGAGCCAGTCGGGCTCCCGCTCGGCCACCTCGAACAGCTGCTCCTCGGCGACGTCGAGCCGCTCGCCGAAGACCTTCCACTGCTCCTCGGAGACGTGCTGGGAGCGGGCCCCGGTCCTGGCCTCCCAGGCCCAGGCGATCTGCCGGGCGCCGGAGAGCAGCAGCGGCAGCGCCGAGTCGGGCTCCTCGGCCACGGCCTTGGGGATCCACTCCTCGATCCCGCCGGTGTTCGACACCGTCGCCAGCAGCCAGGTCAGGTCGGCGGGGTCCTCGACGGCTGTCAGTCCGGCCCGCAGCCCGGCCCAGTCGCCGGCCTCGGCCTGGCGGAGCAGCAGGGCCGTGGTCCCGTCCCCGAAGGCCGGGTCGACCGTGGGCGGCACGCTCCGGTCACGTGACCTCCACCGGAAAAAGCTCATGCTACGGCCCTCTCGCCTTCGTTCGCGGACTGCACCGGGCCGTTCGACAACCGCCCCCGTCAAGGAGTGCTTATCGCCCCTTCGCCTGTGTGTTCAACGGATTATCACTGATCGAACGAACGGCGATGAAGGGTGGGCGTGCCTTGAGGCGGGTCGGCCCGCCGTGCTCAGGCGCGTTCCACGTGCACGCCGCCCAGCAAGCCCCAGGCCGACACCCGCACCGTCGGGCCCCCCGCCGTGCTGGGCCCCTCGTCGCTGACGCCGCCGAGGCGGAGGCCGCTGACCCGGACCCGGACGTCCGGACGGACCTTCAGGTGGACGCCGCCCATCAGGCTCAGCTTGGTGATCCGCAGCTCGTCGTCGAGCGGGAGCTCCACGTCGGTCAGGTCGACGTGGAGGCCGCCGATCAGTGCGGCGGTCACGGTGCGGCGGTGGACCGCGGTTCCGGTCAGCCGGGTACCGCCGACGATGCTCAGGTGGACGTCGGTCTCGTGCTGCTGCTTGTTCGTCATGTGTCCCACCGTAGGGGGGTGTTGGGGGACGGGTGCAGTGTGCGACGGCAGCTCTGCGGCATGACGGCTGTCATACCGGCCGGGTGGGGGCAGTGTCGGCAGTGTTCCTCCGGACGGGTGGTGCACCCCCTAGCCTGGGCACGGCAAATCCGCGTCCGCAGCACGTCTTTCATGCGCCGGGTCCCAGTGCCCCGGTGGGGAGGATCGACCATGAGTGGAACAGGCATGGGTCCAAGGGTGCTCATCGTCGGGGCCGGCCTGGCCGGTACGGCCACGGCGATCCGGCTGCTCCGGTTCGCCCGCAGGCCGCTGGAGGTGGTGCTGCTGGAGCGGCGGCCCGACTACCGTTCGGCCGGTGTCGCGTACCACCGGGACGGCAACCCCTGGGACCACGTGTTCAACATCCAGGCGGGCCGGATGTCGGCGTTCCGGGAGGACGTCCACGACTTCGTCCGCTGGGCCAACTCCGAGGCGGACCGCCGGGGTTGGCCGGAGCCCTGGGCCGGGTTCGAGTTCGTGGAGGAGGGCCCGGCGCCCCGGCGGATCTTCCAGGACTACCTGATCGACCGGCTCGCCGAGGCCCGGCGGGAGGCCTGCCCCGGGGTGGTGCTGATCGAGGCGGACGGCGAGGCGGTCGACCTGGAAGTACGGTCCACCGGCGTGGACGTGACGATCGACCAGCTGGTGGGGGAGGGCCTGGCCGGCGGCCCGGGGGCGACGGTGCTGCCCGCCGACCACGTGGTGCTCGCGACCGGCCTGGAACTCAGGGAGCCGCCGTTCGCCACCGAGGTGCGGACGCACCCGTCCTTCGTACGGAACCCTTACTCCGCCGCCGGTGTCCGGAAGTTGACGGCACTTCCGCCCGAGGCGACGGTCGCGATCGTCGGGTCCGTGCTGAGCGCGTACGACTCGGCGGGCCTGCTGTTACGCCGGGGGCACACCGGACCGATCCACCTGATCTCCAAGACCGGGACGATGTTCCGGACCTACCCGGGTGGACACGAGCACGGGGTGATCAGGCTCCCTTGTCCGAAAACATTGTTGGAGCCGTACCGGAATCGTGCGGAATTCCTCGCCCGGGTCCGGGCCGAATGGGAGCAGGCCTGCTCCACGGTCGCGCGGAATCACCCCGAGGTCGATCCCGGCGTGGTTCCGGAACGGGTGGCCAAGGCCTGGGAGCCGCATCTTCCCGAGGCCATCGAGCGTATTCCGTCGGATGAACTGCGTGGTCTGCTGGACGAGTTCGGTACGGCGATCGCCGCGTTCCGGGTCGGTGCGGTGGAGTACACGATGGCGATCATCGAGCGGGCGATGCGTCCGGCGGGCGGGCCGGTGGAGCTGGTGGTCGGCAAGGTGGAGGGGGTCACCCCACTGGAGTCGGGGCGGCTGGCCGTCACGGTGGCGTCCTCCGGCTCGGGGGAGCGGCAGCGGATCGAGGCCGATCTGGTGGTCTCCAACTTCGGCCGGGAGTCGGACTACAGCCGGGTCGGCGGCCCGCTCTGGCGCAACCTGCTGCGCCGGGGGACCGCGGTGCCGCACGGGCGCACCGGGCGCGGTCTGGAGGTCGACGACCAAGGGGCGCTGCTGACCCCCGAGGGGGAGCCGGCCGGTCCGATCTCCGCCGTGGGCGTGCTGCGCGAGGGCGACGAGATCGTCCGCAACGGCCGGACGGGTGCTTTCACCTTCAATCTCGCCGCCATCAAGAACCATTCGATCGCGGTCGCGGCCCGTGCGATCGAGCAACTGGAACTGCGGGAAGACGGTTTGGCCCGAAACATGGCTGAATTCGGCGGACATGTCAGCAACATCGAGGAAGCGGTGCACCAGGGATTCGAGGAGGCTGTGGTCCTGGAGGTGAGAAGGTTGGCCACGCGCGCCCGAACCGAGCGGGAACTGCTCGATTCCCGGCTGGAGGCGTGCATCGGGTCGATCGGTGAACTTCCGGCTCTTCCGACCGATGCTCCCCGGCGCGGCCTCCTGATCAGGACGGTCGTCAACCGGGTCGCGGTCGAGCGACTGACCGACGTCTCCGTGACACCGCGGCAGCTCCGTCGGCAACTGGGGATAGTGAACGCCGAAGATCTGGAGGTCTAGATGAACGGGCGACGGATTCAGGGATTCCTTTTGACCGGCGGTGCGCAGAGCGTGTTGAGAGGGACGTGCAACCGCACCAGAAGTCCGCAGGAGGGATCCATTCTCGTCGCCCCTTCGCTGGAGGCGGGTCTGTACGAAGCGATCGTGGCCGCGAGTGCGGTGGTCTGCGGTGCGGGCGGGCTCACCGGCCACATGCAGTCGCTCTGCCGGGGCCGGGGGATCCCGGTGCTCCGGGTCGACCAGGCCGATCTCGCCGACCTGGTCGGCGAGGTGACGCTGTACCTGGAGAGCCAGTCGATCGTGCTCGGCTCCGACGCGACCGCCGGGATCCCCGGCCCGAGGACCGGGAGCCCGACCCCCGACGACCTCGGCTCGGCCTGCGCGGTCATCGCCGACCTCCAGGACATCCAGACCATCAACTCCTCCGGCCCGAACGCCAAGCGGGTCGAGTCCTTCTTCATCCGGGAGGAGTTCCTCTGCCTGGCGGCCGGGCTGCGCCCGCTCGACGCGCTGGACGGCGGCCCGGCCGCGATCGCGGCGTACGGGCAGGCGATCGCGGACCGGCTGTGCACCTTCGTGGAGGCGCTGCTGCCGGACCAGCGGCTGGTGCTGCGCCTGCTCGACCTGCGCTCCGACCACGCCGCCGGCGTCACCGAGCAGGCCGAGGTGGCGGTCGAGCCCAACCCCGAGCTGGGCCTGCACGGCGCCCGCTGGCTGCTGGGCTCGGCCGCCTATCGGGACGCGCTGCACGCCGTGCTGGGGTCGCTGCGGGAGCGGCTCGGCGAGGTGGCCGGCCGGGTGCACCTCTCGGTGCCGTTCGTCAACGACGCGGAGGAGTTCGCCCAGCTCCGGGCCAACCTCCAACTGCCGGACGAGGTGCCGATGTCGGCGTTCATCGAGACGCCCGCGGCGGTGCACGCCGCGATGGCGATCTGTGCCGCCGGGGCGAGCGAGCTGTTCGTGGGCACCAAGGACCTGATCCAGTTCTACCTGGCCGCGGACCGGAGCAACCACCTGGTGGCCGAGTCCTACCAGACCCGCCACCCGGCCGTGCTGGACGGCGTCCGGCGGGTGGTGGAGTCCGGGAAGGCGGTCGGCACGCCGGTGCGGGTGTTCTCGCTCGGGTCCGACTTCGCCCACTACCTGGACCGGCTGCCGACCCCGGACGGCTACATGATGTGCACCGCCGAGCTCCGGGAGGTGCTGCTCCAGCCCTGACCGCTCCCCGCCGGGTCTGTTGATATCAAGTATCTTGACGTCGAGATGCATGTGGTCCAGGCTGCTCCCGTACCGAACGGACGACGGGGGCAGGACCATGCGTGATCGACGAGGCGGCGGACTGCTGGCGCAACTGCGCCGGCCGCCGGGCGGACGGGACGGGCGGACCATGCTGCTCGCCCAGTTCCTGGACCGGCTGGGGACGGGGGTGTGGGCGGCGGCCTCGGTGCTGTACTTCACCTTCGTCTCCCGGCTGGACGCCGGGCAGGTCGGGCTGCTGCTCGGCGTCGCGGCGGTGGTGGGCATCGCGGGCTCGCCGCTCGCCGGGCAGCTCGCCCAACGGTACTCGGCCCGGTACCTGCTGATCTGGTGTCACCTGCTCCGGATCGGCACCATGCTCCTGCTGCTGGTCTGCCGGAACTACGCCGCGCTGCTCGCCGTGATGGCCGTGACCTGCCTGGCCGAGCGGGGCGCCAAGACACTGGAGATCCTGTTCGCCACCCGCGCGACCGACGGACAGCGCGCCACCTACCAGGCGCTCGCCCGCACCGCCATGAACGCCGGGTACGCCGTCGGCGCCGGGCTCGCGGCGATCGGCCTGGCCGTCGGGACGGCCGACGCGTACCGGGCGCTGGTGCTCGCCAACGCGCTGTCCTTCGCGGTGACCGCCGTCCTGGTGCGGCGCACCGGGGAGCAGCGGGCCGCCGGGCCCGCTGCTCCGGCCGCTCCCCGGGCGGCTGCACGCGGGGCGAGCCCGTGGCGGGACCGGGGCTACCTGCGGTTCGTCCTGCTCGACGTCCCGATGAGCCTGGACGACTCCGTGCTCGGCGTGGGCCTGCCGCTCTGGCTGATCACCCGCACCGAGGCCCCGCACGCGCTGGCCCCGGCCTTCCTGGTGCTCAACACCGTGCTCGTGGTGGTGTGCCAACTCCGGATCTCCCACTGGGCGGAGGGAGTGCGCCGGGCGACGGCCGCCGTCACCCTGAACGGACTCGCCATGCTGCTCGCCTGCGCGCTGATCGCCTTCGGCACCGGTGGCGGGCCCTGGAGCGCCTCGGCCGCCCTGCTGCTCGCGGCCTTCCTGGTCTCGGGCGCCGAGCTGATGCGCTCGGTCAGCTCCTGGGAACTGGCCGTCTCGCTCGCCCCCGAGGAGTCCCGGGCCTCCTACCTCGGTGCGGCGGGCATGGCCCAGTCCGTGCAGAAGTCGCTCGGCCCGCTGCTGCTCACCGGCGCGGTGCTCACCACCGGTCCGCTCGGCTGGCTCGCCCTCGGAGCCGGGATCGCCGGGCTCTCGGTGCTCCAACGCAAGGGCTGCGAAGAGCGGTTGGCCGCCATGGCGGCGAGCCGGCACCAGGTCGTGCCGACACCCGTCGCCCTCGCGGGCAGCTCACCCCGTCAGTGAGGTGACGAAGGCGGCCACCAGGCAGAGCAGGGCGCACGCGGCCAGCGTGACCGCCGCACCGACGGCGACCTGCTCCGGGCGGCGGGTCCGGATCACCGCCCGGGCCAGGCCGAGCAGGATGCCGCAGCCCGCTGCCACCACCGCGAGGGCCGCGAACGCCCCGGCCGCCCAGGCGACCCCCACCGAGGTCTCGACCGAATGGCAGGTCCTGCCGTCGCAGCGGACCGCGACCTCCTGGCCGAGCGCCACCCGGCTGTTGATCCGGGCCTCGGGCACGGCCGGTGCGTCCGCGTCGGGATGGAAGACGCCCCGGCAGTAGCTGACGGTGTTGGCCTCCGCCGGGTCCAACTCGCAGGAGGCGGCGACCAGATGGCCGGGCGTGCCGGTGAATCCGGCCGAGTAGGCGAAGCCGGTGGTAGCCGTGACGGTGCCCCAGACGCCGAGCCCGCACAGGGTGAGCGCCGCCGCCAGGATGCCGAGCGCGCGCCTCAGCGCCCGTCGGATGTCCGGGTCCATTGCCGCCCCCTGCTGTCTGTTGCCGCTCGGATCGGTCAGGGCTGGTCGTACCAGGAGAAGGCGGTGATCCGCCAGCCCTCCGGGGTGCGGGCGAACTGGATGGTCTTGGTCCCGCCGCCCTCGAACGCTTCGCCGTCCAGCACCCCGGCCTTGCGGTACTCGCCGAACCTCGACGCGATGTCACCGACGATGTCGGTCCGCTCGGAGGTCTCCCACTCCGAGAACTCGACCAACCGCCCGTCGGACAGCAGCCGTTCGCGCGGCTCGACGAACTCGTCCACGGTGTACGCCGTGAACTTCGGCCCGGTCGAGACGATGATCCCGCCCGGGAGCATCAGCCGCCTGATCCGGGCCACATCGGCGGCCTTGCCGCCCCGGTTGTCGAAGGCGCCGAAGAACTCGGCCGTCAGCGCGTCTATCTCGGTCTTGGACTCAGTCGTGGACATGCGCGGGACAGTAACACCTCCGGCCCGGCGGATGCGGGCTGTTCCCGACCGCCCCGGACCTCGGGCAGCAACTCCCGCGTACGGCTCAGGGGTTGACGGTCGGCGAGTGGAAGGCGGCGGTGATCAGGTCGGCCGCGGTGGTGGCCGTGAGGGTGCCCTCGCGGACGCGCTGCTCCAGCCCGGGGGCGAGGCGGCGGACCTCGGGGTGCTCGTGCAGCCGGGCGAGCAGCTGGTCGTGCACCATGGCCCAGGTCCAGTCGACCTGCTGGCTGCGGCGCTTGGCGTCCAGGCCGCCGGTGGCGTCGAGGATCTCGCGGTGCTGCCGCAGCCGCTCCCAGAGCTCCTCCAGCCCGCTGCCGTCGCGGCCGCTGCAGGTGAGCACCGGCGGAGTCCAGGCCGCGTCCGGCGCCTGGAGCAGGCGCAGCGCACCGGCCAACTCCCGTGCGGCGGCCCGGGCCTCGGTCTCGTGCGGACCGTCGGCCTTGTTGACCGCGACCAGGTCGGCCAGCTCCAGCACGCCCTTCTTGATGCCCTGGAGCTGGTCCCCGGTGCGGGCCAGGGTGAGCAGCAGGAAGGAGTCGACCATGTCGGCGACGGTGGTCTCGGACTGCCCGACGCCGACCGTCTCGACCAGCACCACGTCGTAGCCGGCCGCCTCCATCACCACCATGCTCTCCCGGGTGGCCCGGGCCACCCCGCCGAGCGTCCCGGCGGTGGGGGAGGGCCGGACGAAGGCGTTCGGGTCGACCGCGAGCTTCTCCATCCGGGTCTTGTCGCCGAGGATCGAGCCGCCGGTCAGGCTGGAGCTCGGGTCCACGGCGAGCACCGCGACCCGGTGGCCGCGCGCGGTGAGCATGGTGCCCAGCGCCTCGATGAAGGTGGACTTGCCCACCCCCGGCACCCCGGTGACCCCGACCCGGACCGCCCGGCCGCTGTGCGGCAGCAGCCGGGCGAGCAACTGCTGGGCCAGCGCCCGGTGGTCGGGCCGGGTGGACTCCACCAGGGTGATGGCCCGCGCGATGTAGGCGCGCGAGCCGTCGAGGACCCCGGACAGGTACTGGTCGAGATCGATCGTCCTGGCCATCGGTTCAGCGGCTCACAGCTCGGGGGCGAGGTCGGGAGCGGCGTCGGGGCCGAGTTCGAGGCCGAGCTCGGCGGCCAACGAGGTGAGCAGGTCGTAGGCGGCGTCCGGGATCACCGTGCCGGGCGGGAACACCGCGGCGGCCCCGGCCTCGTACAGCGCCTCGAAGTCGCCCGGCGGGATGACCCCGCCGACCACGATGGTGATGTCCTCCCGGCCCGCCTCGGCGAGTTCGGCCCGCAGGGCGGGCACCAGGGTGAGGTGTCCGGCGGCGAGCGAGGAGACGCCGACGATGTGCACGTCCGCCTCGACGGCCTGGCGGGCCACCTCGGCCGGGGTCTGGAACAGCGGGCCGACGTCGACGGTGAAGCCGAGGTCGGCGAAGGCGGTGGCGATCACCTTCTGGCCGCGGTCGTGCCCGTCCTGGCCCATCTTGGCGACCAGGATGCGCGGGCGGCGGCCCTCGGCCTCGCCGAAGCGCTCGACCAGGTCACGGGTGCGCTGCACGGCGGTGGACGGTCCTGCCTCGTCTCGGTACACACCGGAGATGGTACGGATCTGGCTGGAGTGCCGACCGTAGACCTGCTCCAGTGCGTCGGAGATCTCGCCGACGGTGGCCTTGGCCCGGGCCGCGTCCACGGCCAGCGCCAGCAGGTTGCCCTCCAGCGAACCGCCGCCCTTGGCACCGGCCTCGGCCGAGGCGGTGAGGGCGCGCAGGGCGTCCTGGCAGGCCTGCTCGTCGCGCTCGGCCCGGAGCCGGCGCAGCTTCTCGATCTGCTGGGTGCGGACGGAGGAGTTGTCCACCTTGAGCACGTCGATCTGCTCGTCGGTGGCGACCCGGTACTTGTTGACGCCGATCACCGGCTGGCGGCCGGAGTCGATCCGGGCCTGGGTGCGGGCCGCGGCCTCCTCCACCCGGAGCTTGGGGATGCCCGCGTCGATGGCCTTGGCCATGCCGCCGGCCGCCTCGACCTCCTGGATGTGCTGCCAGGCCCGCGCCGCCAGGTCGTGGGTGAGCTTCTCCACGTACGCGCTGCCGCCCCAGGGGTCGATCACCCGGGTGGTGCCCGACTCCTGTTGCAGCATCAGCTGGGTGTTGCGGGCGATCCGGGCCGAGAAGTCGGTCGGCAGCGCCAGCGCCTCGTCGAGCGCGTTGGTGTGCAGCGACTGGGTGTGGCCCTGGGTGGCGGCCATCGCCTCGACACAGGTGCGGGTGACGTTGTTGAAGACGTCCTGCGCGGTCAGCGACCAGCCCGAGGTCTGCGAATGGGTGCGCAGCGACAGCGACTTGGCGTTCTGCGGGTCGAACTGCTTCACCAGCTTGGCCCAGAGCAGCCGGGCCGCCCTGAGCTTGGCGACCTCCATGAAGAAGTTCATCCCGATCGCCCAGAAGAACGACAGCCGGGGCGCGAACGCGTCCACGTCCAGACCGGCCTCCAGCCCCGCCCGCAGGTACTCGACGCCGTCGGCCAGGGTGTACGCCAGTTCCAGGTCGGCCGTGGCCCCGGCCTCCTGGATGTGGTAGCCGGAGATGGAGATCGAGTTGTAGCGCGGCATCTTCTGCGAGGTGTACGCGAAGATGTCCGAGATGATCCGCATCGACGGCTGCGGCGGGTAGATGTAGGTGTTGCGGACCATGAACTCCTTGAGGATGTCGTTCTGGATGGTCCCCGCCAGCTTCTCCGGCGGCACCCCCTGCTCCTCGGCCGCGACGATGTAGAGCGCCAGGATCGGCAGCACCGCGCCGTTCATGGTCATCGACACCGACATCTTGTCCAGCGGGATGCCGTCGAACAGCTGGCGCATGTCGTAGATCGAGTCGATCGCCACGCCCGCCATGCCGACGTCGCCGGTCACCCGGGGGTGGTCGCTGTCGTAGCCGCGGTGGGTGGGCAGGTCGAAGGCGACCGACAGGCCCTTCTGACCCGCCGCCAGGTTGCGGCGGTAGAAGGCGTTCGACTCCTCGGCGGTGGAGAAGCCGGCGTACTGGCGCACCGTCCACGGCTGGTTGACGTACATGGTCGGGTACGGGCCGCGCAGGTACGGGGCGCTGCCCGGGTAGGTGCCCAGGAAGTCCAGCCCGGCCAGGTCCTCGGCGGTGTACAGCGGCTTGACGCCGATGCCCTCCGGGGTCTCCCAGACCTGCTTGTCGGCCTCGGTGCCGGTGGCCTGCTGCCAGGCGGCCCGCCACTGGTCGCCGGTGGAGGACGGGGCGTCCTCCGGGTCGAGTCCGATCTCCGCGAAGTCGGGAATCACGGGGCCACTCCGATCTCGTCGAGGAGGGCGGACAGCAGCGCGACCGCGTCGCCGCCCGCGAACACGAACTCGTCCACACCGGCCTGCCGGAGGTCGTCCTCCAGCGCACCGGGGCGGCCCGCGAGCAGCACCCGGCCGGCACCGGCGGCCTTCAGCGCGGCCGCGACCGGCGCGGCGTGCTCCGCGTACCCGGGGTCGCTGGAGCACAGGCAGGCCACGCCCGCGCCGTCGGCGCGGAACGCCTCGGCCAGCGCGGCCGGTTCGGTGCCCTCGACGGTGACGGTCTCGATGCCGCCGGCCTGGAACAGGTTGGCGGCGAACGAGGACCGCGCGGTGTGCACGGCGGCCGGGCCGAGCGCGGCCAGCACCAGCCGGGGCCGGGCGCCGGTGGCGGCCAGGTGCGCGTCGGAGCGCGCGCGGAGCAGCTCGAACGCCTCGGCGTACCGGACCCGGGGCAGCCCGCCGCCGAGCGGCGCGGGGGCCGACTCGCGGACCAGCGGCTGCTCCTTGAGGTTGGGGAACTCGCTGACGCCGGTGACGGGTTGGCGCCGTTTGGCCAGCGCGGTGGAACGCTTGGCCCAGGTGGCGGCGATCCGCTCGCCGACCAGGCCGCCGGTCAGTGCGGCGCGCTGGCCGCCCGCCCGCTCGATCTCCTGGAACCAGGCCCAGGCCGCGCGGGCCAGCTCGTCGGTGAGCCGCTCTACGTACCAGGAGCCGCCGGCCGGGTCGATCACCCGGGCCAGGTACGACTCCTCCAGCAGCACCGCCTGGGTGTTGCGGGCGATCCGCCGGGCGAACGCGTCGGGCAGGCCGACCACGCTGTCGAACGGCTGCACGGTGACCGAGTCGGCGCCGCCGACGCCGGCCGCCAGGCAGGCGACCGTGGTGCGGAGCATGTTCACCCACGGGTCGCGCTCGGTCATCATCACGCCCGAGGTCACGGCGTGCTGACGCTGCGCCAGCTCCGGCGAGGCGCCGGAGGCCTGGGTGACCCGGGACCAGAGCCGCCGGGCGGCACGGAACTTGGCGATCGAGAGGAACTGGTCGCCGTCGGCGGCGTAACGGAACTCCAACTGCGCACAGGCGGCGTCGACCGACAGGCCGGCCGCGGTGAGCTCGCGCAGGTACGCGACACCGGTGGCCAGCGAGCAGCCGAGCTCCTGGGCGGGGGAGGCGCCCGCGTCGTGGTAGGCGAGGGCGTCGACGGTCAGGGTGCGCAGGCCCGGGTACTCCCGGCCGACCCGCGCCGCGAGGGCGGTCGCCCCGGCGAGCAGCGCGTCGGTGCCGGCGTCGTCGCCGGTCCGGGCGAGCAGGCCGAGCGGGTCCGCGCCGAGGTTGCCGGCCGCGGCCTCGGCGGGTACGCCGCGCTCCCGGTACAGGTGCAGCAACTGCTCGGCGGCGTCGGCGAATTCGGCACCGGCGTCGAGCACCACGGCGGCCAGGTCGAGGTAGACCCCGTCGAGCACCTGCGGCAGCGCGGCCACGGCGAGCCCGTCGCCGCCCAGCTCCAGCCAGAGCGAGGTGACGCCGTGCTCCAGGTCGGCCAGCGCGGCCTCGTTGGCCCGGGCCGGGTCCGGGTCGGTGAGCCGCTGGCGCACGTCCCAGCCCGATTCGGCCGAGCCCTGCGGCCTGCCTCCCCGGACGAACGGCGCGAAGCCCGGATGGCCGGACACCGCCGGGCTGTCCTCGGCGGTGTACAGCGGACGGACGCGTAGTCCGTCCTGAAGCTCGGTGGAGAGCACATCCTCCGCCTGGTCGCCGGAGAGGTCCTGCGCGCCGGACTTGCGCAGGACGCCTTGGACCAGGTGCTGCCACTGCTCACGGGAGGTTTCCGGGAACTCGGCGGCCAGAGGGAGCCCTTGGGGCAGGACCGTCATGGGGGAAGGTTAGTGGTCATGAACCGAATCGCAGCAGATCTCCACGGTGTGAGCTTGGCCTCGCTGCACTCCGGCCCCGCCGGAGTGCCGGGGCGCGCCGGGGACGGTCGGTCAGGCCGCGGCGGGGGCGAGGTAGAAGGGGACCTCCAGGTACACGGCGCGGTGCGGATCGTCCGGCTGGACCCGGACGGGTGCGTGCGGGGTGACGACCCGTCCGCCCAGCTCCCGCTCCTGGCCGGCCAGCCAGTGCGCCCGCAGGAGCAGGAAGCAGGCGAAGGCGGCGAAGGCCGCGCCGACCGGCGCGCCGGTCGTGAAGGCCAGCGCGAGCCCGATGGCGAGACCCAGCGCCAACGGCTTGGTGAGCGCGCGGGAGAACAGGTCGAAGGTCTCGTCCGGGGGCACCACGGTGGCGTTGAGCGGCGGTGCCGTCATCGCCTGCAGCCTGGTCCGGTACCAGGACTTCGGCCGGGCCTTCAGCATCGCCCCGAACGAGATCGCGAACAGCAGCACGCCCACGGCCACGGAGGTGGTGAGCTCCGGGCCGGGTGCCCTGCCGACGAAGGCGGGTGCGCAGCTGACCAGGCTCGCGGGGAGGACCAGCGCGGCCTGTATCCGCCCACTCGCGACGGCCCCGACCAGGGGTGGAGTGCTGTTCATGGGTGTCCTTCCGGGTTCGATCAAGATCGGAAGGATCGTAGCGGCAGCTCGGGGCCGGCCCGGCGGCGGGCTCAGACCGGCTCGGGAGCGGGGCGGAAGGCGATCATCGCCACGTCGTCGCGGCCGTCGGCGAGCGCCTGGAGCCGGTGCAGCAGCTCGGGCAGCGGGTGGCGGCGCTCGACGTCGGCGGTGGCCGCGAGCCGGGCCAGGCCGAGGGTGAGGGTGGTGGTGGGCGTCTCGATCAGGCCGTCGGTGTAGAGCAGCAGGGTGTCGCCGGGGGCCAGGACGCGGTGGTGGGTGGCGCGCGGCGTGCTCGCGTCCACGCACAGCGGGAGGTCGGCGCCGGCGGCGGTCAGGTAGCGGGGCGGTCCGTGGGCGGGCAGGAGCAGCGGAGGAGGGTGGCCGGCGTTCGACCAGGCCAGGTTCCAGTGCCCGTCCGGCCTGCGGGTGAGGTGACTGTGGACGGCGGTGGCGAACGGCGCGGTGGCGAGCCCCTCGGCCACGGTGTCCAGCCGGCGCAGCACGTTGCCCGGGGTGACGGTGCGGGGGTGGTTGTAGGCGAGCGCGCGCAGCATGCTGCGCATCTGCCCCATCGCGGTGGCCGCGCCCAGGTCGTGTCCGGCCACGTCGCCGATGTCGAGCACCAGGGTGCCGTCCGGGTGCAGGAAGGCGTCGTACCAGTCGCCGCCGATCTCGCTGGTGCTGCTGGCGGGGCGGTAGCAGGCCGCCACGGTCGCGCCGGTGACCTCGGGCGGCCGGGTGAGGTGGGCGCGCTGCAGGCTGAGCGCGGTCTGCCGGGCCTTCTGGTGGTCGAGCACCTTCCGGAGCGGCTGCTGGGCGTGGTGCAGGATGTCGCGCAGCAGCTCGGTGTCGCCCGGCCCCGGCGGCGGGCTGTCCCCGCAGCTCGCGACGGCGGCGTACGCGAGCGTGGTGTCGTCGACGATCAGCGGGATGAGGGTGAGGCTGGTGGCGCCGACGGTCTCCAGCCAGCGGGCCGAGACCTCGGGCACCAGGTCCGGCGGGACCGGGCGGCCGGGGGCGAGCAGGAAGGTGCGCGGCGTACGGTCCCGGATGATCTCCTGCATCAGCGGAGTGAGCGTCAGCTCCTGGTGGCGCAGGGCCGGTGGCGGCGGCAGGCCGGGGCGGGTGGCGGTGGCGATCCGGGTGGCCGAGCTCGGGGGGTGGCCGGCCAGTGCGTCCTCGTCGTGGGGCAGCAGCAGGATCAGGCAGGCGTCGGTCAGATCCGGGACGACGGCGCTCGCCATCGCGCCGAACGCCTCCTTGAGCCCGGGGCCCGCGGTGGCGGCGATCCGGGCCAGCAGCCGCTGGCGCAGCCGGGTCCGCCAGCCGTCCTCGACGTCGGCGGTGGCGCCGATCCATTCGGCCACCCGGCCGTGCTGCAGCACCGGGACGGCCCGGGTGCGCAGGTGGCGGTACTCGCCGGTGGCGGTGCGGGCGCGGAAGACGCACTCGAAGACGGTCGGCGGATCGGCGGCCTCGGCCCAGGCCCGGCGGAGCAGCCCGCGGTCGCGCGGATGGATGCGGTCGTACCAGGCGCCGTCGGCCTGGGTCCGCCAGGGCGTGCCGGTCACGCGCTCCCAGCCGGGGACGAGCTCGTGCATGGTCCCGTCGGGACGCATCACCCAGACCATCTGGGAGACCGCGTGGACCAGCGCCTCGTAGCGCTGCAGGGCCTGGGTCTCGTTGGTGGTGTCCACCGCGATGGCCAGGATGCCGGCCCCCTGCCGGGTCGTCACCGGGCTGCAGGAGTAGACGAAGTGACGGGGTGTGACCGGCTCGCGGGGCGCGGTGGTGCGGGCGGTGGTGACCTGGCGGGGGCTGTTGGTGTCGCGGACGGTGTCCAGCAGGTCGAGGAAGGGCTCGGCCTCGGGTTCGGGGAACGCCTGCCGGGCGGGCAGCCCCACCCGGTGCGGGCCGAACAGCCCGGTGAAGGCCGTGTTGGTGTAGACGAGGTCGTGCTCCGGGCCGGTCAGCAGCGCCACCGCCACCACGGCGGTGTCGAACACCTCCGGGTCGAGAACGTGCCGGGTGCGCACGCCGGGCTGACGTTCGGGCATCGGCGGATCCTCATCGCTCAGAGTTCCCATCGTTTCAGAGCGAGCGGCAGCCAGCCATGCGGCGGGAGCGGGACGGGGGCTGGGGATGAGGATGGTGGCGGCTCAGGCCCGGAAGGTGCGGCGGTACGCGCCGGGGGAGACGCCGATCGCGGCGTGCAGGTTCTGCCGCAGGGTGGCGTCGGTGCCGAAGCCGACCCGCTCGGCGATCCGGGTCACCGGCAGTTCGCTGCTCTCCAGCAGCTGCCGGGCCAGCTCGACGCGCTGCTGGGTGAGCCACTGGCCGGGGCTCAGCCCGACCTCGGCGCGGAAGCGGCGGGTGAAGGTGCGGCGGCTCATGTCCGCGTGCCGGGCCAGGTCGGCCAGCTGGAGCGGCTCGTGCAGCCGGTCGAGCGCCCAGGCGCGGGTGGACGCCGTACCGGTGCCCGAGCTCTGCGGCACCGGCTGCTCCACGTACTGCGCCTGGCCGCCCTCCCGCTGCGGCGGGACCACGCACCGCCGGGCGACGTGGTTGGCGACCGCGCTGCCGTGGTCCTTGCGGATCACGTGCAGGATCAGGTCGATGCCCGCCGCCGCACCGGCCGAGGTGAGCACCCGGCCGGAGTCCACGAACAGGACGTCCGGGGCGAGGGCGATGCCGGGGTACTGGCGGCGGAAGTGGTCGCTGTGGTGCCAGTGGGTGGCGGCGGCCCGGCCTTCGAGCAGACCGGCCGCGGCCAGCAGGAAGGTGGTGACGCAGATGCCGACGATGCGGGTGCCGGGCCGGATCAGGCCCAGCGCCTCGGCCAGCCTGCGCGGCAGCACGTCCGGTCCGGTGATCGCGGTGAACTCCTCGGCCGGCGGGACCACCACGGTGTCGGCGTCGGCCAGTGCCGAGGCGTCGCGCTCGACCGTGATGGAGAAGTCGGCGGCGGTCCGGACCGGCCTGCCGTCCAGCGAGCAGGTGACCACCTCGTAGAGCCGCCGCCCGTCCGAGTCGGTGGCGACGCCGAACAGTCTCGACGCCAGGCTCAGCTCGAACGGGATGACCCCGTCCAGGGCCAGGACAACGACGCGGTGCACGGAAGGACTCATGGCCCGATTCTTTCACATGCTGGCCCCCGGGCCACTGTCACCGCAGGTCGGAGCCGGGACATCCTGGGTCCATGACCACGATGAACGCGATCACCCAGTCCAGCTACGGCGGCCCGGAAATCCTGCACCAGGCCGTACTCGACCGCCCGGCCCCGGGCCCCTCGGAGGTACTCGTCCGGGTCCGGGCGGCGGGCATGAACCCGACCGACTGGAAGCACCGGCAGTTCCCCGGCTTCCTCGACCGCCTGCCCCTGGTGCTCGGCTGGGACGTCTCCGGTGTGGTCGAGGCGGTCGGCCTCGGAGTGACGATCCATCAGCCGGGCGACGAGGTGTTCGGCATGCTGCCCTACCCGCACGGCGTCGGCTCCTTCGCCGAGTACGTGGTCGCCCCGGCCCGGGCGCTGGTGCGCAAGCCGGCCGCGATCGACCACGTCCAGGCGGGCGCGATCCCGCTGGCCGCCCTGACGGCCTGGCAGGTCCTGGTGGGCGCGGCGGACGTGCAGCCGGGGCAGCGGGTGCTGATCCACGCGGCCGCGGGCGGGGTCGGGCACCTGGCCGTCCAGATCGCCAAGGAGCGCGGCGCGTACGTGATCGGCACCGCCAGCGCCCCCAAGCACGCCCTGCTGCGCGAGCTCGGCGCCGACGAACTGGTCGACTACCGGACCGAGGACTTCACCGCGATCGACCCGGTCGACCTGGTCCTCGACATGCTCGGCGGCGACACGGCCACCCGCTCCCTGGACGTGCTGAAGCCCGGCGGCGAGCTGATCTCCATCGCGGTCACCAGCATCCCCGAGGGGCTGATCGAGCAGGCCGCCGCCCGTGGACTCCGGGCCCGGGGGCTGCTGGTCGAGACCGACCGGGCCGACCTGCAGGCGATCGCCGACCTGGTGGCCGCCGGCCGGCTGCGGGCCGTCGTGGAGGCCGCCTTCCCGTTGGAGCACGCCGCCAAGGGCCACGCCCTCGGGGACACCGGGCGGGTGACGGGCAAGGTCGTCCTCACGGTCGGCTGAGCCCGATGCGGGGGCCCGGGCGACGACCCGGAGCCCCCGCTCCGACGGCTGCTCCCTAAGATCGTCGGTATGGCAACGCGACTTGTGCAGATCAACATGAAGGCCCGGGACGACTCCGCGCTGGGCCGGTTCTGGGCGGAGGCGCTCGGCTGGGGCCTCGACAGCGAGGGGCCCGGCGTGACCAACCTCGAACCCGTGGGCTTCGCCTACCCCGACCCCACGGCCGTCTGCATCGACCTCGTCGCCCGCCCGGAACCCAAGACGGTGAAGAACCGGGTGCACCTCGACCTGGCCACCACCTCGCCCGCCCATCAGCGGGAGCTGGTCGACCGCCTCCTGGCCCTCGGCGCGACGTTTGCCGACGTGGGCCAGGGCGAGGACGTCCCCTGGACGGTGCTGGCCGACCCGGAGGGCAACGAGTTCTGCGTCCTGGAGCCCCGCCCGCTCTACCGGGACACCGGCCCGATCGCCGCCGTGGTGGTCGACTGCACCGACCCGCGGGCGATGGCCCGGTTCTGGGGCGAGGCGATGGACTGGACGGTGCACGAGGTCGCCGACGACCACGCGACCCTGCGCTCCGCCGCAGGCGTTGGGCCCTACCTCGAGTTCCTCCGCACCCCGGACCGCAAGAGCGGGTGGAACCGCGTCCACCTCGACGTCCGCCCGTACCCCGGTGACGACCCGGCAGCCGAGGCGGCCCGGCTGCGCGCCCTGGGTGCCACCGACCCCGGGATCGACCCGTCCGCCATCTCCTGGACGGTGCTGGCCGATCCGGAGGGAAACGAGTTCTGCCTCCTCACGCCTGGCTGACGTGTGCCCGACGGTACTCACCGTCCCCCCGGCCCCCGGGCCGCAGCCGGGCCGCCGCCAAAACGGCTGGCCACCGGCTCGGCCCGGGCGGCAGGATGGCGTCATGGACGCCGCTTTCACCCTGGCCTGGCAGTACGCCGCCCACCAGGTCCGCTCGGAGGACCTGCCGATGGCCGCAGCCCGGCTGCTGGCGGGGGATCACGATTCGCCCGCCCTGCGGGAGTTGGCCGGATGCAGTGGACGGGAGCGCTGGAGCGACCTCGACCCGATGATCCGCCAGGCCCTGGACGAACTCGGCCACCCCGTCCCGTCCGGGGCCGCCGCCGAGCGCCACCTGGTGCACCACCTGGCAGGCCGGTTGGCCGCCGACGAGCTCACCCCGTCCGAGGTCTACGCCGAACTCGGCACCCACACGACCGGCGACCTCGCCACCAAGGCCGAGGAGCAGCTGATCGGCGTCGTCGCCCGGGCGGCCTGCTGCCGGTCCTGCTTCAGCGAGTTCGAGGAGTTCTCCCCCGGGGAGTTCCGTACCTGGGAGGCCGACGTCCGGTCCGCCGCAGCCGCCCTGCTGACCTCCGGCGACGACCCGTCGGTCACCTGACCATCCGTCAGGGACGTGGTGCCGCCGCGTCAGGTCCAAGTCCTGTGATGGGAAGCACTGATGGATGGAGGTGGGGTATGGCGGTCAGCGCATTGGTGCGCGCCGAACTGGCCCGGCACGACTGGACTGCGTTGAGGTGCATCTGTGGTGACTCGGCGGAGCACGTGCCCTTGCTGTTCGAGGCGCTGCTGACTGCCGAGACGCCCCGGGACGCATTCGGCTACAGCCTCGACGGCCACGTCGAAGAAGGCACTGTCATCCACGAGTGCACCCCGCCGGCTGTCGGCGTCATCCTTGCGGCCCTGGCGGGCGAGGTGGCACCGACGGTTCGTAGGGAGTTCCTCGACACGCTGGTCCGGGTGGCCGCCGGTTCGGACTGCACAGACGCGTCGCCGGTGGAGTGGGCGGGCGACGAGTGCCGTGCCGTGGCGCAGGAGGGCTTCTGGTTGCTCGTGCAGATCGGCCTCAGCGGCAGCGCGGACGACGCCGATGCGGTGGCCGACATCTGTGAGTACTTCAACCTCGGCGGCCAGAAGTCGGCCCACTACCAGGCGTTGCTCCGCGAACGTGTGCAGGCGAAGACAAAGCGCCGAGCGCCGGTCACTCGTTAATCCTTTGCCGAGGAACCGAGGGTCAGCTAGCCTCGCCCAGCCGTCCCGAACGTTCCGGACCGGCGCTGTCGACGAGGAGGTGTGGAGCAGATGCGCAGGAGTGCCAAGCAGGTGAGTCCGAGCGTTGACCTCTGCCACTTCCTCACGACGGAGACCCCTTGTCGTCTCGTATCACCCCACTGACCGACCCCGCTCACGGCGCGAACAGCCGGCGACTGGCATGGCTGGCGTCCGACGCCGATTCCATCCCCGTCGGGACGGCCTTTCTGCGCCTGTTCGACAGTCCTGAACAGGAACACCTGGCCGAACTGACCCTCCAGGTCCATCCGGTGGAGCGACGCCGGCAGGTCGGCTCGCAGCTCCTCGACGCCGCCGTGGCCGCGGCCCGGGACAACGCACGCCGTTGCGTCATCGCGCAGGCCGAGGACGGCGCGCCCGGTGACCGGTTCCTGGCGGCGCGCGGCTTTCGCAGGGTCCTCACCCTGGTGTTCGCCCGCCTGCCGCTGGCCGAGGTGGACACCGCCCGCCTCACCGGGATCGTCGAACAGCCGCATCCCGGCTACCAGTTGGCGGCCTGGCAGGGAACCGTCCCCGACGACCTGGCCCGAACGTTCGCCGCCTCACGGCGCGCCATGGACGACATGCCCATGGAAGACACCGACTACGGCACCGTGGCCTGGGACGTGGACCGGGTCCGGGCTGCGGCGAAGGCCATCGAGATGCGCGGCGAGCAGCTGCACACGGTCGTCGCCATCGACACCTCCAACGGCTCGATCGCCGGATTCACCGAACTCGTCACCCCTGGCAACGGCACGGGCGACGGTCAGCACTACGGCACCGGCGTCCTGCCCGAGCACCGTGGGCACGGCCTCGGCCGCTGGATGAAGGCCGAGTCGATCCGGCAGGCCTGCCGGCACCAGCCGGGCCTCGACGGCCTCCTGACCGACACCGCCGCCAGCAACGGGCCGATGCGAGACATCAACGACAGCCTCGGCTACACACCCACGCACACCACCCACCAGTACCAGCTGGACCTCTAGCCGCAGCTCGACGGGCCGGGCCGGGCATCGCCCGGCCCGTCGACGCGTTGTGCCGGTTACTGCAAGTGCACCCCGGCTGACCATACGTCAGAAAGCTGAGCGGCGGCCTCATGTGCATGCCATGGCATGGCCACGCCACCAGGATCCGGTTTCCCGGGCGCGTGCTCCCGGGCAGGGATGGCGACCGCACCACTGTTCTCACCCGTCCGCGCGGCAGCCGAACTCGGCTGCCGCCACTGCGTGAAGGAGAATCCGTGGCATTACGCGCCAGCCGTTGGCGAACGGCCCTGACCGGGCTGCTCGTCGCGATTGCCCTCCCGACGGTCAGTCTCGCCGCACCGGCATTCGCAGCCGTACCCGCGCCCCCGGCATCCCCCGCACCCGCCGCCAAGATCGAGGCGAAGGTGCTGGAGCAACTGGCCGACGACGACAAGGCGGTGTACTGGGTCCAGCTCAACTCCCAGGCCACCACGGTGGATGCGCAGCGCGCCACCACCAAACCGGCCAAGGCCGCGGCGCTGCTCCGGGCCAAGACCGCGCACGCCGACGCCACCCAGGCCAACCTGCGCGGGCTGCTGGACGCGGTGCGGGCGGACTACCGCTCGTACTGGATCGTCAACGCCATCCGGGTCACCGGTGACCGCAAGCTGCTGGAGCGGATCGCCGAGCAGCCCGAGGTGGCCTCGATCCGGGCCGAGCAGACCGTGAAGCTGGACGAGGTGGTCCCCGGGACCGCCGAGCCCAAGGCGCAGGACGCGGTCGAGTGGAACATCGACCGGATCGGTGCGCCGAGGGTCTGGGACGAGCTGGGCGATCGGGGTGAGGGTATTGTCATCGCCAATATCGACTCGGGTGTGGACTACACCCACCCGGCGGTCAACGCCCAGTACCGGGGCCGTAGTTCGGACGGCGCCTACGACCACAACTACAACTGGTTCGATCCGGCGGCGATCTGCCCCGCTGCCGCACCCTGCGACAACAACGACCACGGCACCCACACCATGGGCACCATGGTGGGATCCGTCGGGGTGGACAGGATCGGGGTGGCTCCCGGCGCCCGCTGGATCGCGGCCAAGGGTTGCGAGAGCAACAGCTGCTCGGACGCCTCGCTGCTCGCCGCCGGCCAGTGGGTGATCGCGCCCACCGACCTGAACGGCAACAACCCCCGGCCGGACCTCGCCCCCGACGTGGTGAACAACTCCTGGGGCGGCACGCTGTACGACGACTGGTACCGGCTGACGGTGCAGGCGTGGGTGGACGCCGGGATCTTCCCCGCGTTCTCCAACGGCAACAGCGGCCCCGGCTGCAACTCCAACGGCTACCCGGGCGGTTACGGCAACGGCTACTCCTCCGGCTCCTTCAACAGTGCCGGCGCCATCTCCAGCTTCTCCTCCCGCGGCCCCGGCGAGAGCGGGCAGATCAAGCCCGACCTCGCCGCCCCCGGTGAGAACGTCCGCTCCAGCGTGCCCGGCGCGGGCTACGCCTCCTTCAGCGGCACCTCGATGGCCTCCCCGCACACCGCCGCCACGGTGGCGCTGATCTGGTCCTACTCGCCGTCGCTGCGCGGCAACGTGGCCGAGACCCGGGCGCTGCTGGACCGCACCGCCATCGACACCGACGCCACCGCCTGCGGCGGCACGGCCGCGAAGAACAACATCTTCGGCGAGGGCCGGCTCGACGCCTACGCCGCCGTCTCCAACGCGCCGCACGGCCCGGTCGGCACCCTGGCCGGCCACGTCAGCTCGGGCGGCGCCGCGCTGGCCGGTGCCACCGTGCTCGCCCACGGCGCGATCGACCGCACCGCCGTCACCGCCGCCGACGGCTCGTACAGCCTGACCAACCTGGCGGCGGGCGCCTACACCCTCAAGGTCACCAAGTACGGCTACCTGCCCGCCACTTCGGCGGTGACCGTGGTCGCCGACCAGACCCTCACCCAGGACCTCGCGGTCGAGCAGGCACCCTCGGCCACCGTCACCGGCACCGTCCGCAGCGGCGGCACCCCGGTGGCCGGCTCGGTGGTCACCGCCGTCGGCACCCCGGTCAGCGCCAGCTCCGACGCGGCCGGGCGCTACAGCCTGACCCTCCCGCTCGGCGAGTACCAGGTCACCGCGAGCTCCCCGTACCGCTGCGCCGACCCGGCCCAGCAGGCGCTGTCGCTCACCGGCAACACCACCGCCGACATCGAACTCCCGGTCCGCACCGACACGTTCGGGTACCGCTGTGCGGCCACCGCCGACGCGTGGGTCGGCGGCAGCACCAAGCTGGCGCTCACCGGCGACACCGCCGCCGAGCAGGTCGCGCTGCCCTTCGCGGTCCCGCTGTACGGGGCCGTGTACACCGCCGGCTACGTCAGCACCGACGGCGTGCTGTCCTTCCCGGCCGCCTCCACCGTCTACAGCAACGGCGCCATCCCGGCCCCCGGCCTGCCGAACGGCGCGCTCTACCCGCTCTGGGACGACCTCTACCTGGACGCCAACTCCGGTGTGTACACCGCCAGTACCGGCACCGCGCCCAACCGGGCCTTCGTGGTCGAGTGGCGCAACGTCGCCTTCTACTCGGACCGCACCCAGCGGCTGTCCTTCTCGGTCACCATCGCCGAGGACGGCAGCTTCACCTACCGGTACAAGGACGTGGCCGCCGCCGGCCTGGCCGCCGGATCCGGCGCCACCATCGGCCTGGAGAACGCCACCGGCACCGACGCGCTCCAGTACTCGCTGAACAGCGCCGTGCTCACCAATGGACTCGCCGTCACCTTCCGACCCGGCCGGACCGGTCTGGTGCGCGGCACCGTGAACGACGCCAACGACGGCAAGCCGCTGGCCGGCGCCGCCGTCAAGCTGCTCACCGCGGCAGGCGCGACGGCCGGCACCGCCACCAGCGGTGCGGACGGCGGCTATCTGCTCCAACCCGCCGCCGGTGACTACCGGTTGGAGACAGGAGCGGCCAACTACACCACCGCCAACAGCCCGATCGCGGTCACCGCAGGGGCGGTGCAGCGGCCCGTCACGGCCCTGGCGACCGGACGGGTCACCGCCTCGGTGCCGACCCTGACCGCCGTGGTGCCGGCCGGACAGACCCGGACCCGCACCTTCGAGCTCGCCAACTCCGGTGCGCCGACCGCCTACACCGTCACCGAAGCGGTCGACGCGGCCTGGCTGGCGGTCGAACCGGCCGCCGGCGAGCTGGGCACCGGCGCGAAGCAGCCCGTCAAGCTGACCCTGAACACCGCGGGCAGCGCACCCGGCACGGTGCTGACCGCCCAGCTGCTGATCCGCTCCGCGAGCGGCCGGACCCCCCAACTCACCGTCCCGGTCACGGTGGTGGTCCCCGGTTACCAGGTCGCCCTGGACGCCGGTGGCACCGGCAGTTTCACCGACTCGTTCGGTGACGGCTGGACCAAGGACCGTGAGTTCAGCACCGGCAGCTACGGCTACCAGGGCCGCTCCTCGCTCCAGGACACCCGGGAGGCCATCGCCGGCACCACCGACCCGAAGCGGTTCCAGACCGCGCGCGAGGGCATGTACGGCTACGCCTTCGACCAGGTCCCCAACGGCGTCTACACGGTCGAACTGGACTTCGCCGAGGTCGACCGCAAGTCGCCCAACACCCGGATCTTCGATGTCCTGATCGAGGACCGGGAGGTGATCCCCGACCTCGACATCGCCCTGCGGTCCGGCTACCGCAAGGCGCTGACCCAGAGCTTCACGGTCACCGTGACGGACGGTCGCCTCGACGTCCGGTTCGTCTCCGCCAAGGGCAAGACGCTGCTCAACGCGATCCGCGTCACCCAGCGGCCCGACCTCACCGGCTGAGCCGTCCCAACGGCCGGGCCGCACCCCCGACTCGGGGGTGCGGCCCGGCTCCGCCGTTCCGCTTTCTCAGAGCGGGGTGAGGATGTCCTGCCGGGCCTGGTCGAGGACGAAGCCGTTGTCCAGCCGGACCCGGACGGTGGCGCGGTCGGTGCGGGCCTGCTGGGCGGCCCACTCCGGTTCGAGCGCGGCCACCTGTGCTTCGAGCCGGTCCCGGCTGGCCGCCGGCATGGTGTGCCCGTAGTCCTCGAACAGCGCCCTGAGCCGCTGGTACTCGCGCGACTCCGCACTCGGCTCCAGCTCCCCGTCCACCCGCTCGACGGTGCCTTCGAGCCCGGCCGCCAGCGAGAGGTACCCGACGGAGGCCCCGGGTTCCCCGGCGAACGCCTCGCCGATCGCGAGGTCCTCGGCCAGCCTGACGCGTCGGCCTTCCTCCAGGGTCATCGGTTTCGCTGCCTCTCCGTCGATGTCGATCGGTGCCGCCGACGCGGTCGGCCGGCGGCCCGGCCATTATCCGTGCCCCGGACCTGGACCAGGGCCGCGCCTGACGTCCTGACGGTCCGTTCGGCCGGTTTGCGGGTGGCAGGTTTGGTGCGGGCCCGCGCGCCGTGATCAGCTGATGCTCCGATCTGCCCGGGGCCGGGCAGTGGTGTGGGAGGAGCGTGACCATGGCGGGCTTCGCGGGCTTCGGGTGGAAGCTGCACGGGGACGGCCGGAGCCCGGCACCGGGCGCGGTGGTGAAGCCCGACGAGCGGCTCTCCTGGGGACGGACCGTCGGACTCGGCGCGCAGCACGTGGTGGCGATGTTCGGGGCCACGTTCGTGGCGCCCGTCCTGATGGGGCTGGACCCCAACCTCGCGGTGATGGTGTCGGGCGTTGCGACCGTCTTCTTCCTGCTGGTGACGGGTGGTCGGATTCCGTCGTACCTGGGGTCGAGCCTGTCGTTCGTGGGCGTGGCGGCCGTTATCAAGACCCAGGGCGGGGACGCGGCGACGCTGACCGGTGCACTGCTGGTGGTCGGCGCGGCGCTGGCGGCGTGCGGGGCGGCGGTGCAGGCGCTGGGGGCGCGGGTGATCCACGCGATCCTGCCGCCGGTGGTGACGGGCGCGGTGGTGATGCTGATCGGGTTCAACCTGGCGCCGGTGGCGGCGGGGACGTACTGGCCGCAGGACCAGTGGACGGCGCTGCTGGTGATGGCGTTCACGGGGTTCGCGCTGGTGGCGCTGCGGGGGTTCTGGTCGCGGATCGCGATCTTCCTGGGGCTGGTGTTCGGGTACGGGATCTCGTGGGTGTTCGACCGGGCCTTCGGGCAGATCCACTCCGCGAACGGGGCGGGTCAGGTGGTCGACCACTGGCGCCTGGACCTGTCGGGAGTCTCGAAGGCGGACTGGATCGGCCTGCCGACGCTGCACGCGCCGAGCTTCTCGGCGTCGGCGGTGCTGGTGGCGCTGCCGGTGGTGGTGGCGCTGATCGCGGAGAACGCCGGGCACGTGAAGGCCGTGGGCGAGATGACGGGTGATCGGCTGGACGACCGGATGGGTGTGGCGATCATGGCGGACGGCGCCGCCACCGTGATGTCGACGGCGGTCGGCGGCCCGGCGACGACCACGTACGCGGAGAACATCGGGGTGATGGCGGCGACCCGGGTGTACTCGACGGCCGCCTACTGGTGCGCGGCCGGCTTCGCGATCCTGTTCGGCCTGTGCCCGAAGTTCGGCGCGGTGATCGCGGCGATCCCGGGCGGGGTGCTGGGCGGGATCACCGTGGTGCTGTACGGGATGATCGGCCTGCTCGGCGCCCAGATCTGGGTCAACAACAGGGTCGACCTCTCCAACCCCCTCCACCTCGTGCCGGTGGCGGCGGGCGTGATCGTCGGCATCGGGAACGTGACGTTGAAGTTCACGGACGACTTCGAGCTGTCGGGGATCGCGCTGGGCACCGTCATCGTGCTGACGGGGTATCACGCGCTGCGCGTGCTGGCGCCCGCGCACATGAAGCAGCAGGCCGAGACCCCGCTGCTGGACGGCGGCACCACCGACTACGACGACCGGCCCACCACCCACCACTGACCGCCCGCCGTCTCGGCAGGTTCCCCCAACCCTCCGGGGCTGATGACGACCGCCGGAGTCCGCGGGCCAGGGGAGCAGGGGAGCAGGGGGATCTGAGCCATGGACGGTCGACGATGAGCCGGGGGCGGTGATCAAGCCGCTGCTGCCTGAGGTCGAGTGTCGAACCCGGCATCCCGGCCGCAAGCGACACCCGGACCGGCTGGTGTTCCAGGGCATCCTGTTCGTGCTGCATACCGGGATCTGCTGGGACCACCTACCGCAGGAGCTCTGCCCAGGCTCGGGCACAACCTGCTGGCGCCGCCTGGCAGAGCGGACCGAGGCCGGAGTCCGGCCCCGACTGAATGAGACCGTCCCGTGCCCACATGGCCTCGCGGGTGGCGTCGCGTCAGATCCGGCGCCCGGCCCGCCGCCTGGCTGGCGACCGGGGCGGCCAGCACCGATCGCCCGCTGCGTGATCGGCGCCCCGACGGGGCCTGTGGTGAGGGCCGGTCAGGGGAGCTGCGGGACCGGGGCGTCGATCTCGGCCCAGACGGTCTTGCCCCAGGGCTGGGGTGCGGCGCCCCAGCGGTCGCTGGTGCCGGCGACGATGTGGAGGCCGTGGCCGCCCGGTCGTGCGGGAAGGTGCGGCTCGCGGGCGGCGGGCAGGACGGGGGAGCCGTCGCTGACCTCGATCCGCAGCCGCTGCCCGTTGGCGTCCAGGGCCAGCTCCAGCGGGCCGTCGGCGTGCAGCAGCGAGTTGGCGACCAACTCCGCCACCAGGAGCACGATGTCACCCTGGTCGGGCCACGACCAGTCGTCCAGCGCGGTCCGGACGAAGGCGCGCGCCGCCGCGACGGGCCTGCGCTGCCCGGCAAGTGGCAGCCGACGGCGCTGCCCGCTAGGCGGCAACGTCAGTGCGGCCGTCGGTCCATGGCCGTTGAGGGTCGGCCCGGGTGTGCTCATTCCGTCAGCCCTTCGTATCAGCGGTCTTGAGCCTCGGCTGCCCGCTGTGCTCCGACTCAGTCGACAAATCTGCCGATACCGCCCAGCCGGTGGCGCGGCGACGGTGTTCACGACGCGTCCGGGAGAGCGGCCCGCACGGTGGGGCGGGCATCGAAGACTGCATCGGTGCCGGTGATCTCCAGCAGCCGCCGCACCGGCTCCGACACCGCCGCCAGCCGCAGCTGCGCGCCGGCGGCGATCGCGTTCGCACGGACCCGCAGGAGGAGGTTGAGGCCGGAGGAGTCGCAGAAGGTGACCCGTTCGAGGTCGGCGATCACGACCTGGTTGTCCCAGAAGGCGCGCTCCAGCGCCTCCTTGGCGGGCAGCAAGGTCTCGATGTCCAGGTCGCCGGATATGACGACCACGGTGTGGCCGGGCGCTGGCTGCACCTCGACGTGGACACCCTCCTCGTCGATGTCTGCTGTGCCGCGTGTCGTCGGGTCATGGTGTGCCGACATCTTCATCCCCTTCTGGAACTTCGTCGTGTCTGGCCCCATGCCCGGGCCAGAGGGCAGCCACCCTCGGGCCCGGGCGAGTGGGTCAGGCTGTTTCCAGGCCCTTGCGGAGCTGGGTGAGGATGCGGGACAGGAGGCGGGAGACGTGCATCTGGGAGAGGCCGAGGCGCTCGCCGATCTGGGACTGCGTCAGCTCTTCGGTGAAGCGCATCGACAGGATGAGGCGGTCGCGCTCGGGGAGGGCGGCGACCAGCGGCTGGAGCGAGACCAGGTCCTCGACCAGCTCGAACCGGCCGTCGGTGGCGCCGAAGCGGGCGGCGAGTGCACCGGGGCCCTCGCCGCCGTCGTCACCGGCCGGCACGTCCAGGGAGTCGGTGCTGTGCGCGTTGGCCGCGGTGAGGCCCTCGATGACCTCCTCCTGGGACAGGCCCACATGGGCGGCGAGCTCGGCGACCGTCGGGGCCCGGTCCAGGTTCTGCGCGAGCGCGTCCTGGGCCTTGGCCAGGGTCAGGCGCAGCTCCTGGAGACGGCGGGGGACGTGGACCGCCCAGGTGGTGTCGCGGAAGTGGCGGCGGATCTCGCCCAGGATGGTGGGCACGGCGAAGGTGGTGAACTCCACCCCTTGGTCGAGGTCGAAGCGGTCGATGGCCTTGACCAGGCCGACCGCGCCGACCTGCATCAGGTCCTCCATGCTGTCGCGGTGCGCGCCGAAGCGGCGCAGCACGAACCTCACCAGGGAGAGATTCAGCTCCACCAGGGAGCCGCGGACGTAGGAGTACTCGCGGGTGCCCTCCTCCAGCGAGGCCAGCCGCACCAGCAGCACCCGGCTCAGGTCCCGGGCGTCCTTCGGTGCCACCTCGCGCAGTTCGCCGAGGCCGGCCAGCTCCGGGGCGACGTCGGACGGCCGGCGGTGCGCGGTGACCTTCTCGGCTCGCGTGCGCGTGTCCTGGCGGCGTACGTCACTGGCGACGGCCATGTCGGTCCCTTCCCTCAAGCTGTACAGTCCGCCCCCGACTACCCCCGGCGTCCAGATCCACTCCCCCCGTTCGGGTGAAGGTTCTGTGCAGGCCCGCCCGCAGCGGCCCAAGCGGTTCACCGGGCCAACCTACGCCCCCGGCGGGCAGGGCGGTCCGGCCCAGGCGCTGCAGCCCGGCAGGGGTTCCCGGGTGAGGGTGAGGAAAAGGCGGTGGGTCAGCCAGTGGATGAGCAGGGGTGACGCTCGGCGGGTGCGCGGGCCGCAGGAGGGGGCGGATCGCGGCCGCCACCGCGATCCGCTGCCCGCTGTCCAGGGGCGCGGTGACCCAGGGGGTGCCGTCGGCCAGGCGCACGAGCAGGCGCTGCGGGGCGCTCGGCGGTCCGAGGAAGCCCGGCCGGGGTGCAGCCGCCCGCCGACAGCCAGGGACGTTGCCCATGGGCGGTATGGGATCGGTAGGTGGCGTCCGGCGGGAGCGGCGAAATCGACCTGTACTTCGACCGGGCCGGCGCGCATCAACGCATCCGCCGCCTTCGATACCTCGGTGAGGTGGGCATCCTCCAGAGCTGATGGTGGCGAGCGCGGCGCGGCCACGGATCCGGCCACCCCGCGCCGGCGGCCGCAGGCTTCCCGCACGTCCGCACCGTGGTCAACGGCGATCGCCTCATCGCGGCGGCGGCGACGGAGCCGGGCGCGACGTCGCGTGGCGTGCGGGGCGCGGGTCAGGCGGGCCAGGTGCCCGTCAGGCGCCTGACGCCGGTCGCGCCTCCCCGGTCGACGGCGGCCTTTACCAGGCCGAAGATCGCGCCTTGGAGAGCTGCGGCGAGGAGGACCTCCCGCCAGGTGCGGTCCTCGTCGGTGGCATCGGGGGCGTCGTCATCGTGCCCGGCCACCTTCCACAGCTGCTTGAAGGCCGCGCCGGCGAGCATGCCGCTCGCCGCTCCCAGGAGCAGGCCGACGGGCTTGTAGGCGATCTTGGACTTCTTCACTGGTGCCTCCGTCCCCGCCGCACGAGCAGGACCAGAGCGAGAACGGCGGCTGCGGCGAGCAGCGGGGTCCGCCGGGCGCGGGCCTGGGCGGCGAGGCGGCCAGCCGTCTCCCGCACGCTGTCGGGGGCCTGGTCGACGGCGAGGTATCCGGCGCGTGCCGCCGCCTCGTGCAGGTGCTCGGCCGCGCTGGCGGCCAGGTCGAGGACCGGATCGGGGGTCTTGTCCTTCAGCAGTTGGACGGCCTGCTCGGCGCCGTCGTGGAGCCGGTGGTTGAGCTGCGCCGTCTTCTCGGCGGCCTGCTCCTTCAGGGCGGTGGTCTGCTCGTGCAGGCCGGCCTTCACATCGGCCTTGTCGGCCAGGGGTTCGAGGGCCTGGCCGAGGTCGTCGCGGGTGTGCTCGACCTGCTCACGCAGGTGCTCGGGGATGGGCGTGGGCTCGTCGCCGGGGGGCTGGGTGGTCATCGGTGTGTGTGCTCCTTGATCGGGGCCACGTCGGCCTTGACGCTTTCGATGGTCTGCTCCGGCGCGGGCGGGCCGGCCTTCGCGTTCTGCTTCTTGCCGGCCATCGCCGCGATGGCAGCCGCCACTGCCAGGAGGGCAGCCACGATCAGCGCCGCCGCCCACAGCGGTAGCAGCAGGTACAGAGCGGCGATCGCGGCACAGGTGAGGGCTTGCGACGCGAGGAAACCCGTCAGGCCGTCGCCGATCCCGTACCGCTTGCCCTACTCGGTCATCTCCGCCCGGGCCAGCCGCACCAGCTCCGACATCTGCTGGGTCGTCTGTGCCACCAGCGCGCCCACCGAGTTCTCGGCTTCGTGGACGTGCCGCTCAGCAACACTCATGTGTCTTGCCGCGCGGCCGGGGACGGCGGGGTACTGGCCACCGCAGGGCCCGAGGGGCAGACGGTCCGTCAGGCCGCGCGTGCGGTGCGTGCCGAGCGGACGGGCCCGAGCAGGGCGGCCCGTTCCTCCTCGGCGAGGCCGCCCCACACGCCGTACGGTTCGCGCACCTGCAGGGCGTGCCGCAGGCACTCCTGCTGCACCGGGCAGGTGTGGCAGATCCGTTTGGCGTTCTCCGCGCGTTCGCCGCGGGCCTCCCCGCGTTCGCCGGGGGGATGGAAGAAGACGGCGCTGTCGAGGTCCCGGCACCTCGCCGCGAGTTGCCAGTTCCAGTGGTGGTTGAAGGCACCCGGCAGGCGCGCGATGTCGGTCACGGTGTCTCACCTCGGCAGATCGGCAGGTCGGCGACAGGGCACGGCCGGGGCTCGGATCGCCGAGCCCCGGCCGACGGGTACTACCAGCGGTACCAGCGGCCGCGGCTGCCGGAGGCACCGGTGCTGCGGGCGAAGAAGCCGATCAGCCAGATCGCCAGGATGAACACCGCCACCCACCACAGTGCCTTGAGCGCGAAGCCGGCGCCGAACAGGACCAGAACCAGCAGCAGCACAAGAAGAAGGGGAACCACGCGTACCTCCAGAGTCGGTGTCGGCGGCTCGCCTGCCCAGGGTGGCGGAACCCATGCGTGGAAACTTCGTCGGCCCCCCGAACAGCGCACCGGTCCGCGCATGCGCGTGGTGTCCCGTCGCGGAGGTGCCCGCAGGCCGGCTGCACACCTTCGACGCGCTCCTGCACCCAGCCCGCAGCCCCGGGGGACTCGGCATCGGCAGACCCCGGTGGCTGTCGGCGCGTGCTTCCGCGACGCCGTCGGCACCGGTACGCCTGGCCGGCCGGTCTCGACCCGGTGAAACGGATCGCCGGTCTCGAACCGGAGCGCCGGCCGTCCACCGTGTCGGAGGCGCGGCCGTGTGAAGTGATCGAAACCGGGTAGCCGGGCGGCATGCTGACTCTGGGAGTCGAAGAGGAGTACCTGCTGGTCGACCCGCGTGACGGCGCGCCGGTCCCGCTGGCCGCCGAGGTGCTGGCCACGGCCGGGCTGGCGCCCGCGCTGCGCGAGCAGGAGGCGCAGCACGAGCTGCTCCAGGCGCAGGTGGAGACCGCGACCCCGGTGTGCGAGGAACTGGCCGAGGTGCAGCGGCACCTGGCCAGGGTGCGTGGCGGCCTGAGCGTGGCGGCGGCCCGGCACGGCTGCCGGGTGGTGGCCGTCGGGTCGGCCCCCTTCGACGCGGAGCAGCCGGTCGGGGTGACCGACGTGGCCCGCTACCGCCGGGCGGAGCGTCAGGCGCCGCTGCTGGTCGACGACTTGCTGCTGAACGGGATGCACGTGCATGTCGGCATCGCGAACGAGGAGGAACGGGTCGCGGTGCTCGGCCGGCTGCGGCCCTGGCTCCCGGTCCTGGTCGCGATGGCCGCGAACTCCCCGTACCGGGGCGGGACGGACAGCCGCTTCGCCAGCTGGCGCACCGTGGAGTTCGACCGCTGGGCCGTCAGCGGGCCGCCCCCGCACTTCGCGGACGCGGCCGACCATCGGGCCCGGCTGCACGCCCTGGAGGAGTCCGGCGTCATTGCGGACCGGGGCCAGCTGTACTGGCACGCGCGACTGTCGGCCCGCTACCCCACCGTCGAAGTCCGGGCGGCGGACGTGCAGTTGACGGTGGCCGACGCCGAACTCCTCGCCGGTGTGATCCGCGGGCTGGCGGCCTCCGCCCTGCTCGCCGCCCGGGCCGGGCGGCTGTGGCCGGTCCCGTCCGAGGAACTGCTGCGCGGCGCGACCTGGCACGCGGCCCGCACCGGCCTGACCGGTTCGCTGGTCTCGCCGCTCACCTCCCGCGCCCGTCCGGCGGCGGAGGTGGTGGCCGAACTGTGGGAGTACGCGGCACCCGGCCTGGCTGCCGCCGGGGACGCCGAACGGGTGGCCGCGCTGTGGCGCGGGTTCACCCGGGAGGGCAACGGCGCGCAGCGTCAGCGCCGCTGGTACGCGGAGGGTGGCCGACAGGGGCTGACGGAGCAGCTGCTGGCGAGCACGATGTCGCCTGGTCCGGGTACGCCGGTGAGCTGAGCCCCGAGCGGCGCCGGGCCCGGCGGGCCGTCAGGGCGAGGACGGCACCGGTGGCGAAGGCTGCCGGGACGGTGGCGCGCACGGTGAGGTGGACCACCGGGGCGCGGAGGCATCGGCGCGGGTTCGAAGACGCGGTCGCTCGTACATCGGCCGTTCTCCGCAGCTGTCCCTCCGGCGGGTCGCCGGCCGTGAGGTGCCGCACGGCGGACGGATCGTCAGGTTTGGAGTCGCCCGGACGGGTCAGACGGAGGAGCGGGTGCAGGAGCGGCCCGCCGATCCCCCCTCGGCGGGCCGTCGCGCCCACCGCGCAGATCCGGCCGCCGGGGCACCCCGTCCCGGCGGCCGGGGCCTGCGCCGGCCGAGCGGACGGTCGACCGCAGTCCGGTGCCGAGGGTCCGTTCGTCGACCGGCGGGCACGGGGTAGGCGCGCGGATGCCCTGCTCTCCGTACCGCTCTCGAAGAGGACCCCATCACCATGACCTCCCCGTACCGGCTGTCGGCCGGTTACCTCAACGACCACCTCGCCGCCGCGACGGCAGCCGCCCGCCGGGCCTGCCGCACTGCGGAGGCGCTCCTCGACGCGGACGCCCGTCCGCCGCTGCGCCGGTTGGCGGCGGAACTGGAGGGCGACCTGGCCTCGCTGCGCCGGGTGATGCGTGAACTCGACGTCCCCGAACGGCAGTCGGCCGTCTGGCTGGCCCGCGGCGGCGAACTGCTGGGCCTGCTGAAGCCCAACGGCTCGCTATGGCACCGCACCCCGCTCACCGACCTGGTCGAACTGGAGGCGCTGCGGCTCGCGGTGCTCGGCAAGCGCCAGCTCTGGACCGCCCTGAGCGGCCACCATGGCCTGGGTTGCCGCCTCGACCGGCAGCGGCTGACGGAGCTGGTCGCCCGGGCCGACCACCAGGCCGAGACCCTGGAGGAGCTGCGGCTGCGGGCCGCCCGCACGGTGGGTCGGGTGGCGGTCGGGCCCGGCCTGCCGGGTGGCTGGGCCACGCGTCCGGCACGACGTCGGTGACCAGGAGGGCCTGAGAGGTCAGGGCCCGCGCGGCAGCCGGAGGGCATCGTGACGCCGTGGCGTCCGCCCAGCGCCAATCGTGTTCCTGGGGCCGGCCCACGTCCGTTGGCGGCAGGAACCGACGTGGGCCGTTCTCCCCGGCCGCGGCGTCCGGTTGACCCGCCGAACGCCCTTCAGAGCGCTCTGGTCGTACGCCGTGCGGCTGAGGTGAACGCCGATCGGGTTTCGCGTGCCGCTGAGAGGTCAGACGCAGGGCATGGGCAACTACGTGATCACTGTTCCGGGAACGGTTCCGAACCCGATGGAGGAGGCGGCGCGCCGCAGACTGCTCGCCGTTGTGCGCGGCGCGGACCCGAGCGAGGTCGGCGAATCGGTACCCGACCTCGACGTCCTGACCCTCGACGAGTCGGAAGGGACGTTCGTGCTGCGCCTGGAGGTCAAGGCCGACGACCGCACCGCCGCGGGCGCGGCGGCGACCGACCTGGCGGAGCGGGCCTTCGGCGCCGCCGGCTACCCGCCGGGCACGGTGAGCATCGGCGCTGCGGTGGTCACTGGCATCGACATCGGCTGAGAGTTCCGCCGAACCCGGTGGTGAGAACAGTCGCATCGGTGGATCAGTTGGCAGGTCGCACCCCCCAGGGGCTGCCGCAAGCCGCTGCCCGCCGGCCCCGGACCGGCCCGTACGGGCGACGCACCAACGGAAAGGCAGCCGTCAGTGAAGGGCTTCCGTGACTTCGTCCTGCGGGGCAACGTCGTCGAGCTCGCCGTGGGCATCGTGATCGGGGCGGCCTTCTCGGGCGTCGTGAGCGCGCTGGTGCGCGCCTTCCTCACCCCGCTGGTCGGCCTCGCCACCGGCGCGACAGGCGACTTCAGCAGGCGCACGATCACCGTCCACCACGTCGAATTCCCCTACGGCGGCTTCGTCGACGCCGCCCTCACCCTCGTGCTCACCGCGCTGGTGCTCTACTTCGTGGTCGTCCTGCCGCTCACCAGGTTGCACGAGCGCCTCACTCCGCGCCACGAGGTCCAGCCACCCGAGCGGGACTGTCCGGAGTGCCTCTCCGTGGTGCCCGCCCAGGCGCGCCGGTGCGCGTTCTGCACCGCCGAACTCGTCGCCCCCGCATCCGAGCTTCCGTGACGCCGGGGCTGTCGGCCTGTGGCGCGGTCCGCCCCGAGAGGCGACAAGGAAGGTCGGCGTCCGGTCCGAGGAAGCACCGTCATGCCCAACGCCCCACACCCGCCGTCTTCACATGAGTGCTCCGGCGCGGACGGGGCAGCCGGTCATCGAGACAGCGGCCGGAGGAAGTGAACCCGGCCGCTCCGCCCGTCCCGAGGGGGAGCGTTGGGAGCTTCAAGGACCGTCCTGCACCACCTGGCCGTACGGGTGCTGAGCAGCCCGTACCCGGACCTGGTCCTCGCGGGCCGGCTGGCCTACGACCCTTCCGACCCGTACGCCGTGTTCCTGGGCGTGGCGGAGGTCCACCCGTTCGAGGGCGGTGAGCCGCCGGTGTGCTGGACCTTCGGCCGGGACCTGCTCGACCGCGGCCGCCGCGAGGCGGCCGGGGAGGGGGACGTCCTGATCGCCCCCGCCGCGGACGGCACGCTCCTCATCGAGCTGCACGGCTCCGCCGGCAGCGCGGTCCTCGGCGTGTCCGGAGCGCAGGTGGGCGCCTTCCTGGACGACGCCTTCGCCCAGGTCCCCGCCGGTGCCGAGAGCGGGTACCTCGACCTGGAGGACTGCCTGGCCCGACTACTGGTCTGAGCCCCACGGAGGCGCTCAGACCGGTCCGGTCGGCCCTGATGGCTGCCACTCGATCATCAGACACCGGTGGCGAACCTGTCGGGCGGCCAGCGGGCGAGCGCCTCGTCGATGGTGCGCACCAGGTCGGGGAGAGGTCGGCGCCGTCAGCGGGAACCAGGCCCGCAGGCCCGAGTTGGCGTCCTCGCCGATCCGCAGCGTCCCGGTCCGGAAGGCCCAGCCGGTGTTCTGGGTGTACCGCTGCGCGATGACAGCCATGTCGAGGGGGCCCGTCGTACGGCCCGCGGTCAGGAACTCCTCCAGGAGTTGCTCGCCGAGGCTGAGGGGCGGGGTGCGCCCCACTCGACCCCGCACATCCGCCGGGCGACGGCTGAACCCGGCCGGGCCCTGCCGAGGTTCACCGCCAGAGGGAGCCCCGAGCGGCTGTCCATCCCACCCTTGCTGCCCTCTCTGACCTTCGAAGTTCGCGCGGTCCGCGCGCGGCCGTCCGGGAGCGCCTTCAGGTGGATTGAGCGGGTCGGGTTGGGTTAGACGCGTGGTGTGCTGCGAATTCTGTGGGTTGGGTTGTTGTCGGCTGCTGCGGCCGTCGCCGTGGTGTTGGCCGGGGTCCGCGAGCCGTGGTGGTGGGTCGTGGCGGGTCCGCTGCTCGCCTTGGCCGTGCTCGCTGTTCGGGACCTTGCGCAGCGCCGGCACTCCGTGTTGCGCAACTACCCGGTGCTGGGGCATCTGCGGTTCGTGTTCGAGGCGATCCGGCCCGAGGTCCAGCAGTACTTCGTCGAGCGGAACCTGGAGGGGCGCCCGTTCGACCGGGACGTCCGCAGCATCGTTTATCAGCGGGCTAAGGGCACCGATGCCGAGGAGCCCTTCGGTACCGAACTCGACCTGTACGAGCCGGGGCGTGAGTTCCTCGTCCCGTCGATGGCTCCTGTGGCGGTGCCCACCGAGATCCCTCGGGTGAGGATCGGCGGGCCGGACTGCACCCAGCCGTACGACATGGCGCTGCTGAACGTGTCGGCGATGAGCTTCGGCTCCCTGTCGGCCAACGCGATCCTGGCACTCAACACCGGTGCCGCGCTCGGGTCCTTCGCCCACGACACCGGGGAGGGCGGTCTGTCCGAGTACCACCTGCGGCCGGGCGGCGACCTGGTCTGGGAGATCGGTACCGGCTACTTCGGCTGCCGGACGCCGGACGGCGGCTTCGACCCGGACCAGTTCGCCGAGAAGGCCGCGCACCCGCAGGTCAAGTGCGTGTCGCTGAAGCTCAGCCAGGGCGCCAAGCCCGGCATCGGCGGCGTCCTGCCCGGGGCCAAGGTCAATGCGGAGATCGCCCGGGTGCGCGGTGTGCCGCAGGGCGAGACGGTGATCTCCCCGCCGTACCACCAGGTCTTCTCGACCCCGCGCGAACTGGTCCGCTTCCTTGGCCGGATGCGCGAGCTGGCCGGCGGCAAGCCGGTCGGCTTCAAGCTCTGCGTGGGCTCGCGACGTCAGTTCCTGGCTGTGTGCAAGGCAATGCTGGAGGAGGGCGTAACCCCCGACTTCATCGTGGTGGACGGTGCTGAGGGCGGCACCGGAGCGGCACCGCTGGAGTTCGCCGACCACGTTGGACTGCCCCTCACCGAAGGCCTGTTGACAGTCCACAACGCTCTGGTCGGCAGCGGCCTGCGGGACCGGATCCGCATCGGTGCCGGCGGCAAGGTCGCCACCGGCAGCGACCTGGTGAAGCGGCTGGTGCAGGGCGCCGACTTCACCAACGCAGCGCGCGCGATGATGTTCGCCCTCGGGTGCATCCAAGCCCAGCGCTGCCACACCAACACCTGCCCGGTCGGCGTGGCCACCCAGGACCCGCGCCGGGCCCGCGCGCTGCACGTTCCCGACAAGGCCGAGCGCACCCGCCGCTACCAGGAGGCGACGGTCAAGAGTGCGCTGCAGATCATGGCGGCCATGGGCGTCGACGACCCCTCGCGGCTCGGACCGCACATGCTCCTCCGCAGGGTGGACGCACAGACCATCCTCTCCCACGCGCAGATCCACCCGCCGCTGGCGGCCGGGGAGCTCGTCGCCGGCCCGCCCCAGGACTGGGCCCAGGACTGGCACGCCGCCGACCCTGACCACTTCACCATCTGACGTCCCCGGAGGGACCACCGTGACCCGTACCGTCGCCCAGTTGATCGTCGACACCCTGGCCGAGCTGGACGTGCGCCACGTCTTCGGCGTGGTGGGCGACGCCCTCAACCCGCTGACCGACGCGATCCGCACCACCGAAGGCATCGACTGGGTCGGCTGCCGTCACGAGGAGGCAGCGGCTTTCGCCGCCGGCGCCCAGTCCCAGCTCTCCGGAAAACTCGGCGTGTGCATGGGCACGGTCGGACCCGGCTCGATCCACCTGCTCAACGGCCTGTACGACGCGGCCAAGAGCGGCACCCCGGTGCTCGCCATCGCCGGGCAGGTGCCGCTGGCGGAACTCGGCAGCGACTACTTCCAGGAGGTCGACAACGACCTGCTCTTCAAGGACGTCGCGGTGTTCCGGGCCACCATCACCTCGCCCGAGCAACTGCCGCGCCTGCTGGAGAGCGCTGTGCGGGCGGCCGTCGGTGAAGGCGGCGTGGCCGTGCTCACCGTCCCGGGCGATCTGGGCGGTCAAGAGGTCCCGGGTGACCGGAAGGTCCGCATCCCGCCCGCCCGGGCGCTCACCCGACCGTCGGAGGAGGACCTGCTGGCGGCCGCCGACCTGCTCAACGCGGGGGAGCGGGTGACCCTGCTGGTCGGACGGGGCGCCCGCGGTGCGCGGGCGCAGGTGCTGGAGCTGGCCGAGCGGCTCTCGGCGCCGATGGTGCTCACCCTGAAGGCCAAGGAGGGCTTCGAGGGGGACAACCCGTACCAGGTCGGCCAGACCGGCCTGATCGGCAACCCCGCCGCCGCCCACGCGCTGGACTCCTGTGACACCCTGCTGATGCTCGGCACCGACTTCCCCTACCGCGACTGGTACCCGACCGGCTGCAAGGTGATCCAGATCGACCTGAGGGAGCGTCACCTCGGCCGCCGCATCGCCGTGGACGCTCCACTGGTCGGTGACGTCGGGACTGCCCTGCGGGCCCTGCTCCCGCACCTGGCCCAGGTGCCCGACCGCGCGCACCTGGACGACGCACGCGAGCGCTTCGACGACTGGCAGGACAAGCAGCGCAAGCTCACCGACCCCGAACACGACCACCGCCTGCTCGGCCGCCTGCGCAGCGCCTTCGACAACCACGACGGGGACGTGCGCCCGGAGGCGCTGGCCGCCGCCGTCGACGCCTGCGCGAGCGAGGACGCGGTCTTCACCTCGGACACCGGAATGGCCACCGTCTGGCTGTCGCGATTCGTGGAGATGCGCGGCGGGCGCTCGCTGCTGGGCTCGTTCAACCTGGGCTCCATGGCGAACGCCATGCCGCAGGCCCTGGGCGCCCAACTCCTCGACCCCGAGCGGCAGGTGGTCGCTTTCTGCGGCGACGGCGGGCTGAGCATGCTGCTGGGCGACCTGATGACCATCAAGACCTACCGGCTCCCGGTCAAGCTGATCGTCTTCGACAACCGGCGACTGGGCATGGTGAAGCTCGAACAGGAGCAGGCCGGGCTGCCGGAGTTCGGAACCGAGCTGGACAACCCGGACTTCGCGGCAGTCGCCACCGCGCTGGGCCTGACCGGCATCCGGGTCACCGGCCCGGGGGAGCTGGAGGAGGGAGTGCGGCGGGCCTTCGAGACCCCGGGACCGGTGCTGCTGGACGTCCTGACGAACCCTCAGGAGCTCGCGGTCCCCGGGAAGCCGACCGTCGAGCAGGGCTGGGGTTTCGCCATCGCCAAGATCAAGGAGACCCTGCGCAGTCCCGGCCATTGACCGGGGCGCGATGCCCAGGCCGGCCCACGCCACGCACCGGCCGGAGCGCGCCGTCCGACAGTCTCCGCACCCACTGGCGGCCCGACCCTGCCGCGCCCCCGCCCACCGGAGGAGCGGACCGGCGGCACCGGTGTGGGGCGGCGAGCTGCTGACGTGCTGTCAGAGGGCGGTGCCGCTGCTGCCGTAGTAGCCGTCGACGCGGGTGATGGTGCCACCCTCCTTCGTCGTCCGGTGTCGCTCTGACGATCAGTCGCCCACCCGGGCCGGTGGCGAGCACGCCTGCGACTTTCCGAACCCCCTCACGCAGTGGGGACCTGAGTCTGCGTCACCACTGCGCAGCGGCGCTCCAGCCAGGGCGCCGTACGACGGTGGGGACCGCCGGTCAGTCGACGCGAACGCCGATCAGGCAGGTGTCGTCGTCGGTGTCGGCGTCGGCGTGGCGCAGGAGGTGGTCGAGTCGGCGTTCCAGGTCGTCCGGGCCGTTGGGCGAGCGGTCGTCCTGGGCGAGGGCGAGGAGATCATCGATCGAATCGGAGACAGGGCAGTCGCGGCGTTCGATGAGGCCGTCGGTGTACATCAGCAGGACATCGCCGCTGGTGAGCTGGATCTCGCCCTGCTGGTACTCGGCGCCTTCGACGGCGCCCAGCAGGATCCCGGCGACCGGCGGCAACGGGGTCGCGGTGCCGCCGCGCAGCAGGATCGGGGGGAGATGGCCGGCGCGGGCCCAGCGCAGGCGGCCGGTGGCGGGGTCGTAGAGCGCGCATACGGCGGTCGCGGTGACCTGGTCGGTGAAGTGGTGGGTGACGGTGTTGAGCCAGGCGAGGAGCTGGCCGGGGTCGGCGCCGGTGGTGGCCAGGCCGCGCAGGGCGTTGCGCAGGGCGACCATGCCGGTGGCGGCCTCGATGCCGTGGCCGGCGATGTCGCCGACGCACAGCAGGACCTGGCCGTTGGGCAGGGGCACCGCGTCGTACCAGTCGCCGCCGACCAGGTGGTCCTTCTCCGCCGGGCGGTAGCGGACGCCGATGCGCAGGCCCAAGAGGTCGGCGGGCCCGCTGCTGGGCGGCATGATCGCGTGCTGCAGCTGGAGGGCGAGGCGGCTCCGTTCGGCGGCCTCCTGCTCGGTGTGGGCGAGCTGGTCGCGGGTGGCGGCCAGGGCGACCTCGGTCCAGTGCTGGGCCGAGACGTCCTGATAGGCGCCGCGGACCGCGACGACGCGGGCGGAGTCGTCCAGGACCGGTTCGGCGACGACCCGGATGTGCCGGGCGAAGGTGTCGGCCCGCTGGAGGCGGAAGGCGACGGAGGCCGGACGGCCATGGTGCAGCAGGGTGCGCAGGAAACGGCCGATCGAGTGCGCGTCGTCGGGGTGGGAATGGGCGCTCAACTGGTCGAGGGGGAGGGGCCGGGCGGTCGCTGCCAGGCCGTGCAGGTCGAAGAGGGTGTCGTTCCAGGCGATCTCGCAGGTGAGGAGGTTCTCCTCGAACCCGCCGATCCGGCCCAGCCGTTGGGCGTGCTGAAGGAGGCTGGCGACTTGGGCGGCGCCGTCGTCGAGCTCCCACATGACGAGGACGTGAGCGCCTTGCCGGCTGATGACCACGCGCGCGGCGGTGGTGATGGGGATGCCGTCGACCATCGCCGAGAGGGTCATGCGGTCGGTGCGGAACGGCTCGCCGGTGGCGAGGACGTGATCGATCTTCTCGAAGAGCCCGCCCGGCTCGGCGGCCAGGGGGTAGGCGTCGAGGAGGCGGGCGCCGGCGATGCGGGTACGGGGTCGGCCGGCGAAGTCGACGAAGTGGTGGTTGACGTGGCGGATCAGGAAGTCGGCCGCGTTGCCCGCATCGTCGCTGATCGGCTGCAGGACCAGACAGGAGTCGGTCAGCGCGTCGGCGAGTTCCAGCAGTTCGGTCAGCCGAGGGTCGCGGTCGGTGGAGGCGGCCGCGTCCAGGTGGGGGGCGGTCTCCAGGGTGGCGGCACACAGCTCGGCGAGGACTTCCAGTTGCCGCTGCACCGACTGGGGCTGCTCGGGCAGCGGGTGCGGCCAGCAGATCTCCAGCACGCCGACGATCCGGCCGCCAGTACCGGCGGGCACGGCGACACGGCCGCCGCTGAGCTCGCTCTGCCCGATCGAGGCGAGGAGGGAGGCGCTCAAGGTCGGGTAGCTGAGGGCGGCCCGCTCGTCCAGGCAGCGCCGCGCGGGGGTGGGGACGCCCGGAGGCACGTGCCGCCAGCGCTGCGGTTCCTGCTGGGTGAATCCGGCACTGGCGGCCAGCGTCAGGGACTGGTCGGGATTCGCGGCCCAGATCACGACGGCAGTGGCGCCCAGCGGGTGCAGGGCGTGCTGGAGGATCGAGTCCGCCATCGCCTGCGCGTCACCCGTGGCACCTGCCTCAGCGGTACGCAGCCGCACCCCGATCGAGGGGGAGGCGGGCCTGGCGACATCGGCGACGAACTCGCGGGCCAGGTCGGTGATCCGGTCGCGGGACGCCTGGTTGACCAGGTCGGCGGCCAGCTCGATGGCCGACGAGCCGGTCTGGGCCGCCAGCGTCTCCAACTGGCCGGCGGCCTCCAGCGGGCTGCACTTCAGCCGTTCGACCAGGACACCCTTGGCCACGTCCAGGAGCGCGCGGCCGTGCGCGTCGTGGTGTGCCTGCTCCAGCTCGCGCCTCAGGCGTTCCACGGTGTCGGCGAGGCGCCCGATGGCGCCCTGAGGCGCGCCTGGCCGACCCCTCTCGCCGGCGGGGTGCGGAACGCCCGGCTGATGAAGGTCGTGCACGGCGTTCGCTCCTTGGGACGGATCTCGCGGGGATGTGGTCATCGCCGTCAGGCGGGCAGCTGTTGCTTGATCCGGTTGATCAGATCCCACGCGTCGACCGGCTTGGTGACGTAGTCGCTCGCGCCGGAGGCCAGGCTCTTCTCCCGGTCCCCGACCATCGCCTTCGCGGTGACCGCGATGATCGGGAGTCCGGCATGCTCGGGCATCGCCCGGATTGCCGCGGTGGCCGCGTAGCCGTCCATCTCCGGCATCATCACGTCCATCAGGATCACATCGATGCCGCCGTGCGCGGTCAGGGTCTCGATGGCGGCGCGACCGTTCTCCGCCTGCAGGACGGTCATCCCGTGCAGCTCCAGGATGCCGGTGATGGCGAACAGGTTCCGGTCGTCGTCGTCGACCACCAGAACGGTGCGTCCGGTGAGCGCCTGGTCGATGTCCTGCTGCGTCGCCGTCGGCAGCTCCTCCGCCCGCACCAACGGCAGGACATCGCCGGGCTGATCGGCACTCAGGTGCAGGGCGATGCGCTCGCGCAGCTCGTCCAGGCTGGAGATCAGCTCCAGCGGCTGGGAAGCGGCACGCTCCTGGAGGGCCTCCTCCTGCTCGGTGCCCAGACGGCGGTTGTTGTGCGCGAGGACCGGGACGCCGTGCAGGGCCGCGTCGCCGGCCATCTGCTCCAGCAGGCGCAGCGCGGCACCGCCGGGCAGGTCCAGTTCCAGCACGACGCAGTGGCAGGGCATGGTCGCCAGTGCGGCTGCCGCTTCCTCCGCCCCCAGGGCGGTGACCAGTTCGACCGACCCACCCTGGTCGCCGAAGTCGGCGTGGGCCGTCAGATGGGAGACCGCGCTCTCGGCGACCAGCGACAGCAGTCCGCCCGAGCGCGTCTCCACCACCAGCAGCCGCTTGGCCTGCACGGCCGGTGGCGTCGCGGTGGGCTGCGGTTCGCCCGCCGGCTCCAGCTCCAGCCCCTGCGAGGACGCGCCGCTCTCCAGGGCCGCCCGGGCGGGGGCCTGGCCCAGCTCGGCGTACTCGGGCCTGGCCACCGGGAGGTAGAGCGAGAAGGTGCTGCCCTGTCCCGGGGTGCTGGCCACGGTGATCGCACCGCCGAGCAGGAAGGCGATCTCCCGGCTGATGGACAGGCCGAGGCCGGTGCCGCCGTACTTGCGGCTGGTGGTCCCGTCCGCCTGCTGGAAGGCGCCGAACACCGTCTCCAGGTGCTGCGGGGCGATGCCGATCCCGGTGTCCACCACGTGGAAGGCGATCACCGGGCCGCCGCGCCGGGCCGCCTCCGGGGCCTGCGCCTCCCCGACCTCCTCGATGCGCAGCTCCACACTGCCCTTCTCGGTGAACTTGACCGCGTTGGACAGCAGGTTGCGCAGCACCTGGCGCAGCCGGTAGTCGTCGGTGAGAATCTCGGCGGGGACGGTGGGGGAGGTGGTGACCGCGAAGTTCAGGCTCTTCTGGCTGGTCATCGGGCGGAACGTGGCTTCGGCGTAGTCCAGCAGCTTGCGCAGCGGGATGGGCTCGGGGGTGAGGTCCATCTTGCCCGCCTCGACCTTGGAGAGGTCGAGGATGTCGTTGATCAGTTGGAGCAGGTCGGATCCGGCGGAGTGGATGATGCCGGCGTACTCGACCTGCTTGGCCGTCAGGTTGCGGCTGGGGTTCTGGGCGAGGAGCTGGGCCAGAATGAGCAGGCTGTTGAGCGGGGTGCGCAGTTCGTGGCTCATGTTGGCAAGGAACTCGGACTTGTACTTGGAGGCCAGGGACAGCTGGTGGGCGCGGTCCTCCAGTTCCTGGCGGGCCTGCTCGATCTCGCGGTTCTTGGTCTCGATGTCGCTCTTCTGGGCCTCCAGCAGCTCGGCCTTGTCCTCCAACTCGGCGTTGGAAGCCTGGAGTTCCTCCTGGCGGGCCTGCAACTCCTCGGAGCGGGCCTGGAGTTCGGCGGTCAGGCGCTGGGACTCGCCGAGCAGCTCGTCGGTGCGGGCGTTGGCGACGATGGTGTTCACGTTGACGCCGATGGTCTCCATCAGCTGGTCCAGGAAGTCGCGGTGCACCAGGGTGAAGGCGTGCACGGTGGCGAGTTCGATGACGCCCAGGACCTGCCCCTCGACGACGATGGGGAGCACGATCAGCGAGAGCGGTTCGGCGCTGCCCAGGCCGGAGGTGACGCTGACGTACCCGGCCGGCACCTTGTCGACGGCGATGGTGCGCTTGCTGCGGGCGGCCTGGCCGACCAGGGACTCCCCGAGGGCGAAGCCGCTGAGGGCGGACCCGGGCGGGAACGCGTAGGAGCCGATGAGCTGGAGGCGGGTGCCGCCGCCGCTCTCCTCGGCCAGGTAGAAGGCGCCGTACTGGGCGGTCACCAGCGGGGTCAGCTCGTCCATGATGAGCTCGCCGACGACCCGCAGGTCACGCCGGCCCTGCATCAGCGCGGAGATCCGGGCCAGGTTGGACTTGAGCCAGTCCTGCTCCTCGTTGGCCCGGGTGGTCTCGCGCAGCGACTCCACCATGAAGTTGACGTTGTCCTTGAGGTCCGCGACCTCGCCGGAGGCGTCGACGGTGATGGAGCGGGTCAGGTCACCGGCCGCGACGGCGCTGGTGACCTCGGCGATGGCCCGGACCTGGCGGGTGAGGTTGCCGGCCAGCTCGTTGACGTTCTCGGTCAGCCGCTTCCAGGTGCCGGAGACGCCCTCCACCTCGGCCTGGCCGCCGAGCCGGCCCTCGCTGCCGACCTCGCGGGCCACCCGGGTGACCTCGGCCGCGAAGGCGCCGAGCTGGTCGACCATCGTGTTGATGGTCTCCTTCAGCTCGAGGATCTCCCCGCGGGCGTCGACGTCGATCTTGCGGGTCAGGTCGCCGTTGGCCACGGCGGTGGTCACCTGCGCGATGTTGCGCACCTGGCTGGTGAGGTTGTGCGCCATGAAGTTGACGTTGTCGGTGAGGTCCTTCCAGGTCCCGGCGACGTTCGGCACCCGGGCCTGGCCGCCGAGGGTGCCCTCGGTGCCGACCTCGCGGGCCACCCGGGTGACCTCGTCGGCGAAGGCGGAGAGGGTGTCGACCATGGTGTTGATGACGCCGGCCAGCGCGGCGACCTCGCCCTTGGCCTCGACGTTGATCTTCTGCGAGAGGTCGCCCCTGGCGACCGCCGTGGCGACCTGCGCGATCGAGCGGACCTGGCCGGTGAGGTTGGACGCCATCACGTTGACGTTGTCGGTCAGGTCCTTCCAGGTGCCCGAGACGCCCCGGACGGTGGCCTGGCCGCCGAGGTTCCCCTCGGTGCCGACCTCGCGGGCGACGCGGGTGACCTCGTCCGCGAAGGCGCCGAGCTGGTCGACCATCGTGTTGATGGTCTCCTTCAGCTCCAGGATCTCCCCGCGCGCGTCGACCCGGATCTTCTGCGAGAGGTCGCCCTTGGCGACCGCGGTGGTGACCTGGGCGATGGAGCGGACCTGGGCGGTGAGGTTGTCGGCCATCACGTTGACCGATTCCGTGAGGTCGCGCCAGGTGCCGGAGACGTCCAGGACGTCTGCCTGGCCGCCGAGCCGCCCTTCGGTGCCGACCTCGCGGGCCACCCGGGTGACCTCGCCGGCGAAGGAGGAGAGCTGGTCGACCATCGTGTTGATGGTCTCCTTCAGCTCCAGGATCTCCCCGCGGGCGGTGACGTTGACCTTCTGCGAGAGGTCGCCCTTGGCCACCGCCGTGGCGACCTGGGCGATGGAGCGGACCTGGCCGGTGAGGTTGCCCGCCATGAAGTTGACCGAGTCGGTCAGGTCGCGCCAGGTGCCGGAGACGCCCTTGACGTCCGCCTGACCGCCCAGGATCCCCTCGGTGCCGACCTCGCGGGCCATCCGGGTGACCTCCCCGGCGAACGAGCCGAGCTGGTCGACCATCGTGTTGACGGTGTTCTTCAGCTCCAGGATCTCCCCGCGGGCGTCCACGGTGATCTTCTGGGAGAGGTCGCCCTTGGCGACGGCGGTCGTGACCTGCGCGATGTTGCGGACCTGGTCGGTGAGGTTGCCGGCCATGAAGTTGACCGAGTCCGTCAGGTCGCGCCAGGTGCCCGCCACGCCCGGGACCTGGGCCTGGCCGCCGAGCCGGCCCTCGCTGCCGACCTCGCGGGCCACCCGGGTGACCTCGTCGGCGAAGGAGGAGAGCTGGTCGACCATCGTGTTGACGGTGTTCTTCAGCTCGAGGATCTCGCCCCGCGCCGCGACGTCGATCTTCTGCGAGAGGTCGCCCTTGGCCACCGCGGTGGCCACCTGGGCGATGTCGCGGACCTGGGTGGTGAGGTTGCCCGCCATCGCGTTGACCGAGTCGGTCAGGTCCTTCCAGGTGCCGGAGACCCCGGGCACCTCGGCCTGGCCGCCGAGCCGGCCCTCGGTGCCGACCTCGCGGGCCACCCGGGTGACCTCGGAGGTGAACAGCGAGAGCTGGTCGACCATGCCGTTGAAAACGGTGGCGATCTCCCCGAGCAGGCCGTCCGCATCACCTGGCAGGCGGGTGCCGAAGTCGCCGTCGCGCACCGCCGTCAGCCCCGCCAGCAACTGCCGCAGCTCCGGCTCCCCGACCTGAGCGGGCCCTGAGTCCTGCGGCTTGCGTCCTTGCGGGACCGCACCGGACTTCGTCGTGCCAGCCATCGAAGGTCGCCTCCGTCGAACAGAGCAGCAAGGCCCGCAGCCCCGCAGCCCCGCGGCCCCGGCAATCGGGTCCGGCGGTATACGCCACGGATCCTGGGCGGCACGGGAACGCGCCGCGCCAGAGGCTATCCCAGCCCCATAACCCCACGCGAACCACCCACCCGCACACCGCCGGCGCACACCGCGTTCACAGCGGCGGTGTGCGCCGGCGGTGTGCCCGGGGCGCTGTTCGCACCTGGCGACCACAGCGCACAGGACGTATGCCATGCCGCAGTTGCGGGGACGGCCCCCGGGGCTCCGGACGGTCCCGAGGACCTGCTGCGGTTGGGACGGGGCCGGACCACAACAGCGCCACCGTCACCCGCCGGGTCGAGCGGGAGGGCAGGGTGCTGCGGTCCTCAGCGTCCGAGGGCCTGTTCGAGCTGCTTCTTGTTCATCGTGGAGCGGCCCTTGATGTTGCGCTGCCGCGCCTCGTTGTACAGCTGGTCGTAGGTCGGGCCCTTGGCACCGCTGTGGGAGTGCAGGCCGCCGCGGCGGGCGGAGGAGATGTCGTGAGTGGAGGAGCGGCTTGCGGTCTTCGACTCGCCGTGCCGGGCGCGTTCCTTGTTGACGGTGCGTGCGGCGATCTCCTCGGCCCGCTCCTCGCTCTCCCCGCGCTCGCGCAGGCCCTCCTTGATGTGCTCGTACTGCCGCTCGCGCTTGGGGCTGGATCCTCGCGGCATGACGCCTCCTCAGGTTCCGTCCAGGTGCCCGGTGTCGGTGTCGCCCGGGCCGGTGTCAGTCGGGGCCGATGCGGCCGCGCCAGGAGCCGGTGGCCCGGCCGCGGTTCTCGATGAAGGCCTTGAAGCGGTGCAGGTCGCCCTTGACCCGGTGGTCGACCACGCCGAGCGCGTCGGCGTGGTCGGCTCCACGGAGCGCCTGCCCGGACCCGGCGGCGTCATGCCTGCGGCCCGGCCCGATTGCGGACCCGGCCGCACGCACATCTCCGGAGAGTGTCCGGGCCGCCTGCTCGACCTCACCGGCACACGCAGTTGGTCACCCACACGTAGAGGTAGTCCATCAGGGTGGGCGCCCAATCGCTCCTGCGGGAGGAGCCGTCGGCGACCTCCTCGACGGCGTCGTCGTTCTCAACGCCGCCAGCAGGAACCGCTGGCCGAGCGTCAGCTGCCCGGCAGCGCCGCGTACAGCACGATCGCCACCACGGTGGCCACAATGCCCGGCAGGCGGGCCTCGCCTCGGCGCTGGTGGCGGGCGAACCGTTCGTTCGCCTTCACCCGGTGGTCGGGTGTCTTCCTGCCCGGCTCCATGACCTCTCCTCACGGTGTGGCCACGACCGCCCGGACGGTCGCCACCTCCACGCCTTGGCGGGTCAGCTCCTCGGAGACCACGGCGGGCAGGGCATCGGTGTTGGACGGCTCGGGGACACCCGGGCGCCAGTTCCACCGCAGTGGTCTCGATGTCGGAGCGGCGGCGGGAGGCACCGCACGCGGCCGGCCGACTTCGGCCGCTGCTGAACCGCCGGTCACAGGGCTGTGTCCGCCTGGCCGAACCGCCGCGCTGATGGCCTCAGGGCAGCCCGTCCGCTAGAGGCGCTCCTCCAGGCCGACCGCGGCGCGCAACTGCGCGTGGGCCTCGCCCTCCCTCCCGCTGTGCTGCTCCAGCATGGCGCGGGCGATCGCGTCGAGCTTGCGCTGGATGGCATGTTCCGCCCGCCGCTCGGCGTTCTTCAGCATGGCCAGCAGCAGCAGCGTCACCGCGCCCATCGAGTCACCGACCAGCAACTGCCACTCCAGCGGCAGCCCGGCCGCGTGGACGGCGAAGAACGTGACCACCAGACACAGGCACAGGAGGGCGAACAGCGGTGAACTGGTGAAGTTGGACGCCAACTCGGCGAACTTCTCGAACCTGCCGCGCCGGCCGTCCTGTCCCTTGCGCGCCGGGTGCTGCAATGCCATGCCCTGCTCCTCGCTGCCGACCTGCACTCTGCTGTGATCAGTGTTCACCTGCCCCGGCTCCCGAACGGGAATCACGGCCGGCTCGGCCAGGCCGGGCCCAATCGACCCCGGCAGAACATCGCGGCCGGCCGGGGCGTGTTGGCTGGCCGGAGAAGAGGGACGGCCCAGCTGCCCGGCGGGGCGGTGTTGTGGCTGGGCCACCCGTTGTGCTGGGCGTCCAGGGCGGCGGTGAGTGGGTGATGGTGGGGGGCGCCGTCCAGGCTGCGGGTGGCGGCCAGGGCCTGGGCGAGGGCGGCTTCACCGAAGACGTCGCCGGCCCCCTCGGGGGTCGGTGCCGGGGCCGAAGCGGGCCTCGACCGCGCCGTCGATGTGGAGCAGCAGGTAGCCCGGGCCGAGCTCGGAGCCAACGTTGGCCACCTCGGGGACTATGCCCAGCACGGTGCCGGGGGTGCCGAGCTCTTCGATGTAGCCGGCGGCGCGGCGGATCAGGGCCGGAGGGTGGCCGCCGAGCGCGATCGAGCGGTCCGCCCCCGCCGCGGTGAGGCCCGTGCAAGGAAGGCTTGCCGGGCAGATCCACCCTCGCGCCAGGCGGGCGGGATCGCCAGCGCCTTCACCCGGGCCAGCTGCTCGGCGCCGCGCAGGGGTGTCCCGTCGGTGTCCAGGTCGGTGTAGCCCCGCCCGTGCCGTACCCGCCGCTATTCCGGGCCGGCCGGATCGGCTGTACTCAGCCGGACCACGAGACCACCTTCGTTCCACCCGTCCGGGCGGGTACCCGTGCCGGACGGAGCCGGTCCCGGCCATGATCTCCGACGACCCGCCCGACGGTCCTGCAGGTTGCGTCGGGGCCGGCCCGCGTGCGGGCGGGCGGAGTGGGCAGACGGGAGGACGGCAGGAGGTACTGACCATGATCAGGCGACGAGCCGTACGTCTCCCGGGCGTGGGCCGGCCACGTCCTGCACTCGATCTTCGGACACCCTCAGGGTGTCCGCTGCCCTACTGAAGCACGACGGCCGCCGGTCCGGCTGCTGCCACGGCGGTCGGGTGTCCCCTTCACCCCACCGTCGACCGGCAGCCGCCGACGATCCACTGACGAGGAGTCACCGATGCGGAAGCAGGACCACGAACCCCGCGCCGACCGGCGGCCGGACAGCCCGGTGCCCGCCGACCGCTCGTACGGCGACACCGCCTCCGACCACGCCGAGCCGGCCGCCGCCGGGGACAACGGGCAACGGCCGGTGCGGCAGGACTACGACGCGACGGCCGAAAGCGCCGCCGCCGCGGAGCCCGGCAGCCCGTACCGCGCAGCGAGCGACGACCCGCCCACCGACGACGGCACAGGCGTCCCCGACAAGAGCCGGCGCCACTGACCGACCCCCTCCCGGAGCGGGGGGACGTACCCGCCCGCGAGCGGACCTTCGACAACGCCACGGCCGGCCCGGCCGGGATCGAGGAGCACCCACACCGATGAACACCCAGCGACCGCACGACCAGAACCGGCCCGGCGTCCAGCTGCTGAAGGACCGGGCCCCCGACCCGGTCCTCGAACGGACCGCCCGCGCCGCACTGCGACTGAACGAGCGGGCGGCCCGGACCGCCCGGCAGTGGGCCGACCGCGATCCCGGCCGCGCACCCGTCCAGGCCCGGCCGGTGAGAGACCTGGCACGGGTCCGGCGCGTCCAACTGCTCGCCGGGGCGGCCGCCGTCGTGGTGCTCCGGCTCGCCGTGGGCAGGGGCAGGAGGAAGCGCTGACGAGTCCCGCCGGGCCGGGGCCGGGGCCGCCCCCGGCCCGGCTCGGCGTCCGCCGCTGGGTCTCCTCGGCAAGACCGCGGCGCGACCGGGTTCGTGATCACTCGCGGCAGCTGATCGCGGTCCAGCTCCACCTCACCGTGCCGGACCCGCGCTCCCGGGCGTAGTGGAACGCCCCGTCGTGGGAGAAGAGCACCGACAGCGTACGACCGGCCCGGGAGAGCCGTAGGAGCCCGGCCCCGTCCTCGCGTGCGGTGTCGGCCTGTCAGTTCACCTGCCGGCCAGCGGCGGTGCCCCGCCCGCCGATCAGGATCTGCTCGGCGCTCCAGTGAACCGGCCGCACCGGGTCGTCTTTCGTCAGATCCGGCCTCCTGGGCCCCGGTCGGGTCGTCGTGCTGGGACATCGCGGCCTCCTTCGCACCGGTGCTCCCGCTCGGAGCCGGGCTCGTACCGTTCGGGTCGCGGGGCCGCCAGGGCGTCTACCCGGTGTTTCCGATCCGATCGCTCCCGTTCGTCGCGACGCGGCCGCCGGCCGACGGCACGGGGAACATCCGTGCGCATGGTCCGGCCGGGGCAGGGCATCCGGTCACCCGAACGGACTCCGGAGGTCGACGTGGCTCCCTGCTGCTCGTCCTTCTCCTGTTCGGCCTCGGGTTCGCGGTGAAGAACCCCTGGTGGGTCACGGTCGTCGTCCTGGTCGTCCGGCTGGTCGGCTTCGTGACCTGCGGCACCGGCGCCTCGGGCAGCCGGCGCGCTGGTACCGCTGGTAGCGGCCACCCAGCGCCCGGCCCGATCGGCGGCGCGCGCATCCACCTGTATGCAGTCTCCCGGAGGAGGAGGGCCATGGAGCCCGAAGCGCCCGACGACGCCCCCGTCCCCACCCTCACCGCCGCCCGGCGCGGGAGCGGCCCCCGCATGCGGCCACCGTCCACGGGCCGTCGGACACCGAAGGCCACGTCGTGGTTCGGCCTCGGCTTCGGGGTTGCCCTCGGGGCACTGGTCGCCTGGCACCTGGTGGACACGGTCCTCCAACTCAGCTCGCTGCTCACGCTGTTGCTGCTGTCCGTTTTCATCGCGGTGAGCCTTGAACCCCTGGTCGCCTGGCTTGAGCGCTGCAGGCTGCGGCGCGCCTGGTCGGTGACGGTCGTCGTCATCGGCCTGAGCGGGGTACTGGCCGGCTTCCTGGCGGTGGTCATCCCACCGGTCAGCGGTGAGGTGGGCTCCTTCGTCGAGGCCGTCCCGGGCTGGCTCCAGCAGGTGCACGACCACCAGTCCACGCTCGGCCGGCTCGAGGACCAGTACCACCTGGTCGAGCGCGCCAAGTCACAGCTCAGCGCGACCGGTTCGGCCTCGGGGGTGTTCGGCGGAGTCCTCGGCGCGGGACGCCTCCTGGTGAGCACCGTGACCGCGTCGGTGATCGTGATCAGCGTGACCCTGTACGTGATGGCGGCGCTGCCCGCCATCAAGACGTTCTGCTACCGGTTCGTCCCGAACAGCCGGCGCCCCGAGGTGGAGCGGATCACCGAGGAGATCCTCAGCCGCACGGGCCGCTACATGCTGGGCAACCTGGTGACCTCCGCCCTCGCGGGCGTGGCCACCTTCGCCTGGTGCGCGGCCACAGGCGTCCCCTACGCCGGTGCGCTCGGGATCTTCGTGGCGGTGATGGACATGGTCCCGATGGTCGGCTCGACCATCGGCGGCATCGTGGTCAGCCTGGTCGCGCTGACCGTCTCGCTGCCGATCGCGCTGGCGACCGCCGGCTTCTACATCGCGTTCCGCCTCCTGGAGGACTACCTGATCATGCCCAGAGCGATGAAGTTCGTGGTGGACGTGCACCCGATCGTGACGGTGGTGGCCGTCCTGGTGGGCGGCGCACTACTCGGCCTGGTGGGCGCCTTGGTGGCGGTCCCCGCCGCCGTGGCACTGGGCCTCGTCCTGGACGAGTACGTCTTCCCCCGCACCGACCGCGCATGACCCGCTCGACGCCTTGGTGGACGGCGACACCCGGACCTGAGCGGGCGCAAAAGTGCGACCCCGATGACGTGGACCGGAACACGGCGACGCCTTCCGGGTCAGGGCCCCGGACGAAACCGCCGACCTGCCCGGACGGGCGCGGCGGCACGTCGAGGCCGTGATTGGCCGAGCCCACGCCGACCCGTCCCCTTGAGCGCTGGACGGGGAGCACCACCGGCCCGCGAGGAGCAGGGGCAGCAGGAGGCCGCTTCCCGCCTCGATCGGCCGATCCCTCCGTGTGCCACCGCTGAGCAGCGACGACGTTCCTGCCTTCGATGATCGTCAATTCTCCTGACCGGCGGTCTTGGCGCGTGAGGAGCGTTGCGCGGGGCACAAGACGCAGGCATTGCGGTGCCGAACTGTGCCCCGGGGTCGGAAGGGTGAGTTGGGAGGTCGGATACTCGGTCCTCGTTGCGTGCCGTGAGTGCGGTGCTGGAGCTGGGTGTGCCCTGTCTGGTGGGGCTGGAGAAGGGGTTGAGGGGATATGGACGACGTGAACGCGCCGGCATCAACGGGGGTGGAGGTCGTGGATGGGCTGGCCGTGCCAGAGGTGGTGGACAGCCCAGCGCTGCGCTGGCAGCCGACCGGTGCTGTGGCGGGGTGGCTGCTGCGGCACCGGGTGCAGCCGACGGGTCCGGCGGCGGGGGAGGGGCACGCGCGGCCGCAGGTCTGGTGGAAGGTGATGTGTCTGACAGGGGTGGACTACTTCTCCAGCCTCGCCTACGTCCCGGCGATCGCCGCACTGGCTGCGGGCGCCGTCTCCCCGCTGGCGACCCTGCTGCTCGTGGCACTGACGCTGCTGGGGATGCTGCCGATGTACCGGCGGGTGGCCCGTGAGAGTCCCAACGGCGCGGGTTCGGTGGCGATGCTGGAGGACCTGCTGCCGTTCTGGCGCGGCAAGCTGTTCGTCCTGGTGCTGCTCGGCTTCGTGGCCACCTCGTGGATCATCACGATCACGCTGTCGGCGGCGGACGCGTCGGTGCACGTGGTGGAGAACCCGCTTTTCCCCCAGGCCCTGCACGGCCACGAAGTCGCCATCACCGTCGGCCTGTTGCTCCTGCTGGGCGGGGTGTTCCTGCTCGGCTTCAGCGAGGCCGTCAGCGTGGCGATCCCGCTGGTCGCGGTGTTCCTGGCGCTGAACGCCGTGGTCATCGGCGTCGGGATCGCCGACGTGGTCACCACCCCCGGCGCGTGGTCGGCGTGGACCCACTCCCTCACCGAGGGCGGAGGCGGCTTCAGCGGCCTGGCGAGCCCGGCCCTGCTGGCCTTCCCGCTGCTGGTGCTCGGCCTGTCGGGATTCGAGACGGGGGTGAGCATGATGCCGCTCATCGCCTCCGACGGCGCCGACGCCGAGCAGCGGCTCGCCTCCCGGATCCGCAACGCCCGGCGGCTGCTGACCACCGCAGCCCTCGTCATGAGCGTCTACCTGCTCGCCGCCAGCTTCGTCACGACAGTCCTCATCCCCCACCGGGAGTTCGAGGCGGGCGGCGCAGCGAACGGCCGGGCACTGGCCTGGCTGGCCCACGAACACGTCGGCGAGGCGTTCGGCACCGTCTACGACATCAGCACCATCCTCATCCTCTGGTTCGCGGGCGCCTCCGCCATGGCCGGCCTCGTCAACATCGTCCCCCGCTACCTGCCCGACTACGGCATGGCACCCGAATGGGGACGGGCCGTACGCCCGGTCGTCCTGGTGTACACCGCGCTGTGCGTCTTCATCACCATTGCCTTCGACGCCGACGTCAACGCCCAGGCCGGCGCCTACGCCACCGGCATCCTGGCCATGATGGTCTCCGGCGCGTTCGCAGTCACCGTCTCGGCCCTGCGCCGCCGCCGGCGCGCCGCCACCGCGGGCTTCGCCGCCCTCACCGCGATCCTCCTGTACGCCCTGATCGCCAACATCGTCGACAAGCCCGACGGCATCACCATCTCCGGCATGTTCATCGCCGGAATCATCGTGGTGTCACTCGTCTCCCGCGTGTCGCGCACCACCGAACTGCGCGCCGACCGCCTGGTGTTCGACGCAGAGGCCCGACGGTTCATCACCGACACCCTCGCCTACGACAACGCGATCAACATCATCGCCAACCGCCGCCAGGCCGGCGACCACGCCGAGTACGCCGACAAGGAGAGCGAGCAGCGCGGCACCAACCCCGTCCCCGGCCGTGCGGACGTGCTGTTCCTGGAGATCGACGTGGTCGACCCGTCCGACTTCAGCGAGACCCTCACCGTCCACGGCATCGAGGTCGACGGCTACCGCATCCTGCGCGCCGAGGCCCCCGCCGCACCGAACGCGATCGCCGCGATCCTGCTTGCCCTGCGCGACACCACCGGCGTCCAGCCGCACTGCTACTTCGCCTGGGCGGAGGGCAGCCCGCTGAAGCACATGTTCCGCTACTTCCTTCTCGGCCGCGGCGACACCGCACCCGTCACGCGCGAGATCATCCGCAGGAACGAACCGGACCCCGCCCGCCGGCCCCTCATCCACGTCGGCGGCTGAGGGCGACGCGGGTGGCGCCAACGGGGCCGGACTCCGCCCCGCTGGCGCCGCGTGGGGGTCCGGACGCGATGAAGGGCAGCCGCTCACCCGTCAGCGGCGAGCCGATGCGTGGCCGGCCGGTGCGGCTCTCCACGGCCAAGAGGGTCAGTGCATCACGTGGCGGCTCCGCTGCAGATCGACATCACGGCGGGGCGGTGGCTGCCAGGCCCCAGGCGGACCCAGCCGTTACTGATCGGCTTACAGCACGATCCACCTGCAACCACTTCTGCAGAGTCGCCGCTCGCCAGGTCAGTAGTGTCGCTTCATGCCGTCAACTCCTGTGCCGACTGTCCTCGAAGGCCACCACGTGCGCCTCGAACCTCTCGCCCTTTACCACGTCCCGGCTCTGTTCGAGGTGGGCGGCCGTGACGAAGAGGTCTGGCGGTGGCTGAGCAGGCCTGCTCCGGACAGCGAAGGCGAACTGCGGGAGATCGTGTCCAAGCGCGTCGAAGAAGTCGAGGCAGGCAAGCGCGTCTCCTTCGCCGTCGTGAGCCGGACCGAGGGCACAGCGATCGGGATGACCAATCTGCACAGCTGGAGCCGGACGGGCGGCCGCGTGGAGATCGGGGGCACCTGGCTGGGTAGGAGCTGGTGGCGTACCGCAGCGAACACAGAGGCCAAGCTGCTCACCATGACCCACGCGTTCGAGACCCTTGGCTTCGCAGTTGTCGCGTGGCGCATCGACGTGGACAACATCCGTTCGCAGGAGGCGATCCTGCGTATTGGCGCCCGTCTGCAAACACGCGAGCCGAATGCTCTCGTCCGGAGCGACGGGACCCGGCGCGACCTGTTCGTCTACGCCATGCAGCAAGCCGAATGGATGGTGGCGAAGGCTCGGCTCGCCGACCGGCTCGCACGGGGCCAGGAAGCTGCCGAGTCGGTCAGGCCTGGGTGAGGTGGGGCCACCACCCCCCCATCAGGTGGATTTGGCGCGTTCGTGGCGTTCGGCGGTCAGCACGTGGCGATCGCTGACGCCGACCGCTCCGGCGAGATCGACCATGACCCCGCTCGATCGGGCCCCTGTGGCGGCGAGGCTAGCTGCCGGCTGGTGAAAGTTTAATGAGGGAGAACTTCCTGGCCAACGGGACAAGTTGTGCAGTTGTGATCCTTCCTGTGCGCTCGTGTGCACACATAGTTTTGCTTCGTCTGCTGATAGGCCGGGGGAGCAATGGATAGGTCAGCCTGCGATGGCGCCGGGACGCCAGGTTTAGGCAGGGCAGGGCGCCCGGGGGACGGGTTCAGGGCTGAGCGCGGGCCCGACGGCCGGTACCGGTGGCAGCTGAAGGCGGTGAACGGACGGCCCGTGGCCGTGTCCCCCGCCGTGTTCGGGACGCTGGCCGAAGCGGAACGGAGCTTCGAGAGCCTTCGGGGGTCGTTACCGGGGCTGGCGGCCAGGATCACCCATGTCCGTGACGGCATAGGCTGGATCTGGGTGCTTCCTGGTGCTCGCGGCCGCCCTGAGGTTCGGTCCGCTCGGACCTACGAGCGGTACGCGACCTGCCAGAACGCCTTCAGGCGGTTCGTCGCACTGCTCACGCGGCCGGCTGAGCCGGACTCCGGCGATCCCGGCAACGGCCATACAGATGATGGCAGTTGAGGCCCTGCTGATCGCCTCCTCAGGAGCCGGATCACCTGGGGAGGTGTCTTGCGCCGGACAGAAATCGGAGGTTGAGGTGGCCGCGCGTTCGTCCTCCTGTCGCACGGCCCGACTGCGGTGTTCTGTCGGGCGGTTCGGGGGTAGCCGCTTCCCGAACGGTGCGGTTACCAGTTACCGGAACACGTTGTGGAGGAGCGGGTGGACCAGGACGAGTTGCGCAACGCGGCCCAGGCCGCCGGACTGCAAGCGGCGGAACGGCGAGTGCACCTGCGGTTTGACGCGGCTGCGGGCCCCGGTGCCGTCGAGGGAGCGCTGACCGAGGCACGGTCCCATTTCGACGGCAGCAGGGTGCGGACCTTCATCCCGATCCTTGTCGAGCGCCGAGCCGCCGACACCCTCGAACGAATCCGCGCCGCCCGAGAGGACGGGAAAGGCCGACGGCCCGGGCCGGCCGGCGGCGAGGGCTGAGCCAAGCCGCTGGCTGTCGTCGGGTTACGAGGACTGCGGCTGGTCCCGCGCTGTACGACCGGGCCCTGCGCAACCTCCACCAACCGCTCACCGTCGACCAGTTGGCGCGCCGGGCCGGCCTGTCCCGGCGGACCCTGATCCGCCGCTTCCACGCCGACACCGGCCAACCGCCCATGCGCTGGCTGCTCGACGCCCGGCTCGCCCGCGCCCGCGAACTCCTCGAATCCGGCGACCTCACGGTCGAAGCTGTCGCACGCCGCTGTGGCCTGGGCACCCCGGCCAACTTCCGGACCCTGTTCAAGGCGCACGTCGGGATACCGCTGCGCACGTACCGCGAGACCTTCAACGCCACTGCCATGGAAGGCCGTTGACCCGTCGATCCGGGTGGACTGCCACCGGTCGCGAGCACGCCTCTCCACACCGCGTACCCGGGACCTGCGGGTCTCCGGCTGCGAGCGGGCCCCGATCAGGCGTCGGCGCGGCGGCGGGACGCCTCGATGTGGCCGAGGTAGCGGTGGGTCCAGTCGCACAGGCCGTCGATGGTCACCCGCAGGGCCTGGCCCGGTTCGGTGAGGGTGTACTCGACCCGTGGCGGCACGACGGGGTGTACTTCCCGGTGGACCAGGCCGTTGTGCTCCAGCATGCGGAGGTTCTGGGTGAGCATCTTGTGGCTGATGCCCTCGATCTCGTCTCGGAGCTCGCCGAAGCGCAGGGTGCGGTCCCCGAGAGCCTCGACGATCAGGAGCGCCCACTTGTTGGCGAGGTCGGAGAAGATCTCCCGCGCGAGCGAGTCCGCGCGGCGGAGGTCCGCTTCGTCGGGGGAGCCCGTGAACTGCTTGGTCACCATGAGGTTCCTCAGTCACCGAAAAGTGCGTTCTTCCATGTCAACGGTCACTCTCCTACGGTTCCTGAGTAACCACAAGAGACCGATCTGCGGCGCTGCCGCTCTGGAGGAACACCGTCATGGCCGTTACCTTGTTGAACCCCGCCGGGCTGCCGGAGATCGACGCCTACCGGCAGGTGTCGATCGCGACCGGGACGAAGCTGGTCCTCGTCGCGGGGCAGGTCGCCTGGGACGCCGACGGCGTCACGGTCGGCGAAGGCGATCTCGCCGCCCAGGTCGAGCAGTGCTACCTCAACGTCAGCACCGCCCTGGCCGCGGCCGGCGCGTCCTTCGCCGACGTGGCGAAGCTGACCGTCTACGTCGTCGACTGGACCCCCGCCAGGATGCCCGCACTGCTGGAGGGGATCGCCCGGGCGTCCGCGAAGCTGGGGATCACCCCGGCGCCGCCGGCCACGCTGATCGGCGTCGCGGCACTCGACGTCCCCGAGCACCTGGTCGAGGTCGAGGTCACCGCCGTACTCGACTGAACAGCGGGGCCGGGTTCGCCGTCGGGTCAGCAGACCGTCCGGGCGGCCTCGTCGATGAGGTCGGCGACGATCCTGGGGTGACTGAGCATCACGACGTGGGAGGAGGTCGGCACCTCGACGATCCTGCGGGCGTTTGCGCGGGTGTACATCCAGCGCTCGCAGGCCGGCGGGATCGCCTTGTCGCGGCCCGCGACCAGGCCCCAGGACGGGATCGTCCGCCAGGCCGCGGCCGTCGTCGGGAAGGTGAAGGAGTCGGCGTCGAACGGGCGTTGGGTGGCCTGGAGGATCCGGAAGTCGGCAGCGGAGATGTCGGCGGCGAAGGCCGCCTGGCCGTTCGTGCCGAGGTGGAACTCGGTCCCGGTCGTACCGTCGGCCTTGGTGTACGGCACCGGCACGCTCACCGGCAGGACCTCGCTGCCGGGGAACTTGCTGATGAGCTCGCCCTGCGTCTCGCCCTCGTCGGGTACGAACGCGGCGACGTACACCAGGGCCTTGACGTTTGCCTTCCCGGCGGCGGCGTTGGTGATGACCGTGCCGCCCATGGAGTGGGCGACCAGCACGACCGGTCCGGCGATGCTGTCCAGCAGGCTCGCGATGTAGGGGGCGTCGGTCGGGATGCCGCGCAGCGGGTTGGATCCGCAGACGACGGGGTAGCCCTTGCGCTGCAGTTCGCCGATGGTGGCGGTCCAGCAGGAGGAGTCGGCGTAGCCGCCGTGCACCAGGACGACGGTGGGCTTCACCCTGGGGCTCCTCTCACCGCTGCCGGACGGGGCCGCGGCGGCGGCCGTCCCTGCGGCAGCTGCCGTCAGCGCGGCTGATCCGGCCAGCGCCGCACCTGCGGCCAGCATCGTGCGGCGGGAAAACTCCGTACTCATGGGACTCCTTGTGAGGTGGGATCGGGGGGCGAAGGGCCGGGTTCAGCCGTGCGCGGCCCGCTTGATCAGGTCGGCGGTGGCGGCGACCTGGGAGAGGTAGACCGAGTGGCTGCCGGGCGTCTCGGCGGTGGTGGCCCCGATCCGCTCGGCCATCGCGCGCTGGGCCGGCGGCGGGATCATGCGGTCGTCGGCGGCGACCAGGTACCAGGACGGCTTGAACCGCCAGGCCGGCTGGGACACCGCGCCGTTGAGGGCGTCCAAGCCCCAGGGGACCTGGGAGTCGGCCATGAAGCGGGCCTGCGCCTCCGGCAGGTCGGCGGCGAAGGACTCGGGGAACCTGTCCCGGTCCAGGAACAGGAAGCCGTCGGCCGGCGGCAGGATCGGCGGCACCGGGGCACCCGGCGCGGGGTCGGCGATCAGGGTGGCCACCGATTCGCCCTTGTCGGGGGCGAACGCGGCGATGTAGACCAGCGCCGCCACCTTCTCGTGGGTGCCGGCCTCGGTGATGACCGCGCCGCCGTAGGAGTGGCCGACCAGGGTGACCGGACCGGGGACGCCCTCGATCACCTGGTGCGTGGTGGCCACGTCGCCCTCCAGGGAGAGGGTGGGGTTCTGGACGACGGCCACGTGATAGCCGTCGGCCTTCAGCGCGTCGTAGACGCCTTGCCATCCGGAGCCGTCCACGAAGCCTCCGTGGACGAGTACGACACTGCCGCGGGTCTGGTCCATCGATCCTCCAGTCAGGTGCGGGCCGGACAACCGGTCCCGCCTGTGACGGTACGAGCGGCCGTGCCGGAGCCGCTCCCGTCATCTGACGTAGTGGCATGGGGCACTGACGATTCGTCACCACACTTTTGCCCGTGGTTCTGCCTGGTTCACCGACCTGCCCGGCGACTTCAATGAAGCCATCTCGTACACCAGCGGTGGAGGCACGGCACCATGCTCGACGAATCGGCCCCGGACCCGACGCCCGGCACCCCGCACGGGACGCTGGTCGGCCGGTCGCCGGACCTGGCGCGGCTCGACGACTTCATCGCCGGCATCCCGGACGCGGGTGGATCCGTGGTGCTGCTGGGCGAGCCCGGCGTGGGCAAGACGGCCCTGCTGGGCGCCGCGGCCGCCGGGGCGACGGCCCGCGGGCTGCGGGTGCTGCGGGCCACCGGCGTCCAGTACCGTTCCCAGGCCAGCTTCTCGGTCCTGGTGCAGCTGCTGACGGCCACGCCCGAGCTGCGCGACGCCGTGACCGGGGCGCCGGTCCTGGCCACGGCCCTGGGCATCGAGCCGGGCATCGCCCCCGGCCCCGACGCGGTCGCCGAGGCCGTGGTCCTGCTGCTCAAGAACCTGTCCACCGTCCGGCCCGGCCTGCTGGTGCTCGACGACGTGCAGTGGCTGGACCGCTCGAGCGCCGCGGTCCTGGAACGGGTCGCGCGCCGGCTCGCCGGGACCGGTACGGGGTTGGTGTGCGCGGCCAGGCCGGGGGAGGGAAGCTTCTTCGACCACGGCGGCCTGCCGGTCCACGAACTGAACCCGCTGAGCCCGGCCGACTCCGAGGAGTTGCTCACCCGCCGGTTCCCGGCGCTGGCCGCGCGGGTCCGCCGCCGGCTGATCGCCGAGGCCGAGGGGAACCCGCTGGCGCTGCTGGAACTACCCGCCGCCCTGACCGACCCTCAGCGCACCGCCGCAGTGCCGTTGCCCCAGCGCATTCCGCTGACCCAACGGCTGCAGGCGGCCTTCGCCGCCCGTATCGAGACCCTGTCGGCCCCGACCAGGCACCTGCTGCTGGTCGCGGCGCTGGAGGGCAGCGGCAATCTGCAGGTGGTGCGGCGCGCGGTGGCCGGCCGGTGCGGTCTGAAGCACCTGGCGCCGGCCGAGCGCGTGCAACTGGTCCACATCGACGACGCCACCGGCCGGCTGGCCTTCCGGCACTCGCTCATCCGCTCGGCCGTGGTCGACCTGGCGACCAGCGACCAGCGGCGGAGCGTGCACCGCGCGCTGGCCGAGGCGTGGATCGGGGTGCCCGAGCAGCGCACCTGGCACCTGGCGAGGGCCGCGATCGAACCCGACGCGGAGATCGCGTCCCTGCTGGAGGAGGCCGCCGAGGTCAGCGCCCGCCGCGGCGACGGGCCGAACGCGGCGGGGGCCCTGGTGCGGGCCGCCGAACTGAGCCCGACCGGAGCGGAACGGGCCCGCCTGCTGGCCAAGGCGGCCTACGTCGGAGCCAGCCTGACGGGGAGTCTGAGGGAGGTTCCCCGCCTGCTGGAGGACGCCCGCAGGGCCGACCCCGAGACCGACTCCCTGCCCGCGGCGATGGCCGCCTCGGTGTTCCTGCTCAACAGCTACGGCGACGTCGACACGGCCTTCCGCCTGCTCAGTGGAGCCATCACCCAGCAACGGCGGTCGGCCCGGGGCCCGGACGCGACCGTGCCCGAGGCACTCGCGGCCCTGCTCATGGTCTGCGTGTACGGAGGGCGCCCCGAACTGTGGGCCGAGTTCGATGTGTTGGCGGCCGGGCTCGACCCGCTGCCCGACGCCCTCCACCTGCTGCGAACCGTCTTCGGTGACCCGGTGCGGGCCCGGCGGTCGGACTGGGAGCGGCTCGACGCCGCAGCCGCGGCGCTGACCGGCGAGCGCGATCCGGTCCGGATCCTGAAGGTCGCCACGGCCTGCGCCTACGGCGACCGCCTGAATCTGGTCGACGAGCCGCTGCGCCGGATGGCCGCCGGTGGCAGCCGGGGCGACAACATCCTCCCGGCGATCCAGGCACTGTCCCTGCTGAGCAGCCAGGCGTGGTTCTCCGGGCAGTGGCCGCAGGCCCGCCGCCTGTGCCGGGAAGCGCTGGAGCTGTGCGAGGAGTTCGGCTACCCGTTGCGGTCGTGGACGGCGAAGTTCACCCTCGGCTGCGTCCTGGCGGTCTGCGGCGAGTTCGACGCCGCCCGCCTGCTCGCCGACCAGATGGACCAGTGGGCCGGTGCCCGGCGGGCCGAGGCGGTACGCCGGTACGCCGCGCAGGTCAGGGCCACGATCGCCCTGGCGCGGGGCGAATTCGACCAGGCGTACCGGCACGTGGGCGTCATCTCGGTGCCGGGGACGCCGGCCCCCTTCGTCGGGCAGGCCCTCTGGGTGTTCCTGGACGCCGCCGAGGCCGCCGTGCGCACCGGGCGGGGAGAGCAGGCGCTCGGCCACGTGGCCGCCGCGCGGGCCGCAGGCCTGCACACCGTCTCGCCACGGCTGGAGATGGTCGTGCTGGCCGCGGCCGGTCTGGCCGCCCCGGACGACGGCGAGGCCCTGTCGCGGTACCAGGAGGCGCTGGCGGTCGGCGGCACCGAGCGCTGGCCGTTCGAACAGGCCCGGATCCGCCTCTACTTCGGCGAACGACTGCGCCGCACCAGGGCACCTGCCCAGGCCCGGGAGCACCTCACCGTCGCGGCCGAGACCTTCGACTGGCTGGGCGCCGCGCCGTGGGCCGTCCGCGCTCGCACCGAACTACGTGCCTGCGGCGCACCGGCCCACGGCACCGGGGACCGCAGCCTGCTGACGCCCCAGCAGTGGGAGATCGCCCGCCTCGCCGCCCGGGGGCTCTCCAACAAGGAGATCGGCGCCAGGCTCTACCTGTCGCCCCGCACCGTCTCCACCCACCTCTACCAGGCCTTCCCCAAACTCGGGATCACCAGCCGAGCCGCCCTCCGCGACGCACTGGAGCAGGCGGAACCGCCGGTCCACTAGAGCCCCACCCCGCGGCGGGGCCGCTCAGCCACCGCCCGTGCCGCCCCATGCCTTCAACAGTTCCTCCGTCGCTGCGACCTCCGCAGTGGCGTCCGCCACGGAGAACCGCTCGCGCGCCGCCTCCAAGGTCGAGGTGGCCTCGGCGAGTCGGCCTCGCTGGTGCTGGAGCTGGGCCAGCTTCAGCTGGACGCGGCCCTGATGGAGCGTCATGCCGGTGCGGCCGGCGTTCTCGGCGGCGATCCGGTAGGCCGACTCGGCCAGGTCGTACTGCCGGACCGCCTGGTGCGCCGTGGCCAGGTAGAAGTGACCGGACGTCAGCAGAACGTCGGCGACGCTCTGCCAGGCCTCGCCCGCCGGCGGGCGGCGGGCGATCTCCAGGCCCGCCTGAAGCTTCTCGATCGCCGCACCGGGTTCACCGAGGCTCAGCAGCGTGACGGCGACCGACATCAGGACGCTGGTGCGGCCGGTCCAGTCGCCGACCTCGGCGAACAGCCGCTCGGACTGCTCCGCGTACGGCAGCGAGGCTGCCGGATCGGTGGCCGTCAACGCTCGCGCTGCGAAGTGCAGGGCCCAGGCCTGCTCACGTGCCGCGCCGACCCGTTCGGCGATCCGTGCCCCCTCGAGAGCGAACGTCACAGCCTGCTCGGCCTCACCGCGCTCGGCCGTGGCCCAGGACAGGTTGTAGAGCTGCGTCGCGTGCGCGACCGGGTCACCGACCCGCTGCGCGGCCGCGGCGGACAGCGTGAACAGCTCGTACCAATGAGCCCACAGCATCCACTGGTTGGAGAACCAGTGCACCGCGTCCGCCGTCTCGACCACGAGGTGGTCCCAACCTTGCGCGGCGGCGACCCGGACCGCGCCGAACCAGTTGTCCGACTCGGCCCGCAGCCACGCCTCGGCCGCCTCCGAGGTGGACAGGTCCACCGGATGCCGCCAGCGCGCCGGCCGGGCACCGTGCTCGGGGTCGAACCACAGACCGGCGGCGGCAGCCACCTCCAGCAGCCACTCGACCATCGTCCGCGTCAGGGCCGCACGCTCGGCCGGCTCCTCCTCCGCCGCGAGGCGCTCGGCGGCGAACAGCCGGATCAGGTCGTGGAAGCCGTAGCGGCCGTCGTCGAACTGGGACAGCAGCCCCAGCTCGTGCAGCTCCTCCAACACGTCCTCGGTGTCCAGCAGATCCGCGGCCTGCGGCGACCGTGCTCCGCCTAGCACCGAGGCCAGGGCCACGTCGAAGTCCGGGCCCGGGACCAGAGCGAGCCGCCGGCACAGGCACCGGGCCGCCATGCTCAGCTGGTCGAAGGACATCCGGAACGCCGCCGTGACCTGCAGGTCGCCGGCCCGGATCTGCTCCAGACGCCGTCCGGAGTCGGCCAGTCGGTGCGCCAACTCCCTTGCAGTCCAAGCCGGTCGGCTGGCCAGCCGGTTGCCGACGATGCGCAGCGCCAGCGGCAGTCCGCCGCACACCGAGGCCAGCTCGTCGAGCCCCTCACCGCGCGGGCCGTCGACGTCACCGAGGATCGACGCCAGCAGCCGCCGCCCCTCCGCAGCCTCCAAGGTCGGCACCGGCAGCCGGTGGACGGCCTCCAGACCGGTCAGCAGTCGGCGGCTGGTCACCAGCACGAGCCCCGCGCCCGCGCCGGGAAGCAACGGACGCACCTGTTCCTCGTCCCGGGCGTTGTCCAGGATCAGGACGGCGGGGTACTGCTCGAACAACGTGCGGAACTGCCCGGCCCGGCCGTCGACTTCGTCGTGAATGTCCCGGTCCGCGACGGACAGCGCCTTGAGCAGCTGGAACAGCGCCGCGTGTGCCCCCAGCGGTTCGGGATCCAGCCCGCGCAGGTTGAGGTAGAGCACCTGGAGACCGCGCGAGCCGGCGATCAGCCGCGCCGCCCGGACCGCGAGGCTGGTCTTGCCGATGCCGCCAGGGCCGGACAGCACCGAGACCGGCGCCCCCGAGCCCGTCGTCGCCAGCGCGGCGAGACGGGCCAACTCGGGCTCCCGCCCCGCGAAATCCGGGACCTCCCGCGGCGGAACGCACCAGCCGGCCGGCGCCGTCACCGGCCGCGGACGCCCGGCCTCCGCGAGCTGCTCCAGCCGGACCCGGTCCGCCTCACCCAGCCCCAGCCCGTCCGCCAGCGCCGTGACCGTCCTGCGCTGCGGCCCGAGGCTCCGCCCCCGCTCCAGCCCGCCGATGGCCCGGACGCTGATCCCGGAGGACTCCGCCAGTGCCTCCAGCGTGAGCCGCGCCCGCTGCCGCAGCTGCCGCAGCTCCGTCGCGAACGTCTGCCCGGACTGCTCGGCCTGCCCGTCAGCACGTGCCATCCCGGCAGCCCCCTCCAGTGCGTGATCAGTGGCCCGACTGTAGTCCAGGACGCTGAACGGCGAAGGCCCAACAGCGAATCGGGATGCCGCAGCGGCTGACCTCAACTGACAGTCCGTCAGGCAGTGTCGTTGCCGATCGCACCGCTTCCGCCGGCCCGGGGCGCGGTCCTGCCGGCGATCGGGGCACGGACCGGCGATCCGGCACTACCGCCATGTCGGGGAGCTCCGGAACCGGAGCGGCGCACCAAGGGACCGACTGTCCGCCTCCAGGCCGACGACCTGCACGTTCTGACCGCGGCCCTGCACCTAGATGCGAAACCCTGCGAACCACCCACGTCCTGTCCCCGACACCGTTGCTGCCCTTGCCGGGTTCCGGGTCCGGGTGCGCGAGGATGCGGGGGTGATCGATGTCGAGGAGTTCCGACGGGTGCTGTCGGGCCCGGCGGACGGGGAGCAGCCGCAGCGGCCGGTCAGCCGGCTCCGTTTCGCTGCACGGGAGCCGGCGGCCTGGGAACCCGCGTGGACACTGCGTGGCTGGTTGCACTGGTTCGCGCCGGACGGCGATGCGCTGGAACGGGGACGGACCTGGTGGGACGCGGGAGCCGAGCAGCGGACCGGGTGGATCGACGTCACTGCCGAGAGCGTCCCGTTCGCCTCGGGTGCACTGCTGTGGCTGGTCAGAGCCGCCGGGGGCCGGCCGGTCCACTCGCGTTGACGTTCGGCGTTTCGATCATCATGCAGTCCTCCGCCTTCGCACTGCGGATGGTGGCCATGAGCGGGTCCGGTGGGCGACAAATGCGCCGTGACCCGAAATCCATCCAAGCCGAGAGGGAGTGGATCTCGGCAGCGATTTCCCCATCCGCACGGGTCAGGATCTGGCGGCTGCGCCAGCGGGTGCCGTCGTCCGTCATCGAGACGGTCTCGAAGGTCACGTCGACCCGCTGGGCCAGCAGGACCTCGCGCCGGTAGTGGATTTCCTCGTTGAGCAGCACGAGGCAGATCCCGTCCTTCTGCAGTTCCTGGATGTCCCATCCGGCCTCCTTCAGGAAGAAGAGGCGGGTGGTGGTCGCGTACTCGAGGTAACGGGTGCTCCGGAGGTGCCCGTTGATGTCGACGTCATCCCACCGGACCTCGAACCGCTTGCTGAACGCCGCAGTCATGCTTCCACCTCTCGGTTCCCGGTTCACCCGCGTACGGTTCGGCGCCGCTGGAAGGTGAGGCGCAACAGGGTGAGATACCCGGCGGTGAAGTGCTCGGTGCAGATGGCCAGGTAACGCTCGTAGTGGTTGACCGTCCGCTCGCCGACGAGGTCGGCGGCGGCGGCCCGGTGCCGCCGGAGCCGGTCGAGCCAGGCGGCGCAGGCACGGGCGTACTGGTCGGGGTCGGCCCGGTGCGCGACCAGGTGGAAGTAGGGGTCACCGGCCTCGACGATCTCGTCGAAGGCCGGGATCTGGGTGTCGGGGAAGATGGTGTTGAGGATGAACGCCGACTCCGCCAGTTCCCGGCGCTCGGTGATGTCCTCCGCGCGGGCACTGGTCTGCAACGACAGGCGCCCGTCGGGCGCGAGCCACTGGTGGCAGGTGGCGAAGAAGTGACGGTATCCGGCGACGCGCGCGCTCCGATGGCCGGCGCGGCCGGCGAAGTGCTCGAACGCCTCGATGGACACGATGGCGTCGTAGGGCGCACCGGGCCGGTGGTCCTGCCAGTTCTCCAGCCTGACGTCCACCCGCGGCTCACCCGCTGCACGTACGTGGGTCTGCTGGGCCGGGCTCAGAGTCAGTCCCACAGCGTGCCGGACCTGGTGGTGGGTGACCAGCCGGTGGAGCGTGCCGCCCCAGCCGCAGCCGATGTCGAGCACCCGCGCCGCACCGACCGCCCGGGCGTGGATGGCGTGGTGGTCGACCTTCCTGGCCTGCCCCGCCTCCAGGTCGTCGTCGAGCTCCCAGAGGGGGCAGCTGTAGGTCATGCTCGGGTCCAGCCACAGCGCGAAGAACTCGTTGGAGACGTCGTAGTGCCGGCGGATCGCCTCCGCCGCCGTTCCGTACCGGTCCCGCTCATTGGTCCTCATGCGGAGCCTCCTCTATGACCGAGACGATCGCGCCCTGGGCATTACGCCGGCCAGCCGTGTCCGTGTGGGCACGGCCATGGTCAGGCGGCCCTTCGTGCGGCGGCGGCCGATGACCGCGCGGCGGCGTCCACGATGTGCTGGGTCTGTCGTGCGGCCTGTGATCGCAGGTTCTCCAAGAATTGTTCGAGGCCCTCCAGGGCGGACCTGGCGGTGGCGTCGAGGCCCTGGGTGTCGAACAGCCGCCAGTGGCGGATCAGCGGCAGGACGACCTGGCGGTGGTGGATGTCCAGGTTGTAGATCCCGGCGCACGCGATCGCGGCGGACTTGCGCCCGAACCCGGGGATCACGTGACCGGGCATCTGGAAGGCCGAGACCTCGCGGCAGACCGCGCGCACGGTGGCACTGGGGTCGATGGCGAGGGCGGCACCGACCAGGTCACGGTAGAAGACCATGTGCAGGTTCTCGTCCGCCGCGACGCGCGCCATCAGCCTGTCCCCGCGCGGGCAGTCCATCAGCCGGCCGGTGTTGCGGTGCGAGATCCTGGTCGCCCGCTCCTGCAAGGAGGTGAAGGCGATGAACTCCACCACGTCCCGGGCGTGGGCCTGCCAGCCGATCTGCATGATCCGCATCCGCTGCCGCTCCAGCTCGTCCGCGTCCACGGCCCTGGTGGTCAGGAGGTAGTCGCGGATCGCGATGGCATGGCGCCCCTCCTCGGCCGTCCACCGGTGCAGCCAGGTTCCCCAGGCGCCGTCACGACCTGCCCGCCGTGCGAGCTCGAAGTGGTAGCTGGGCAGGTTGTCCTCGGTCACCAGGTTGATCTCCAGAGCAGAGCGGACACCCGGCGGCATCGCCGAGCCGGCGGATTCCGGCTCGCCGCGGTCCGGCATCCCTTCCTCGGGCGACTCGGAGGTGTAGTCACTACCCCGGCTCCACGGGACGAAGCGGTGGGGTATCCAGTCCCTGGTGGTCTCCAGGTGCCGGTTCACACCCTCGGAGACCCAGGGCTCCAGCTCGATGGCCATGTCCAACGTCATGGGCCGTTCCCTTTCGATCCGCATCGCACAGTCACCGCAGAGAATTCAGGAATGCTGCCCGGATGCGCTCACCGTAGGGCGGACCGTTCTCGGCGGCAAAGCGGGCCGAAGGTGTGTCCGTGCTGGTAGCGGGCCGCTCGGCGCCATACGATCGTGAACGATCCAATGGATTACTGGCCGCGCCCCGGAAAGCGGAATTCGGCCATCGGAGTCGGAGTGATACCGGCGGGGTGAGAGCGGGGAGGATGACGTCCGACCGTCGTCGCGCGGAAGCGCGCTCACAGTACGTCCACGCGGTCGGTGAGGAAGCCGCCGAGCGGCTGGCGATCGCCGGCGAGATCTACCTGCCCGCCACCACCGGGCTCCTGCGCCGGGCCGCGCTGGCGCCCGGAATGCGGGTTGCCGACATCGGTTGCGGCACCGGCAACGTGACCCGGTGGATCGCCGACATCGTGGGCCCGTCCGGATTCGTCCTGGGCGTGGACTGCAGCGCCGCCCAGTTGCTGGTGGCCCAGGCGCAACCGACGGCTTCGACCCCTCCCCGCTATCGGCAGGCCGATGTCCGTGACCTCTCCGCCCTGCCGCACGACTTCGACCTGGTCCTGGCCCGCTGCCTGCTACTGCACCTGGAGGACCCGGCAGCCGCGGTCCGGCAGATGGCCTCGCTCCTCCGTCCGGGCGGAGTCCTGTGCTCTCTCGAGCCGCACGTCCCCACCTGGTCCAGTCATCCCGCCCACGGCGCCTTCACCCGTCACGTGGACCTCTACCGGGAACTCCTGCGCCTCCGGGGCGGGCAGCCGGACCTCGCGCCCACAGTGCCCGGCCTGTTCCGTGAGGCTGCGCTCACCCAGATCACCATCAACGTCGCCCAACCGCTCCTGGTGAGCGCCCGCCACCGCGCTCACCCCGCGCTGACCACCCGCGAATGCGGGCCGTCCTACCTCGCCGCCGGTCTCATCGACGAACCCTCGCTCGCCGAGCTCGTCCGCGGGCTGGAGTCCTTCGCTGACGATGACGCCGACACGACCCTGTGTGCCGGGCTGGCGTTCCAGGCCACCGGAACGAAGGCCTGAGCCGGATTCGCCGAGCCGCAGTCGCCGCACTTGTCCTGATCGCGCTGCCGGCCGCCTATCGCTGTGGGGTGATCAGCACCCGGTCGCCCAGGTGGTCGGTGTGGTGGCCGGCCTCGGCCAGTACGGCCGCGAGTCGGAGCGTCACCGTGAACTCGGGTGACGTCACCGAGGCGCCGCCCATGGCTCGGGCCTGCTCGGCCGGATCGCCTGCGACGTTCGGGACATGGACCTGACCGCTGCCTCCAGCGACTCGTGTGACGTCACCGCGCCTGGTTCCTGACGTCCGCCGCCGCTGCTCACACGGCCTTCTGGGCGGGGCGTGGGTACAGGGCGCCGACGAGTGCGCGGGGGTCGTCGGCGTGGAAGCGGATGGTGCGGGCCTCGCCGGTGCTGCCGAGGGGGCGGGTGAAGACGACGGGGTGGTTCAGTTCCAGCGTCACCGCGGTCTGGCCGGCCACGATCAGGTCGAGCACGCCGTCGTCCGAGAGGGTCAGGAGCCTGCCCAGCGGGTAGCGGCGGTCGACCCGCGCCGAGGCGATCGCATCCGCCGGAACGGTCAGGTCGAAGAGGGCTCCGTAGCGGATCCGCAGGGAACCGTCGGCGCCGACCACGTGCGGCCGGGTCACGCATGCGGCCTGGAGGCCCAGCACCTGGAGGACGCCGTACACGTCGAGGACCAGCATCGCCAGGTGGACGGCGGGCCACGGGATCAGGAACGCCAGCGCGATCGTCTCGATCACCGAGACGCAGAGCAGTACGTACAGGAGTGCCGTCTGCGGGCTGGTGTATCCGGCAGCGTGGTCCCCGGGGCGGACGCCGTGCTTCCTGCGTGCGACCCATCGGCCGAGGGAGGCGGCCGCACGCAGCTCGTGCACCAGGAGACGACGGACCTGCACCGGCAGCAGGTCCCCGGCGGCGAGCCGGGCCGACCGCCGTCGTCGGGGTTCGACTGCGCTCATCCCCGGCCCCTTTCCGTGAACGCTGCCATGACCCTGCGGATGACCTCCGCCTGTGCGGGGGCGTACTCGGCGAGCAGCGCCTCCTGGAATCCCGCGTGAACCGGCCCCTCGGCGGGGACCGCTGCGAACACCTCGTCAGGAACGGCCGCCACCAGCTCGGCGGCGAGCGCCGGGATCCGCGGATCGTCGGTCGACGCCTCGTCGAGCTCGTCGAGACGTTCGTACAGCGCGAGCACCGCCGGGTCGGCCGCCAGCGGTCCGAGTGCGGCGTACACCTCCTGGCCGCCGGCGCCCGCCGTGTCGAGCAGGGTGAGGTGCTCGCGGTCCTTCGCGGCGGTGGGCGAGGCGGTGTGCGGGGCCTTCGCGAGGAGGGCGGCGAGCGCGGGGGACAGCGTTTCGGTGTCCCCCGGACCCGCGGCGAGCAGCACCGCGAGGCGCTGCTGGCGCTCCCTGATCCCGGCCTCCTGGCGGGCGAGGTCGGCGTCCAGCTCCTCCAGTACATCGGCCAGTTCGCGGCCCGCGTCGTCCGCGAGGACGTCGCGCACCTCGTCGAGGCTCAGCCCGAGTTCGGTCAGCCGCCGTACCCGGGCCAGCAGGACGGCGTCGCGGACGCTGTAGGCCCGGTATCCGTTGGGGCGCCGCTCCGGTTCCGGGAGCAGCCCGACATGGTGGTAGTGCCGGATCGCCCGGGTCGTGACCCCGACGAGCGCGGCGATCTCTCCGATCCGCATGACCTCAGTAGAAACCCTGCCGCTGCGACAAGGTCAAGCGGGCCGAAGCGCCTGTTCCCCGTGATCGCGCGCCAGTGGGCGGCCGGCTCCGCGAAGAAGGAGGGTTCGGCGCACAGGCCGCCAGGGCCGTCGCCGAGGTAGGTCCGGCTGCGCGGCGGCGTCCTCTGACGAGACACCCTGAAACGCCGTCACCGCCTGACCCGCGATCAGTTACTGATCACGACGGGCCACCCTCGCTGCGGCCTGGGCGCGGCCGTATGTCCCCACTTCCATGCGGCTCCCGGCCGGGTTCAGGACGTGGGGTCGAGGGAGTCGAGGAGGGCCGGAAGGGAGGTGATGCTGTCCAGGATGTGGGTGTGCGGGACGGTGGCGAAGTCGGTGTCGGTGTGGGTGCCGGTGCGGACGGCGGCGGCGATCCGGGCGCCCGCGCGGTGGGCGGCGAGCAGGTCGCTCGTGGTGTCGCCGGCAGCGGCGAGCCGGTGGACGGAGTCGGTGCCGGTGCGCAGCAGGGCGGTGAGCAGCATGTCGGGGTGCGGGCGGCCGCGGCCGGCGTCGGCGGGGGAGAGGGCCAGGGACACGAGCGACCCCCAGCCGAGGGTGCGGATGATGCGGTCACGGGTGACGGGGGAGAAGCCGGTGGTGAGGACCACGTGGCGGCCGGCGGAGCGCATGCGCTCGATCGCGTCGGCGGCTCCGGGGATCTCCCGGGCGCCTTCGGCGGCTGACGCTTCGTCGTACGCGGCTTCGAAGGCCCGGTTGCCGAGCGCGGCGCGGTCCTGGTCGCCGCCGGTCAGGGCGCGGAAGACCTCGATCTTCGACTGGCCCATGGTGTCGAGCGCGAAGGTCACGGCGGCCGCGTGCTCGGCGGTGCCCTCGGCGAGGCCGATGGCGTCCAGTGCTCGGTGGAAGGCCGCCAGGACGGTGCCGCCGTCCTCGACGGTGGTGCCGGCCATGTCGAGGCAGACGAGTCGGATGGCAGGGCGGGAGAGGGACATGACGGTCCTGTCGTGGAGGTGACGGGGGAGGGGCGAACTTGTCCTTACAAGACGCCGGGCGTTCACCCGTGCCCCTGTAGGGTCGGGCTGTGAAGGAATCACTGCACGGCGTCGTCGCCGCCCAGCTGCGCGGGCGCATCAGGAGCGGTTCGTTGAAGGTGGGCGAATTCCTGCCCTCGGAAGCCGAGTTGTGCGAGGAATTCGGAGCCTCGCGCACACCGGTGCGCCAGGCGCTGGCCACCCTCCGGGAGGAGGGGCTGATCAGCGGCGGCCAGGGGCGACGCTCGGTGGTGCTGGACGCGGTGCCCTCGCAGCCGTTCGAGTCGCTGCTCTCCTTCACCACCCGGGCCCGGCTGACCGGCCACACCCCGGGGCAGCGGCTGCAGGAGGTCGCCCTGCGCAGGCCGCCGACGGCGGTCGCCGCGGTACTGGAGGTCGAGGCCGACGCGCTGGTGGTGCAGCTGCTGCGGCTGCGCCTGCTGGACGGACGGCCGGCGATGCTGGAGCGGATGACGTACGTCGAGTCGGTGGGCCGGCCGTTGCTGGGCGCCGACCTCGACGCGGGCTCGATCTACGCGTTGCTCACCGCGAACGGGGTGGAGCTGGCCACGGCCCGGCACACCTTCGACGCGGTGGCCGCCGACGAGGTGGACGCGGAGTTGCTGGAGGTGGAGGTGGGGGCGCCGCTGCTGCGGGAGCGGCGGCTGACCACGGACGCCCAGGGGGTGCCGGTGGAGTGGTCGGAGGACCGCTACCGGCCGGACGTGGCCAATGTGACGGTCACCAACACCCGCTCGGCGCGGTCGGCGCAGCTGTAGGGGTGCCAGGATCCTCCGCCGGCTTCGCGCCGTCATGGGGCCGGTGTGGCGTGGGGGGCGAGCGCCTGGCGCGGTGCGGTGCCGGTGCGGGCCGCCTCGATGGCCTCGGCGATCCGTTCCAGCGGGTGCGCGGCGGCCACCAGGGAGGCGAACGGGAACGCACGGTGATGCTCCGTCAGGAAGCGGACGGCGGTGTCCAGGTCGTGGGGGTGGTAGTTGTGCACGCCGACCACGGTGTGCAGCCCGCGCACCAGGCGTTCGGGGTCGAGCGCGACGGTCGGGCCGGGGGAGACGGAGCCGACCAGGACGGCCCGTCCGCCGACGGCGAGTGAGTCCAGGCAGCGCTGGACGGCGGCGGGGTGGCCGGAGAAGTCCAGGGCGATGTCGGCCTCGGCCGGCGGCTCCGTGCCGTCGGAGACGGTGCCCGCACCGAACTGCAGGGCGCGGGAACGGCGTTCGGGGTCCGGGTCGACGGCGCTGACCTGCGCGCCGGCGGTGGCGGCCATCGCGGCGGCGGTCAGGCCGAGCATGCCAGCTCCGGTGATCAGCACCCGACGGCCGGCGAGCGTGCCGGTGCCGCCGACGGCTGCGAGCGCGGCTGCGACGGTGGCGGTGGCGCAGGAGGCGGGGCTGGCGACCTGGTCGGGCAGCCCGGCGGGGACGGCCACCACGGCGGTGCCGGCCAGCACCACGCAGTGGGTGGCGAATCCGCCGTTCAGCGGGGAGCGCTCGGACCAGGGCTCGTGGCCGTACTTGCGCAGGTGGAGGCACTTCTGCGGCAGCCCGTCCCGGCACCGCTCGCAGCGGCCGCAGGAGGCGGCCACCGACCAGACCACCCGCATGCCCGGCTCGACCGGCGTGCCGTCCACGCACCGCACCCCGCCCGTTCCCACACCCACCACCGTGCCGACCTGCTCGTGGCCCAGCAGGGAGGGCGCGGGGGAGGGGCGGCGGCCCTCGACGGTGTGCAGGTCGCTGCCGCACACGGTGGCCAGGTCGATCCGCACCAGCAGTTCGCCGGGGCCGGGGGTGCGGGCGGTGGTGCTGACCAGCAGGGAGAAGGGCCGGTCCACTCCTTCCCAGCGGGCGAGACGGACCGGGACCGTGTCAGGGGAGAAGCTCATGTCTCGAACTTGTCATGGAAACTCGTTCAGATCAAGTACTTGTCATGACAGGTTGGCGGAAGAATGGATGAACCCCCTGCCCCGCGCGGGCGGGGGCAGGGGGTACGGGGGACGGCGGGTCAGGGAGCCGGGTGGCCCAGCTCGGTGGCGGTGCGGCGGACCTCGAACAGCCGCTTGCCGTCCCGGTTGATCCAGGTGGCGGTGAGCGTGGCCGGGGAGACCGTGGTGTCCGCGACCAACTTCAGGAAGGTGTACGGCTGGACGGCGCTGGAGACCAGGGCCGGGTTGGCGGCGTTGAGGCCGGAGATGGTGCTCCCGTGCAGCGGGCTGACGACGAACTGCCAGAGGTCGTAGCCGATCCGGGGCCCGTAGTTGAGCGCCTGCGAGCTGTGGATGTCTCCGCTGACCAGGAAGCAGCCGGGGATCCGCTCGGCGGCCAGGAAGTCCAGCAGTGCGTCCTTCTCGTGCTGGTAGGTGGCCCAGTCGTCGGTCTCCGCGTTGCCCTTGTCGTCCCAGATCATGCCGGAGGCGATGGCCTTGAACGGGGCCGTGCTCGCGCGCAGCGCGGCCCGCAGCCAGTCCCACTGCAGCTGTCCGAGGCAGGTGGTCTTCGTCGGGTCGGCCCAGCTCGGCCCGGTGTTGCTGAACCACCGGGGATCGAGCAGGAAGACCTCGACCGGGCCGCGCCGGAAGGAGGTGTAGACGGCCTGGCCCGGGGTCCTGGCGGTCAGCCGGGTGCCGTCGTCGGCATGACCGAAGGAGGCGTTGGCACGGTAGTCGACGAAGGCGGTGCGGGTGTTGACCTTGCCGGCGAAGGAGCCGTTGACGCTGTTGCCACCGAAGTCGTGGTCGTCCCAGGTACCCCAGGTCGGCATGGTGGCGACCATCCGGGCGATCTCCGGCTGGGCGAGGAACTCCCGGTGCTTGGTGCGCGCCACCGCCAGGTCGCCGGAGTCGACGTACGGGGTGTCCCCGAGCAGGACGAAGCTGTCGCAGCCCTCGTTCACGATCCGGGTCCACACCGTGTTCGGGGTGGACGGGGCACAGGAGCCGAGGCCCATGGTGACCACGGCGGCCGCGCCGTCGGCCGGGGCGGTGCTGAAGGAGCCGGCCAGCGGGGTGAACCCGGGGGCGCCCTGGACCGGGGCGATCGTGAAGTCGTAACGGGTGGCGGGCTGCAGACCGGGGACGTCGGCCAGCAGGGTGTCGTCGTTGGCGGCGGACACCGGCACGTCGACGGCGGTGGACCAGCCCGCCGCCGTGCGCACCGTGCAGCGCCAGACGGGGTAGACAGCGGTGTCGAGGCCGGGACGGGCCCAGAGCCGCGCGGTGGTGGTGCCGACGTGCCCGACCAGTGGGCCGACCGGCGGCTGGGCCGGCATCGGGGTGGGCGGGACCGCGGGGGCGGTGCCCGCGCGCACCTGGGCGACGTACCCTGCGAGGGCGGTGAAGAAGGTGACGCTGTCCTGGACGGCGGTCGCCGAATGCAGGGCGGTACCAGCGGAGTTGAAGCACTTGTCGACGGTCAGGCTGGTCACCAGGAACCGGCCCGCGCCGTGCGCCCCTTCGAGCAGGCACGGGTTGGTGCCGCCGGTGGTGCAGGCCATCAGCACCCGCATCGAGCGCCAACTGCCGACGGTCTCCCAGCTGACCCGGATGTTGGAACTGCGGCCGGTGAACAGCTTGCCGGAGCGGACGGGCAGGGCCGAGACCAGCGGGTGGTCGGCGGCCACCGCCAGCACGGTGTCGAAGTCGGTGTCGGTGCGCACCGCGCCGAGCGCGGGCGGCAGGTAGGAGACCGTCGCGCCGAACTGGTCGGACTGGGCGAGATCCAGCACCACGCCGCCGGCGGCCGCGAAGTCGCGCAGCGAGGCGGCCTGGGCGGCGACGTAACTCGGGTACTGGGAGCCGTTGTTGGTGAAGCTGCCGAAGGCGATCAGGTCGACGCCCTGGGCGGTCGCGGAGCGGCCGGTGTCCAGCGGGACGACCGTGAAGCCGGCGCGGCGCAGCAACTCGGCCAGGCCGGTGGCCTTGGTCCACTGGTCGGTGTACTCCAGGACGGCGGCCCGGAGTTGGCCGGTGGTCGCGGCGTGGGCGGGGAGGGCGGTGGCGACGGCGGTGGTCAGCGCGGCTGCGCCGCCGACCAGGAAGGACCGTCGGTGGATTCCGTCTGGGCTCATGGGTGGCAACGGTCGCAGCGGAGGTCACCAAGCGGCAAGTACATATCACTACAAGTCATGCAGTGTTCACTCGTCGAGATGCGGAGTGGATCGGCCGCCGATCGGGCTGATGCTGTCACTTCCAGGGATGATGCGATGTCATGCCCGCCTCGGAGTGGTTCCCATGGGCCCCCTTGAGGTGGAGTGATGGGGCTACGGGCAGGTGAACGACAGATGACTTGTCACAACAAGTGGTTGACCTGGCGTGCCGGAGCTGACAGCTTTTCGGTGCCGGCCCCAACCGCGGTGCCTCCCCGGCCACACCGGTCCACGCCGCACCCCGCCAGCCCGGCCCCTCCCCGCTGCTCACCCCGGAGCCCACCGTGCGTCTTCGCCCTGCCCTCCTCGCCGTCACCGGCGTTCTCACCGCCGTCTCCCTCACCGCCTGCGGCAGCGGCGGCGGTACCTCCGCCGACGCCGGCGCGTCCGCCACCTGCCCCGGCGGGAAGATCCGCTTCGGCGTGGAACCCTTCGAGGACCCGGCCAAGCTCACCCCCGCCGCCAAGGTCCTCGCGGAAGCCCTCGGCGAGCAGCTGCACTGCCCCGTCCAGCTCGCCGTCACCGAGGACTACGCCGGTGAGGTCCTCGCCCTGCAGAACGGCAAGCTCGACATCGCACTGTTCGGCCCGCTCGGCTACGTCTTCGCCCACCAGCGCGCCGGGGCCGAGGCCGTCGCCTCCTTCGGCGACAGCAGCGGCAAGGTCTCCAGTTACACCGCCGGGCTCTGGGTCCCCGCCGACTCCCCCGTCCGCGAGGTCAAGGACCTCGCCGGGCACTCCCTCGCACTCTCCTCGGTCGGCTCCACCTCAGGCGACGCGCTGCCCCGCAAGGCCCTCGCCGACGCCGGCCTGAAGACCACCGACCTCAAGACCAACTACGCCGGCGGCCACGCCGAGGCACTGCTCGCCCTGGCCAAGGGCACCGTGGACGCCGCCGAGATCAACTCCCAGCAGCTGGCCAGCGCCACCCAGTCCAAGACCTTCGACCCGGCCAAGTTCCGCAAGATCTGGGCCTCCGATCCCATCCCGAACGACCCCATCGCGCTGCGCAAGAACCTGGACCCCGCGTTCAAGAAGGCCGTCACCGACGCCCTCCTGCACCTGCCCGCCGACAAGGTCGGCCAGCTCGGCGCCCTGCTGGCCGTGAAGCAGGCCGCACCCCTGGTCGCTGTCGACAAGTCCACCTACCAGCCGCTCTTCGACCTCGCGGACACCCTCAAGCTGACCGACAAGGACCTCTGATGCTCGAGCTCTCCGGCATCACCGTCCGCTACGGCCCGAAGCAGGTCCTGCACGGCATCGAACTCACCGTCCCGCGCGGCCAGTTCCTCGCCGTGCTCGGCGCCAACGGGTGCGGCAAGTCCACCCTGCTGCGCGCCGCCGCCGGGCTGGAGCCGGTGGCGGAGGGCACGGTGACCGTCGACGGCCGGGCGGGAGACCCGCTCGCCCTCGCCATGGTCTTCCAGCAGACCCACCTGGTGCACCGGCGCACCGTCCTCGACAACGTCTGCGCCGGGGCCCTCGGGCGGCTGCCGCTGCGCCGCTCGCTCACCCCCCGGCTGTTCCCGCCGGAGCTGCGCGAGGAGGCCATGGCCTGCCTGGACCGGGTCGGCCTGGCCGGCCGGGCCCACGACCGGGCCGGCCGCCTGTCCGGCGGCCAGCAGCAGCGCGTCGCCGTCGCCCGTGCCCTGTGCCAGCGCCCCGACGTCCTGCTCGCCGACGAACCGGTCTCCGCCCTCGACCCCGCGGCCTCCGAGCAGGTGCTCGCGCTGCTGGCCCAACTCGCCCACGAGGAAGGGCTCGCGGTCGTCGCGGTCCTGCACCAGCCCTCGCTCGCCGCCCAGCACGCCGACCGGGTGGTCGGCCTGCGCGAGGGCCGCGTCGTCCTGGACGGCCCGCCCGGCCAGAACCTCGACTCCCTCTACCAGCCCGCCGACCGGACCACCCGCCGGCCCGCACTCGCCGAAAGCCCGTCATGACGACCGCACCCGCCCGCGACGGCGTCCGCCGCCTCCCCGTACCGCCCCGCCCCCGGCGGAGCCCCCGCACCGTCGCGACGACGGCGGTCCTCCTCCTGCTCATGGCCGCCGTCCACGCGGTGGCCTGGGACACCACCGAGATGTCGTTCACCGCACTGGCCGAGGGCTGGCAGGGCATGGCCTCCTTCCTGGACGAGGCCTTCCCGCCCCGCCTGGACTGGGCCGTCCTGAAGACCAGCTCCGCCGCCGCCCTGGTCACCCTCTGGATCGGCCTGCTCGGCACCACCCTGTCGATCCCGCCGTCCCTCGCCCTCGCCCTGCTCGCCGCCCGCGACGTCGCACCCAACACCTGGGTCTACCAAGCCGCGCGCTCCGTGCTCTCCTTCCTGCGCTCCGTCCCCGACGTGGTCTTCGCGCTGGTCTTCGTCACCGCCGTCGGCCTCGGCCCCTTCCCGGGCGTTCTGGCTCTCGTCGTCCACAACGTCGGCGTGATGGGCAAGTTGTGGGCCGAGGCGATCGAGGACGCCGACCCCGGACCGTCCCGGGCCCTCCGGTCGGCCGGCGCGAGCCGGGCACAGGTCGCACTGCACGCCCTCCTGCCGACCGTCACCCCCAGGCTGGCCGGGCTCCTGCTCTACCGGCTGGACGTGAACGTCCGTGCCTCACTGATCCTCGGACTGGTCGGCGCGGGCGGCATCGGCTTCCTCATCAACCAGTCGATCAAGCTCTTCCGGTTCGACGAGATGCTCACCCACATCCTGGTGGTGCTCGTCCTGATCGTCGCGGTCGACCGCCTCTCCGCGACCGTCCGCCGCCGCCTCGCCCTGGACCCGAAATAGGAAGGACCGTCTCCCCGTCGGACACCGGCAACGCCGACCGGCGGTCCGTACGGACGGAGCGCGTGGGCCGCAGGTCCGTTTCGTGAGCCCCGGCGTGGCCCGGGGGCGCGTGCGGGCAGCTGGGGGTATGCAGGAGTCATGGACGTTCGGCGACGTCTCGCGGATCTCCGATGGCCTCGGCAGCAGAGCCGCGCGCTCGTCGCCATCCCGCTCGTCCTGATCGTCGTGATCTCCGTCGTGGACATCCTGGCGCCGTCCGAGGTCCACCTCGGGCCGCTCCTGGTCGCCGCCCCCGCGATCACGGCCTCGTTCGCCGGTCCGAGGACGACCGCCGCCGTCGGAGCCCTCGCCGTACTGGCCCAGAGCATCGTGGCAGCAACGCGGACCACCCTGCTGGACCTGAACCACTCGGTCCAGATCACCTCGCTGGCCCTGATCTCCGCGCTCGTCACCCTGTTCGCCCACCTCCGTGAGCAGCACGAGAGGAGGATGACCCAACTGCGGTCGGTGGCCGAAGCCGCGCAGACGGTGGTCCTACGGCCGCTGCCGCACCGGATGGGCCCACTCCGGATCGCCTCCGTCTACCTCGCGGCGGAGGCCGAGGCGCAGATCGGCGGCGACCTCTACGCGGCCGCGCGCACCGCCCGGGGTACCCGGTTCCTGGTCGGTGACGTCCGGGGCAAGGGCCTGGCAGCGATCAGCGACGCCTCCCTGCTGCTCGGGGCATTCCGGGCGGCGGCCTACCGGCAGCCCGACCTCCCCACCCTGATCACCCACCTGGAAGGGGCCGTCTTCCGCGACCGCGAGGATCCCGACACCCCCGTGGAGCGGAGCGAGGAGAGCCAGGAGTCGTTCATCACCGCGGTCCTCCTCGACATCCCCGACACCGAACCGGCCATCCACCTGGTCGACTGCGGACATCCGCCGCCGCTGGTCCTGCGCGGCGGTCGGGTGACCTCCCTCGACGTCAGCCGACCCGCCCCGCCGCTCGGCCTCACCGGACTGCTCGGCGACGACTTCGTCGTCGAGACCTTCGCCTTCGAACCCGGCGACATCGCGCTGCTCTACACGGACGGGGTGATCGAGGCCCGCGACCGTTCAGGAGCCTTCTACCCCCTGGCGGAACGGATCGCCTCCTGGCCGCCCTGCGATCCGCAGACCCTCCTGCGGCGCCTGTGCGCAGACCTCGTCGCCCACGCCGGCGGGCGGTTGGGCGACGACGCGGCCATGGTGGCCGTGGAGCGCCTTCCGGCAGCGCCCGAACCCGACGGCCCGTGACACGGCGGTCAGGATCTCCTCCCGTACCTGCTTCGGCCCGAACGGCCAGGTGCCCTCCTTCCGGGCCCAGACCAGGAAGGCGCCGCAGCCGGCCGCGACCCGGAGCAGAGAGAGCTCGATCGGGTGGAAGCCGGGAGCGTTCCGGTCCGCGAGCGCGGCGCGGAGCTCACCGGGGCCTGCTGACAGTGGAGTTGGCATGCCGTCAGCGCACAGTACGGGTCCGGCAATCGCCCTCACCCCTGCTCCGGCGGTCGACGGTGATCCCGCTCGTGCGTACGGAGGGCGCAGCCGGGAAAGTAGGACGGTATGACCGCTGACGATTCCGGCCGGCGCGGTCCCGGGCCACGGCAGGACCTGGCGCGGCGCTCGGCACCCTTCCTGCCTGCCGGTAGCGAGATCCGGCAGGTGTTCATCGCACAGAGCGCGCCGAGCGCCTGGTTCTTCGTTGTCACCTACCTCACCGGCCTGACCATGTTCTGGATCAGGTACCGGTGCGTGGTGGTCACCCAGGACGCCGTCCACGTGCTGGAAAGCGCCAAGCTGTCCGGCGGCGCCGACCCACAGCGGCTGGCGGGCACGATGCCGCGCCGTACCCGGCTGGGGCCGGTCTCCGGCCGTTGGGGGCAAGTGGACCTCCTCGGCGAGCGCCACTGGGTCCACCGGCGCTTTCACGACCAGATCGCCGCCGCGGATCGGGAAGCGGGCTTCGTCCCGTAGGTCACGATCTACGGCTGGAGTGCCAGACGTGCTGGTGCGGGTGAACGCGGGTTTCCCTCGGGGGCCGACCGGCGCGAAGTTCGGTAGCGGCCGGTACAGGCCACGGGAACAAGAGTCTGGACCGACCTCCCCCCGGCCTCCCTGCACCGCCTGGCAGTTGACGTCTCATCGGGTGAGCGTGGGGGCGGTGATGAGCGGGGTGGTGACGGACTTCGGCGCATCAGGGTGAACGGTGCCGAAGTGCCTGATGGGCGTGGTGTGGTGGCTGTATCCGGTGGTGTGAGGTGTACGGATGAGGGAGGGCTGACGGGTGCGCCGGCGACGTCAGGGTGTCGGGCGGGGGCCTCCCGCTCCCGCTCGCAGACGGGCGGGGGCCACCAGGGAGTGGGCGTCCAGGACCAGGTCGTCGATCCGGTGCCAGTCCAGCGGTTCGGCATCCAGGCGGACGCCGATCCAGCCGCGGTGGCCGACGTAGGGCGGCCGGAAGAAGCGGTCCGGGTCCTCGGCGATCAGCGCCTCCTGGGCGCCCGGCGGGGCCGGGCACCAGAAGGCGAGGACGTCGTCGTGGTGGTGTTCGGCGAACATCACGAACACCCGGCCGCGCGGGGCCGGCCCGGTGAACCAGGTCGGCTCACCGTGGCTGACCCGTTCCTCCGCCTCGGGCAGGGCCAGGCAGAGGGAGCGCAGCCGTTCGAGCGGCGTGGCGGCCACCGGGGTTACCCCGCCTCAGGGCGCGGGGCACCGGGGTAGGTGCCGAAGAACCAGTGGTTGCCCTCGGGGTCACGGGCGGCGAAGGTGCGCGAGCCGTAGTCGGTCTCGGACAGCCCGGTGGTGATCACGGCGCCGCCGGCGACCGCGCGGTCGTGGACCGCGTCCGGGTCGGCGGTGACCACGTAGGCGCTGAAGGTTCCGGGCACAGTCGCCCGGAACTCCGGACCCGCTGCACCCGCGGCGGGCGGGCGGAGGGAGCCCAGCATCACACCGCCGCCCTCCGGCCAGGCCAGTTCGGCGTGGGCGACGAAGGCGTCCTGCCCGTGGACCACGACCTCCTCGAAGCCGAACGCGTCCACCAGGAAGCGGATCAGGGCCCGGGCATCACGGGCGTGCAGGCTGGGCCAGACCTGCGGAGCGGGGGCTGCAGCCATCGTCGACGACCTCCTCGGAACGGCGCCTCAGGAACGGGACCTGGGGTCACGCCTCGTACTCTGGCGCCACGGGGTCCCCGCTGCCTTGGACGTTTCGGAACTTCGCCAGTTCCAGGCCCTCGGACTCCAGCCAGGTGCTGGGCGCGCACCCGGCCAGCGAGCGGAACTCCCGCGCCAGGTGCGCCTGGTCGAAGTACCCGCAGTGCGCGGCGAGGTCCGCCAGCCGCCACGGACCGGACGCCGCGCCGAGCATCCGCCGGGCGCGGTCGAAGCGGATCACCCGGGCGGCCGCCTTCGGGGTGAGGCCGGTCTCCCGGCGGAACCGCTCCTGGAGGTGGCGACTGCTCCAGCCCGTCTCCCGGACCAGATCCGCCACCGGGAGCGCGCCACCGGTCCGCAGCAGCGCCTGCCAGGCCCAGTGGACCTCCGGCTGGGGCTGCGGCCGGTCGGCTGCGGCGCCGGCCAGCGTCAGCAGGGCGTCGTCCAGGGCCGCGAACCGCTCTGCCCAGCCGTCCACGGTCCGCAGGCGCTCCCGAAGCAGTTCGCCGAGCGGCCCGAGGACGGTGTCGAGGGGGAGGTCCTGCCCGCCCAACTCCCCGGCCGGCAGCCCGAACAGGGTGCGGGCAGCCAGCGGTCGGACGGCGATCTGGATGCCCGACTGCCGGCCGGAGTGGGTGATCAGCGCGGGGGAGGTGTGCAGCCCGCCCAGGAGCGCGGTGTACGAGCCGCGGGCCTGGGCGGGGTCGGGGTGCGCGGCGATCACCAGGGGATCGTCGAGGGTGAGGATGAAGGTCAGGTACGGCGAGGGCAGGCCCCGGTGCACGGCGGGCGCCAGGCCCTGCTGCCGGTAGCCGGAGTACCAGGCCACGTAGGGCCGCAGAGCCGGTGCGGGGAGCGCCAGCATCGCCTCGTCGATGACGACGGTATCCACGGTCACCTGCTCAGTATCCGCCCGTCGGGCGGCCACCGTCCGGCGCTGCGTCGGATCGTCGGGGGTCAGTCGCGCAGGTCGCGCAGGCCGCAGCGGTCGGCGATGAACCGGGCGTAGACGCGGACCGCGCTGAGGTACTCGGCCACCTCCACGTGCTCGTCGAAGGTGTGGCAATTGCTGATGTCACCGGGGGCGCAGTAGACGGTCGGCAGGCCCAGGCGGGCGGCCAGGAAGGGGCCCTCGGACCAGTACGGGGCCGCCGCTATCCGGCCCCGGTCGGGCAGTTCGGCGGCCACGGCGGCCTGGAGTGCGCGGATCGGCTCCAGGTGGGAGTCGGTCACCAGTGAGGTACCGCCCACCGGGTGGTCACGGCCGGCCGGGTAGGAGATCTGTACGGCGATCCGGGGATCGGTGACGGCGGCCAGGATCCGGGAGTCCAGTTCGGTGCGTGCGCTGTCCAGGTCCTCGCCCGGCACGAGCTTGCGGATCAGGCTGATCCGGCACTCGCCGGGCACCGAGACGTAGCCGCCCCCGTTGATGCCGGTGACCAGCAGGGAGGGCGAGCCGATCAGCGGTGCGCCGGGCCGGACCCGGAGGTCCTCGTCGTGCCGCCAGAGTTCCCGCAGCACCTCGTCGGCGGCCCGCAGTGCGTCGACGCCGAGCTCGGGGGTACCGAAGTAGGCGGACTTCCCGGTCAGGGTGATCTCGGTGATGAAGAAGCCCATGTGCGCGGTGTAGACCTGCATGGTGGTGGGCTCGACGTACACGGCGAGCTCCGCCGAGAGGTCGATCCGGCCTTCCTCGGCCGACTTGAGTGCGCGTCGGATGCCCTCGCTGGTGCCGCTGCCGGGCTCACCGCTCTCCTCGTCCGCGACGAACAGCGTGCGGATGGGGGCGAGCGGGGCGTACCCGGCCCGGTGCAGCAGCTGGAGCGCCGCGAGCACGGCGGCGATGCCCGCCTTGAGGTCACCGACGCCGCGACCCCAGACGCTGCCGTCGACCACGGCCGCGCCGAACGGGTCCTCGCGCTCGGTCCCCGCCCAGTGCTCCTGCCAGCCGGTGACGTGCACGGTGTCCAGGTGCCCGGCGAACAGCAGGCCGGGGCCGGGCTGTTCGGGGGAGCCGCCCCAGGAGCTCCAGACGTTGGCCCGGTCGGGAGCGAACTCGTCCACCACCACGCGGTCGCACAGGTCGGTCAGTCGGTCGCCGACGAAGCGGGCGAAGGCCGCCTCGTTGCCGGTCACGCTCGGGACCGCGACGGCGGCGCGCAGCAGCTCCAGGGCCTGGGCGTCGTCGCGGGCGGCGTCGATGCGGGCCGGGTCGAGGTGCGTCGCGTCCTGGGTACGGGCGGTGGGGCGGGTCATGGGATGGGCTCCTGTCTGTCCGGCTCTACCGGGAGGGCGGGCGGGCGTCGGGGCGGGAGTCAGTGAGCGGCGACGGTGTCCAGGGCCAGCGCCACCGCGCCGTGCAGTGAGGCGTCCTGGGTGAAGTGCGCCGCCACCACCTCGGGCGGGAACGGGACGGCCCGGCGCAGGTGGGCGGCGAGCACCGGCAGGACGGTGTCCGCCGAACCCATCAGGCCGCCGCCGACCACCACCCGCTGGGGATCGACGAAGACGGTGAGGTTGGCCAGGGCAACCGATAGGGCGCCTAGGGCCTGGTGCACGACCTGCTGGGCGACCGGGTCGGTGCTGGCGTACGCCTCGGCGGCGGTCGAGGCGGTGCCGAGCAGGAGGCCGGCCCGTTCGCCGACCGCCTTGCCGCCGGCCAACTCCTCCAGCGGGGCCCGGTCCTGGCCGGCCGCGCCGGGGTCGAAGGCGGTGTAGCCGATCTCGCCGGCCGCCTGGTTGGCCCCGGCCAGGACGGTGCCACCGACGGTCAGTGCCGCCGCGATGCCGGTGCCCACGCTGAGGTAGATCCCGGGGTCCACCCCGCGCAGCCGGCCGAAGCGCAGTTCGGCGAGGGCTGCGGCCCGCACGTCGTTGGCCACCGGCACGCGCTCGGCACCGAGCAGCTCCACCAGCCTTGCCGCGAGCGGGAGTTCCTCCCACCCCGGCAGGTTCGGGGCCAGCAGCACCCGGTCGGGGAGCACGACGCCGGGGCTCACCGCCGCATGGCCGACGACCTGGCTGCCGTACTCGGCCCGGGCCCGCCGGGTCAGCTGGGCGGCGGCCTCGGCGGCCCGGGCGAGAGCCTGCTCGGGGCCGAGGGCGGCGCGGGTCTCCAGCCGGATCCGCTCCAGGACCGTGCCGGAGCGGTCGGCCAGCGCGACGTCGATCTTGGTCCCACCGATGTCCAGGGCGATGACCACCCCGGGGTGCATGGCGGGATCGGCGCCCGGCGCGGACCGGGGCGGGCTGACTCTGATCATGGTTAAGAGTCTTTACTAAAGACTCCATAGCGTCAATACCCGGATTGGCTCGTGCAGGCCCGAACCCGGCGCCGTCAGGCCTCGGTCGGCTTCACCGGCTCCACCGGCCGGGCGGTCCGGGTGGTGAACGACGCCTCCCGGGCGGCGATCACCCCGGTGGCGATCGCCCCGCGCACCACCGCCTCGGTGCCGAGCGCGCTCGCGACCAGCTTCGGCCGCAGCGGTGTCATCTCCTCCAGGGCCGCCAGCACGGGCGGTTCGAGCAGATCCAGGTTCTGCCCCACGCCCCCACCCACCACGATGACCTCGGGATCCAGGAAGGCCAGCACCCCGGCCACCAGCCCCGCCAGCTCACCCGCCACGGCCGCGACCGCGGCCAGGGCCCGGGTGTCACCGGCGCGGGCCGCCGCGAAGACCGACTCGGCGGTCAGCGGCCCCGGCATACCCTGGGCGAGCGCCCGCCGGACGAAGGCGTCGGCAGCCACCGCCTCCTCCAGCGCGCCTCGCGGCGGCAGGGTCTGACCGCTCCTCAGCGGCCGTCCGGGCGCCGGACTGCCGGAGGCCGGCAGGTAGCCGACCTCGCCCGCCGCCCCCGTGGCCCCCCGGTACACCCGTCCGTCCAGGAAGAGCCCCAGGCCCAGTCCGGTGCCGATGGTCAGGTAGGCGAAGTGCCGCAGGCCGCGCGCCGCACCGTAGGCGTGCTCGCCGAACGCCGCGAGGTTGGCGTCGTTGTCGATGGTCAGCGCGGCGCCGAGGCGGGAGGCCAGGGTGTCGGCCAGGCCGGTGCGTTGCCAACCGGGCAGGTTCGCGGCGAATCTGATGCTGCGTCGCTCGGCGTCGAAGACCCCCGGCGAACCGATCACCGTGTGGGTCACCGCCGAGGCCGCCACGCCCGCCTGGGCGGTCGCGGTGACCACCGCGTACTCGACCTGTTCGACCAGCTCGTCCGCGCTCTGCGCGGTGTTGCGGACCTCCAGCCGGCTCAACAGCTGCCCGCCGAGGTCGCTGACCAGCAGGTGCAGCCGCTCGCGGCCGATGTCCACGCCGACCACCGTCCCCGCGGTTGGGTCGGCTTCGTAGGCCGCGGCCGGGCGGCCCTGCAAGGACTCCGGGCGCTCGGCCGGCCGGACCAGGCCCACGCGTTCGAGGTCGCCCAAGGCGGCGATCACCGTCGGGAGCGACAGGCCGGTGGCCCGGGCCAGTTGCGGGCGGATGGCCGGCCCGTGGTCGAACAGCCGCTCCAGCAGCAGCCGTTGATTCATGCTGCGCATCAGCGAGGGGGCCACGGCGGCGGGCGCGCCGGTGGGCTGGTGCCGGGAGACCATCGATTACCTCGGGTGGGGTGGTGGGGAGTTCGGTCGGGCGGCCCGTCGAGCGCCCGGGGATTGACACTAAAGAGTCCTTAGAAAATACTCTGCAACGCCTCCCAGTGCCAGCCGAGGAACGACCGGCGGGCCCGTACCAGGTGCCTCCGACCCGCCTCCCGTAGGAGTCCCGTGTTCCTCGACGTCCTCCGCCGCCGCAATCCCGCCCTGCTCGAAGCCGCCATCATGCTCCACCAGCAGGGCGCGCTGCCGGCGAACACCTATGCGCTCGACCTGGACGCCATCCGCGCGAACGCCGCCGCCTTCGCCGCCGAGGCCGGCCGGCTCGGGCTGGACGTGTTCGCGATGACCAAGCAGATCGGCCGGAACCCGGACGCCTGCCGGGCGATCGCCGCCGGCGGCATCACCGCGAGCGTCGCCGTCGACATGGAGTGCGCCCGGGCCGGCGCCCGGGGCGGACTGCGGCTCGGCCACGTCGGGCACCTGGTCCAGGTGCCCCGCGCCGAGGCGGCTGCGGCGGCAGCCCTGCGCCCGGACAACTGGACCGTCTTCACGCTGGAGAAGGCTCGTGAGGCGGCCGCCGCGAGCGCCGCCCTGGGGCGCGAACAGGCGCTGCTGGCACGGCTGTTCGGTGAAGGCGACGAGTTCTATCCCGGTCATGAGGGCGGCTTCCCGGCCGAGGACGTGCTCGCCGTCGCCGACCGGTTCGACACCCTCGACGGCGCCCGCTTCGCCGGGATCACCACCTTCCCCGCCCTGGTCTTCGACCACGGCACCGGCACGGTCCGCCGCACCGGCAACCTGGCCACCCTGGAGCGCGCCGCCGAACGACTGCGCTCCGCAGGCCGTACCGAGTGCCGGATCAACGCCCCGGGCACCACCTCCACCGAGGCGCTGGCCTCCCTCGCCTCGGCCGGCGTCGCCCAGGTCGAGCCGGGCCACGCACTGACCGGCACCACGCCCTGGCACGCCACCCGCGACCTGCCGGAACTCCCGGCCGTCTGCTACGTCAGCGAGGTCAGCCACCTGCACGCGGGCCGCGCCTACTGCTTCGGCGGCGGATTGTACGTGGACCCGGTCTTCCCCGCCCACCAGGTCCAGGCCCTGGTCGGCCGCGAGCTCTCCACCGCCCGCCTCCTCGACGCCACCCTGCCGCCGACTCAGGCCATCGACTACTACGGCCAGTTGGCCCCCGACGCGAAGGGCCCGGCCGCGATCGGTGACACCGTCGTCTTCGGCTTCCGGGCCCAGGCCTTCGTCACCCGCGCCTACACCGCCGGCATCACCGGCCTGGCCACCGGCACCCCCAGGGTGGCCGGCATCTGGTCCGCCGACGGCTCCGCGACGGCCTGGCCCAACTAGGCCGCGCCCTGGCTGATTGGTTGAGCCGTTGACAGGACTGTCGGGCACGGGGGTCGATCTGACGGGTGCTCAGTGGGGGCGGTTTGAGTCGCTGCTGCTGCCGCTGCGCCCGGGGGAGGGATGCGGCCGTCGCCCGTTCGGGGCGCCAGCTCCAGTACGTCATGCTGGGCTTGCTCTGGGGGCGACACCCTGGGCGAGACTGTCACCTCGCGGGACCGCAGGCGATCGGCCCGTCATTTTCCCATGAAGGCGCTCCAGTTCGCGTTGTTGGCGGTGTTTATCGGGCAGCAAGGGGACGGCAATCCGCGTCCGCGACGCTGGAGGTGTCGTCACCATCGCTACCGGGGGGCTGGATGAACGGGCATGCGACAACACTGAGGGTGCGGGCCAGGTACTGGTGGATGGTGCTGGCGGTGACCACGGCCGCAGTCGCCGTGATCGCGCTGGTGACCGTGTCAATGGTCGGCACCGGCGGCTACGACATCCCGGACGCCGAGCTCGTCATGGTCGGTGCCATCGTGCTCGCAATGTCCTTGATGGCGGCCGCTGTCCTCGCACCGCCCGTTTCCTATCTGGTCCGTCCGGTCAAGTTGGCGGTCGGCTCGGAGGGCATCAGGGTACGACTGCCACTGTCGCGGACCCGTACGGTCCCGTGGGAGCAGATCCGGCGGGTCGATCTGGTCAGCTACACCTCCCGCAGGAGCCCGCAGCCCATGGTGGTCATCGAGAGTGGTGTTGTTCTGGGGCCTTCGGCGGCCAACTGGCCGGCCGCCGCATTCGGGCGGTTGGTGGCGGTGGCGAACGGCAACCGTGCGGCCCGAGGGCTCGTCTTCGGTACTGCTCTGTTCGCTTTCGACGCGTTCGCTCTGTTCGCTACCGTGCAGGGCCAAGCTCCGCAGAGCGTCGTCTGCGCAGACTTCACCGCCAATCCGGTTCGGAGCGGGGTGTTCCAGCCGGGGCCGCTCACCTGGTAGCCGCCCTCGCGGACCAGTTGGCCGGCCATGACGGGAGCGATGTCCGTGTCCCATGTCCAGCTTCGGCTCGTAGAGGCGCGACACCAGGGCAGCTCGGCGCACATGATGGGGTCGACTCTCCGTCGACGGGCCGTCAACCTCGGTGCCGGGTCCGGGTCCGGGTCTGCTGGAGCCGGTGGTGCCGTCGGTGGATCGTTCTCCGACGGCACCACGTCGGGAGTGCCCGAGAACCGCGGGCGACCCGCGCCGTCGGCGTTCCGCCCGACGGGTACCGGCACGCACCGCCGCGACCTGGGTTGAGCCGGTCACCACCTCGGGCTCCAGTGGGCGGGGCCGAGCCGCTCGGTCAATGTCCGCTCCGGCCCACCGGGCTCGTCGGCCCGGACGACGGGATCGGCAAACCCACCTGGTACGGCGCCTGCTGGCCGACCCGGACCTCGCGGCGCACAAACCGTCCCGTCGCGCACTGCCTCTACCTGGACCACCTCCTACCGCTCCGTCCGGTGCTTGAAGCCCTCGCGATCTGGCAGTCGCCCGCGCACACCGCGCTGCCACCGCTGACCAGGTTGACTCTGTTCACGAGACTGGACAGCAGATGTTCACCACTTCGGGAGGCGCCTCAGCACACCGGTAATTCGAACACCGGGTGAGTCGCTTGCCAGGGTCCAAGGCGGCGGCTGACATCCGCTCGCACTGCCTAGACACTCCGCGACAGTGGCAGTGCCGTTCCCACAGAAGATGAGAAAACATGTTGGCCGCCCGTCGGTGAGCTGCGACGATGCGCGTGTTTTCCCAGGTGGAGGAAGTTTGTTCGTTTTCGTGTGTGCGGGATGCGGCGCCGAGCTGACCGTTCCGCTGACCCAGGTCTCACTACCAGTACACGCCCGTCAGCAGTACGGGAACGGAATCCAGCTTCCGGTGCTCATGGAACCCGGGACGTTTGCCGTGGACCTGGCCCCTTGGGGAGGACCGTGGCGGCTGTGGGACGAGATTGATCCGGGCGAGGCTGAGGCGCGCGGCATCTACGCGCCAGTCCATGCCCTGTCCGACGGCACGCCCGGGGACAGTGTCATTGCGCCCGGTGATATCCGTGGAACCCGGTTGATTCCCGAGAAGCATGGCAGTGCCTGCTGTGGCGTCAACGGGGCCGACGGGCCCAACATGGCCTGCGAGGCATGCGACCTCCCCGTGGCGACCCGGGTCGACGATTGCTCGCTCTGGCAGATGGTGAGACTCGGCTCAGACGTCGTGCACCGCGTGCCCCTCGACGGTATCCGCTCTGTACCCCTGTCCTGGGTGGAGTTGGCGGAGAAGTGGGAGAAAACGCCCCCGTTCGAGCCGATCGCCACGTGGGGAGGACGGCTAGGGCCGAACCACTACTGGTCGTGGAGTCCGCAGTGGGAGGCGGCAGCCGGCCAGGCGCTCGCCCACCTTCTGATTGCCTCCAAGGGGCAGCGGGTGAAGGTTCCGGAGGGCCTGACCGCAGACGTGTTCCAACGCACGCTCGACGCCTTGCTTCCAGCAGGCACCCGGGAGCGGCATGCCGTCCTGGCCGGACCGGGACAGCCCTCCCCGGACGCAGGCGTCGACATCCTCCTCGTCCCCGTCCACCCCATGACGGGCTGGACCTGGACCCCTGCAGACCCGACCACACCGGCGTACCTGGTGCCCCTGCCGCTGGGGGTGTGGCTGTGGCTTGTCTCTCCCGAACCGGACTTGCCGGTTCCCGCGTCGGGCCGCATAGCCCAAGATGTCCTCCGGGATTACCCGCTTCCGCTGCTGTCCAATCACCTGTTCCGGGCCGATTGGGGAACGTTCCAACACACCTTGGCCCGGCTACCAGCCGTGCGCAGCCCGTGGCTTCACACGATCCTCGAGAACCTCACGCAGAGCACCTCGGTTGGCCTCTTCTAGCCGTCCGGCAATCGAACAGCACCAGATTCTCGTGTCTCCCGAAGTGGTGAACATCTGCTGTGCCAGTCTCGTGAACGGAGCCACCATGTAGTTGCTCGTCTTCGAGGACTTGTTGGTGATGGTCACATTGACGGACGGTCACTTCAACACGCTGTCCACGGAGCAGTCGCTCAGCTGCACGGCGCCGTCGCTGCCGGCGGCCGGCGCGGGGTGACTGGACCGGCGTCGTGGGCGAGGGTGCGCTGGCTGGGGAGCTGACGGGCACGGGGGCGAGGGTTTGGTGTGCGTGGGGTCGCTCTTGTCGCTGATCAGGGCACCGACGATCGCGAGCAGGACGAACAGCACGACGAGGCCGCCGCCGAGCCCGATGACTTTGCCGGTCGGGTTCTTCTTCGGGGGCTGGGGTGGGGGTACTCCCCAGGAGGGCTGTTGGGGCTGCTGCGGGGGTGGGTCACGGGCTGGCCTCACGCCGTAGACCGCGGTGATGCGGTGCTGACCACGCTGCCGCTGTTCCGCTGCTCCTCGGGCGAGCAGGGCGGCTTCGTGCGCTGGGCTCAGCGAACCACCGGGCCGCCGGCGCGCCAGTCTGCGAGCCGCTTCCGGATGCTCGCGACCATCGGCAGCGCGTCGGTCTCTTCCAGGGTGAACCACGCCACCTCGAACGACTCGTCGGACACGTGCAGTTCGCCGCCGAGCGGGCGCCCGAGCAGGCAGATGGAGAACTCCTGGCGGACCTCGCCGTCGTCGTACGCGAAGACGTGACCGGGGTTGGTGTAGGTCCCGACAATGCCGGTGATCTCGATCCGGATGCCGGTCTCCTCCTGGGTTTCCCGGATGCCGCACTGGGCGAGCGATTCCCCGAGCTCCATCACCCCGCCGGGCAGGGCCCACATCCCGTTGTCCGCCCGGCGTTGGAGCAGGACCCGGCCGTCGTCGCCGACCACAACGACACTGGCGGCCGGTACCAGGCTGTTCGCCTTCGGGGCGTTGGGGTCGTCCTCGTAGTCACGCCTCGGCATGCTGTACCTCCGGGATCGTCCACACGTCGTGCCCCTTGGCCCACAGGTCTTCGACGTGGCCGGCGAACCGGTCGAACGCGCCATCGTCCTGGGCTCGCCGAAGGTGCATCATCGGAGCGTCGTGGCCGATCCTACCGGGCAGCAATGGTGTGACGATCATGTCCTGGTCGAAGCGGAAGACCGACAGGGAGACGTGCCCGGTCTCGTACCTCGCCTCGACGGAGGTGTCCCGCAGTTTCGCCAGCTCGGACAACGTCACCTGGATTCGGGTGGACAGGGTGAGTGGGACGTCTTCCTCCAACTCCCGCCTGCCGCCTGCCGCACCTCCGTGCCGCTACCCCTTGGTGGTGTCGGCCGGCTGTTGGGCGATCCAGGTCCGTCCTTCGTCCAGGGCGCGGTCGAGCGGGGCGAGGAGTGCGGGTGAGGCGGGGATGACCGCGTCGGCGCCGAGGTCGGCGGTCAGGCCGGTGCGGTTCATCACCTCGACGAGGGAGGGCTGGAGGCCGGTGAGGATCAGGCGGCCGCCCTGGTCGTGGAGTCTGCCGGCGTAGCGGCGCAGCAGTTTGATCATCGCGGACGAGGGGACGTCGGGGGCGGTGCGCAGGACGAGTACCAGGACCGCGTTCCTGGCGCCCTTGACGTCGGGGAGGTCGCTCTCCATCCGGGGGAGTTCGGCGAAGAAGCTGGTGCCCTCGTAGGTGAGGACGGTGACCTCACCGGGCGTCAGCTGCTTGGGCGGCTCGGCGGTGGACCAGGTCCCCATGTCGTCGCGGACCAGCGCTTCGAGGCGGACCTGGCGGGCCGCCTGGTAGCAGTAGAGCAGCAGGGAGAGGACGGCCCCGATCACGATGGCCTGCTGGAGCGGGAGTTGGGTGGTGGCCGCGAAGGTCGCGATCATGGCGGCGGCCGAGAGCCGGGAGGTGCGCAGGACCAGCACGATGTCCTTGCGCTTGCCCCAGATCAGCTCGCCGCCGATGACGAGGATCAGGCCGCCGATGACGGGCATCGGGATGCGCTCGGCCAGCGAGCCGAGCAGGACGACGACCAGGGCGAGGAAGACGCCGGAGATCACGCCGGCCCACCGGGTGCGGGCGCCGGCGCTGGCCGCGACGCCGGTACGGGAGAGCGAGCCGCCCGACGGCAGGGCCTGGAACAGGGCGCCGCCCACGTTGGCGATGCCCTGGGAGGCGAAGTCGCCGTTCACGCTGGAGCGGCTGCCGTCGGGGTTGGGCATGGACGGGGCCACGCCGGCGGCCTGGGCCAGCGCCACCAGGGCCACCGACAGGGCGCCGCCGACCAGGTGCGGCATCGCGCCCCAGTCGGGGGCGGAGAAGTGGGGGAGAGCGGCGGGGATCTCCGCGATCGACTCGACCGTCTCCACGTCCGCGCCGAGGATCACGACGGCGACGCTCACCAGGACCATGGCGATCAGCAGCGCCGTGGCCTCCAGCTTCCGTACGGCGTGCGCTGCGGCCCAGACGCCGATGGTGGCCAGGGCGACCAGGGTGGCGGAGGGTTTCCAGTCGCCGATGTGGACGGCCCAGTCCCAGAGTTTGGTGAACTGGTTGTGCCCGGCGGGCTTGTAGCCGGTGGCGTCCTTGAGGACGCCGGTGATGATCTGCAGGGCGATACCGGTCGAGAAGCCGGTCATGACGGCGTTGGAGACGAAGCTCATCACCGCGCCGAGCCGCAGCAGCCCCAGCAGGAGCATGATCACGCCGACCATCAGGGTCAGCGCGGCCACGTTGCCGGCCTGATGCGGATCGAGTCCGGCGTCCGACAGCACGGACTGGCCGGTCAGCGCGATGGCGCTGGTGAGCGTGGTGACCATCAGCACGGTGGGGGCGGTGAGCGAGCCGAGGATCGGGGGGAGCACACCGGCGTAGAGACCGGCGACCGGGTTGAAGCCTCCGATCGAGGCGTAGGCCATGCCCTCGGGGATGCTGAACAGGCCGGTCACCATGCCTGCGGTGACGTCCTGTCCGGTGGGTCTTCCCAGACGTCGCTGCATCCGCCGCATTCGCCACGGCCGGGCACTCGACACTAAGCCTCCCCGATGACGTGGATGTCAGCCGTGCTGCGGTCGCGCCGGGGCCGACCGTCGTGCACCACGACTCCCCCAGTAAGTCCCACCTCCGGGCGGCGGGCACCACGGGTAGGCCGTTCGGGTTGCTCTGATGCGCCGTCAATCCGTCAACCTGTCGCACCGCGCGGCTCCCGCAGCGGAGGTCCGGTCGGTGAACCGATGCCGGCCTCCCTTCACCCCGGTGCCGCCTCTCGCCACATGGTCGGCGCAGCCTCGCAGGCGCGGTCGTGGCGACGCTGGAAACACTGTGCTCGGTGGCCTGGCACCCGTATCGTCACTGCGGTGAAGGACCTCTACCAGGGCACCGGCCACCTCCACCGCTACCGCGACCACTGCACCGGCCGACTCGGCGGCACCACCACCTCGGCCACCGCGATCGTGGACGAGACGCTCACGGGAGGGGACGCTGCCCGGATCGGCAACGAGAGCAGCCGAGCGGCGAAGCGGTGAGCCTGGTCGCGGTCCTGGCCGTGCTCGCTGCAGCCGTCCTCGCCCTCGCCGCCCGGCGGTTGTGGCGGGGTGCGGCCCATGGCCCGGGCCGCCCGGCCGACGCCGGGACCCTGGTCGGCGGCGCATTGCTCAGCCTGATCGCGGGCCTGCTGCTGTACGGGGGCGGCTGGCTCCTGTCCACCCCGCTGCTCTCCCTCGGGCAGGGTGAACTCTGTGCCGCCCGCGACCACGGCACCGATGTCCGGCACCAGGCGGACGACCTGACCACCGTCCGGCGCTCGGTCCTGCCACTGCGGGCCACCTGCCAGTGGGACGACGCGACCGCCACCGAGCTGATCCCGGGCTACTACACGCCGCTGGCCGGAGCCTCGCTCCTCGGCGCGGTCGCGGGCGCGGGCGGAGCGCTCGCCGTCCGGGCCGCACGCCCGTCCTAAGGTCCGTCTGACGGCCCGTCGGGTCTCCTGCTCCCGTCACGAACGGAGCCACCATGCCCGAAACCACCTCTCGGACGAGGCCGACCGCCTGGTCGCGCAACTCGACGGGGTGCGCGGTGCCGGGGTGTTCCGGCCGGTGGCGCTGCCGGCCGGCACCATCCTGAGCTCCGCCCCGGTGGCCGGCGTCTCAGCGGTGGCAGGCGGCCACGACGACGAGCAGGGTGAGCGCGACGGCCGTCAGGCGCAGGCAGCCGTGGGCCACGGCCGATCCCCTCCGGCGGGTCTCGACCTGGCCGCCCGGGGGAGTGCCGGGGTGCCTGTCGGCGTAGTGCTCGATCTGGCGGCGCAGCCCCTCGGACTCCCCGAGCCAGGGTGTCTTGAAGCTGCACTCACCGCACCAGTAGCGGTTGGCCACGTCTGTTCCTCGTCTTCCGTCGGTGCACACGCGGGACACCGCCCCCGAGGGTGAGGTTTGTCATGTTCGCTGTACAGGTCAGGGAACCGGCCATCTGTGACCGGTGCGCCCGGGTAGGCTCGCCGCCGTTCGTACTGGTGGGTAGGGAGACTCGCGGTGACAGACGATCTCGGCACGTTGTTACGCCGGCTGCGCGATGAGGCCGAGCTGACGCAGGAACAGGTGGCGGAGCGGTCCGGGGTCAGCGTGCGCACCATTCGCCGGCTGGAGAGCGGCACCTCCACGAACCACCGGATGGGGACGGTGAACCTGCTCGCGGACGCGCTCGGCCTCGGCGAGCAGGACCGCCGACGGCTGGCGGCCACCCTGGCCGGATCGGGCAGCCCGACGGAGCCCGCACCCGCGCCGTCGCCCCCACCGGCCCCGGCCCCGGCGCCCGCCCACGGCCCGCTGGCCGACGCCGCGCGGGAGTTGGCGACCGAGGTCCGGCGCCGCTGGCGCAGCGAGGAGGCGCAGCGCCGGGTCCACGACCCGTTCCCGCTCCCGGTCCGCTGGCAGCCCGCACCGGCCGACCTGACCGACCGTCCGGAGAACATCCAGCGTCTCGGGCCGGGGGAGACGCCGCGCGAGGTGGATCTGGGCGGTGACCTGCGGAGCGTGGCCGAGGTCTATCTGCGCATCCCCTCCGGGCGGTTGGCGATCCTCGGCCGGGCGGGCTCGGGCAAGTCCGTCCTGACGATCAGGTTCGCGCTGGACCTGCTGGACGCCCCCGTCCCGCACAGCCGGGTGCCGGTCATCTTCAGCATCGGCTCCTGGGACCCGTCCACCACCGCGCTGCGCGACTGGCTGATCGGCCGGCTGCTGCGCGACCACCCGCACCTGGCCGGCCGCGGCGGCCCGCACGGGGCGACCCTGGCGGCCGCGCTGGTCGACGCCGACCTCGTGCTCCCGGTCCTGGACGGCTTCGACGAGATGGCGGAGGGCCTGCGCCGCGACGCGCTGGAGGCGCTCAACGCGACCTCCACGCCGCTGGTCCTCACCAGCCGGCGGGACGAGTACGCCGAGGCGGTCCGGGCGGCGCACGCACCGCTGGTCTGGGCCGGGGGTATCGAGCTCACCGACCTCACCCTGGACGACCTGGTCGGCTACCTGCCCCGCACCACCCGGACCGTCCCGGCCGGGGAGGGCACCGGATGGGACCGGGTGCTGGCGGAACTGCGCACCCGTCAGGCCCCGGCGGGCACCGACCTCGCCACCGTGCTGACCACCCCGCTCATGGTCATCCTGGCCCGCACCCTGTACAGCGAGACACCCGGCCGGGACCCCGCCGAACTGCTCGACCCCACCCGGTTCCCGTCGGTGAAGAGCCTGGAGGAACACCTGTTGGCGGGCTTCGTGCCCGCCGTCTACCGGCGCCGCGCACCGGAGCGGGACGCCGCCGGCCGGCAGCCGAGGACCCCGTACGCGGACCCGGTCCGGGCCGAGCGCTGGCTCGGACACCTCGCCCATCACCTGGTGCGGCTCGACCGCGAGCGGCACGACCTCGCGTGGTGGCAGCTCGGTGACCTGCTGCCCGGCCCGACCCGGGCCCTGGCCGTCGTCCTGTCCACCACGCTCTGCGTCACCCTGGCCGACTGGCTGGTCGGCCTGCTCACCCCGCTCGGGCTGCTCGAACTCCTGTTGCAGGGCGCTCTGATGGGGCCAGCTGCCGGACTCGCCTTCGGCTCCGTCTACGCGATGGCGGGCCGGTCCCGGGGCGGGACGGCCTTCGAACCGGCCCGGGTCCGGCTGACGCTGCGCACCACGCACCGCGGCCTCGGCCGCCGGCCGCTGCGGACCTTCACCGTCCGGTTCGGGCAGGGCCTGTTCGGCGGGGCCGTGATGGGGATCGGCTGCTCCTGCACGCTCACCCTCCAGCACGCGCTGGCCGCGGGGACCTCGCTCACCGATCCGCGCCTGGTCGGGTTCGCCCTGACCGACATGCTGGTCTTCGGGCTGATCTTCGGCACGGCCGCCGGTCTGGTCTTCGGGCTGATGGCGGCGCTGGAGGCACCCGTGGACGTCACCGAGGCGGCCACCCCCGTCGGCCTGCTGTCCGCGAACCGCACCACGGTGGGCCGTCAGTTCCTGTTCCTGGCGCCGGCGCTGACCCTGGCCATCGCTTTCGGCGGCTGGGTGATCGTCGCGCTGCTCCAGGGCACGCTGGGGCAACTCGCCTGGCCCCCGGAGGACGGCCTGCTGATCGGTGCGGTCGGCGGCCTCGGGGGCGCCGCCGCCTACGTGCTCGCCTTCACGGCCTGGGGGCAGTGGCTCCTGCTGGCCCGGGTCTGGCTGCCGCTGACCGGGCGGCTGCCCTGGCACCCCGCCGCGTTCCTGGACGACGCCTACCGGCGCGGGGTGCTGCGTCAGACCGGGGCCGTCTACCAGTTCCGCCACGTCCGGCTGCAGCACCACCTCGGGAGCGCGTTCCGCCGCAGGCACCCGGACTTCGCACCGGCCACCTTCCCGCCCGCGCGGGCCGACACCCCGTGACCGCAGGGCCCGGGCACCGGGCGGCCGTCGGCCCCTGACGGCCGGTCCCTGACGGCCGGTCACGAATGGCCGGTGGCCTGGCCTGTCCGCCCGAGGGTGCGGGACAGCAGCATCGGGACGTCCGGTCCACGGCGGTCCACCCGCCGCGGCCCTCCCCGACGAAGGGCTCCCGATGACCCCCCTGTCCCTGCGCCTCGCCGCCCTCGGCGCGGCGGTGGCGCTCGCCGCTCTGACGGGCACCGGCACGGCCGGTGCCGTTCCGGCCGCTGCTCCGGCTGCCGCTGCCGCCGCCGTTCCCGCCTTCGCTGACGGCTACGGCCTGACCGTGGTCCCCGGGGCCACGGAGGTGCACAGCCCCACCGACTTCACCCTCACCGTCACCACGGCGCAGCTGTCCGGCAAGCACCGGATCCGGATCCTGCTCCCGTCCGGGTACGACACCGAGCCTGGCCGGCGCTGGCCGGTCACCTACTTCCTGCACGGCGGTGGCGGCGGGGTGGACGACGTCGCGGCCGCGCCGGCCCTGCACTCGGACTCGATGATCACCGTGGTGCCGGACGGCGGGCTGAAGGGCTGGTACGCGGACTGGCGGATGCAGAACACCGCCGAAGGCGCCGCGAACTGGGAGACCTTCCACCTGACCCAGGTGGTCCCGTTCGTCGACGCCAACCTCCGGACCGTCGCCGACCGGGCGCACCGGGCCGTCGTCGGGCTGTCCATGGGCGGTTTCGGGTCGCTCCACTACGCCGAGGCCAGGCCGGACCTGTTCGGCCAGGTCGCCGCGATGTCGGGCGGCATCGACTTCGGGCAGTGGACCATCCGGGCCACCGTCCTGGCCACCGAGCTCAACCTGACGGGCGCCTGGTGCGCGGTCAGCACCTCCGGCTCGGCCGGCTCCGGCCGGTGCACCGGCTACGGCCCCACCGTGGACAGTGACGCGATCTTCGGCTCCCCGTACCCCGTCTTCAACACCGACCGGGTGTGGAAGGCCGTCGACCCGGCCGCGCCGGTCAACCTCGCCAAGCTGTCCGGCACCGGCATCGCGCTCTACACCGGCAACAACGACGTGATCGACGCCAACACCGCGGTGGCGTCGGCGACGGTCAAGGGGCGGCTGGACCAGCTGGGCATTCCCAGCCGTCTGGTCGACTACGGCAACGGCGCGTCGCTCGCCCCGACCTGCAACGGCGGCCACAATTACGGCTGCTGGGCACCGGCGTTCGCGGACTACGTCCCGCGCCTCGCGGCCGCGTTCGCCGCTGCGGGCTGACCGGTCGTCAGGCCGCACCCCTCTCCCACCCCGTCTGTCCTCCGGAGGAACAGCCATGCCCGAATCGTCCCCTGTGTACCCCCGTCCCGCCGTCTCGCGCCGCACCGTCCTCCGGGCCGGCGGCGGCCTCGCCCTGGGCGCCGGCCTGGCCGGTCTCGCGCCGGCCGCCCCCGCCTGGGCCGCCCAGCACGGCACCCCCCTGTGCGACGAGGCCGGCGACTCGGCCGCCGCCCAGGGGATCGGCTCCAGCGACCTGGGCATCCCCTACTACCGCGAGCACGACGGCAGTTGGGGCTACGTCTTCGGCGACACCTGGGCCGGGATGCAGCAGTACGGCGACTACCTCGGCTCGCCGCTGATGCTCTGTCAGGATCGCTTCGACGCCTCGGGTTCGGCCCCGATCTCGTTCACCTGGGCGATGCCCACCGGCGGCCGGGCCGAGCAGCTGTTCGACTACCGGACCAACGCGGACAACGGGTTCGGTTTCGAGGTGAGCCGCATCCCCAACGACTGCATCGAGTTCGGCGGCCGCACCTACATCCAGTACACCTCGGTCGGCACCTGGACCCCGCCGGCCGGCTACGACGGGTCCGTGATGTCCGGCGTCGCCTGGTCGGACGACCACGGCATCACCTGGCACGACTACCCGTACCACTGGCCCGGCGACATGCAGGGCGTGAACCAGTCCATGTACGGGATGTGGTCGTTCGCGGGCATCGACCCTGACGGCTGGCTGTATATCTTCTCCAAGCGCTGGAACGGCACCCACCGCAACACCGCCGACGGCGGCGCGATCCAGCTGTTCCGGATCCAGCCCGGCGAGTTCCGGGCCGGGAACTTCGGCGCGCAGCAGAACTGGGCCTTCCTCGGCGGCCGTTGGCAGTGGACCACGGACGCCGCGCCCTCGCCGATCCTGACCGGCAACAACATCGGCGAGTTCTCGGTCAAGCGGATCGGCAACCGGTACTGCATGAGCTACTTCGACGTCGCCGACTACTCGATCTCCACCCGCACCGCGTCCCGGCCCGACGCCGCCTGGACCGCGCCCAAGCCGCAGATCGTCGGCAACAACGGCTGGCCGGCCAGTCACTGGGGCAAGCCGCAGGTCCCGACCCTGTACGGCGGCTACATCCACCCGGGCAGCGCGAGCGCCACCTCGCTCACCCTGATCGTCTCCCAGTGGCCCGGCGTCCTGCACCAACCGCCGTACCGGGTGCTGCAGTTCGACGGGATCAATCCCTGAGCCGCCCGCACGCCCGCTGACGAAGGAGAGACATGACCAGACCCGCCGCACGACGCGCGGCCTCCGGCGCCGCCGTCCTGCTCCTGGCCACGGCCGCGGTCGCCCTCGGCGGCCCAGCCGGGGCCCGCGGGGCCGGGCCCGTGCCCGGTCCGCTGAACCACACCGCGACGGCCGCGGCCTTCTGTGCCATCCCGCCCGGCCGGGACATCGCCGTCACCCGCAAGGTCTACGAGGTCGGCCAACGCCGGGGCGTGTCCGCCAAGGTGATGCTGGCCGGCTTCGAGACCGGCTGGGTGGAGACCCGGATGAACAACCTCGCCTGCGGACAGGACGACTCGCTGGGCGTGTTCCAGCAGCGGCCGTCGATGGGCTGGTGCACCCCCGACCAGTGCCTCGACGTCGGCTACGCGGCGAACAAGTTCTTCGAGGTCGCCCAGCAGATGGAACCCGACCACGCGGGCGGCACGCCCGGCCAACTCGCCCAGGCCGTCCAGCGTTCCGCCTACCCCGCCCGCTACGACCAGGCCGAGGGCACGGCCCGCGAGCTGATGGCCGAGGCCTTCGCCCCGTACGGGACGATCGGCGCCAAGTACGAGGGCCTGGGCGGCCGGGGCGGCTACCTCGGTGCCCCGGTGCGGGCCGAGGAGGACGCTTCGGCGGGCGGGCGGTTCCAGCTGTTCGAGGGCGGGATCGTGCTCTGGCACCCGGATGTGGCGTACGCCGTTCACGGTGACATCCTCACCAGGTTCTGGGCGACGGATGCCGAACGGCGTTGGGGTTTCCCGACCATGGACGAGGCCGATGCCTCGCGGGCTCCGGACGGGACCAGGGGCCGGTACCAGTTCTTCGAGCGGGGCCTCTTCCTCTGGTCGGCCGCCACGGGCACGCATGTGGTCCATGACGCGATCTACGACGCGTTCCACGCTGCCGGGCACGAGGCGGTGCTGGGCTACCCGACCGGTGAGGAGGTCGCCGAACCCGGCGGCGTCGCACAGCAGTTCCAGAACGCCACCATCCACTGGAACCCCACCCGGGGCACCTGGATCACCCACTGAAGGGGCGGTACGCGATGAAGTTCCCCCTCCGTCTCATCCGCGCGGCAGGCCTGGCCCTGGCGGTCTGCGCGCTCGCACTCCCGGGCGCACCGGCCGCCCACGCGGCCGGCCCCGACGAGCCGCTCGGGCGCGCCGAGGTGATGGACCGTTCCTGGTCCTGGATCGCCGAACAGGTGCCGTACAGCTGGACCGGCTGCCACCAGAACCAGTTCGGCTGCTACCGGCCGGACTGCTCGGGCTTCGTCTCGATGGCCTGGCACCTCGGCACCTCACTGACCACCTGGGACCTGTGGAACGTGACCCGGGGCATCCCCGCCGACGACCTCCAGCCCGGCGACGCCCTGCTCAAGGACTCCGACGGCACCGACCACGTGGCCCTCTTCCTCCGCTGGGCCGACGGCGCCCACACCCGGCCGGTGGTCCGGGAGGAGTACGACTTCGGGCAGGTGGCCGAGGAGCGGGTCTGGAACGACGGGCTGCGCGGGTTCGCGCCCCGCCGCTACGACCGGCTCGACGACCTCATGCCCTACGGGACGATCGGCGCCAAGTACGCCGCCCTGGGCGGTCCGGGCGGTGTGCTCGGGCAGCCGGTCCGAGGTGAACGCGACTCCTCGGCGGGCGGGCGGTTCCAGCAGTTCGAGGGCGGGATCGTGCTGTGGCACCCCGACGTGGCGTACGCCGTCCGCGGGGACATCCTCACCAGGTTCTGGGCGACGGATGCCGAACGGCGTTGGGGTTTCCCGACGATGGACGAGGCGGATGCGTCGCGGGCTCCGGACGGGACCAGGGGCCGGTACCAGTTCTTCGAGCGGGGTCTCTTCCTCTGGTCGGCCGCCACGGGCACGCATGTGGTCCATGACGCGATCTACGACGCGTTCCACAGCGGCGGGCACGAGGCGGTGCTGGGCTACCCGACCGGTGAGGAGGTCGCCGAACCCGGCGGCGTCGCACAGCAGTTCCAGAACGCCACCATCCACTGGAACCCCACCCGGGGCACCTGGATCACCCACTGAGCCGGAGGAACGGACCATGAAGCAGCACAGCAGGAAGCGGCTCCCGGCCGTCATCGGCGCGGCGGTCGCGGCAGTCGTCGTGCTGACCGGCACGACCACGGCGCACGCCGCCGAGGACCACTCCGCCACCCGCGCGGCGCTGAACTCGTTCCAGTCCGCCGCCGGCCCCGGCGCCGCCGTGTACGCGGGCAACTCGGCCGGCTCGTGGACGCTCTCGGCCGGCACCGGCACGATCAACACCGTCAAGCCGATCCGCTCCGACGAGCACTTCCGCATCGGCAGCCAGAGCAAGACCTTCACCGCGGCGACCGTGCTCCAACTGGTCGACGAGGGCCGGGTCGCGCTGGACGCGGGCATAGACACCTACCTCCCGGGCACCGTCACCGGGAACGGCTACGACGGCGCCCGCATCACGGTGCGCCAGCTGCTCCAGCACACCAGCGGAATCGCGGGGTACGACCCACTGGGCTCGATCGCCCTGGTCGAACCGGACGGCACCTACAAGCTGACCACCCTGATCCGGGAGGGCCTGAAGCGGGCCCCGGTCTCCGCACCGGGCGGCGGCTTCACCTACTCCAACACCAACTACCTGATCCTCGGCCTGCTGATCGAGAAGGTGACGGGCCAGCCGGTCCACCAGGCCGTCACCCAGCGGATCATCGAGCCGCTCGGCCTGACCCACACCGTCTTCCCGGTACCCGGCCACCGGTCCCTGCCGACCCCGTCCGTGCCCGGTTACCACGGCGGCCGGCTCGGTCCGTTCTTCTTCTGGAGCCCGGTCCTCGACTACGACCCCTCCGTCTTCAGCTCGGCCGGGGCGGTGATCTCCACGCTGGAGGACCTCACCACCTTCTACCAGGCCCTGACGGCCGGCCGGGTGGTGTCACCGGCGGCGCTGGCGGAGATGGAGCGGCCGAGCCCCGTCACCCCCATCCCCTACGGCCTCGGGATCGTCCGGACGACCCTGTCCTGCGGCGGCGACGCCTGGTGGCACAACGGCGCGGTCCCCGGCTACCTCAGCGAGACCATGGTCACCAAGGACGGCCGGCACGCCTCCGTCATGACCAACGCCTACCTCGCCTCCAACCCGCCGCTCCAGCAGCTGAACACCCTGCTGGACACGGCGCTGTGCGAGAAGTAGTCCACTGACCCCGCCACCTGGCGCGGGCACCGGTCGGACCTGAGCGACCGTCACCTTGGCGGCGGCTCCCCTCGGCGGAGGGGAGCCGCCGCTGCGGCTTGCGCGAAACGCTCGACCGTGTCCGGGTCCGGGTCCGGGTCAGGCGCGGGGGTGGTCGGTGGTCTCGGTGGTGAGGTGGTGGTGCCAGGGGACGGGGGTGGCGGGGGTGGGGACGAAGGTGGTGAGCAGCTGGTCGAGCTTGCGCTGGCGCCAGTCGCGGTCCTTGGCCGGGGTGGCGTCGTTGAGGGCGGTGAGGCGCTGCTGGGCGGTCATGCCGACGGTGTGGCGGTTGGGGCCGATGGCCTGGGCCACCGCGCCGAGGGAGGCGAAGGAGAGGCTGTCGGGGGCCGGGTCGGCGAGCGGAACGGCAGCCGGGTTGGTGCCGGTGAACGGGGTACGGGGGTCGAGGTGGCCCTGCTCGCGGAGGTCGATGAGCTCCACCAGGAGGGTGCTGCGCAGGCGTTGGAGCTCCTGCTCGACCTCGGTGCGCCGGTTGCCCCAGCTCTGCTTGAGGATCGCCTCGGCGTCGGTGTCGAAGCGCTTGAGCTCCGTCTCGGCCATGCCCGTGTAGATCCGGGCGAGGTGGACGGCCTCCGCGCCCGCCGTCGGCGGGCCCAGCTCCAGCGGGCGCCGGCGGACGGCGGTGATGGCGGCACCGGCCTGGTCGGCCGGGTCGACGCCGGTCTCCTGGCTGATGATCTGCCAGCCGTCGGTCGGGCTCTTCCAGAGCAGGTTGGTGACCTCGTAGAGCGCGGACTGGGTACCGCTCTCGTACTCCTCGGGGCCGAACCAGTCGGTGGGCTGCTGGGTGCGGCGGAAGTCCAGGGCGCTGGAGTTGTTGGTGCTGCAGGACTGGTAGTGCCAGGCCGTGAAGGTGTCCGGAGTGGCTCCGGGGGTGACGGCGAGGGCGCAGCCGTTCATCACGGCGGTGAAGACGAACTCCGAGCCGGGGGTGCCGGCATCCGGGTCGAGCGGCACCGGAGTCGAGCCCACGGTGTGGAGCTGTCCGCCCGGGGCGCCGGCCAGGTAGGGGATGTAGGAGGAGGTCAGGTACTGCTGACCGGCCGGCGGGGTGGCGAAGCGGTCGGCGAAGCGGGAGACGAACGGGTGGTCCGGATGGGCCTCGACGTACTTCTCGACGGCCGGGGTGAGTACGAGGGCGTTGTTGCGGCGCGGGTCCGGGACCAGCGTGAACCAGTTCCGGGGCTGGGTGTTGGCCCAGGCCATGAACTCCCGGGACTCCTGTTGGCCGAGGCCGGGGCTGCGCAGCTCCAGGCCGAGGGCGCCGTCGTAGGAGAGGATGTGCTGCTGCAGGAACGCACCCGGGTCGGTGGTGAGTTGGGCGTGCGCGGCCACCGGGTCCGCGAGAGTGAGCGGCTGGGCGGTCGGCAAGTCCGTTGCAGGGGCGTCCGCCTGGGTGGTGCCGAAGAGGCTGCCTAGGCTGAACGGTGCACCGAACTCGGCCTGGAGGCCGCGGTCCGGAGTGAGGCCGGGGAGGGTGGACTCGTCCGGCCCGGCGGCCGAGGCCCAGACCTTCCAGCCGCCGGTGCGTGGGTCCGGGAGCGAACCGGGCTCGGCGTCCCAGGACTGACGGGTGCTCGGGTCGACCCAACGGAGCTGTCCGTCGGTCCCGTTGACGAGCGCGACGGTGTGGCCGACCTCGCCCTCCCGGCCGACCAGCACGGTGGCGAACGAGCCCGGGCCGCCGCGCCGGACGTGGTCGAGCAGCGAGTCCACGGCCGGCTGCCCCTCGCCGAACAGGTGCGGCAGGTCGTGGCGGTGGTCGAGCACCCGGGCGGCGCCCGGCTCCACCGCACCGGAGCGGGTCTGCCCGGACGGGCGGGGGCGCCCGAAGTGCGTGTCCCGGTACGCCTCGACGGCCTCCAGGCAGCTCTGCAGGTCGTCCCCGAGCCGGAAGCCCGGGCCGGGGCTGACCGGCTCCCGGTGCGGCGTGATCAGGCCGAGCAGCTCCGGCGTCGGCTCGGGGAAGCGGCGTCCGTCGGTGAACTGCCGCAGCGCGGCGTGCTGTTCGGTGTCGGCCGGACGGTAGCCCCGGTCGTGCAGGACGGCGTCGGTGTTCTCGTACGCGGGCGTGCGGCGGCGCTTGGCCGGGGGCTCGCCGCGGTCCTGGGCGGGCGCGGACCGGACCGGGCCGAGCTGGAACGCGGCGGAGGCCGGCGGAGGCGGCGAGGGGACGTGCTCGCCGTCGCTGTCGCTGTCGTCGTTGAGCGTGAAGTCGTCGTCGAACAGGCTGGGCCCGCTGTCCGAGGACTGGAGCCGGAACGGCGCCTCGGGCGAGGGCGGCCGTACCTCCGGGGCCGGCTCCGGCGACGGAGCGGACTCCTGACGGGGCGTCGGGACCGGGCTGCGCTCGGGGGTGTGCATGGGGGTGGGCTCGGGGACCACCGACGGTTCTACGGAGGGCTCCACGGACGGGGAGTCGCGGAGGACCTCGTGCGGCCGGTCGTCCAGGTGGAGCAGCGCCACCAGCAGCTGGTTCTGCTGCCAGTCGGCGGCCCGGCCGGTGAGCTCGGAGGTGTACTGCTGGAACGGCGAGCCCTGCTGCGCATAGCCGTTGAGCACGTCGGCGATGACCTGGACCTGTTCGGGCCGGGGTGCGGTGGACTCGCCCTGGAGCTCGGCGGAGTCCTTGAGCTCCTGGATGTACCCCTGCTCCAGCTCGCGGATCGCCGCCGCCACGTCCGCCAGTCGCTGCCTGGCCTCGGGGACGGTGCCGAGCGGGATCTGGGAGAGGTCGTCGCCCCGCATCATCAGGCGCTCCTCGGCCCTCCGCCCCTGCGGGGAGAGGGAGTGGTCGAGGGCCGCCCGCTGCTCCGGGGTCATGCCCGCGCCGAGCAGGTCGCCGAGCCGGTCGTAGTCCTGGCCGAGCGCCTCGGCGAAACCGTACAGCTGGTCGCTCTTGAGGTCGAAGGCCTTGCCGGAGGTGTCGTCCACGGGCAGGGTGGCCAGCCAGCCGTCGGCGACCTCGCGCTGGTAGACGGCCTTGCGCAGCTCGTCGTACGCCGGGGCCTCCTCGACGGCCGCGGTCCAGTCGTTCCCGGCCGCGAGGGCGTCGGTGACCTGCTGGAGCCGCTCGCGGACGGCGACTGCCGCGTGCGAGCGCTCCAGCGCGTCGGCGCTCTTCGTCCCGTTCTCGGCCAGCTCGCGCAGGGCGCGCTTGCCGGCCGGGTCGGCCACGCCGTCCGTCCGGTCGGCCTGGTCCGCCAACAGGTCGGCGGCGGCGCGCAGTTCGCGCACGGCGGTGTCGACCTCGGCCCGGGTGGCCGCAGGCTTGAGGGCGTCCGCCCAGGACCGCTCCAGCCGGGCCCGGGTGTCGCCGGACAGGTGGTCACCGGCGCGGGCGGAGAGGTCCTGGGCGGCGGTGGAGGAGACCGCCTCCGGGTAGGGCGTGGTGGAGGTGACGGGGGAGAAGTAGGGGCGGCCGGTGAGCTGGCTGGTGCCGGTGGTGTTGGCGCCCTCCTGGACGGCGGGCAGGCTGCCGAGCTGGAAGACCTGCTCGAAGGCCTGCTGGTCGAGCGGGCCGGAGCGCAGCACCAGTACGTCGTCCGGGCCGAGCCCGTCGAGCAGCCGGTTCAGGCCGTCCGCGTCCAGGCCCGGGTCGGCCAGGTCGGCGCGCTTGAGCCAGGGCTGCTCGTACGGCGGGGCGTACGGGATGTCGTGGTTGCCGACCTGGAGCAGCACGGCCGGCCTGCCCAGCCCGGCCTGGTGGATGCCCGCCGCCAGGTAGTCGGGGGCGCCCGCCTGGCGGTCCGGGGTGAGCCGGGCCAGACCGTAGAGCGGCATCAGGTCGATCCGGCCGGTGGCCACCCGGTCGGCCACCGACCGGAGGTGCGGGTGGTCGGTGAAGGAGCTCGGGTCCGGGGCCGGGACGTGCTGCTGGAACAGGGCGTTCTTCCGATCCACCGTCCCCTCCAGCGGCAGCACGCCGAAGCCGCCGTCCTCGGTGCGGGAGAAGACCGCGCGGCTGGACATCCCCCAGGCGTAGGGTGCCAGTACCACCGCCTGGTCGGCGCCGGTGTAGGAGAGCAGGGCCTTGGCGTTGTCGCCGTCCGCCCCGATCTCGTCGCTGGCCGCGACCAGGGTCAGGCCGCCGGGCCGGACCGGGGCCGTCCCGTTCTCGCCGTGCGGGTCGAACTCGTCCGGCGCGTAGTGGACCTGGCCGCCACCGAGCAGCTCGGCGTCGAGCATCCGGTCCAGCCGGGCCCGCACGTTGGTCGGCGCGACCAGGTTGACCTGGCCGTCGTAGCCGAGCTCACGCAGTGAGCGGATCATGTTGACCGCCGCCGCCTGGTGGCCGGAGCCGGGGCCGGAGGCGACCACGACGGTGACCTCGGACCGGCCGGCCAGCTTCTGCAGCACCTCCTGCCTGGCCTCGACCTCCAGGTCGGTCGGCGGCACGCCGCCCCGCCGGTGGGTGATGACGTCCCGCAACTGCTCGGCGCTCTCCGGCTGTTCACCGCTGAGCCGCCACAGGGTGTGCTCGGGCACCTCGCGGCCGAGGTCCTTGAGCAGGTCCGGGCCGTGCGCACCGCCGAGCAGGTCCCGGACGGCGTCGAGGTCGCCCGCGCGGACGTCCCGTACCTGCCGGGCCAGGGTGCCGGGATCGGCGATGCCGTACCGCGCGGCCAACTCGGCTGCACGGGAGGCAGGTTCGGGCAGCGCCCGGCCGGTGGACGGCCAGGTGTGCGGCGGGGTGCCGGAGTCCGGGTGCGCCGGGCCGGCCTGCGGCGGCGGGGACGGGAGGCCGGTGTCGGCCTCGGCGGTCGCACCGCGCTCGATGGGCTCCGGACGGTCGGCAGCCTCCTGCGGCGGGGTGTCGCCCTCCACCCGCGCGGTGAAGTCGCGCAGGCCCTGGTACAGGTCGTTCTCGGCGTCGGTGGCCTGCACCGGATTGGCCGGGGCGCCGTGCAGCGCGGACGGGTCGGGACCGTACAACCGCTCCAGCAGGGGCAGGAGTTCGGGCTCGTTGGCCCGCACCCAGTCGGCGCCGTTGTTGCGCGGCTGGCCGGTGTACGGGTCGGTGCCGTGGTTGGTGCCGAGGTAGGCGTTGCTGACCTGGGCGAAGTACTCGTGCTCGTCCCGGGCCGCGTAGTTCTCCGCCTCAGTGCCGTCCTCGCGGCGGCGCGGGCCGTCGGACCACTCCGAGGGGCCGTCCTCGTTGAACAGGCGCGGGATCGCTTCGCTGTCCAGCTTCGCCCCGAAAGTGTCGGTGATCAGCTGCCGGTCGGCGTCGGTGAGGCCGAACTTGTGGATGGTGTGCGCGAGTTCGTGGGTGGTGGTGGAGTAGCCGTCGCTGTAGTGCGGGTCCGGGCCGACGGTGGTGCGCTCGCCGAGCAGGTTCTCCTCGGTCACGGCGGCCCACTTGGCGCCGGAGCCGCGCACGTCGTCCCAGCCGCGCCCGCCGCCCGCCTCGCTGTCGGCGGTGCGGCCGCCCAGGTGGGCGAACGGGGCGAGATCGGTCATCGGCACGTCCTTGGGCACCACCACCAGGCGGCTGCCCTCGGTGAGCAACCGGGCTGCGGTGTCCGGGTCCTGGAGCATCCGGGCGAGCTGGTCCGTCGCCTCGGCCCGGGCGGAGGCCGGACGGTCGGTGCCGCGGTCGACGTCCACCATCAGCTGGGCGGCGGTCCTGGCGAAGTCGCCGGCGGGCAGGGTGTCGCGCAGCGCCGCGACGAAGGCCGGGTCCCGGGCGAGCCCGCGCCGGTCCGAGGCCGGGAGCGACTCGATCGCCTGCGCCCGCTCACGGGGCGGGAGATGGGGCAACTCGCGGGTCAGGTCGGCGAGGTCGGCCGGCCTGGTGACGGCGTAGTCGTCGCGCTGCGGCGCGGAGCGGGGGCGGTCCGTGCCGTCGTCCCGGCGGTCCGTGGAGCGATCCACGGAGCGGTCCGCAGAGGGGTCGACGGAGCGGTCGGCGGCCGTCGGCGGGGGAGAGACGTCCTGCATGTCGATGTCCGACTGCTGGGTGGCGGACGGCTCGGCGGCGGTCGGCTCGGGGGCCGGGGTGAAGTGCTCCCGGAGGATGCGCTGGCCCTCCACGTAGGAGGAGGAGTCGGTGCTCCGGTAGCCGTACTGGGTCGGGCTGTAGGCCGAGCCGTACTGCTTGGCCAGGCCCTGGAGCACGTTCCGGGCCTCGGTCGGGGTGAGCTTCCGGTCCCGGCCGAGCATCTCGCCCAGGCGCTTCTCGATCTCGGCGCGCTTCCTGTCCTTGGCACCCTCGAGCGGGGCCGGGACCCGGTCCTTGAACTCGCCCAGGTTCTGCTCGAAGCGCTGCTTCTCGGCCTGCTGACCCTGCACCAGGGCCTGCACGAACGCCTGCTGCTCCGGCGTGCCGCCACTGCCGAGCCGGCCGGCGTCCAGCGACGGGTAGAGGGTCTCGGCCACGTACGGACGGGAGGACCAGAGCGAGCTCTGCTTGTCGTCGATGTGGCCCTCGGACTTGTCGGCGGTGATGTCCAGCCAGCCCAGCTCCTGCCTGCCGCCCGCACCGTCGGCCTTGCTGATCACCAGGTCGGGGCGGGTCGAGCCGTGCGTCACCTGGGTGTCGATGCTGTAGCCCGCCGGGAGGGTGACGTCGTCCTTGATCATCTGAGTGGTCATCGACTCGACCACGTAACCGAAGTGACTGGGCAGCCACTTCTGGATCTCGGCCCGGCGCTCGGGCGTGGTCGCCGGGTCCGACCACTCGTTGTAGTTCCTGGTCCAGAGCCTGGTGTGGCCGTCCAGGTCGGGCACCGAATCCGGGTTGGCCAACGCCAGCCGGGCGGCCTTCTCGACCTGGGTGTCGATGTCCTGGGCGAGCCGGCGCACCACGTCCCGGTCCGCCGGCGCGAGCGTGCTGCCGTCGGTGACCACGGAGAGCACACCGAAGGTCGGCGCGTCACCGTCGAAGACCGACAGGTCCGTGCGGGGGTTGACCGAGTCGCCGGCCGAGTCGGAGGTGGCGGCCCAGACGTGCTTGCCGTCGGCCCAGTCACCGGGCAGGGTGTCCGGCCGGGCCTCGCGCACGTCCCCGTTGCTGGGGTCGGCCCAGCGCAGCACGCCGTCCTGACCGTGCACCAGCGCCACCACGTGGCCCTGGGTGCCGGGGCCGTCGGAGAAGAGGACGGTGGAGAAGCTGCCGGGACCGGCGGCGCGGACCTGGCCCAGCACCGAGTCCACCCCGGGTCGGCCGGTGCCGTGCGGCACCGGCGTGCCGTGACGCTTGGTCAGCGTCCAGGCGGAGTTGTGCTCCGGGACGGAGGAGTGCGGGAGCGCGGAGGGGCGCGGGTTGCCGTAGTGGGTGTCGCGCAGCGCCTCGACCGCCTCCAGGCAGCTGTAGAGGTCGCCGCCGTCCATGGTTGCGGTGTGCGGGTTGACGTGGTCGAGCAGCTCGGGGGTGAGGTCCGGGTGCGGGGTGCTGCCGTGCTGGTTCAAGTGGTCCGCGAGGGCCTGGTACTGCTCCCGGGTGGCGGGCTCGTAGCCGCGGTCGCGGAGCGGCCCGGCGGTGTTCTCGTACGCGGGGGTGCGCTGGCGCTTCGGGCCTTCGGGACGGCCCTGCTGCGGGAGGCTGTCGTCCTCGCGGCCGCGCTTGGTGCCGCGCGGTTCGGGGGCCGGGGTCGGGGCAGTGTCGGGGGTGGGGCGAGGGGTGAACCGGGGCCCGCCGGTGGGCTGTTGGGCCCCGGGGCGGTCGGTGCGGTCCGTACGGGGCGGGGTGCCCTGGACCGGGCCGGTGGGTCGGCCGATCGGACCGAGGCCGCCGCTCCGGCCGGGTGCGGGTGCGGGTGCGGACGTTGGTGTCGGGGTGGCGGCGGGTGGCGGCGGGGAGGCCTGGGCGGCCGGCGGCACCTGGGCGGGCGCCGGATCGGCGGTGGGCGGCAGGAGGGTGTCCGAGCGGTCCGGGGTGGGCGTCGCCGACGGCCGCGGCGCGGTGATCGGTCCGCCCGCGATGCGGGTGCCGCTCTCGGCCGCGGGTGCGTGCTCGGGGGTGGGTGCGTGCTCGGGGGTGGGGGTGTGCGGGGCCGAGCGGTCGACGGGTGCCGGGCCCGCTTCCTGGTGCGGCGCGGGCTGAGGGGTGTGCTGCGGCTGTGCCTGCGCCTGCGTCTGCGGCACGGTGGTCGGGTCGGTGTCGGCCCGTGCGGCGGCGGGCCGGGGCTCGCCCTCGGGGCGGACCGACGGCGTCTCCTGCTGGGTGGGCGTCCGGCTGCCCGGGTCGGACGACGGATCGGCCTGCTGCGGCGGGACGTTCGGCTCGGGTCGGACGGCGGCCGGGGTCTCGGCGGTCGGGGTCTCGGTCGGCCGGGTCTGTGCGACCGGGCTGTCCGGGGTGCGATCGGTCACCGGGACGTCGTGCGAACCGGACTGCTGCTGCGGAACGTTGGGCTCTGGCCGGACCGTCGCGGGGGTGTCCTGCTGCTGCGGGACGTTCGACTCCGGGCGGGTCGCCGCCGGGGTGTCCTGCTGGGGACGGACCGCCTCGGTGACCGGCGGGTTGTCGGCCTGCGGACGGATCGCGGGCTCCGGCCGGGCGGGAGCGGCCTCTGCTTCGGGACGGACCTGCGGTGCGGGCGCGTCGGCCTGACGGGGGCTCGGCGAGGTGTCGGCCTGCGGTACGCGGTCGGGGGCCGGTGCGGCGGGCGGTGTGGGGGCGTGCTGCTGCTGGCCGGAGTCGGCGCTGCGAGGGGACGGCTCGGTCTGACGCGGCGTCGGGTCCGACTGCACCGCCGGAGGGCTCTGGTCGGCCCGGGCCGGGGCCGGACGGGAGGAGGTCTCGGCCGTGGCCGGGGCCTCGATGTGCGCGGCGGCCTGCGGGCGCGGGGCGCTGCTGTCGGGGGCCGGGGCGTGCTGGGCGGAGCCGGCGGGCGTACCGCCGAACGGCGCGGTGTCGCCGCCCCGTGAGGTGGTGCCGGAGACCGTGCCGGTGCTCGAACTGCCGGGGTGGGAGCCGCCGGTGCCGGTGCTGATGCCGGTGTCGTGGCTGCCGGAGCCGGTCCGGTCCGAGCCGAACGGTGCGAGGCCACGGCTGCCACCGGCGGTGGACGGGCCGGTGCCGCCGTCGCCGCCGACGTCGGTGGAACGCGAGCCGCCGGCGGGGCCCTGGTACGCCTGAGCGCTGCGGTCCCCGCCGCCCGCGCCGTCGGGGGAGCTGTGGGAGCCGGCCGAGCCGCCGCCCGGCTTCCCGCCGAAGGTCGGCGGGGCATCGGCGCCGGGAAGGCTGCCGCCCGTCGGGATGTCCGGGACGCCACCCTCGCCGAACTTGCCCTTGATGGCCGAAGCACCGTGCTGCAGACCGACGTTGGAGCCGCCGCTGAGGCCGGAGCCGAGCAGGCTGCCGCCGTCGACGGTGCCGGTGGTGATGAGCTGGGTGGAGACGTCCGCTCCGACGCCGACGGCCGCGCCGTGCACCATCTTGCCGCCGACGGTCTCCATCGCGTTGCCGAGTCCGGCCTTGCCCGCCGCCGAGCCCAGGCCCTTGCCGATCAGGTGGCCGGAGGCCCCGCCGACCGCGCCACCGAGCGCGCTCTGGCCCAACTCCTTGGTGTCGAAGCCCTTCCGGTTGCCCTCGACCACCTGGATGGTCTGGGCGAGCATGTTGATGGCGACCTCCTGGGCGGCCTCCTTGGCCGCGTACTCCAGTGCCTCCTTCAACAGCTTCTTGAGGACCTGTTGCACGACGGTACGGGTGACCGCGACCGCCGCCGGGATGGTGGCCAGCGAGGCTCCGGCGGTGAACGGCGCGGAGGCTTCGGCGGTCGCGATCTCGAAGGCCAGGATGCCGAGTTGGGCCACGATCTGGATCTTGGCGGTCTCGGTCGAGTTGGCCATGCTGTCCAGCATCTCGCCCATGCCCTCGCAGGACTTGACCATGCTGGGGAAGAATCCCGGGTCGTCTTCGGTGCCCTTGCCCACCGCGAACTTGGCCCAGTGTGCGGACAGGCCTTCAGCGGCCTTGCCCTGTTGGCCGTCGAGCGCCCGCTGGACGGCCGAGTTGACCGAGGTGCCGACGTCCGCCAGGGTTTCCCCGGCGGCGCGCCAGCGGTCGGCCATCTCGCGCATCACGTCCTCCTCGCCCTCCGGCCAGCGGGTGCCGGCCAGCAGGAGCAGGACCCACTGGAGGGGTTCGGGGAGCTCGACCGCCATGGTTGATCAGGGCCTTCCGGTCTGGTGCGGACGCCCCTGGGCGACGTCCCGCAGGGCAAGGTCGGGGTGGAACAGCGCCGTCTCCGGCAGCTCGGCCTCCATCGAGGTCAGCCCGGTGGAGAGACCCTCCTCGGTGTTGTCGTAGCTCTCGGCCATCACCTTCAGACCGTCCGCGATGTACTTGAGCGCGGCGGGCAAGTTACCCAGCCCCTCCAACACCTTGCCGCTGTAGGTGAGATAGCCCTTCTCCCCGTCGGCGAACTTCTCCCCCGAGTCGTCGGTGCCCCACGGCACCCGGGCATTCATTCCGGACATGTAGGCACTCAGGCCACGGGTCAACTCGGCGAGTTGGTCCGACCCGGACAGCACCGGACCGACCGCCGCCGCGTACTGCGCGGGATCGACCCGGAACCCCGTCCCGGCATCGCCGCCGCCAGCGGGAGCGGCGGACTGCGCCAACCGCTTGCTGCTCTCGGCCGGTTGGGCATCGACCCGGGTGGCGGCCTGCAGGGGTTCGGTCCGTTCGACCGGCTCCGCCGCGACCCGGCTCATGGGCTCGGCCATGTGCATGGGCTGGAGCCGGTCAGTGGCTTGCAAGGGTTCGGCGATGTGCGCGGGTTGAAGGCGGTCTGTGGCCTGCATCGGCTCACCAACGTGCATAGGTTGGAGGCGGTCGGTGGCTTGCAAGGGTTCGGCGATGTGCGCGGGTTGAAGGCGGTCTGTGGCCTGCATCGGCTCACCGACCTGCATGGGTTGGAGGCGGTCGGTGGCCTGCAAGGGCTCAGCGATGTGCGCGGGTTGGAGCCGGTCTGTGGCCTGCATCGGCTCGGCCATCTGCATGGGCTCCAGGCGGGCCGTGACCGGCTCGGCGGCCTGCGTTGCGTCGACCTGCCTCAGCTGCTGCTCTTCCATGGTTCTCCTCAGCGTCCCTGGGCGGGTGCCGCACCGGCCGGTCCGGAAGTCGGCTCACCGCTGCCTTCCGGGAAGCCCCCGGAACCGGCCAGCCGTGCCAGCGCGGCCCGCATGAACGGGCTGGGCACCTGGAACCCCTCCTCCTCGCGGAGCGGCGGCGGACCGGCCGCCGGTGCGGCGGGCGCGGCCGTGGCGGCCGCGTCACCGGTCGACTCCTCGTCCGGACGTCCGCGGCGCTCGGCCACCGAACGGGCCCGCTCCAGGTACGCCTCCTCCGACGCACCCGAGCCCGAACCCGAGCCCGAACCCGAACCCGACGCCGTCGACGTGTCACCGGAACCGCCGGACCCACCGGACCCGCCGGAGCCCGAACCACCCTGCTCCGACGTCCCGTTGAGCGTCGTCGCACCCTCGGTGCCGAGCACGGCGACCGCCAGCTGGCTCATCAGGTCGCCGCCGCCCGCCGCCGGAGCGGCCTGCTCCGCGCCGGCCACCACGGTCTGCGGCAGCTCCCCGGCCGGGGCCAGGCCGGACTCCTCGACCCAGCGGCGGCGCATCCGCTGCCACTGGCGGTCCTGGGGCTCGTGGCTGACGGCCTGTCCGAGGATCCCGCGGTCGGTCAGGACCGCCTCGTCCTCGTCGTCGTCCTCCACGCCGAAGCGGGTGGGCCGGACGAAGCGCGAGCCGGACTTGCCGGCACCGGCACCGGCGCCGCCTGCGGCACCCATCCCGCCCATTCCGGGCATGCCACCAGCCGCACCGCGCCCGGCGGTTGCGGCGGACCCGCCCGCGCCGGCCGCACCGTGCGCCGACCCGGCCGCACCACCGGTGCCGCCGGCACCGCGCCCGGCACCTCCGGCCGTCATCGGGACACCGGCGGCGCCTCCGTGCGCGCCGCCGCCACCGAGGGCCCCGGCGCCCCGGCCGCCCGGGCTGTACCCGCCGACCGCGGAGCCGCCGCCCGTGCGGGCGCCGCCGCCGAGGCCGCTGCCGCCCGATGCGGACCCGCCCGGACGTGCGCCGGTCCCGCCCGGGCCGCCGAGGCTGCCCGGCACCCGGCCGCCGCCGGGGGTGAACGGGGCTGCGGTGTTACGTCCGGTCAGGGTGCCACCGGGCAGCCCGGCCGGACGCCCGGTCAGGCCGCTGCCACCGGGACGCCCGGTGGCGGGGGAGCCGCCGCCGGGAATCCGGAAGCTGCCGAGGCCGCCGGGCCCGCCGAGCGAGCTGCCGGGGTCGGCCCCGCCCGGCGAGAACGGTCGCAGCGAGGTGCCGGTGCGGGGCATCCCGAGCGGGCTGTCACCGCTCGCGGGCTGATGCCCCGCCAGCGTGAGGCCGGGGGCCGAATTGGCGGGCGGCAGCTTGAACGCGGGCTTGCCGTCCGGGCCGAGCGAGGACCCGCCGCCCCCGAAGCTGCCGCCCCCACCGCCACCGAAGCCGCCGCCGAGCGCACCCGGCGCCTGGGCGGTCGGCATCCGGAACGGCTGGAGCGCGGGAGCACCCGCTCCGCCCCCGCCCGGACCGGCCAGCGGCCCGCCGGGCATGCCGGGGACAGCGCCGCCGGCCCCGCTGCCGCCGAACCCGGAACCACCGAGTCCGGAGCCGCCGAGCCCGCCGGGCATGGCGCCGCCCGGCTGGAAGCCCTGGATGTCCACCGGGGCGGGGGCGCCGCCGCCGGGGAGGTTGAGCGAAGTCTGCAGGGCGTTGGGCGCGTTGACGCCCGAGACCCCGTCCAGCCCGGTGCGGGGTGCGCCGGACGGACCGCTGGCCGGGCCGTCCTTGCCGCCGCCGGTCAGCGAGGCGACCTCGGCGGCCGCCGTCATCCGCTGGAAGTGCCCGGAGCCGTCCCGGAGCATCGCGTCGACGTTGCCGCCGACCTGGCCGACGTACGTGTTGTACGTGCTGACGGCCTCCTTGATGCCCTCGGACTTGGCGATGTCGTCGTTCTTGCCGGCCGGGTTGTCCTCGATGTACTCCTTCGTGTACTGGAGTTCGCGGATCATCTCGTTCTTGGTCTGGGTGACCGCCTCGATCGAGCCGCGCAGCGACCGGGCGATGGCACTCGCGGCCGCGACCGTGGTGGAGATGTGCGAGCCCTCGCCTTCGCTGAACTTGCGGAGGTAGCCCGCGAAGCTCTCGGCGGCCTCGCCCTCCATCGCCTCCATCGCCAGCTTGGCGTTGGCCACGATGGCGCCGATCCGGGTCTCGGCGAAGGTGTTCCACTTCTCCCAGGCGACGGCCAGGTCGTCGAGGAGGTCCTCGTTGCTGTCGGGGAAGGTGATGGCCTTCCCGTCCTCGTTGCTCTGGATGACCTTGAGCACTTCTGCCAGGTCGGGGGGCAGCTGGATCACGGTGTCCGTCCTTCTGCGAGGGTCGACTCGGGCAGGGTCAGATCTGCGGCTTGTTGCCGGAGGAGTGCGGCGGCGGTGGCTCGGGGTCGTCCCAGGCGTTGTAGTCGAGCGTGGGTGCGTCGGCCGAGGAGAAGCCGGAGTCGGCCTTCACCGGCCCGCCGGTCTCGCCCGCGACCACCACGGTGACCGGCTTGCTCCGAGGGCCGGGCCCGACCGGGGCGACCGGGGCGTCCGCGCCCTCGATCGCCCGCAGCGAGGTGGCGTTGGACTCGTCCACCGAGCGGTAGTTGGCGACCACCGTGCGCAGGTTCACCGCGACCTGGGCGCTGTTCGCGAGGAACTTCTGGATGCCCTCCAGCACCTGCTTCTGGTGGTCCGCCAGGCCGCCGACCGAACCGGTGGACCCGGTCAGCGACTTGGCGAGCCGGTCGGTCCCGTAGACCGTCGGCTTGATCTGTTCGACCGTCGCCTTCAACTGGGCGGTGGGTCCTTCCAGGTCGTCCAGCATGGTCTGGATCATCTTCGCCGCCGCTTCGACCTGTTCGAGGTCGACCCGGAACTTCCCATCCGCCATTTCCGCCCCTTGCTCGTGCCCACCGATGGCCGACGCCCCCAGGCCATCGGCGATGAATCTGCTCTGCTGTCACGGTTACTGACGCAGCGTCAGGACCGCAAGTGCTGCGGTCAGAGTGTGACGGCCCCGCCGGGGCCGACCACGAACAGGCCGGTCTCGGTGAACGAGATCGCCAGCGGCGCCCGGTCCAGCGGCGCCTCGTTCAGCAGCGTGCCGCTGCCCAGGTGCCAGAGCCGGACGGTGTCCTGCCCGTCCCCGGCCGCGACCAGCGCCTCGCCGTCCATCTCCTGGCAGACCAGGGTCCGCACGCCCGACGCACCGCCGGCCAGCTCGGTGACCGGCGCGCCGTCCTGGGTGTCCCAGGCCCGTACGGTGCCCTCCGCCGTGCCGGCCAGCAGCACCGGGCGGCCGCCGTGGCTGGCGAAGGCCAGCGCCGCGACGGGGCCGGCCAGGCCGCTCACCACCGGGCCGGGCTCACCGCTGACGGCATCCCAGATGCGTACGGTCCGGTCGCCGCCGGCGGTCGCCAGCAGCGGACGCGGCCCGGCCTGACCGAGTGCCAGTGCGGTGACGCCCTGCTGATGGGCCGCCAGCCGCAGCACGGGGGCGCCGTCCAGCGCGCCGCGGATCCGGACCACGCCGTCGGCGCCGCCGGTGACCAGGGTGGACTCGCCGATCGTCAGGCAGGTCACCGGGCCGGTGTGCGGGGTGGGCACCGAGAGCGGGGCGCCGTCCACCAGCCGGTGGCAGCGGACCGCGCCGGTCACGGTGCCGCAGACCAGCAGGCCCTCGGCCAGCGCGACGGAGCTCACGGCCCCGCCGTCGGGGGCTGACTGGAGCAGCTCCAGGCCGTCCTGCCAGACCCGCAGGGTGCCGTCGCCGTACCCGGCCGCGAGCAGCTCGGCGCCGTCCGAAGTCCTGCTGGCGGCCAGGGCGTTGAGCGGCCGCGGGCCGGTGGCCGGGGCGGTCGGCTCCCAGGTCGCCAGGGCCGGTCCGCCGGCCGGGTCGAAGAGCCTGATCCGGCCGCGCTCGTCGCCGACCGCCAGGGCCGGCCGGTCGCCGTGCCGGACCACCGCCAGGGCGGTCAGCCAGGCACCGCCGGTGGCCCAGCCGTCCAGGCCGGTGCCCTGGTAGACGTCCCAGGTGCGGACGGTGCCGTCCAACGAGCAGGAGGCCAGCACCGGTTCGCCCGCCAGTTCGGCGAAGGCCAGGCCGGTCACGGTCGCGGAGTGGCCGGCCAGTACGGCCAGCGGCTGGCCGGTGGCCAGGTCCCAGAGCCGGATCTCCCGGTCGACGCCGCCGGAGGCCAGCACCGCCTGGTCGCCCAGCGACAGCACCGCGAGGCTGGTCACCCGGTCGGTGTGCCCGACCAGCAGGTGGAGCCGGGCACCGGCCGCCGCGTCCCAGACCCGGATGGTGCCGTCGCCGCCGGCCGCGGCCACCAGGTCGAGCCCGGCGCAGTGCGCGTGCACGAGCGCCGAGGCGCCCCGGCCGTTGACGGCGAGCAGGCCCAGCCCCTTGCCGTCCTCGGCCCGCCAGGCCCGCACCTCGCCGTCCCGGCCGCCGGAGAAGGCCAGCGGTACGCCGTCGACCACCGCCGCGGCCACCACCTGCGCGCCCTCGCCGCCGGAAGTACCGTGCAGCAGTGCACCGGTGGCGGCGTCCCAGACCTGGACCGCGCCGTCCTGGGCACCGACCGCGAACAGGTCGCGCCCGCCGACCCGGCCGAGCGCCACCGCACTGGGCAGCAGGCCGGCGTCGGCGTCCGAGCCGCCCAGCGAGGCGCCGCCGGTCACCAGCTCGCCCAGGCCGAAGCCCCGGCCCGCCTCGGCCAGGGCGTAGGCGGGCTTGCCGGCGACGGTTCCGATGGCCGCCGCAGGAGCCGCCTCGGCCGGATCGACCGCATCCAACTGGACCAGGATGCCGGGGAGTTGAGCGGGCAGCTGGGGCTGGATCAGCTGGCCCGCCAGGGCCTCCAGCAGCCGGGCGATACCGGGCACCGGGGTCTCGGTGCCGTCCGCCCAGGCCAGCTCGCCGGCCACCAGCCGACGGGCCTCGGCCGCGCCGCCGCCGGCCCCCGGAGCGGTCGAGCGGAGTGCGTTCAGCACCCGGGCGGGGACCGCCGGGTCCACCGTCGCGGTGCGCACCACCTCAGCCGCTCCGGCCCGGTGCCGCACCTGCAGTGCACCGGCCTGATCCAGGCTCAGCTCAAGCCGGCCACCCGGCAGTTGCTCCCCGCCGACGGAGAACTCCAACAGATCGGACATTTCCGAACCCCCAGCCCTGGAACATGGTCAACCAGCCGCGCAATGCGCGTAGATCAGTGCGTGCGGTGCACACCGTGCGAAGTCGGGATCAACAGAGATCCTCGGGTACCAAGGTCGCGTACACGGCGTCGTGCAGGGCCTGGGTGCGTGAACTGCGGAAGAGCGCCGGCCGGAACCCGGCCCGGCGGAAGCCGATGGACGCCCCGACCACCTGGACCCCCATGTTGTCGGCGGCCGCGTAGGCGTCGATCCGGCGCAGCCCCAACTCCTCGAAGCCGAACCGGCAGGCCAGCCGCAGTGCAGCAGCCGCCGTCTTCATCCGTCGGTGCTCGGGCAACAGCCAGATCGAGACCTCGGCCGCACCCTCCTCCGGTCTCAGGTCCACCAGTTCGGCGAACCCGATCGCGGGGGCGTTCTCCCGGGCCACCGCGAAGTACGCGGCCCGGTCGCCGGCCCAGAGCCGGGGGGCGACCTCGGTGATCCAGCGCACGGCGGAGTCGCGGTCGGGGTGGGCCAGCACGCCCTGCATGAACTCGCGCACCAGCGGATCGTGCGAGCCCGCCACCAGCGTGTCGGCGTCGCGCTCCTCCGGCCTGCGGACCAGCAGCTCGCCGTCGCGCAGCACTGAGAGCGCTTCCACCGAGCTCAGCGAGCCGACAGCGCCCCGATTCCTCCCCATGTGCGGTATCGAAGCACCTTGAAGCCGCTCAATCAACCTGGCCCGGCGGGCCGTCGATTGCGATGGCGCCGATCCCGGTGTCCGTCCGGGCTGATGACGGCGGGTCAGGTGAACAGCCATCAGTACACGGACCATCCCGGTTCCGGACCGCCGCCCGCGCGCGGGACCGAGCGGTGGGAGGAGGCGGTCGATCAGCGGCCGGAGAGCGGTTTCAGCCGGTGACGGTGGTGAAGCACACACTCCCGGGCGAGGTCGGCCGCAGGTTGGACTGTCAAGGTTCCTGGCAGATCGGCAATTTGGACAGGTCAGATCGCTTCAGGACACAGATCAGTCAAGATCTGCGCCGACGGATGGCTTTTCTTGTCGGCTCACCGTCAAGCTCTGTCGCAGCTCTTCACAGCTACCCCGACTGGAGTCAGAGTGAGCCCCTCCTCCTCGCAGCGCCGCCACCTCGCGGCCGGAGCCCTCGCGGTCACCGCCGCCCTCGTCGCCGTCACCTTCCAGACCGGTGCGGCCACCGCCGCCCCCGGCCGCGACGCGGCGATAGCCAACGCCAAGGCCAACGTCGGCCACCACCCCGGAGACTTCGGCTTCGGCGCCGGGCAGGACCTGCTGGTCAAGGATGTCGTCATCGACGCCGACGGCACCCAGCACGTCCGCTTCGACCGCACCTACCAGGGCCTGCCGGTGATCGGTGGTGACCTGGTGGTCCATCAGAACGCCCACGGCAAGCTGATCGACTCCTCCCGTGGCAACGCCCACGACCCCAAGGTGAAGTCGACCACCCCGGCCGTCCCCGCGCAGGCCAGTGCGAGCGGCGCGCTCCGCGAGGCCGCGGGCATCCAGGCCGCCACCAGCACCCCCGAGCTGGTGGTCTGGGCGGTCGACGGCACCGCGCGCCTGGCCTGGCGCACCACCGTGGCCGGTACCGGCGACCACGGCCAGCCGGCCGGCAAGGTGGTCGTCACGGACGCCGCCACCGGCGAGCAGATCGAGGCCTACGACGCCGAGCACCAGGCGGTCGGCACCGGGCACTCGGAGTACACCGGCGACATCTCCATCGACACCACCGCGCAGACCGCCGGCGGCTACGCGCTGATCGACCCGACCCGCGGCCACATCACCAAGGACGCCAAGAACGTCTCGTCCTCCTCGCTCAACGCCAACTCGGGCACGCTCTTCACCGACGCGGACAACGTCTGGGGCGACGGCCGCAAGTTCTCCACCGACCGTGCCACCGCGGCGGTCGACGCCCACGCCAACACCGCCTGGACGTACGACTACTACAAGAACACCTTCAACCGCCGGGGCATCAAGAACGACGGCAAGGGTGCGACCGTCTTCGTCCACGTCGGCACCAAGTGGGACAACGCCCAGTGGTCCGACGCCTGCTTCTGCATGATGACCGGCGACGGTGACGGCGTCACCGACCCCGAGCAGGTCGACCTCGACACCATGGGCCACGAGATGACCCACGGTGTCACCAGCGCCACCGCCAACCTCCGCTACAGCGGCGAGTCCGGCGGCCTGAACGAGGCCACCAGCGACATCTTCGGCACCATGGTCGAGTGGTACGCCAACAACGGCGTCGACAAGGGCGACTACCTGTTCAGCGACCAGTCCACCCCGCCGTGGCTGCGCCGGATGGACAAGCCCTCGCTGGACGGCCGCTCCGCCGACTGCTGGACCAGGAAGGTCGGCCAGCTCGACGTCCACAACTCCTCCGGCGTGGGCAACCACTGGTTCTACCTCGCCAGCGAGGGCAGCGGCACCAAGACCGTCAACGGCGTCACCTACACCAGCCCGACCTGCAACGGCTCGACCGTGACCGGCATCGGCAACACCAAGGCCGCCGCGATCTGGTACCGCGCGCTGACCGTCTACATGACCTCCACGACGGACTACAAGGGCGCCCGCACGGCGTCGCTGAACGCCGCCAAGGACCTCTACGGTGCCACCAGCACCGAGTACAAGGCCGTCGCCGCGGCCTGGAGCGCGGTCAGCGTCGGCTGACCCGTCGACAGCGGCGGGGTCCGGGCGGGGTGATGACCCGGCCCGGACCCCGCGGTCACCCGGCGGCGGCCCGGTTGATGTCCGGGCTGTGCAGGACGTGTTCGCCGGTGCCGTTCCGGCCGACGACGGCGATCATGGCCCGGCCGATGTCCTCCGTGGTGGTGACCTTGCCGGGCACCGTGCGGCGCAGCAGCGGGTACAGCCGGGAGAGCACCGGGTAGATCAGGCGGTAGGCCGGGGTCCTGGAACGCTCGCCGTTCGCGGCGTGGATGTAGCCGGGGCGGAACATGTAGGCGTGGAACGGCATCGCGAGCAGCTCGTTCTCGGTGCGTCCCTTCACCCGGGCCCACATCAGCCGGCCCTGCTCGGTGCTGTCGGTGCCCTCGCCGGAGACGTAGACGAAGGTGAGCGCCGGGTTCGCGGGCAGGGCGCGGGCGGCGGCGAGGGTGTAGTCGTGGGTGATCCGGCGGTACTCGGCCTCGCGCTTGCCGGTGGAGCTGACGCCGAGGCAGTAGAAGACGGCGTCGACGTCCTCGAACTCGGCCGCCAGCGCGGTGAAGTCGGTGAAGTCCGCGTGCACCAGCTCCGTGAGCTTGGGGTGGGTGGTGTCGAGCGGCGACCGGACGACGGCGCGGACGCGGGTGACCCGGTCGTCGAGCAGGCACTCGCGCAGCACGCCCTGCCCCACCATGCCGGTGGCGCCGAAGAGGAGCACGTTCAAGGGTCATCTCCCGAGGTGGTGCGTACCGGTCGCATGCCCGGCGGAGCCGTGACGGTACCACTCCGCCCGGGCCGGGCCGGGGGCGGCGCACGGCACTCGACAGAGAGCCTCCCCGGTCGGCCGGAGGACGGTCGGCCGGGGAGGCGGTCGGGGCGGCAGCGCGTCGAGCGCGGCTCAGAGTTCTGCGGGTTGGGCTTCCTTCGACAGTACGGTGGGCTCCGGGGCCGGGGTCCGTCGCGGCCGGTCGGCGAGCTTGAGCCAGACCACGCCGGCGATGATGACGGCCAGCCAGACCGCCTGGCCCGCGGTGAGGGTCTCGTCGAAGACGACGGGGCCCAGCAGTGCGGCGCCGACCGACCCGATCCCGGCCCAGACGGCGTAGCCGATGCTGACGTCGATGGTGCTGAGCGCGGCGCTCAGGGCCCAGAGGGTGAGCAGGAAGAACACGACGGCGACCAGCGACCAGGCCAGGCGGGTGAAGCCGTGGCTGCCGCCGACGGAGAGCGCGTAGCCGATCTCGAACGCCCCGGCGAGGAAGAGCATGAGCCAGGAGTTGGCAGAGGTGGAGCCGGTGTTGGACATGTGCGCGGGTCCTTTCCTGGAACGGGGTGAGGTGGTGACGGCGGCTCAGGCGCCGCTGAGCTGGAGGCCGACGACGCCGATGATGATGACGGCGATGCCGACCGCCTTGCGCCAGTCCAGGCGCTGACCGAAGAGCGCTGCTCCGAGCAGGGTGATGCCGATGCCGGAGACGGAGGTCCAGATGGCGTAGCCGACACCCACGTTGAAGGTCAGCAGCGCCTTGCTGAGGAAGTAGGTCCCGATCGCGCCGCTGACCAGGGTCGCGGCGGTCCAGGGGCGGTTCTTGAAGCCGTCGGCCTTGCCGGCCGCGATGGCGACGGCGATCTCGAAGACGACGGCGACGGCGAGGTAGATCCACTGCATGGCCAGGTCCTTGGGTTCGATGGAGAGCAGTCGTAGGGGGGCTGGTGGATCAGCAGCCGTCGATGCCGCAGGCGTCGATGCCGCTGCCGACGGTCAGGTCGGCCCGGGCGTCGAGCACGGCCTTGCGGATCTGGGCGGCCGAGGGGACGCCCTCGATCCGGTGGCGTTCGCCGATGACGATCGTCGGAGCGACCGAGACGCGGTACGCCTCGGCCGTCCGCAGCGCCTCCCGATGGGCTTCGGCGTGCCGCCCGGTGGCCAGGGCTTCGGTGAACTCGGCTTGGTCCAGGCCGAGTTCGGCCGCGATGTCGGCCAGGACCTCGGGCCGGCCGATGTCCCGGTCCTCCTGGAAGAAGGCCCGCAGGACGCGCGGCGTGTACTCGGCGGCCCGGCCGTGCCCGGCCGCGTACTGGTAGCCCTCGAAGGCCAGCCGGGTGTACGGCTGCGGGGAGACGGTGGGCAGGGTGAGGTCCACGCCCAGGCGGCGGGCCATCGGGTAGACGGCGCGGGCCCAGATCGCGGGCAGGTACTCGTCCTCGGGGCGCAGCGTCGGCGTCGGGTGGGGCCGCAGCTCGAACGGCATCCACTCGATCCGGACGTCCAGGTCGTGGGTGGCCTGGTGCAGCGGGCCCTCGGCCAGCAGGCAGAACGGGCAGACGTAGTCCGACCAGACCTTGATGCCGACCGGGCCGGCCCCGGTGGCGTTCACGACCGCCCCCGGTTCATGGTCAGGAACTCCTCGAACGGCTTTGTCGCCTCCGGGAGTTGGAGCGAGGTGACCTTGACCGGCCAGCTCGCCGGGTCCTCGGCGAAGATCGAGTACGAGTCGGTGTAGTCGAAGCCGTACCGGGCGGCGGTCCTGCGGTCCGCCGCGTGCACGATGTGGCCGACGCCGAAGTACAGCGAGGCCAGGTAGCACAGGGCGCAGGGCTCGCCGGAGGCGATCAGGACCGCCCCGGCGACCGCGTGCGGGCCGTGCTCGGCGGTGGCGGTGCGGAGCGCCGTCACCTCGGCGTGCGCGGTGGGGTCGCGGTCCTCCCGCACCCGGTTGAAGCCGGTGCCGAGAATGCGGCCGTGGTTGACCACGACACCCGAGAACGGGATGCCGCCCTCGGCGACGTGCTCGCGACTGATCCGGACCGCCTCGCGGACGTACTCGGTCAGCTCGCTCTCTGGGATCTCTGAATAGCGCAATGTCGCTCCCTGGCTCAGACCGCCGAAGGCAGCCCCGAGGGCTCAGTAGTTGCTTGTACCTGCAAATTCTTCACGGTCAGAAGATCCCGCAGGATGGCTGAGCGGATAGGGAAAGCTTGCATGAGCAAGTATCTCGATGTCAAGCACTCGCGGGCTGCGCTCCGGCTGCTCCGGCCGCGTCGGCCAGGCGGCTGAACGCGAAGGCGGCCGAGACCAGGGTCATGTGGTGGTGCCAGCCGGGGAACGAGCGGCCCTCGAAGTCCCGCAGGCCGAAGCCCCGTTGGAGCAGGTCGACGGTCTCGCCGGTGGTGGGGTGGCGTTCGGTGTACGCCACCAGTTCGTCCGCGGGCCGGTCCACCAGGTTGGTGAGCCAGAGCCGGCCGGGCCCGCCGGTGGGGGACTCGGTCCGGGCGAACAGGCGCAGCGGCCGGGGCCGTTGGTCGCCCGGTGCGGCGCCGGGCAGTTGGACCAGCCGGTCCTGGGCGGCCGGTCGGCCGGGTCTCGGGGAGGCGCCCGGTCTCCTCGGGGCGGGGCGGGCCTCGGGAGCGTGCTCGTCCGGGAGCAGGGTCACCGCCGCCACCGGGGTCCGGGGAATGCCGGCGCGGAAGTTGAGCGGGGCGAGCGGAAACCCGTCGGGGATCGCGACCAGGAAATCGCGGCCCTGTCCGGCGAGACCGTCGATGAGCCGGCGCGAGTCCATATATCCGTCGAGGTCGGCGACCACCGGGACGGACAGGTGCGGGGAGTTCCGCACCATGGAGTCGATCAGGTGGAGAATTTCCAGTTCGGTCGAATGGACGCGCGCCTGCGGAATTCTGGCCTGTTCGCGCAGCGGTCCGCGGGTCCACTGCTCAGGGACGAACAGGCGCCAGCCGACCGGGAATTCTCCCGCGTCGGTCGACATGAAGACGGCAATTCCGAGCTGGCAGTTGACGGTGCGTCCGGTGTGCGGGATGAAACGGCGGTGCACGCCGCAGGACTTGTCCCCGCGCTTGGGCAGGACCACGGGGGCAACGGTCCAGGCCCGGGGCCGGACCCGGTCCGCGGCCCACTGCCGCAGCTGGTCGCAGACCGGGTCCCACTCCCAGGGGCTCTCGTTGATGAACTGGTGCAGCGCCTGGGGGGCCGTGGGGGAGTCGCTCGCCAGCGCGGCCAGCCGGCGGATGGACTTCTTGCCGGGGGTGCTGAGCAGGCCGCGTACATATGCGTGCGCCCACCGGCGCTGTTCGGCCCGGCGCAGGTGGGCGAAGAGCTGATCGGTGAACTCGCTAACGGAGTCCCATTCCCTCATTTCCGTCCCTCTCCATGACCCCCGGATGCGCGGTCCTTTCCGCAGACTGCACCCGCGCCGAAGTTGGAGCAATGTATTCCGCCGCCGAAAGGCAGTCCGGTCCGCACTTCGTCAACTCCGCCGGGGGTGCTTCCGCCGCCCAGGGACGGGAGGGGCTGCTGGGTCCCGGGATGTCGGGACTGTCGGAAACTTGCACGTGCATGTATCATTGCGGTGAAACGGCAACCAGAGAGGAGGCGCTGTGGCGAACGCACCACATGCCCCCCTGCGCACGTCCGACCACGCTGCATGGAACCGGGTGCTCACGCTGCACGCCCACGTCGAACGCGAGCTGGCCCTGGCGCTGCAGCGCCGGCACGGGATCGGGTTGTCGGAGTACCGCTCGCTGGAGCACCTGGACCGCTCCGCCACCAGCGAGTTGCGGATGCAGGACCTGGCCGACCGGGTCGGCCTGGGGCAGTCCTCGGTGACCCGCCTGGTGGGGCGGTTGGAGGCGGCCGGCTTCGCCCTCAAGGACCTGTGTCCGTCGGACAAGCGCGGTGTCTACGCGGTCATCACCGACGAGGGCCGCCGGCGCTACCAGGACGCCCGTGCCACCTATGCGGAAGTGCTCTCGTCCGCGCTGAACGCTTTCACCGCCGACCCCGAGATCGGTCCCACCGTCCAGGCCCTGCGCGCAGCCCGGGTCTGACCCCGGGTCAGCCCTGGTCGGGCCCTGCTCCACCCGTACTTCCCCGCCCCGAACGCACTCAGCGTTCGGGGCATTTTTTTGCTTGAACATGCAACTTAAGTGGTCTGGGTCACACCCACTTCGGCAAGTAGATGCTTGACCAAGCATGTACTTGCCCGGGTACCTTCAAGTCCGACAGCGCACGATTCGAACAGTCGGACGGCACCGATCGCCGACGGCTGAACCGACGCGAGGAATCCCCCGTGCCATCGTCCCGCTTGGCCGAAACCGTCGCCGCCCACGGCGACAGCCATCCCCATCGCATCGCGCTCCACTACAACGACGAGGCCGTCAGCTACGGCCGCCTGTGCGACCTGACCCGGCGTCTGCGCACGGGGCTCACCCGGCTCGACCTCCCGGCGGGCAGCACCGTCTGCGTCCCGGCGCACAAGACGCCGGGGACCGTGGCCCTGCTGCTGGCCGTGCTCCAGGAGGGTCACACCGCACTCGCCCCCTCACCCGACCTGGGCAGTGCCGCGCTCGACCGGCTGGCCGGGCAGGCCCGCGTCTCCCACCTGCTCACCGCGACCGAGGACGGCGGGATCACCGCCGTGCCGGTGCGGCCGGAGGACGGCGCGGCCGACGGGTTCACGACGCCGGACCCGGGCCGGACCGGGCTGCTGCTGACCACCTCGGGCTCGACCGGCACCCCCAAGATCGTGCCGATCGAGGCCGCCGGGTTCGACGCCTTCGCGGACTGGGCCACCGAGGAGTTCGGCCTGTCCGACCGCGACACCGCCCTGTCCTACGCACCCCTCAACTTCGACCTGGCACTGCTCGACGTCTGGACCTTCCTCCGGCTCGGTGCCGCCGTGGTCCTGGTGGACCGTCAGCGGGCCACCGACGCGGCGCACCTGGCCGGGCTGGCGGCCCGGCACCGGGTCACCTTCGTCCAGGGCGTGCCGATGATGTACCGGCTGCTGCTGGAGCACGGCGACTCGTTCGGCACGGTGCGCCACGTCGTCTTCACTGGTGAGCAGATGCCGGGCGAGCTGCTGGGCCGGGTCGCCCCGGCCTTCCCCCGGGCCGCCTTCCACAACGTGTTCGGCTGCACGGAGACCAACGACTCGTTCATCCACCGGGTCGACCCCGACCTGGGCGGGCCGCTGCCCATCGGCCGTCCGATCCGCGGCACCGAGGCCCTGGTGCTGGACGCCGACGGCGTGCCGCTCGCCTCGGCCGGCACTGGCGAACTCCTGGTCTCCACACCGTTCCAGACCACCGGATACCTGCGCCGGGACCTGAACGACGCGGTGTTCACCCAGGTCGGGGACCGGATCTTCTACCGCACCGGCGACATCGTCACCCGCACCGCCGAGGGCCTGCACCACCTGGAGGGGCGCGCGGACTGGCACGTGAAGGTCAGGGGCGTGCGCACCAACCTGCAGGAGGTGGAGAACGTGATCGCGGCCCACCCGGACGTCACCGAGGCCGTGGTGGTGTCGCTGCCCGACCCGCAGGCGGGCGTCCGCCTGCACGCCCAGGTCACCAGCCGCCCGGGCAGCGGCCTCACCAGCCTCCGGCTCCGCACCCACCTGGGCCGGCACCTGCCGCGGCACGCCATCCCGGGATCGGTGCACCTGACCGCGGTCTCCCTGCCCCGCACCTCGACCGGCAAGCCCGACCGCAACCTGATCAAGCAGAACTGCCTGAAGGAGAGCGACGCATGAGCAGTACCGACATCGCCGGCGAGATCCGCGCCTACGTCGCGGCCGAGTTCCTGGCCGGGGAGGACACCGCGGACCTGACCGGTGACTACGACCTGATCGACTCCGGCGTCATCGACAGTCTCGGCCTGGTGAGACTCCTCTCGCACGTCACCCATGTCTATCAACTCCCGGTCGACGAGATCGAGTTCGGGCCGGACAACTTCCGCACCGTCGACGCGATCGTGGCCCTGGTCGAGGACCACCGGCCGGCCGCGGTCTGACCCGCCCCCGATCCGCACCACCACCCTGCACCACCAACCTGATTCAGAAGGAGAACCAGAGAGATGTTCGTTCGCAGCCTCGATGATGTCGCCCCGGTCGAGTGGGGCAACGGTCTGAGCTACCGGCTACTGACCAAGGCCGACGGCATGGGCTTCGCCGTCGCGGACACCCTGGTGCGGAAGGGCACGTCGAGTGCCCTGCAGTACCGCAACCACCTGGAGGCCTGCTACTGCGTCGGCGGCTCGGGCGAGGTCGTGGAGAAGGACGGCACCCGCCACAAGATCACCAAGGGCACCATCTACGTCCTCAACGAGCACGACCCGCACTACCTGGTCGCCTCCGACGACGAGGACCTGCTGCTGGTGTCGATCTTCAACCCGCCGATCGTCGGCAACGAGAAGCACGTGCTGTCCGAGGACGGCTTCTCCCAGTACTGACCGGACCGGGCACCACGCCGGGCCGGGCCGGGCCCCGGCCCGGCGTGGTGCCTCCGCCACCGACCCCGAGGACCTGCCGTGACCGAAGACCTCTTCCACCTCACCGCCCCGTGGGCCGACCGACTCAACGCCGAGACCCGCGAGTTGGACGCGGCGGGCGCCTTCCCGCACGACAAGTGGAAGGCCCTGCGGGAGACCGGACTGCTGCGCACCCACTTCGATCCGGAGTTCGGCGGCGCCGGCCGCAGCCTGACCGAGACGATGCGGGCGCTGGAGGGGCTCGGCCACACGTCGAACGACGCCGGCCTCTCCTTCTCCGCCTCGACCCAGATCGTGTCCGTGGGCGTACCACTGCAGCGGTTCGGGAATCAGCAGCAGAAGGAGCGGTACCTGCCGGGGATCATGTCCGGCGAGTCGATCACCGCCCACGCGATCACCGAGCGGTCCGGCGGTTCCGACGCGCTGAACCTGGCCACCGCCGCCCGCCGCGACGGGGACCACTACGTGGTCGACGGCGACAAGATGTTCATCACCAACGCCCCCGTCGCGGACCTGTTCCTGCTCTACGTCCGGACCGGCAGGCCCGGCCCGTTCGGCCTCACCACCCTGCTGGTCGAGGCCGGCACCCCCGGCCTGACCGTCGGCCCCGCGATGGACAAGATCGGCCTGCGCACCAGTCCGATCGGCACGCTCGCCTTCGACGGACTGCGCGTCCCGGTGGCCCAGCGGGTCGGGCAGGAGGGCGCCGGTTTCCTGGTGCTGGACCACGTGATGAAGCGTGAGGTCCTGTTCGGCTTCTCCATCACCCTGGGCGAGATGACCCGCCGGCTGGAGCAGACCATCGCCTTCGCCCGGGAGCGGCGCCAGTTCGGCCAGGCGATCGGCAGCTACCAGGGCGTCTCGCACCGGATCGCGGACATGAAGATGCGGGTGGAGACGGCCCGCAAGTGGCTCACCGACACCGGCGCCAAGGTCGAGCGGAACGAGGACGCCGCACTCGACCTCGCGGCCACCAAGACCATCGTCTCCGAGGCCAACCTGCAGACCGCGCTCGACGCGGTGCAGATCCACGGCGGCCGCGGCGTGCTCACCGAGTACGGGATCGAGCGCGACCTCCGCAACTCGGTCGCCGGGACGATCTACTCCGGCACCTCCGAGATCCAGCGCAACCGCATCGCCACCCTCCTCGGGCTCTGACCCGCCATCCGACCGACCGACAGGAAGCACTGATGACCGAGCAGTTGGACCATCTCACCCGACCGACGGCCTTCCTCGACTACGAGACCGACGCGGTGCAGGACTTCATCGACCACGCCGTCAAGGACCGTTCCGCCGACCGGCGGACCAACGCGGTCGAGTTGTACTACGCCGTCCGCGACGGCGTCTTCTACGAGGTCTACGGCGCCCCGCTCTCCCGCGACGGACTCCGGGCCTCGCACACCGCCGCCACCAAGTCCGGGTTCTGCCTGCACAAGTCGGCCCTGTACGCGGCCGCCGTACGCGCCCTGGGCATCCCCTCCCGGCTGGTCTACGGCGACGTGCGCAACCACCTCGCCTCGCCCCGGCTGCTGGAGCACATCGGCGGCGACGTGTTCTTCCACGCGCTCACCCAGGTCCACCTGGACGGCAAGTGGGTCAAGGCCACACCGGTGTTCAACAAGCTGCTCTGCCGGATGTACGGCATGCAGGCGCTGGAGTTCGACGGTCTGAGCGACAGCCTGCACCACCCGTTCGGGGAGGGCGGCGGCTCGATGGAGTTCCTCACCGACCACGGCAGCTTCGACGACGTCCCCTACGACTTCGTCCTGGAGTCGATGCGCGGCCGCCACCCCAGGTTCCTCGACGCCGACGGGACCGGCACCGTCGGCGGCGGCCGGCTCGCCGACGAGTCCACCCTCACCCGGTAAGGAGCGCGCCATGACCGGCACCCCCGCACCGCTCGACGGCTGGGACGCCTCGACCCGGATCGGCGTCGTCGTACCGCACGCCGACGTCGGCCCGGAGGCGGAGCTGCAGGCCGTCGCCCCCGCCTCCGTGTCCGTGCACGCCTCCCGGATCCACTTCGCGGCGATGCGGGCGGGCGGCGAGATGGACGAGAAGATCCCGCACGACCCGATCCTGGCCTTCGTCCAACCCCCCTACCTGGACCAGGCCGTGGAGCTGCTGGCCGCCGCGCCGCTGCACGCGCTCGCGCTCGGCTTCACCTCCTCCAGCTACGCCCTGAAGGCCCGCGGCGAGCAGGAGCTGTACGAGCGGCTGCGGCCGGTCACCCGCGGGCTGCCGATCACCGGCACGACCCGGGCCGCCCGGGCCGCGTTCGACGCCCTGGGCGCGGACCGGATCGCGGTGGTGAACCCGCCCTGGTTCGACGACCTGCTGTCGGGCCAAGGTGCGGACTACTTCCGCGAGTTCGGCTACCAGGTGGTGCACCACGGCCCTTGCGGACTGCCCTCGAACCAGAAGGCGATCACACCGGAGAACCTGTCGGCGTGGATCCGCGGCACGGTCGCCGCGCATCGGCCCGACGCCGTCCTGGTGGCAGGCAACGGCATCCGGGCCGTGGGCACCGTCCAGACCCTGGAGGACGAGCTCGGCCTCCACGTCGTCACCGCCAACCAGGTGATCCTCTGGCACGCCCTCCACCTGGCCGGTGCCGCCGACACCGCCCACGGCATCACCGGGTACGGCCACCTCTTCACCACCGCCCCCAAGGCCGAACGTACCTGAGCCTGCTCGATGCCCGCCCTCGGCCAACCGGCCGTACCCCCGAAGCCGGGCATCAGCCGGCCGCCACCCCCGGCCCCACCCGGGGGTGGCCGTCGTTCCCGGCCGGGCCCGCCGGCCCGGCGCCGAGCGGGTCAGGCGCAGTGGGCGGCGACCTGTTTCCGGAAGTCGGCCACGGAGACGACCTCCGACCCCGACGTGCCGTGGCCGACCACGACCTGGTCCGGCCCGAGGCCGAGCAGGGTGGCACCGTCGACCCTGACCTTGCCGGGATCGAGCAGGCCGTCGCGGCTGACCGAGACCCCGATCCGGTACGTCGCGCCGGTCCGGGGCGCGCCCGGCAAGTCCCCGCTCGACGCCCAGTCCGGGCCGAGCTCCGCCGGTTTCGCCGGGTCGGCCTGCGCCGTCGGAGTCCGGGGCAGCGCGACCCAGCTCTCCAGTTTCCCGTCGGCCTCGGTGACGACGGACAGGTCCGCCACCTGCTCGTCCGGACACCGGGCCGGTTCGATGACCAGGCTTCCCTGCTCCATCCGGACCCCGACGAGCCGGGTCTCGGCCGGGGTGCAGGCGGCCAGCACGGGCAGCGTCAGGGCACCGGCGAGCGCCGCGACCAGCAGCCGGCGTCCCCGATCGAACGAACGCATCGATCCTCCTCCGCGGTCGGGTTTCAGTCTCGGCTGCCGGTGGCCGCTTCGGGATCCGCCGCGAGGTAGACCCAGGCGGTGGTGCCCGAGGCGAGCCGGACCTCGGAGCGGGCGTAGTCGTCCACCTCGTAGTCGTCGGCCGCGGCCAGGTCGGCGTCGGTGAGCTCGAAGACCGTGCCGTCGACGGCGTCCCGGGTGTCGGCCGAGGGCAGGACCAGCGGGTGGCGGTCGGTGCCGCTGCTGGCGATGACGGCGGGGTCGGTGACCTCCACCCAGGACAGCCGGAAGCCCGGCAGTGCGTCCGGACGCCCGGTCAGCAGCCGGCCGAACCGGTCCCGCTGCACCTGCTCCAACTGGAGCGTTCCGTAGGAGAACAGACGGTGGGTCATGGATTCGGACACGGTGAGAACCCCCACGGACTCGGCATCGCCATCGGGCCGGATCCTAGCCTGCGGGCGTTCCGCGCCGTTGAGGAGGTTTCTTTTCCGGGTTGCCGTGGTGAGTGGCAGTTCGGCCCTGTGGCCACCGCGACAGGTGGTATGACGGTGCAGAGCCTGGAGGTGGTCCGTCATGACCCGGTACTGCGTCGACCCCGTCCGCTACGAACTCATCGCGACCTGGGGGAGTGGGGAGGGCGATCTGGCTGCACGGATCGCCGCCGTCCCGTCCGGCACCGACATCGGGGCCCTGTCCCGCGTCGCCGTCACCCTCACCCAGCTGTCCAAGGCGGCCTGGGGCACCTACACCCACCCGGCCGGCGCGGTCGACTCGCTCGAACCCGACAGCGAGGGCTGGCGCCGGGAGCACGAACGCAAGGCCTTCGGCGAGATCGCCCGGGCGGTGGCCGAGCCGCACCTCCCCCGGGGCGGCTCGATCGAGGTCTCGTACAGCCCGCTGGTGGAGTCCGCGAACCGGCTCGGCCGCGCGCTGCTGGCCCTGGCCGTACCGGAGTTGAGCGAGGCCGTGCAGACCGAGGTGGCCACCGAGCTGGCCTCGGTCGAGAGCGCCGAGCTCGGCGACCTCTCCGGGCGGGCGCAGCAGGCCGTGCTGCTCAGCCGCGAGGACGCCTCCCCGGTGCAGGTCGCCGAGGCCGACCGCCTGTTGCAGCAGGACCCGTTCGGGCCGCGCGCGCTGTTCTCCGACGTCGACCCCACTGCGGCAGCGGTGGCTGCGGCGCACTGGCTGTACGCCGCGGCGGAGACCGTCGCGGAGACGTCGGGGCACGTGGTCACCTCGGTGGTCCTGGAGGCGGACAACATCGAGAGCCTCCCGCACGAGACGCCGACCCTCGTGCTCGAACTCCTGGAGTCCGGCGCCTCGCCGTACGACGTGGTCACCGGGCTGGTGCGGCACGCCATGCGGGTGGCCGACGGCGTGCTGCCCGACCCGGGGGCCTTCCGCGAACAGCTCGACGAGGCCGAGGAGATCCTCGCCGAGTACACCGACGACGACGAGGACGCGGAGCTCGGCGGCCTGCGCCTGACCCCGCTCGACCCCAAGCGCCCGGCCCGCGACCTGCTGGAGGACCTGCTGGCCGGCATCCACGGCTGCTGGCTGCTGCACGACGAGCACGCCGAACCCCTCGACGACGGAGCCGACGACGAGGGGGCCGACCTGCGCGCCGAGCAGCAGCAGAACCGCAGCCGCGAGGAGTTCGCCGCCCGCGTGCGCACCACCGCCGGCCGGCAGCACGACCGGCTCATCTGACGGGTCGGGCCGCCCGGCCCGCACGGAGCCGTCGCCGGTGGGCAGGCCGAAGGGCCTGGTTGCTCATGTTCCGCCGGGTTTGCCGGTCGAGACGTGCAGGAGGACGGACGAGCCCGGTGCCACCGGTTCCGCGCCGCCCCGAGGATGAGTGCTCATCACCTGGCCGGCGGGGGTGTTCCAGTCTGTGTGCCGCATGATCGTGCAGCCCAGTCCGAGTCCGCGCAGCAGGCGTTCGGCCTGTTCTGCCGGCATCCCGGTCAGGTCCGGCAGCGTGATGCCCGCTCCCGCGGTCCGTTCCTGTGCCGGAGTCGCGTTGGCGCTTCCGCTCTGAGGGGTACCGGTGGCGAGCGGGGCGCACGCCGCGCTCACCGGCGGGGACAGGGCTGGGGAGGCGCCGGGCGCGGGCGCCACGGGCTTCAGGGCGACGAACCCCACCGTGGCGCACGCCATCGCGCAGCACGTCACGGCAGTGCCGAGGATCATCCGGCGAGTGCGGCTGCGGCTGACGGATCGCTCGATCGCGGCCGCCTCCACGACCGGCGCGGTAGGCCCGTCGGCGAAGGAGGTCAATGCAGCACGCAGCTCGGCTTCCAGGCCCGGCTCGAACGGAGCCGGTCCGGACGACGTATTCCTCACTTCGTACCTCCGAAAGCGGCAGACGGCGTGTGCGGCGCCCGGGCGCCCGGTACGGAATCGCGCAGCTTGGCCAGGCCGCGGGCGAGCTGCGACCTCACCGCACTCGAAGAGATGTCCAGGACATCGGCAATCTGCCGGGTGTCCAGATCGTGCAGGTAGTACAGGACCACCACGCTGCGCATGCCCATCGGCAGCCCCAGCAGCGCCGCGATCAGTTCCGCGCGCAGATCCACGTGGCCGAACCGGTCCCGGGGGTCGGCTGCTTCGGGCACCCCCGACAGGCCGACGCGCTCACCCCGGCGGGACAGCCGCCGCCAGCGGTCGTTGGCCAGGTTCACCAGCACCTTGCGTACGTACGCCTCCGGCGAGTCCGCCACCGCGACCCTCCGCCACTGCCGGCATGCCCGCTCCAGCGCCTCCTGCACCAGATCCTCAGCCGTATGCACGTCACCGGTCAGTGCGTACGCGGTGCGGAACAACGCTCCCGACCGCTGTGCGACGAACTCCGCGAATCCGTTGCCCGGACCGCTCCTGCGAAATTTCACCCGCCGACCTCCTCTCCTCGTCCCGTCTCGATCACTGCCCTCAAGACGGCGAAACGGGGCCGGGTGCTGCACCGAGTCGCCGACAGTGACGTGAATCACAACCGGGGCGGGGGTGCTCCGCGACCCCGCGCCGGTGCCGCCCATGACGCGGGCGGCAGTCCGGCGAAGCGGAGGATCTCCGGCCGTCGGCGGCGGCGTCCCGTTCGAGCTGGATCAGGGCGTCCGTACGGATGAGCTCCCTGAACCCGAGGTACTCGGTGAAGAAGCGGCTGGAGGCGGCCGGGTCGCCGACCGCCAATGCCACGGTGGTGGACGTGATGTTCATGCCGCCCAGCCTGGGCCGGGCGGCCGACGTGAACAACGACGGTTCCCGCAACGTTCGTCAACCCTGGTGTCCGCGACGGGTTCGGTGCCGGGGAAGTGTCAGCGCTTGTCCAGGGACCGGTTGAACGCCTGGACGTCCTGCACGTACAGATCCGGCTGCTCCAGCGCGGCGAAGTGGCCGCCCCGGTCGAACTCGGTCCAGTGGCTGAGCGTCGGCAGCACCTTCTCGGCGAACCGGCGGATCGGCGGCGCCATGTCGTGCGGGAACACCGCGACGCCGGCCGGCATGGTCAGCGGCCAGGGACCGGCCCAGCCGGCGGCCGGGTTCTGGGCGGTGCGGTCGGCGGACTCGTAGTACAGCTGGGCCGAGGAGCCGGCCGTGGCGGTGAGCCAGTAGATGGTGACGATCGCCAGCATCCGGTCGCGGTCGACGGCGTCCTCGGGCACCGACTCGGAGTCGGTCCACTCCTTGAACTTCTCCACCAGCCAGGCCAGTTGCCCCACCGGTGAGTCGGTCAGGGCGTACGCGACGGTCTGCGGCCGGGTGGCCTGGAGCTTCAGGTGCCCGGACAGCTCCTGGTCGAAGCGCATCAGCTGGCCCAGGCGCTGCACGTCCTGCTCGGTGAGCTCGCCCAGCTCGGCCGGGTCCTCGGGCGGGAACGTCACCAGCATGTTCAGGTGCACGCCGGCCACGTGCTCGGGGTCGATCTGGCCCAGTTCCAACGACACCAGCAGGCCGAGGTCGGAGCCCTGGGCCAGGTACCGGTCGTACCCGAGCCGGGCCATCAGCTCCTGCCAGGCCCGGGCGATCCGGCCCACGTCCCAGCCGGCCGCGCCGGTCGGGCCGGAGAACCCGAAGCCGGGCAGGGTCGGGATGATCACGTGGAACGCGTCCGCCGGGTCGCCGCCGTGTGCGCGCGGGTCCGTCAACGGGCCGATGACGTCCAGGAATTCCACGAACGAGCCGGGCCAGCCGTGCGTGATCAGCAGCGGTGTGGCATCCGGCTCGGGTGAGGTGACGTGCACGAAGTGGACGTTCGCGCCGTCGATCTCGGTGGTGAACTGCGGGAGTTCGTTCAGCCGGGACTCCATCGCCCGCCAGTCGAACTCCGTGCGCCAGTACTGCGCCAACTCCTTGAGGTAGTCCACCGGAACACCACGTGCCCAACCAGCCCCTGGTACCTCGTCAGGCCAACGGATGTGCTCCAGCCTGCGGTTGAGGTCGTCCAGATCGGCCTGCGGAATTTCGATGCGGAAAGCTCGCATGTCTGCTCTGCCTTTCGTCCGGGATGCGCAAGCCACTATTTCCCGGGCGGCGGCCGGATCTTTCTCCGGAGTTGCCTTCTTTTCGGAACCGAACAATTTGGAAGAAGATCTCGAAAGCCCGCTGTGGCAGTGTTGTTGACGTAGGGACGTTCCGCTTTTGCACGGTCCTTTCCATTTGACCGAGGGGCACAGATGACGACCGCCGAAACGCAAGCGCAGCGGGCCGAGCTGGTCGGCCGGGCCACGGACCTGGTCGGCCTGATCCGCACGCGCGCCGCGTGGCAGGAGGAGAACCGGCTGCTGCACGACGAGGTGCTGCAGGGGCTCGTCGACGCCGGCCTGTTCCGGCTGCGGGTGCCGAAGCGCTACGGGGGATACGAGTCCGACGTCCGCACCGTGTGCGAGGTGATCGCCGAACTCGCGCGCGGGGACGGCTCGGTGGGGTGGACCGCCAGCACGCTGACGATCGGCTCCTGGCTGGTCGGCCTGTTCCCGGACGAGGTGCAGGACGAGATCTTCGCCGACCCGGACGCCCTGGTCGGCAGCAGCGTCAGCCCGAACGGGATCGCCGTCCCGACCGACGGCGGTGTGGTCCTCAACGGCAAGTGGGCGTTCAGCACCGGCGCCCTGCACAGCCGGTGGTTCATCCACTCCGCCCTGCTGGCCACCGAGGACGGCGGCCACGCCCCCGTCATGGTCGCCGTCCCGCTGACCGACCTGACGGTCGTCGACGACTGGTACACCTCCGGACTGCGCGGAACGGGCAGCGTGACGACGGTGGTCCGGGACCTGTTCGTGCCCGGGGCCCGGGTGCTGCCGCTGATCCCGGTGCTGGCCGAGAACAGGCACCGCTCGAAGCTGAACGCCGCCGCGCCGATGTGGCGGATCCCGTTCTCGCCGATCACGGCCGCCGGTGCCGCCGCCGTCCCGCTCGGCCTGGCCCGGGCCGCGCTGGAGGTCTTCCTGGAGCGGCTGCCGGAACGGAGGATCAGCTACACCCACTACGAGCGCCAGAGCGAGGCGCCGATCACCCACCTCCAGGTGGCCGAGGCGAGGATGAGGATCGACGAGGCCGAGTTCCACGTCCGGCGCGCAGCCGGGCGGGTGGACGGCAAGTCCCGGGCGGGCGAGGCCTGGAGCCTGGAGGAGCGGGCCGTCGCGCGGATGGACATGGGCGCGTCCTGCCTGCTGGGCAAGGAGGCCGTCGACCTCCTCAACACCGCCAGCGGCGGCTCCTCCATCTACTCGGACCAGCCGATGCAGCGGATCGAACGGGACATCCAGACGGTCAACCTGCACGGGGTGCTGCACCCGAACACCAACCTGGAGCTCTACGGCCGGGTGCTGTGCGGGCTGGAGCCCAACACCCAACTGATCTGACGCCGCTCCGCACGCACCGTTGCCGACGGACGGGCCGCACCGCCGGGAGCGCGAGCTCCGCGGCGGTGCGACCCGCATCCGGCCGGGTTCAGCAGGCGCCGTTGTCGGCCCAGACCCCCCACTGGCCGCTGAGGCTCGGGTCCTCGTTCAGGGTCCACCACTTGTTGGTCCAGTAGTGGCCCTTCCAGGAGACCTTGGTGCCCGCGGTGGCGTAGGTGGTGGTCGCGCTCCAGCTCGGCGCGGCCGAGCAGGTGCCGCCGGACGGGCTCGGGCTCGGGCTGGTGCTGTTGCTGGGCGTGGCGCTGGGGGTGCTGGTGGGCGGGGTCGCCCCGGCGAACTTCACCGTGAACTTGGTGAAGTCCCAGTCGTTCTGCACCACGCTGGAGCAGGAACCGGACAGGCCCGGGTCCACGGTGCCGGCGCACTGGCGGTCGCGGTTGACGGACCAGTAGGTGTAGCGGGCCATCCTGTGCGAGGTCGCGAAGTCCAGCACGGTCTGGAAGTCGGCCTGCCGGAAGTACTCGGCGGCATCGGTGCGGCCGTTCATCAGCGAGACGCCCTCGTGGGCGTACGCGGTGGCCTCGTTCCAGCCGAAGGTGCTCTGCAGGATGCCGTTGAACTTCACCAGCGCGTCGGTCTGCGCCGCCGCACCGTTGAAGCCGCCGTCGAACGGCATGATCGAGTAGTTGTCGGGGGTGAAGCCCTGGGACTTCGCCTCCAGCAGCATCTGGGTGCCGAACCAGCCGGTGCCGGCGTTGGTGCCCGCGGTCGTGATGGAGATGTAGATCCCCGGGTTGTTCTGCTGCAGGATCCGGGCCGCGCCGATCTCGTTGTGGATCGCGGCGGTGTTCTCGTACTCGGGCTCCTCGAGGTCGAAGTCGATCGCCTTGAGGCCGTACTTGGACACGACCTTCTGGTACGCGGCGGCGGTCGCCTCCGGGGTGCCGCAGGTCTGGCCGAGCTTGGTGCCGCCGTAGCCGCCCACCGACACCGAGACGTCGCCGCCCTTGTTGCGGATGGTCTGGATCACGGACGGCATGGTGGTGTCCGAGTCGATCGGGGAGGTCCCGCCCCAGGCCGGGCTGCAACTGCTGCCCTGGGCAAGGATGAAGGCCAGCTGGAACGCCTTCTGGCCGGTCGCGTCCATCACCGCGGCGGCGTTCGGCGGGCTGTTGTCCTCGGGCATCAGGTACGGCGCGGAGGCGTACCAGTTGGATCCGATCCCGGCGGCGGCGTTCGCCGGACCGGAGGCGGTGACGGCGGCGACCGTTCCGGCCAGCAGGCCGAACACGGACAGTGCGACCGCGACGGCGCGGCGCGGACTGCGCCGGGACGCCGGTGCCGGGGCGGGGGTGTGAGGGGGAAGTGCGCGTTCCATCGGGAACCTCTCCAGGAGGCGGCGAGGACGGCGGCCCGGGCGCGCGGAACTGACGGTGGGGGAGCGCTCCCGGGCCAACGGTCTGATACCAAGCCGAAGTTGACGTGACTGACCACTGGTATAGACCTATGCCAGGTCGCCGTCAACCTCTGCCGCGCGGTCACCGCCGGACCGCCTCCGGATCGACAAAGCGCAGGTCAACTGGGGGTCAAGGGGATTCAGTACCCGGTGAATTGAGGATCCGTCCGTTGTCACCGACGGTCCTCCGCACACGACTGCCGAACCGCCCCTACTGCGGGACCGATTCCGTGCCGGATTCCTCCCGGACGGGCAGGAGCAGCAGACTCACCGGGCCGGCCACTGGCCGGACCCGCCGGTTCTCCCGGCCGTCTGTCGGCGACGATCGGTAGGTTCATCCGCATCCGGTCCGGCTGCCCTGGCGGACCCGTCCCAGGTGAACGAAGGATGCGCATGGCCCGCCCCTACCGCCCCGGCCCGAAACAGTTCGTCTTCGCCGTCGGTGACGGCAACGACCACTTCGGCCAGTGGTTCGGCGACCTGGCCGACCTCGACGCGTCACCCGAGGTCCGCGGTGCCGCCAGCGCCGCCGCGATCACCACGGAAGCGGCCGCGATCGAGGCAGTCGCCCGGATCTGGGCGAACTCGGGCTACGTCGACCCGAGCGACCAGTACTACGTCTTCTTCGACTCGCACGGTGCCGAGGACGACCGCGCCGAACGGGCCGAACTGCTCCGGCTGATCGGGTTCCTCGGTCTCGAACGGGTCGACGCGCCGGCCGGCGCCGCCGGGGGCGAGGTCTGGGTGCGCACCGACGCACGCCTCGACGCCGCCTCCGCACGATGGGCGTGAAACAGCCGGTCCCGGGTGGGGCCGCGACGGCACCGTGCGGTCGGCCGCTACCGTTCCGGGGATGAGTGAGGCCATGAGAGACATCGTTTACACACGTACGAGCGGCTGGATCCCGCAGGTGGTCCGCGAGGACGGCGAGCTGAAGCTGACGCTCGGCGCCGGGGCCGACGCCAACCACGAACCCCGCACGTTCTCGTTCCCGATCGGCGCAGCCCATCTCGTGGTGATCCAGCAGGACCTGGCCCGGCACCTGTTGCTGTGGAGCGCGGTCCTCCCGCTGTGCGAGGCCGCCGGAACCCGGGGCGGGCTCGACCAGAACGCCGCCGTCGCGCTCCTGGACCCGATCCTCCTGGCCGAACCCGCGGACGTCGACGCGCTCTTCCGGCGCATCCCGTGGGAGACGGGCCGACTCGTCTCCCACGGGGCCGACATCGGCCTGCTCGAGCGCGGGCAGGTGTGCGCGGCGATGCGCGCGGCCACCGAGACGCCGGACGGGAAACGGGCCGCGACGTACCAGGTGACCCGCCGTCGGGCCGCGCGCGGAGTCGTACTCGGTCCGCTCGACACCGCGATCCTGAAGTACACGGGCCAGTACCTGCACGGCGCCACCGTCCCGGGACGGATACCCGGTGCCGTCGACCCCGCACTCCTGCCCGAGGTCATGCGGGTGGTCGGCGTTGCGGAGCAGGCGTGCGCAGGCCTGCGGATCGGCCGCGATCCGCGCCGCGGAAAACGCGCCACGGACAAGCGCGACTGGGAACGGATGGAGACGAGGGTCGAAGCGGCCGTGCGCCGTGCACACCCCGGGCTCGCCGAGGACGCGGTGCGCACGCTGAGTTCCCTGATGTGCTCGGAGGCCGCCGCCCGCTCCAGGAACACCCCTGTGGAGGACGAGGAGGAGGACACCGGTCAGGGCGCCGCCAGGAAGACGGCCCTGACCTTCACCGACGACAAGGGCGCCGAGCAGAAGTGGCGGCAGGACGGTCCCCGCACCGCCGTCGCGGAGTTCTGGGAGTTCGTCGGCGACCGCTCGGCCCGGGACAACGAAGTGTTCACCATCGAGGACGAGGAGATGGGCGAAGGGATCCAGGTCCACTTCTACGCCGACTCGGTCGCCCGGATCACGACGCTGCGCAAGGGCAGTGGCGGAGCGGAGCCGCAGTACCGGGTGGAGTACGGCCTGGTCGACGGTATGAGCGGGTACCGGAAGCTGGTGAGCACCTTCGTCCGCGGTGGTTGCGCCGCACTCGATCCCTACGGCCCCTGGATGTCGGACGTCGCCGAGTTCGAGCGCGCACGCCGGCGACGGCGCGACGCCCGGTAGTCCGGTTCGCCGAGCAGCAGTGCTCACCCTCGCTGTCGGGCCGCTGCGCGATCAGCGGGACAGGTCCGCCGCCAGCTCGTCGCGCCAGCGCACGGACAGGCGCAGGTTCAGGACCGTCTCCGCCGCCGCGGGCAGCGGCAGCAGCAGGAACCGGCGCAGGGCCCCGGCCGCCGCGTCCCGTCCGTGCCACGCCGCGAAGTCGGCCTCGGTGACGGGCGCCGGCTCCTGCTGGTGGCGGGCCGCGTCGAGCAGTCCGCGGACGGCCCGGGTCTCGGCCCGGATGGTCCGCATCCGCAGGTCGAGGGCTCCGTCGGCCGCCAGGTCCACCGGCTCGCCCCGACCGGCCTGCGCCAACGCCCGGACGATCTCCGGGTAGCCGTCGGTTCCGGTCTCCGCCGCCAGCCGGGCGAGCTGCGCCGCCACGGCGGAGCGCAGCCGCTCCGGCGCGGTCCGCTGCACCAGGGTGCCGAGGTCGAAGTCGCGGACGAAGGTGATCTGGTGCCGCGGTTCCGGGAGTTCGTCGAGGACCGGCAGCAGCAGCGCACTGGCCAGCGGTGCCGACGCGTCGTCCGCCGGGTCCCAGCTGATGCCGTGATCCGCCGTCAGGGCGGCCAGCAGCTGAGTGTAAGCGGCGGTCGAGCCGGGCCAGGGATCGACGCCGATCCGCTCCCACTGCTCTCCGTCGGGACCGGTCACGTAGTCCTCGCGCGGCGACATGACCCGGTGGCCCGCCTCCGGAAGCTCCGTGCCGTCCTCCACCACGGTCACCCGCACCTCGGGGCCCTCCTTCGCCAGCCGCACCACCCGGGTGCCGCGGGACAGCCGTCCCATCACCTCGGCACGGCCGAACTGGGCGTCACCGCCCTCCTGGGTGGCGTACGACCACCCGTCGCCGCAGGACCCGGCCCGGACCATCGGGCGGTGCGCGGCCCAGGGCGCACCGGCGGCCAGCCGGGCCTGCTCCCGGCTGCGCGGCCCGGCGGTCGCAGGCACGGCGCCCAGTCGGTCCAGCAGCTCCCCGGGGTCGATGCCCGCCACGAACACGACGTCCGGCTGCACCGGTGCTGCGGGCTCGGCTCCGAAGAGCCCGCCGCTCCCGAAGGCGACGGTGAGGTGAAGCCCGTCGGACTGCGGGCCGGGCGGGGCCGGTCGGGCCGTGGACGGCACCTGCGGCTCGGCGGCGCGGGCAGCGAGGTCCAGGGCGGAGGCCGGGTCGGCGACGAGCGTCCTGCCGCTGTCCCAGATCAGCCGGCCGTCATGGGCCAGGGGTGTCTGCCCGGCGAACGGCGATCCGTGCTCCAGCGCCGTGGCGACGTCGGAGAGGACCTGCCGCAGTCCCGACCAGGGGGTGAAGGCCGAGCCCGTCTCGTCGAAGTACCGGCCGACCCGCCCGCGGTGCGGGCCGGGGCGGGTGGCCAGGAAGAGCCCGTCGGAGGACTGCCAACTGATGCCCAGGGTGACCAGCAGCCGTTCGTGCGGCCAGTACGCGTACTCGTCGCGCTGCTCCTCGTCGAGCCCGTCCTCCTCCTCGGCGTCCGCCCCGATCCCGCGCAGGAACTCGGTGCTCTGGACGATCTCCTCTACTCCGGACGGCGGTCCGTAGTGGTCGAGTTCGAGCGTCCCGTCCTGGAGCTCCACACCGTCGTGGCGCAGCAGCGACTCCCGCAGGTCCGGCGGAAAGGCCACCCCCAGCCGGAGTTCGGCCGCCGCGACGTCCGCCGGGACGGCGGGCGGTCGCAGCAGCCCGTGGGTGACGGGGGCGTGCTGCGCGAGCCAGCGCTCGATGCGGTCCCAGGACTCGTCGACGGTGAACGTGATCATGCCCGTCACCCTAGGCCCGGGCACCGACACCCGGACGGGCCGGGGCCCGTGCTCAGCGGGCGACCGCGCGGGCGTAGTCCTGGTCGCGCGCCAGCAGTTCGCGGTGGGTGCCCTCGGCCGTGACGGCTCCGTCCGCCAGGACCAGGACCCGGTCGGCAGCGTCGAGCAGAGCCGGGCTGCTGGTGACCACCAGGGTGGTACGGCCCCGGCGGAGCTGCACGAGACGGTCGGCGATCGACTGCTCGGTGACCGCGTCGACGGCGGTGGTCGGGTCGTGCAGCACCAGGATGCCGGCGTCAGCGGCCAACGCCCTTGCCAGGGTCAGCCGTTGGCGCTGGCCGCCGGAGAGGTTCGACCCCCGGTCGTGCACCTCGTGGTCGAGCCCCCGGGAGTGCAGGGCGACCACATCGGTCAGCATGGACGCCCGCACCGCCTCGGCCACCCTCGTACCGCTGCCCGCCGGGTCGATGTTCGAGCGGAGCGTGCCCGCGAAGACCTCGGCGTCATGGGGGTTCACCAGCAGCTCGGCACGGACGGACGCGACCGAGAGCTCCGCCAGCGGCCGGCCGCCGAGCCTGACCACCCCCTGGTACCCGTCGGAAGGCACGTGCAGAGCCAGCACCGCGAGGAGGTCGGCCGCCTCCTGCGGCCGGTGCGCCAGCACGGCGGTGAACTCCCCTGCGGGGAGCCGGAGTCCGAGGCCACGCAGGGATCCGTACCGGAGCCCGTCCAGCTCCAGGCCCTCGCCGGGACCGGGAGCGGCGCGGTCCGGTCCCGGCCCGGTGACCGGCGGGGCGGACAGCACCAGGGCCATCCGCTCCGCCGACGCGCGCGCCGTCATCACGTACTTCGGCATGTCCGCGCACAGCTTGAGCGGCTCCAGCACGAACTGGGCCAGACCGACCGCCATGACCAGCTCGCCGATGCCGATCCGCCCGTCGAGGGCGAGCCAGCCGGCCGCCAGCGACACCGTGACGGCGAGCACCGCGTTGAGCGTCAGCGCGGTGCCCGCGTAGGTGCCGTTGGCCCGGGCGACGGTGACGGCCTGGTCCCGGGCCCGGGAGCTGAGCCGGCGGTAGGAGAGGAAGGCCGCGTGGTTGCCCCCGAAGCCGTGCAGCGGGCGCAGTCCGTTGATCAGGTCGGCGACCTTCGCCCCGGCCTGCGCCACCCTGGCCTGCTGCTCCTTGGTGCTCCGGCCGATCCGTCCCGACAGCAGGCCGAGCACCGCCAGGATGGCGGCGCTCCCGGCCACCACCAGGACGCCGAGCCCGATGCTCGCGGTGCCCAGGGCGACCGCCGTGACCGCCACCGCGACCAGCGAGCTGATCAGCACCGGCACCACTTCGACGATGTCCGCCGTCTGGTCGGCGTCCTCGGTGGCGATGGTCAGCACTTCACCGGAGCGCAGCCCGGTGTCCCGGGCCACCGGCTCGAGGCCGCAGGCCGCGACCCGGACCCGCCAGTGGTGCGCCTCGGTGGTGTTGGCCCGCTGGAGGATCCGCATCCCGAACCGCCAGGACAGCGAGACGGTGGTGATGATCGCGGCCAGGGCCGCGAGCGCCACGGCCAGGGACACCGGGCTGCGTTCGGCGAGCGTGTGCTCGACGATCAGGCCGAGCGCGATCGGGAAGGCCGTCTCGCCGGCCTGGTACAGGCCCATCAGGGCGGTGCCCCGGAGCATGGCGCCCGCGTTGCGGCGGAGCGCGGTACGGAGGATCTCGGAGCCGGGGGTGCGGGGGCGCAGAAGGCCGGGAAGGTTCATCGGGTGACGGACAGTCGCTTCCGGAGCTGGTGGGGGAGAGGTTCTCGACGGCCGGTCCGGGCCGGTGTCATCCGGTCCGGACCTTCGGGCGTTCCGGGTCGCTGCTGCCCCGCCAGGCATGCCAGAGGCGCGCGTACCGGCCGTCCAGCGCGACCAGCTCCGCGTGGGTGCCCTGCTCCACGATCCGCCCCGCATCCAGGACGGCGATCCGGTCCGCCGCGGCGGCCTGGGTCAGCCGGTGCGCCACCAGCAGGGTGGTCCGGCCGGCGCGGGCCGCCTCCACCGCCCGGTCCAGGCCGGCGGCGCCCGCGCTGCCGGCCTCGGCGGTCGACTCGTCGAGCACCACCACCGGGGCCCGGCCCAAGGCCAGCCTGCAGAGCGCGAGTTGGGCCACCCGCAGCCCATCCGGTCGGACGCCGCCCTCGCCGACCACGGTCTGCAGCCCGTCAGGCAGCGACTCGACCCAGCCGAGCGCGCCGACCGCGCGCAGGGCGTCCGTCAGAGCGGCGTCGGTGGCCTCGGGCGCGGCCAGCCGGAGGTCGTCGGCGAGCGGTCCGGAGAACACGTGCGTCTCCTGGGTCAGGATGCTCACCAGGCTCCGCACCTCCGCCTCGCCGAGGCCGGCCAGCGGGACGGAGCCGATGAGCACCCGGCCGGTCTGCGGCGTGCCGATGCCGGCCACCAGGGCGGCCAGGGTCGACTTCCCCGCGCCGCTCGCGCCGACCAGCGCGAGCGAACCACCGGCCGGGATGGTCAGGCTGACGTCCCGTAGCACCGGCCGCTCGGCTCCAGGGTGACGGAAGGTCAGCCCCTCCACCACCACCGAGCTGTCGGCGGGCCCGGCCGGGGCGGTCGCCGGATCGCCCACCAGCCGTTCCGCCGATGGCTCCGAGAGCACCCCGACCAGCCTGGTCAGGCTCGCACCCGACTTCTGGAACTCGTCGAAGGTGAACATCACCGCGCCCAGCGGGTTGAACAGCCGGTGGAAGACCAGCGGCGCCGCCGCCACCGCGCCGAGGCTCGCCGATCCGTTCTCCAGCAGCACGTAGCCGACCAGGACGATCAGCGCGAGGCCGATGAACTCCGCCCGGTTCTCCCGGCCGACGAAGCGGCCGAAGAGCCGGAAGACCTCCACGCCGAGATCCCTGACCCGCAGTGACTCCTCGGCGACCCGCCCCCGGAACTCCGGCTCCAGCCGGTAGGCACGGACGGTGTCGATGCCGTTCAGTCCGCTGATCAGCACCTGGGCGCGGTCACCCTGCGCGGCCCGCTGCCGCCGGTAGAGCGGTGCGGAACGGGGCAGGTACCAGCGCAGCGCGAAGCCGTACGCGGGCAGGCTGCAGGCGCCCGCCACACCGAGGCGCCAGTCGAGGCCGAACATGCCGACCGTGGCGATCACCACCAGGACCCCGGCGGAGAGCACCGTGGGAACGGCCGACCGGATCCCCCGGGACAGCACGGCGACGTCGTCGCCGACCCGGGACAGCACGTCCCCCCGGCCGACCTGTGCGATCCGGGCACCGGGCAGTCCGAGCACCGTCCGCACCGCGCCCTCCCGCAGCCGGGCGAGCAGGTCGGCCCCGAGCCGTCCGATCAGCCGGGTCGACACGGCGGTGGCCGCCGCACCGAGCAGTGCGGCGGCCACCATCACGGCCCCGGTGCCGAGCAGGGCCGAACGCGACCCGCCCCCGGCCACCCCGTCGACCACCCTGCTCAGCAGGAGCACGGGGAGGATCTGGAACGCGGCCCCCGCCACCGTGCTGAGCACGGTGGCGGTCGTCAGCCAGCGCCGCTCCCGGCAGTACGCCGCGACCCAGCGGGCCGCCTCGCCACCGGTGGTCGTCCGCAGCACGGCCGGACCGGGCCCCGTTCCGCCGTCGTCCACGCTCAGCCGACCGACTTGACGAGCTCGTCGATGGCGTACGGCACGGAGAGCAGCGTGGCCTGCGAGATGGCCGCGCCGGCCGCCGGGCCCTCGCTGTCCAGGAGGTAGGAGACCTTGCCGTTCTTGGCGACCTTCAGGTTGGTGAAGAGCTCGAACTTCTTGAGCGCCTCGGTGTCGGCCTTGTCGTTGATGACGAACACCCGGTCCACGTCGACGAGTTCGGTCCGCTCCGGGGAGAGCTGGGTGTAGAACTTGTCGCCCGCGATCTTGTCGATCTCGGTCTGCGCCTTGAAGCCCATGCCGGTCAGGAGCTGACCGCGCACGTCGGTGCTGGTGAAGGGAGCCAGCGAGTCCTTGTACCAGGACAGCGCGACGGCGGTCTGGCCGGCGAACTCCGGGTGGGCCTGCTTCGCCGCCGCGAGCTTGTCGTTGATGCCCTGGACCATCTTCCGGCCCTCGTCGGCCTTGCCGACGGCCTTGGCGATCTGCAGGGCGTTGTCCTGCCAGGGAGCGCTGAAGGGCTCCTTCTCCGCCTTGGTCCGGCCGACCGTCGGGGCGATCTTCGAGAGCTTGTCGTAGCCGGCCTGGTCGATCTCGGAGTAGACCGCGACGATCAGGTCGGGCCGCAGCGCCGCGATCTTCTCGAAGTTGGGGCCCGCGTCGCCGTTGCTCATGATGACCTCGGGCTTGGCGTCGCCCCACTTGTCCTTGACCCAGGGCCACTGGGTGTTGACGTCGGGGCTGGTGCCGGCCGGGTTCGGGTACTGGTCGACCATGCCGACCGGCTTGATGCCGAAGGCCAGCACCGACTGGTCGTCGGTGTAGCCGACGGTGACCACGCGCTGGGGGGCCTTGGTGACGGTGGTGGACCCGAAGGCGTGCTCCACCGTCACGGGGAAGGCACCGGAGGCGGCCGCGTCACCCGCGCCGGCCTTCCCGTCCTGGTCCGACGCACCGGAACCGCAACCGGCCAGCAGCCCGGCTCCGAGGGCGGCTGCCGTGGCGGTCACTGCCACCCGCTGCCAGGGGCTGGTGCGGTGGGAACGGTCGAGGAGCATGCGGGATCCCTTGCCTTCGTGCGGTCGTGCCGAGTCGGACCGGGCTGCCTGAGCAACCCGGCTCCGATGATCATATTAGGTGAGCCTAGCCTAAGCTTCGGGGTGCTTCCGGACCCACCCGGCCTCCCGGTCGTGCGTCCGGCCCTGCTTCCGGCCGATCGGGACGATGAGCGGGCCGCCGCTCACCGGGTCCTCGACCACCTCGGCCCGCAGGCCGAACGCCTCCGCCAGCAGCTCGGTGGTCACCACCGCGCCCGGGTGCCCCTGGGCCAGCACCGAACCGGCCTTCATCACCACCAGGTTGTCGCTGTAACGCACCGCCAGATTGAGGTCGTGCAGCACCATCACCACGGTGCGCCCGGCCTCCCGCAGGTCGTCCACCAGATCGAGCACCTCGACGGCGTGCGCGAGGTCCAGGAAGGTGGTGGGCTCGTCGAGCAGCAGCAGGTCGGTGCCCTGGGCGAGGGTCATCGAGATCCACACCCGCTGGCGCTGACCGCCCGAGAGCGTGTCGACCGGACGGTCCGCCAGATCGGCCACCCCGGTCATGGCCAGCGCGTCGGCGACCACCGAGGCGTCGTCGGAGGACCACTGCCGGAGCCAACTCTGGTGCGGGTGGCGGCCCCTGGCCACCAGGTCCGCCACCGTCAGGCCGTCGGGCGCGACCGGCGACTGGGGCAGCAGGCCGAGCTTCCGCGCCACCTCCCTGGTCCGGAGCCGGCCGATGTCCTCGCCGTCGAGCAGGACCGCCCCGGCGGTCGGCCGGAGCAGCCGGGAGAGGGTGCGCAGCAGGGTGGACTTGCCGCAGCCGTTGGGCCCGATGATGGTGGTGGTCGCACCCCGGGGGATCACCACGTCCAGGGCTTCGATGACGGTCCGGTCGCCGTAGCCGACCGTGACGCCCGCGGCCGCCAGGCGTGCGGGCTCGGCGGCGGGCGCTTCGGCCACGCGGGTCTGATCCACGGTCAAGACTGTTCCTCTGCTCGGGGGGTGCGGAACTGCGGCGGGCACGGTCAGCGGCGGTTGGCCCGCACCAGGAGGTGGACCAGGAACGGGCCGCCGATCGCGGCCGTGACCACGCCCACCGGCAGCGAGACCGGCAGCACCGTGCGCGAGACCAGGTCGGCACCGATCAGCAGAACGGCGCCCACCGCCCCGGAGGCCGCCAGCGGCGGGGTGGCGGAGCGGGTCAGGCGCATCGCCGCCTGAGGGGCCATCAGGGCCACGAACGGCACCGGTCCGGCGGCGCTCACGGCCGTCCCGGCCAGCAGCACCGCGCACAGCAGCAGCACCGCCCGGACCCGGGAGTACCTGACGCCCAGGCCGGCGGCCACGTCGTCGCCCAGGTGCAGCGGTCGGAACTGGAAGGCGGCGGCGGCCACCACCACCAGCAGCGCGGCCGTGCCCCAGAGCGCCGGCCGGACCTCCTCCCAGGACCGGCCGTCGAGCGAACCGACCAGCCACGCCTGCGCCCGCGCCACGTCCCTGATGTCGGCGGCGGTCAGCAGCCAGCTCGTGACCGCCTCCGCCGCGGCGCTGACCGCGACCCCGATCAGGATCAGGCGGAAGCCGTCGATGCCGCGCCGCCAGGCCAGCAGGTAGACCAGCAGGCCGGTGCCCAGGCCCCCGGCCAGCGCGGCCGCCGAGATCCCGATCGAGCCCGCCAGCGCCGACGCGGCACCGCCCGAGACCGTCACCAGGAAGACCGCGACGGCACTGGCCCCGCCGGTGACGCCCAGGATGTCCGGGCTGGCCAGCGGGTTGCGGGCGACGGACTGGGTGATCGCCCCGGAGATCCCCAGGGCCACCCCGACCACCAGTCCGGCGGCCGCCCGGGGCAGTCGGAGGTCCATGACCACGAACTCGTCCACCCGCTCGCCCCGGCCGAAGAGCGTGGCGAGCACGCGCGGCAGGCCGATCGGGAAGTCCCCGACCGCGATGGACACGCAGAACAGCAGGAACGCCGTGCCCACCAGGAGCAGCGTCACCAGGAGCAGCCTGGGCCGCCAGGGGAAGGACGTACCGGCTATCCGCAGGCCCGGTGCGAGCGCGGGCGCCGTCGACTCGGTCATGTGGTCCTGAACCTCCCGCGCCACACCATGGCGGCGAAGAACGGGGCGCCGAGCAGCGCGACCAGCAGGCCCGCCTCCAGCTCGCCCGGTCTCACCACCAGACGTCCGACGATGTCGCAGAGCAGCAGGACGAGGGCGCCGAGCAGCCCGGCGAACGGCACCGACCAGCGGTGGTCCGGTCCGGTCAGCGGGCGGGCCAGGTGAGCCACCATCAGACCCAGGAAGGCGATCGGGCCGCAGGCGGCCGTGGCCGCGCCCGCGAGGAGGGTGATGGCGGCGATGCCGACGGTCCGCATCAGGGCGATGTTCACGCCCAGGCCGCGCGCCACGTCGTCCCCCAGGTTCAGCAGGTTGAGGGTGGGCAGGGTGGCGAGCGCCAGGCCCAGCCCGAGCACGACGAAGAGGGTCATCGGCCAGATCACCCCGAAGCCGACCCCGGCCACCGATCCGGCGTTCCAGAACCGCAGCGCGTTCAGCGCGGCCTTGTCCGACAGTGCGACCGCCGTGGTCATCGCCGCGAGGAACACCGTGACCCCCTGGCCGGCCAGAGCCAGCGTCAGCGGGTTCCCCGCGCCGCGGCCGATGCTGGACAGGCCGAAGACCACGACCCCCGCGACCGCCGCTCCCAGGAAGGCGAACCAGACGTACTGGAACGGGTCGGTGAGGCCCAGCAGCGAGATCGCCGACACCACCGCGAACGAGGCGCCGGTGTTCACTCCCAGCAGCCCGGTGTCGGCGATGGGGTTGCGGGTGTAACCCTGGATCAGTGCACCGCCCACGCCCAGCGCGAGGCCGGCCACGACGGCGAGCACCGTCCTGGGCAGCCGGACGGTCTGCACGATGAGCCGGATTCCGGTGAGCTCCTGGTCCGCGACGGGCGGGTCGAACAGCCCGTGCCAGACCTCGCCGGGGGTCAGCGCGCGGGCGCCGACGAACAGCGAGAGCACGGCGGTGACCAGGACGGCGGCGCCGAGGACGCCGAGGCCGACCCGTCTGCGGCGGAGTTCCGAGGCCTGGTGACGCGCCGCCGGTGAATCTGTGGTCGTGCCCATGGTGACGTGCGTGATCCCTCGTGAACGCCGTGCTGTCCGAACCCCGTGCCACCCGGGCCCGGTGCGCTGCCGGCCTCCGGGCGCGACTTAGGCGAGGCTAACCTGATGAGCGCGCAATGTCGACCTTGCTCGGAGCGCCGTGGCGGCGAGGGCAGGTCCGGGTACACCGGCCGCAGGCCGTCCCGGAGTTGGCGCCGACCTCGGTCGACTGAGGCTCAGGTGGCACTTTTGCCTTCGATCATGAGGCGAAAAGCTGAACAGAATGGAAAATGAAAGGCGTTGGCCCGAATCGGGTGTAGGATCTGAAGCACAGAGGGTGAGCCGGGGGATCGGCATCGCGGTGATGCCAACGGAGCACCCATCGACTGGGGGATTGCCATGACCTACCACCTCGAAGCGGCCCGGGCGACGATCGACAACCGCCTGCGGGAGGCCGAGGACTACCGCCTCGCCCGTACGCTCCGACTGAAGAGCCGTGCCGCGCGCGCCGCCAAGCGTGCCCGCAAGGCCTGACCGCATGAGCACCACCGGCAACGGGCCGTCACCAGAACACTGGTGACGGCCCGTCCGTGTTTCCCGGGCCGCTCGGCCCGGGCCGGCTGATGCGGTGTCAGCCGTGCGACTCCTCGGTGGAGTGCGAGTCGGTGAGGCTGAGCGCGCCGAAGGCCGTGACCAGGCCGACCACCAGTGCCAGTACGGCGTAGGTGATCCGCTCGCCGTGGAAGAACGACTGGACCAGGGCGCTGTCCCAGACCCCTGCGGGCAGCTGCGTGGTGACCAGGGCGGCGATCAGGGTGCCGACCACGGCGGTGCCGACGCTGCTGCCGACCTCCTGGGCGGTGTCGTTGAGGGCTGTGCCGATCGAGGTGCGGTTGGCCGGCATCGCCTCGACCAGGGCGATGGCGCAGATCGTCATGACGGTGCGCAGGCCGATGGTCAGCACCACCATGCAGAGCGCGATGGCGGCGTACCCGTGGTCGACGCCCCAGGCGAGGCCGGCCAGTGAGCCGGCCAGGCAGGCCGCGCCGACCAGGCAGGCGATGCGGTGACCGAAGCGTCCGGCGAGCCACTCGGACAGCGGCGTCGCGACCAGCATGGTGACGATGATCGGCAGGTTCGCCAGGCCGGCCCGGACCGGGCTCCAGCCGTAGGCGTACTGGAAGTGGAGGATCAGCCCGAACATCACCGCGGCCATCGCGATCGCCGTGCCGAGCTGCGCGATGGTGGCGCCGCGGACGGTGCCGTTGGAGAAGAGCTTGAGGTCCAGCATCGGGGAGGAGCTGCGCCGCTCGTGCCGGACGAACGCGACGGTCGCGAGCAGGGAGCCGAGCACCGATCCGAGCGTGACGGCGGAGAGCCAGCCGTGCTCGACGCCGCTGGTCAGCGCGTAGCAGGCCAGGCCGATGGCGGTGACGCTCAGTGCGGCGCCGGGCAGGTCGAGCCGGTCCTGGGTCAGGTCCTGCGGCCGGTCGGCCGGGACGCCGAGCCGGACGCCGATGGCGGCGATCAGGGCAATCGGGGCGTTCACCAGCAGCAGCCACTGCCACTGCACGTGGGCGAGCGCGGTGCCGCCCAGCACCGGGCCGAGCACGAAGCCCGACATGCCGACGATGATCATCACGGTCATCGCCCGCATCCGCAGGGCCTGGTCCTCGAAGAGCCGGAAGACCAGCGAGTTGGTGATCGGCGCCATCGCGGCGGCGGCGATGCCGAGGGCGGCCCGCAGGGTGATGAGCTGACCGGTGCCGGTGACGAAGACGACACAGAGGCTGATCAGGCCGAACGCGGCCAGACCGACCAGCAGGACGCGTCGGCGGCCGAGCCGGTCGGCCATCGATCCGGCGGTCAGCAGCAGGCCGCCGAAGGTCAGCGAGTACGCGCCGGTGACCCACTGGAGGGCGGTGGTGCCGCTCCCGAGGTCGCGGCCGATGGTCGGCAGCGCGATCGAGAGCAGGGTGTTGTCGACCATCTCGACGAAGAAGGCCAGGCAGAGCGCGGCCATCGGTATCCACGCTGCGCGCAGGGACGGGTAGGTGCCCGGTGCCGTGGGCGCGGGGGCGGTACTGGTGCCGGCCATAGGCGGCCTCCTCTCGGAATGTCGCCGAGTATCGAACGACGTTCCACAGTAGAACGCAGTTCGATAATTCTGCAAGCTGTGATTGGATGGGGACCATGACACGCCCGCGCCCACGTCCCGCCGACCGGCCGACCCGGGAGCGCCGACGGGCCTCGCACTCCCTGGAGGCCGTCCTCACCGCAGCCGTGGCCCTGCTGGACGAGGCGGGTGAGTCCGCGCTGACGCTGCGGGCCCTGGCGAGCCGGCTCGGCACCGGCGTCGGCAGCATCTACTGGTACGTGTCCGGCAAGGACGACCTGCTCGACCGGGCCATCGACTACGTGCTGGGCGGGGTGCTGACCGCCGACGACTGGCGCACCGTCAGCGACGACCCGGTCGACGACCTGCGCGGCATGGCCGTCGCGCTGTTCGAGGCCGTGGTGGACCGGCCCTGGCTGGGATCCCGCTTCATGCGCGGCATCGACGCCCCGAGCAACACCCTCCGGCTGTACGAGGAGCTGGGGCAGCAGGCACTCCGGCTCGACCTGACGCCGCGGCAGCGGTTCCACGCCGTGTCGGCCGTCGTGGGCGTCGTGGTCAGCAACGCCGTCGACCTCGGCCAGGACCCGCCCGAGGCGGTGCTCGACGGCAGTGTGGACCGGGACGAGTTCCTCGGCCGCTACGCCGAGACCTGGCGCGCGCTCGACCCGGCGGAGTACCCGTTCGTGCACGACATCGTCGACGAGTTCGACGGGCACGACGACCGGGAGCAGTTCCTCGCCGCGCTGGACCTCACCCTGGCCGGCCTCCGCCTCCAGGCCGGACGGTAAATCCGCTGGGCCCGCCACCAGGGCCGATGCGAGGATCTGCGGATGAACCACATCATCAGGGCGGTACGGCACGAGGACTGGGCGAGGATCAGGGCGCTGCGGCTGGACGCGCTGCTGGACCCGGTCGCGCACCTCGCGTTCCACGACACCCACGAGCGGGCCGCGGCCCAGCCCGACGACTTCTGGCAGGGCCGGGCCGCCGGGGTGGCCGAGGGCCGGGCCGGTCGGCAGTTCGTCGCGGAGGCCGAGGACGGGCGCTGGCTCGGCACGGTCTCGGTGCTGGTCGAACGGCCCGGCGTCGAGACCTTCTTCGGTGACGTGCCCGAGCTGGCGCAGACGCACATCGTGGGCGTCTTCGTCCGGCCCGAGGCCCGCGGCACCGGGCTCGCGGCGGAGCTCTTCCGCGCCGCGCTGGAGTGGTCCTGGTCGCTGGCCGAACCGTCGGTCGAACGCGTCCGGCTCTTCGTGCACGAGGACAACGTCCGGGCGGAGGCGATGTACGGCAAGGTCGGCTTCAAGCGCACCGGCCACTCGGTCCCCGCCGCCGGAGCGCGCAGCGACTACGAGCTGGCCCTGCGCCGCAGCTGAGGCCGCGGGCTACTGCGCGGGCAGCAGGCCGTCGGCGACCAGGCCGCGCAGGACCGCGGCGGAGAGGGTCTGAACGGCCGTCAGGGGCCGGACCATCACGGTGAACTCGTTGATCCGGCCGTCCTGGTCGAACTGGAGCTGATCGATGCCGTGGATCTGGCGGCCGTCCACCGTGGTGCGGAACGGCAGGATCACCGCCGGGGCGGCGGGTCCGCCGCCGGTGGTCTCGGTGCTGCCCTCGAACCCGCCCAGGTAGCGGAAGTCCTCGAAGGTGCGCAGCAGCACGCCGAACAGCCCGAGCACCAGCGGGCGGCCCTCGAACGGGCTGAACTTCACCGGGCTGTAGAACCGGATGTCCGCACTGAACAGGTCCGCCAGCGCGGCGTGCTCGCCCTTCTCGACGGCGGTGCGGAAGCGGTCGGCGGTCGGTGTCACGGGGTCTCCTCGATAGTCATCGATCTGACTAGTCAGTTTCTTGAGTATGATGCAGGGGCGGACCTCGGATGGGAAGGGGCGGTGGAGATGGCACTGCGGCACGCCGTACTGGCTGCGCTGCTGGACGACGAGTACAGCGGCTACCAGCTGGCGAAGGCGTTCGACATCGGCGTGGCCAACTTCTGGCACGCGCTGCCCCAGCAGCTCTACGCCGAGCTGGCGAAGCTGGAGAAGGAGGGCCTGCTGTCGGGTCGTCAGGTGCTCCAGGAGGGGCGGCCCAACAAGCGGCTGTTCCGGGTCACCGAGGCCGGGCGGGCCGAACTGGAGGCGTTCGCGGAGACGGTGGCCAAGCCGTCCTTCATCCGGGACGACCTGATGGTGAAGGTGCAGGCCGCCGACCGGATCGGCACCGCAGCGGTGATCGCCCAGCTGGAGGAGCGGGCCGAGGTGTCCCGGGGCAAGGCCGAGTTCCTGACCGAGCTGCTCCGGACCCTCCGCGGCGGCGCACCGGAGGACGAGTACCTGCGCCACGGCGAGCGGATCGGGCCGTACCTGACCTGTCTGCGCGGCGTGGCGTTCGAACAGGAGACCCGGGACTGGTGCCTGCGCATCGCGGCCGTCCTGCGAGCGCGACAGGAGAACCGTGCCGAACACGCCTGACCCCCGGCCCCGTACCTACCTGCGGTACGTCGCCCTCGGCGACAGCCAGACCGAAGGCGTCGGCGACGGGGACGACACCGTCGGCCTGCGGGGCTGGGCGGACCGGCTGGCCGAGCAGCTGGCCGCCGCCGACCCCGCCGTGCAGTACGCCAACCTGGCCGTCCGGGGCCGGCTGGCCGGGCAGGTCCGGGCCGAACAGCTCGGCCCCGCGCTCGCGCTCCGCCCCGACCTCGCCACCGTGGTGGCGGGGGTCAACGACCTGCTCCGGCCGAGTTTCGACCCGGTCGCGGTGGCGGGCGAGCTGGAGGCGATGTTCGCCGCGCTCACCGAGGCGGGGGCGCAGGTCGCCACGGTGACCTTCCCCGACATCGGACGGATCGTCAGCCTGGCCAGGCCGCTGCGCCCCCGGGTGCTCGAACTGAACGACCGGATCCGGGCCGCCGCCGCCCGGCACGGCGTCGCGGTGGCCGAGACCGCCCTCCCGGAGGCGTCCACCGACCCCCGGATGTGGAGCACCGACCGCCTGCACGCCTCCCCGCTCGGCCACCAGCGGATCGCCGACGCGGTGGCGGACGCCCTCGGCCTCGCGGGCAGCGACGACTCCTGGACCAGGGGGCTGCCGCCGCAGGCCGTCCCCGGCGGTCTGCGCGCCACCGCCGCCGAACTCCGCTGGGCCGGCGCCTTCCTGGGCCCCTGGCTGGCCCGCCGCATCCGCGGCCGCTCCTCCGGCGACGGCCGCACCGCTCGCCGCCCGGCCCTGCTGCCGGTCGCCGCGGCGGGCTGACCGCGGCCGGAGCGCGCGGCTGGAGCGCGTGGCCGAGGTGGCCGCAGGCGTATCCGCGCAGGGTAGGATCCTGCTCAGCCGCGACTGGCGAAGGTGGACAACCACCGGGGAGCGGTGAGGGATTCGTACGTCTGCGTCGACCGCCTGGGCGCCTGCGTCAGTGATGTTCCAGCTGACCCAGGAGGCAATGACGTGGATCTGCGCTACGGGATCAACCCCCAGCAGCGGGCAGCCGGCGCCGAGCCGGTACAGCCCGGCCAGTGGCCGGTGCGGGTGCTCCAGGGGAGCCCCTCGTACATCAACATGCTGGACGCCCTGAACAGTTGGCAGCTGGTGCTGGAGGCGAGCCGCGCCCTGAACCGGCCGGCCGCAGCCTCCTTCAAGCACGTCTCACCCGCCGGAGCGGCCCTGGCCGGGCCGGTCGACGCCGTCACCGCCGAGCTCTACGGCGTCGACCCCGACCGGATCGGCCCGCTCACCAGCGCCTACCTCCGGGCCCGCGACTCCGACCCGAAGTCCTCCTACGGGGACTTCGTCGCCGTCTCGCACCCGGTCGACGCCGAACTCGCCGACCTGCTGGCCCGGGTGGTCTGCGACGGCATCATCGCCCCCGGCTACGCCCCGGGCACCACGGCGGTGCTCGGCCGGAAGAAGAACGGTCGGTTCCTGGTACTGGAGGCGGACACCGCGTACGCGCCGCCGCGGCAGGAGTCGCGCGAGGTGTTCGGCCTGCGGCTGACCCAGCAGCGCGACGAACAGGCTGTGTACGCCGGGCTGTTGGACGACGTCGTGTGCGGCACGCTGTCCACCGGGGCGACCGAGGACCTGCTGCTGGGCCTGGCCACGCTGCGCTACACCCAGTCCAACTCCGTCTGCTACCTGCGGGGCGGCCAGACGCTCGGGATCGGCGCGGGCCAGCAGTCCCGGGTGGACTGCACCCGGCTGGCGGGAGCCAAGGTCGACACCTGGTGGCTGCGGCGCCACCCGGCCGTGCGCGCCCTCGCCTTCCGGCCGGAGGTCCGGCGCCAGGAGCGGATCAACTGGCAGATCCGCTTCATCGAGGGCGACCTCACCCCGGACGAGACCGCCCGCCTGTCCACCGCACTCTCCGCCCCTGCCCCCGAGTTGACGGACAGTCAGCGGACCGACTGGCTCGCGGGCCTGCACGACGTCGCGTTCGTCTCGGACGGCGCCCTGCCCTTCCGCGACAACGTCGACCACGCCCACCGGCACGGCGTCTCCTGCATCGCCGAGCCCGGCGGATCCATCCGCGCCACCGAGGTCGAGGACGCCTGCCGCGAACACGGCATCGCCCTCGCCCGCACCGGCCTCCGGCTCTTCCACCACTGACCCCGCCCGGATCCCCGCCCACCCGGGCCGCTGCTCAGCCGACCAGGGAGCAGGGATCCTCGGCGGTGCCCCAGCCGTGGGTGGAGAACCCCCGGCCACCGCCCAGGTAGGACGTCAGCGCGGCATGCGCGGTGGCGAACATCGGAGTGGGCAGGGCGTCGGTGTCCGACCACAGGACGGCCAGGTGCTTGTCGGGCTCCCGGTTCACCAGCGCGCCCTGCCAGCCGGTGGCCGCGAACACCGAGAGCAGGAACGGCCCCTTGCCGTCCCAGCTCTGGCGGACCTGGACGGTGTGCACCAGGCGCAGCTCGTCGGGCGCCACGACCAGCCCGGTCTCCTCGACGAGTTCCCGAGCGGCGGCCTCGTCCAGCCGCTCACCCTCCTCGACCTTGCCGCCGGGGATCGTGTAGGCAGGTGTGCTGCTCCAACTGTCGTTTGCGTACCGGATGGTGGCCACCTTGGCGGCCTTCTCGTCGTGGACGATGACGCACACGGCCTGACGCAGACTCTGCATGGCGGACTCCAAGTGGTAGCGCGGACGGGTGTGCTGGTGCCGCCGGGGCGCAGTGTGGTCGGGAGGGGCGGTTCGGCGACCGTCCCGCTCCACCGGCCGACCCCTGATGATGGTGCTGTTCGAATTGCTCCATCAACCCGGATTCTCGGCCCTTCGCCCCGCGACCACAGGATGCCCCGCCCGCTCCGGTGATGTGGGCAAGAGATACCCGGCTCTGGAAATTAGGTTAGGCTAACCGAACCAGGCTGGGCTGGGTGATGCGGGAGGGCACATGGGGCACGGGTGGGAGGGCGTCGTCCTCAAGTTGATGCGGGGGCGGGACTTCGCGTTCACGGTGACCGGGGCGGAGGACGTCACGGAGCACTGCCGGCGGGTGCACTTCACCGACGGCGGCATGCTGGCCGCCACCGGTGTCCACCCGACCATGTGGGTGCGGCTCTGGTTCGACCACACCGGGCGTCCGCACCAGCGGGCATACACCGTGGTCGACCCCGACCCGGCGGCTGGTTCGTTCAGCATGGAGTTCGCGCTCCACGACGGCCCCGCCAGCGCGTGGGCGCGGACGGCGGGTGTCGGTGACACCGTCCAGGCCACGGTGCAGGGTTCGGCCTTCACGGTCCCGGACCCGCTGCCCGAGCGGATGTTCCTGATCGGGGACAGTGCCTCGCTGCCCGCCGTCAACTCCCTGCTGTCCGCGGTCCCCGACATCCCCGCCACGATCTGGCTGGAGACCCAGGACGACGCCGACGACCAGCTCCCGCTGCGCGGCCGCCCCGCCCGCCACGAGGTCCGCCGGATCCGGCGCGGTGCCCCGGCGGCCGACCTCGCCGCCACGGTCCGGCGCGACCTGCCGGAGCTGCTGGGGGACCCGTCGGGCGCGTACGTGTGGATCGCCTGTGACACCGTCACCACCCGTGCCCTGGCCCAGTTCGCCCGCAAGGAACTCGCCGTCCCGAAGGCGCAGGTGCACGCCCTCGGCTACTGGCGCCCCTGAGCGGCACCTCCGGCCCAGGGTCCGGCATCCGGTGCGGGTGGGGCGCGGCTGCGGTCAGTCGCCGCCGATCCAGTACAGCGCGAGGTCGATGTCCCGGGCCGTCCAGTCGGCCCCGAACGTGCCGGGCTCCCGGAGCAGTTGGTCGAGCAGGTCCAGGTACCGGCCGTACCGGCCGGAGGCACTGGTCAGCGTCAACCCGAACGACTCCAAGGCCCGTTGGGCCCGCTTGTCGTAGACCGCCATCCGCGCCGGGGCTGCCGCGGTGAGGACGGCGGAGGCCAGCGCGTCGCCGCTCCGGAAGCCCGGGAGGGCACTGATCGCGGCCCGGCCCGCCCGGGCCGCCTCCCCGCGCGTGACCGACGGGTCCCGGACGGCTGCCAGCGCCCGCCCCGTGACGGCCCGTACCCGGAGGTCGGGGACCGCCATCAGTTCGGCGGCCCACCGGGTGCGGGCGGAGAGGCGCTTCCAGGTGACCAGCGCGCCGAGGTCGGCCTTGCCCAGGCTGCCCGACTTCTCGGCCCGCCGGGCCACCTCCCACAGCACCTCGTCGTAGGCCGGAGCGGTCGCCGCCAGGTACGAGGTGCGGGCCGTGGCCAGCAGCGGCCAGATGTGCCGGGCCCGCTCCGGGTCGATCTCGGCCGCCACCGGCTACCTGGCCACGTAGCCGGTCAGGATGGCCTGGACCTCGTAGATGTCGACGCCCTTGGTGAAGGTCTTCTGGATCGGCACCGGGTTTCCGGAGACCCAGATCTTCAGCTCGGCGTCGAGGTCGAAGGTGCCGGCCGTCTCGACCGCGAAGTGGGTGATGCTGCGGTAGGGGACGGAGTGGTACTCGGTCTTCTTCCCGGTTATGCCCTGCTTGTCGATCAGGATCAGCCGCCGGTCGGTGAACAGGAAGGTGTCGCGGATGAGTTGGTACGCCGCGTGCACCTGCTCGCCCTGCCCGAGCAGCCGCGCGAACTCCTGCCCGGCCGCCGCCGGGTCCACCTGGTGCGCATTGCCGAAGAACGCCATGCCGGTCCTCTCGCCGTGCGCCCGCCCCGGGGCGCTGTGCTGAGAGTCTGTCAGCACGGCGCCCCGGGGCGGGCGGGGTGGTGGGTCAGAGGGTGTGCAGGGCCATCATCCGGCCGTGGGTGTGCAGCAGGGCCTGGACGTTGCCTTCGTGGCGGTTGGGGTTGGCGACCGCGGTGTGCAGGGCGAGCAGCCAGGCGGCGGTGCGGGCGGGGTCGCCGTGGTTGTTGGCGGCCAGGCGGACGTTGGCGTAGCGGAGGCCCTTGAGGACGTTGATCAGCTCGGTGTGGGCGTCCGGGGCGGGGCCGACCAGGTTGTGGTCGTCCTTGATGGTGTTCAGGGCCACCGCCGCGTACAGGGTGTCGGCGATCGCGTTCCACCGGGTCTCGGGGCGGGCGACGCGCAGGGTGATCGGGTTGGCGAAGCTGCGGACGCCGGGGGTGACCGGCTGGTGGGTGGGGGCGAGATGGGGCGGGGCGACGGCCGGGACCGGGGCGGGGATGGCGGCCATCGGCGTGGTGGTCCAGGCGGTGTGCCAGGTGTCCCCGGCGGCGGCCGGGTCGGTCTGGTAGAGCTGGAAGTAGTACCGGGAGTCGTGGCCGGCCACGCCGTCCTCGGCGTTGCGCGCGTAGTTCTCCAGCGTGATGACGTCGGTGCCGTCGGCGGCGACCACACCCGCCCAGTGGTCGCCCCAGCTCCGGTTCGCCAGCAGGACGGGATTGACCGCGCCGACCGGACGGTAGTGGTCGGTGTGGGTCGGATAGCCGCCCTGGACCAGCGCGACGCCCGCGACGATGTCGGTCAGGCCGCTGGTCAGGAAGCCTTCGCCGACGCCGGGCGCGGCGTACTGGTTCAGCCCGTAGTGCTGGAGCTGACCGGTGAACACGGCCCCGGCGGCGTGCGCGGCGGCGCCGTAGGCCGCGGCGATCACCCGGCCGGTGTTGGCGGCGTTGATCGGCGAGCTCACGTCGATGGCCGGCGGGTGCGGCAGCGGGAGCAGCGCCCGGGCGACGTTGTACTCGATCAGGTGGGCCGGGGGCACGTGCGGGTCGTTCTCGAACCGCGGGCCGGGCGCGGTCTGGCCGATGACGTGCTCGATCATCAGGTTGCACTGCTGCGGCCCGGTGGTGCCGAGCCCGGTGGTGCCGACGGCGACGTTCTGCGGCAGGACCCGGAGCAGGGTGTTGCCGCCGATGGTGATCCGCCGCTGGGTCGGGCCGACCGGGTCGGCGACCAGGCGGTAGTTGGACCCGATCAGCGTCAGCCGCTGGTTGCTCGCGGTCACCACGGCCTGGGTGGCGTAGAAGCACTTGGGCTGACGGCCGCTCAGGTCGCAGTCCTCGATCGCGATCCGGTTGTTCGCGGACACCCGCAGGGTCACCCCGGCCGGGTTGGTCGACGCCAGCCGGACCACCGGGGCCGCCCCGGCGGTCATGAACGAGGCGCCGCCGCCGGCCTTGACCTGGCCGATGAACGAGTCCTGCGGGTTCACCGGCGCGTTGTGCGCCCCGCCGCCCACCACCACGAACGGCGCGCCGAGCCCGGCCGCGTGCACGGTGTAGAACTGCGTCACCGCCGGCGCGTACGCACGAGCACCCGCCCGGCGGGGCGCGCCGTGGATGCGGACCGCGAGCCCCCGGGCGATCCGGCGGCCGGCCCGGACCGCCTCGGCCTCCAACTCCGCGTCCGCCACCGGGTCCTGCCCGGCCGGGCGGACCCGTCCGTACCGCTGCTGCAGCACGTGGGCCAGCTCGTGGCCGATGACCTCGCGCCCGGCCGCCGTGGTCGGGTCGTACGCCCCCGGCGCGAACGCGAGGTCCGCACCGTGCGCGCAGGCGACCGGTCCTGCCGCCCTCAATCCCCCCTGGTGGACCCGCACTTCGGCGAATCCCACCCCGAACAGCTCCTCGAACCCACGGCGTACCCCCGCCGTCATGGCACGACTGGTCCCCATAGCAGCCCCCCTGCTCGATCCGGCCCCCGTCTGCCCGCGAGGGTACGCGTCCGGTCCGCACCGGTGGCCCGCTTCCTCGGGACCGGCCACGGCGGGCGGTGATTTCCGGCCACCGCCACGCACCGGCCGTCCGGGCGGGATGGGAGACTCGGGGCAGATCCGTACGGGCACCGCTGCCCCGACGAGAGGAACTGTGATGGGTTTCAAGCGCATGCTGGCCGGGCTCGGTGCCGGGGGCGCCTCGGTGGAGACGGTCCTGGCCGAGCCGAACGTGCTGCCCGGCGGCACCCTGCACGGTGAGGTCCGGATCCAGGGTGGCAAGGTCGACCAGCGGATCGAGGGGCTGACGCTCAGCCTCCAGGCCCGGGTCGAGGTGGAGGGCGGCGACAGCGAGCGCCACCAGGACATCCGGTTCCAACAGAACCGCCTGGGCGGTGAGTTCGAGCTGAAGGAGGGCGCGCTGCACGTGGTCCCGTTCAGCTTCCAGGTCCCGTTCGAGACCCCCGTGACGGCGGTCGGCGGGCAGCAGCTGCGCGGCATGGTGCTCGGGGTCAACACCGAGCTGGCGATCGACCGCGCGGTGGACGCGGGCGACCTCGACCCGATCGCGGTGCACCCGCTGCCGGTGCAGCAGGCCGTGCTGGACGCGTTCGGCCGCCTCGGCTTCCGGTTCAAGAGCGCGGACCTGGAGCGTGGCCAGATCCGCAACACCCGCCAGCGGCTGCCGTTCTACCAGGAGATCGAGTTCTACGCCGCGCCGCAGTACCCCGGGCTGAACCAGGTCGAGCTGTCGTTCGTCGCCGACCACCAGGCCGTGGACGTGGTGCTGGAGATGGACAAGCGCGGCGGCCTGTTCACCGAGGGCTCCGACACCTTCCGCTCCTTCACCGTGGCGCACGCCGACGTGGCCACCACCGACTGGGCCGGCTACCTGCACCAGTGGCTGCACTCGGTGGGTGGCCGACGCGGCTGGGTCTGACCGGCGCCCCCGGCGCGAGCTGCGCCGGGGGCGGACCGCCGGAGCGGGTCACTTCCTCGGTTCGGGCTTCAGCAGCGCGAACACGGCCCCGAACGGGTCCGCGAGCCAGGAGATCCGGCCCACCTCCGGCACGTCCGCCGCCGGCATCAGCACCGTCCCGCCGTTCGACTGCGCCGCCGCCACCGTTGCATCGACGTCGACCGAGTGGAAGTACGGCACCCAGCGCGGCTTCCCGGCGCCGCCGCCCGCACCGTCGCCCAGCGGGGCGACCCCGCCGAAGGACGCGTCCTCCAGGTCGCCGTCCCGGACGCTCAGCACCCGGTACGTCATGCCGGGCACGTCCATGTCCTGGCTGCGCCAGCCGAACAGGCCCTGGTAGAACGCGATCGCGCCGACCGGGTCGGGTACGTGCAGCTCCGCCCAGAGCAGCGAGTTCGGGGCGGAGGCCAGCTCCAGACCTGCGGTCCGGGCGGGCTGCCAGAGCGCGAACTCGGCGCCCTGCGGGTCGGTGGCCTGCGCCAGCCGGCCCTCGCCCATGACGTCCGTCGGCTCCATCCGGACGGCACCCCCGCCCGCCGTCACGGCGGCCACCGTGGCGTCGATGTCCTCGGTCCTGAAGTGCACCATCCAGGCCGAGCTCGCCCCCTCCTCGGTGAGCGCCCCGAGCGCGCCGACGGTCTTCCCGTCCAGCTGGAAGAACCCGTAGCCGCCCGTCTCGGGCCCGGCGGACTCGAAGCTCCAGCCGAACACCGCCCCGTAGAACGCGGCCGCCGCCCCGGTGTCGGGACTGCCGAGGTCGAGCCAGGTGGGCGAGCCGGTGCTGAAGTCGGTGCCGAGCATGGGACTCCTCCAGGGATGCGGGGTGCAGGGTGCAGGGGTGGGGTCGGACTGCAAGCCACACTGCCGCTCCGTCCAGGGACCGTCCACCCACGGGCAGCCGAACAGGTCGCGCCCGGCTGCGGGTCACCCGACCGGTGCGGCAGACGGGTGACCCGGCGCGGTGCTCCCCGGAAAGACCGTCAGGCGGCCGTAGCCTGAGTCGCGCTGATCGAGCGGATTCGTACCGGTCGGTCCTGGTTGCTGGAGGTACCGTATGGCCGTTCCCCCGGCCCGAGTGGTGTTCAGCGAGAGCGACCGCTCGACGGTCGCGGCGGCGGTGACGGAGATCCTGTCTACCGGGGAGCTCACCCTGGGGCCCCGCACCGAGCGGTTCGAGGCCGGGTTCGCCGCCGCCCACGAGGCCTCGCACGCGGTGGCGGTCGCCAGTGGCACCGCAGCCCTGGAGATCGCGCTGCGCTGCGTGGGCGTGGCGGGGCGCGAGGTCGTCGTTCCGGCGAACACCTTCTACGCGACCGCCGCCGCCGCGGTGCACGCGGGAGCGAAGCCCGTCCTCGCCGACATCGAGGCGTCGACCTTCGCGCTGACCGCCGAGAGCGTCGAGGCGGTCCTCTCACCGGACACCGCCGCCGTCGTCCTGGTGCACATCGGCGGCCTGATCACGCCTGCGGTGGACGAGCTGCGGCAGCTCTGCGACGCGCGCGGCATCGCGCTGATCGAGGACGCGGCGCACGCGCACGGCTGCAGCTACCTGGGCCGCCCGGCCGGATCCTTCGGCCTGGCCGGGGCGTTCTCGTTCTACCCGACCAAGGTGGTCACCAGCGGCGAGGGCGGGATGATTCTGACCGAGTCGGCCGAGCTGCGCGACGAGGCCCGGATCCTCCGCGACCAGGGCAAGGGCGCGTTCGGCACCAACCACCACGTCCGCCACGGCGCCTCCTGGCGGCTCAGCGAGGTCAACGCGGCGGTCGGCGAGGTCCACCTGCGGCGGCTGAAGGAGTTCGTCGAGCTGCGCCGCTCGGTGGCCGAGCGCTACACCGCCGCACTCGCACCGCTCCCCGGGCTCGACCCCCTGGTCGAACCGCCCGGCGGCCGGAGCAACTTCTACAAGTACGTCGTGCTGCTCCCGCGCGGCACCGACCGGGACGGCTTCAAGCGCGAGGTGCGCGAGCGGTTCGACGTCCGGCTGGCCGGCGAGGTCTACGAACTGCCGCTGCACCGGCAGCCCGTCTTCGCCGACCTGGTGCACGGCCCGCTGCCGGTCGCCGAGGACGTGTGCGCCCGGCACGTCTGCCTACCGGTCCACTCGGACATGACCGACGACGAGGTCGACCAGGTGATCGCCGCCGTCTCGACCGTCCACTCCGAGCTGGCAGGGTGAGGGAGCGGTCATGCGCGTTGCGGTCACCGGCGGCTGCGGATTCATCGGCTCGCACGTCGTCGAACGCCTGCTGACGGCCGGTCACGAGGTGGTCGTGGTGGACTCGGTGAGCCGCCGCCTGCACCCGTCGGCGGAGTACGCCCGGGTCGACATCCTGGACCCGGCCGGCCTGACCACGGCCCTGGAAGGCAGCGAGGTGGTCTTCCACCTGGCCGCGATGGCCGACGTCGAGCAGGTCAGGGACGACCCGGTGCGCGCCGTCCGGCTCAACGTCGAGGGCACCACCAGCGTGCTGGAGGCCGCCCGCCGGGCCGGGCTCGGCCGCACCGTGCTCGCCAGCACCGTCTGGGTGTACGGCGCGGCGGCCGGCGACGGGGAGCAGCCCGGCCCCGGGCTGGACGAGGACGTCCCGTTCGACCTCGGCCGGAGCGGCCACCTGTACGTCGCCAGCAAGCTCGCCGCCGAGCTGGTGGCCCACAGCTACCGCGACCTGTACGGGCAGCACTTCACCGTGCTGCGCTACGGCATCCCGTACGGGCCCCGGATGCGGGACGAGCTGGTGGTGGCGCGGTTCGTGCAGGAGGCGCTGGCCGGGCGGCCCATCACCATCGCCGGGAGCGGCGGGCAGACCCGCAACTTCGTCTACGTCGGGGACCTGGCGGACGCCCACGTCCGGGCCCTGTCCGCCGCCGCGCAGGACCAGACCTTCGCGCTGGAGGGCGCCACCGCCGTGTCCGTGCGGGAGATCGCCGACACGGTCGACCGCCTGCTCGGCCCGGTCACCATCGAGCACGTCCCGGCCCGCGACGCGGACTACAGCTCCCGGCGGATCTCCAACGCCAAGGCCGAGCGGCTGCTGGGCTGGTCCCCGACCACGCCGTTCGACGAAGGCGTCCGCCGCTACGTCGACTGGCACCTCGCCCAGGACTCCCGGGACTCCCGGGGCTGACCCACCCGCTGCCGGGAGGCCGCCGTGCCGCACGCTCTGCTCATCTCCGGATCACTCGGCCAGGGCCACGACGTGATGGCCCAGGCCTGCGCCGACTCGCTGCACGAACGCGGCTGGACCACCCGCACCGTCGACGCGATGGCGCTGCTCGGCCGGGCCGGCTCGGCCGTCGGCGAGCGCCTGTTCCGCCGCCTGCTCGACCTGCCCGGCGTGTACGACGCCTTCCACTTCGCCGCGCTGCGCCCCGGCGCCCGGATCGCGCTGCTGGCCGAGTCGGCGGCGCGGGCCCGGCTGGTCCCGCAGCTGCGGGAGCTGCTCGCGGAGCAGCCCGCCGACCTGGTGGTCTCGGTCTTCGCGACCGCCACGGCGGCGGTGAACGAGCTGGGCGACAGCCTGCCGGGGCCGGTCCACCTGGTGCTGTGCACGGATGTGACGCCCCATCGGCTCTGGGTGCAGCAGGGCACCGACCTGTTCCTGGTCACCTCCGAGGTGGCGGCCTGCGCGGTCCGCCGCTACCGCCCGGAGGCCGAGATCGCGGTGGTGGCCGCGCCGCTGCGGTCCGGCTTCTACCGGCCGCCCGATCGGGCCGGGGCCAGGGCTGGGCTCGGGATCCCGGCGGAGGCGGCGTGCGTGCTGCTGATGTCCGGGTCCTGGGGTCTGGGGCCGATCGCCCGGACGGCGGAGCAGCTGGCGGCCGCCCGGCCGCACGTCCTTGCCGTGGCCGGGCACAACCGGGCCCTGGAGCGCCGGCTCAGGGCCGTCGCGGCCCGGCAGCCCCGGGTGCACGCCTTCGGCCACACCGACCGGATCCCCGAGCTGATGGCCGCCGCCGACCTGGTCGTCACCAGCTCCGGCGACACCTGCAGCGAAGCCAGGGCGCTCGGCCGCCGCCTGCTGCTGCTGGACGTGGTGCAGGGCCACGGCCGCGACAACCTCCAGCACGAGCTGGAACTCGGCCACGCCGACGTCACCTCCGCCCGCCCCGACGAGGTGGTCCGCAACGCCCTGGCCGCACTGGAGCGCCCCGCACCCGCACCCTCCGCGGGAGCCTTGCCGGGGGCCTGGCGGGAGGGGTTTGCCGAGGCGCTCGCCCGGGTCGGTCTCGCCGACGGTGCGCGGGCCGGGCAGTAGGGCCTGTCACACCGTCAGGCCGTGGTCGCGCAGCGGCCCGAGCTGCCCGCAGGGCCTTGGCCGCACTGGAGCGTCCCGCGCCCGTGCCCTCCGTGGGAGCCTCGCCGGACGGCTGGCGGGAGGGGTTCGCCGAGGCGCTCGCGCGGGTCGGTCTGGCCGACGGTGCGCGGGCCGGGCAGTAGGGCCTGTCACACCGTCAGGCCGTGGTCGCGCAGCGGCCCGAGCGTCAGCCCGAGCTGCGCGCAGCGCTCGGCCAGCTGCGGCAGCGCGCCCAGTGCCGACCGCCAGGCCCCCGGCGCGGAGGTGCAGTCGGAGTCGTGCAGCAGCACGGTGGCGCCGCCCCGCAGGTCGGGCAGCAGGGTCCGGTACACCGAGGCGGCGGTGGCCCGGTCGGTCCAGTCCCGGCCCCAGGCGGTCCAGAGCACCGGCCGCAGCTCCGCCCCGCGGGCGGCGGCGAGGAGTCCGGCCGTGAGCACGCCGTACGGGGGGCGGTACCAGGTCGGGCGTACGCCGCACGCGGCGGTGACGGCCTCGACGGTGCGGCGGAGTTCGCGCGCGTCCCGTCGGGGGGAGGGCCGCCACTGCCGCCGGTGGTGCCAGCCGTGCACGGCGACCTCGTGGCCCCGGTCGGTGAGTTCGCGGCCGAGGGCGGGGGCGCGTTCGAGCATGTCGCCGAGGAGGAAGAAGGTGGCTCGGACGCCGAGCGCCTCCAGGCCGTCGAGGAAGCGGGGGGTACTGGCCGGGTCGGGCCCGTCGTCGAAGGTGAGCGCCACGTGGCCGGGGGCGCCGTGGCCGGCCAGTCCGGGGCGGAGCCGCCGTCCCACCGGCGCCAGCCGGGCGGCCGCCGGGGCCAGGTGGGCGGCCTCGACCGCCACCGTGGCGGCCCCGGCCAGCAGGGCCGTCCGCCGCGCGTCCATCAGCCGAACCGGGAGCTCAGCCGTCGGAACAGCTGCGGCGCCGTCCCGTGCACCCGGGCGGGGAACCCGAGCCAGCCCGGGACGAAGAAGTCGTCGCGGGGGCTGCCGATGGCCCGCAGGATCGTGTCGGCGACCCGCTCCGGCGGGATCGGCCGGGGGTGCCGGCGCTGGTACGGGGTACCCCGCCGGCTGAAGAACGCCGTGTCGACCGGCCCGGGCAGCACCACCCGGACGCCCACGCCGCTGCCCCGGATCTCGTACCGCAGGCTCTCCGCGAACATGGTCAGCGCCGCCTTGGTGGCCGCGTAGGCGGCCTCGTCCCGGACCCCGACCGCGCCCGCGATCGAGCCGACCAGGACGATCCGGCCGCGCCCGCGCTCCAGCATGCCCGGCAGCAGCAGGCGGCAGAGCCGCAGCGGGGCGGTGAGGTTGACCTCGACCATGCGGTCCAGCACGTCCAGCGGCATCCGGGCGAACGGTCCGCGCCAGCCGATGCCCGCGTTGGCGACCAGCAGGTCCACCCGCCCGGCCACCGCGAGCGCGCGGTTCGCCAGTTCCTGCGGGCCGCCCGGCGCGGCCAGGTCCTCCACCAGGGCCCGGCCCCCGGCGCCGGCCGCGACGGCGTCCAGGCGGCCCGGGTCCGACCCGGAGAGCAGCGGGAACCAGCCCTCCTCCGCCAGCCGGGCGGCCGTCGCGGCCCCGATGCCGGAGGAGGCCCCGGTCACCAGGGCGACCGGCGAGCGGCCGGCGGAGACGGGGAAGGCGGCCGCAGGTGTCGGCGAGGGCGGGGAGAGCGGGACGTCAACCATGGGGTCACCTGTCCACCGGGTGCGGCGGTCGTACGGGCCGGAATACCTCGGATCTCCACGGTCCCACCGGATCATCCGCTCCGCTCAGGGGGACCGGGTGGCGGTGCTCCGGGCCGCTGCGGCCGGGACCGGAGCGCCGTCGAGGGGCGCGACCTCGCCGAACCGGGAGAGCGCGAACGTACCGCCGACGGCCACCAGGAACCCGGCCACCGCGAGCCAGCCGAGGCCGGGCCTGGCCTGGTCGCCCAGCACCAGCACCCCGACCAGGCCGGGCGCGAAGGTCTCCGAGACGGTGGAGGCCGCGGTGGCGGCGGTGACCGAGCCGCGCTGGAGGGCGAGGGCGTAGGCGAGGTAGCCGCCGACCCCGCCGAGCGCCAGCGCGTACCCGGCCGGGTCGGTGAGCAGGTCGGCCGGGCCGGACAGGTCCAGCACCCGCACGGCCAGGCTGGTGACGCCGAAGCCGACCCCGGCGAGCAGGCCGAGGCCGGCCGCCGCCCAGTCGCCGTCCCAGCGGCTCAGCACGGCGGTGAGCAGCAGCATGGCCAGCGTCGCCGCGAGCAGCGCGAAGTGGAACAACGGGCCGGCGGAGTCGCGGCCCTCGGCCCCGGAGGCGGCCGCCAGCAGGATCAGACCGGCCACCACGGCGGCGATCCCCGCCAGGTCGCGCGGCCGGAGCCGGACGCCGAGCAGCCGGACGGCGGCCCCCGCCGTCACCGCCAGGCTCGCGTTGGTGACCGCCTGGACCAGGAACAGCGGCAGGCTGCGCAGGGCGATGATGCTCAGCGCGAAGCCGGCCACGTCCAGCACCGTGCCCAGCACGAACGGCCAGGACCGCACCAGCCGCGCCACCAGCCCGGCGCGCAGCCGCGCCTCGCGCGGCACCGCACGGGCCCCGCGCGCCTGGAAGACGGACGCGAACCCGAAGCAGACGGTCGCGACCAGAGCGGTGGTGAGTCCGAGGAACATCACCACCAGTGTCGGACCGCCCGCGTCCGCCCGCAGCCGCCGCGCGGTGCCACCCGGGCCCCTGGTACGGCACTAGCCTGACGGTATGGAGCAACGGGACGGTGTGGAGATCATCGCGTTCGCCGACGGCGCGGCGTTCGAGAGCTGGCTGGCCGAGCACCACGGCCGGGCGGCGGGGGTGTGGGTGAGGGTGGCGAAGAAGGACTCCGGCATCCCCACCGTCACCGACCAGGAGCTGGTCGACATCGGGCTCTGCTACGGGTGGATCTCCGGCCAGCGGCGCTCCCTCGACGCGCAGTGCTATCTGCAGCGGTACGTCCCGCGCCGGGCCCGCAGCCTGTGGTCGCAGGTGAACGTGGACAAGGTGGCCGAGCTGACCGCCGCCGGCCGGATGCGCGAGCCCGGCCTGGCCGAGGTCCGCCGGGCCCAGCGGGACGGCCGTTGGGCGGCGGCGTACGCCTCCCAGCAGAACGCGACCGTCCCGCCCGACTTCACGGCCGCCCTCGCGGCGGAGCCCGCCGCCGCGGCCGCGTTCGAGGCGCTCGGCCAGACGGCCCGCTACCAGGTCATCCTGCCGCTGCTCCAGGCCCTCACCCCGGAGACCCGGCAGGCCCGCCTGACCCGGGCCGTCGGTCGGCTGGCCGGGGCGGGGGACTGACGGCGGGGGACTGACGGCGGTCACTGCGGGCCGGGGGTGACGGTGGACCAGGTGCTGCGGACCAGTCGGAGCGCCTTGGCCTGCTGGGCCTCGGTCGGGAAGTCGGGGACGCCCTCGACGGTCGGCAGCCGGGCGGCGAGGGCCGTGTCGAGGGTGCCGTTCGCGGCCATCACGTCCATCAGCACCGGCCGGGCGTAGTCGACCAGGCGCAGGTTCTGGCCCTCCGGACCGGCGAGGTACTCCTCCCAGAGCCGGGCCGCGGCCGGGTGCGGGGCGTCCTTGTTGACGGCCTGGGCGTAGTACTGGGAGAAGCTGCCGTCGAACGGGATGGACACCTTCCAGTCGGCGGTCGTGGTCCTGAGGTCGTCGGCGTGGCGGAGGTTGAGGTAGTCCCACTCGATGTTGATCGGCGTCCGGCCGTCGGCGATCGCGTCGAGGGTGGAGTTGGTGCGGTTGAAGTTGCCGACCCGGTCGAGCCGGCGGAAGAAGTCGATGCCCGGCCCGATGTCGTCGAACGACCCGCCGTTGGCGAGGGCCGCCGCGTAGACGGCGGCGAAGGCCGAACCGGCGGTGGTGGGCTCGCCGGTGAGCGCGACCATGCCCTTGTACTGCGGTTCGAGCAGGTCGGCGTAGGAGACGGGGCAGTCCGGGACCCGGCTGTGGTCGCAGCCGATCGAGATGTAGCCGCCGTAGCTGTTGTACCAGCGGGCCTGACGGTCCTTCTGGGCCGACGCGATCCGGTCGTAGCCGGCCGTCCGGTACGGGGCCAGCAGGCCCTGCTGCGCGGCGGACTGGGCGAAGGAGTCGCCGAGATCCAGCACGTCGGGTGCCTGGGGCAGGCCCCGGTAGCGCTTGACGTCGTCGATCTCCTGCTGGCTGGAGCCCTCCGGGTTGTCGTTGACGACCTTGATCCCGTACTTCTTGGCGAACCCGTCCATCAGACCGCCGTAGTTCGCCCAGTGCGGGAGCAGCGTGGTCGTGTTGAGCTGCCCCTCGGCTTGGGCCAGCCGGATCAGCGCGGCCAACCCGCCCGCTTCCCGGGCGGAGGCGGCCTGGGCCGCGGGCACCGGTGGTCCGGTCCCGCTTCCGCCGCAGCCGCCGAGGCCGAGCGCCACCAGGCCGAGACAGGTGGCGAGGGCGAGGGTGCGGCCCCGCTGACGTGTGGTCACGACGACGCCTCCCGGAACAAGGACGGGAGAGGGGCCACGGAGGGCTGCTGTCGGAACCAGCGCGGCAGCCGGGCTTCGGTGGCCGGGATGCCGGGCGGTTCGTCAGCTCGGCTTCGGTGCCGGCGCCGCGTGCAGTCCTGAACATCGCGGCAGGGGGGCCGCGAGGGGGCGGATCGCCGAACAATCTCCCGGGGGTGACCGTTACGGATTCCAGCGTACTCGGCAGGCCCGTCCTGCACCGGGAGAGCGGGACGGCGGCCGGAAAAGCGGACACACTCTCCCGTAAACGAACATGTTCGCGCGGCCTCGGCGGGCGGGCCCGATCGGCCCGATGCTTGCATGTGCTCGAATCTGCCCACTAGCATGCACGATCAAGCAGTGGCGGGGCCCGGCGCAGACCGGCCCGCCCGTGCCTCCTCCACGCACGACCGGGATTCTCCCGTAGTTCGCAGGTGCGTCACCTCCAAGCCGTGTCCGGCCGTTCCGGGCGCCGCGCCATGCCCAACGGCGTTGCGGCCCCGTTCACTTGAAGGAGTCATCGATGCGGTTGCTTCGTGGGCGAGACCGCTGTCTCGCCGTGTTCGGTGCGATGGCGATGGCCGTCCCGCTGCTGTCGGGCACGGTGGCGGCCGGCCCCGCCGGTGCCGCAGCGGTGCTGCCCGCCGTCGTGCCCCAGCCGGTGTCGGAGACCGCCGTGGCGGGCAGCGGCTTCACGCTGTCCGCCCAGACCCCGGTGGACGTGCTGTCCACCGACGCCGCCGCGGTCGGCGTCGGCGCCTACCTGGCCGGGCTGTTGGCGCCCGCGACCGGCTACACCCTGCCGGTGGTGAGCACCGCGACGGCGCAGGGCCAGGCGATCGTGCTCGACCCCAACGGCCCGCTCGCGCTCGGCCAGGAGGGCTACACCCTCGCCTCCGGCAGCACCGGTGTCACGGTGACGGCGCACGGGGCGGAGGGCCTGTTCCGCGGGGTCCAGACGCTGCGTCAACTCCTGCCCGCCGCAGTGGAGTCGAGCACGGTGAAGCCCGGGCCGTGGACGGTCGCACCGGTGCAGATCTCCGACGCGCCCCGCTATCCCTACCGGGGCGCGATGCTCGACGTGGCGCGCCGGTTCTACCCGGTCGCGCAGGTCAAGCGGTTCATCGACGAGGCCGCGACCTACAAGATCAACACACTGCACCTGCACCTGACCGACGATCAGGGCTGGCGGATCGCGATCGGTGCGCTGCCGAGCCTGACCACGGTGGGGGCGAGCACGCAGAGCGGCTTCACCGGGGGCACCTCCTGGTACTACACCGCCGCCGACTACCAGGACCTGGTCGCGTACGCCAAGTCCCGCTTCATGACGGTGGTTCCGGAGATCGACGGCCCCGGGCACACCAGCGCCGCGCTGGCCTCGGTGGCCGGGCTGAACTGCAACAACCAGGCGAAGGCCCCGTACTCCGGCTTCGACGTCGGCATCAGCCTCTACTGCCTGGGCGACGCGCAGCACATCGCCGGCGTCGGCTCCTTCCTCAGCACCGTGATCAGCGCGGTGGCGGCCCTCACCCCCGGCCCGTACGTGCACGTCGGCGGTGACGAGACCCCGCAGGCGACGGCGTCCCAGTACGCCGCGTACGTGTCGGCGGCGGCCTCGGCGACCAGCGCGCAGGGCAAGACGCTGATCGGCTGGCACCAGCTCGGCCAGGGGACGCTGCCGGCCGGCAGCCTGCTCCAGTTCTGGGGTGACGCCGCGGACCGCGCCAGTGTGGGCGGTTCGCAGGAGACCGTCGGCATCCGGCAGGTCCGGGCCGGGGTCGCGCAGGGCGCGAAGTTCATCATGTCCCCGTCCGACCACGCCTACCTGGACATGAAGTACGACGCGTCCACTCCCTACGGTCTGTCCTGGGAGGGCTACGTGTCGGTCCAGAAGGCGTACGACTGGGAGCCGACCACCGTCACCGCGACGACCGACGGGACCTCGCCGGTCGTCCCGGCCGGCCGGATCGCCGGAGTCGAGGCGGCGCTGTGGGCGGACCGCGCCTACGCGGGCAGCACCAGCCTGCCGAGCTCGACCGGCCAGTTCCCCGAACCCTGGGTCTACACCGACCACATGAGCTTCCCCCGGCTCCCGGCAATCGCCGAGATCGGCTGGTCGCCGCAGTCCACCCACGACTGGGCCTCCTTCAGCCGGCGCCTCGCCACCCACGGGCCGCGCTGGACGGCGGCGGGCATCAACTTCTATGCCGCGCCCGGCATTTCCTGGCCCAGCAGCGGCACGCCCGGCAGCCTCGACGGGGTGCACACCGTGGCCACGGGCGGCCAGGCGCTGGACGATCCGGCGAGTTCGACGGCGACCGGCCTCCAGCTGGACACCTGGGCCCTGCACGGCGGCAGCAACCAGAAGTGGACCTTCGCCCAGCAGGCCGACGGCAGTTACACCCTCACCAACGGGGCCTCCGGCCTCTGCCTGGACGTCAACGGCGGTTCGATGTCCGCGGGGGCGGCCGTGATCCAGTACACCTGCAGCGGCGGCGCCAACCAGCGCTGGCAGGTCACCGCGCTCACCGGCGGCGGGTACACGCTGGCCTCGGCCAGGAGCGGCCTGCTGCTGACCACCGGCTCCACCGCCAACGGCGCACCGGTGACCCAACAGGCCGACTCCGGCTCCGCGCTGCAGCACTGGGTGGTCGGCTGACGGTGCGCCGGCACCCGACCCGCCGCCGGATCGGCGGGCTGGCCCGTCGGGGCGGAGGTGGCGGAGAATCCGGGTGAGGCAGGGACCGGCCGGTGCTACAGCGACCGGCCGGTGTCCCGCCCGCCCGGCCGCCGACAGGGAGAGGACCGCATGAACCGCAGCCCGGAGGACCAACCGCTTTACGACGTCACGCTCTTCGGTGCGACGGGGTTCGTCGGACGGCTCACCGCCGAGTACCTGGTGGCGCATGCGCCGCCGGGGTGCCGGGTGGCGCTGGCCGGGCGCAGCCGGGCGAAGCTGGAGCGGCTGCGGCAGCAGTTGGCCGTGCGGTATCCCGACCGGGCCGCCGGGCTCGCGCTGGTGGCGGCGGACGCGGCCGATCCGGCGGCGATGCGCGGGCTCGCGGAGTCCACTCGGGTGCTGGCGTCGACGGTGGGGCCGTACGCCTGGTACGGGGAGGAGCTGGTCGCGGCCTGCGCGGCGGCGGGGACGGACTACACCGACCTCACCGGCGAGCCGGAGTTCGTCGACCGGATGTTCGTGCGCTACGGCGCGCTGGCCGCCCGGACCGGCGCGCGGATCGTCCACTCGTGCGGGTTCGACTCGCTGCCGCACGACCTCGGTGCGTACTTCACCGTCCAACAGCTGCCGGAGGGCGTGCCGTTGACCGTCGACGGCTTCGTCCGGACCAAGGCGATGTTCTCCGGCGGGACGCTCGCCTCCGCGCTGGCCGCGATCGGGCGGCAGTCCCAGACCCTGGCCGCCGCCCGCGAGCGGCGGCGGCACGAGCACCCGCCGGTCGGGCGGACGGTCCGGACGCCGCTGGGAGTGCCGCGCCTCAGCCGGGAGACGGCGGCGTGGGCGCTGCCGCTGCCGACCATCGACCCGCAGGTGGTGGGGCGTTCGGCCGCCGCGCTGGAGCGGTACGGGCCCGACTTCCGCTACCGGCACTACGCGTCGGTGCAGACGCTGCCGATGGCGCTGGCGGCACCGGCCGGGCTGGGCGCGCTGGTCCTGGCCGCTCAACTGCCCGCCGTACGTTCGTGGTTGACCAGCCGTTACGCCCCGGGGGACGGGCCGGACGAGGAGCGGCGGGCCCGCAGCTGGTTCCGGGTCCGGTTCGTCGGCGCGGGCGGCGGCCGCCAGGTGTTCACCGAGGTCTCGGGCGGCGACCCGGGCTACGGCGAGACCGCCAAGATGCTCGCGGAGGCGTCCCTCTGCCTCGCCCTGGACGAGCTGCCGAAGACCTCGGGCCAGGTCACCCCGGCGGTGGCGATGGGCGACGCGCTGATCGACCGGCTGGGCGCGGCCGGAATCCGCTTCCGGGTCAGCCGGGTGCGCCGCTCGGGCTGAGCCGGCCGGCCGGGGTGCGGGCCGTCAGGGGCTGCTCTTGATCGTCTTCATGGTCAGGTGCGACTCCAGCCGCAGCACCCCGGGCAGGCCGCTGAGCTTGCGGGTGAGGAAGGCCTCGTACGCGGCGTGGTCGGCCACGGCGACCCGGATGAAGTAGTCGGGGCGGCCGAACAGGCGACGGAACTCGATCACCTCCTCGTAGGAGGCCACGGTCTCCTCGAACTCCTCGAAGCTCTTCCGGTCGGTGGCGCTGACCTCGACGTCGACCAGCACCTCCAGGCCGCGGCCGAGCGCCCCGGGCTCGATCACGGCCCGGTACCCGCCGATGACGCCCTCCTCCTCCAGCCGCTTCACCCGGCGCAGGCACGGCGGCGGGGTCAGGCCGACCCGCTTGGCCAGCTCGACGTTGGTCAGCCGCCCGTCCCGGGCCAGGTGGAACAGAATGTCCCGGTCGATGCGATCGAGATGAGGTTCATTGCGCACAGCCGGATCATAGAGGCATGACCGGCAACCATATGAGGCCGAATCTGGCCTAATGTGTCGGCATGCCCATACTTCCGTCCGCCGTCGGCGCTCCGGCGCCTGCGGCCCCGGCCCCCACCGCCGCCTCGGCCGCCTCGGCCGCGTTCAGGGACTCCGCCTCGGTCGGCCTGGGGCTGGTCCCGCTCGGCCTCGCCTTCGGGGTGCTCGTCACCCAGTCCGGCCTGGCCTGGTGGTGGGCGACGGCGTTCACCGCGCTGGTCTACGCCGGGTCGTTCGAGTTCCTGCTGGTCGGCCTGGTGGCAGCCGTCGCACCGCTGGGGACGGTCGCCCTGACCGCCCTCCTGGTCAACATCCGGCACGTCTTCTACGCGCTCTCCTTCCCGCTGCACCGGGTGCGCGGGCGCCTCGGCCGGACGTACAGCACCTTCGCCCTGACCGACGAGGCGTACGCCCTGACGACCGGTCAGCAGGCCCGCTCCTGGCCCGGCGGCCGGATCCTGTGGCTCCAGTCGTTCATGCACCTGTACTGGGTCGGCGCCGCGACGGCCGGCGGGCTGCTCGGCGCGCTGATCCCCGCCGGCGTCACCGGCCTGGACTTCGCCCTGACCGCCCTGTTCACCGTCCTGGCCCTGGACGCGGTGCGGGAGCAGCGCGGCGACCTGTCCACCCCCGTGCTCGCGCTGCTCAGCGCGCTGGCCGCCCGCGTCCTGGTCCCCGGCCAGATGCTGCCGGTGGCCTTCGTCCTGTTCACCGCCGCGCTGCTGGCCCGGCACCTCAGCACCCGGAGGGCGGCCCGCGATGCCTGACACCCGCTACCTGCTCGCGGCGGTCGCCGTCTCCACCGCCGTCACCTGGGCCCTGCGCGCCCTGCCGTTCGCCGTGCTGGCCCCGCTGCGGGCCAGCAGCACGGTGCGCTACCTCAGCACCCGGATGCCGGCCGGGGTCATGGTCATCCTGCTCGTGTACTGCCTGCGGGACCTCCCGCTGACCCAGCCCCGCGCCGTCGCCCCGCTCGCCGCCCTGGCCGTCACGGTCGGCCTGCACCTGTGGCGCCGCAACGCCCTGCTCAGCATCCTCGGCGGCACCGCCGTCCACGTGGCCCTCGCCAGCGCGGTCTTCACCGGCTGAGGGCGTCCGCAGGCCGGCCCGCGACGGCCGACACGGTGCGGGGACCGGCCCGACGGGGTGTTAGAAATCCCTGGTGACCGATCAACCGCAGTCCCCGACCGTCCGTGTGTTCGTCGCGCTCGCCCCGCCGGACGAGGCGAAGGACGAGCTGGCGCGGGCCCTGCGGCCCGCCTACGAGGCGTACCCGCGCCTGCGCTGGAACCGGATCGAGGACTGGCACATCACCCTGGCCTTCCTCGGCGAGCAGCCGGTGGCGGCCGTCCCGCTGCTGCGCCCGGCCCTGGCCGGACTCGCGGCCGACCGCCCGCCGCTGCGGCTGGGCCTGCGCGGCGGCGGCCACTTCGACGAGCGGCTGCTGTGGAGCGGGATCGAGGGCGACCTCGACGGGCTGCACCGGCTCGCCGCCGACGTCCGCGACCTGGCCAGGTCCTGCGGCGTCGCCTTCCAGGAGCGGGTGCTGCGCCCCCACCTGACGCTGGCGCGGGCCCGCCGGGACGATCCGGTCGGCGCGGTGCGGGTGGCCGCCTCCCTCGACGGGTTCGCCGGGCGGCCGTGGGCGGCCGAACGCCTCCACCTGGTGGGCAGCAACATCGGCCGGGGCCCGGGGGTGATCCGCTACCGCGACATCGAGGCCTGGACGTTCGGCGGCGGGTCCTGATCCCGGGTCGGCGCGACCCGGGCGGAGAGCGGTCGCAGTACGGTGGGGAGTCGACCGTTCGGACCCTCCCGGGGAGGAGCCACCGCCATGACCGCCGCCAACCGTGAACCGACCACGCTGGGAGAGCTCTTCCCGGCCGACACCGAGCCCCCTGGTCCGGACGTCCGGGCCAAGGTGCGGCTGCTGGTCGCCTCGTACGCGACCGGCCCGGACGACTGCCGGCTGCTGCTGGAGGTGCTCGGCCTGCTGCCGGTCGAGGAGGGCCCGCAGCCGGACTGACCCGGTGTCAGTCCGGCGGCCGAACCGCGGCACGGCCGTGGCTGCACCGTCCTGGGGCCCGGTGCTGCATAGGCTGGCACGGTGAGCACTCTCTCCCGGCGGCTTCAGGTCGCGGTCACGGCGGTGTGGCGGCAGGGCCGGGAGGTGGAGCTGCTGCACCGGTCGATGGCCTTCGCCGCGCTCTGCTTCGTCACCCTCGTCCCGCTGCTGGTGGTGATCGCCGCGGCCTCGCCCACCGGCGGCAGCGGCATCGCCGACTGGGTCACCGACGGCCTCGGGCTGTCCTCGGCGGGGGCGGACGCGGTGACCGAACTGTTCGCCTCCCGCCGGGAGGTGCTGAGCACCACCACCGCCTTCGGCCTGGCCGTACTGGCCGTGTTCGGGGTCAGCCTGATGGCCGCCGTGCAGAACGCCTACGAGCGGATCTGGGAGATCAGACCGGGTGCCTGGCACGCGGTGTGGCGCCAGGCCCTCGCCCTCGCCGGGCTGATCGGCTACGTCCTGGTCTCGGCCTGGAGCGGGGTGCTCTGGCAGGAGGGGCCGGCCAAGCTGGCGGTCCGGGTGGTGACCACGCTGGGCGGCGGGGCGCTGATGTTCTGGTGGCTCCAGTGGCTGCTGCTCGGCTCCCGGGTCGCCTGGCGCCGGCTGCTGCCCGGGGCGCTGGCCACGGTGGCCGCGCTGGCCGGGCTGCGGGTGTTCTCCCGGCTGGTCTTCGCCCCGCTGGTGGTCTCCAACGCGGTCTCCTACGGCCCGGTCGGCACCGTCCTGGTGGTCCAGTCCTGGCTGATCGGCGTCGGCTACACGGTGTACGCGGGCGCGCTGGCGGGCCGCGCCTTCGACACCCACCCGCCGCACCCGCAGCACCAGCGGTGAGCGGGCGGGCGGGGTGTCGCGCCCTTCAGGCTCGGGACACCGACTGGGGGAAGGCGAAGACCTGGTCGGGGTCGTACTGCCGGGAGACCCCTTGCAGCCGGGCCAGGTTGTCGCCGTAGTAGGCGGTACCCCAGTCGGGCAGGGTGGCGTCGATGTAGTTCACGTACGCCCCCGTCGCACCCAGCGCCGCCAGACCGTCCCGGATCGCGTTCACGGCGGCGGTCGCCCCGGCCCGGCCGGCCGGCGTCGTGCTGGCGTAGACCTGCGCGCTGGCGAGCGCGCAGCGGTGCGGGAACGCGGTCGCGTCCGGGGCCAGTCGGGCCACCTCGCCGCCCAGGGAGTCCAGCAGCAGGTCGATCCCGCTGTGACCGGCCATCAGGTCGGCCACGCCGCCCCCGTCCAGGGCCGAGCCGAGCACCCGGGAGGCGGCGACGAAGGAGGAGCGGGGGAGGCGGCCGCCCTCGGAGACCGGGTGGCACTGCGCGACGGTGTCGTTGGCGCAGCCCGCCATGTACTTCATCGCGTCCAGGTAGGACTTGGGCTGGACGCTCCGCGAGGTCGGGCCGGTCCCGGCGGCGGCGACCAGCCGGTCCAGCATCTGGTCCAGCGCGTTCGGCGGGCCGACGTAGCAGCCGCCCACCCGGGCGGTCGGCGGGGTGCCGCCGGAGACCACGCAGTTGGACCAGAGCTCGAAGGGGGCGTCGGCGATCCACTCCTGCCAGGCGCCGATCACCGCCGGGGCCGCACCGGCGGGGAAGCGGAGCGAGAACACGGTCAGGTCCGGGGCGGGCTCGGTGCTGAAGGTGAACCGGGTGACCACGCCGAAGTTGCCGCCGCCCCCGCCGCGCAGTGCCCAGTACAGGTCCGGCTCGGAATCCGGCGCGGCCGTCAGGACCCGCGAGTCGGCGGTGACCACCTGGGCGGACAGCAGCCGGTCGCAGGTCAGCCCGTACTTACGGGTCAGCACGCCGATGCCGCCGCCCAGGGTCAGCCCGCCGACGCCGACGCTGGGGCACGAACCGGCGGGCAGCAGCCGCCCGGCCCGGGCCAGTGCGGCATAGACCTCGATCAGCCTGGCCCCGGCGCCGACCTCGACCGCGCCGTCGGGCCCGACCCGGACCTGGGCCAGTTCGCGCAGGTCCAGCACCAGCCCGCCCTCGGGCACGCTGTACCCGAGGTAGCTGTGGCCGCCGCTGCGGGCCGCGATCGGTACGCCGTGCCCGCGCGCCACCTCCAGGCAGGCCTGGACGTCCGCCGGGGAGGTGCAGCGGGCGACCGCGGTGGGGAACTGACCGTCGTTCAGTTCGTTGTAGCCGAGCCGCTCCACGCCGTACCCCGGGTCCCCGGCCAGCAGCAGCCGGCCCGCCAGGCGTTCCCGCAGTGCCTGCCAGTCCGGCGGGCCGCCGGCCGCCGCGGCACGTCCGGCGCCGGTGCCGGCACCGGCGAGGACCGCTGCGCCGCCCGCCCCCAGTACGGTCAGAAACCTGCGTCGGTCGATCCTCATCCGCCCACCACTTCCGCCGGCCCGCTCGACCGCGCCCGTCGCGCGGCCCCTGTCGCGGTCATCCTCGCGCCGGGGTCCGGCCGGGCTGCGGGTCCGGGCGGAGGACGCGCCGTGATGTCGGCCTCGCGGGGGAACGGCATGGGAGGACTACGAACATCTGGGCGATTTGCCCGGTCTGCACAAATAATTGGCGGGTTTCTCCAGAAATGTCACTCCGCCTGCTACAGTCGTGTTAGTTGCAGTTGTGGTCCCCAGGAACTCTGTGTGCGCCTGCTGTTGTGATCGCAGGCGCATTTCTGTTTTTTCCCGGTTCTTCCCGGGTGGGTCATCATCGCGGCGACTCGGCTCCACACAGGTCGGAGTCGACCCGCACCCCAAGGAGAATTTTTATGGCTAACGGCACCGTTAAGTGGTTCAACGCGGAAAAGGGCTTCGGCTTCATCGAGCAGGACGGCGGCGGTCCTGACGTGTTCGCCCACTACTCGAACATCAACGCCAACGGCTTCCGCGAGCTGCTCGAGGGCCAGAAGGTCGAGTTCGACGTCACCCAGGGCCCGAAGGGCCCGCAGGCCGAGAACATTCGCCCGCTGTAGTTTCTGACTGCGCCGGCCCAGCCGTGCAGTGAGGGGCCCGCTCCGCGTTCACACGCGGGGCGGGCCCCTCGGGCGTTCCCGCCCGCCGTCTCAGTCAGTGGCAGTGCCGGTGAGGTGGGCGAAGACGACGGTGTTGTCGCGGTAGGTGTGTTTCCGGCGGTCGAAGGGGCCGCCGCAGGTGACCAGCCGCAGGGCGGGGTGGCCGGGGTCCTGGTAGACCCGGTCGGCGGGGAAGGCGGCCTGGGGGAAGTCCTCGACCGAGTCCACGGTGAACTGCGCGGTGCGCCGGTCGGCGCGCCGGACGGAGACCGTGTCGCCGGGGCGCAGGCGCTGCAGCAGCAGGAAGATGGCCGGCCCGGTCCTGGTGTCGAGGTGGCCGATCAGCACGGCGGCCCCGGCGGTCCCGGGGGCGGGGGTGGTGGTGAGCCAGCCGGCCTGCTCGGGGTGCTTCATCGTCGGGGCCTGGGGCATCCCGGCGGGGTCGAGGCCGAGGGGTACCAGCGGAGCGTGCACGCCGATGGCGGGGATGTCGACGCCGACCGGCGGGGAGTCCGGCAGGGGGTCCGGCAGCGGCGGATCGGCGGGCCCGGGGGCGGGTGGGATCGGATCCGGCGCGGCTGCCGGTGCCGGCGCGGGCGGGGAGACCACGGTCGGTGAGACGGCGGCCGGGGCCGGCCGCGGACGCTCCCCGGTGAGGGGAGTTCCGCAGCCGGCCCCGATCAGCAGGAACGCCGACAGCAGCGCGGGCAGGGGAGTGAGCAGCAGTGCCCGGCGGTCCGGCACGGGTCAGCGGCGCCGGAGTCCGCGGCGCAGGGCCAGGGTGCCGCCCGCGGCGAGCAGCAGCGCACCGGCGCCGGCGGCCAGACCGGTGACGGGCCCGTTCTCGGAGTCGGTGCCGGCCGGACTGTCCGGGGCGGTGTCGCCGGACTGGAGCGCCGCGTAGCCGCCGCCCGCGTGCGGGCCCTTGCCGGAGTGGCCGCCCGTGCCGCCGCCGCCCGTCCCGCCGGAGGGGGTGATGTCGCCGCTCTGGCCGCCGCCACCGCCGGGCACCGGTGCGGGGCTGCCGCTGGGCGTGGGGGTGGGTGTGCCGGTGGGCTCGGTGGGGCCGGCCTTGCAGCTGTTGGTCAGGACCTTGACCGTGGTGCCGTCGGGGGTGGTGATCCGGATCGTGAAGGTGGCGTCGGTGATGGGCGTGAAGGTGTGCTTGTCGGTCTGGCCGGGGCCGATGAACTTGGAGTACGCCTGCCCGTCGACCGTGGCGGTGTACGAGTACGGCACCCGGGCCCCGTTGGTGGCCGTGAGGGTCACGACCTCGCTCGGGACGGCGGCTCCCAGCACGCACTGGGTGCTGTAGCCGACGGTGATGCCCGCGGCCGCCTGGCTCGCGGTGGGAAAGGCCAGGACGGCGGTCGAGGCCAGGACGGCGAGCGTTGCGGTACGAACTGTTCGCATAGCGGCGGGGTACCTCCGTGAGCCGAGCCAGCATCCGGGGCATGGCTCCATGGACTGCTGGGGTACCACCAGATGACGGCCCGTCATGTCCGCGACGGACCACCGCACCCCGAACGGGCCAGCACAACCACCCGGTCGGCCAGCGGCAGTGGTCCGGGGAGCGGCTTAACACGGTGTCAGCCGCCGGTCAACCTGCAGGAATGCAGCTACCGCCGGGCCGCCCGGTGGGCGAGGGTGGTGCCGGAGCCCGGGGCCGGGCTCCCTCGGGTCACGGGGCCGAGGGAGCCTGGCAGACCGGTACGTCCGGTGCGTCGCGGGTGCGGACGGCCGGGAGCCAGGCGTGGCCCTCGGGGATGGTGTCGATCCAGACCCGGTACCAGCGGGGGGTGCCGATGCCGTTCTCGTCCTCGACCCGGTCGCCGTTGTTGTCGACGCAGTCGGTGCGCAGCACGTCGCCGTGCCAGACCCGGTGGTCGACCACGTTGCCGGCCGCGTACTTGAGGTGCGGATCGCGGGCGAGCCCGAGGCTGCAGGAGGGCAGCCGCTCGGTCAGGTCCTTGCAGTTGCCGTCGATGTTGTAGACCTGGACCGGCCTGGTCGTGGTCCGGGCGGCCGGCGGGTCGGAGGGCCAGACCAGGACGGTGGTGGTGACGGCGGTCGCGAGCACGGCGGCCCCGGCGAGCAGCCAGGGCCGGCGGCTGCGGCGCGGGTGCGGTGCGGCCTGCTCGGCCGCCGCGCGGATGCGGGGCAGCAGGGTCTCCATGGTGTGCCGGGCCCGCTCGGCGGGGTCGGCGGCCAGGCAGTCGGTGAGGACGGCCTGCCAGCCGGGCGCGAGTTCGGGTGCCAGCCGCAGCCGGCTGCGGCCGCTGCCGTACTCGTGCAGGGCGGCCGCCCGGGCGGCCGGGGTGCCGCCGGTGAAGGGCAGGGTGCCGCCGGTGAGCAGTTGGTGGGCGGTGACGCCGAAGGCCCAGATGTCGGTGCCGGGGCGGGTCATGACGCCCCGTTCGCTGAGCTGCTCGGTCCGGCGCTCCGGCGGGAGGTAGTCGGGGGAGCCGAGCGGCGGTGCGTACCCGTGGGTGCCGTCGATCCGGGCGGCCAGGCCGAAGTCGGCCAGCCGGGCGGTGCCGTCGGCCATCAGCAGGATGTTGCCGGGCTTGAGGTCGCCGTGCACCCAGCCGGCCGCGTGCAGGTGCGCGAGTGCCTCGGCGACCTGGACCAACAGTGCTCCGGCAGCGGGGAGTCGACCGTCCTCGGCGTGCTCCTCCAGCAGCTCCAGCAGGCTGCGCTCGGCGCGCTCCATGATCAGGGCGACCGCGCCGTCCAGGGCCGGGACGTCCGGGTCGGAGATCACGGCGGTGCCGAGCACCCGGATCAGGTGCGGGTGGTCGGTGGCCCGGCTGAAGGCGACCTCGCGGTCGGCCGTCTCGGCCAGGGCCCGGGCCTGGCGGGGCGCGAGGCCGGTGGTGGAGAGGAACTTGACCGCGGCCTCGGCCGGTTCGCCGTCGGGTACCGGGCCGGTCCGCCGTGCCAGGTGGACGCTGCCCCAGCCGCCGGCGCCGAGGAAGCCGGTGATCTCCCACTCCCCGACCCGGTAGCCGGGCGGGACGGTCTCCCCGCCGTCGGACGCCGGGGCCGGGGCGGTGGGGTCGGACGTGTCGGTCATCGGGTCTCCGTGCGCGAGGTCGGGCGGGCGGGCAGCAGGCCGAGGTGCTCCTCGCGCACCAGCCCGAAGCGGAGGGCGAGCGAGACCACGGCCTCGCGCTTCCCGTCCATCCGCCGTCCGCCGCTGTCCGGCTGACGGACCCGCAGCTTGTTGCGGGCGAGGTAGTCGATGTGGAAGCTGACGGTGGGTTCGGTGATCTCCTGGCAGCAGGGGTGGCTGCGCAGCCGCTCCACCACCTGGCGGGTGGTGGGCACGGCGGACGCGGACATGTCGCGCAGCCGGGGCTCGCAGAGCGCGACCAGGACCAGGAAGTAGGTGGCCGCCTCGTCCAGCGGGAAGGCCATCAGGGTGGCCGACTCCGGGGACTGCGGGTGCGGGGGCGCGTCGTAGTAGGTGTGCGCGGGCGCGTACACCTGGAAGCTCTGCATGGCGCCGTGGGTGGGCAGCACGATCCGGGCGAACTCGAACGGGATCGGCGCGCCGATCCGGCGGGCGGCGACCCTGATGTACTCGCCGGCGCCCTCCGGGTTCTCCACCACGTAGCCGGCCGAGGTGGAGAAGTTGCTCAGCTGCCAGTGGTCGTCCGAAGCCCTGATCTCCCCGGCCAGCCGGGGGACCGCCGGGTCGGACAGCGTGATCTCCACCGGCCGGTCGGCGCTGCCGCGCCCGAACCGGGCGACTTCGCCCGGGCCGAGCTCGAGGCTGACGGCCGTGGCGCCGTCGGCCTCCCGGACGTGAATCAGAACGCTCCCCATCTCCCACCCCTTCGCCCCGGGCACACGGTTCGGCCGGTCCACACCGGGCGAGGACCTGTCAGGGCGCCTTCAGAATCGACGGTGTGTCGAGATTAATCAACATGATGCACGCCACAGGGCGGAAAGTGTCATCGCGGGGTCGGGGCATACACGGTCCGCTGGACGATCGCCTCCAGCAGCTCGACCACCGCGGTCTCCGCCTCGTCCCCGGGGGAGCCGAGCGGCGAGGTGGCCAGCACCGCGAAGGTGACCTGGTTCAGCGCCCGGGCCAGCGCCTCGGCGCTCGGCGGCCCGTCCGGGGCGAGGCCGGCCGCGCGGTCGCGGCGGATCCGGGCGGCGGCCAGGTCGATGCAGTCGCCGATCATCCGGGCCCGGTACGGGGCGATCACCGGGTCCGGTGCGGGGTCGAGCAGGACCTCCCGGAGCAGGTCGCGGTGGCGGCGCCAGACCTCGATGCTCGCCCGCAGCCCGGTCCGCAGCGCCTCGGGGGTCAGCCCGCTGCCCTCGCTCCAGAGCGCCAGGGCCCGGCTCAGCTCGGCGGCGACCGGTTCCAGCAGCCGGGCGATCACGGCGGACTTGGAGCCGAAGTAGAAGTAGAACGAGGACCGGGAGATGCCGGCCGCCGCCGCGAGGCTGTCGACGCTGATCTGGGAGACCGGCTGCCGGGTGACCATGGCGGCGGCCACTTCCAGGATGGTCCGTTCCCTCAGGTCACCCTTGCTCGGCCCGCGTCTGCGCCCATCGGTCATCGGCCAATCGTACGAGTACCGCCCGCCGTCCGGAGCGCTGCCCTCCGGCCGGCGGGGGCGCGTGACCGTCCGGATAGGGTCCTCGGCAGATCGTTCTGAACCGGGGGAACCATGCACGCACGTCCGTCCGCCTTCGCCACCACCGTCCTGGCCGCTCTGCTCGCCGTGCTGCTCGGCGGGTGCGGCAGCACCGTTGCGGCTGGTCGGGCCGCCCCGGCCTCCTGGGGGCTGGTCGGGCCCTCCGCCGTCGAGGGCGCGCGCACCGCCGAGGACGGGAAGGCGCTGAGCGTCGACGTCCGGGTGCCGGCCGGCGGCGGCGAGTGCTACCGCGCGCTCACCGGATCGGTCGAGACGGTCGAGGCGGGCACCGTGCACGTCCGGGTCACCTACGAGGCCCCCCGCGGCGACAGCCGCACCGACTGCACCGGATACACGACTGCGACCGCCACCTTCCCGCTGCCCGAACCGGTGGGGGAGAAGAAGGTGCTGATCAACAGTCAGTACGTCTTCACGCCGGCCGGTGCCGTGCCGCCGGCGCTCCGGCTCTGCGGCAGCCAGGGGTGCGACCCCGTGGCGACCAGCTGCACCGACGGCTCGTACCGGCAGGCGCTGGTCCAGGCCGACACCCCGCAGCACAGCTCGTGGCGGGCACGGGGCTGCGACGGGCGCTGGCTGGTCCTGGAGATCTCGGTGCCGACCGGCGCCGCCTGCGGTGACCCGGGGCCGGACTGCAGCGCCTCGGTGCGCACCGCCCGCTGGTTCTACCGGTCCGGTCCGGCCGGCTGGACGGCGGTCACCACCGACGGATCGGCCGGCTGCGCGGGTGTCCACCGGACCGAGCCGTCGTTCCCGGCCGCCCTGTGCAGCGCGCTTCCCGCGCTCCCGGACCGGGGCTGACGGGCCGTCGGGTATTCGTTGGTCACCTGTGCCCCGCCGTGATCGGATGAGTACCGGGTCCGGACGGCCGGACCCGGTACTGCGAGGTAGGGGATGACGACGTGATCGAGCTGTCCGAGAAGCCGATGACCTGGGTGGCCACCGGAGACAGCATCACCCAGGCGGTGCTGCACACCTACGGTGCGCGCGGCTGGGTCGAGCACCTGCACGAGCGGGTCCGTTGGCAGTTGGACCGGCTGACCGACATCGTGGTCAACACCGGGGTGTCGGCCTGGCGGGCGAGCGACGTGCTCGGCTCGTACGACCATCTGATCGGCCGGTTCGCCCCCGACGTGCTGTCCATCTCGCTGGGCACCAACGACGCGCGGGCCGGGCTGGCGGGGCTGGCGGAGTTCAAGGAGTCGATGCACGCGATCATCGCCAGGTCGGCCGGGGCCCAGATCGTGGTGCACACGCCGGTGCTGACCAGTCTCAGCGGCCGCGCGGCCCGGGCCGAACTGCCCGCGTACTGCCAGGCGGTGCGGGAGATCGCGGCCGAGGCGGAGGTGCTGCTGGTGGACCACGAGGCGTACTGGCTGGCCGAGTTCGCCGACACCGAGGCGATCCCGTGGCTGGACGACCCGGCCCACCCCAACGCCGTCGGCCACCGCCGGATGGCGGACCTCACGCTGCGCACGCTCGGGCTGGGAGAGCTCACCGGGCTGTAGGAAATCCACTCATGACGGAGTGTGACATCGGCGTTTCCTCCGTGGACGACCGGATGAACGTCTGCCGTCGTGAGATGCACAGCGTGCGAACGGTGGTGGTGCCCGGTCGGGCCAAGGCGTGCCTGATCCGCCGGTCCGGCCGGGCCCCGAGATGAAGTTGGACGACTGTTAACCCCGGGGTGACCTGCTGATTCCCGCAGTGCACCGGCCGGGCGGTCTCATGATCACGGACGGTGCGCGGGCCCGCCGCGGCGGCGTCCACTCGGCGGGCGCTGGTCCAATGGTCTATACCAATTGCGCTACTGTGACCTCGGTCTGCTGTCAGAGACGCGGCTGTGGGGGCCCAATGACTGTGCATCACCTTCCTCAACCTCCTTCCGATCAGGAGCTCTACTGGTACTTCGGGCCGCAACGGCGGTGGGTGCTGATCTGCACCTCGCTCGCCTTCGTCTTCACGGCGGCCACCATGCTCACCTTCTCGCTCCGCACCCCGGCCCTGTGGGCCTTCCTCGCGGTGCTGGTGCTCAACCTCGGCGCGCTCGGCCTCTCCTCGGTCAACAGCCTGCGCCAGCGCCGGCTCACCCGGCAGTCCCACGAGGTGCTGGTCAATGCCTGGCACCCGGCCGAACTGCCCACCGTGGACCTGTACTTGCCGACCTGCGGGGAACCGCTGGACGTGCTGGACAACGCCTACCGGGCAGTAGCGGCGGTCGACTGGCCGAACGCGCTGACGGTCTGGGTGCTGGACGACGGCGACCGCACCGAGGTGGCCGAACTCGCCGCCGCCTACGGCTACGAGTACGTGGTCCGGCCGAACCGGGGCCACCTCAAGAAGGCCGGCAACCTCAACCACGCGCTCACCCTGAGCCAGGCGGAGTACATCGCCATCCTGGACGCCGACTTCGCGCCCAGGCCGGACTTCCTGCACCACCTGGTGCCGTACTTCGCCGACGCCAGGATCGGCATCGTGCAGAGCCCGCAGTGCTTCGACACCGACGAGACGATGGGCTGGATCCAGCGCGCCGCCGGTTCGGCCCAGGAGTGGTTCTTCCGCTGGATCCAGCCGTCCCGGGACGCCAGTGACGCCGCCATCTGCTGCGGCAGCAACGCGGTCTACCGGCGCACCGCGATCGACGCGGCCGGCGGCTTCGCCAAGCTGGAGCACAGCGAGGACCTGTTCACCGGACTCGCGCTCTACGAGCGGGGGTTCCGCACCCTGTACGTCCCGGTGCTGGTCGCCAAGGGCACCTCGCCGGACAACCTCGCCTCGTTCGTCAACCAGCAGTACCGCTGGGCGATGGGCAACCTGCACCTGCTCAGCACGCCCGAGCTCAAGCGCATCCGCGCACCCTGGCGGATGCGGCTGTGCTTCTACGAGGGCGTGGTGGGCTACCTCGCCACGGCGGTGAACATCTTCGCCGCACCGCTGCCGCCGCTGGTGATGATGTTCTGGTACCCGGACCAGATCCGGCCCTGGCACGTGCTGCCGCTGCTCGCGCCGCTCTGGCTCTGGCACGTGCTGCTGCCCCGGATCAGCCGGACCCGGTGGCGGGTCGAGGTGATCCGCTCCAACGTGCTGATGAGCGTGGCCGCCGGCGCCGCCTTCTGGCACACCCTGCGCGGCCGCAGCGCCGCCTGGGTGCCCACCGGCGCGGGCAAGGCCAAGCCCGGCGGGCTGGCCCGCCAGGTGGTCGTGGTCTCGCTGGCCTGGCTCTGCGCCTCGGTCGGCGCCGCCGCGGTCGGACTCGCACTGGCGGTGGCCCGCAACGGAGTTGCGCCCAACTGGGGCCTCGGCCTCTACCTCGCGGTGCAGTGCCAGATCGGCATCCCGCTGATCCGCGACCTGATCGGCGAGCTGCGGCCCGCCGACCCCGACCGCGCCGCGGCGCGGGCCGCCGCCCGGGCCGAACGGGGCATGCTGCCCCGACGCTGGCCCGAGGCACTGGCCGCCACCGCCGTCCTCGTGCTCACCGCTCTGCTCGCCTCCGGCTGGGTCAGCCCGATGCTGCCCTGGCTGGGCTGAAAGGTCGTCACACCGATGTCCTCGACCGTGGTTCCGGACCTCCGTCCGGAGACGTACACCATTCCCGGTCCACCCGCCCGACCCGCCGCCGGCCAGCGGCGGAAGCCCGACGCCAAGGGGTTCCGCCCCGACATCGAGGGCCTGCGCGCCGTCGCGGTGCTCGCGGTGCTCGCCTTCCACGCCTCCGTCCCCGGCCTGGCCGGCGGCTTCGTCGGCGTGGACGTCTTCTTCGTCATCTCCGGCTACCTGATCACCAGCCTGCTGGTGCGCGAGGCGGTCACCACCGGCCGGATCAGGCTCGGCGAGTTCTTCTCCCGCCGGGCCCGCCGCCTGCTGCCCTCCGCCGCCCTGGTGCTCGGCGCGGTCGCGCTGGCCGGGGTCTGGCTGACCGTGCCGCTGCGCCGCACCGACCTGGAGTACGACGTCCTGGCCTCGGCCCTGTCGGTGGCCAACTGGCGCTTCGTCGCCCAGCAGACCGACTACCTGGCGGCCGGGCGGGAGCACAGCCCGCTGCTGCACTTCTGGTCGCTCGCGGTGGAGGAGCAGTTCTACCTCGCCTGGGCACCGCTGCTGGCACTGATCGTGTTCTTCGTCGCCCGGGCCGCCCGCCGGGGCCGCGCGGTGCGCTCGACGGTGGCCGTGCTGGCCGGCGTCCTGACGGTGGGTTCGTTCGGCCTCTCGCTGTACTGGACCCACGGCTCGGTCTCGCTGGCCTACCTCGGCACGCCGTCCCGGGTCTGGCAGTTCGGGGTCGGGGCGCTGCTCGCGCTGCTGCCCTGGCACCGCCTGCCCGGACCGCGTCCGCTGCGGGTCCTGGCCGGCTGGGCCGGCCTGCTGGCGATCGGTGCCTGCGTGCTCGGCTACGACGCCGGCACCCCCTACCCCGGGTACGCCGCGCTGGTGCCGACCCTGGCGACGGCCGCCGTCATCCTGGCGGGCACCCCCGACCGCAGCGGTGCCGCCGCCGCGAGCGGGGTGGACCGGCTGCTCTCGGCCCGGGCGCCCCGCGCCGTCGGCCGCCTCTCCTACAACCTCTACCTGTGGCACTGGCCGGTGCTGGTCCTGGTCGAAGCCCGCTTCGGGGCGCTGGACTGGCCGGTCAAGGTGGCCCTGACGGCCGCCGCCGCGCTGCCCGCGCTGGCCGCCCTGCACTGGATCGAGCAGCCGCTGCGCCGCAGCCGCATCCTCTCCGAACTGCCCAGGCGCGGACTGTCGTTGGGTCTCGCCGCAGTGATCGTCCCGGTGGTGCTGGCCCTGGTGGTCGGCACCGGGACGCTCCGGCTGCTCGGCCCGGCGGGCCCGGTCGACACGCTCGGCCTGCCGCCCGGCGCGTCCGACGGCACCTCGCTGCTGGCGAAGACCGGCGCCCCGCTCAAGGGCGGCCCGGTGGTGCCGGACGCCGCCCAGGCCCGGAAGGACTTCCCGCCGGACGGCGAGTGCGAGGTGCCCCCGACCGCGGTCAGCAGCCCGAGCTGCCTGTTCGGCGCCACCGCCAGCCCGGACCGGATCGTGCTGCTCGGCGACTCGCACGCGGGCCAGTGGTTCTCGCCGCTGCTCGCCGTCGCGGCCGAACGGCAGTGGGCGCTGGAGGAGCTGGTCAAGCAGGGCTGCCCGCTGCCTGAACTCACGGTGACCAACCCGCAGTTGGGCCGGACCTACCGGGAGTGCGACACCTGGCGGGCGGCCGCGCTGACCCGGCTCCAGCAGGGGCCCAAGCCCCGGCTGATCGTGGTCTCCTCGCTCAACCGCTACACCGCCGACCAGCAACTGCTGCTGGCGGGCTGGGAGAAGACGCTCCAGCCGCTGCGCGCGCTCGGGGTGCCGATCGTCTACCTCCAGGACACCCCCGTCCCCGGCACCGACATCCCGGCCTGCGTCTCCGGGCACACCGAGGACCCGTCGGCCTGCGCCTTCGACCGGGAACAGGCCCAGTGGCCCGACCCGCTGGCGCAGGCGATCGCGGCCGGGCGGATGCCGGGCGTGCAGTCGGTGCAGGTGAACTCGGTGATCTGCCCCGCCACGGCGCGCAGTTGCCCGGCCGTGCTGGAGCGCATCCTGCTCTACCGCGACGACGCCCACCTGACCAATGTCGCGGCCGTGGTGCTCACGCCCCGGCTGGAGCGGCTGCTGACCGAGTCCGGCGCGCTGCCGGCCCGGACCGCACCGGGCGCCGACGGCTGGACCCAGGTGCTGCGGGACGACTTCGACGGACCGGCAGGCAGCCGTCCCTCAGCCGTCAACTGGCAGTACGACCTGGGTACTTGCTACCCGGGCTGCCCGGCCGCCCAGTGGGGCACCGGTGAGATCGAGACCATGACCGACTCGACCGCCAACGTCCGGCTCGACGGCAAGGGCGCACTGGAGATCGTGCCCACCCGGGAGAACGGGCAGTGGAGTTCGGGCCGGATCGAGACCCGCCGGTCCGACCTCGCACCGCCGCCCGGCGGGGTGATGCGGATCGAGGCCTCGATCGCGCTGCCGGACGTCACCGGCCCGGCGGCGGCCGGGTACTGGCCCGCCTTCTGGACCCTCGGGGCCGGGCTGCGGGACGGGTACACCGGCTGGCCCGCGATCGGCGAGCTGGACGTGATGGAGAACGTCAACGGCCGGGACTCGGTGTTCGGGACGATGCACTGCGGCACCCTGGACGGCGGACCCTGCCGGGAGCCGAAGGGCCTCGGCTCGGGCGACCAGCCGTGCACCGACTGCCGGACCTCCTTCCACACCTACGCGGTCGAGGTGGACTTCACCGCCGGGGCCGAGCAGGTGCGCTGGTACCTGGACGGGCGGGAGCACCACCGGGTGACGGCTGCTCAGATGGACGCCGCGAGCTGGGACCGGGCGGTGCACCACGGCCTGTTCCTGATCCTGAACGTGGCGGTGGGCGGCAACCTGCCGGCCGCGCTGGGCGGGACGCCGGGGCCGGCCACCGAGCCGGGCCACCCGATGCGGGTGCAGTACGTCGCGGTCTCGACCAAGGCCGCGGCCCGCTCCTGATCGGACCCGCGAAGGGGCGGTGACCACCGGCGACGGTGGGCACCGCCCCTTCGGCGTCAGGCCGCCGCCGCTGCCGGGCGGTGCAACTGCCCGAACAGCTCGGCGGCCAGGGCCTCGACCAGGTCCGGCCGGGGGCCGGGACGGGTGGCGCAGTACCAGGTGCGGACGGTCGCTCCGGCGCCGATCCGGACCAGCGCCAGCCCGTGCGAGGCGGCGTAGGGGGAGGCCACCCAGCTCGGCAGCACGGTGGCGCCCTGGCCGCCGGCCACCATCTCGATCAGCAGGTCGGTGATGACCGGCATGGTGGTGATCCGGCCCGGCCTGGCGCCGTGCGGGATCGGCAGCGGCGTACTGGGGGACAGGCTCTGGTCGTAGAGGTCGTAGAGCACCAGCTCGGCGCCGTCGAAGTCCGCGGCGGTCAGGTGCGGGAGGGCGGCCCAGGGGTGGTCGGCCGGGACGACGGCGACCATCTCGTCGTCGAACAGCGGGGTCAGCCGGACCCGGTCCATCTGCGGGTCCGGCTTGGTGATCAGCGCGAGGTCCAGCCGGTCCTCCAGCAGGGCCGTGATGAGCGAGTCCGCCGGGAGCGAGGACTCGATCCGGACCTCGGCGCCGGGGCAGCGGGCCCGGAAGCCCCGGATCACCGGGGGCAGCCACTGGAAGGTGGTGCTGCACTGCACCGCCAGCCGCACCCGGCGGCCCCGGCCGGTCTGCATTTCGGCCAGGTCCCGGGCGGCGGAGTCGAGTTCGGCCAGGATCTGGCGGGCCGCCAGCAGCATCCGCTGTCCGGCCGCGTTCGGCACCAGGCCGCGGCCCTGGCGGTCGAACAGCTGGGTGCCCAGCCGGGCCTCCATCCGGGTCAGCCGCTGGCTCAGGGCGGGCTGGCTGACGTAGAGCAGCTCGGCCGCCGCCGTCAGGGTGCCGCTGTCGGCCACGGCGTGCAGCAGTTCGAGGTCACGCAGGTCGACATCCATAACCGTGGATTATGCCGTACTCCACAATCGGTCGTGGCGTTATGGACGGGGCGCTCGTACGGTTCTCGTATCACCCCAGCAGCACCTGACGGAGGATCAACCATGTCCGAGCACAGCACCGTTGTCGTCACCGGATCGTCCAGCGGCATCGGCCTCGACATCGCCCGCGACTTCCTGGAGCAGGGTGCGAACGTGGTCCTGAACGGCCGCGACCCGGACCGGCTGGCCAAGGCGGCCGCCCAGCTCGGGGCGGAGGGGCGGGTGGCCGCCGTCGCGGGCGGCATCGGCGACGCGGCGACCGGCGAGGCCCTGGTCCGGACGGCGGTCGAGCGGTTCGGGCGGGTGGACGTCCTGGTCAACAACGCCGGGACGTTCGCGGCGAAGCCGTTCACCGAGGTCACCGAGGAGGAGCTGGACGGGTTCCTGGGCAACAACCTCAAGGGCACCTACCTGACCACCCAGGCGGTGGTGCGGCAGCTGCGCCGGCAGGGCGGCGGCGGAAGCATCGTCAACATCGGCACCGTGCTGGTGGAGCACGCGATCGCGGGCTTCCCGGCCTCCGCCCCGATCGTCAGCAAGGCGGGCGTGCACGCCCTCACGGTCAGCCTGGCCGCCGAGCTGGCCGCCGACCGGATCCGGGTCAACCTGGTGGCCCCGGGCATCATCAGGACGCCGCTGCACGAGGGCGGCGAGGTGGACGCGTACGGCGGCCTGGCGCTGCTGAACCGGGTCGGCGAGGTCTCGGAGATCGCCGAGGCGGTGCGCTACCTGGCGACGGCGGGCTTCGTCACCGGGCACGTGCTGCGGGTGGACGGCGGCTACGTGACCGGGCGGTCCTGACGGTCCGGGCGTGACCGGCCGGGCCCGGGGGCGGCCGGCCGGTCACCCGGTTCACCGGGCGGTGGCGGTCCAGCTGTGCGCCACGTCGACCACCAGTCGGCCGTCGAGCTGGAACACCTGGAACGGCAGCCGGGCCCGGACGCCCAGCCCGAGCTGGGTGCGGCCCTCGAAGCTGGAGGCGAACTTGGCCTCCACGAAGGTGCGGTAGCCCGTCAGGTCGACCCCGGGCAGCGGCTGCCCGGCCCGGCCCGGGTAGGTCGCGCCGCCGGTGCCGACGTCGTAGGACGGCGCCTCGACCACGATCTCGATCAGCGCCCCGCCGCGCACCGGGACCGGTCGGCCTGAGCCGTCCTGATACAGGGTGTCGACGTAGCGGACGTGGTAGCCGACCGGGTGGGCGGCCGAGCTGCCGGGGACGTCCAGGACGATCCGGTCGAAGCAGGGCTGGGCGCCCGTCCGGACGTTCACCAGCGGGAGCGAGCCGGCGGCGGTCCGGTCCTCGGGCAGGCTGCCCCAGCCGGTCGGGCAGACAGTGCCGGTGGTGGGTGCGGCGGTGGCGGTCGGTGCGGCTGCGGCGACCCCGCCGCCCAGCAGCACCGCCACCAGGGGAAGTACGACCAGGCGTCTCATGACCTGCCTCCTCGGCTCGTCCCTGATCCCTCACCGGGGAGGACGCCGGGCCCGGTACGCCCGGTTGCCTCAGTGCAGCGGCTTGTCCAGGACGGCCTTGCTGTGGCTGAACGTGTCCAGCGAGTACTCGCCGTGGTAACGGCCCATGCCGCTCTCGCCGACGCCGCCGAACGGCAGCTCGGGGACCGCGAGATGGGAGACCGGCAGGCCGAACACCAGGGCGCCGGAGGAGGTTTCCCCGGTCAGGCGCTGCTTGGTCCGCTCGGACTCGGTGAAGGCGTAGAGGGCCAGCGGCTTGTCCCGCTCGTTGACGAAGGCGATCGCGGCGTCCAGGTCGGGGACCGCGAGCACCGGCAGGATCGGGCCGAAGATCTCGCTCTGCATCACCGCCGCCTGCGGGGAGACCTCGGCCAGTACGGTCGGGGCCAGGTAGCGGGTGTCCCGGTCGTGGTCGCCGCCGGCGACGGTGCGGCCCTCGCCGAGCAGCGCCGTCAGGCGGTCGAAGTGCCGGGTGTTGACGATGCGTCCGTACTCCGGATCGACTGACGGATCGTCACCGTAGGCCTCCAGAACGGCTGCTGCCAGCTCCTCCGTCAGCCTCCCGGCGGTGTCGCCGACGGCGAGCACGTAGTCGGGGGCGACGCAGGTCTGGCCCGCGTTGAGGAACTTGCCCCGGACGATCCGGCGGGCGGTGACCGCGAGGTCGGTGTCGGTGTCCACCACCACCGGGCTCTTGCCACCGAGCTCCAGCGTGACGGGGGTGAGGTTCTTGGCGGCGGCGGCCAGCACGATCCGGCCGACCGCGCCGTTGCCGGTGTAGAAGATGTGGTCGAAACGCTGCTCCAGCAGGGCCGTGGTCTCCGGCACCCCGCCCTCGACCACGGCGACGGCCGCCGGGTCGAGGTAGCGCGGCAGTAGCCGGGCGATGGCGGCGGAGGTGGCCGGGGCCAGCTCGCTCGGCTTGACCAGCACGGTGTTGCCGGCCGCCAGCGCGCCCACCAGCGGGGCGAGCGCGAGTTGCAGCGGGTAGTTCCAGGGGGCGATCACCAGGACCACACCGAGCGGCTCCCGCACCACCCGGGCCTCGGCCGGAAGGAAGGCGTCCGGTACGGCGGCCGGCCTCGGGCTCAGCCACTCCGCCAAGTGCCGGACGGTGTGGTCGAGTTCGTTGAGGGTGAAGCCGATCTCGGTCCGGTACGCCTCGGCCGGGCCCTTGCCGAGGTCGGCGTGCAGGGCCTGCTGGAGCGTCTCGCGCTCCTCGGTGAGCAGCGTGCGCAGCGCGGCCAGCTGGCCGAGCCGCCAGTCGAGCGGCTTGGTCCGGCCGGTGGCGAAGGTGGCGCGCAGCCCGGCCACCACGGTGGCGGCGGCGGAAGATGTGGTCATGGTGTCGTGCTCCAAGGGGGACTGACGGGTGCTCGGCGGTCGGTTCAGGCGACGGTGACGACGATCTTCCCGCGGGTGTGCCCCTCGGCGCTGAGGCGCTGCGCGTCGGCGGCCCGCTCCAGCGGGAAGGTCGCGGCGACCTCGACCTGGAGCAGCCCCTGGTCGGCCAGGTCCGCCAGCGCGGTGAGGTCGGCGGTGTCGGGCCGGACGAAGACGTACCGGCCGCCGAGCGCGAGCACGGCGCCGTCGGCGATCGAGGCCAGTCGGCCGCCCTCGGCGAGCAGGCCGGGGGAGAGCTTGAGGGCCTCGCCGCCGACCAGGTCGAGCACGGCGTCGACGCCGTCGGGGGCGAGCGCGCGGACCCGGTCGGCCAGGCCCTCGCCGTAGCTGACCGGCTCGGCGCCCAGGCCGCGCAGGTAGTCGTGGTTGCGCTCGCTCGCGGTGCCGATCACCCGGGCCCCGAGCGCGGTGGCGACCTGGACGGCGAGCGAGCCGACGCCGCCGGCCGCCGCGTGCACCAGGACGGTCTCGCCGGGCTTGAGCTCCAGTGTGCGGGTGAGCGCCTGGTAGGCGGTCAGCCCGGCCAGTGGCAGGCCGGCGGCCGCCTCGAAGCCGAGTGCGGCGGGCTTGTGGGCCAGGGTGCGGACGGGTGCGGCGACGTACTCGGCGAAGGTGCCGCGGCCGACCATGTCCTCGCGGACGTAGCCGATCACCTCGTCGCCCGGCTTGAACTCGGTGACGCCGACCCCCACCTGCTCGACCACGCCGGCCACGTCCCAGCCCGGGATGACCGGGAAGACGGCGTCCAGCACGCTGTCCAGGTAGCCCGCCTGGATCTTCCAGTCGACCGGATTCACCGAGGCGGCCCTGACCTTGACCAGCACGGCGTCGGCGCCGAGCTTGGGCTGCGGGACGTCGCCGTACTCCAGGACGTCGGGGCTGCCGTAGGTGCGGTAGGTGATCGCCTTCATGGTGGTACTCCAGAGCAGAAAGATTTGATGAGGTAGATGGTTGAACTCATCAAGCAATAAATCGAAGGTAGACCTCGATGATTGAGGATGTCAAGTAATCGCCCTAGACTGTCCCCATGGACGCCACGGACCAGACCAGCGCACCCGCCCCCGGCACCGAGGCGCTGATGGAGCACCTCGCGCACGCCGCCGCCTGCTACTACCGCAGCTTCGCCGTGGTCGCCGGGGGCCAGGGCCTGACCCTGATCCAGGGCAAGCTGCTCAGCGTGCTGGAGCGGCCGATGCCGATGCGCGGCCTGGCCGAGCTGCTGGGCTGCGACGCCTCGAACGTCACCGGCATCGTCGACCGGCTGGAGGGGCGCGGCCTGCTCCGCCGCGAGGCCGATCCGGCCGACCGGCGGGTCAAGACGGTGCGGCTCACCCCGGACGGCGAAGCGGCCGTCCGGCGGATCAGGGCCGAGATCGTCACCGGCCTGCCCGGCCTCGCACAGCTCGGCGCCGAGGACCGGCGGGCCCTCCAGGGCCTGCTCGACCGGGCCTTCCCGCGGGCCTGAGCCGACCGCACGGGCCGGTGCAGCCGGTCGACACGCCCGCAGACGTGTGGCATGGGTCACATCGCCAGGATCGACCTGACGGTCCGTCAGATCATCTGATGGTCCGTCAACTGTGCGGCAGTGGCACGGCAGCCGGGGCTGACGGGTCGTCAGTTGTCCACCGGATTGGGCCAGTCGGGTGTACGAGGGCTCCTCCGGAATGCTCCGGCACCGGGCTACCATCGGTTGGGTTGTCCGCTTCGGCCTGGAGCGCGGCGTCCGATCGGGGCGTGCGGCGCAGTCCCCCCAGGGCCTGGCATCGGTCATGGACGGGGGAGACGGACGAGGGGCACAGCACTGTGACGACACAGATCTCCACCGAACGGAGCCGGGCGGCAGCACCGCTCGCCCTGTTCACCGCAGGCCCGGCCCCGGCGCCGCGCACGCTGCTGGACGTCCTGGAGACCACCGCCAGGACCCACCCGCACGAGCCCGCCCTCGACGACGGCCGCACCACCCTGAGCTACCGGGCGCTGGCCGCCGAGGTCGAGACCGTCCGCCGCCGCCTCACCGCCGCCGGGATCGGCCCCGGGGACCGGATCGGCATCCGGGTCCCGTCCGGCACCAACGACCTCTACGTCTGCATCCTGGCCACCCTCGCGGCCGGCGCCGCCTACGTCCCCGTCGACGCCGAGGACCCGGACGAGCGGGCCGAGCTGGTCTTCGGCGAGGCCGCCGTGGCCGCCGTGCTCGGCGCCGGACGCGCCCTCACCGTGACCGGCCGCCCCACCGCCGGCCGGGCCGGCACCCGCCCCACCCCGGCCGACGACGCCTGGATCATCTTCACCTCCGGCTCCACCGGCAGGCCCAAGGGCGTCGCCGTCACCCACGCCAACGCCGCCGCCTTCGTGGACGCCGAGGCCGGGCTCTTCCTCCAGGAGGAGCCGATCGGCCCCGGCGACCGGGTGATGGCGGGCCTCTCGGTCGCCTTCGACGCCTCCTGCGAGGAGATGTGGCTGGCCTGGCGGTACGGCGCCTGCCTGGTCCCCGTCCCGCGCTCGCAGGTGCGCGGCGGCGCCGACCTCGGCCCCTGGCTGGCCGAGCAGGAGATCACCGTGGTCTCCACCGTCCCGACCCTGGCCGCGCTCTGGCCCGCCGAGGCGCTGAACGAGGTCCGGCTGCTGATCTTCGGCGGCGAGGCCTGCCCGCCCGAGCTGGTCCAGCGCCTGGTCACCGAGGGCCGCGAGGTCTGGAACACGTACGGCCCGACCGAGGCCACCGTGGTCGCCTGCGGCGCGCTGCTCACCGGCGAGGGCCCGGTCAGGATCGGCCTGCCGCTGGACGGCTGGGAGCTGGCCGTGGTGGACGAGGCCGGGCAGCCCGTCCCGATGGGCGGCACCGGCCAGCTGGTGATCGGCGGCGTCGGCCTGGCCCGCTACCTCGACGCCGAGAAGGACGCCGAGAAGTACGCCCCGCTGGAGTCGCTCGGCTGGGACCGCGCCTACCGCAGCGGCGACCTGGTCCAGGCCGACCCCGAGGGCCTGGTCTTCCTCGGCCGCGGCGACGAGCAGATCAAGCTCGGCGGCCGCCGGATCGAACTCGGCGAGGTGGACGCCGCCCTCCAGGCCCTGCCCGGCGTGGCCGGCGCCGCCGCCGCCGTCCGCACCGCCAAGGGCGGCAACCAGCTGCTGGTCGGCTACCTGGTCACCCAGGACGGCTGGGACCAGACCGCCGCCGTCGAACTGCTGCGGGCCGCGCTGCCCGCCGCCCTGGTCCCGCTGCTCGCCCCGGTGGAGAGCCTGCCGACCAGGACCTCCGGCAAGGTCGACCGGGACGCCCTGCCGTGGCCGCTGGCCCACCTGACCACCAGCGGGCCCGGCGAGCAGCTCTACGGCACCGAGGCCTGGCTGGCCGAGCAGTGGAGCGAGATCCTCGGCATCGAGGTCGGCAGCGCCCAGGACGACTTCTTCGCCATCGGCGGCGGCAGCCTGGCCGCCGCCCGGCTGACCACCCTGCTGCGCAGCCGCTACCCCGCCGCCGCCGTGCTCGACATCTACCAGCAGCCGGTGCTGCGCAAGCTCGCCCGCCACCTGGAGCGCTCCGCCCAGGGCGACGGCGCGGCCCGCACCATCGCCCTGGTCCCGACCCGGGCCAAGGTGGTCCAGACCCTGCTGCTGCTGCCGCTGTTCACCCTGGTCGGCCTGCGCTGGACGGTCGGACTGCTGGCCCTCGGCAATGCGCTGGCCTGGTTCGGCAGCTACCCCTGGGCCCCGACCGCCTCCTGGTGGGTGGTCGGCGCGGGCGCACTGCTGCTGTTCAGCCCGCCCGGTCGGCTGGCCATCGCGGCCGGCGGCGCCCGGCTGCTGCTGCGCGGCCTGCGCCCCGGCAGCCACCCGCGCGGCGGCAGCCTGCACCTGCGGCTGTGGACCGCCGAGCGGCTGGCCGAGGTCTCCGGCGCCACCGCGCTCTCCGGCGCCTGGCTGGTCCGCTACGGCCGCGCGCTCGGCGCCCGGATCGGCCCCGAGGTGGACCTGCACTCGCTGCCGCCGGTGACCGGCCTGCTCAAGCTGGGCCGGGGCTGCGCGATCGAGGCCGAGGTCGACCTGTCCGGCTACTGGCTGGACGGCGACCGGCTGGAGATCGGCCAGGTCAAGGTCGGCTCCGGCGCGGTGGTCGGCACCCGCAGCGTGCTCTTCCCCGGCGCCCGGGTCGGCAAGCGGGCCCAGGTCGCCCCCGGCTCCGGCGTCACCGGCCAGATCCCCACCGGCCAGCGCTGGGCCGGCGCACCCGCCGCCAAGCTCGGCAAGGCGGAGAAGAACTGGCCCAAGCAGCGCCCGCCGCGCCGCGCCCACTGGGCCGCGCTCTACGGCGCCAGCGGCCTCGGCCTGAGCCTGCTGCCGGTGCTCTCGGCGCTGGCCGCGCTCGCCGTGGTCAGCCGCTTCGTCCACCCCGGCGACAGCCTCGGCGCCGCGCTCACCGGCGCGCTGCTCGCCCTGGTCCCCGCCACCCTGGCCTACGGCCTGGTGTACGCGGCCCTGCTGCTCGGCGCCGTCCGGCTGCTCAGCCTGGGCCTGCGGACCGGCAGCCACCCCCTGCACGGCCGGATCGGCTGGCAGGCCTGGACGGTCAGTCAGCTGATGGACCTGGCCCGGGGCACCCTGTTCCCGCTGTACGCGGGCCTGATCACCCCGTTCTGGCTGCGCGCCCTCGGCATGAAGGTCGGCAACGGCGCCGAGGTCTCCACCGTGCTCGCGCTGCCCAGCCTGACCACCGTCGGCGACGGCGCGTTCCTGGCCGACGACACCCTGATCGCCCCGTACGAGCTCGGCGGCGGCTGGCTGCGCCTGGGCGAGGCGGAGATCGGCGAGCGGGCCTTCCTCGGCAACTCCGGGATGACCGCGCCCGGCCGGGCGGTGCCGGACCGGGGCCTGGTCGGGGTGCTCTCCGCCACGCCCAAGAAGGCGAAGAAGGGCAGCTCCTACCTCGGCATGCCGCCGATGCGGCTGCCGCGCTCGGCCGACACCGGCGACCAGAGCCTCACCTACGACCCGCCGGCCCGGCTGCTCTGGGCCCGGGGCCTGGTCGAGGTCTGCCGGCTGGTGCCGGTGTTCGCCTCGGCCGCGCTCGGCGCGCTGACCCTGGCGGCGCTGGCGGCGCTGGCGGCCCACTCGGTGCTGCTGGCCGCGCTGCTCTCCGGCGTGGTGCTGCTGGCCGCCGGGCTGGTGGCCTGCCTGGTCTCGGTGGCCGCCAAGTGGCTGCTGGTCGGCCGCTTCCGCGCGGTCGAGCACCCGCTGTGGAGCGGCTTCGTCTGGCGCAACGAACTGGCCGACACCTTCGTCGAGGTGCTCGCGGTGCCCTGGCTGATCGGCGCGGTGCCCGGCACCCCGGTGCTCAACCTCTGGCTGCGCTCGCTCGGCGCGAAGGTCGGCCGGGGCGTCTGGTGCGAGAGCTACTGGCTGCCCGAGGCGGACCTGGTCACGGTCGGGGACGGGGCGACCATCAACCGCGGCTGCGTCGTGCAGACCCACCTCTTCCACGACCGGATCATGCGGATGGATACTGTGATCCTTCACGAGGGCGCGACCCTCGGTCCGGGCGGCATCGTGCTGCCCGGCAGCACCGTCGGCGCGCGCAGCACCCTGGGGCCCGCCTCGCTGGTGATGCGTGCGGAGTCCGTTCCGGCCGACACCCGCTGGCTGGGCAACCCGATCGAGGCCTGGCAGTCCTGACGGGCCGCCAGGCAGGACAGCAGGAGTACGAACCCGTGAGTCCCAAGCAGGTGGCGCCCACCGGCGTCGACCCCTACTTCCCGACCCACGGGGACGCCCGCTACCGGGTGCACCGCTACGAGCTGGTGCTGGACTACCGGCCCGGGCCGAACCGGCTCGGCGGCTCGGCCCGGCTCAGCGCGGTGGCCGGCGCCGCGGCGCTGGCCGAGTTCGCGCTCGACCTGGCCGAGTTCCGGATCGGCCGGGTCCTGGTGGACGGCAGGGCCGCGCACTACACCCACCGGGCCGGCAAGCTCCGGATCCGCCCGGCCAAGGCGCTCGCCGCCGGGGCCGCGTTCACCGTCGAGGTGCACTACACCGGCAACCCGAAGCCGGTCCGCAGCCAGTGGGGCGGACTGGGCTGGGAGGAGCTGACGGACGGTGCCCTGGTGGCCAGTCAGCCCGTCGGCGCCCCGTCCTGGTACCCGTGCAACGACCGCCCGGCGGACAAGGCCTCGTACCAGATCTCGGTCACCACCCCGACCCCGTACACGGTGATCGCCGGCGGCCGGCTGCTCAGCCGCACCACCCGCTCCTCCAGCACCACCTGGGTGTACGAGCAGCCCGCGCCCACCTCGAGCTACCTGGTGACGGTCTCGATCGGCCAGTACGCGACGGTCCGGCTGATCGAGGGCTCGACCACGCCTTCGCCGAACCGGACGGTGCCGCAGACCGCCTACCTGCCGGCCCGGCTGCTGCCGGAGTTCACCACCGACTTCGCCCGGCAGGCCCGGATGATGCACCACTTCGAGGACCTGTTCGGCCCCTACCCCTTCGGCGAGTACGCCGTGGTGGTCGCCGACGAGGAGCTCGACGTGCCGGTCGAGGCGCAGGGCCTGGCCACCTTCGGCACCAACCACCTGGACGGCAGCCGGACCTCGGAGCGGCTGGTCGCGCACGAGCTGGCGCACCAGTGGTTCGGCAACAGCGTCTCGATCGCCGACTGGCGGCACATCTGGCTGAACGAGGGCTTCGCCAAGTACGCCGAGTGGCTCTGGGCCGAGTACGCGGGCGGCCGCACCGCCGCCGCGCACGCCGCCACCGCGCACGCCCTGCTGGCCGGGCTGCCGCAGGACCTGCGGCTGGGCGACCCGGGGAAGAAGCTGATGTTCGACGACCGGCTGTACCAGCGCGGCGGGCTGACGGTGCACGCGCTGCGCTGCGCGCTCGGCGAGGAGGCCTTCTTCCGGATGGTGAAGGACTGGGCGGTGCGGAACCGTCACGGCGTCGTCGCCACCGCCGACTTCACCGCGCACGCCGACCGCTACGCGGCCGCGCCGCTGGACGGCCTGTTCCACGACTGGCTGGACGACCCGTTGCTGCCGCCGCTGCCGACGGCGGGCGTGTCACGGTAGGTGTGGGTATCGTCGCTCACGGTTGCGGGGCCTGACGCCTCGCCAGGTCTCCGGAGGCAGCGGCATGAGCGACAGGCCCACCATCGTCCTGGTCCACGGCTTCTGGGGCGGCGCCGCCCACTGGGCCAAGGCGATCGGCGAACTCGACCGGCGCGGCCACGCCGGCCTGCGCGCGGTGGAGAACCCGCTCACCTCACTCGCGGACGACGCCGAGCGGACCCGCCGGATGGTCCGTCAGGTGGCGGGCCCGGTGCTGCTGGTGGGCCACTCGTACGGCGGCGCGGTGATCACCGAGGCGGGCGACCTGCCGAACGTGGTCGGCCTGGTCTACGTCGCGGCGTTCGCCCCCGACGCGGGCGAGAGCCCCGGGCAGCTCAGCCAGGAGGTGCCGCCCGCCGCGCTGGCGAACCTGACCCCGGACTCCGACGGCTACCTCTGGATCAGGCCGGAGAAGTTCCACGAGAGCTTCTGCCAGGACCTGGCGCCCGACGAGGCCCTGGTGATGGCGGTCACCCAGAAGGCGCCGCTGGCCTCCACCTTCGGCGACAGCATCACCGCCCCGGCCTGGCGGGCCAAGCCCAGCTGGTACCAGGTCTCCACCGAGGACCACATGATCCACCCGGACAACCAGCGCCGGATGGCCGCGCGGATGAACACCCGCGAAACGGTCGAGCTGCGGGCCGGCCACGCCTCGCTCGCCTCGCAGGCGGGAGCGGTGGCCGACCTGATCGACCGGGCCGCCGCCGCTGTCACCGGCGCCTGACGGCCCGGCGGGCGAGGGAGCCGGCCGGGACGCCGATGGGACTGTCAGGACTCTTCATCCCGCTCGCCGCAGCGGCCGCCGCCGCGCTGCTGGCCTGGCTCAGCCATGTGCTGCTGCACCGGCACACCCTGCCCGACACCGGGCCCGCCGTCGGCACCGCGGCGGGGGCCGTGCTGTCCTTCTTCGTCGTCACCATGGCGTTCCTGCTGGTCAACTCCACCGGTGCGCTGACCACCGCCCGGCAGAACAACTATGCCGAGGCGGCCGCGGCCGTCGACCTCTACCTGGCCGCGCAGCAGCTGCCGGAGCCGGCCAGGCACCAGCTCCGGGGCCACACCGAGGAGTACCTGCACCAGGTGATCGAGGTGGAGTGGCCGCAGATGGCGGCCGAGCGGATCGATCCGGCGACGTTCGCCCCGGCCTACCACATGCGGCAGATCATCCAGAACCTGCCGGTCGACGTGCCGGTGCGGGCGTCCGACGACGCCCATGACGCGATGGTCGGGCTGCTGACGCAGCGCCGGATCCGGATGGCCGCGGCGAACGACGGCGCCCCGACCTTCCTGCTGGTCACGCTGGCGGGTGCGGCCGTGCTCTCGGTGCTCTTCCTGGTGCTGCTCGGCTGGCCCCGGGGCAGGCGGGGCATCATCGCCATCGGCGTGGTCGGCGGGGTGCTCGCCTTCTCGATCTGGCTGGTGCTCCAGATCGACCACCCGTACGGATCGGGCATCCGGGTGGAGCCGGCGGCGTTCGACGAGGCGCTGGTGCGGATCTCGGCGATCCGGAGCGCCGGCTACTGACGGCCCGTCGGCCGGGCCCGAGATCGATTCAAAAATCTATAGTGACTTCCCCCGCGAAGTCTTGACCTCATGGCTGGACATCGTCAATCGTGTACTCCGCACGGCGCGATCCTCTGCGTGATCAGATGTCATCTGCCTGTGAGGAGACCGGAGTTGGACGAAAAGAAGAGCGAGACGGAGCAGGCCGAGGAGACCTCACCCGCCAGTCGGCGCGGGTTCCTCAAGATCATGGGAGCCACGGCCGCCGCCGTGTCCGGCAGCCAGCTCGTCCCCGACTCGGCCGTGGCGGCAGCCGCCAGCGGTGAGCCGCAGATCGCCCTGGACGTGGTCGACTACATCGACGGCCACTACGTGCTGGCCGCCCGGTCCGCGCACCTGGTGGCCGGCATGCCGACCAGCGGCAGCCCGCTCCGCCTCCGGGACGGACTGAAGATCGAGCTCACCTCGGGTCGGGCGGAGATCCGGGAGGACCGGTACACCGGCGCCATCCTGCTCAAGCCCGGAGCCGGCGAGGTGGTCCGGGCCCGCGCGACCGCCCCGGCCCGCAGCGCCGCCGCCGCACTGGTCGGCTCGAACACCGACCGGACGGTGGGCGGCCCCGAGGCCGCGGTCGGCTACGACGCCAAGGGGCTGCCGCCGGGCCAGCTGCTCACCGACGCCGCAGGTGGCGGGGCCTGCAAGGCCTCCGGATCGCCCACCGAACTCCGGGCGCTGATGGCCCCGATGACGGAGCACCTGTCCGCCGAGCGCCGGGCCGTGGTGGAGTCGCTGGCGGGTGACGGCTACCGGACCAGCCTGCGGGTCAGGGCCGCCATCATGGGCAACGTGATCCCGCTCGCCCCGGACCAGCGCGCGATCCACTGGCGGCACGCCCGCTACTACGGCTACGAGGCGATGCTCGGCCTGCTCCGCTTCACCTACAACACCGGCAGCCGCTCCACCCTGTCGATGCAGGGCCGCGGCCGGGACTTCTACCCGCCACCGGACTCAACTCGATCTACTGCCGGATGGAGATGCTCGACCTCGGACTCGCCGGGCTGACCCGCGACCCGATGCGGCTGCCCTCGGACACCCTCACCTGGCCGCCGTACTCGACCCCGATGCACCTGTCCGCGCCGGTCACCTTCTACGACGAGGCGCACCCCGAGACCTCGCTGCTCACCATCGAGCAGAACACCATGTCGCTGTACGACTACCACGGCATGACGATCCGTCCGCTCAGCTCCAAGGTCGACGCGGCGGGTGTGCTGCACGCCGCCTACCAGGTCACCAACCAGACCGGAGCCCGCTTCTCCGGCCGGTGGATGCTGATCGGCGACCACGCCGACCGGACCTTCGCCAACACCGACAAACCGCTCGAACTCGGTCCGGCCGGCTCCCGCACGGCCACCGCCACGATCGAGGTGACCGCACCGGTCACCAAGTCCGAGCTGACCCAGCGGGTGGCGTTCGCCGTGATGTCGCTCTCCGACCCGGTGGTGCTCGGGATCACCGCGCGCTCGTTCAAGTACCCGTATGCCTGACCGTTCCGACGCTCCGCTCGACAGCCGGGTGCCCTTTCGGGGTGCCCGGCCGTCGGCCGGTGGTGAGGCGCAGGCCACCGGTGGCCGCTGGCTCGGGATCGACAGCGAGCAGCCGGGCCGGACACTGGTCGTGCAGGCCGATCTGACGGCGGACCGGGTGGAGGACTGCCTCCGGACGCTCACCGCCCTGACCCGGGCGCTGGGCGCGGCCGGTGCCCGGCCCGGCTTCGCCCGGGTGGCGGCGGGCGCCCCGGTGGTGGCGCCGACCGTGCTGGTCGGGTTCTCCGCCCGCCTGTTCGGCGGCCCCTGGACGGTGCTGCGCGACGACGAGGAGCACTCCGCGCGCTGGGGGCACCGGGTCCGCCGCCCGTCCTCGCTGCGGATGATGGACGCCAAGCGGGACGACGAGTACCCGGCGTTCCGGACCGAGAGCCAGTACATCGCCCACGAGACCGACCTGGTGCTGGTGGCCGAGGCCGACCGACAGGACCAACTCGACACCGTGCAAGAGGTGTTGCGCGAGGTGGAGGCGGCCGGCGGCCTGGCCGTGCGGGCCGTGCACCGGGGCGGGCTGCTGGCCGGAGGGCGGGACCCGTTCGGCTTCGAGGACGGCACCAGCAACCTCCAGTACCTGCGCGAGCACGACCCCGAGCGGTACGCCGACCTGGTCCTCGACCGCGACCTGTACGGAGGCGGTGGCGGCGATTCGGCAGGCAGCTACCTGGTGTTCCGCCGCTACCGCACCTTCCCCGAACGGCTCACCGCGGCGGAGCCGCTGGAGCTGCCCGCGTCCCGGGGCGTCCCGGCCCGGAGCCTGACCCCGGTCGAGGTGGTCGGCCGCTGCCCCGCCTCCGGCCTGGTCGTCGACGCCCTGACCCGCCGTCCGCTGCCCGCCGAGCCGGACGAGCGCCAGGGCGCCCGCGCGATCCCGCAGTCGCACGTACGCCAGGCGAACCCGCGCGGGCAGGGCACCACCAACTTCGGCCACGCCGTCCGGGTGCCCGACGCCCGGATCCTGCGCCGCAGCTACCCGTACGTCGGGGAGGGCCCGGACGGCACCGAGTGCGGGCTGCTGTTCATGGCCTATCAGGCCGAAATCCAGCACAGCGGCTTCGAGTTCATCCACAATGAATGGCTGATGTCCCAGTTCAATGGCGCCCCGGACCCGTTGCTCGCGCCCGAGTCCGGGCTGGTCGAGCCGCTGACCGGCTGCTACTACTACGTTCCCCGGGACCAGCCGCAACTGGACGAGGTGCTGGGGGAGTTGCTCGCACAGGAGGAGACATGACCCAGGACCAGGTCACCGTGGCGGCTGACGGGACAACCGTACGAGCGGTGGTCCGGCTGCCGGGGCGGAGCGCCCAGGACGCGCTGGCCGCCTTCACCGATCCCGTCCTGCTGAAGAGCTGGTGGGGCGGTGAACTCACCGTCGGGCTGGACCCCCTGGGCCGGTACGCCGTGCACTTCCCCTTCCTGGAACAGACGATGGACGGTCGGGTGCTCGACTACCGCCCCGGTGAGCTGCTGGTGTTCAGCTGGGACTGGGCGCACCAGCCCGAGCAGGTGGGCGACTGGTCGGTGACGGTCCGGGCCACCGGCACGGCGGACGGCGCCCGGCTTGACCTGGTGCACGGGCCCCGGGACGGTGCCCGGCCGACGGCGGAGGCGGAGTCCGTCGAGGGTCACCGGGAGGGGTGGGCGTACTTCCTGCCCAGGCTCGCTGCTGCGGTGTAGCCGTACGGCCCGCGCCTTCAGGCCGGCCAGGTGGTGCTGCCGGGCAGGGAGGCCGGGGTGCTGCTTGCCGCCTCGAAGAGCACCGGGATCGCCTCGCTCTGGAAGTCGACGTCGGAGTCGAACTCCTTCACCATCCCCTCCAGCACCAGCAGGGAGAGCAGCGGGAAGGCGAACTCCGCTGCGGCGTAGACCCCGAAGTCCCGCTGGGCCTGGAACAGCTTCGGTGCGAACTCGGCCAGGTTGAAGTCCTTGGAGACGGCCAGGGTCGCCTCGGCGACCAGCTTCTCGACCCGATCGCGGAATCCCGCCACATCGCAGTCCGGATCGACCACGGCGGCGCTCTCGATCGTGATGTCGGCGCAGCGCCGGCCGCGCCCCAACGCCATGTTGAGGAAGAACTCACCGAACAACCGCCGGACATGATCCGGGAGTTGGACCACGAAGCCGCCGTCGAGGATCACCACCTCGCCCTGGCCGGTCAGGTAGAGGTTCCCGGGGTGGAGGTCGCAGTGGACCGTGCCGTCCAGGAAGAGCATCCGGTAGACGGCCTGCAGCACGGTGCGCACCACCTCCCGGCGGGCCTCCGGGTCGAGCGCGTCGGGGCGGAAGCGTCCGAGGTCGGTCATGAACTCCATCACCACCGTCTCGTCCGTCGACAGCGCGTCGTCCGGCAGCGGGAGTCGGAGACCGGGCAGATCGGCCAGGTTCTTCCGCAGCACGTGCAGCGATCGGCGCTCCAGCGCGAAGTCGAGCTGGCGCAGGATCGCGCCCCCGACCTGGCCCACCATCTCCTCCGCCGGGACCCGGCGGAGCGAGGGCACCCAACGGGCGCAGCGGGCAACGGCGGTGGCCAGCCGCAGATCCGTCGCCATGGTCGCGGCGATACCGGGCCGGCGGATCTTGAGCGCGACCGTCCGGCCGTCGCGCAGCACCGCGCGGTGCACGGTGGCGATGCTCCCGGCGGCCACCGGCGCCCAGTCCACCGAGGTGAACGGCCAGTCGTGCTCCGGGCCGTGGACCGACTCGACGATCGCCCTGATCTCCTCCCGCCCGGGCGCCGGGACCCGGTCGGTGAGCCCGCCCAGCGCACGGCAGAGCGCGGGCGGCAGCAGATCCCTTCGGGTGCTGAGGAGTTGGCCGCCCTTGACGAAGAACGGGCCGAGCTCGGCCAGCAGGGCGGGCACCGCATGGGCATGGCCGCGCCGCAGCCGACGCGGGGTCACCTGCCGGACGGCGGTAGCGGCACCGGCGCGGACCAGATGGCGGCCCAGGACCAGGACGATCTGCCCGGCCCGCCGGGCGAGCTGCTGCGAGCCGATGGGTGCGGAGGGGGCCGTCATGACGTTCCGTCGCCTCGTTCCACTTCGGGGGCGGTGCTCGGATGCTCGATCAACTGACCTGTTTGTCATGACTACTACACCGCCGGAGCGGTTCACAAGACCCCGTCCGGCCGGTACCGGTGCTGCGCCGGTAGGGTTTCTGGGAACTGGTGCGGCTCGGTTCGGTTCGGTTCGGTGGGAGGTGGGGGGATGGGTCGGCGTACGTACGGCCAACTCTGCGGCATCGCCTCGGCCCTGGACGTCCTGGGCGAGCGGTGGACGCTGCTGGTGGTGCGCGAGCTGCTGCTCGGCCCGCAGCGCTTCAGCGAACTGCTGGCCAACCTCGACGGCATCGGCCCGAACCTGCTCACCGAGCGCCTCCGCTCGCTGGCCGAACACGGCGTCATCGAGGGCGTCGCCACCGCGGCCGCCACCGCACAGGACGGCCGCGCCCGCTCCTACCGGCTCACCGAACTCGGCGAGCAGCTGCGCGAACCCGTGCTCCAACTCGGCCACTGGGGAATGGCGTTGCTCGACGGCGACGAGAACCGGCAGGCCCGCGCCCACTGGGGCTTCCTGGCGGTCCAGACGATGGTGCGGGGCAACCCGGTGCCCGACGCCGACGAGGAGTACGAGTTCAGGATCGACGGCCTGCACTTCCACATCGCCGTCGAGGCCGGCCGGCCGACAGCCCGCAAGGGCCCGGCCGACCGGCCCGCCATGGTCGCCACCTCCGACGCCCACACCTTCGTCCGGATCGGCGCCGCCCTGATCACCCCCTTCGAGGCGGTGACAGCAGGCCGGCTCGTCCTGGACGGCGACCCGGACGCCGTCGTGCGGTGCAGCCGCCTGCTGGGACTGCTGCCGTGAACCGCCCCGGCGCCACCGCCTCGTTCAGCCCCTAGGACCGGTAGCGGAACAGGATCCGACCACGGGTCAGGTCGTACGGGCTGAGCTCAACGAGCACCCGGTCGAACGGCAGGATCTTGATGTGGTGCCTCCGGATCTTGCCACTGATGTGCGCGAGCACCTTGTGCCCGTTCTCCAACTCCACCCGGAAGTTGGCGTTGCGGAGGCACTCGACGACGGTCCCGTCGGTCTCGATGCCCCCTGCTGTCGTTGTCTTCATTTTCTCTCCTCGCGTCGGTGGCTGTGCAGTTGTCGGTCCCGGTTCGGGACGGTGGAGCGCCGGGTCGGCCGAGTCAGCGGAGCACCAGTTCCAGGCTGCTGCCCATGCGCCGGGCGCCGATCCCCTCGAACAGCGCCACGGCCGCCCGGTTGGATTCGTCGACCTCGGCCGAGGCTGCCGCCACCCCGGCCCGGTGCAGCGCACCCAGGGCCTGGGCCAGCAGCGCCCGCGCGATCCCGCGCCGGTGCTGCCCGGCCCGGACGGCGATCAAGCCGATCCGGGGCTGGCGGGGGACCGGTGCCAGGCGGAGCAGCCCCACGTACTCGCCGTCCACCACGGCCACCACGTACTTCGACAGGTCGAGCGGCGTGCGCCCGTCGGGACGTGCGACCATCTCGGCCGGCATGGTCCGCCATCCGACGGAGGCCTCGACCTCGGCCCGGATCGCGTGGTCCAGCGCACGCAGAGGTTCCTCCTCCGCCGCACCGGCGGCCAGGACCGTCACCCCCGACGGCGGTCGTACGGAGCCGAGGCCCGTGACGCCCGGGTCGGTGGGCACGAGGTAGTGGTGTTCGGTGCGTTCGGCGGTGAAGCCCGCCCGCTGCCAGCCGGCCGTGAGCTCGGGGTCGGCCGCGTCGACCACCGTGTACAGCGGCCTCGGCAACGCCGGTGGCATCGCCTGGAGCAGCTGATCGAAGGCGTCGCCGTGCCAGGACTCGATCCCGAGGAACGTCCGCCCGTCGGGCCTGCTCCACGCCTCGCCGTAGCCGACCACCTGGTCGTCCGCCTCGGCAGCCTGCCAGCGATCGTCGGCGACCCGCGTGACGGTGACCGGGTGGGAATGTGTGGTGTTCATAGGTGTCTGCCCTTCAGGAGTGCTTGGTGTTCAGGCACTCCCGGCGACACCTACGTCAACCGCCCAACCGTGAAGGACTGGGGGAGCACCCATGCAGTACTGCGTTCACGGGTCTCACCTCCAAGGCGTGGTTTCACGGTCGACCGGACGGTATCAGCCGGGCCGCCCGTCGCCCAACCCCTTTTTGTCGCCGGTCCGCGCGCACGCCGGGGCGGTGGCCGCTCGGCCAGCCGGGTCACGGTGGACGTCCGGCCGTTTCTCCGGGCCGTCGACGGGTGATGCCTTGCTGCTGGAGCGGCGGCCGTCCCCGCCGCCGAGTCGCCGTCTGGAGGCCCCGCCGTGTCACTCCGCTCCCGCCGTTCGACGCTGACCCGCCGTCACGGGCGTGCGGTCACCGCCCTGCTCACCGCTTCGCTGGCGCTGGTGCCCGCCGGGCCCGCCCTGGCGGGGCCCGGCGGGCCCGGCGGAGCAGCGCTCCGGGCCCGGCTGCAGGAACTGGTCGACCGCCCGGACGGACCGCCCGGCGCCATCGCGGTGCTCCGCGACGGCGAACACCTCCGGGTGTACCGGGCCGGGGTGGCCGAACTCGGCACCGACCGTCCGCTCCGCCCCACCGACCACATGCGCCTCGCCAGTACCGCGAAGGCGTTCAGCGGCGCGGTCGCGCTCCGCCTGGTCGACTGCGGACTGCTGGGCCTGGACGACACTCTCGCCGACCGCCTGCCCGCGCTGCCGGCCGCCTGGGGCGCGGTGACGATGCGTCAACTGCTGCAGCACACCAGCGGGTTGCCGGACTACAGTGCCGCACCGGACTTCGTCTCGCTGCTCCGTGCCGACCCCCACCACGTGTTCGACTCCCGGCACCTGCTGGACTTCGTCGCCGACCGGGACCTGGAGTTCGCCCCCGGTTCCCGCTACCAGTACTCCAACTCCGACAACATCGCCGTCGCCCTGCTGGCCGAGGCCGCGACTGGACAGCGCTACGAGGACCTGCTCGCCTCGCAGGTCTACCAGCCGCTCGGACTGACGCAGACCAGCCTCCCGTCCGGCTACCAGCTGCCCGAGCCCTACCTGCACGGCTACGACGTCGAACCGGGCAGCCCGACGGAGGACGTCAGCACGCTGTTCGGCGCCTCGGGGTCCTGGGCGTCGGGCGGCCTGGTGTCCACCCCGAAGGACTTCAGCGCGTTCATGGCCGGCTACGCGGGCGGTCCGCTGATCAGCGACGCGACCCGGCAGCAGCAGCGGGCCTTCGTCACGGGCGCCTCCGAGCCGGCCGGCCCGGGAACCAACCGGGCCGGCCTGGCGATCTTCGAGTACACCACCCGATGCGGTGTGGTGTACGGGCACACGGGCAACACCGCGGGCTACACCCAGCTCGGCGCGGCCACCCCGGACGGCCGCCGCAGTCTCACCCTCTCCGTCACCGAACAGGTGAACCAGAGGAGCAACCCGGACCTGCTGGCACACCTGCGCTCGGTCGAGGAGGACTTCGTCTGCGCGCTCCTGGCCGACGGCTGAGGACGTCGGTGCTCAGGGATTGCTCGTGGTGACGGTTCGCGGTGGTGTGCGAACTCGACGGGCAGCGGGGGTTGCATCGGGCGGTCTGTGGCGACGGTCCGGGGTGGGCCGGGGTGCGGAGGGTGTGCTGGGACCGCCACAGGTGGGGGCGCCAACAGCGTTCGGGGGACAGGCGCTTCGGGACGGTTGCTGCTGGTGCGGAGCCGGTGGTGGATGGTCTGCAGGCCGTGCGGCCGTCCCGGAGCGGGCCTGTCGCTGCATGATCGCTATGCTGCGGGACATCCGTTGTCGAAACGGCGTGGCGAAGCGTGAGAAGGAGTGGTCTTGGTGGCCGACTCTGTCGACCAGCCGGATGAGCCGGCAGGCATATCCCGGACAGTGCGGAAGAGGTGGCTCGGCCTTGCTCTGCTGGGCACCGTGCTCGTCGCGGCGTCTGCTGTGGGTTGGGCGCTCGTCGGTGGTGACGCCGACCGCGTGGCCGTGCCCGCCGCTACCCAGGGAAACCCGGCCTCCGCCGAGCCGACCCCGTCGGCCACCCCGTCCCCGACGCTCTCACCGTCACCCTCCCCTACGCCGAGCCCATCGCCGACGCTCACCGCCGAACCAGAGGCGACCACCACCGACTCGCCCGCCACGGCCCGTTCGACCGCCACCCGCAGCGCGACGAAGACCCCGGCATGGCAGATCAGCCCCGGCCATGACCACACCGCCGTTCCCTCGCCCACGCGTAACCCCACGTGCGCGTACGACCCGGCGGGACGGCTGATGACCTGCGACCCCGTCCGCACCGCGACCCCGCTTCCCAACCCCGCGCTTTCGCAGAAGCCTTTCACCCCGTCCACAGTGCCGCCGGGGGGACACCTGTAACAGCGTCAAGGGAGCACCCGTGACCGTGGAAGCCGAACACCGGGTTGGCGTCCGGTGCCTTCGCCAGTTCCTGTATCTGCTTGCGGACTCCCACCCAAGACCCAGTGCCAGCGTCGGTCAAGCCGCCGCACTGTGCCTATCAGCTCTGGCTGCTAGCACTGCTGCTGCGTTGAGAAGCGTGGTCTCTTCTGCTGGGACCCTGCGCAGGGCGGGAATCCAGTGGGTGTAGTGGTCAGCATCGCCGACGGCTGACCTCCGCATGTGCGAGGACGACCTGGTGCGCACGGTGATCTGCACGGTACTGTTCGGCTGACCCACGGGCGTTCAGACGGACTTCGCCTGTGCCACCGCCCCGGCTCGATCGCCGAGCTGACGAACCACCCGCACCGCCGGCTTCGCCCGGACATGCTGCCGCAGGGTGGCGAAATGCTCGTCTCCCCGCACGGTCGAGAGAGCTTCGTAGTCGTCCAGGAAGCGGTCCCAGGTTGCCGCCGCGGCCTCGACATGGCCCTGCTGCCACTGACGGGTGGCCAGAACGCCGTTCGCGTGGAGTCGCCCCTGCCGTTCGTTCACGGGGCGTGACCGGTTCGACTGCTGCATGGCCTTGATCGACCCGGGCAGGTCTCCGAGTTCGGCGAGAACGTGCGAGACGTGGAAGAAGTAGGCGGCCTGGTCGTACCCGCCGACGGCGTCGTTGCGGCCGTCGGCCTTCGACAGGGCGGCCTCCGTTTCGGCGAGCCAGGCGAACGCCTGCCGTCGGTCCTTCACCATGGCTGCGCCGTGGGCCTGTTGGCCTCGGAGGAAGGCAGTGAGGCGCGGCCCCGCGGCCGGGGCGGCCTCGGCGGCGCTGTCCGCCAGTTGCAGGGCCTTCGGCCCGTGGCCGAGGTTCGACGCCTGCAGGGCCATGCCGCGCAGCGTTCGACAGTAGGTCAGCTGGTCGCCGGCGTCTCCGGCCAGTTGGAGTGCCTGGAGGTAGTACTGCTGGCCGAGCCCGTGCGCCTTCTCGTACATGGCCATCCACCCGGTCAGGTACACCAGGTCAGAGGCTGCGGCGAGCATGCCGGCCTTCACCGCTGACGTGGCTTCAGCGTTCACCCAGGGCATCACGGTGTTCGCCAGGAACGCTGCGGCCATCGGTCGGGCGTGGCCCGCCCCCAGTTCGTCCAGGATGTCGGCGATCCTGGTGGTCATGGTCCGCACCGTGGTGACCTCGCCGGCGCCGATGCGCACTGTACGGCCGGCCCGCTCGGTGATTGCGGAGCTGTCCATGCGGTCGCCGAGTTCAGAGAATCCGGGGACCGCCAGGGCCGCTGAGTAGAGGGTGGCGGCGAGCATGCCGCGCCGGGAGGGGTCCATATCGTCCTTCACCAGGTCCACCAGGTTGTCAGGCGTGCCACCAGGGCCGGAGGCCGTCGTGCTGAAGCCGGCCGCAGCCGATGTCACGGGCCGACCGAGCGCGGTCGAGAGTGCTTCGAGGACCAGGGGCTGGACTCTCCGCCGTGGCAGGGTTCCGGACCGCCAGTACGACACGGCCGACTCGTCGTATGACAGGTCCAGACGAGCCGCCGGGCCAAGCCGGTTCACCGCCCGGGCGAGTCGGCCGTTCGTCCATCCCGCCTCGTTGATCAACGCGGACAGCGCCTGGTTTGGTGCGCGCTTCCGTGGTGCCGTCACGGTCGCCTCCCGACTTTCAAGGCATTCAAGTTTCTTACAAGCATGCCCAGTTCTCTCCGACGGTGTAAGGGCGTTGACTGATTGTCAGTCGCATCGGGGCGAGGACCGGAGTGATCCGGCCCATCGGGCATCGCCCGGCGCATGATCCAGGGAGCGCACATGACCCGTATGAGCCCCAGTCGGTGGCTGCGGCGCGTCCGAGGGTCTGCGCGAAGCTCGCCGACCTCCGCTGCGCCTTCCCCTGAAACGCCGCTGCTCGGGCCCGCGCAGCGGCGGCCACCATCCGTCGCACCACCGACAGAAGGAGCACAGTCCATGTCCGCCGCAACCACCGAGCGACGGGGCGTCCCGTTCGGCGCTCGCGAGCTCCAGCCCCCGTACACGGTCCACATCGACCCGTCCGAGTTCAGCTACGACCCCGACCGGCAGGTCAACGTCATGAACGCCGACGGCTCCCTGTGGGCCCTGACGCCGGTTGCCGCCTCGAGTACCGGCACGAACAACGACTCCACCGGGTCGGCCGACGAGACGTCCGACCCGTACGCGTTTCCCGGTGACGAGGCGGCGTAACCGATGACAACCGCGCCGCGCGGGCAGGTCCTTGTCGTTGCCGAGGACCTGGACCCGTCTGCCGACCTGGTCGTGCAAGCACTCGCCGACCGGAACGTGCCGGTGATGCGCTTCGACCTGGCCCGCTTCCCCCAGGACCTTGAGCTTGCGGCCGAGCATGAAGGCTGCGCGCCCGGGTGGTCCGGGGAGTTGGCGACCAGCGCTCGCGCGGTGCGGTTGGAAGAGGTCCGGGCCGTCTACTACCGGCGGCCCGGCCTCCCCGAGCCGAGCCCGGCTGTGGCGCCGGAGTACCGCGACTGGGCCGTGAGCCAAGCCCTGGTGGGCATGGTGCAGGTGCTCGGTGCGCTTCCGGCGGTGTGGATGCATCACCCTGACGTCTACCGCGCCGCAGCCCACAAGCCAGGTCAGCTCACCGCCGCCACCGCCTCGGGTCTGCGCGTCCCGCGGACCCTGGTGACCAACAGTCTGAGCCGAGCCCGGCGGTGGGCCGAGTCGACCAGCGGGTCGCTGATCGTCAAGCCGGTCACCGCAGGTGCCATCACCCTGACCGGCCGGCGGGCGATGCTGCTCCCCACTCGCCGCTTCGAGGCGGACCAGCTGGACGAGTCGCTGGAACTGACAGCCCACCTGCTCCAGGAATGGGTACCGAAGGCGTTCGAAGTGCGGCTCACGGTCGTCGGCGAGCAGATGTTCCCAGTTGCCATCCACGCGGGCAGCGCCGCTGCACAGGTGGACTGGCGCAGTGATTACGACGCGCTGGAGTACGAGCCCGTCCCGATTCCCAGCACCGTGGCGTCCGGGGTGCGCCGCTTCATGGACCGCTACCAACTCAACTACGGAGCCTTCGACTTCGCCGTGACTCCGAACGGTGACTGGGTGTTCTTCGAGTGCAACCCGGCCGGACAGTGGCAGTTCATCGCCGTGGCCACCCACCTTCCGATCGCCGAGGCCCACGCCTCACTGCTGCAAGGAGCTGTCACGTGACGACCACCGTCGACTTCGGGGACACCCGCGCCAGGCGCGATGCCCTCGCCGACCGACTCGCGACCGCCGGCCACGGCCGGGAGTGGACGGAGGCGGTGCGAGCGGTGCCGCGTCACCTGTTCGTGCCGGAGTTCTACGAGCAGGACCCGGCCGGCCACTGGCGTCCGGTTCGCTCCGGCGATACCGGGTACCTCGACGGCGTGTACAGCGACCGGGCTCTGACGACGCAGGTCACCGAGGGTCTGCCCACCTCGTCCTCCAGCGAGCCGGATCTGATGCTCACCATGCTCGAGGCCCTCGACCTGGAGGCGGGGCAGCGGGTCTACGAGTGCGGCCTCGGCACCGGTTGGAACGCGGGGCTCATGACCCACCGGGTCGGCGACCAGAACGTCACCAGCGTCGATATCGACGCTGATCTGACCGGGCCGGCCACGCGGCGACTTGCCCGTGCCGGGTACCGGCCGCACGTGCGCACCGGGGACGGCGTCGTCGGCGCCCCCGACCGCGCTCCCTTCGACCGGTTCATCGCCACCTGTGGGCTGCAGTCGATTCCGCGGCCCTGGCTGGCCCAGGCCGCACGTGATGCCGTGGTGGTCGCGCCGATCGGTTGGGGCCTGGTCCAGCTGACCGTGCACGGCGATGAGGCACACGGTCGCTTCCTGCCCCAGGGCGCTCACTTCATGGCGCGTCGAAGCACCGCCGCCAAACCCCGATTCGACGAGCTGAACGATGCCCCCACGCGCCGCACCACCGTCACCGTGGAGGCGGTCGAACGACTCGAGTTCCCGCTCTCCCTGGCACTGCCCGGCCATCAGTGGTGCACGTGGTCCGATGGCGAAGGAACCCTGTCCGCAGTCGGAATCTGGACGCCGGACGGATCGACCGCCATCGCCCGGGCCGACGGAACCGTACGGCAGATCGGACCCCGCCGCCTGGGGGACACCGTGGGCGAGCTGCAGCACGCATTCAGCAGCTCGGCCCCCAACCGCGCGGACTTCGGACTGACGGTCACACCGGAGCAGCAGCGGGTCTGGTGGGGCGATCCGGGCCATCTCGGCTGGGATCTGCCCGAGTTGGTCTTCACGCCCTGACCGGCCAGCTAACCACGGAAGCCCAATCAGGTCCTTGACAGTTACTACGACGGCTGACTCCTGCCTGTGCAGGGAGGACAGAACAGACCGGATGCGACAGCCCTTCGCCGCCGGTCGACCGCTCGGATTCCCACAGGACCAGGGGATCGGCAAACCCCCCTTCATCTCATCCTGGCGGTCCGAGTGCCATAGACCTGCACAGGTCATGGGTGCGGAAGTCCAGGCGCAAGCACGAGGCCTGCGTGGCGGAGGCTGTCCGGCCCGTACCGGAGATCGGGTCGGTAGGTCGTCAAGGACGTACGGGCCTGCGCCGGCCCTCGACAGCGATCCGGGTCGGCTGCTCAGGCGTCACTCACCGACCGGTACCCACGGGGTGCGGACGCGGTCCCATCGCATCCGCACCCCGCCCGCGTTCCGGGACCGGTGATCACGGAATCGGCGAACACCCGTACGGGCGGGCCCGTAGATTGTGGCCCTCGTGACGATTCCACCCCGGAGGCCGGCCGTGCGACAGCCCGCCCTGCACACCCTCGCCGCCCTGCTCGACCGTTCGCTGACCCAGATCGCCGAAGCCGCCGCCGATGCCCGGACCTTCGACCGCCGGCGGATCGCCCGGGTGTCGGACGTCTGGGACAACAACACCATCGGCTTCGTCAAGGCGGCCACCGTACGACCGGCCTGGGTCGGGGAGTCGTTCGCCCGCCGGGCCCTGCGCTGGATGGCCGACTTCGGCGTGCAGCGGCACGCCTGGGTGGCAGAGAGCGCCCTGGCGCCCGGGCTGCTCCCGCCGCCGCCGGCCCCGGTCTCCCCGGATCCGGCGTGGGACTGGAACGACGACATCACCCCGCCGTGGCAGCAGCCGCTCACCGCCGACGCCCTGACGCCCTACCACCTGACGGACTGCCGGATCGTCGGCTTCCAGGCCGAGTACACGGGTGACCACCTGCACGCCTCGATCGAGCTCGGCATGCGGCGCCGCTACGAGACCGCTCTCCTCCCGCACGGGGGAGCCCGGTTGCGGCTCCTGCTGGACGGGCTGACCGCGCTCGACCTGACGACGCACAGCAGTCCGCGGACCGATCTGGAGTGGCGCACCGGGGACGGCACCGTCGAGGTCCTGCTCGCGCCGCACGGCCGGCTGACGGCCCGGGAGGTCACGCTGCAGAACGAGGACCGCTTCTGGCACCTCAGCGAGGCCGGGATCGCCGCAGCCGCCGCCACCCCGCCCAGGCGCCGCAGCCTGCCCCGGCGCGACCGGCGGCCCTACGGCTTCCTGGGCAACGGGGCCGCGCCGCTGGCCGCCCGAGTGGTACGGCGGGCCCTGATGGACATGCGGTTCGTCCGGTCCGCCTACGGAGTCGAGCAGCAGCACGTGCTCGCGCTCTGCCGGGCCTTCGACGGAGCGGGCAGCGCCGTGCTGGCCGCCGCCGACCGGGGCGAGCAGGGCTTCCGGGACCTGGTCCTGGAGTGGGTGGAGCGAGGGTCCGACCCGCTGGCCCGGTGGTTCGCCGAGACGCTGCGGGAGAATTGGCACGGCGACGGCCCGACCGCGCGCTGGGCCCGGGAGCTGGCCACCGGGCTCCACCGCCGCCCCGTCCCGCCCCGGCCGGTGGGCGCACCGTCCGGGACGGCCGGCCTGCGCCAGGTGATGGTGGAGTTCGACGACCGCCGGACCGAGGGCTTGCCGGCCGAGGCCGCCGTCCACCTCGCCGTGCCACCACTGCCCGGCGCCGCCGACGGCGCCGGCAGCGGCTGGGAGCTGCTCTCGGTGGACTTCGCCGACTTCCGCCAACTCCACCTCACCCACGAGGCGTTCAGCACCCTCGCACCGCTGCGCCGGAGCCGGGACGCGCTCACCCTTGGCACCGCCTTCGCCCTCCACCACGGCCGCCCGGGCGGGCGCCCCTGACCGGCCGTCAGGGTCGGGTACGCCGCTGGGACCAGGGCCCGGCACTCCATCGGTAGCACGCCGGGACCGTAGTCCTCGTCCCGGGTGCTGACGACCGGTCAGGACCCTTCGTGGTGCCCTGGAAGGGACCGGGAGCACCGCGCTCCCCACCCCGGAGGAGACCACCCGTGCCCCTGTCCGCGCTGCGCCGCGCCACCGTCGTCACCGTGACGGGCCTCGCCCTGCTGGCCCCCGCCGCCCCCGCACTGGCCGACTCCGCCCGCCCGTCCGCCACACCGCTGCAAGGGCAGGTGGACGCTCTGGTGCGGGACCTCGGGGTGCCCGGCGCGGTGGCCACCGTGCGTGACCGGGACGGCCGGGTGGAGAGCCGCACGGCCGGCATCGGCGACCTGGCCACCGGTGCCCCGGTGCCGAGGGACGGCGCGATCCGGGTCGGCAGCAACACCAAGACCTTCGTCGCCGTCGCCGTGCTCCAACTGGTCGGCGAGCGGCGGATCGAGCTGGACCGGGATCTGGACCACTACCTGCCGGGCCTGGTCCGGGGCCCGGGCGGTGACGGGCGGCGGATCACCGTGCGCCAACTGCTGGGGCAGACCAGCGGCCTGCCCAACTACAGCAAGTACCTCTCCGACGAGATCCGCCCCTACCGGCCCGCCGAGCTGCTGGCGATCGCGCTCGCCCACCCGGCCACCTCGAAGCCCGAGGACCGCACCTGGGCGTACAGCAACACCAACTACCTGCTGGCCGGGATGCTGGTCGAGGAGGTGACGGGCCGTCCGCTGGGCGAGGAGCTGGAGCGGCGGATCATCCGCCCGCTCGGTCTGCGCCACACCCGCTTCCCCGCCCCCGGCGAGAGCACCATCGCGGGCCCGCACCTTCGGGGCTACTACCGGGACACCCCGGCCGAGCCGTTCACCGACATCACCGACATGGACCACTCCTGGGCCTGGGCGGCCGGGCAGTTGGTCTCCACCCCCGGTGAACTCAACCGGTTCTTCGGCGCACTGCTGCGGGGAGAGCTGCTGGCGCCCCGTCAGCTGGAGCAGATGCGCACCAGCACCTCCGACGCCTCGGCCACCTTCGGCCCGGGCGCCCGCTACGGCCTCGGCCTGGTGAGCCGCCCGCTCTCCTGCGGCGGCGTCTCCTGGGGGCACGGCGGCAGCATCCCCGGCTACGAGAGCCGGGTCGGCGTCACCGAGCACGGCCGGCGGGCGGCCGCCGTCGCGGTGAACGAGCAGCGGGGCGACGCCGGGCGCGAGCAACTGGACCGGGTGGTCGACGCCGCGCTCTGCGCCCAGCCTCGCTGAAGTCCTCCGGCGGGTCGTCCGTCAGAACCGGAAGGCGGCCCCGGGGTCCTCGAACGCGGGCGACCAGCAGTCGATCGTGCCGCTCGACGGATCCGCTTCGCCGTTGTACCAACGACCGTCCTCCGCCTGCACCAAGCGGACCTCGCCAACGTCCACCACCAACCGGGCCCGGAGCGGGGCACCCTCCAGGGTGACCGGACCGAGGGGTGTGACGAGTGCCGTCTCCGGACGGCCGGAGATCCGCCGCAGGTCCGTCAGCGTCCAGCCCTCCGGCAGGAGTTCGTTCCCCGGCTCGTGGTCCGGCAGGACCCGGGCCACCACCGCGTACCAGAGCACGTCCGGGGACAGGCTCAGCGGCAGGTGCGCCGTGAAGCAGAGGTGAGCGGCCCGCAGCAGCAGACCGGAGGTCCGCTGCCGGTACTCGTCGGGCACCAGGCCGGAGAACTCCACCTGCCCCTCGGTGCTGCGGTGGTGGAACCCCACCGGCGCTCCCGCCACCGCCCGGAGGAACTGTTCGCTCCCGGTCCCGGTGAGCGTCGCCGCTAGCTCGGCCGCCTCCGGGTCGTCGGCGACGGGCAGCTCGAACCCGACGGGCGTGCGCGGCGTCCCTCGGGGTGCGGGCGGATACGGGTGCACCGCGATCCTACGGACCGGGCTCAGCCGGCGGCGGCGGACTTCCGGCGGCGGAGCACCAGGGCGGTGCCGCCGGCGGCGGTGAGCAGGACGGCGGCGCCGACCGCGAGGGTGCGGGTCCGCTCGTCGGCCGGGGCGGCGGGCGCGGGGTTCTCGGCCATGGTGCTGCGGATCCAGGAGGCGTACGCGGGGGCACTGGTGTAGAGCCCGGGGCCGTCCTCGCAGGGGACCCCGGGGGCGCCGGGGCCGGAGGTGACGCCGACCAGCTCCCATTGGTCGTCCCGACCCTTCTGGAGTTGGGGGCCACCCGAGTCGCCCGCGCAGGCCATCGCCCTGGGCTTGGTGGAGACGGTGCAGAGCCGGGTCGGGCCCGCGTAGCCGGGGGCGCACTCGGCCTCCGCACCGAGCCGGGTCTCCAACTCCTGGAGGCGCTCCGGGAAGCGCCACTCCCCGAAGACGGTGGTGCCGAAGCCGAGCAGCCTGGTCGGGGTGCCGGTCGGGCCGGCCGCGTCGGCGATCCTGACCGGCCGCTCGGTGACCGGCCGGTCCAGCCGGATCAGCGCCAGGTCGTCCTGGTTGGCGGCCTTGTTCTCGCCGTTGCGGTAGCCGGGGTGGACGAAGCTGCGGTCGATCCCCCGGACCGTGCCGCCGTCCTTCCGCCGGTCACTGCCGATCCGGACGGTGCCGTCCGGGACCACCCCCTCGACCGCCAGGCAGTGGGCCGCCGTCAGCACCCACTGACGGTCGATCAGCGAGGCCCCGCAGTTGCCGTCCAGCAGGCCGTGCGCCGGGGCGGTCTCCGGGATGGTCGCCATGAAGGAGTAACCGGCAGGGGAGTCGGCCCCGTTGACGATGGCTCCCGCGCTGCCGACGGCGGCGGTGGCGCAGGCGAGGGCGGTCAGGACGCCGACGGTGGCGGTGCGGACGGTACGGCGGACGGGCTGCGAGCTCTGCACGAAACGTTCCTTCTGTCCGGGAATCGGTACGTGCCCAGCCTCGCCGTCCAAGATCCACCGGACCACGGTGCCAGCCGGTGGACCGGCGCACCGGGCAGCCACCCGGGCCACGGTGGGGCTGTCCCCCCGCTCGGCGCCACCCGCCCGGCGCCACCAAGGAGACAGCCCTGGCCGCCTGCACCGTCCCCCTGGGCGTACCGACCGTCGAACGCCTTGCCCTGCTGGGCAGTTGGACGGCGGCCGGTACGCCTGCGGATTCGGTTCGTCGGTGGGTCAGGCGCCCTCGGGACCGCCGGGGTTCTCGTACGTGGCGACGACGGTGGCCCGGGCCAGTGCGAGGAAGCCCAGGGTGCCGCTGATCGCGGCGGCCGAGGTGTCGGCGTCGAGACCGATGCTCTCGACGCCGAGGGCGTGGACGGTGAAGACGTACCGGTGCGGTCCGTGCCCGGGCGGCGGGGCAGCGCCGCCGAAGTCCCTGGTGCCGTAGTCGTTGCGGCCGTGCACGGCGCCTGCGGGCAGGCCCGGGAAGACGCCGCTGCCGGCACCCGCCGGGAGCTCGGTGAGGTCGGCCGGGAGGTCGAACAGCACCCAGTGCCACCAGCCGCTGCCGGTCGGGGCGTCAGGGTCGAAGCAGGTCACCGCGAAGCTCCTGGTCCCCTCGGGGAAGCCCGACCAGCTCAGCTGCGGGGAGAGGTTGCCCTCCACGTACACCTGGAGCGGGGACAGCGTGCCGCCCTCCCGGACGGTGTCGCTGGTGACGGTGAAAGCCGGCACGGGGCGCTGGATATCGTGCGGCAGTGGGGGCTTGGACATGGCGGAACTGTGCTCCCTGTTCGGTCGGTCGACAACGAGCGGGACAGTAGTGCAGTCGGCGCCGGACACGCCCAGGTCCGCCGTAAACCCGGTTTGCGCCGGCCGGGCCGATAAGCTTTTTTACAGGAACCGACGCCCGATCACGGCAGCGGCGACGGCCGGCGCTGCGCCGGGCCACGCGAGCGCGGCCTGACTCGGCGGGTGGTCCACGAGCGGGACGAAGCGGATGCCGTCCACCCGAACCGAACCGCTACCAGGTCGACCCCCGCTTCTTGTTCGCCTCGAACCCGGAGATCCGCCGCCTGGACGCCTCGCGGCACCTGATGCGCGATCACGGCCCGCTGTCGGCCGAGCTCGGCGTCAACCCGGTCCGGGGGCGGACGATCCGGCATTCTTCGACACCTCGCACGAGAGCTGCGCCCATGTCGTGTTCCACATCTGGCTGTTGCTGGTGCGTGGTCAGGTGCAACGGCGGGGCCGGTCGGTGCCAGTCCCGTAGTCGACGCCAACAGGTCATCCCCGAGCCGAAGCCCAACTCCTGTGGCAGCCAATCCCACTGGATCCCGGCCTGCAGCACGGACAGCCCAACGAGCGGGCAGACGAGGTGACATGGCCGCAAAACAGCTTCGTGTCAGCTCCTCTGAGTTGACACATCCGCACACCGAGCCATCGGCCGAAATCCGAACGTGACCAGCAGTCGGCCCAGTGCCGCCCGTCAAAACTTTTGACGGCTAAGCCCATTTCCGTTCCTACTCAGATCGCGAATATCGCACAGCCGCCGCAGGCCAGGGCCATGATCCTTTTCATGGTGAATTCCAGCACCGGAACTACTCATACCCAGGACACCAGCACCTCCGTCATCCTTCCGGTATCTGTCCCAGCAGGCGACCTCGCCGACGTGTCACTACAAAGTGATTCACTTCGCTCATCCCGATGATCGGTTGAGTCGTCACGAGACACCGGGCGGCCAATCATCTTCAGCCGTCATCCGTAATCCGGATGAGTGATTCCCCGTGGCCCGCCGCCTAAGATCCTTCTATTCGTCGTCCCTGCTCATTGCGCCTTTCCAGGATGTTCCGGATCACCAGGTCCCCCACCCGGACAGCCGAATGGGGTCCTCGATGGGACCCTCCCGAGGAGCAGAATCCTCACCGTTATGTTCTCGGAGTCAGGGTGAGCCACCGGCCCCCGAAGACTCTCAGACCGGTGTAGCGCTGACGGCCCTCGCACCAGACCCGCGAACCCTCTGGTTCGGACATGGGCGGTGCCAAGGGCGTCAGACTCTGAGTGGAGCAACCCGCATGGCAACTCCTTCAATTCCTGACGTCCCGCCGTTGTCCGTCCTCAAGGTCAATTCGACCCGGTTCGCCTCTCTGCGCGGTGCGAACCTGCTGGAGCGCACCACGCCGTTCAGCACAGACTTCTGGCAGCCGCGTCTGACGCACGATGTGCTGCCGTACCGCCGGACCGTACACGGCGATGTGAGTCCCCGCGTGCGCGTCAGCGGGATGCAGGGAGATGCCTGGAGCGGTGTCTCCTTCACCGCCCAGGACTACCTCGGCCTTTCGCGCGATCCGTCGGTCCGCAACGCGGTACAGGAGGCGTTGCACTGCTACGGGCCGCACGCGGGAAGCTCGCCGATGCTGGCCGGAGTGACGCCGTTGTCGGAACAACTCGAAGAGGCCCTGGCCGCGTTGACGGGCATGCCGCACGTCGTCCTGTTCCCCACGGGATGGGCGGCGGGGTTCGGTGCGATCACGGGCCTGGTCCGCTCGCGTGACCACGTCGTACTGGACAGTCGGGCGCACGCCTGCCTCCAAGCCGGCGCCCGTGCAGCCACCGCTCAGGTGGCGATCGCCGCCCATCTGGACAACGCATCAGTACGCGAAAAGCTCGCCGAAATCCGCAGCACCGACACCTCGAACGCGATCATGGTCGTCACCGAGGGGCTGTACTCCATGGACGCCGACTCGCCAGACCTGCGTGAACTCCAGGACATCTGCCACGAGTTCGAAGCAGTCCTGCTCGTGGACATGGCTCACGACCTCGGTGCACTCGGTCCGGGCGGTACAGGTCAGGCCGGCGTCCAAGGCATGTGGGGGAAGCTGGATCTGGTGATGGGATCATTCAGCAAGTGCTTCGCCACCAACGGCGGCTTCGTGGCCACGCGGTCCCGAGAAGTGGCCCAGTACATGCGTATGTTCACGAGTTCACACTTCTTCTCCTCCGCACTCTCCCCCCTCCAGGCAGCGGCAGCGTTGCAGTGCGCCCGAATCGTCACCTCCAACGAGGGGGAACAACGTCGGCAGCAGCTCGGCGAAGCCTCCGACCATTTCCGCAAGGCCCTGGCGAACCGAGGCCACACCGTGGTCGGCGAGAGATCCGCCATCGTCCCGGTGGACTGCGGCACCCAGGAAGCCGGGCGCCTTGCCTGCCGCCTGGCAGAACAGCGCGGCCTGGTCCTCGCCCTGGTCGAGTTCCCGGCCGTCGCGCGCGGTACCGCACGCTTCCGCATGCAACTCATGTACGACCACGACCTGCGGGACCTCGACACGGCAGCCGACATCGTTCACGACTGCCTCGCCGGGGCCGAACGGCAGATCCACGACCTCCAGGTCGCGAAGTGACACCCGCAGCACTCAGCACCAGCGCCCGGCGAGGGCGTTTCAAAGTCCTGTCGATCGCCTGAACTGCGGGGCATCGAGGGCGACCCGTCACGGAAACAACGAAGCTCCGGTTGAACGGGGTGGCTCTCCCAGGCTGCCCTGAACCACCGGAGCTTCGATGTGCCGGAACGAGTAGCCGCACGATAGGACTTGGGACGTGCCGGCCTGGCGGTTCGGCTCGGGGTGGATCAGCGGGCTGTCACGTGGTGGCTTCGTTCACGAGAGTTTGGGACACATACGCGGGGCGGGGGGTGACCCTCCCGATCCCGGATCCCAGACCCAACGACCTCATCCGTCTGACGGAGGTCGAGGTCGAGTACACCGACTGCATGGGGCGCCGATGGCACCTGGAGAGCCGTTGAGCTGCATACCGAGACCCAGACGCTCGGCGAGCTGTGGTGGCGGCTCGGCCCCCGCGATCACCTTCAGAGTTCCGGGTTCCCGTCGGCGTGGGCGCTGCCCTGCTGGCGCTCCTCGGGCTGTCCTGCGGCTTCCACCTGCTTGTCCGCTGACGGGCCACCACCGCCGGGTCCTGCCTGGGCGCGCGCTGCGTCCGACCCGGCGGACAATGCGATGGCTCTGGTGGCTGTGCGTTCGGCATGATCGATGCCATGACGTCTCCCGTGCTCTCGTTCGCTGCCAAGCCCACGCTGGTCGGTGAGCGGGTGCTGCTGCGGCCGGTCACTGCCGCCGATGCCCCAGGGCTTGCGGAACTGCTGAACGAGCCGGAGGTGCGTCGGCTGACGGGGACGCACGGGAAGGTCCGGCCGGGGGTTCTGGAACGTGCCGAGCAGTGGTACTCCTCGCGGGCAGCGGAGGACGACCAGCTGTATCTCGCGGTCGTCGAGCAGGCCACGGGTGAGTACGTCGGCGAGGTCGTGCTGAACGACCTGGATGCCGACAACCGGTCGTGTTCGTTCCGGATCGCTCTGGTCGGACCCCGCGCTTTCGGCCGTGGTTACGGTACTGAGGCCACCAGGCTGATCCTTGCCCATGCCTTCGAGACTGTCGGTGTCCACCGGGTCGACCTTGAGGTCTACGCCTTCAACCCGCGTGCCCGGCACGTCTACGAGCAGGTCGGATTCGTCCACGAGGGTACGAAGCGCCAGGCGCTGCACTGGCAGGGCGCCTGGGTCGACGCGCAGATCCTGGCAGTCCTCGCCGGTGACTGGTCCAGGCACCGCGGGTTCCCCCGATCCAGTGAGTGATCCACCACCTGGGACGAGCCTCATCTGTCTGCTGGGGACGTCCTGTTCGGGGTCGGACAAGAGGTTCCGGGCGTTCGACCCGCACGAGTCCGGCTGCAGCCCCCGTCGCCGGACGACCGTGTTCAGGCTCCGATGTTGGGGCCGGGAGTGCGATCGGCTCCCGGGTGGCTTGATCGGCCCGGACAGAGCTGGCTAGCCTGCCGGTATGGCTGAGTTGACCGAGCAGGACCAGCAGACCCCGGGCCGTTTCGGCGCGTCCGCGACCGTGGAGGTCGAGGCCCGGGAGGTGGGGCGGGTGCGGACGGAGTATGCGCCGGACCATGACGGGGATCCGGATCCGGGGGAGATCGTCTGGACCTGGGTGCCGTACGAGGAGCGGGACGGGCGGGGCAAGGACCGGCCGGTGCTGGTGGTGGCGCGGGAGGGCGGCGGGACGCTGCTCGCGGTGATGCTGTCGAGCAAGGGGCATGACCGGGACCAGGACTGGGTGCCGATCGGTGCGGGGCCGTGGGACCGGTCGGGGCGTGATTCGTGGGTGGCGCTGGACCGGGTGATGCGGGTCCACGACCGGGGCATGCGGCGGGAGGCGTGTGCGTTGGACCGGGCCAGGTTCGACCTGGTGGTGGCCGCGTTGCGGCGGCGGTACGGCTGGAGTTGACGCTGCGGCAGGCGGAGTTGGCCGGACAACTGGGGCAGGCGTTCGCCTGACGTACGGCGGGCAGACATGACCTGTCCGCCGAGCGGTCCCCCGCAGGCGTTGTCCTTGGGTCGCCCACTGCCCACCCTCACCCGCAGAGGTCGACTCACCCATGGCAGAACTGAACCGTCGCCGTTTCCTTCAGCTGGCGGGTGGCGCGTCCGCGCTCACCATGCTGTCCGACAGCATCGCCCGGGCCGCCGCCATTCCGGCGCAGGGCAGCACCGGCACCATCCAGGACGTCGAGCACATCGTCGTGCTGATGCAGGAGAACCGTTCCTTCGACCACTACTTCGGTGCGATGAAGGGTGTCCGCGGCTTCGGCGACCCGCGCCCGGTCACCCTGCCGAGCGGCAAGTCGGTCTGGAACCAGGCGAGCGGCGGCAAGGTGACGCTGCCGTTCCGGCCGCCGGGCGACGACCTCGGGATGGAGTTCCTGCAGGGCCTGAACCACGACTGGGCCGGTGGCCAACAGGCGTTCAACAAGGGCAAGTACGACCAGTGGGTGCCGGCCAAGACCGCCACCACGATGGCCTACCTGACCCGTGACGACATTCCGTTCCACTACGCGCTGGCGGACTCCTTCACGGTCTGCGACGCGTACCACTGCTCGTTCATCGGCTCGACCGACCCGAACCGCTACTACCTCTGGTCGGGTCACACCGGCAACGACGGCACCGGCGGCGGCCCGGTGCTCAACAACGCCGAGGCCGGGTACGGCTGGACCACCTACCCCGAGCGGCTGGAGGCGGCCGGGGTCTCCTGGAAGATCTACCAGGACATCGGCGACGGCCTGAACGCGGCGGGCTCCTGGGGCTGGATCAGCGACGCCTACCGGGGCAACTACGGCGACAACTCGCTTCTGTACTTCAACAGTTACCGTAACGCCCAGCCCGGCAACCCGCTCTTCGACAAGGCCCGCACCGGTACCAACGCCAAGGCGGGAGAGGGCTACTTCGACCGGCTGCGCGCGGACGTGAAGGCCGGGCAGCTGCCGAAGGTGTCCTGGATCGCCGCGCCCGAGGCATTCTCGGAGCACTCCAACTGGCCGTCCAACTACGGCGCCTGGTACATCGCCCAGGTGCTGGACGCGCTCACCTCCAACCCGGACGTGTGGGCGAAGACCGCGCTCTTCATCACGTACGACGAGAACGACGGCTTCTTCGACCACGTGGTCCCGCCGTACGCACCGTCCGGGAGCAGCCAGGGCCTGTCGACCGTGCCGACCACGCTGGACTACTTCGGCGGGAAGACCGGTTACGTGGCGGGCCCGTACGGTCTCGGGCCGCGGGTGCCGATGCTGGTGGTGTCGCCGTGGAGCACGGGCGGGTACAGCTGCTCGGAGACCTTCGACCACACCTCGGTGATCCGGTTCATCGAGCGCCGGTTCGGCGTGACCGAGCCGAACATCTCGCCCTGGCGCCGGGCCGTCTGCGGTGACCTGACCGCGGCCTTCGACTTCGCCCGCACCTCGACCGCCCCGGTCGCGCTGCCGCCGACCGCCGGGTACTACCCGCCGGACCGCGACCGGCACCCCGACTTCAAGGCGCCCGCCCCCGCGGTCGGCGCCATGCCGAGGCAGGAGCCGGGCAGCCGGCCGACCCGGCCGCTCAAGTACGCGCCGTACGTGGACGGTTCGGCCGACACCAGTGGCGGGAAGTACAAGCTGACGTTCAGCGGTGGTGCGGCCGCCGGTGCGAACTTCTACGTCACCTCGGCCAACCGCACCGACGCGCCGTGGAGTTACACCACGGAGGCGGGCAAGACGATCGCCGACACCTGGAACACCCAGTACTCCAAGGGCGTCACGGACCTGACGGTGCACGGCCCGAACGGCTTCCTGCGCCGCTTCCGCAACCCCGGCAAGACGGCCGGCCCCGAGGTCACCGCCCGCCACAACGCGGCCACCGGCAGCCTCGACCTGACCCTCACCAACGCGGGCACCGCCGATGCCCGACTGACCGTCACCAACGCCTACGGCGGCAGCCCGCAGGCCTTCACGGTCCGCAAGGGCGCCACCGTCACCACGGCGGTCGACCTGAGCGGCTGCCGCCACTGGTACGACGTGACGGTCACCTCGGCCGCCTCCGCCGACTTCGTCCGCCGGCTCGCCGGCCACGTCGAGACCGGCGCCCCCGGCCTCTCCGACCCGGGCATCATCACCAGCTGACGCTCCAGGCCGTACGCCGCGCGCCGCTCCGGACAGCACCGGGGCGGCGCGCGGCAGTTGTGGAAGCGGCCGAAGTGAAGTAGAACTTCACTGTGAAGCAGGTACATAACCACGAGGGCCTGGGCTCCGACCCCGACGGCACCCTCTACGATCCGGGTGTCCGCGCCTCGATGGGGGCGTTCGCGCTCGGGGACGACACGCTCGCGCTGGAGGCGGCCGCCGCCGTCCGGTCAGCCTCGCAGGCCGTCGACCGGCTGCGCGGCCAGGGCGCCGGCGGGCGCGGCCTCAGTGCGGGGGCGCTCGACGTACTGGCCCGGCTGAGTGCGGGCGACGAGGACGGCTTGACCATCGGCGAACTCGCCCGTGCGGCCGGGGTGAGCTCGCGCAACGTCACCGGGCTGGTGGACACGCTGGAGCGGGACCGGTTGGCCGAGCGGGTCCAGGACCGGCACGACCGCCGCTCGGTCCGGGCCCGGATCACGCCTGCGGGCCGGGACTGGCTGGACGCCTTCCGGCAGCCGACCCAGCGCGCCATGTCCGCGGTCTTCCAGGGCTTCTCTCCGGCGGAGCTGGCGCAGTTCCGCCACCTCTGCCTGCGGCTGGTGGAGAACCAGCGCCGGATCGAGCACCACCTCAACAGCCAGAGCCAGGAGCACACTTCATGACCGCCGAGCACGTCCGGCCGGACGGCGGCCTGACCGAGGCCCAGGTGGCGGCGTACCTGGAGCGGATCGGGGTGCCGCGACCCGGCGGTCCGAGCCCGGAGGGCCTGGCTGTGCTGCAGCGGGCGCACCTGGCGGCCGTACCGTTCGAGAACCTGAGCGTGCATCTGGGCGAGCCGATCGTGCTGGAGCCGGGTGCACTGGTGGAGAAGATCGTCGGGCGGCACCGGGGCGGGTTCTGCTACGAACTCAACGGCGCTTTCGGCGAGTTGCTCCGGGCGCTGGGCTACCGGGTGACGCTGCTGGCGGCGCGGGTGTTCGGCGGCGGGCGCCTCGGGCCGCCGTTCGACCACATGGCGCTGCGGGTGGACCTGGACGGCGGGGCCTGGCTGGCGGACGTCGGCTTCGGCCGGTTCAGTGAGCTGCCGCTCCGGCTGGACCGGCGCGGCGAACAGGTCGACCCCGGCGGGGTGTTCACGGTGGTGGAGCACGGTGACGAGCTCGACGTCCGACAGGACGGCGAGCCGCAGTACCGGCTGGACCAGCGGCCGTACCAGCTGGCCGACTTCGGGCCGACCTGCTGGTGGCAGGCCACCTCGCCCGAGTCGCACTTCCGCCGCTCGACCACCTGCTCCCTGCTCACCGCCGACGGCCGGATCACGCTCAGCGGCACCCGTCTGATCCGCACCGCCGTCGACGGCACCCGGACGGAGCAGCAGCTCGACCAGGACGGCACCCTGGCGGCGTACCGGACGCACTTCGGCATCGTGCTGGAGCAGCTGCCGGGCGCCCAGGACTGAGAACTACGCGCTCGCCCCGTCCAACCCATGCTGGAACCAGGCTGATTGACCGTGACCGACCGGAGGACCGCCATGACCGGCTTCGCCGCCCTGCACCGCGCCGCCGCCCCGCTCCTGCTGCCGAACGCCTGGGACCACGCCTCGGCCGCACTGTTCGCCGCCCAGGGGTTCCCGGCGATCGGCACCACCAGCCTCGGGGTGGCGGCCACGGCCGGGTTGCCCGACGGCACGGGCGCGACCCGGGACGAGACGGTGCGGCTGGCCCGGCGACTGGGGGGCGGTCCGTTCCTGCTGTCGGTGGACGTCGAGGGCGGATTCAGCGAAGACCCGGACGAGGTGGCCGGGTTGGCGCGGGAGCTGGCCGCCGCCGGGGCGGTGGGCATCAATCTGGAGGACGGCCGGGCCGACGGTTCGCTGGCGCCGGTCGGCCTGCACGCGGCGAAGATCGCGGCGGTGAAGGACGCCGTGCCGGAGCTCTTCGTCAACGCCAGGACCGACACCTACTGGCTGGACGGCGACCGCTCCGCCACGGCGGACCGGCTGGACGCCTACCAACGGGCCGGCGCCGACGGCGTGTTCGTGCCCGGGCTGACCGACCCGGCGCAGATCGCGGCGGTCCTGAAGGGCATCGACGTCCCGCTGAACGTGCTGTACTCGCCCGCCGGCCCCGCCCTGGCGCAGCTGGCCGAGCTGGGGGTGGGCCGGGTCAGCCTGGGCTCGCTGCTCTACCGGGCGGCGCTGGGCGCTGCGCTCGAGGCGCTGGGCGAGATCGGCGCGGGTCGGCCGGTCCGGGCCGGGGCGCCGTCGTACCAGCGGGTGGCGGGGCTGGCGGAGCAGTTCTGACGGTTCGGCCCCGAGCGCCCGCACGTCTTCGCCGCCCCCACGGCCCCGCCACCTCGACCGCCGCCGGCGCTGGCGCCGTGGGCGGCTGACGTCAGGTCAGCCGGTCGGGTTCCGCTCGATCCGGAGGATGGCGGCCCGGATCACGTCGCGCAGGCCCAGGCCGAAGCGGTCCGCGTCCTGGTTGGCGGCCGAGGGCTTGCCGAAGGTGGCGGCCCGGTCCGCACGGCCGTCCGGGTCGCCGAACATCGCCTTCCGCAACTCGGTGGTCATCTCCAGCTGGGCGCCGCGGCCGCTGTAGGTGCGGTTGGTGATGTTCGTGGGCACGTCGCCGTCGAGGCTCTCGAACTTCGGGTTGTTCGCGATCACCATGGCACCGTTGACGCCACTGCCGAACTTCGCCCGGAGGCCTTCCGCCAGGTAGGCGGTGAAGGTGGTGTCGAGGCCGCCGACCACCACGGCCCGGTCGCCGACCGTGGTGAGTGCCTGGGAGAACGCGATGGAGGGGTCGCACTTCCTCAACTGGGAGGCGAGGCAGCCGTGCAGGGCCACGGCGTGCCGGGAACCGCCGGTTATCGCGAGTGCGGCGGGGTCGTCGCAGTTGCTGGCGGTGACGTGCAGGACGTCGTTCTCGCCCTTGCCCATCAGGCCCTCGAACATCCAGTAGTCGTAGGTCGGCCCGAGGCCGCTCGACTCGGCCGGGGCGTCCGGCTTCCAGCCCGCCACGGCGAGGGCGAGCTCGCTGGTGCCCAGCTCGATGCTGCCGCCGTGCGGCGCCAGGACGGCGGTGCGGGGGAAGGAGTCGAAGGCGGCGAACCGGGCCGCGGCGGGGAGTTCGGCGCGGTGGTAGCGGCGGGCCCAGTCCACGCCCTCGGTGTACTTCGAGCTCCGGTAGAGCGCGGTGTTGGAGGGGAACTCGATCGGGTCGGGCAGGTTGACCGGGTCGCCGGGGCCGGCCGCGTGCGCTGCGGGGGCGGGCCCGGCCAGACCGTTCAGCAGTGGTGCGGCCACCACGGTGGCGGCGAGGGCGGTCAGGACGGATCGTCTGGTCTCGAGAGTCATGATCGTCATCATTGAGGATCATCACCGCCCGGCGCCACTGCTATCCGTCGCTCCGCGGCCGGCCGGCCCACTGACGGATGATCAGTACGGCTCCGGGCAGCGGGAAGAGCAGCAGGAAGAGATTGGGCAGCCACCAGGAGAGGGTGAAGTCCCCGCGCAGGGCCCAGAAGGCCACCGCCTGGAGGCCGGCGATGCTGGTCAGCACGAGCGAGACCAGCATCAGCGGCCGCGCACCGGCCCGCCCGGAAGGCCCGGCTCGCCCGGCCCGCCCGTCCCGGCGGCTCAGCCGCAGGGCGGCCAGGCCGGTGACGCTGGCCGCCACGTCGAGCGGGACGAAGGAGTAGTTCCAGGCGCTGAGCACCGGGTTGTCGTAGTCCTTGTACGCGTACTGGGCGGGCACCAGTGCGAGCAGGGTGACCGACCAGTACAGCAGGAAGCCGATGTCGGTGACCGCCATCGACGCCTTGGTGAGGCGCAGGATCACGCGGTCGGCGCAGGCTGTGGCGTGCATGGGTTACCCCCTCCGTCGGGACCGGGCCGGACCGGCCTGCCGTCATTCGTGGTTCATGCCGCCGCCCAGGTACATCACCGCGACCCCCAGCACCACCAGGGCCGCCCCCGCGGCGGTGGCGGGCTTGACCGGCTCGTTGAAGGCGACCACCCCGCCGATCAGGGCGCCCACGGTGCCGAGGCCGGACCAGATCGCGTACACCGGGCCGACGTTGAGCGACTTGAGCGCCTGGGCCAGCAGGACGAAGGCCGCCACGTAGCCGACGGCCACGATCAGACTGGGCGTCAGCCGGGTCAGTCCGTGCGAGGCCCGCAGGGCCAGCGTGGCGGTCACCTCGGCGCCGATGGCGGCGCCGACCAGTAGATAGGCCGTCATATTTCCCCCCCGTTGTCCGGGACGTTGTCCCGGATCAGATTCACCAGAAGTTTACGCAGCCCCCGGTGCAGCCCGTCGTGCGGCGGGCTCAGGTCCATCAGCCGGGCCGACCACCAGCCGTCGACGGCCATCCGGACCAGCGTCGCGACCGCCGGGTCGATGCCGTCCTCGGTCAGCCGCCGCTGCCAGCCGAGGTAGCGCTCGCGCAGGACGTCGAGCACCTCGGGGCCGCCCGCCGCCGCGAGCAGGGACACCGGTACCTGGTCGGCGCCGCTGACGTCGCCGGTCGGGGACTCGGGCGGGATGCTCGCCTCCAGCCAGGCCAGGGAGTAGGCGCCGGCCGGTGCGTCCGGGCCCGGCAGGACCGACTCGAACCGGTCGGCCAGCCGCTCGACCACGCCCTGGACCAGCGCACGCTTGTTCGGGAAGTGGTGCAGCAGCCCGCCCTTGCTGACACCGGCCTCCGCCGCCACGGCATCCAGGCGCACCGCGTCCACTCCGTCCTTCACCAGGAGTCGTTCGACGGCATCGAGCAGTTGATCACGCACCGGTGGTTCCCTTTCGTGCAGTTGCGGACCGTCCAGACGGTCGGTCCCACTCTAGCAGAGCGGCCCCCCGGTGCCGGAGGGATTGGAAAGGCTTGGGTTGACAGTTTCGAATGGGACATGCTTACGTTTTCTCGGTTCCGCCCGGAGTGAATGAACGAACCGCCGGGTCGGTCCACCTGAAGATTCATTGCACGATGATCGAAAGCGGCGTCCGACATTTCCGTCGGCCGTCGGGGGAACGCTGTCGTCATCAACGGGGGATCATGCAAGACATGCGGATCACGCGATGTCCGCGCGGGCCGGTACCGCTTTTCAGCCAGTACTGAGCCACCGCCAGCACCGCTTCACCGCAGGGCCACCAAGGGCTGCCGGGACTGTCCCGGCCGGTCGGCCGCGCCCTGCCGTCCTTCCGGGCCGGTTGCGCAGCGCCGCGCAGGCCACCGCCCCGAGGGACCCCGATCGGCCGTCGGCCAATTTCGCCATGCCTGCCCATGCCTGCCCACGGGTGACCCGGACGGGCATTCCTCCGGCATGCGGAAAATATACCGGGCCGACGCGTCGAATTTCCGCTCATTGAATCCAAGGGATCTCTGGTGGACATTTTCTCCAAGGTGACGAGCTACAGAGCCGCCCGCGACGCCATGGCGGCCGGGCTCTACCCGTACTTCCTGCCGCTGACCGGCCACGAGGGCACCACGGTGACGCTCGGTGACCAGGAGCTGGTGATGTGCGGTTCCAACAACTACCTGGGGCTGACCGCCGACCCCCGGGTGAAGAAGGCCGCGGCCGAGGCGCTCGACCTCTACGGCACCTCCTGCACCGGCTCCCGCTTCCTGAACGGGAACCTCGCCCTGCACGACCTGCTGGAGGAGGAGCTCGCCGACTTCTACGGCAAGCCGGCCGCGGCCGTCTTCTCCACCGGGTACCAGGCCAACCTCGGCGTGATCAGCGCCCTGGCCGGCCGGGGCGACCTGGTGTTCGCGGACCGCGACGCGCACGCCTCGATCGTGGACGGCACCGTGCTGAGCGGCGCCAAGCTCCGCCGGTTCCCGCACAACGACGCCGCCGCGCTGGACCGGCGGCTGGCCGACGCCCCCGAGGGCAGCGGCCGGCTGGTGGTGGTGGACGGCGTGTACTCGATGGAGGGCGACCTCTGCGTCCTGCCGGAGCTGGTCTCGGCCAGCCGGCGGCACGGCGCCCGGATCGTGGTGGACGACGCGCACGGCCTGGGCGTCCTCGACGGCGGGCGCGGAACCGCCGCGCACTTCGGCCTGGTCGACCAGGTCGACCTGATCACCGTGACCTTCAGCAAGTCGCTCGCCTCGCTCGGCGGCGCCGTGGTCGGCAGCGAGGAGGTGATCCACTACCTCAAGCACCATGCCCGCAGCCTGATCTTCAGCGCCTCCGCCACCCCGGCCAGTGCCGCGGCCGCGCTGGCGGCACTGCGGATCCTGCGGGCCGAACCCTGGCGGGCGGAGAAGGCGCAGGAGAACGCCGCCTACGTCCGGCGCGGTCTGGCCCGACTGGGCGTCAGCTCCGGTGCCAGCAGCACGCCGGTCGTCCCGCTGCGCACCAGGGGAGTGGTGGAGACGCTGCTGCTCTGGCGCCGGCTGGTCGACCGGGGCGTCTACACCAACCCGGTGCTGCCGCCCGCCGCCTCGCCCCGGCTGCGGCTCAGCTTCATGGCCACCCACACCACCGACCACCTGGACCGGGTGCTGGAGGCGCTGGCGGCCGAGACCGACATGTTCCTCGGCCCGGACGAGCCCGACGGCCCGGGCCAGGACACCGACCCGGGCGAGGCCGCCGGGCTGGCCGAACTGGCGGCCGCGGCCCGGACCCGGCCGTGACCGTCATTCCACCGCCGGCCGGCCGGTGGCCGGGCCCGCTGGTCGCGGCCGCCTGCGCGGGTGCGGTGCTCGGCGCCGGGGCCACGCCGTCCCGGCCCGGCGCACCGGACTGGCTCTGGTGCGCGGCGGCGCTGCTCGGCCTGGTGCTCGCGCTCGGCCTGCTGCTGGTCGGCGTGGTCGGCCGTACCGACCCCCGGGTCGGTACGGCCGGGCTGCTGCTGCTCGGCGGGGCCGTCCCCGCCGCAACCACCCTGGACAGTCCGCTGCTCGCGGGCGCCGCCACCACCCTGGCGGTGCTCAGCGGGGCGGCCGCGGGTGCCCGGCCGGCCCGCTGGGCCGTCCTCGGCGGCGCGGTGGTCGGTGCGGTGGCGGGAGCCGCGGCGCCCGCGGTGGCGACCGCCGCCGCCGGGACGGTGGCCAGCACGTACGGGCTGCTGCTGCTTGCGGCGGCCGCCTGCGCGACCGACCTCACCGACGCCCGACCCTGATCCGCACCACCCGTCCCTACTCTCCGTCATGCCATTTCGCTGTCACGCCATTTCCGTGCCATCGCCCCGACCTGAGCCAAGGAGCCAGCCATGAGTCGCATCGGACTCGCCGCCCGCGCCCTGCGTCTGACCATCAGCCGCACGCACGCGGACCCCACCGCCGACTACGACGCCGCGAGCCCAAGCTATGACACCTACTTCAGCCCGGTGATGGGTGTCCACTCGCTCGCCGCGCTGGACGAGGTGCTGATCCGACCCGGCGACGATGTGCTCGAACTCGCCTGCGGGACCGGCCACCTGACCCAGGAGATCGTCCGGCGCCTGGGCGGCCGGGGCTCGGTCCGGGCGGTCGACAAGTCCCCCGGCATGCTGGCCGTCGCCCGGGCCAAGGTCGAACCGGAGGTGGAGCTCTCGCCGGGGATCGAACTCTCGCTGGAGGAAGGGGACATGGAGGAGTTCCTGCTGGCCCGGCCGACCGGCAGCGCGGACCTCGTGGTGATCGGCTGGGCGATCTGCTACAGCAAGCCGGCCCGGCTGCTGGAGCAGGTCAGGCGGGTGCTCAGGCCGGGCGGCCGGGTGGTGGTGATCGAGACCAGGGGCGATGCCCTGAAGACCCTGATCACCCAGCTGGAGAAGGTGTTCGCCGCCGACCCCTCGCTGCTGACCGGCCTGATCCGGGTCAGCCTGCCGAAGGACGCCGCCACCGTGGCCCGCTGGTTCGGCAAGGCCGGGCTGACCGTCGACGTCCAGCGGGACGGGCACCAGCTGCTGCCCGCCGAGACCCCCGAGGCGGCGCTGGAGTGGGTCCAGCGCTCCGGCGCCGCAGCCGGCTTCAAGGACGCCGTCGACCAGAGCCGGGAGCAGTACGCACTGGACCTGATCCGGGACGGGCTGGCCCGACAGGTCGCCCAGCACGGCCCGCTGGAGCTGCGGCACACCTTCGTGGTGGTCACCGGCCGCAGCCCCGGCGGCCCGGCAGACGGCAGCCCGGTCGGTGGCGGCTCGGCCGACGCGCACCGCAAGGAGGTCGGCAGCGCATGACCGGCACCATCGCCCCGTCCCCGCCGGACGCCGCCCACGGCGCGGCGCAGCCCCGGCTGCTGCGGACGGCCCGGCTGCTCACCGCCCGCCCGAAGACCGTGCTGGCGGTCTGGGTCCTGCTCATCGCGGTCTGCTTCCCGTTCGCCTCCCAGCTCAACGACGTGCTGACCAAGCAGGGTGCGTCCAAGCTCGTCCCCGGCACCAGCAGTGCCCGGGCCGACCAGCTGGTCGAGCGGTCGTTCCCGCACCGCTCGCAGCGCGAGTCCATCGTGGTGATCGCGGCGCCGGATGTCCGGTCAGCCGAACTACGGTCCCTGCTGGCCGAGTTGGACAGCAGGATCGCGGACCGGGTGCGCACCGGCGACGTCCGCCAGTCCTCCTCGGCCTACACCCTGTACCGCGACCTGACCGCCGACTTCCTGCGCGGACTGCGGGTCGAACTGGACCGGCAGGGCGTACCGGCCGACCCGGCCGCGCGGCGGTCCGCGCTGGACGCCGCGGTGGCGGCCGGTCGGGTGCCGGCCGGACTGGCCGCCCTGGCGGGCACCTCCCTGACCGCGGACGACCGGCAACTGACCGCCCTGGCAGCCGACTTCGCCCGGCGCGCGGACTGGCGCAACTTCCCGCTGCCGGTGCCGCCGGAGGCGGTCGGACGGCTGGTCGCCGAGGACGGCCGGGCCGCCCTGGTCTCGGTCAGCTTCACCGGCGGCGCCGGACACGACCCGGACGTGGACTGGCTGCGCGCCGCCGTCCGGGACGCCACCGGGGCGGCCGCCCCGGGCCCCGGGGTGGAGTCGCACGTCACCGGTGAGCTGGCCCTGATCCACGACACCTACAAGAAGGCCGAGGACGACAACGCGCTGATGGAGACGGTCGCCTACGCGATCATCCTGGTCGTCCTGCTGCTGTTCTTCCGCGCCGTGGTGCCCGCCGTGCTGACGGTGCTGGCGATCGGCCTGGCCACCACGGTCTCGCAGGCGGCGCTGTTCGCCCTCGGCCACGGGGTGACGCTCACCCAGTTCACCATCACCATCATGAACTTCGTGATGCTGGGTGCCGGGGTGGACTACAGCATGCTGCTCTCCTCCCGGTACCGGCAGGAGCGCCTGGCCGGCCGATCGCCGAAGGAGGCGGCGGTGCACGCCACCGCGCACGCGGGGGAGAGCATGCTGCTCGCGGCGGTCGCGGTGGTGCTGGCCTTCGGCGCCACCCTGCTCTCCCCGGTGGACTGGATCCCGCCGCTCGGCTACGGCGGTCTGATCGGCATCCCGATCGTGCTGCTGGCCGCGCTCACCCTGACGCCCAGTCTGCTGATGCTGCTCGGGGACCGGTTCTTCGCGCTCGGGCGCAGCCCGCTGGCCGACCTGGAGCACGGGAGCGCGCTCGGCCGCCACCTGGCCCGGGCCGCCGACCTGGCCCGCCGGCGGCGGGTGGCGATCGTGCTGGTGTTCGCCGTCGTGACGATCCCGTTCGCCGTGCTCACGGCCCAACACCGCTCCACCGCCGACCCGGTGGCGCTCAGCCCGGCCACCGACTCGCGGGCCGGCTTCGAGCTGGTGAACCGGGAGTGGGGCAGCGCGGCCGTGCTGCCCACGCTGATCCTGGCCCACCCGGCCGCCGGAGTGGTGGCCGGACAGCAGCTGACCGACCAGGGGCGGCAGGCGGTCGGCGCCCTCACCGAACGGCTCGCCGCCGACCCGGGCGTCTCCCGGGTGGACGCGGTGACCAGGCCGTTCGGCGCCCCGCTCCCGGCCGACCAGGTCGCGGCGCTGCCCGCCGAGCTTCGCCGCGACTACCTGGCCGACGACGGCAGCCTGCGGATCGTGGTGGAACTCGCCGACCCGCCCTACTCGGAGGCCGCCGTCCGCACGGTGGACCGGCTCCAGGCGGTGGCCGCGGCGGCGACCGACGTCGGCCGGCAGGAGGTCGGCGGCGCGACCCAGGTGGACCGGCAGTACGGGGCCGCGCTCACCTCCAGCTTCTGGCAGATGATCGGCCTGGTCTCGGTCGGTGTCTTCGTGATGCTGGTGATCGCACTGCGGTCGCTGCTGATACCGGTCCGGCTGATCCTCACCATCATGATGAGCAATGTCTGGGCGATCGGTCTGACGGTGCTGATCTTCCACTTCTGGCTCGACCGGGCGATCATCGACGACCTGCCGATCTTCCTGACCGTGCTGATGATGGGCCTCGGCATGGACTACGAGATCTTCCTGGTCACCCGGGTCCGCGACCTGGTGCGCGGCGGTGCCGACCAGGAGGCGGCCACCATCGGCGCGGTGGTGGACACCGGCCGGGTGATCAACGCGGCCGGGCTGGTGATGGCCGGCAGCCTCGGCACCATGGCGCTCTCCTCGACGGTGATGCTGCAGGAGTACGGCGTCGGCCTCGGCCTGGCCGTGCTGCTGGACGCCACGCTGATCCGGATGCTGTTCGTCCCGGCCACGCTGCTGCTGTTCCGGCGCTACAACTGGTGGCTGCCCTCGCTGCGGCGGCGGACACCGGCGAAGGCCGGGTGAGCCCGCGATGCCGCCGCCGCTGAGCACCCGTCAGCGGACGGTGCACCGGCTGCGGGAGCACCACCGCGCGGTGCCGGTGACCTCCGCCGTGCGGCTGTACGGGGTGCTGGCCGTGGTCCGGATCGGCGGGGCCTTCACCCTGCCGCTGATGGTGCTCTCGGTCGGGCTGAGCGCGCTGGCACTGCTGCTGCTGGACCGGAAGGACCGGGCGGAGGCGGGTGTCCGCGGGTTCCGGCCCTGGCCGGCCGTGGCGGGCACCGCCCTGGTGGTGCTGGCGTACGCCGACACGATGGCGGCCGCCCGGACGGCCTTCGGGCGGGGTGCGGACAACTGGACCGTCCTGGTGCCGGAGCTGTTCCGGCAGTTGGCCCCGGGCGCACCGGTGCTGGGCGCGGTGGCGATGGTGCTCTGCATGGGTGTCCTGGTGCCGCTGGTGGAGGAGGTCTGCTACCGGGGCGTGCTCTACCGCGCGGTGGAGCACGCCCGGGGCGGAGTGGTGGCGATCGCCACCACCTCGGCGGCCTGGGCGCTGGTGCACCTCGGCGACTACGGCCTCCAGCCGTTGAACGCCCGGGTGATCTGCGGGGTGCTGCCCTCGGTCTTTGTGATGGGCCTGGCGCTGGGGATCTGCCGGGCCTGGACCGGCTCCGCGCTGGCCTGCGCGGTGGCCCAGGGCACCGCCAATCTAGTGATGCTCGGCTGGGTGCTGTGGTTCCTCTGACGGACCGTCCGGAGTTCTCGACACATTCTCGAAGTGAGGGGCCATGGTGCGCATCACCGTCACCGGACCGATCGTGATCGACCAGCTGATGACCTATCCCGGGCAGTTCACGCATCTGCTGCTGCCGGACCAACTCGCCCACCTGTCCCTGTCGTTCCTGGTGGACGACCTCGGGGTGCACGAGGGCGGGGTGGCGGCCGACGTCGCGTACGGCCTGGCGGGTCTGGGCCACCGGCCGGTGCTGCTGGGCGCGGCCGGACGGGACTTCGGCACCTACCGGGCCAGGCTGGAGCGGGCCGGGGTGGACACCTCAGGGGTCCGGGTCTCGGAGCGGTCCGCCACCGCGCGGTTCACCAGCACCACCGACGCGGACCGGAACCGGATCTCCTCCTTCCACCCTGGTGCGTCGGGGGAGGAGGCCGGGGCGGACCCGGAGGGGTGGGCGGACGGCAGCGAACTGGTCTTCCTCGGCCCGGCCGGGCCCGGGCTGATGGCGGCCCGGGCCGGCGACTGCCGGCGGCTGGGGCTGCCGTTCGTGGTCGACCCGGCCGGGCGGAGCGCCGAGGTGGCCCGGTACGGCGCCGAGGCGGTCCTGGACGGGGCCGGCCACCTGGTCACCAACCGCCGCGAACGGGCCCAGCTGCTGGAGCACACCGGCCGGTCGGCCGAGGAGGTGCTCCGGCTGGTCGGCTGCTGGGTGACCACCCTCGGCCTGGACGGGGTCTGGATCGACTACGCCGACCGGCCCTCGGTGGCGGTCCCGGCGGTGCCGGCCGGGCCGAGGGCCGGGGGGACGAGCGGCGCGGGCGGTGCGTTCCGGGCCGGATTCCTGGCCGGGCTGGCCGAGGGGCTGGACGACGAGGCGGCCGCGCGGGCGGGCTGCCTGCTGGCGGTCTGCGCCCTGGAGTCGACGGGCAGTCAGGGGTACCGCCGCACGGCGGAGGAGCACCGCCGCCTGCTGGCCGGGGCGTACCCGGGGCCGGTGGAGCCGGACCCGGGTCCGCCGGTCAGGCGCCGGCCCGCCCGGTCCGCCGGAAGGTGAAGGCGAGCAGGGCGATGGTGAGCAGCAGCAGGATGCCGGACTCGACCAGCTGGATCGGCACCAGGTCCCCGGCCGGGTGGTAGTCGCCCCACCTGGCCACCGTGCCGGAGCAGTCCACGCCGCCGCCGCCGTAGCAGTCGAGGTCGGGGACCCGGGTGCCGTCGGCCAGTACCTGACCGCTGTTCACCAGCCAGGCGTTGGTGGGCTGGGCGAAGGTGGAGATCATCTGGTCGACCGGCTGGACGCCGCTGGTCACCGGGTAGAGGTGGGGGCGGGCCAGCCGCATCAGGGCCAGGCTGATCCCAGCCAGGGCACCGGTCACCAGCACGGCGGTGACCGTGCGGCGCAGCACCAGGCCGACCGCGAGGCCGAGCGCGAACGCGAACAGCGACCAGGCGACCGGGGCCGTACCGATGGCCGGGTAGGTGAACGCCCCGAACGGCGGGTCGAACGCGACGGGGGAGTGGACCACGTCGGTCCACCACACCCAGCTGGACAGGACGGCCAGGACACCGGTGGCCAGCAGCACGGCCAGGCCGGGCAGCCCGATCCGGGCCCGCAGCCAGCGGGCCGGAGTGACCGACTGCGCCCACACCAGCCGGTGGGTGCCGCGCTCGAACTCCTGGGCCAGCAGCGGAGCGCCGAGGAACATCCCGATCAGGACCGGCAGCAGGGTGATGACCGGCTGGAGGTACTGGGAGAAGATCCCGGTCAGGTGCTCGGCCCGGGTGACCAGCGCGAAGCACCCGTTCTCGGACCAGCTGCCCGGGGTGCGGCAGCCGGTCCGCTCCATGGTCGCCACGGTGGCCGAGGCCGAGAAGTGCACGAAGAGCAGCGTGGCGGCCAGCGCGAGCAGCCCGGTCGCGAGCACTGCGATCCCGGCCCGGCTCTGCCGCCAGGCGAGCCAGCGCATCCGGCCCGGACGGGTGGCGGCCGGTGCGGTGCGGCGGGCGGGCCGCTCGGTGTGGAGAGTCGTGCTCATGCGGCGGCCTCGCGGTCCGTGGCGGTGTCGGTCTGCGGTGAGCGGAGGTAGGACAGCAGCAGGTCCTCCAGGGTCGGGCGGCTGCTCTCCCAGGAGCCGTCCACCGGGGCGTCGGTGCGCACCAGCGCGGTGGTGGTGCGCCCGGTGGAGCGGCGCTCCACCACGGTGTGCGGCGCGAGCCGGCTGCCGTCGCCGCCGGTCAGCAGGCGGTGGGCGTCCAGGATCTGCTCCAGGTCGCCCGCCAGCCGGATCCGTCCGGACTGGACCAGCAGCAGGTGGTCGATCACCCCCTCCAGCTCGGTGAGGATGTGCGAGGAGAGCACGATGGTGGTGCCGCGCTCGGCGGCCTCGGCCATCAGGATGCCCATCAGCTGGTGCCGGGCGAGCGGGTCGAGATCGGCCATCGGCTCGTCCAGCAGCAGGAGTTCGGGGCCCTTGCCGAGGGCGAGTGCCAGGGCGACCCGGGTGCGCTGGCCGCCGGAGAGCGAACCTATTCGGGCCTTCGGGTCCAACTGGCCCTGGTCCAGCACCCGTTGGGCGGTCCGGTGGTCCCAGTCCGGGTTCAGCTCGCGGCCCAGCCGCAGCGTCTCGGCGACCGTGAGCCGGGGGTAGAGCGGCTTGTCCTGGGCCACGAAGCCGACCCGGCGGCGCAGGTCGGGGGTGTTCCCGGCCTCGCCGAGCACCCGCAGCTCGCCCTCGGTCGGGGCGAGCAGCCGGGCGCCGAGCGCGAGCAGGGTGCTCTTGCCCGCGCCGTTGGGGCCCACCACGCCGCAGATCCGGCCGGCCGGCAGGCTGAAGTCGCAGTTGCGCAGTGCCCAGCCGCCCCGGTAGCGCCGGCCCAGGCCGACCGCCTCCAGGGCCGGCTGACCGTCCGTCGGGTTGTTCATCCGGTACCCCCGTTGTCCTCGTTCGTCGCCCCGGCCGGGGTGACCCCGGTGTCGAAGCGCTGCTCCAGTACGGAGGCCATCAGTGCGGCGATGTCCTCCCGTTCCAGCCCGGCGGCCCGGGCCTCGTCCACCCACCCCACCAGCCCCGCCCGCAACGGTCCGTCGGCGGCCGCCTCCGGCCGGGCGAGCGAACGCCGGACGAAGGTGCCGAGCCCCGGCCGGGGCTCCACCAGCCCCTCGCGTTCGAGCTCGCGGTAGGCCTTGAGCACGGTGTTGGGGTTGATCGCGGTGAGCTCGACCACCTCGCGGGCGGTCGGCAGCTTGTCCCCGGGCTGCAACTGGCCGAGCCGCAGGGCCTGTTTGGTCTGCTGCACGATCTGCTGGTAGGTGGAGACGCCGCTGCGCCGCTCGATGCGGTACTCGATCAAGCGCCAACCAGCCTTTCACTAGTGAAGTAGTGGAATGGTGGCGCACTGCACCGCCGTGGTCAAGTCAGGGGTGGGGGTGTGTTCAGGGGCGTTGCAGCAGGACCAGCCCGTCGCGGTCCACCAGCCGCCGGTAGCCCTGCTGTTCGTACCGCACCAGCATCCGGGCGGTGTCGGTGATCGCGCACGGGGACTTGACGCTCGGGTCGGTCAGGTCGACGGCCACCCACTCCGGCGGCGGCGCGTCGTCCCGGCAGACCAGGCTCACCGTCGTACGGTGCGTCAGCTGGGCGGCCAGCCGGTTGGAGGCGGCCACCTCGGCGCCGTCGGGTATCCACTCCAGCATCGAGCGGGTCGCGACCAGCCGGGGCGGGGTGCGCCAGCCCTCCGGCATCACCACCTCGTGCAGCGGGTAGAGCGGCAGCGTGACGGCGGCGACCAGCGCGCTCACCGCCAGGGCGCGGCGGGCGCGGTGCGGGGCGGCCCGGCCCAGGGCGTCCGTCAGGGCGGCGAACAGCAGCGGCATCAGGACGGCGCTGTAGTGGTACCCCACGCCCCAGTAGTGCGGGTTGTCGGCGAGCAGGCGCCAGCCGAGGGTGGGCAGGCAGAGCAGGGCCAGCGGCGAGCGCAGGCCCAGGAAGCCGGCGGTGGCGGTGAGCAGCGACAGCAGCAGCCATTTGACGGGTGGCCAGCCGAGCTGGAGGGCGGGCTGCCAGAGCGGGCGGTCGGGTCCGCCGGCGTCGAGCTGGTGCCAGTAGTCGAAGCCGCCCTGCGGGTTGAAGGCGGGCAGCAGCACCAGCACGGTGAGCAGGGTGCCGGCGACCCCGGCGGCGGCCAGGGCGAGGCCGGGCCCGGGGCCCCGCCCGTCCCGCCGGGCCTGCCAGGCGATCAGGCCGCCGAAGGCCGCGACCGTCAGCCCGAGGTCCTCCTTCACCAGCAGCAGTGGCAGCGACCAGAGGGCGGCGGCGAGCGGCCTGCGCTGTCCGAGGGCGGTCGCGGCGAACGCCAGCAGCGGTACCGCGAAGGCGATTTCGTGGAAGTCGTCGGCGGCCGCGCTGACGATCCCCCAGGACGCGCCCACTCCGCAGCCCACCACCAGCGCGGCCCCGGGGCCGGCCGAGCGATGGGCCCAGCGGGTGAGCGGCACCACGGCCAGTGCCAGCAGCACCGCCTGCGCGACCAGCAGCGTCACGGGCGTGGGGAAGGCCCGGTAGGCCGGTGCGAGCAGCATCAGCAGTGGGTGGAAGTGGTCGCCGAGCAGGTGGTAGCCGGGCCCCTTGAGCGGGACGATCGGCGCCGAGCCGTGGGCGTACGCGCGGACGGCCTGTTCGAAGATGCCCAGGTCGTAGGACTGGGTCAGGCCGCGGCGGTGCCGGTTGACGGCCACGCAGGAGTACGCGGCGGCGAACGCCGCGGCCAGCGTCCAGGCGAGCGCGGCGGGACGGCGGATCAGGGAGGACGGGTGCACCTAGTAGTACCCTTTCACTAATTGAGTAGTGAAAGGGTGGTGGAACCGGTGAGTGATCGTCAAGCCACCGCCGGGCCCGGCCGATTCAGCAGGCCTGACGGTCCGTGCTGTCGTCGGTGCGCCGGCCGGGCGGGAGGCCGAGCGGCTGGAGCGGCGCGGCCGGTGGCAGGGCGGGCTCGGTGTGCCGGGCCGGGACGGCGTGGGCCTCGCGGATCCAGCGGGCCAGGGCGTGGACGAAGTCGGGGCCGATCGCGGCGGCGTTCTGCAACTGCTCCAGGTCGCCCGCGCGGAGCGGGATGCCGGCCTCGGCGAGGGCGTGCAGCAGCGGGTGCACCAGCGTCCAGTCGGTACGCGGGGCGGGCAGCGAGCCGGTATGCGCGGGGTCTGTCACACCACCCCCAACCACGGCCCGGGCGGCTTGGTCACGGCCGGTCGGGGAAGTCTCCCCGACCGGATCGGCCGATGACCCGTCAGGCGGAGACCGCCGCCCGCAGCCGGGCCACCACCACGGCGGTGGCCTCCCGGGTCACTGGGTCGGGGTCATCGAGCCGCTCGGCGAGCAGCTCGACCGCCGCCGTCACCACGGCCGCCGGGAGCACCACGTCCCGCAGCCCCAGCATCTGGGCGGCCGCCCGCTGACCGGCGCTGACGCTCCCCTGGGACGGGAAGACGGCCGAAACGCCCCTGGAACCACGCTCGCTGCTCACTGCCGATGAACCTCCGTGCACAATCGCCGCGCGGCCCCGGTGCCCGCACTCCGTACCAGGACAACCGATCCCCGGGCCACGGGTTACGCCGGGCAGTCGGGTCGGTGCCCGGCGGGGTTTCGCGGAACCGGGTGTACGCGGGCGCCGGACGGACGATCCTGTCGGTATGACCACCTACATCGTCGCCCCGCAGAGCTACCTGCCCGCCCCCGGCGGCCCGGCGGCAGTGTTCCTGGCGGGCGGCATCAGCGGCTGCGCCGACTGGCAGGCCGAGGCCGCCGCGGCGCTGCTCGCGGCGGGCCTGGTGGTGATCAACCCGCGCCGGCCCGAGGGGCTGGCCGTGGACGACCCGGAGCGGGCACCGGCGCAGATCGCCTGGGAGCACCACCACCTGCACCAGCAGGGCGTGTTCACGCTGTTCTGGTTCCCCGGGAGCGGCAGCGTCCAGCCGATCGCGCTGTTCGAACTGGGGGTCGCACTGGGGGAGGGGCGGCCGCTCGCGGTCGGCGTCGACCCCGGCTACCTGCGGCGGCTCGACGTGCATGAGCAGCTCCGGCACGCCCGCCCCGGTCTGGTGGTGCACCCGACCCTGGCGGAGGTGGTGGCCCAGGTGATCGCCGAGGCCCGACCGGCCTGACCGCCCGTCAGGAGCAGGGCGGTCAGGCCGGTCCGGAGACCTGACGGGACCGCCCCGGTCGGGGCGGTCCCGGGCCGGGCGGTTAGCCGGTGGTGAGGGTGAAGCTGGTGCCCGGCTGGCGGACGATGTCGCCGTCGGCGGAGTTGGTGACCCGCACGTTGGTGAGGACGGCGCTGCCGCGCGCCCCGGACATCGCCAGCACGCCGGCCCCGTTGTTGGACTTGTCGATCGTCACGTTGGTGATCTTGACGTCGGGGATGGTGCCCCCGCCGGTCTTGAACTGGATCCCGTCGTAGGTGCTGTCGTGGATCTCGGTGTCCCGGATCACGACCCCCGGGATGTCCTGGTTGGCGGCGAACAGGGTGAGTGCGCCGAACTCCTGGGCCTCGTTCCAGAACGCCCCGCCGCTGCGGTAGATGGCGTTGTTGGCGATCAGCGTCTGCCCGGAGAAGGGCAGCGGATCGTGGTCGGTGGCGAGCATGATGCCCGGGTAGTTGGCGGTGTCGTAGACCAGGTTGTTCTCGATCTTGTTGCCGTAGCCGCCGTAGACGGCGATGCCGGTGGCCCGCCAGGGCAGCTGGATGGTGTTGTTGGTGAAGCTGTTGTCGTGGCCGATGTCGACCGAGGTGTTCTTGACGTACTTGTTGGCCCAGACGGCCAGCGCGTCGTCACCCGTGGTGCGGAAGGTGGAGTTGAACACCTTGGAGTTGCGGGTGCCGTTGGAGAAGTTGATCCCGTCGGCGTAGGTGTCGCGGACCCGCATGCCGGTGAACTGGAGCCCGTCGGCCGGGTTCCACAGGTCCGGGATGTTGTCGTAGTCGCGACCGACCCAGACGCCGACGTTGGAGTGCTCGATCCAGACGTTGCTGATCTTCGTGTTCTTGCCGAACCGGCCGTTCAGCGCGACGCCGCCCTCGGAGCCGTCGGAGGCGCCGCGGATCCGGCCGGAGCCGAAGATGGCGATGTCCGAGATCTGGGTGTTGTCGTCGATGTCGAAGCCGAAGTTGCCCTCGTGCGGGTGGTTGATGGAGCCCGTGGCGTTCTGCGGCTCGATCAGCGAGTAGAGCTGGGAGTGCCACATCCCGGCGCCCCGGATGGTGACGTCCCGGATGCCGACCTGGTTGTACATGCCGCGGTTGAGCGGGTCGTCGGTGAGGATCTTCTTCTCCTGGCGCCACTGGCCGGCCGGTATCCAGACGCAGGAGATGGTGCCGTTCTGATCGGCCGTCACGGCGGCCTGGAGCGCGGCGGTGTCGTCCAGCCCGTCGTTCGGGACGGCGCCGAAGTCGGTGATCGAGGTGCACTCGGCGGGCTTGGCGGTCGGCGGTGCGACCTGCTCCAGGTCGACCAGGTCGACGGCGTAGAAGGCGGCGGTGTCCCCGGCGTCGCGCTGGAGCCGGAACTTCGTGCCCACCGGGTAGCTCTGCGGGAGCAGTGCGTGCGCCTCGTCGAACAGCCTGCGGGCGTCGGCCTGCGGGGTGTTGGTGAGGCCCTCCGGCTGGTCGGTGGTGCCGTAGAGCCAGCTGTGCTTGGAGGACAGGTTGAGCTTCTGCACGAACGTGCCGTTCGCGTACAGGCTGAGCGTCGCGTCGGCGCCGCCACCGCCCGGCGCGTCCGGGATCGAGTTGCGGACCACGATCGAGTTGGTCGGGACGGTGGAGGTGATCTCGACGTACTGGCCGGTGCTGTTCAGCCGGACGGACTTCCGGCCGGAGGACTCGGACGCGAAGTTGGTGTGCCCGAACGTGCGGGTGGCGTCGGCCTGGAGCAGCTCGCCCTGGTAACTGCCGTCCTCGGCCTCGTAGGAGGTGTAGGGAGCGGCGGCGCCCCGGCCGACCACGATCGGCTTGCTGAGCACGTTGTTGTTCTCGTTGGTCTCCTGCGCGGTGCCGGTCGCGTCGGCGGTGACCGTGACGGTCGCGCCGCCGGCCACGGCGGTCCAGGTGCCGGTGACCGGGAGGGTGACGGTCTGGCCGGCCGCCACCGCCGGGGTGGCGGTGTTCAGTGTGGCCGAGCCGACGGTGAGGCGGGTGACTCCGGCGGGGGCCGGGTCGATGCCCCGGTTGCGCAGCTGGACCGTGAACGAGGTGGCCGCGCCGGCCGCCGGGCTGGCCGGGTTCGGGGTGACGTCGAGCACCTCCAGGTCAGGACCCGGCGCCTGGGTGACGGTCAGTGGAGTGGCCGCCGCCAGCAGGTTGTTGTCCTCGTTCCGCTCCCGGACCGAGTTGTCGGCGTCCACCCGGGCGCTCGGCAGGTAGCTGCCCTGCGGGCGGGTACCGATGTTCTTCGTCACCGTCGCCGACTCGCCGGCCGCGAGGGCGGGCACCGCGACGCTGTCGGCCAGTGCGCCGCCGAGCAGGAAGTCGACCGTGTCGGCGGGGGAGGGGAGGGTGCCGATGTTCTTCACCGTGGCGCGCAGGGTGATCGCGGTGACCTCGTTCGGCGTGGCCGGGGTCCACGACACGTCGGTCACGGTCAGGTCGGGGTTGGGCGCCGGGGTGCCGATGACCTGGAGCTCGGCCACCTGGCCCGCCGGTGCGCCGGTGTTGGAGGCGATCCTGAGCTGGAGGTCGGCGACCCGGGAGGTGACCGGGATGGTCACGGTGTTCGCCCCGGAGGCCGGGTCGAACCGGTAGTCGGCGGCGGCCTTCAGCGTGCTGAAGCCGGTGGCGCCGTCCTCCCGCCCGAGCACCTGGATGTTCTGCGTCCGGGCGCCCCAGGCCTGGTCCGGGTTGAGCTTCACCACCACCCGCTGCAGGTCGGCGTTCGAACCCAGCTTGACCGTCAGGGTGTTGGGCAGCGCACCGGCGTTGCCCTCCCAGTAGGTGGCCAGGTTGTTGTCGTTGGCGTTGGCCGGCGCGAAGGTCCAGGCCTGCCCGGACGCCTCGATCGGCTTGCCCGAGGCGAGGTTCGTACCGGGGGTGCCGGGGTCGCCCGGCCGGGTGACGGCGGCGCTCGGGTCGGACTGGTTGCCCGCCGCGTCCTTGGCCCGGACGGTGTAGGTGACCGTCGCCGAGGCGGGCTGGCTGTCGGTCCAGGTGCGGACGTTGCCCGCCACGCTCGCCTTCAACTGCCCGTCGGCGTAGACGTCGTAGCCGGTGACGCCGACGTTGTCGGTGGCCGCGTCCCAGCTCAGCCTGATCTGCCCGGCGGCCGGCTCGGTGTAGCCGAGGTTGCCCGGCGCGGTCGGCCGGACGGTGTCGCCCGGGTTCTCGCCGGGCCGGGTCACCGGTGCGCTCGGGTTGGACTGGTTGCCCGCCGCGTCCTTGGCCCGGACGGTGTAGGTGACGGTCTCGGTGGCCGGGCGGGTGTCGGTCCAGGTCAGCACGTCCCCGGCCACACCGGCCAGCAACTGGCCGTCGGCGTAGACGTCGTAGCCGGTCACCTTCACGTTGTCGGTGGCGGCACCCCAGCTCAGCCTGATCTTCCCGGGCTCCGGCTGACCGTAGGTCAGGTTCACCGGGGCGGTCGGCGCCTGGGTGTCCCCGCCGGTCGGCCCGTACGCCTCGAACTCCGACAGCTGGGCGGCCGGCCAGACCGAGTTGGCGCTGAACACCAGCCGGAGGTGGCGGGTGGCGGTGGTGGGCAGCGAGACCGTGACGGTGTTCCCCGCCGCCGGGTCGAAGCTGTACGCGGCGGCGGCCACCAGGTCGGTGAACGTGCTGCCGTCGGTGGAGCCCTGCACCTTGACGGTCTGGCTGCGCTGCTCCCAGCCGCTCGGCAGCCTGAGCACCACCCGGTTGACCTGCACCGTCGAGCCCAGGTCGCCCTGGATCCACTGCGGGAAGGCGCTGTTGGCGCTCTCCCAGTAGCTCGCCTGGTTGCCGTCCCCGGCGTTGCCCGCCTGGTAGCCGCCGCCGGAGCTGCCGGCGGTGAGGGTGCGGCCCTGCAGCAGGTTGGCCGAGGCGGCGCTGGTCCCGTACACCTCGAACTCGGAGAACTGGGCGGCCGGCCAGGCGCTGTTGGCCGCCACCTGGATCCGGACGTAACGGGCGGTGGCGGCCGGGAAGTTGATCCGGACGGTGTTGCCGGCGGCCTGGTCGAAGGCGTAGGCGGCCGAGCCGACCACGGTGGCGAAGTTCGTTCCGTCGGTGGAGCCGAGCACGGTCAGGGTCTCGGTCCGGTTGCCCCAGCCGGTCGGCAGCTTCAACGCCACCTGGTCGATCGCGGCCGCACTGCCCAGGTCGACCTGGACCCACTGCGGGAGCGCGTTGTTGCCGCTCTCCCAGTAGCTCGCCTGGTTGCCGTCGTTGACGTTGCCGACCAGGTACTGCCCGTTGGTGCTGCTCGCGGTCACCGGTTTCCCGGCCGCCAGGTTGGGCCCGCCCGCGGCGTGCACCGGCAGCACCGGGCCCGCGAGCAGGAGCATTCCCACCGTGACCGACGTCGCCGTCAGCCGCGGGAGTATGCGCTTCGATCTCATGACGTCCCTCTGTCTCTGAATGGGTGGGGGGAGGTGGGAGTCGAGAAAATGACAGACATCTGTCTGTTTTTTGCGTGGGAGCACCCAAGAGTTACAGGGCCATGACGAACGTGTCAACGGATCCGGGGCTGGAAGGTGTGACCGTGGGTGATGGTCGGCGCACCCAACGGGCAGTGGCCGCAGTGTGGTTGCTGCTCGGCGCGGCAGTTGGCGGCGGGCCGGGGCGACGGGCGGGGGCGCGGTGGAGCTGACAGAGTGTCAAGGCTGTGGCCGGGCCGGGCCGAAGCCGTGTTGCGCGCAGGGCTTCCGAGGGTGGTTCGGACCGGTCACCATGGAGGTCCGTCGGCGATCCGAGGGGGATCATGAGCGAGGACGAAGGCGTTCCGAACGGGCGACAGAACCATCAGGGCGTCGTCAGGATCGGACCGGTGCGGGTGCTGGCCTGCCTGGCCGGGCTGGTCCTGGGCGGCCTGGTGCTGGTCGGTTTCACCGACGAGGCGCGGGCGGCACTGTGGGGCAAGCCCGGGACCGTGACCGACGTCAAATGCCGGGCGTACAGCAACCCCAGCACCTCAGGGGGAGAGTCGACGTACTGCTCGGGCTCCTTCACCCCGGATGGCAGCAGCTCGTCGTTCGAGGTCGACGTCGAGGAGAAGGACGTCAGCATCTACCCGCTGCACGCGTGGCTGGCGGGCGGCACGTCCGGCACCGCGTACGTCTCCCCGTCGGTGTGGACGGGGGTGCTCCCAGTGGGGTTCGCCCTCCTGGCAGGCGGACTCCCGCTGGCGGCGCTGGTGGGCCGCGCGCGCTCGGTTCGCGCACAACGCGCCGGAGGGCGCCTTCGAGGGCCGGATCCGGAGCAGGACTGAGCCGACGGCGACGGCTGCTCGAACGGAAACCCACCGAGCAGTGCCGGCACCACATGGCCTGCGCACGCTGCGACTTCTGCACCCCGAAGGCCTCCGGCAAGGGCCGGCTCGAGCCGCCGTCGACGACGGCCAGGAGGCGTCATACCGCACTGCGCGGCGCGCTGCGGCTGTGTGCGGCACAATCGTGGCTCATGGCCGACTCCCATGATCCCGCTGCTCTGTATCCCGACATTGCGACCGAAGGCAGCCTCGCTGCGGCGCTCCAGGCGGTGGCGGTCCGAGACGGCCTTTCCGTTGCGTTCGAGGCCTCGGAATCCGCCGCGCTGCAGCAGGCCTCGGTCGCGAGCGGAATCCCTCATCGGACGGTTCTGTCCATCAGCGCCTGGGCGGTCGAGCGCCGTTGGTCGATCCGCGGCTGTGAGTCGTTCCAGGGCTTGGTGCTTGTCGATGGAAGCACGGGCGACCTCGTCCAACTCGCCCGAGCCGCGCAAGCCTGGCAGGACGGGGAGGAGCTGGCCGACATTCACAGCGTCGCACCGTTCGTGGATCTCTCGGGACGCTTCGAGGTGCCCGATGGCGATCCGGTGCGACTGATCGAATCCGAATGGCAGCACCTGCTCACGGAAGCCGACGCGGCGAACTGGCCCGAGTACCGCGCGCTCATCAAGGCGGCGCACGCCGAGCCGGTGCTGCGGGGGCTGTACCCCTTCACCAGCCACTGGACACTGCGGTTCTCGACCAGCATTCGCCCGCACCTCACCGATGTTCCCCTGTGCCTGGACGCCCATCGGCAGAAGCCGTACACCGTCAGCACCCGCTACCTGGGCGAGATCCTCGCCGCAGCGCCGACGGCCGAGGAGATCGTGTCGATCGCGATCCGACACCTGTCCTCCGATCTCGGCACTGCTACGTCAGGAACCGACTGAACAAGCCTGGTTCGGGCGCGGCAGGAAACCTCGCGGCCGACGGCGCGGCAGGCTCGGGAAGCTTCATCAGCGCCTTGCTGGCGATCCGGATCATTGGACGTCGTCGCGGTCGTGGGTTTTCGCGGCGACCACGTGAAGCGTCGCCGACCGGAACGGCCAACTCCCACCGACCTTGCGCACAGTCACCTGCAACAACGTGTGCCACAGCTGGCGACGGCCACTGACCGGTCTCGGCGAAGGCTGACGGAACCGGTTTCGTATCAGCGAAGGTTGGGTGAGCAGGCCCGGCTTCGTCCGGCGCCTCGGAAGGGGGAGCGCGATGGACGTCCGACCGGAGAACAGTGACTCTGTCGAGGCGGAGTGGGAGTTCCAGGCACGCGCGGCCGCAGACTGGGACGAACGCTCCCGGAACTCCGCCACGACATGGGTACCTCCCATTCTGGCTGCTCTCGTTGACCGGGCGCGGAGGAGCTCACTGAACCGCTACTTCCCGTTCACCAGCCACGCCGTGCTCCGCTTCAGCACTGGTCCGCGCCACTGGCTCGGTGAAGGAGCGATTCTCCCGGTAGCCATCGCTCTCGTCCCCGAGGGGCTGTACCTCGTGGGCACCAGGGCGGACGGCTGGGTGCTTGAAACGGCCAGTGCCGACGAAGCAGTGACCGCCGCAGAGCGGTTGGTCGGCGACCGGTACGACGGCCGGCGGTCGGATCAAGCCGCCTCAGAGTCCTATGACGGTGGCCAGCCGTACAACGACGTCCCCGGGTGAGACTCCTGCAGAAGCGACGGGCGGGCTTCGGGGTGAGATCCATTCAGTCCTGGTTGGGACAGGACGCCCGCAGAAGGTTTTTGACTGATGATCAGCTTGGGGTTACTGTCACCAAAACGTGACTTTCCTGTTTCCGCCGGGGGAGGAAGTGAGCGACCGGATCGTCCTTGACCTGCGAACTTACGCTGTTCGGAGCTTGGTTGAGGACGGGCTCAGGTGCCACTCGTCGCCCGGCACCCTCGGTGAAGCAGTTCGGAGATGAAGACATGAGCACGCATTTCGACCTCGTCGTCCTCGGTGCCGGCCCCGGCGGCTATGTGGCCGCGATCCGCGCGGCCCAGCTCGGGCTCAATGTGGGCGTGGTGGAGGAGAAGTACTGGGGCGGGGTCTGCCTGAACGTGGGCTGCATCCCGTCCAAGGCGCTGCTGCGCAACGCCGAGCTGGCGCACATCTTCCAGCAGGAGGCCGACACCTTCGGGATCAAGGTCGAGGGCACGGTCAGCTTCGACTACGGGGTCGCGCACCGGCGCAGCCGCAAGGTGGCCGACGGCAGGGCGGCCGGGGTGCACTACCTGATGAAGAAGAACGGCATCACCGAGCTCGACGGCCGGGGCACCTTCGTCGACGACCGCACCCTCTCGGTGGCGCTCACCGCGGGCGGCACCGAGACGGTGACCTTCGACCACTGCGTGATCGCGGTCGGGGCCACCACCCGGCTGCTGCCCGGGACTTCGCTGAGCGAGCGGGTGGTGACCTACGAGGAGCAGATCCTCACCGAGACGCTGCCGGAGAGCATCATCATCGCGGGCGCCGGTGCGATCGGCGTCGAGTTCGCGTACGTGCTGCACAACTACGGCGTCAAGGTGACCGTGGTCGAGTTCCAGGACCGGCCGGTGCCGCTGGAGGACGTCGAGGTCTCCGCCGAGCTGGCCCGGCGCTACCGCCGGCTGGGGATCGAGATCCTCACCTCCACCCGGGTGGACGGGATCGACGACAGCGACCCGGCCGGGAAGGTCAGGGTCACCGTCACCCGCAAGGGGCAGCAGGAGGTGCTGGAGGCCGACAAGGTGCTCCAGGCGATCGGCTTCGCGCCCCGGGTGGACGGTTACGGCCTGGAGCGCACCGGCGTCGCGCTGACCGAGCGCGGCGCGATCGACGTGGACGCGCGCGGCCGGACCAGCGTGCCGCACATCTTCGCGATCGGTGACGTGACGGCGAAGCTGATGCTGGCTCACGCGGCCGAGGCGATGGGTGTGGTGGCGGCCGAGACCATCGCCGACGTGGAGACCATGGAGCTCGACTTCGTGATGATCCCGCGCGCCACCTTCTGCCAGCCGCAGATCGCCAGCTTCGGCTGGACGGAGGCGCAGGCGCGCGAGCGCGGCTTCGACGTCAAGGTGGCGAAGTTCCCGTTCACCGCGAACGGCAAGGCGCACGGCCTGGGCGAGGCGGTCGGCTTCGTGAAGGTGATCAGCGACGGCACGCACGGCGAGCTGCTCGGTGCCCACCTGATCGGCCCCGAGGTGACCGAGCTGCTGCCGCAGCTGACGCTGGCCCAGCAGTGGGACCTGACCGTGACCGAGCTGGCCCGCAACGTGCACGCCCACCCGACCTTGGGCGAGGCGGTCAAGGAGGCCGTGCACGGCCTGGCCGGGCACATGATCAACTTCTGACGCGCCCGAGAGTGGGGTCCGGCCCATTGCGGCCGGACCCCCGGACGGCGTAACCGTCACATGATCGACTCGTTGGACGCTGTGGCGGTTCCGGTCCGCGGCCGCCGTCCCGGCGAGAGGTCCTGATGGTGCGACAGGTGCTCGGTACGTCGTCCCGGCACGAGGCCGCACTGGTCCGGCACTACCCGAGGCTGGTCGGGATCGCCTATCTGACCCTGCCGGTGGACCGGAAGCGGCACAGCAGGGTGCTGGCCGCCCACGCCGCCGTCCAACGGGCGCTGCCCACCGTCCTGCCCGGGCCCAGGACCCGGGCCGGCATCGGCGGGGGGACGGCGGAGCAGGCCTACCAGGACCTGCGGCTGCGGGTGCTCCGGGCCGCGCTGGCACCGGCCCGGGCCCGGCGGCCCCGGTTCGGACCGCTGGTCTGGGGGCTGCGGCTGTTCACCCCGAGCGGGGACCAGGACGAGCTGGCGCTGGACCGCGAGCTGGCGGGGCTGGCCCCGGCCGCCCGGGCCGCGTTCGCGCTGCGCACGGTGGAGCAGCTGACGGCCGCTCAGACGGTCGAGCTGCTCGGCCGGGCCGAGGTGGCGGACCCGGCGGCGGCCCTGCTCGCGGCCGGACCGGTGCTCGCGCTCGCCGCCGGGGACGGTACGGGTGAGGCGGCCGGGCTGCGGCCCGCCTTCGACGCCTGCCACGTCCGGGTCCAGCCCACCGACCTGCTGCGGCGCCGCCGGACCAGGGCGGGCGTGCTGGTGCTGGCCGGGGCGGGGGTGGCGGCCCTGCTCACCCCCGCCCTGGCGGCCCGCCCGGTCGCCCCGGCCCCGGTCGCGGCCCCGGCCAGCGCGGCGGCGGCCGAGCAGCCCGGGCTGCGCACCGAGGCCCCCGACCGCTGGCGCAGCACCGCCCGGGTCGACTTCACCGCCTGGCCCGCGCGCGGCGACCGCCTGGCCGACGGTGCGCTGCTCGGCCGGGCGCTGACCGCCTGGACCCAGGCCGGTCCCGGCACCGCCGTCGAACCGGGCACCGCCGCCCGGCCGCCGATCGAGCCGCCCCGGCTGCTGTTCGCCGGCTCGGTGGACGGCACCCCGGTGGTCCTGCTGCACGACGGGATGCGGATCGCCCGGTACACCGACGGCCCGGACGGCGGCCTGCTGCTCGGCGGCGCCGAGGACTCGGACGTGACCAGCGCCGCGGCCGTGGTGCTGCGCCGCTCCGGCGGGACGGCCCGCTACCTGCTCGCCCCCTGGATCGACACCGCCGGGACACGTCGGCTGGACCAGCCCGACACGGCCGCAAAGCCGTTGGCGCGCACGGACGGTGTGACCGACCCCGTCCCGGTCGGCGGCGGCCCGGGCTGCCCCGGGGACGTGCTGCTGGAGCTGCGGTCCACCCCGGTGGTGGCGGAGAAGCACGCCTTCGTGCTGGCCGATGTCGGCGGCCTGCGGCCGGCCCGGCTGAGCTGGACCCCGCCGCCCGAGCAGGGCCAGGCCCGTTCGCCCCGGGAGGCGGTGAGCCCGGAGGCGCTCCGCGCCTGGGCCCGGTCGGCCTGCACCGTGCCCGATGCCTCGCCGGGCGTGCGACAGCTCAACCTCTGGGACTTCGCCACCCAGCAACTCCCGGGCGGGGCGGGCCCGGCGAGCTGGCTCTGCCTGCGCAGCGACCGCTGGGGCGGGGAGGGCAGCGCCGCCACGGCCGTCCTGCTGCCGACCTTCCGGGGCGCCGTGCGGACCGGCCGCGCCGACGGCCGGGCCTGCAGCCGGTACGAGCAGGACACCGTGGCCTGGACCTGGTGGCGCTCCCCGCAGGGCGGCGAGTACCTGCTGGCGGCGGTCAGCCGCCGGGTCGCCCGGCTCCAACTGCACGGCCAGGGATGGGCGGTGGACCAGGCGGTGCCGAACCGTACGCTCGCGGTGCCGCGGCCGGCCCGGGACCAGGTCGCGGTCGAGGCGGTGCAGGAGAACGGAACCAGGCTCCAACCCTTGGTCAACCCCTTGGGCTGACCAGGGAGGTTGGGTACGGTATGGCCGTGCCGTTCACCTTCAGTCACCCCGCTGCCGTCCTGCCCCTGCTGTCCCAGGGGCGAGGCCGAGGTCGGCTGATCGCCTCCGCCATGGTGGCCGGGTCGGTCGCTCCCGACCTGCCCTACTTCGTGGCCTCGCTGCTGCCGGGCCTGTACGACTTCGGGGTGCAGACCCACGCCTGGTGGGGCGTGCCGACCGTGGACGTGCTGCTGGCCTCGCTGCTGGTGCTGCTCTGGCACGGCCTGCTGCGGGCCCCGCTGGTGGCGCTGCTGCCGGTGCGCTGGGCCTGGGCGGCCGACCGGCTCACCGCCGCGCAGCGCCCCCGGGCCGAACTGCCGCGGCAGACTGGCTGGTTGCTGCTGTCGGCGGGGATCGGCGCGGCCACCCACGTGGGCTGGGACGCGTTCACCCACCACGGGCGTGCGGGCGTGCAGCTGCTCCCGTTCCTGGCGGAGTGGCACCTGTTCGGGCAGCCGCTGTTCACGGTGCTGCAGTACGGCTCCTCGCTGGTCGCGCTGGCCGCGCTGCTCTGGTACCTGCAGCGCGAGCTGCGGCTGATCGACGCCGAGCGGGTGGCCCCGCTGCCCGCGCCCGCGTACAGCAGGGCCACCCGGCTGGCGGTGCTCGGCGTGGTGGTCGCGGGCGCCGCGATCGGGGCGGCGCTGCGGATCGAGCGCTGGAGCGCGGCCTACCCGGGCGCCTCCCGTTGGGAGTTGGTCCCGACCACCGCCTTCGGGGTGGTGGCCGGGATCGGAGCCGCGCTGGTGGCGCACGCCCTGGTGGCGCGGGCCGTCGCGGCCCGGGTGCGGACCTGGTAGCCGGGGTCAGGGGCGGTCGGTGAGGTAGCCGCCCATCGCGGTGAAGTACTCGGTGGCGCCCAGCTCCCGGCCGTCCTCGGTGCGGACCCGGGTGATCGCCAGGCCGTGGTTGCGGCCGGTCCGGGCGTCGGCCCCGGCGACGATCACCACGCCCTCGCCCTCGCGGTAGAAGATCCGGCCGGGCGTGCCGCCGTAGCGCTGCTCGGAGACCTGGGCGGCGAGGACCTCCAACCGCCGGCCCCGGTGGTAGGTGAAGGCGCTCGGGTAGGGCGCGCACTGGGCCCGGACCAGCCGGTCCAGGTCCGCGGCGGGCCAGCGCCAGTCGATCCTGATGTCCTCCTCGGCCCGCTTGTGGAAGAAGCTGGCCTCGCTGCGGTCCTGCTTGGTGAAGTCGGTGCGCCCGGAGGCGATCTCGGCCAGGCCGTCGACGGTGATCGGGCCGAACAGCTCCAGCGTCTTGCGGAACAGGTCGGCCGTGGTGTCCCGGGGGCCGACCGGCACCGCGCGCTGCAGCACGATGTCCCCGGCGTCCAGCTCGGCGTCCATCAGGTGTGCGGTGACGCCGACTTCGGGCTCGTTGTTGATCAGCGCCCAGATCAGCGGGGAGAAGCCGGCGTACTTGGGCAGCAGTGAGTCGTGCACGTTGAGGGTGCCGTACCGGGGCAGCTCGAAGATCCGCGGCGGGATCAGGGTGCGCCAGTTGGTGGCCACGATGAAGTCCGGGTCGGCCTCCTTGAGGCGCTCGAACAGCTCCTCGTCGTCCGGCCGGTTGCGGATCACCACGGGGACGCCGTGCGCCTCGGCCAGTTCGGCGACCGAGTCGCTCCAGATCTTCTCGTAGGCGCCCTCGCCGGCGGGGTGGGTCACCACCAGCACGACGTCGTGCTCGGAGTCCAGGAGCGCCTGCAGGGTGCGGTGGCCCCAGGTCTGATAACCGAACATGACGACCCGCATGGGCGTGCCTCCTTGGAGAGTCTGCTGGAAGACCGACAGTAAAGCAAGGCTTACCTAAGTAATGCAACCAGCTCGCCGTGAGGGGCAGTTGTCGCACCGTCATTCGACCGATGTCCGGTTTGCTCGCGTGACACGACTTGAAGATTAGGTTAGCGTTACCTAAGTTAAGCGTCTGACCCGCACGAATGGGAGCGACATGTCACGGGCTGTTCCTGACGACACCTCACCGATCCACGACCTGTTGGGGATCGGCTTCGGGCCGTCCAACGTGGCGATGGCGATAGCTCTCCGCGAGCACAACGCGGGCGCCGGAGGGCAGCCGGTGACGGCGCACTTCCTGGAGCGGCAGGCCCGCTTCGGCTGGCACCGGGGCATGCTGATCGACGATGCCACCATGCAGGTCTCCTTCCTCAAGGACCTGGTGACCCTGCGCAATCCGGCCAGCCGGTACAGCTTCCTCTGCTACCTGCAGAGCACCGGGCGCCTGATCGACTTCGTCAACCACAAGAGCCTGTTCCCGCTCCGGATCGAGTTCCACGACTACTTCGAGTGGGCCGCCGCCCAGGTCGCGGACCAGGTGAGCTACGGCCACGAGGTGCTCTCGGTCCGGCCGGTGCAGACCGAAGGGGTGGTGCGCCACCTGGAGGTGACGTCCCGCTCGGCCGCCGACGGCGGGCTGGTGGTGCACCGGGCCCGCAACCTGGTGGTCGGCACCGGCCTGCGGCCCAAGCTGCCCGAGGGCATCGAGCGCAGCGAGCGGATCTGGCACACCAGCGACCTGCTCACCCGGGTGGAGGGGATGGCCGACGCCGCCCCGGGCCGCTTCGTGGTGGTCGGCGCCGGGCAGAGCGCGGCCGAGGCGGTCGCCCTGCTGCACCGCAGGTTCCCGGGCGCCGAGGTCTGCGCGGTGTTCTCGCGCTACGGCTACAGCCCGGCGGACGACAGCGCCTTCGCCAACCAGATCTTCAACCCGGCCGCCGTGGACGAGTACTTCACCGCGCCCGAGGAGATCAAGCGCAAGCTGATGGGTTACCACGGCAACACCAACTACGCCGTGGTGGACATCGAGTTGATCGACGACCTGTACCACCGGGCGTACCAGGAGAAGGTGCTCGGCACCGAACGGCTGCGGATGCTCAACGTGTCCCGGCTGACCGAGGTGATCGAGACCCCGGACCGGATCCGCACCACGGTCGAGTCGCTGGTGACCGGCGAGCGCACGCCGCTCGACGCCGACGTGGTCGTCTACGCCACCGGCTACCACCAGGCCGACGGCCTCGGCCTGCTCGGCGAGGTGGCCGACTACTGCCACCGCGACGACCAGGGCCGGCCGCAGGTCGGCCGGGACTACCGGGTCGCCGCCGAGCCCGAACTGGACTGCGGCATCTACCTCCAGGGCGGCACCGAGCACAGCCACGGGATCACCTCCTCGCTGCTGTCCAACACCGCGATCCGGGTCGGCGAGATCCTCGACTCGGTCCTCGCCCACCGGGCCGCCGGGCCCGCCGTGCGCCCGCTGCGCGCCGTCGCGGGCTGACTCGACCCCCCATCGACTCCCGTGCCCCACGGGCCGGTTCGCCATGCCCGGAGGCACAAAGCCTCCCCCTTGAAAGGAACGTACGTGTTCAACGGTTCCCGCCCCGCCCTGACCAGACAGCTTCCCCGGACGGTGCTGGCCGCCGCCGCGGCGCTGGCGCTCGCCGCCTGCGGCAGCTCGGCGAAGCCCGCCTCCGAGAGCAAGCCCGCGGAGGCCGCCGCCGGTGGGGCGTTCCCGGTCACGGTCGCGCACAAGTACGGCAGCACCGAGATCAAGGCGCAGCCGAAGAAGGTCGTCACGCTCGGCCTGTCCGACCAGGACGCGGTGCTCGCGCTCGGCATCAAGCCGGTCGGCGCGGTGGACTGGTTCAAGGAGACGCCGTACGGCAAGTGGCCCTGGACCAAGGACCTCTGGGGCTCGGACCGGCCGCAGGTGGTCGGCGAGCGCGACGAGTACAACATGGAGAAGATCGCCGCGCTCAAGCCGGATCTGATCATCGCCCAGTACTCGGGCATGAAGAAGGAGCAGTACGACACCCTGAGCAAGATCGCTCCGGTGGTCGCCCAGCCCAAGGACCTGCCGGACTACGCCGCCTCCTGGCAGGTGATGACCCAGCAGATCGGCAAGGCGCTCGGGAAGTCGAAGGAGACCGAGCAGAAGATCGCGGACATCTCCGCGCGCTTCAAGGTGGTCAAGGACAAGCACCCCGAGTGGGCCACCCAGACGCTGAGCGTCGCCGACAGCTTCGAGGCCGGCAAGTACTCGGCCTTCACGAAGACCGACCCGAAGTCGATCTTCTTCAACGAGCTGGGCTTCAAGCTCAAGCCGGAGATCGACACGCTGGCCAAGCCGGGCTGGAACGTGGCCGAGCTGAGCGCCGAGAAGCTGGACGTGCTGGACACCGACCGGCTGGTCTGGGTCACCTCCAGCACCGCGGCGAACGACCGGATCAAGGCCGAGCCGTTCTACCAGAAGCTCAAGGTGCAGCAGGAGAAGCGGGACCTCTTCGTCCCCTACACCGACCCCGACGTCGGCGCGGCGTTCTCCTTCAACACGGTGCTGTCGATCCCGTACGCGATCGACCAGATCGAGCCGTTGCTGACCGCGAAGAAGTAACCGTTCCACCGCTCACGTCTCACGTATGACCAGGGAAAGGCGATCGACCATGTTTGATGCCGAGTCCGACCGGACCACGGCTGCCGGCCAGCAACTGACCGGACTGCCCATGACCGGCGCACAGACCGGCATCTGGCTGGCGCAACAGATCGAGCCCGACAGCTCGGCCTTCCACGTCGCCTACTTCCTGGAACTGCGGGGCGGGTTCGACCTCGACCGCCTGACCGCCTCGGTGCGGCAGGCGGTCGGGGAGGCGGAGTGCCTGCACGTGCGGTTCGAGCCGGGACCGGTCCAACTGGCCGACCCCCGGCCGGTCGAGGTCACGGTGCTCGACCTGCGCGGGCACGCCGACCCGGCGGCCGAGGCGGACCGCTGGACGGCGGCCGAGCGGCTGCGGCCGATCGACCTGGCGGCCGGCCCGCTGCACGCCCAGGTGCTGATCCGGCTCGCCGACGACCGGATCCGGTGGTACCAGCGCTACCACCACATCCTGGTGGACGGCAGCGGGGTGGCGCTGATCACCCGCCGCGCCGCCGCCCTCTACGACGACCCGTCCGCCGCCCCGGTGGACTGGCGGGCCGAGCGGCTGACCGGGGCCGAGCAGGCCTACCGCGGCTCGGCCGGGTACGGGCAGGACCGGGAGTACTGGCAGGCCCGGCTGGCGGGGCGGCCCGAGCCGGTCCGGCTGACCGAGGACGCGAGCGGCCTGGCCGCCGAACTGCCCCGGCTCACCCGCACGGTGCTGCTCGGCGCCGAGCGCACCGCCGCGCTGAAGGCGGCGGCCCGCGCCCTGGGCACCCGGACCTCGCGACTGCTGGTCGCGGCGGTCGCCGCCTACCTGCACCGGCACAGCGGCGAGCGGGACCTGCTGATCGGCCTGCCGGTCGCCGCCCGCTCGGACGCCGCCTCGGCGCAGGTGCCGGGCATGCTCTCCAACATCCTGCCGCTGCGGGTCGCCGTGCAGGGCGGCACCACCCTGGCCGAGCTGGTCGCCGAGGTGGCGGCGGGCATCACCGGCGTGGTGGAGCACGGGCGGTACCGGGCCGAGGAGTTGGCCCGGGAGCTGGGCGGCGGCGCCGGAGTGGCGGCGCTGGCCGGACCGACCGTCAACATCCTCCCGGTCGGGGTCGGTCTGGGCTTCACCGGCCTGGCGCCGGACTTCCACCCGCTCTGGCTCGGCCCGGCGGCCGATGTGGCGATCACCTTCGGCGAGACGCTGAGCGGGGACGACCTCCGGCTGGAGCTGGCCGTCGACCAGGGCCGGTGCGACGCCGGCGCGCTGGCCGGGCACGAGCGGCGGCTGCTGCGGGTGCTGGACGCCCTGAGCGGCGACAGCGCCCGGACCGTGGCGCAGATCGAGCTGCTGGACCAGGACGAACTCGAAGTGCTGCTGGGTGAGTTCGGGGTCTCCCCGGTCGACAGTCCGGAGCTGACCTGGCCCGCCGCGTTCGAGCTGCAGGCCCGGCGGGCACCCGATGCGGTGGCGCTGGTCTGCGAGGACCGGCAGCTCAGCTATGCCGAACTGGACGCTGCCGCGAACCGGTTGGCCCAGCTGCTGCTGGCCCGCGGGGTGGGCCGGGAGGAGCCGGTCGGACTGGCGCTGCCGCGCTCGATCGAGCTGGTGGTGGCGCTGCTCGCGGTGCTCAAGGCCGGCGCCGCGTACCTGCCGCTGGACGCCGACCACCCGCGCGAGCGGATCGCCTACATGCTGGACGACGCGGGGGCCCGGACGGTGCTGAGCACCGAGGCGCTGGCCGCCGAACTCCCGGCCGGGGTCACCGTGCTGACGCTGGACTCGGCCGAGGTGCAGCAGGAGCTGGCCGCGGCTCCGGCGGAGTCGCCCGGGGTGGAGATCACCCTGGACCAGGCCGCGTACGTGATCTACACCTCCGGCTCCACCGGCCGCCCCAAGGGCGTGCTGGTCCCGCACGACGGGATCGGGAGCCTGATCGCCACCGCGACCGAGCGGATCGGGATCGGCCCGGACAGCCGGGTGGTCCAGTTCGCCTCGGTGGGCTTCGACGTGACGGTCTGGGACCTGGTGATGTCGCTCTGCGTCGGCGGCCGGGCGATCCTGGTGCCGAGCGAGCGCCGGGTGGCCGGTGCCGCCCTGACCGACTACATCGCCGAGCACGGCGCCACCCACATGATCCTGCCGCCCTCGCTGGTCTCCGCCCTGCCCGCCGAGTGCGAACTCCCGGACGGCGGCGTGCTGGTGGTCGGCACCGAGGCGGTGCCGAACGAGCTGATCGCCCGCTGGGCCGGCCGCCTCCGGGTGGTGGTGGCCTACGGGCTGACCGAGGCGAGCGTCAACTCCACCCTGTGGACCGCCGAGGCGGGCCGGACCGGCGCGGTGCCGATCGGCCGCCCCGACCCCAACACCCGCTGCTACGTGCTGGATTCGGCCCTGCGACCGGTTGCGGTCGGGGTCGAGGGCGAGCTCTACGTGGCCGGGCGCGGGCTGGCCCGGGGCTACCTGGGGCGTCCCGGACTGACCTCGGAGCGCTTCGTCGCCGACCCGTTCGGCGGGCCGGGGGAGCGGATGTACCGCACCGGCGACCGGGTCCGCTGGGGCGGCGACGGGAACCTGGAGTTCCTCGGCCGGGCCGACGGCCAGGTCAAGATCCGGGGCCACCGGATCGAACCGGGCGAGATCGAGAGCGCCTTCATGGCCTGCCCCGGCATCGCCCAGGCCGCCGTGCTGATCCGGGAGGACCACCGGGGCGCCAAGCGCCTGGTCGGCTACCTGGTCGGCACCCCGGCGGACGTCGCGGCGGCCCGGGCCAGGGTGGCGGGCGAGCTGCCCGAGCACATGGTGCCGACCGCCGTGGTGGTCCGGGAGCTGCCGCTGCCGCTGACCCCGAACGGCAAGCTGGACGCGCGCGCCCTGCCGGACCCGGACTGGACGGCCGGCGCCACCGCCGAGGAGCCGCGCACCCCGGTCGAGGCGGTGCTGGCCGCGCTGTTCGGCGAGGTGCTGGCGCTGCCCCCGGTGGGTGTGCACGACAGCTTCTTCGAGCTGGGCGGCGACAGCATCGTGGCCATCCGGCTGGTCAACTCGGCCCGCGAGGCCGGGATCTCGATCACCCCGAAGGACGTCTTCCGGCTCCGTACGGTGGCCGCGCTGGCCGCCGCCGCAGGTGGGCCCGCGGCCGCGCCCGTCGCGGCGGTGGAGCTGGACCCGGAGGCGCTGCCGGTCTCGCCACTGCAGGAAGGATTCTTCTTCCTCGCGCAGGCCGGCCAGGACCGGTACGTGGTGCAGGAGCTGCTGGAACTGGCGGGCGAGGTGGACGCCGAGCGGCTGCGCCGCGCCGTCCAGTCCCTGCTCGACCGGCACCCGCTGCTGCGGGCCGGATTCCGGCAGCTGCCCGACGGCCGGGTGGTGCAGCGGCTCGCCGAGCGGGCCGAACTGCCCTGGCGCGAGACCGCGGTGGGGGCGGAAGGGATCGAGCCGGTGCTGGCCGCGGACCGGGCGACCGGCTTCGACCTGGCCGTGCCCCCGCTGCTGCGGGCCACCCTGCTCCGGGAGAGCGGCCGGACCAGGCTGCTGCTGACGCTGCACCACATCGTCGCCGACGGCTGGTCGGTGTCGCTGCTGCTGCGGGACCTGGTGGCCGCCTACCGGGGCACCGCCCTGCCGCCCGCCGCCGCCCCCGAGGCGTACCTGGCCTGGCTGGCCGGCCGGGACCGGGAGGGCGCCCGGGCGGCCTGGCGCGAGGCGCTGGCCGGTCTGGAGCCGACCCTGCTGGTGCCCGCCCCGACCGGCGACGGCGACGGCGCCCCGGGCAACGTGGACGTCCGGTTGCCGGCTGCGCTGACCGCCGAGCTGGCGGCGTTCGCCCGGGCCCGGGGGCTCACCCTGAGCACCGTGCTGCACGGCGCCTGGGCGGTGCTGCTCGGCGCGCTGACCAACCGGGACGACGTGGCCTTCGGCAGCACCGTCTCCGGCCGCACCACCGAGGTGGCCGGGAGCGCCGACACGGTCGGACTCTTCATCAACACCGTCCCGGCCCGGGTCGGGCTGCGCCCGGACGAGTCGCTCGGCGCCCTGCTGGCCCGGCTCCAGCACGAGCAGGCCGGGCTGCTGGAGCACCAGCACCTGGGCCTGGCGGAGATCCAGCGGCTGGCCGGCGGCGGTGAACTCTTCGACACCCTGCTGGTGTTCGAGAACTACCCGAGCGAGGGCCTGCCCGCCGCGCCCGGCGACCCGCTGCGGATCACCGGCGCCGAGGTGCGGGACACCGTGCACTACCCGCTGGCCCTGATCGTCCAGCCGGGGGAGCAGCTGGAGCTCCGGTTCAAGCACGACGGCGAGCGGATCACCCAGGCCGACACCGCCGTGCTGGCGGCCCGCTTCACCGCGCTGCTGGAGACGCTCGCCACCGACCCCGAGCGCCCGCTCGCCGGGCTCGCCCTGCTCTCGCTCCGCGAGCGGGAGCAGCTGGCCGTCCTCAACTCCACCGAGCAGCCCGTGCCCGCGCGCACCCTGGTCGAGGCGATCGCCGCGCAGACCGCGCGCACCCCGGACGCCACCGCCGTGGTGGCCCCGGACGGAACCCTGAGCTACGCCGAACTCGACCGGAGAGCCGAGGAGTTGGCCGACCGGCTGCGGAGCAGGGGCGCGGGCCCGGAGCGCTATGTCGCGGTCGCGGTACCGCGCTCGGCCGAGCTGATGGTCGCGCTGCTGGGTGTGCTCAAGTCCGGCGCCGCGTACCAGCCGATCGACCCGGACCACCCGGCCGAGCGGATCGCCGGGATGCTCGCTGACTCCGGCGCCCGCACCGTGGTGACCACCGGCGCGGCCGCCGGGGCGCTGCCCGTACCCGAAGGGGTGGAGCAGCTGCTGGTGGAGCGCACCGAGCAGCTCCCGCCGCAGCCCGGCCCCGCCGCCGGGCCCGACCACCCGGCCTACCTGATCCACACCTCCGGCTCCACCGGCCGCCCCAAGGGCGTGGTGGTCACCCACCGGGCGATCGCCAACCGGCTGGCCTGGATGCAGGACCAGTACGGACTGACCGACCGGGACCGGGTGCTGCAGAAGACCCCTGCCTCCTTCGACGTCTCGGTCTGGGAGTTCTTCTGGGCGCTGTGCGAGGGCGCGACCGTGGTGCTGGCCCGGCCCGAGGGCCACAAGGACCCGCTCTACCTGGCCGAGTTGATCCGGACCGAGCGGATCACCACGCTGCACTTCGTCCCCTCGATGCTGGCCGCCTTCACCGGCGCCGTGCGCGGCACCGACTGGGCCGCCAGCCTGGTGCGGGCCTTCGCCAGCGGCGAGGCGCTCAGCGGTGAGGCCGCGCGCGGCTGGGAGCAGGTCTCCGGCGGAGTGCCGCTGTTCAACCTGTACGGCCCGACCGAGGCGGCCGTCGACGTCACCCACCACCGGGCCGGGGCCGGCCCGGGTGCGGTGCCGATCGGCCACCCGGTCTGGAACACCCGCCTGCACGTGCTGGACACCTTCCTGCGGCAGGTCCCCGACGGAGTGCCCGGCGAGCTGTACCTGGCCGGCGTCCAGCTGGCCCGGGGCTACCTGGGCCGGGCCGGGCTGACCGCCGAGCGCTTCGTCGCCGACCCGTTCGGCGGCCCGGGGGAGCGGATGTACCGCACCGGCGACCTGGTCCGGCGCCGCCCCGACGGTGCGCTCGAGTACCTGGGCCGGACGGACCGCCAGGTCAAGATCCGGGGCCACCGGATCGAGCTCGGCGAGATCGAGGCCGCGCTCGGCGCCCTGCCCGGCGTGGCCAGGGCCGCCGTGATCGCCCGGGGCGGGGCACTGCTCGGCTACGCCGTCCCCGCCACCCTGGACGGCGCCGCACTGCGCACCGCCCTGGCCGGGGTGCTGCCCGCCCAGCTGGTGCCCAACGCCGTGCTGACGCTGCCCGAGCTGCCCCTGACGCTCAGTGGGAAGCTCGACCAGAACGCCCTGCCCGGCCCCGCCCAGCAGGCCGCCACCGCCACCCGCGAGCCCGCTGACGACCGCGAGCGCGGCCTGTGCCGGATCTTCGCCACCGTCCTCGGCCTGCCCGGAGTCGGGCCGGACGACGACTTCTTCGTGCTCGGCGGCGACAGCATCAGCTCGATCGCGGTCGCCACCCGGGCCCGCGAGCTCGGCCTGGCGATCGGCCCGCGCGAGGTCTTCACCGCCCGTACGCCCGCCGCCCTCGCGGCGCTGGCCCCCGAACCGGAGCACCTCCCCACCGTGAGCGAACCCACCCACGTCACCGTCGCCGCCGACGAGGCCGGCCAGGCGGCCGCCGCACTCCAGGCCCTGCTGGCCCGACAGGGCAGCGCCGACCCGGCGTTGCAGGCGCTGCTGGCCAAACTCACCGCCGCCGCCCCGGCGCCGCCCGCCCCGCTGCTGGAGCTGACCGGCGCGGAGCGGGACCGGGTCGAGCAGACCGCGGGCCGGGCCCTGGCCGAGGTGTGGCCGCTCTCGCCGCTCCAGGAGGGCATGTACTTCCACGCCACCTACGACAGCGGCGACGCCCTCGACGTCTACCTCTCCCAGGAGACGCTGCAGCTGGACCACCGGCTGGACGCCGACCGGCTGCGCGCCGCCTGCCGCACCCTGCTGGAGCGCAACCCCAGCCTGCGGGCCGGCTTCACCGCCGACGGCGTGCCGGGACCGGTGCAGTTCGTGGTCGAGGGCGCCGAGATCCCGCTCACGGTGGCCGAGTTGGACGGGGACGCGGAGGAGGAGCGGATCGCCGAGCTGCTGGCCGCCGACCGCCGCCGCCGGTTCGACCTGACCGCCCCGCCGCTGTGCCGGCTGCTGCTGGTCCGCCGGGCCGACGGGCGGGACCTGCTGGTGGTCACCCACCACCTGATCGTCTGGGACGGCTGGTCCGCCTGGCTGTTCCTGGAGGAGCTGTTCACCCTCTACGAGCGCTCCGGCGACGCCACCGGCCTCCCGCCCGCGGGCTCCTACCGGGACTACCTGAGCTGGCTGGCCGGGCAGGACGGCGACCGCGCGCTCGGCGCCTGGCGGCAGGCGCTGGCCGGCCTGGACGAGCCCACCCTGACCGCCCCCGGCGGCCGGGACGCGGGCCCGGTGATCCCGGTCGACCTGGACGCGGTGCTCCCGCTGGAGACCAGCGACCGGCTGCGCACCGCGATGCGCGGCCACGGCCTGACCCTCAACACCCTGCTCAACGCCGCCTGGGGCCTGGTGCTCTCGGCCACCACCGGCCGCTCCGACGTGGTGTTCGGCACCGCCGTGGCCGGCCGCCCGGCCGAGGTGCCCGAAGTGGCCGGAATCATCGGCATGTTCCTCAACACGGTGCCCACCCGGATCGCCTTCGCCCCCGGCGAGCCGGTGCTCGACCTGCTCCGCCGGATCCAGGCCGAGCGGGCCGAGGTGATGCCGTACGAGTACGTCGGCCTCGGCGCGATCCAGCAGGAGACCGGCCACCGCCGCCTGTTCGACACCCTCTTCGTGCTCCGCTCGGCGGACGGCGAGGACCGGGCCGCCGAACTGCGCAGCCGGCACGGCATCACCGGCGTCACCAACGTGGACGGCACGCACTTCCCGCTCACCCTGATCGTCACCCCCGAGGCCCGGCTGCGGATCACCCTGGCCGCCCGCCCCGACCTGTTCGACCCGGCGGCGGCCGCCACCGTGCTGGCCCGTTTCACCGCCGTGCTGGAGCGCCTGGCCGAGGACCTGGCCGCCCCGACCGCCTCGGTCGGCCTGCTGCTGCCCGCCGAGCACACCGACTGGTCCGGCTCCCGGGAGCCGCTGCCGGACGAGACGGTGGCCGATCTGCTGGCCGCCCGGGCCGCCGCCGATCCGGCCGCCACCGCGCTGGTGTTCGGCGAACGCAGGCTCAGCTACGCCGAGTTGGACGGCGAGATCAACCGGCTGGCCCGGCTGCTGCTGGCCCAGGGGGCCGGCCCCGAGCAGGTGGTCGCGCTCGCCCTGCCGCGCTCGGTGGAGATGGTGGTGGCCCTGTTCGCGGTCCTGCGCACCGGCGCCGCCTACCTGCCGCTGGACCTGGACCACCCGGCCGAGCGGCTGCGCCTGATGATCGAGGACACCGGCCCGCTCTGCCTGCTCTCCACCACCGCCGTCGCACCCGGCCTGCCCGGCGCCCGGGCCGAACTCCTGCTGGACGACCCGGTGGTGACCGCCGCCCTGGCCGCGCTGCCGGACGGACCGGTCACCGACGCCGAGCGCCCCGCCTTCGCGCACGGCCTGCCCGGCCGCTTGGAGCACCCGGCATACGTCATCTACACCTCGGGCTCCACCGGCCGTCCCAAGGGCGTGGTCACCCCCTACCGGGGCCTGACCAACATGCAGCTCAACCACCAGCGCGAGGTGTTCGACCCCGCCATCGCCGCGGCCGGCGGCCGGCGGCTGCGGATCGCGCACACCGTCTCGTTCGCCTTCGACATGTCCTGGGAGGAGCTGCTCTGGCTGGTCGAGGGCCACGAGGTGCACATCTGCGACGAGGAGCTGCGCCGGGACGCCGAGGCGCTGGTCGCCTACTGCGACGCGCACGCGGTGGACGTGGTCAACGTGACCCCCACCTACGCCGAACTGCTGGTCGAGCACGGCCTGTTGGACGGGCACCGGCCCGCGCTGGTGCTGCTCGGCGGCGAGGCGGTGCCGGACCGGCTCTGGCACCTGCTGCGGGAGACCGACGGCACCTACGGCTACAACCTGTACGGCCCGACCGAGTACACCATCAACACCCTCGGCGGCTCGACCGCCGAGAGCCCGGACTCCACCGTCGGCCGGGCGATCCGCAACACCCGCGCGTACCTGCTGGACGCCATGCTGCGCCCGGTGCCGCCCGGCACGCCCGGTGAGCTGTACATCGCCGGCACCGGTCTGGCCCGGGGGTACCACGACCGGCCCGGCCTGACCGCGAGCCGCTTCGTCGCGGACCCGTTCGGCGCGCCGGGGGAGCGGATGTACCGCACCGGCGACCTGGTCCGGCAGCGGCCCGACGGCCTGCTGGACTTCCTCGGCCGGACCGACGACCAGGTGAAGATCCGCGGCTACCGGATCGAACCGGCCGAGATCGCCTCGGTGTTGGGCACCCACCCGGGCGTCGCCCACGCCGCCGTGGTGGTGGCCGAGGGCAAGCGGCTGGTCGGCTACGCGGTGCCGACCGGCGCCGTGCCCACCGTGGAGCAGCTGCGCGAGCACCTCAAGGCCGCGCTGCCGGACTACATGGTGCCCAGCGCCCTGGTGCTGATCGACGCCCTACCGCTGACCGTCAACGGCAAGCTGGACGTCCGCGCCCTGCCCGCGCCCGACCTGTCCGGCCCGGCGGCCGGCCGGGCCCCGCGCACCCCGCAGGAGGAGGCGCTGTGCGCGCTGTTCGCCGAGGTGCTCGGCCGGCCCGAGGGCAGTGTCGGCATCGACGCCGACTTCTTCGAGCTCGGCGGCCACTCGCTGCTGGCCACCCGGCTGATCGGCCGGGCCAGGACGGTGCTCTCCGCCGGGCTGGCGATCCGCGACCTGTTCGAGGCGCCCACCGTGGCCGAACTGGTGCACCGGGCCACCGGCGGCAGCGCCCGCCCGGCCCTGGTGGCGGCGGACCGCCCGGCCGAACTGCCGCTCTCCTACGCCCAGCAGCGCCTGTGGGTGATCCAGCAGCTGGAGGGGACCTCGGCCGCCTACAACTTCCCGCTGGTGCTGCGGCTGCGCGGCTCGTTCGACCTGGCCGCCTGGGCAGCCGCGCTGGCCGATGTGACGGACCGGCACGAGGCGCTGCGCACCGTCTTCACCGAACGCGAGGGCACGGTGCTCCAGCAGGTGCGGCCGGCCGGGCAGGCCCGGCCGGAGGTGGCGGTGCTCGCCGTCACCGAGGCGGAGCTCACCGACGCGGTGGCCGCCGCGGTCGGCCGCCCGTTCGACCTGGCCCGTGAACTCCCGCTCCGCACGACGGTGCTGGAGCTCGGACCGGAGGACCACGTGGTGGTCCTGCTGCTGCACCACATCACCACCGACGAGTGGTCGGACCGCCCGTTCCTGCGCGACCTGGCCACCGCCTACGCGGCCCGCCGGGCCGACACCGCCCCGGCCTGGGAGCCGCTGCCGGTGCAGTACGCCGACTACGCGCTCTGGCAGCAGCGCCTGCTCGGCGACCCGGCCGACCCGGCCAGCCCGGTGAACGCCCAACTCGCCTACTGGAAGCAGACCCTGGCGGGCGCACCGGAGGAGCTGGAGCTGCCCACCGACCGGGCCCGCCCGGCCCGCCCGAGCTTCGCCGGGGCCGACCTGGACCTCCGCTTCGACGCCGGGGCCCACCAGGGCCTGCGGGCGCTGGCCAAGGAGCACGGCGCCAGCATGTTCATGGTGCTGCACGCGGCCGTGGCCGCCCTGCTGCACCGGCTCGGGGCCGGCACCGACCTGCCGCTCGGCTCGCCGATCGCGGGCCGGGACGAGGAGGCGCTGGACGAGCTGGTCGGCTTCTTCGTCAACACCCTGGTGCTGCGCACCGACCTCTCCGGCGACCCGGGCTTCACCGAGCTGCTGGCCCGGGTCAGGGCCACCGACCTGGCCGCCTTCTCGCACGCCGACGTGCCGTTCGAGCAGGTGGTGGAGGCGCTCAACCCGACCCGCTCGCTGGCCCGCAACCCGCTGTTCCAGGTGATGGTCGGCTACCACGCCCGCACCGAGGGGCAGTGGACCCTGGACGGCCTGGTGCCCGAGTACCTGGCGCACGAGACCCGCACCGCCAAGTTCGACCTGGTGTTCAGCTTCACCGAGCAGCTCGGCGCGGACGAGTCGCTGCACTGCCGGCTCGAGTACGCCACCGAGCTGTTCGACCGGGAGACCGTCGAGGGGCTGGCCGAGCGGCTGCGGCTGCTGGTCGCCGCCGTGCTCGCCGACCCGGCCGCCCCGATCTCCCGGGCCGACGTGCTCGCCGAGGGCGAACGGGAGCTGGTGCTGCACGCGTTCAACGACACCGCCCGCGCGGTGGACGAGCTGACCTTCCCCGCCCTGTTCGCCGCCCGCCTGGCCGAACGGCCGGACGCGGTCGCGGTGGTGGAGCGCTCCCGGTCCGTCAGCTACGCCCAGCTGGACGCCAGGGCGGACCGGATCGCCCACCTGCTGGCGGCCCGGGGTGTACGGGCCGAGAGCGTGGTCGGCGTGGCGGTGCCCCGCTCGGTCGACATGGTCGCCACCGTGCTGGCCGTGCTCAGGCTCGGCGCCGCCTTCCTGCCGCTCGACCTGGTGCACCCGGCCGACCGGCTGGCCTACATGATCGAGGACTCCGGCGCGGTCCTGGTGGTCGGCACCGAGCCGGTGGCCGGGAAGATCCCGCCGACCGCCCCGGTGCTGCTGCTGGACGACCCGGCCGGCGCGGCCGAACTGGCCGCCGCCCCGACCGGGAGGGCCCCGGTGGAGATCGCCCTGGACCAGGCCGCCTACGTCATCTACACCTCGGGCTCCACCGGCCGCCCCAAGGGCGTGCTGCTCCCGCACGAGGGCATCGCCAGCCTGGTCGCCACCGCCGTGGACCGGATGGGCCTGGGCCGGGACAGCCGGGTGCTCCAGTTCGCCTCGATCGGCTTCGACGTGTTCGCGTTCGAGCTGGCGATGGCGCTCTGCCACGGCGGCCGACTGGTGCTGATCCCGGACGAGGCCCGGGTGGCGGGCCCCGCGCTGACCGACTTCCTCGGCGCGCAGCGGATCTCGCACATGATCCTGCCGCCCTCGCTGGTCTCCGCCCTGCCGCCCGGCTGCGAACTCCCCGAGGGCTCGACCATCCTGGTCGGCACCGAGACCGTGCCGCCGGACCTGATCGACCGCTGGTCCGCCACGGTCGACCTGATCGCCGCGTACGGACTCACCGAAGCCACCGTCAACTCCACCCTCTGGCCCACCCGGGAGGCGGCCGGCCGCCGGACCGGCCTGGTGCCGATCGGCGCACCCGACCCCAACACCCGCTGCTACGTGCTGGACGACGGCCTGCGCCCGGTCCCGCCCGGCGTGGCCGGCGAGCTGTACGTGGCCGGGCGCGGGCTGGCCCGGGGCTACCTCGGCAAGCCGGGGATGACCGCGAGCCGCTTCGTCGCCGACCCGTTCAGCGACCGGCCCGGGGCCAGGATGTACCGCACCGGCGACCGGGCCCGCTGGCGCCGGGACGGCAACCTGGACTTCCTCGGCCGGGTCGACACCCAGGTCAAGATCCGCGGCTTCCGGATCGAACTCGGCGAGATCGAGGCCGCGTTGGCCACCCACCCGACGGTGGCCCAGGCCGCCGTCCTGCCCGACCGCCGGGGCGACATCGTCCGCCTGATCGGCTACGCGGTGCCCGCCGACGGCCGGGTGCCCGAGGGCGAGGAGCTGCGCGCCCACGTGGCTGCGGTGCTGCCCGAGTACATGGTCCCGGCCGGGCTGGTGGTGCTGGACGGACCGCTGCCGCTCACCCCGAACGGCAAGCTCGACCGCGCCGCGCTGCCGGTGCCCGACTGGTCCGCACTGACCGGCGACGACCGGCCGGCCACGCCGGTCCAGCAGCAGGTGGCCGAACTGTTCTGCCAGATCCTGGAGCTGCCCAAGGTAGGGGTGCACGACAACTTCTTCGCGCTCGGCGGGCACTCGATGGCCTCGATGCGGCTGATCGGCCGGCTGCGGGCCGAATTCGGGGTCGAGCTGAGCATCCGGGACGTCTTCGACGCCCTGACCGTCGCCGGGGTCGCCGCCAAGCTGGACGGTGCCGCCACGGCCCGCCCGGCGCTGCGGCCCACCGGCTCCGACGGGCCGGTGCCGCTGGCACCCGTCCAGCAGTGGCACCGCGCCGAGCACCGGAACCACGGCGGCTGGGACCACGCCCTGGTACTGCGCTCGCCCGGCGGGCTCGACCCGCTGGCACTGGCCGCCGCGCTCGGGGACGTGGCCGAGCGGCACGAGCCGCTGCGCACCGTACTCACCGACATCCACCAACTCCCGGGCGAGCCCGGCCTGCTGGCGGTCGAGACCTGCACCGATCTGGACGGCCGGCTGGCCGAACTGGCCGCCGGGACGGTCGACCTGGCCGTCCGGCCGCCGCTGGCGGCCCGGCTGCTGACCGGACCCGACGGGGCGCAGGCGGTACTGCTGACGATGCACTACCTCGGCGTCGACGAGTGGTCCGTGGTCCCGCTGTTCCGCGACCTCACCAGCGCCTACACCGCCCGCCTCGGCGGTGCGGCCCCCGACTGGGCGCCGCTGCCGGTGCGGTACCGCGACTACACCCGCTGGGCGCACGAACTGCTCGGCGACCCGGCCGACCCGGAGAGCCGGGCGCACGCCCAACTCGCCTACTGGCGGCAGGCGCTGCGCGACGTACCGGCCCGGCTGGCGCTGCCCGCCGACCGCCCCCGCCCGCCGGCGCCGAGCCGCCGGGGCGACTACGTGGGCTTCACCCTGGACCGGCGCCTGCACACGGCCGTGGACCGGCTGGCCCGGGAGACCGGCACCAGCATGTTCATGGTGCTGCACTCGGCCCTGGCCGCGCTGCTCACCGCCCACGGCGCGGGCACCGACCTGCCGATCGGCACCCTGGTGGCCGGGCGCACCGACGACCAACTGGCCGATCTGGTGGGCTGCTTCTTCAACACCGTGGTGCTGCGCACCGACACCGGCGGGGACCCGGGCTTCGCCGAGCTGCTCGGCCGGGTCCGGGAGACCACGCTGGCGGCGCTGGACCGCCAGGAGGTCCCGTTCGCCGAGGTGGCCCGCGCCACCGACCTGGGCGGCCGGGCCCCTCAGGTGATGGTGATCCACCACGAGCAGGCCCGGCTGGACCGGCTGGAGGGCGGGGTGGGGTCCCTGGACGCCGTCCCGACCGGCTGGACCGGCGCCGAACTGACGCTCAGCTTCTACGAGCCGCGCGACGGCGGCGAGGTGCACTGCGGCCTGATCCACGCCACCGACCTGCTCGGCCGGGCCAAGGCCGAGCAGCTGGCCCGGGAGCTGCAGAACCTGCTCTGCGCCGCCGTCGCCAACCCCGAGCTGCCGCTCACCGTACTCGCCGCCCTGATGACCACCGACACCTGCAACTGACCCACGAGGAGCCACCCCTGATGAGCACCAACCCGTTCGAGGACCCGCAGGCCGCCTTCCAGGTCCTGGTCAACCACGAGCACCAGCACTCCCTCTGGCCCACCTTCACCCCGCCGCCGGCGGGCTGGACCCCGGCCTTCGGCCCGGCCGACCGGGACGCCTGCCTGGAGTACGTCGAGACCCACTGGACCGACCTCCGCCCGGCCGGCCTGCGCTGACCGGCTGATCCGACCCGTCGGCCCCCACCGTCCGAACTGCGACGGCGGGGGCCGACGCCGCTCCGGGGAACGGCAGTTGAACGCCGGACACCGAACCGGTGCAGGGCGGGCGCGGACGGCCCGGTCGCGCGCTGACGGCCCGTAGCATCCGGCCGTGGGGAACTCGGTGAATTCATGGGGGCGGACGGCCGCCTGCGCAATCCTGCTGTACGCGGCGGCGGCCTGTGCCGCGCCGGCGCCGCTGATCGACCCGGCCGAGCAACAGGCGGCCCCGGCTCAGACGGCCCCGGCCGTCCCGCCGGCTGCCGCGCCCGCCGCCGCGCCGGCCCAGGCGGTGCCGAGCAGCGCCGCCGCCCCGGCCTCGGCGCAGCCCCAGGCGCGCAGCACCACCCCGCCCCGGCGCTGCACCGCCGCCGACCTGTCGGCGTTGGGCCTGGCCGGCGGACGGGGGGCTCCCGGTGCCTGGGAGGACTTCACCGTCACGGTCAGCCTGCACAACAACTCGCCGTCGAGCTGCCGACTGCGGGGCTGGCCGGGGATCAGCACGTACGGCGACACCACGGTGAACACGTGCGCCAAGGGGGACCTGACCCCGGGCTGCGGGATGATGGTGAGCACGACCGTTCCGCGCACCATGACGGTCGAGCCCCCCGATCCGGCCACGGTGACGGACGTCGACCTCGTGCCGGGCGGGAACACGGTCTTCGGCCTGCACTACCGCAACCCCTTCGGCCCCCGCTGCGAGGGCGGGCGGCTGTGGACGGCACCGTACGGCGGCGAGATCCGGATTCCCGGTGACCCGAAGACCGTGCCGCTGCTGCCGTTCCCGAACACCCAGGCCTGCGACGGCCTGTTCCGGGTCACCGCGTTCGGCGTGCCGGGCTGAGAGACAGCGCCGCCCGCCCGGTGAGTACCGGGCGGGCGGCGCTGTTGCTGCTCAGCCGGTGGTGACGCGGCTGTCGGCCCAGGCCGACCAGAGCTCGGCGTAGCGGCCCCCGGCGGCGACCAGCTCCTGGTGGCTGCCGGTCTCCACCACCCGGCCCCGGTCCAGCACCACGATCCGGTCGGCGCTCGCGGCCTGGGTCAGCCGGTGCGCCACCACCAGTCCGGTCCGGCCGGCCAGCGCGCCGGCGGCGGCGGCCTCCAGCTCCCGGGCGCCCGCGCTGCCGGCGTCGGCGGTGGCCTCGTCCAGGATCGCCACCGGGGGGTCGGTCAGCACCAGCCGGGCCAGCGCCAGGTGCTGCGCCTGAGCCACCGTCAGGCGGTGCCCGCCCTCGCCGACCACGGTGTCCAGGCCCTCGGGCAGTGCGGCCACCCAGTCCTGGGCGCCGACCCGCTCCAGCGCCGCGCGCAGCTCGGCGTCGTCGGCCTCCGGCCGGGCCAGCCGCAGGTCGTCCGCCAGCGGACCGGCGAAGACGTGCACCTCCTGGCTGATCAGCGCGACCGTCCGCCGGGTGCCCGCCGGGCCGAGCGCCGCGGTGTCCGCGCCGCCGAGCCGGACGGTGCCCTCGGCCGCCCGGTGCACCCCGGAGACCAGCTTGGCCAGCGTGGTCTTGCCCGCGCCGCTGGCACCGACCAGGGCGACCCGCTCGCCGTCCCGGACCGTCAGCGAGACGTCGTGCAGCACCGGGTGGCCCGGCCGGTAGGCGTGGCCGAGCCCGGCCACCTCGACCGAGCCGTCCAGCGCGGTGGCGGGCTCGGCCGGCTCCGCCTCGACCGGGAGCGCGCTCAGGCCGACCAGCCGGGCCAGGCTGGCCCCGGCCGACTGGGCGTCGTCGATCAGCACCAGGGCGGCGTTGATCGGGTTGAACAGGCTGTGGAAGTACAGCGCGGCGGCGGTCGCGGTGCCGATGCTCACCGAGCCGTCGTCGACCAGCAGGAAGCCGACCACCAGCACCGAGGAGAGGCCGATGAACTCGGCCAGGTTGAGCCGGGAGAAGAAGCCGGTCACCAGCCGGATGCCGCGCAGCGAGAGGTCCACCGCGGCCTGCGAGCGCTGCTCCACCAGGCCGACGTGGCGGTCCGTCAGCCGGAAGGCGCGCACCGTACGGGCGCCGCCGACACTGTCCAGCAGCTGCTGCTGGAGCGCGCCGGTGGCCACCCGCTGCTCCGCGTACACCGGGATCGCCCGGCCCAGGTACCAGCGCAGGGTGAACACGTGCACCGGCGCCGCCACCAGCACGGCGGCGGCGAACCGCCAGTCCAGCACGGCCAGGGCGCCCAGGGTCAGCACGATGGTGAGGGCCGAGCGGGCGAACTCGGGCAGTGCCTGCCGGACGGTGCGGGCGATCAGCGCGACGTCCCCGGTGACCCGGGAGGTGAGGTCGCCGACCCCGGCCGCCTCGACCCGCTCCAGCGGGAGCCGCAGCGCCCGCTCGACGAACTGCTCGCGGATCGAGGCCAGCAGGGTCTCGCCGAGCCGGGCCACCAGGGCGCTGCCGATCGCGGTGGCGCCCCCGCGTCCGAGGGCGACCAGGACCAGCAGGACCAGCGGCAGGGTCAGCGCGCCCGTCCCGGCCTTCCGGTCGACCAGGTCGACCAGGTGGCCCAGCAGCGGGGCGGTGAGCAGGCCGATGCCGGTGCCGAGCAGCAGCACCGTCAGGGCGGCTGCGGTCAGGCCGCGCTGACGGCGCAGCAGGCCGCGCAGCACGGCCAGCGTCTCGGCGCCGGTGGCGGTGGGCAGCAGCTCGCGCTCGGTGGCGGGCATCGGGGTGTCCTCATCGATGGTGGCGGCGGTGGAGGCGGTCATGCGAGCACGACCGAGCGGTACGAGGCGTCGGCGGCGAGCTCGTGGTGCGGGCCGTCGGCGGTGACCACGCCCTGTTCCAGCACCACCACCCGGTCGGCCAGTGCCAGCAGGGCGGGGCTGGTGGTGACCAGCACGGTGGTGCGGCCCCGGCGGGCGGTTCGCAGGCGCTCGGCGATCCGGGACTCGGTCACGGTGTCGACGGCGGTGGTCGGGTCGTGCACCACCAGCACCGGCGGTTCGGCCGCCAATGCCCGGGCCAGGGCGACGCGTTGGCGCTGGCCGCCGGAGAGCGAGCTGCCGCCGGCGTCTAGTGCGGTGTCCAGGCCCTGCGGCAGTGCCTCGGCCACCTCGTCGACCGCGGCGGCGGTGATCGCGGCCGCCTGCGCGGCGGGGGAGGCGGCGGGCACGTTCTCCCGCAGGGTGCCCTCGAACAGGTCGGCGTCGTGGTGGGCGACCAGCACCGCCGCCCGGAGCTCGGTCGGGTCGAGCGCGGTCAGGTCGGTGCCGTCGAGTTCGACCGTGCCCCGCTCGGGGTCGGTCTCGCGGCCCAGGCAGAGCAGCAGGTCGGCGGCGGCCGCCGGGTCCCTGGCGACCACGCCGACCAGCGAACCGGCCGCGATCTCCAGGTCGAGCCCGCGCAGCGCACCGTGGTGCACGCCGCGCAGCCGCAGGGCGCCGAGCGGGTCGGCGACGCTGCCGGTGCCGGTCGCCACGGCGGCCGGCGCGGCCAGCACCGAGGCGATCCGTCCGGCCGAGGCCCGGCCCTGGGCGAACTCGCCGTTGACGTAGGTGAGCAGTTGGAACGGGCCGAGCAGGAACTGGGCCAGCCCGACCGCCGCGACCAGCTCGCCGACGCTGATCGAGCCGTTCATCGCCAGCACCGCGCCGACCAGCGCGATCAGCACGATGAAGACGCCGGTCAGGGCGAGGATCGCACCGTCGTGCCAGGACCGGCTGCGGGCGGCCCGCAGGGCGGCGGCCAGCGAGTCCTGACTGGTCGTCCGGTAGCGGGCGACGGCGGCGGACTCGGCGCCGATGCCCTTGAGCACCCGCAGGCCGGCCACCAGGTCCGCGGCGATGCCGCCGGCCTGCGCGGCCCGCTCCTGCTCGACGCCGCTGCGCCGCTCCAGCGGCATGCTGATCCTGTGGCCGAGCCAGAGCAGTGGCGGGATGCCGAGCAGCACCAGCAGGCCGAGCGGGACCGAGATGCGCAGCAGCAGCACGGCGCTGACGGTCAGTCCGGCCACCGCCGCGACGCCGTACGGGAGCACGGTGGCGACCCCGCCGACCCGCTTGGCGTCCCCGGTGGCGATACCGGCCAGGGCGCCGGCCAGCCGGCCGGTGTCGGCGCCGCCGCGCGGGTCGAGCACCCGGGTGGCGAGCTCCGACCGCAGCCGGTGGGCGGCCTGTTCGCCCGCGCGTTCGCCGACCCGGGCGCCGGTGCGGTAGCAGGTGGAGAGCACCAGGAAGAGCACCGCGAGCACGAGCAGCCAGCGCAGCAGGGCCGAGCCGTCGCCGGTGGCCACCGCGCGGTCGATCACCACGCCGATCACCACGGGTACCAGGGCCTCGCAGGCCTGATGGGTCATGCCGAGCAGAGCGGCGCCGGTGACGAGCCGGCGTTGGCCGCCGATCGCCCGGCGGAGGACGTCGCCCCCCGTAGGTCCTCCTGTGCGCATGCGGTGTCCCTTCACGGAGGTGTCCTGGATTGAGTTAGGTAAGGCTACTCTTACTCTGCAAGAGCGCGCCGGGCCGGTCGCGGTGACGGATCGTCAGTGGATCGGTCCGGGTGTTGACCTCTCGCGAATAGCTAGGTTAGCCTTACCTAACTATGAATGTCGAACCATTGGCCCCGCGGACCGCAGGGCCGCGCGGACGGGTGCTCGGGCTGGCCGTGGTGCTCGCCGTCCTGGTCCTGCTCTCGCTGCTGAGCGTCTGGGTCGGCACCCGGGACATCCCGTTCAGCGCCACCTGGCGGGTGCTCTGGCACCCCGACGGCTCCAACGCCTCGGTGGTGATCCACGACTACCGCATCCCCCGCACCCTGCTCGCCCTGCTGGTCGGCGCCGCGCTCGGCCTCTCCGGCGCCCTGATGCAGGCCCTCACCCGCAACCCGCTGGCCGACCCCGGGCTGCTCGGCGTCAGCCTCGGCGCCTCCACCGGCGTGGTGGTGGCGATCGGCTTCCTCGGGGTCGGCACCGTGCTCGGCTACGTCTGGTTCGCCTTCCTCGGCGCCGCCGCCGCCTCGGTCGCGGTCTACCTGCTCGGCTCCTCCGGCCGCCGGCTCGCCACCCCGGAACGGCTGGTGGTCGCGGGAGCCGCGCTGACCGCGGTGCTCTACGCCTTCGACTCGGCCGTCCTGCTGCTCGATCCGGAGACCTTCGACGAGTTCCGGTTCTGGACCGTCGGCTCGCTGGCCGGTCGCAACTACGACGTGCTCCGGGTGGTCCTGCCGTTCATCCTGACCGGCACCGTGCTCGCCCTCGCCCTGGCCCGTTCGCTGAACGCCCTCGGCATGGGCGACCAGGTCGGCCGGGCCCTCGGGGTCGACGTCGGCCGCACCCGGGTGCTCGGCGCCGTCGCCGTGATGCTGCTGTGCGGCGCCGCCACCGCCGCTGCCGGCCCGATCGCCTTCCTGGGCCTGGCGGTTCCGCACGTCGCCCGCTTCGTGGCCGGCCCCGACCAGCGCTGGGTGCTGGCCTACTCCGCCCTGCTCGCCCCGACCCTGCTGGTCGGCTCCGACGTGGCCGGCCGGGTCCTCGGCGCCCCCGGCGAGGTCCAGGTCGGCATCGTCACCGCCGTCCTCGGCGGCCCGCTCTTCCTGGCCCTGTGCCGCCGTCGAAAGCTGGTGATGCTGTGAAGGTGGTCAGCGGGGTCGTGCTGCGCGCGGGCTCCTGGTCGGTCCGGGTGTCGCCCCGGGCAGCCGGGCTGAGCGGGGTGCTGGTGCTGCTGCTGGTCGTGGTGAGCGGGCTCGCGCTGGCGGTCGGGGAGGTGCGGTTGACGGTCGGTGAGGTGGTCGGCGCACTGACCGGCGAGGGCGGTGGGGCGGACTTCATCGTCAACACGCTGCGGCTGCCCAGGCTGCTGCTGGCGCTGCTGGTCGGGGCGGCGCTCGCGGTCAGCGGCGGGATCCTGCAGAGCCTGACCGGCAACGCGCTCGGCAGCCCCGACATCATCGGCCTGACCAACGGCGCCGCGACCGGGGCGCTGCTGGCCATCATCGTCCTGCACGGCAGCATGACCCAGATCGCCGTCGGCGCCCTGGTCGGCGGCCTGGCCACCGCGCTGCTGGTCTACCTGCTGGCGTTCGGACGCGGCCTCGGCGGCTTCCGGCTGGTGGTGATCGGGATCGGGGTGAGCGCGATCCTGCTCGCCGTCAACTCCTACCTGATCACCCGGGCCACCCTCCAGGAGGCGCTGGCCGCACAGACCTGGCTGATCGGCAGCCTGAACAACCGGGGCTGGCCGCAGGTGGGTTCGGTGGCCGTGGCGCTGGCCGTGCTGCTCCCGCTCGCGTTCTGGTACGGCCGGCGGCTCGGGATGCTGGAGCTCGGCGACGACACCGCCAGGGCGCTCGGCCTGCCGGTCGGCGGCACCCGGCTGGTCCTGCTGGTGCTGAGCGTCGGCCTGGCCGCCGTCGGCACCGCCGCCACCGGGCCGATCTGGTTCGTCGCGCTGGCCGCACCCCAGCTGTCCCGGCGGCTGCTGCGCAGCGCCGGTGCGGGCCTGCTGCCCGCTGCCCTGACGGGCGCCGTCCTGCTGGCCGTGAGCGACTTCGCGGTGCAGCGGATCTTCTCGCCCGCACTGCTCCCGGTCGGCGTCGCGACCGGCACCATCGGCGGGCTGTACCTGAGCTGGCTGCTGGTCAGCGAATCGCGAAAGAGCCGCGCATGACTGTCACTTCAGAGATCTCAGAGGCACCGCCGACCACGGGGCCGGCCCGGCTCCGGGCCGAGGGCCTCACCCTCTCCTACGACCGGCGGACGGTGGCCGAGTCGCTCGGCCTGACCATCCCCGACCACTCCTTCACCGTGATCATCGGCCCGAACGCCTGCGGCAAGTCCACCCTGCTCAAGGCGCTGGCCCGGATGATCCGCCCGACCGCGGGGACGGTCTACCTGGACGGAGCCGCGATCGCCTCCTACCGCTCGCGCGAGGTGGCCCGGCGGCTCGGCCTGCTGCCGCAGTCCTCCAGCGCGCCGAACGGCATCACCGTCGGCGACCTGGTGGCCCGGGGCCGCTACCCGCACCAGCGCTTCCTGCGGCAGTGGTCCACCGAGGACGAGCAGGCGGTCGCCGAGGCGATGCGGCAGACCGGCGTGCTGGAGCTGGCCGACCGCCCGGTGGACGACCTGTCGGGCGGGCAGCGCCAACGGGTCTGGCTGGCCATGGTGCTGGCCCAGCAGACCTCGATCCTGCTGCTGGACGAACCGACCACCTTCCTGGACATCTCGCACCAGTTCGACGTGCTCGACCTCTGCGCCGATCTGCACGAGCAGCGCGGCCACACCGTGGTCGCCGTCCTGCACGACCTCAACCAGGCCTGCCGGTACGCCACCCACCTGGTGGTGATGCGGGCCGGCGGCGAGATCGTGGCCGAGGGCGCCCCGGCCGCGGTGGTCACGGCCGAACTGGTCGAGGACGTCTTCGGCCTGGCCTGCCGGGTGGTCGAGGACCCGGAGTCCGGCACCCCGATGGTGGTCCGCGCCGCCCGGCGTCCGGGCGGGCGGTCGACCGGATGACCCGGCTGCTCGGTCTGACGACCTATCTGATGTCCAGCACCGGCCGCACCGCCCGGGCCAGCCTGGCGGCCAGCGTGGCGCGGCGTGGCCTGCGGCTGTGGCACGTGGCCGTGCTGGAGGCCCTGGTCGCCGCCGGCTCGCTCTCCAAGGGCGAACTGGCCGCCCGGCTGGACATCAACCCGAGCGACATCGTCAAGGTGGTCGAGGACCTCGGCGGCGAGGGCTACCTCGCCTGCACCCGGTCGGCCCGGGACCGCCGCCGGATAGACGTCTCGGTGACCCCGGCCGGGCGGGCCCTGCTGGCCGAGCTGGCCGAGGAGCTGACCGCCGTGGAGGAGGACGTGCTGGCCCCGCTCACCGACGACGAACGGGTCCAACTGGCCAGCCTGCTCGGCCGGTTGTCCTGACAGTTCGGCCAGGGCGCCCCGCTCTCAGCGGAAGCTGGAGCTGCGGACCGGCCCGGCCGAGCGGATCCGGTCCCGGGCGCCGGTGAGCCAACTGCCGTCCACCCGGCGGGCGAAGGCGGTCAGCGCCTGCTCCGGGTCGGCCGGGGTCTCGCCGTCGCCCTGGTCCGGCTCGGCCCCGGCGGCCAGGATCGCGTCGGCCAGCTGCTCGGCCGAGCGCCGGTCGCCCGACGCCTGGTCCGGCTCCCCGTCCTCGGCCACGTGCACCCCCGACTCCCAAGGAGCGACCGCCACTTGGGCCAGCAGGGTGCAGATGTCGGCGGAGACGGCCGGGGTGTCGGTCCAGCAGGTGGCGTGCTCGAACAGGATCTCGCCGTCCGCGCGCTCCAGGAGCTGCGCCACCAGCTCGGGCTCGCACGCGTTCAGGTCGTACGCCACCACGAGCACGTCCGGCGTCCCGGCCCGGTACGGCGCGGCGGGCAGGCCGAGCAGCCGGGCCGCCGCCAGGCCGAGCGCCTGGCTGCCCCGGTCCGGCAGCAGGGCGACCGAGGCGGGCTTGCGGTCGGTGGCGGCCAGCACCGCCCGCAGCCGCTCCAGCCCGTACCGGCAGGAGTCGAAGCTGTCGTGCAGGTAGGCCCAGCGGCCGGTCATCCCGGCCCGGAAGCCGTACGGCGACAGCGTGGTGAGCAGGCCGCCGGTCAGGGTGTAGTGCCAGCCGCGCAGGTCCTCGGTGTCGGCGGGGACGGCGTCGGCGGCCCGGGCCAGCGTGCGGCGGATCCGGTCGGCGGGCTCGCGCCAGTCCTGGTCGGGCTCGCCGAGGCCGTCGAAGACCTGGCGGGCCAGGTCGAGCCGGCCGTCCATCACGGCGTTGTGGACCAGCAGGTAGCGGTCCGGCCAGTCCGCCATCAGCCGGTCGTGCTGCTGGAGCACGGTGACCGCCTCCGCGTGCTGCTGCCCGTCCTCCAGGGCGACGGCCAGCTCCAGCAGGACCTGCCGGGGGGTCGGCACGGAGCTGCGGCGGCTGAACAGCCGTCGGCGCGGCGGCGCGTCCAGGCTCAGCGCCAGCGCCTGCCGCAGCGCGGGAACGGCGAGCTGGGAGGCCCCGCGGTCGATGCAGGCGTACGCGTACTCGTACAGCTCACCGATCCCGTCGGGGCCGGAGGCCAGCTGCGCCGCCGCCTCGGCCAGGTCGTCGAACCCGACCGTCCGGGCGAGCCGCTCCACCAGCGGTGCGAGCTCGGTGGCGGGCAGGCCGTCGGCCACGGTCCGCAGCACGCGCATCGCACCCTGCGGATCGCCGGAGTCCACCAGGCTTCGGGCCTCGGCCAGTTCGGGGTTCACGCAGCTCCTCCTGGGGGCGGGTCGGGTGCCACGGCCCGGGGCGTCCGCCGGCACCTCCGACGGTCGTGGTCAGGCTCGATCATCGCCACCGTCCCGCTCGCAGGCAAACGGATTGCGGCCGGTCGGGGGGAACGCCGAGGACGTCCTCTCTGTCGGGTTCCGAGGTCCGTAGTACCCGGTCCGCAGGCACGCGCGCGGGGCGGGTATGGGAAAGTCTTTACCAATCATTGACTTTTGATCCGAGGAGGGGCCCGCCATGACCGGTCCGCGGTTGCGTTCCACCCCACTGCCCGGGATCGGGGTGCAGTACGACCTGACGACCCGTGAGCACCGCCAGCTCTCGGTGATCGCCCACCGGGACGGCTCGCGCAGCCTGAACGCCTACCGGGCCGACGACCCGGACGCCTGCGCACTCGCGCTCCACCTGACCGGCCCGGAGGCGGCCGCCGTCGCGGACGCGCTGATGCCCGCGCACCACAACCCCGGCCTGCTGCACACCACCGACCTCGGCCTGGTGGCCGAGCGCATCCCGCTCGGGGCGGCCTCCCGGTGGAACGGCAGGCTGCTGGGCGAGACCCGGCTGCGGACGGCCACCGGCGCATCGATCGTCGCGGTGCTGCGCCGGACCGACGCGATCCCCTCGCCGACGCCGGACTTCCGGCTGGCCGGGGGCGACACGCTGATCGTGATCGGCACCCGCGAGGGCGTCGACACCGCCGCCGCGATCCTGGAAAGGGAGTGAGCGCCGGTGCACACGGCCACCACCTTCATCGAACTCGGCGGCATCATCCTGGTGCTGGGCCTGCTCGGCCGGCTGGCCGGCCGCTACCAGCAGTCCCCGATACCGCTCTACCTGCTCGGCGGGCTGGCCTTCGGGCACGGCGGCCTGCTGCCGCTGAGCCACAGTGAGGAGTTCGTCGCCACCGGCGCCGAGATCGGCGTGATCCTGCTGCTGCTGATGCTCGGCCTGGAGTACACCGCGACCGACCTGGTCACCAACCTGAAGACCCAGTACCCCGCCGGGATCGTGGACTTCGCGCTGAACGCGCTCCCCGGCGCGGGCATGGCGCTGCTGCTCGGCTGGGGACCGGTGGCCGCCGTGGTGCTGGCGGGTGTCACCTGGATCTCCTCGTCCGGGGTGATCGCCAAGGTGCTGGGCGACCTCGGGCGCCTCGGCAACCGGGAGACGCCGGTGATCCTCAGCATCCTGGTGCTGGAGGACCTGGCGATGGCGGTCTACCTGCCCATCCTGACCGCCCTGCTGGCGGGCGTCGGCCTGGTCGCCGGGAGCATCACGCTGGCGGTGGCGCTCGCCACGGCGGGCGCGGTGCTGTTCGTCGCGCTCCGGTACGGGCGGCTGATCTCACGCTTCGTCAGCCACGACGACCCGGAGAAGCTGCTGCTGGTCGTCCTCGGCCTGACCCTGCTGGTGGCCGGCCTCGCTCAGCAGCTCCAGGTCTCGGCGGCGGTGGGCGCGTTCCTGGTCGGCATCGCCCTCTCGGGCGAGGCGGCGGAGGGGGCGCACACGCTGCTCAGCCCGCTGCGGGACCTGTTCGCGGCGGTGTTCTTCGTCTTCTTCGGGCTGAACACCGACCCGGCGAGCATTCCGCCGGTGCTGCTCCCGGCGGCCGCGCTGGCCGTGGTGACGATGCTGACCAAGGTGGCCACCGGTTACTGGGCGGCCCGCCGGGCCGGGATCGGGGCCCGGGGCCGCTGGCGGGCCGGTGGCGCGCTGGTGGCCCGGGGCGAGTTCTCGATCGTCATCGCGGGCCTCGCGGTCACGGCCGGGATCGAACCCGAGCTCGGCCCGCTGGCGACCGCCTACGTTCTCCTGCTCGTCATCCTCGGGCCGCTCGCGGCCCGTTGGATGGAGCCGATCGCGAGTCGGCTGACCCGGCGACAGGTCGTCGCGCTGCCGCAGCAGGCGGCCGGCGAGGCGGAGTTGCCCGCAGTGGTGACGGCTCGCACCACAGACAGGTAAGGTAAGCCTTACCTGATCGACTCCGGTCGGTCCACGTCGGGTTTTGGGGGAGCTTTGAGCAGTCGCGCTGGTCTGCTGGAGGCGCTGCCGTCACTGGAGCGCCTCCGCGGCCGCACCGTGGTGGTCAAGTTCGGCGGAAACGCCATGGTGGACCAGGAGTTGAAGGCCGCCTTCGCCGCCGACGTGGTCCTGCTCCGGCAGGCCGGCCTGCATCCGGTGGTGGTGCACGGCGGTGGCCCGCAGATCAGCGCGCAGCTGGGCCGGCTCGGCCTGGAGTCCTCCTTCACGGCCGGTCTGCGGGTCACCACGCCGGAGACCATGGACGTGGTCCGGATGGTGCTGGCGGGCCAGGTCCAGCGCGAGCTGGTCGGGTTGGTCAACGAGCACGGCCCGTGGGCGGTCGGGATGACCGGCGAGGACGCGCACACCATGACGGCGGTGAAGCGGTACGCGGTGGTGGACGGCGAGCAGGTCGACATCGGCCTGGTCGGCGACATCGTCAACGTCGAGGCGGGCGCGGTCAAGGCGCTGATCGCGGACGGCCGGATCCCGGTCGTCTCCTCGATCGCGCGCGGCACCGACGGCCACGTCTACAACGTCAACGCGGACACCGCCGCCGCCGCGCTTGCGGTCGCGCTGGGGGCCGCCCAGCTGGTGGTGCTGACGGACGTCGAGGGCCTGTACGCCGACTGGCCCGACCCCGCCTCGGTGATCGACCGGCTGACGGCCAGCGAACTCGACTGCCTGCTCCCCGAGTTGGCCACCGGCATGCTCCCCAAGATGGAAGCCTGCCTGCGCGCCGTCCGAGCGGGTGTCGGCACGGCCAGGGTGCTGGACGGCCGGATCCGGCACAGCCTGCTCCAGGCCTTCACCGCCGACTGCACCGGCACCCTGGTCGTCCCGGACCCGGCGCAGGCCCCGGCCGTACGGGTCGGCAGCAGGTAGCCGGTCCGGCCTCCGGGCCGAGCGCCGCGGCCCGCGCCGACGCCCCGGGTCGGTGAGCCGGCCGCCCGGCGGGTGGCGCCGGGTCCGGCCCCACCCCCGTGGGTCGGCGGACGGCGTGCCGGGCGGCCGGTGGTGTGCCGCTACCCCCGGACGGAGGCCAGGGCGGCCGACCAGGACTCCAACTGGTCCAGCACTCGGACGAGTTCGTCCTTGCGGGTGGAGGTCGGGGAGAAGGCCGGGTACTCGGGGAAGTCGACCCCGATGGGCAGTGCCAACTGGGCCTGGACGGTGGCGAGCTGGAGCTCGGAGGCGATCTGGCGGAGGTGCTCCACGGCGCGCACGCCGCCGGTCCCGCCGAAGCTGACGAAGGCCGCCGCCTTGTTGTTCCATTCGCCGTAGATGAAGTCGAGCGCGTTCTTCAGGGCAGCGGGGATGCTGTGGTTGTACTCCGGCGTGACGAAGACGAACCCGTCGAACTCGGCGATCTTCGCCGCCCATTGGACGGTGTGGCTGCCCTGGTACTGCTTGAGCTGGGGCGGCGTGGCCTCGTCGTAGGCGGGAAGCGGGTGGTCGGCGAGGTCGACCAGCTCGTACTCGGCGTTCGGCCGGCCGGCCGCGCTCTCGGTGACCCACTCGGCGACGGCCCGGGTGACCCGGCCGGGGCGGACGCTTCCGGCGATGACGGCGATCTTGGGCATGGTTCCCCCTGTGATGCATCGGGTTGATGTGTCACCCCAGAATGTGCTCGCGCGGGTTGATACGTCAACCGGCGACGAGAGCCAGAGCCGCTCCGGGGCGATTGTTCATCGGGCGCAACACAGCGATGTCCTGACGTGACGTCAGGACATCTGGGGGAAAGGAGCGGACGGGCTAGGCCTCGCAGTCGTACCCGGTGTCCGGGCCGTCCGTGCGCAGCGCGGCGAGCATCGTCGCGGAGATCTGCCCGAGCGCGTCGAGCTGGCCGTCGTCCAGCGGGCCGGTGAGCCAGCGGCGGATGTGCTCGGCCCGGCGGGGGATCGCCTCGGTGATGGCGGCCCGCCCCTGCGGGCTCAGGGTGACCACGGCGCCCCGGGAGGTGTCGGGGCAGGCGTCACGGGTGACCAGGCCGCGCCCGACCATGCGGGTCAGCTGATGGTGCAAGCGGCTCTTCTCGAACTGGATCACACCGCTCAGCTCGAACGGGCGGAGTCGGCCTTCGGGGGCCTTCGCGAGGGCGGTCAGGATGGCGAAGTCCGGCTCCGAGAGACCGGTCTCCTGCTGGAGCTGGTGGGTGAGCCGCCGCCAGAACAGCACCTGCATGTCGAAGAAGGTGCGCCAGACCTCGTCCTCGCGCTCGTCCAGCCACCCGGCGTCACCGTCCATGCCGCCGATCCTACCGAGCGGTGTCCCGGGGCCGGTCCTGGCCTGGTCAGCAGGGGGGCACCGACCGGTCGGCCGTCGATCACCCGAGCCCGGCCGCGCGGTGGTACTCGGGGAGCCGGTCGCCGAGCAGCAGGACCAACTCGGCCCGGAGCGCCGCCTGTTCGGCCTCGGGAGCGGCGAGCGGGGGGTGCTGCCCGGACGCGATGCCCAGCCACTGCTCCAGCACGTCCCCGACCTGGGGCGGTTCCTCGCCCGGGGCCTGGAAGGCCCACGGGGCGGTCGGTGGTGCCGGGGGCAGGGCCAGGCGCACCGACCACCGCTCGGGCGGCCCGAGGGGGGTGGCACTGTGGACCGTGACGCCGTCCCGGTCGGCCAGGCGGCGGAGTTTCTCGGAGTGGCGGAACATGCCTCCAGGGTGGCACCGTCCGCCCGGGGGCGGGTGCCTGTCCGACCGTCAGTCGGTCGGAGTGGGCCGGTGGCGGAGCAGCACCACCTCGCCGTCCAGGACCCGGGACTCGACCAGTTCGAGGCCGATCCGGTGCTGCTGCGGACGGAAGGCCGGCTTGCCGCCGCCCAGCGCCACCGGGTGGACGAAGACCCGGTACTCGTCGATCAGCCCGTGCTCGGTGAGGTACCCGGCGAGTTCGGAGCCGCCGAACAGCAGCAGGGTGAGGCCGGAGTCCTTGAGCGCGGTGAGCTCCGCCACCACGTTCTCGCCGATCACCCGGGTGTTCCAGTCCGCCCGCTCCAGCGTGCGGGAGACGACCACCTTGGGGGCGGCCCGCCAGACCGGGGCGAAGGCCAGGTCGTGCTCGTGCGTCGAGTGCTGCTCGGCCTGCGGCCAGTAGCCCGCCATCATGTCCCAGACCACCCGCCCGTACAGGAACACCTTGTCGCCGCCGGTCAGTTCCTGCGAGTACGCGGAGAGCTCCGGGCCCATCCGGGGCCAGTCGAACTCGCCCTTCGGCCCCTCGATGAAGCCGTCCAGCGACTGGTGCACAAAGTGGATCAGCTTGCCCATGGCGATGCTCCGTTCCGGATCCCGCGCACCCCGTCGGTGCGCCGTCACCCCTAGGTCGAACCGCCCGGCGGCGGATCGACACCGCCGGCCGGGCCTCTCATAGGCCGAACCGGCGGGTGGCCTCCTGTTCCTGGGCCAGCCGGCGGAGGCTGAGCAGCACGGGTTCGAACAGGACGGCCGAGACGATGGCGGACTCCACCTGTTCGACGGGGGTGGTGTGGCGCTCCATCCGGTCGAGGTCGTGCGCGGCGGTCTGCTCCATCTGCTCGGCGTACGGGGTGAGGTCGTCCGCGTCCAGGGGGTAGCCGAGCCGGTTGAGGGTGGCCACCGAGGTGATCAACTCGCGGTAGATGGGTGAGAGTTCACCGATCTCGGCGGCGTCGTTCCAGCCGATCCGGGCCAGCGTCAGGTCGACCTCGCGGCGGGCGGCGAGCACGGCCGGGTCCTCGGGCTCCGGCTCGGCCGGCCGGGGGAGGGCCCAGAGCGCGGCGCCCAGGCGGATGGTGCGGCTCAGCGACTCGTCGTCCACCTGGGTCAGCACCTCGCGGACGGTGGCCACCGGGATCCGTCCGACCTGGACCATCGCCCGGACCAGGCGCAGCCGGCGCAGGTGCGACTCGTCGTAGTCGGCCTGGGTGGTGTTCACCAAGTGGCCCGGCGGCAGCAGTCCTTCGCGCAGGTAGTACTTGATCGTGGCGATCGAGACCTGGCTCTGCTCGCTCAGGTCGGACAGTCGCATCCCTTGTGCCCCTCATTGAATAGTGCCACTATCCCATCTGTTGAATAGCCAGGCTATCCAATCATGGGCGGGCGCAGCGGCGCACTGCCCGATCACAGGGGGTGCCGTGTTCACGAAGCCGAATCCCGGCCGTACCACCGCTGCTGCCGAGGGCGAGGTCGTCCTCTTCCTGCTCGGCATGCGGATCAACCACTTCTGGGCGCCGCACCACTGGCTGCCCGTCGCCCTGTCCATGCCGGGGATGCTGCGCGAGCTCTCCAAGGACCCGGACAGCGGACTGATGGGCGGTCAGCTGCTCACGGGCTCGCCGCGCACCTACTACCTGGTCCAGTACTGGGAGTCGATGGACAAGCTGATGGCGTACGCCGCCGCACCGGACCGGCGGCACCGCCGGGCCTGGGCGCTGATCAACCGCTTCGAGAAGAACTCCGGTCAGCACGTCGGCCTCTGGCACGAGACCTACATCGTGCAGCCCGGCTCGTACGAGTCGATCTACGGGGACATGCCGCCGTACGGCCTGGCGGCCGCGACCGGCGTGCTGCCGATCGAGCGGCGCGGCGCCAGCGCCCGGGAGCGGCTGGCCCGGGGAGGGGAGAGGGGGAAGCGGCCGGGGGAGCAGGGGTGAGCCCTACTGCCCGACCCGGCCGTCGACGCACTCGCGCAGCAGGTCGGCGTGCCCGCAGTGGCGGGCGTACTCCTCGACCCGGTGGACCAGCAGCTCGCGGATGGAGATGTCGTCCTTCCCCACCCGCTCGCCCAGGTCCGGGTACCGGTCCAGCAGTGCGTCCGTCGCGGCCTGTTCGCGTGCCAGGTCGGTGAACGCGCCCGCCACCACCGCCGGTTCGGCGACGGCTCCGTCGAAGTCGCCGTCCCGGACGCCGTACAGCTTCGGCTCCGGCACGTCCGGCAGCACCCAGGTGCGCCAGTCCCGCTCCACCTCGGCGAGGTGGCGGACCAGGCCCAGCAGGGACATGGTCGACGGGGGCACCGACCGGGTGGCGAGCTGCTCCGGGGTCAGGCCCTCGCACTTCATCCGCAGGGTGTGCCGGTAGTTGGTCAGGTAGTCCTGGAGGGTGGCGAGCTCGCCCTCCGGGACCACCCCGTTGTCGCGCGGGTCGTCGTCCGGGTCCGCCCACATGTCGGGGTAGACGCTGGCCTGGGTCCATCGCTGGGGTTCGTCGGTCACGTGGGCATGATCCTCAGCGGTGGCCCGACTGGCAAACCATTAACGGAGCCGATCGGCGGAGCGGGTCAGGTGCGCAGGTAGACCCGGGAGTTGCGGGCCGGGTCGAGGCCGGCGGCCCAGCCGGGCGGGGCCAGCCGGGCCGGGATCTCGGTGAAGCCGTAGTGGTGGAAGAGCCGGGCGGAGCCGGTGGTGGCGGTGTAGAGCGGACGGCCGTCGGCGCGGTGGAGCAGGGCGTCGAGGAGTGCGGAGCCCAGGCCGGTGCCCTGGCGGGCGCCGTGCACGCAGAAGTTGTAGAGCACGGCGGCCCCGTCCGGCAGCCCGCCGAGCGCGACGCAGCCCAGCAGCCCGGCGGGCCCGGGGGAGACCAGGAAGTCGGCCGCCGCCGTGCGGTAGTCGGCGACGCTCCGTCGGCGGAGCGCGCCGGAGCGGATGAAGGGCGCGGAGAGGGCGAACAGGGCGTGGGCGTCGACCCCGACCGCCGGACGGATCGGGGCCGGGGCGAGGGTGGTGGCCGACGACGGGGAGGACATCCGGGCTCCTGGAGTTAGGTTAGCCTAACCATATCCAAGGAAGCCCTAGGGTCGGGTCGCCCGCTCCAGTTCGAGCAGGACGGAGTGGTACGGCCGGCCGGTGGCGTGCTCCATGCCGACCTCGCACATCCGGTTGGCGGAGAGATGGGCCGAGAACGGACGGGCCGTCACCTCGGCGGCCTCCCGCTCGGTGGCCGACTCGGTCAACTCCCGGTGCAGCATGCCCCGGTCGCCCGCGAAGGCGCAGCAGCCCGCGTCGTCCGGCGTCACCACCTCGTCCGCGCAGGCCGCCGCCACCGTCCGCAGCTGCTCCTCGTCGCCGAGGTGCCGCATCGAGCAGGTCGGGTGGAGCACGGCCGACTCCACCGTCCGCAGCACCTTTAGCGCGGGCAGCAGTTCGGCCGCCCAGACGATCGAGTCCAGCACCGTCAGCTCGGCGTGCAGTTCACGGTTGCGCGCGGTCAGGTACGGGACCACCTCGTGCGCGATGCCGAGCGTGCAGGAGGAGGCGTCCACCACCAGCGGGAGCCGGCCGCCGGCCGTCCAGCCCCAGGCGGCCTCGACGATCCGGTTGGCCATCACCACGTTGCCCCGGTCGTAGCCCTTGGAGTGCCAGATGGTGGCGCAGCAGGTGCCGGTCAGGTCGGACGGGATCCAGACCGGCCGACCGGCCCGGGCCGAGACCGCGACCAGGGCCTCGGGCAGGGTCGGTCCCTGATGGCCCTTCGGTTCGCCGAAGATCCGGTTCACGCAGGCGGGGTAGTAGACGGCGGCGGCGCCCGGCCGGGTGGTCGGCGGCATGGTGCGCTCCGCCGCGCCGGGGAGCGCGGGCAGCCAGGCGGGCACCAGGTCGGGGCGGACGGCCCTCCGGGCGGCGCCGGTCACCGACTCCAGCAGCCGGTCGCCGATCCGCTCGGCCGCGCCGACCGCGAGTCTGGCCGAGCGCTCCACCGCCCCGAAGTGCTCGGCCAGTTTGGCGGCGGTGCGCTCCTCGCGCGGCGAGTGCCGCTGGTGCCTGAACTCCTTCATCAGCGCCCCGGTGTCGATGCCCACCGGGCAGGCCAGCCGGCAGGTGGAGTCGCCCGCGCAGGTGTCCACGGCGTCGTAGCCGTACGCGGCCAGCAGCTCGGACCCGACCGGGGAGTCGGCCGGCTGGCGCATCAACTCACGGCGCAGCACGATCCGTTGGCGCGGGGTGGTGGTGAGGTCGCCGCTCGGGCAGGTCGGTTCGCAGAAGCCGCACTCGATGCACGGGTCGGCGATCGCCTCCACCCGGGGGATGGTCTTCAGCCCGCGCAGATGGGCCGCCGGGTCGCGGTCCAGCACCACCCGGGGCGCCAGGATGCCGTTCGGGTCGAACAGGCGCTTGGTGCGCCACATCAACTCGGTCGCCTGCGGGCCCCATTCGAGCTCCAGGAACGGTGCGAGGTTGCGCCCGGTCGCGTGCTCGGCCTTGAGCGAGCCGTCGAACCGCCGCACCGTCAGCTCGCAGAACGCGGCCATGAAGGCGGCGTACCGGTCCAGGTCGTCCTGCCGGGCCGGGTCGAAGGCGAGCAGGAAGTGCAGGTTGCCGTGCGCGGCGTGCCCGGCCACGGCGGCGTCGAAACCGTGTTCGGCCTGGAGCGCGAGCAGCGCCTCGCAGGCCTCCGCGAGTCGGGACGGCGGGACGGCGACGTCCTCGGTGATCAGGGTGGTGCCCGGCGGGCGGGCCGAACCGATCGCGCTGACGAAGGCCTTGCGGGCCTTCCAGTACCCGCCGACGGCAGCCGGGTCGCGGGTGAAGGCGTTGGTCGCCGAGGCGACCGGCGTGATCAGCGGCAGCCCGGCGAGCAGCCCGGCCGCCACCGACTCGGCCGCCGCCAGCGCCGCCTCGTCCGGGGCGCGGAACTCCACCAGCAGCGCGGCGGTCTCCTTCGGCAGCCCGGCCCAGTCGGCCGGTACGCCCGGCACGGCGGCCGAGGCCCGCAGGGTGTTGCCGTCCATCAACTCCACCGCCAGCGCGCCTGCTTCGTTGAACGCGGGAACGGCGGCGGCCGCCGCGCGCAGCGAGGGGAAGAACAGCAGCGCGGCCGAGACCAGCCGGTGCAGCGGCAGGGTGTCGAAGACCGTCTCGGCGATGAAGCCGAAGGTCCCCTCGGAGCCGACCATCAGCCCGCGCAGGATGCCGGCCGGGGTCGAGGCGTCGAGGAAGGCGTCCAGCCGGTAGCCGTTGGTGTTCTTGATCTCGTACTTGGCCCGGATCCGCCGCACCAGCGCCGGGTCGGCCTCGATCTCCGCCTTCAGCGCCAACAGCCCCGCGCTGAGCGCCGGTTCACGCTCGGTCAGCAGCCGGTCGGCGTCCGGGGCGGCGGTGTCGACCACGGTGCCGGAGGGCAGCACGACGGTGAGCGAGGCGAGCGTGCGGTACGAGTTGCGGGTGGTGCCCGCAGTCATCCCGGAGGAGTTGTTCGCCACCACCCCGCCCAGCGTGCAGGCGATCGCACTGGCGGGGTCGGGGCCGAGCACCCGCCCGTGCCGCGCCAGGGTGGCGTTGGCCCGGGCCACCGTGGTGCCCGGCCTGATCCTGGCCCGCTCGCCCTCGACCTCGATGCCCGCCCAGTGCCGCCGGACGTCGACCAGGATGTCCTCGCCCTGCGCCTGCCCGTTGAGACTGGTGCCGGCCGCCCGCAGGACCACGTGCCGACCGTGCCGGTGCGCGTACCCGAACACCGCCGACACGTCCGCCACCGTCTCGGCCAGCACCACCACCTGCGGCACGAACCGGTACGGGCTGGCGTCCGAGGCGTACCGCACCAGGTCCGACACCTTGCTCAGCACCTTGCCCGAGCCGAGCAGCGCCTCCAGCCCCTGTCGCAGCTCCACCGGGGTGCCGCCCGCCCGCTCCGCCCCGAGGCGGTCGTGGGCGGGGGCCGCCAGGGTGGTCGGCCGCAGGGCCTCCGGGTCCGGCTCCAGCAGTGGCATCGACGGCACCTCTCCTCGACTCCTACGGGCAGGCTCCAGCTGTACCAGAACCGCGCCGCACCGGCGGGGGATACGCCCTCCTGAGGCCGGGTCAGGCCGGGTCCCGCCGGCTCAGTGCGACCGCAGGTGTCCCAGGACGGTGCGCATCGCCTGCTCGACCGCCCGCACGGACTCCTCGGTGTGGTCGAGCACCTCGAAGCCGTGGTGGCCGTTGGGCACGTCGACCACCTCGACGGCCGTACCGGCCTCCTGAGCGGCCGTCAGGAACGCCTCGATCGTGACGTCGATCTCGGGGTCCTCCAGGCCCGCCCGGGTCAGCACGACCGGCAGCCGGCCGGCGCCGCCGACCGCCTTCGCGGGCGCGAACCGGGGGTCGACGATGCTCCAGCTCGGCAGCGCCGCCAGCACCGGGTAGGTGGCGGCCAGGCAGCGCAGCCAGGACGGCGGCGCGGAGAGCCAGTCGGTGCTGAGCAGCCCGCCGCCGGAGAAGAACCAGACCGCGACCCGGTCCCCGTCCACGCGCGGGTCGGCGCGGACCAGCTCCACCGCCTCGGCGATGTCCTGGGCAGCCTGGTCGTAGTCGGCCAGCCCGTGCAGGCGGTGATCCACCGTCACCCCGACCACGCCCTGGCTCGCGGCGTACCGGCCGTACCCGAGGTACTGCGGCCAGTCGCGCGGCATCGGCTCGAGGTCGGCCGGGAGCGGGCCGCCGTGGACGAACACGACGGCGGGGCGGGGCCCGTCCGCCTCGGGCAGGTGGAGGTCGACCCGGCCGATCCGCTCGCGCGGGTACTCCGGCAGGTCCAGCAGGAACGGCCGCAGGAACATCGGCACCTCCTCGGCCGGCGCGGCGATCCGGTGCCCCTCCCCGGCGGCCGCCGCCAGCAGCGTGTCGGCCAGCTCGGCCGGGCAGGAGAGCATCGGCCAGTGCCCGGTGGGGAGCTCGAAGAAGCCCACCCGGGGGTCGGCGAGCACCCGGAACTGCGGCGGGCCCGCGGTCACCAGGTGCTCGATCACCGCGATGCTCAGTCCGCTCGCGGTGCAGATGATCCCGCTGGTCGGCACCGCGGCGACCGCGCCCGAGAGTTCGAGCGGCTGGGTCAGGGTGGCCCGGGGCTGCGGCGCGGCGAGCGCGGTCAGCCGGTCCAGGTCGGCCGGGGCGAGGCCCTCGGTGCTGCCCCAGCGCTGCCACTCGTCGGCGGCCGGGGACGGGAGGGTCCAGCCGTCGCCGGCCGGGGCGGTCAGCTCCTCCCGGACCGCCGCGTCCTGGATCAGGGCGATGGCGGCGTCGCCGTGCTGCGGCATGCCCGCGTCCAGGTAGACGATCCGGGCGACCCGCTCCGCCCTGCGGTCGGCGGCGCCGAGCACCGGGTGGATGCCGTAGCCGTGGCCGACCAGCACCAGCTCGGGTGCGGCGGCCTCGTCGATCAGCCGCACCACGTCCGCGATGTGCGTCTCCAGGTCGGTGCCGGGGCCCGCCTGGTCCCGGCGGTCGCCCATGCCGGTGAGGGTGGCCGGGTGCACCTCGGCGCCCGAGGCCAGCAGCCGCTCGGTCACGTCCTGCCAGACCGGGCCACCGGTGAAGCTCTCCGACACCAGGATGAAAGCAGTCATGATCGGTCTCCTCCGCTTGTCACACGATCAGCCGGCCGGACCGCCGTTCCGGCCGTCCGCTCCGGTCCGTACGGTAGGAGCTCCCCCTGAGGGAGATTCAAGTGATGACATGCTTGGGGCATGTGGAGCATCGGAGAACTCGCCGAGCGCGCGGGGGTCACAGTCAAGACGGTCCGCTTCTATTCGGACCAGGGCCTGCTGCCGGAGGCGGCCCGCAGCAGCGGCGGCCACCGCCGGTACGGCCCCGAGGCGCTCGACCGCCTCAACCTGATCCGCTCGCTGCGCACCCTCGACCTGCCGGTCGCCGACGTCAGCCGGGTGCTCGAACGCGAGGAGGTGCTGGAGGACGTCATCGCCGGCCAGCTGAAGGAGCTCGGCTCGCAGCTGACGGCACTGCGCTGGCGGGAGTCCGCGCTGCAGCTGATCCAGGACTGCACCGCCGAGGAGCGCACCGACCGGCTCCGGCTGATCGGCGCCGTCAGCACCCCGCCGAACACGTCCGCGATCGCCCTGTTCTGGCGCCGGCTGCTGCCGCTGCGGATGCCCGCGCGGCTGGTCTCCTCGATCCTCGACGCGGCGGTGCCGCAGCCCCCGGCCGATCCGACCCCGGCCCAGGTGCTGGCCTTCGCCCGGCTGCACGCGCTGGCCGACGGGGTCAACCGGGCCGACTGCCGCCCGGCCCCGCCGCACGAGGAGGGGTACCGGCCGGAGGTGTTCTACGACGGACTGGCCGAGGCGTACGCGCTGGCCAGGACGGACCTGCTGGCCTACCGGCCGCCGGGGGAGCAGGCGGTGGACTGCTTCGTCGCCGCCTACGCCGACTCGCGCGGGCTGCGCGACACCCCGGCGTTCCGGCAGCAGCTCAGCGGCCTGCTGGGGCAGAGCGAGGACGCGGTGATGGGCCGCTACTGGAAGCTCACCGCCGAGGTCTCCGGCTCCCCGGAGCCCACCATGGGCGCCACCCACCACTGGCTGCAGACCGCTCTGGACACCCGGGTCACGACCGGCTGACCGGGGCCGGTGCAGGCGGCGGTCGGCGGCGGTTCGGGGGACGGTCGGGAGGCGGTCGGCGGCGGGTGGTGCCAGGCTCGGAAGCGCTCGGCCCGACCCGCTGAGCACCCGTCAGCCCCCGCCGGCCGTCGTCGGCACCGCACGGAGGAGAGCCCGTCCATGGCCACACAGATCTTCGTCAACCTCTCCGTCTCGGACCTCGGCAAGGCGGTCCGGTTCTTCGAGGCGCTGGGGTACTCGTTCAATCCGCAGTTCACCGACGAGCACGCGAGCTGTCTGGTGATCAGCGACACCATCTACGCGATGCTCCTCACCGAGGCCCGGTTCAAGGACTTCACCAAGAAGGCGGTCGTCGACGCGACGAAGAGCACCGAGGCGATCATCGCGCTGAGCGCCGAGGACCGGGCCGAGGTCGACACCCGGGTGGACCGGGCGATGGCCGCCGGGGCGAGCCCGGCCGGCGACCCGATGGACCTGGGCTTCATGTACAGCCGCAGCTTCTACGACCTGGACGGCCACCACTGGGAGTACGTCTGGATGGACACGGCCGCGATGGAGCAGCAGCAGTAGCAGCGGCGCGCCGTCACCCGTCCTGGCGCCTGCGGTGGCGTCAACTCCCGGCGGGGCCAAGGGTGGGGGTTACCTGTACGCCGATTCGGGAGGCCCGGGAGCTTGTCCGCCACCGCAGTAGCCGACCCACCCAAGGCACCGCCCGCCCTGAGCCGCCGTCAGACCAACGTGGTCTTCGCGACCATCGTGCTCGGCATGCTGATGGCCGCGCTGGACCAGACGATCGTCTCCACCGCCCTGCCGACCATCGTCGCCGACCTGGGCGGCGGCGGGCACATGGCCTGGGTGGTGACCGCCTACCTGCTGGCCGAGACGGTGGCCACCGTGCTGGTCGGCAAGTTCGGCGACCTGTTCGGCCGGAAGATCGTGTTCCAGCTGAGCGCGGTGGTCTTCATCGTCGGCTCGATCGTCTCGGGCGCCGCCAACGGGATGATGCTGCTGATCATCGGCCGCGCGGTGCAGGGCATCGGCGGCGGCGGTCTGATGGTCACCGCGATGGCCCTGATCGCGGACGTGATCCCGCTGCGCGAGCGCGGCAAGTACCAGGGCGCGCTGGGCGCGGTCTTCGGCGTCACCACCGTGGTCGGCCCCACCCTGGGCGGCCTGTTCACCGACCACGCCTCCTGGCGCTGGTGCTTCTACGTCAACGTGCCGATCGCGATCGTGATGGTGGCGATGGCGGCCTCCACCATCCCCTCGGTCAAGGCGGCGGTCCGCCCGGTGATCGACTACGCCGGCATCGTGCTGGTGGCGCTCGGCGCCTCCGGCCTGGTGCTCGGCCTGGAGTGGGGCGGCAACGAGTACGCCTGGGGCTCACCGGTGATCATCGGCCTGTTCGTCGGCTCGGTGCTGCTGCTGGCCGCCTTCGTGCTGGTCGAGCTGCGGGCCAAGGAACCGATGCTGCCGATGCACCTGTTCCGGAACTCGGTCTTCACGGTCTGCTCGATCCTCAGCTTCATCGTCGGCTTCGCGATGCTCGGCGCGATGACCTACCTGCCCACCTACCTCCAGTTCGTGGACGGGGTCTCGGCCACCATGTCGGGCGTGCGGACGCTGCCGATGGTGGTCGGGCTGCTCGGCACCTCGATGCTCTCCGGCGTGGTGGTCAGCCGCACCGGCCGGTACCGGATCTTCCCGATCCTGGGCACCGGGGTGATGGCGGTCGGGCTCTGGACCATGTCCACCATGGGCCCCGGCACCGGGGTGTGGCTGGAGTCGCTCTACATGTTCGTGTTCGGCCTCGGCATCGGGCTGGCCATGCAGGTGCTCACCATCGCGGTGCAGAACACCGTGCCGTACCACGAACTGGGCACCGCCACCTCGGGCGTGACGTTCTTCCGGACCCTCGGCAGCGCGTTCGGCACCGCCGTCTTCGGCACCCTGTTCGGCAACCAGCTGACGCCCAGGCTGGCCCGGGCGGCGGCCGAGCAGCCGAGCGTGCCGCCGGGGGCGGCGTCCAGCCCGGCCGGGCTGGACGCGCTCACGCCGGAGCAGGCTGCGCCGTTCATCACCGCGTACGCGGACACCGTCAACTACGTGTTCCAGTGGGTCGTTCCGGTCGCCCTGGTGGGCTTCGTGGTGGCCTGGTTCCTCAAGGAGGTGCCGCTGCGCGACAGCGCCAGGGCGGCCGCCTCCGACCTCGGTGAGGGCTTCGGCGCGCCGGACACCGCCGACGCGGACAAGCAGTTGGAGCGGGCGCTGGCCAACCTGCTGCGCAAGGCCAAGGGCCGTCCCGGCGTCGGGAAGCAGATCCTGGCGGACTCCGGCAGCAGCCTGCCGCCCGCCCAGGCCTGGGCACTTGGCCAGATCTACTGGCGCGGCCGGTTCACCGGCGGCGCGGACGTGGAGTCGATCGCGGTCGCCCACCACCTGCCCGGCGACGTACTGGAGCCGACCTTCGACCGGGCCGTCCGGACCGGCTACGCCACCGCCGAAGCCGGTCGGCTCGACCTCACCCCGGCCGGCCGGGCCGAGGTGGACCGCCTCTCCGAGGCCTGGCGCCGCTGGCTCGGCCACCACCTGGACGACTGGGACGTCACCGACCCCGACGACCGGGCCAGCCTGGACCGGGCGATCGAGTCGATCGCGGCCCGCCTGTTCGAGGAGGAGCAGGAGCACGCCTCGGTCTGAGCGGCCGGCCGAGCCTACGTGCGGGGCCTGGCCGAGTACCTGCTGATCTGCGAGCGGGACGACGTCGATCCGCTGGGGGCGGGCCAACTGCACGTTGGCGCGTCCGTGAAGGACCCGTCCACACGGCCGGGCCGTCGCCCACTGCGCGAAGATCACCCCGAACACCCTGGCCAGGGCACCAGGCCCCGCCGCACAGGTCGGCACCGGTCAACGGGCGGGGAAGGCCTGCAACTGACGGTCCCATTCGTCGGCCGCACTCAGCAGTCCGGCCCCGGTGAGCTCGATCTCCAGCTCGTACGGGGTCAGGTCGCCCTCGATGTCCGGCCGCCATGGCGGCGAGGCCTCGAGCGACAGATGGACCCGGACCGTCACCGACCCGTCGGTGCGGCCGGCCAGACTGAAGGCCAGGATCGGTTCGATGAACGTCAGGGACGGCGTCCACTCGCCTTCCCCGTCCCGCTGGGCCACGGCGATCCTTCCCCCGGCGGCAGCCCGTAGCCAACGGGACAACCGTCGGCCCTCGTCGGTCAGCAGGGCTGGATCGCTGAAAGTCCAACGGCCTTCGGGGGTCGTCACCCTGCCACCGATGACGAGCCAGTTGTCGTCGTAGGAGTCACCGTTCGTCGCGGCGAACTGGTAGCCCACGGGTCGCAGCTCAATACTGCGGTCATCGCTGGTCAGTAGCACCGCCACAGGATGTCACGAGCGACTGGCGCACCGGCCGCACCGGCCTCGCGCTCACGGCTGGAACGTGGAACGGCAGGCTGGGGCGGGCTCAGGGCAGGGTGCGGCCGAGTCCGCGGAGCAGGTCGGCCAGCGTGGTCAGCTCCTCGGCAGCCCGGTCGTCGCCACCCTGCTCGGGGCCGGGCGGTGGGTCACTCGTAGCGGTGCAGCAGTGCCTCGCGTTCGTTCTGCTCGATCATCTCGATGGTCAGTGCGGGGTCGCGCAGATGGGAGAGGGTCACCTCCGCCGAGCTGGGGGCGGCGTCCGGGGCGAGCCACTGTGCGGGCTTCCAGGCGGCGCCGCGTAGGAAGGCCTTGGGGCAGTGGCCGTAGACCTCCTCGACGCCCACCACGACCGCGCTGCGGGGCGGCTTGCCGACGGGGGTGAGCCGGGCCAGCAGCTCCGGGTCGGCCGAGACGAAGGCGCTGCCGTTGACCCGGAGCGTGCTGTCCCGGCCGGGGACGACGAAGAGCAGCCCGACCCGGCCGGTGGCGACGATGTTGTGCAGGCTGTCCAGCCGCTTGTTGCCGGTGGCGTCCGGGATGGCCAGGGTGCGGTCGTCGAGCACCGAGACGAAGCCGGGCGGGCCGCCGCGCGGGGTGACGTCGCAGCTGCCGTCCGCTCCGGTGCTGGCCATCAGCACCAGCGAGGAGCAGCCGATCAGCCGGCGGGCGCTGTCGTGCAGGCTGTCCACCTGCTTGCGCCGGGCGTGGTCGCCCGGCTGCTCGTACAGCTCGCGGAGCTGCTCGGCGCCGGTCAGGGCGCCGGACTTCAGGGCCTGGAATGCGTTCGGTGAGGTCACGTACCCGCACGCTAGCCGACCGCCGATCTTGGGGCCAGGGAATTGTGCTGATAGTTTCTCCGGGAAAGAAAGGGGTGGGCCATGGAGGCTTCCGTCGTGGTGCTCGGTGCGGCGGGCGGGATCGGCCGGGCCTGCGTGCGCCGCCTGCGGGCCGGCGGTGCCCAGGTGATCGCGGTCGACCGCACCGCCGACGTACTCGAACTGGCCGACTGCACACCGCTGTTGGGGGACGCGACCGACCCGGAGGTGCTCCGGGAGGCGTTCCGGCTGGCCGAGCACCCGCCGAGCGCCCTGGTGCACGCCCTGCTCGGCGAGGACCGCGCCCCGCTGGCCGAGCTGACCGCCGAGCGCTGGCACGCCGTGCTCGACACCGGCCTGGTCTCGGCCTGGCAGGCCGGTACCGAACTGCTCCGCGCCGCCGCCGGCCGCCCCGCCTCGCTGGTCCTGGTCGGCTCGGTGCACGCGCACGGCGCCGCCCCCGGGATGGCCCCGTACGCCGTCGCCAAGGCCGGGCTGGCCGCGCTGGCCCGGGCCGCCGCGGTCGAGTGGGGCCGGTACGGGCTGCGCTGCAACGTGGTGGAGCCGGGGTTCGTGCCGGTTCCGCGCAATGCCCACCGCTGGCAGGATCAGGACGAGTTGGGCCGTATCCTGGCGGCCTACCCGCTCGGGCGGCTCTGCTCGCCGGCGGAGGTCGCCGAGGTGGTGGCGTTCCTGGCCGGGCCCGCCTCCTCGTACGTCACCGGTACCTGTCTGCCCGTCGACGGCGGAGCGCTCGCCGTCCTCCCGGAGGTCAAGCCCAGATGACCACGCACCCGATGAAGCCGATCGACGACCGCGTCAGTGAGCTGGGCGAGGGCCCGGTCTGGGACGTCCGCAGCGCCACCCTGCGCTGGGTCGACATCCCCGGCGGGCGGGTGCACTGCTCCGACGGCAGTACGGAGGAGCTGCCCCCGCCGGTGACCGCGGTGCTGCCCACCGCCACCGGCTGGGCCACCGTCCGGCAGGACCGGGTGGTGCAGGGGGACCGTGCGGTCGCCGTCCCGCTCGGCGCGGCCGACCGCTGCAACGACGCCAAGACCGACCCGGCCGGCCGGATCTGGGTCGGCACCATGTCCCGGGGTGAACTCACCCGGCGGGCAAGCCTGTTCAGGCTCGACGCGGATGGCGTCACCGAGGTGGTGAGCGGCGCCTCGATCTCCAACGGCCTGGGCTGGAGCCCGGACGGCCGCCGGATGTACTGGGCCGACACCCCGACCGGCCGGATCGACGTGTTCGACTTCGACCCGGCCGACGGCAGCGTCCGCGACCGGCGGCCGTTCGCCGCCACCGAGCTGCCCGACGGACTGACCGTGGACGCCGAGGGCGGCGTCTGGGTCGCCCGCTGGGGCAGCGGCCTGCTGCACCGGTACGCCCCCGACGGCACCCTGGACACCGTGCTGCCGGTCGGCGTCCCCCATCCGACCAGCTGCGCCTTCGGCGGCCCCGATCTGCGCACCCTGTACGTCACCACCGCCCGCCGTCCGGGAGCGGACGGTCAGTTCGCCCGCCACGCCGGGCAGTTGCACGCGATCCGGCTGGCCGTGCCCGGTCTGCCGGCCACCCCCGCGCTATTCCCGCCGGACGCAACCTGACGGAGTGAAGCAGGACACAGCATCGCCCCCTCCCGGCCCTCTTGCGCACCGTGGCACAATGACCGCAGAAGTAGCAGTGACGTTCAGCGCACTCCGGGGTCGGTGAAAATCCGAACCGGCGGTTACAGTCCGCGACCCGTCCGCAGCCAGCGGCCGGTTGACCAGGTGAAATTCCTGGACCGACGGTTAAAGTCCGGATGGGAGGCGTGCGCGGGCGAGTGGTGACCAGCGGTGCCACGGCTCTCCCCGAAGAGCCGTGGATCAGGAGGAGAGCTCTCGATCACGGGAGCCGGTCCCTGTGCATCCGCCGGGTGCCGTTCGTCGTGTCATCTCCCAGTGCCGCCCCGGAGTCCGCGCCCCAAGCGCGAGGAGAACCCGGGTGTTCACCGGCATCATCGAAGAGCTCGGCGAGGTCGTCTCCATCGAGGAGATCGGCGAATCGTCGCGGATCCGCCTGCGTGGCCCCGTGGTCTGTTCCGACGCCGGGCACGGCGACTCCATCGCGGTCAACGGCGTCTGCCTGACCGTGGTCGACACCCCTGACCAACTGGCCTCCGCCACCGGCGAGTTCAGTGCCGACGTGATGGCCGAGACGCTGCACCGGTCCAGCCTGGGCGCGCTCGCACCCGGCTCCCGGGTCAACCTGGAGCGGGCCATGGCGCTCGGCGCCCGGCTCGGCGGCCACCTGGTCCAGGGCCACGTGGACGCCACCGGCGCCCTGCTCTCCCGCGAGCCGGGCGACCTGGACGCCGAGGGCCTGCCGCGCTGGGAGGTGCTGCGCTTCTCGCTCCCGCAGTCCATCACCCGCTACCTGGTCGAGAAGGGCTCCATCACCGTGGACGGCGTCAGCCTCACGGTGGTCGAGGCCGCGATCGACAGCTTCACCGTGAGCCTCATCCCGGCCACCCTCGCCCTCACCACGTTGGGCACCAAGGCGATCGGCGACCCGGTCAACCTCGAGGTGGACGTCCTCGCCAAGTACGTCGAGCGGCTGCTCGACACCCGTACCCTGCCCGATCCGCTCGCTGGGGGAGCCTCGTGAACTGGCTGAACGACACCGCCTTCTCGATATTCGGGCAGTCGGTCAAATGGGCGGACATGGTGGGCAACCTGCTCGGCCTGACCGGGCTGGTGCTCGGCTGGCGCCGCCTGGTGCTGAGCTGGCCGGTCCAGCTGCTGGCCGGCGCGCTGCTGATCGCCGGGTACCTGGCGGCCGAGCACCCCTCGTCCGGGCTGATCGGCAAGCAGGTCATCGTGATCGTGGCCGCCGTCTGGGGCTGGACCCGCTGGCGGCAGGGCCGCAAGGCCACCGGTGAGATCGAGGTCCGGTTCGCCACCGGCCGCGAGCGGCTGCTGCTGGTCGGTGCCACCGCACTGGCCACGGTGGCGCTGGCGGGGGTCTTCCTGGCCTACCCCTGGCTCTCCTGGAGCCCGTGGGCCGACGCCTACATCTTCGTCGGCACGCTGGCCGCGATGGTCGCCCAGGCCCGCGGCTGGGTCGAGTTCTGGTTCGCCTGGATCGCCGTCGACCTGGTCGGCGTCCCGCTCGCCTTCGCCAGCGGCTACACCTTCTCCGGCCTGACCTACGCCCTCTACTTCGTCCTGGTGCTGCTCGGCCTGCGGGCCTGGTGGCTGCGCACCCGCACCCCCCGTCCCGCCCAAGCGGCCGTCCTGCAGGGAGTCTCGGCATGACCATCCAGCCCGACCACGACATCCGCCACCTGATCGACGACGCCTTCGCGCTCGACCCGGTCGAGCGGGCCATCGCCGAGATCGCCCTCGGCCGCCCGGTCATCGTGGTGGACGACGAGAACCGCGAGAACGAGGGCGACATCATCTTCGCCGCCTCGGCCGCCACCCCGGAGCTGATGGCCTTCACCATCCGCTACACCTCCGGCGTGATCTGCGTGCCGATGACCGGCGAGGAGCTGGACCGGCTCAAGCTGCCCCCGATGACCCAGGTCAACGAGGACCGCAAGGGCACCGCGTACGCCGTCTCGGTGGACGCCCGCGACGGTGTCGACACCGGCATCTCGGCCGCCGACCGGGCCCGCACCGTCAAGCTGCTGGCCACCGCCGCCACCGAGCCGGGCGACCTGACCCGCCCCGGCCACGTCTTCCCGCTGCGCGCGGTCGAGGGCGGGGTGCTGGCCCGCGACGGCCACACCGAGGCCGCCGTCGACCTGGCCCGGCTGGCCGGCCTGGCACCGGTCGGCGCGATCGCCGAGGTGGTCAACGACGACGGCACCATGGCCCGGCTGCCCGAGCTGGTCGCGTTCGCCCGCGAGCACGGTCTGGCGATCATCTCGATCGAGGACCTGATCGCCTACCGGCGCCGGACCGAGCTGCACGTCGACCGTGCCGCGGTCACCCAACTGCCGACCATCCACGGCGAGTTCACCGCCGTCGGGTACAAGGGCACGCTGGACGGGGTCGAGCACGTGGCCCTGGTCGCGGGCGGGCTGGGCGCGGACGGCAAGCTCCCGGTCGGCGAGGACGTGCTGGTCCGGATGCACTCCGAGTGCCTCACCGGCGACGTGTTCGGCTCGCTGCGCTGCGACTGCGGCCCGCAGCTCCAGACCGCGCTGGCCGAGGTCGCCGCGGCCGGCCGCGGCGTGGTGCTCTACCTGCGCGGCCACGAGGGCCGGGGCATCGGCCTGACCCACAAGCTGCGCGCCTACGAGCTCCAGGAGCAGGGCCGCGACACCGTGGACGCCAACCTCGAACTCGGCCTGCCCGCCGACGCCCGGGACTACAGCATCGGCGCCCACATGCTGGCCGACCTCGGGGTGCACTCGCTCACCCTGCTCACCAACAACCCCGACAAGATCGCGGCACTGGCCGGGCACGGCCTCAAGGTGACGGACCGCCGGGGCCTGGAGATCGCCCCCGGCGAGCACAACGCGGCCTACCTGCGCACCAAGCGCGACCGGATGGGCCACGAGCTGCCGCGGCTCGACCAGAACTCCTGACACCCTTTCCGCACGTACCACCACGACAGACGACAGACAGGACGAACGACGTGAGCGGCCACGGAGCCCCCGAGCTGACCCTCAAGAACTGCGCCGACCTCCGGGTCGCGGTGATCGCCGCGCAGTGGCACCAGGAGGTGATGGACGGCCTGCTGGACGGCGCCCACCGCGCCCTGAAGGAGCTCGGCATCGAGGAGCCGACCATCGTCCGGGTGCCGGGCACCTTCGAACTGCCGGTCGCCGCCAAGGTGCTGGCCGAGCGCGGCTACGACGCCGTGGTCGCGCTCGGCGTGGTCATCCGGGGCGGTACCCCGCACTTCGACTACGTCTGCCAGGGCGCCACCCTCGGCCTCACCCAGGTCAGCGTCGACACCGGCGTCCCGGTCGGCTTCGGCGTGCTGACCTGCGACAACGACCAGCAGGCACTGGACCGCGCGGGCCTGCCCGGCTCGGCCGAGGACAAGGGCCACGAGGCGGTCACCGCCGCCGTCGCCACCGCCGCCGCGCTGCGCTCGGTCGCGGAGCCCTGGCGCTAGGGCCTGGCTGGTCCCGGCTGCCGTGGTGTCCAAAGGACTGTCCACGGTCCGGGACTGTTTACCGTCCGTCAGCCCGCAAGCCGTAAGGTGAGCCCATCATGGCTTCGAAGACATTCGAGGAGCTGTTCACCGAGCTCCAGCAGAAGGCCGCCACCGGCGACCCCTCGTCCTCCCGTACCGCGCAACTCGTCCAGCAGGGCGTGCATGCCATCGGCAAGAAGGTCGTCGAGGAGGCCGCCGAGGTCTGGATGGCCGCCGAGTACCAGTCGGAGGAGGAGACGGCCGAGGAGATCTCGCAGCTCCTCTACCACCTTCAGGTGATGATGGTCGCTCGCGGGCTGACGCTCGACGACGTCTACAAGTACCTCTGAACCGCACCCTCCTGCACACCCCCGTTCACCACCACAGCGAAGGATTCACCTCTCATGCTGCGCATCGCCGTCCCCAACAAGGGTTCGCTCTCGGGTCCCGCGGCGGAGATGCTCCATGAGGCCGGGTACCGCCAGCGCAAGGACCCCAAGGAACTCGTGCTGGTCGACCCGGAGAACCAGGTCGAGTTCTTCTTCCTGCGCCCCCGGGACATCGCCGTCTACGTCGGCTCCGGCCGGCTCGACATCGGCATCACCGGCCGCGACCTGCTGCTGGACTCGGCGTCCAACGCCGAGGAGGTGCTCGCGCTCGGCTTCGGCGGCTCGACCTTCCGGTTCGCCCGCCCGGTCGGCTTCGACGTCTCGGACGTCGCGGGCCTGGAGGGGCTGCGGATCGCCACCTCCTACACCGGCCTGGTCGAGCAGCACCTGGCCGAGCAGGGCGTGAAGGCGACCGTCACCAAGCTGGACGGCGCGGTCGAGACCGCGGTGCAGCTCGGCGTCGCCGACGTGATCGCCGACGTGGTGGAGACCGGCACCAGCCTGCGCAACGCGGGCCTGGAGATCTTCGGCGAGCCGATCCTGGTCTCGGACGCCGTGGTGATCCGGCCCAAGGGCGCCGGCGAGGATGCCAGGGTGGAGCAGTTCCTGCGCCGGCTGCAGGGCGTGCTGGTGGCCCGCAGGTACGTGCTGATGGACTACGACATCCGCGCCGAGCACGTCTCCGCGGCGGTCGCCCTGACGCCGGGCCTGGAGTCGCCGACCGTGTCCCCGCTGCACACCGAGGGCTGGGTCGCGGTCCGCTCGATGGTGCTCCGCAAGGAGGCGCAGCGGATCATGGACGACCTCTGGAGCATCGGCGCCCGCGCCATCCTGGTCACCAACATCCACGCCTGCCGGCTCTGACGACCGCTCAGGGCGGGACCGGCTCGCGCCGGTCCCGCCCTGCCTCTTCTGGAGAACCACCGTGTCCAGCCCCGTCGAACTGCCCGTCACCTGGGCACCGCGCCGCAACCGGGTGGTGCTCGCCTCGATCTGCGCGCTCTTCCTGGTGCTGTTCACCGCGCTGGCGTTCGCGCTGCCGTCGAACTGGCAGTTCAACGACCGGGTGGCGATCTTCGTCAGCGGGCTGCTGTTCGCGGCGGTCGGCCTGATGCTGGCCCGGCCCCGGGTGAGCGCCGACGCCGAGGGCGTCACGGTGGTCAACTTCGTCCGCCGGCACCGGCTCAGCTGGCCGCAGATCGTCCGGGTGAACTTCCGTCAGGGCGACCCCTGGGTGATGCTCGACCTCGCCGACGGCACCGCGCTGGCCGCCGTCGGCATCCAGCCCGCAGGCGGTCGGGAGCAGGCCGTCCGGGCCGCCCGCGCACTGCGCGACCTGGTCGACGGACAGGGCGCGGCGCGGAGCTGACGGCTTCCTTGTCCTCGGATCGATATCGTTTACGCTGGTCGAGCCGGAGCAGAGCTCCCTCCGGTCCGCCCGCGACCAGAGGAGTGACACCTCCCCTCGATGGACGATCCGTCCGGTAGTACCCGCGCCGTCCCGCCTCCGCCCGCCGGAAGGCAGGCGGCACTGTGATCACCGCCTGGCTGCTGCTGCTCGCGGCCGTGCTGCTCATCCTCGCCAACGGTCTGTTCGTGGCCGCCGAGTTCGCCCTCGTCACGGTGGACCGCGGCGCGGTCGAACGCGCCGCCGCGACCGGTGACCGCAAGGCGGAGAGCGTCCTGAAGGCGCTCCGCCGGCTCTCGTTCCAGCTCTCCGGGGCCCAACTCGGCATCACCGTCACCTCGCTGGTGGTCGGCATGCTGGCCGCGCCCGCGCTCTCGGTGCTGCTCAGCCCGGTCTTCACCGCGGTCGGCGTGCCCGAGCGGGCCGCGCACGGGGTCTCGGTGGCGGTCGGCATGCTGCTGGCCACCGTGTTCCAGATGGTGGTCGGCGAGCTGGTCCCGAAGAACTGGGCGATTTCCCACCCGACCCGGGTGGCCGCCGCGGTGATCGGCCCGCAGCGGCTCTTCTCCACCGTCTGCGGCCCGCTGATCGGCTTCCTGAACGGATCGGCCGACCGGCTGGTGCGCGGCCTCGGCATCGAGCCGCAGGAGGAGCTCGGCCACGCCCGCACCCCGGCCGAACTGGTCTCGCTGGCCCGGCACTCGGCGAGGGAGGGCGCGCTGGACGAACAGTCCGCGACGCTCTTCGTGAAGACCCTCAGCCTGGCCGAGCTGACCGCCGAGAGCGTGATGACGCCCCGGGTCGACGTGGCCGCGCTGCAGCAGGACGCCACCGCCTCGGACGTGCTCAACCTGACCCGGGCCACCGGCCTGTCCCGCTTCCCGGTCTACGCCGACAGCCTGGACGAGGTCACCGGCACCGTCACCCTGAAGGACGCGCTGGGGGTCAGGGCCGAGCGCCGCTCGCACACCCGGGTGGCCCAACTGGCCACCCCCGCCCTGCTGGTGCCCGAGACGCTGCCCGCCGAGCTGCTGCTGGACCGGCTCCGCCGGGAGCAGCCGATGGCCATCGTGGTGGACGAGTACGGCGGCACGGCCGGGGTGGTGACGATCGAGGACATCGTCGAGGAGATCGTCGGCGAGGTGCAGGACGAGCACGACCGGGACGACGTGCCGGAGCTGCGCGCCCTGCCGCCCCGGCACGGCCTCCCGGTCTGGGAGGCCGACGGCCGGGCCAGGACGGACCAGTTGGAGGCGATCGGCCTGCACGCCCCGGACGGCCCGTACGAGACGCTCGGCGGCCTGCTCTCCGACCTGCTCGGCAAGCTGCCCGCCCCGGGCGAGCAGGCCTTCCTGCCCGGCTGGCGGTTCACCGTGCTGGGCGTGGAGCGGCACCGGACCAGCCGGGTGCTGGTCGAGCGGGTCGGCGAGTTCTCCGCGGACGGGGGCCGGGACCGATGACCGCGCTCCAACTGGCGGCCTCCGTGCTGCTCCTGCTCGGCAACGGGTTCTTCGTCGGCGCCGAGTTCGCGGTGATCTCGGTCCGGCGCAGCCAGATCGAGCCGCTGGCGGAGGCGGGCAACCGGCGGGCCAGGACCGTGCTGCACGCGCTGTCCAACGTGTCGGCGATGCTGGCGACGGCTCAGCTCGGCATCACGGTCTGCTCCCTGCTGCTCGGCGCGCTGGCCGAGCCGACCATCTCGCACCTGCTGGCGGGCCCGCTGGAGGCCCTCGGCGTCCCGTCCGGGCTGATCCACCCGATCGGCTACGCGGTGGCGCTGGCCCTGGTGGTCTTCCTGCACATGGTGGTCGGCGAGATGGTGCCGAAGAACATCGCGCTGGCCGGACCGGAGCAGGCCGCGCTCTGGCTCGGCCCGCCGCTGGACCGGCTGTCCCGCTGGCTGAGCCCGGTGATCCGGTTCCTGAACGCCTTCGCCAACGGCCTGCTGCGGCTGGTCAAGGTGGAGGCGAAGGACGAGGTGGAGTCGGTCTTCACCACCGAGCAGCTGCTCTACCTGCTGACCGACTCCAAGGAGGCGGGCCTGCTGGACCAGGGCCGGCAGGAGCGGCTGGAGGACGCGCTGGAGCTCGGCGGCCGGCCGGTCACCGACGTGCTGCTGCCGGCCGGTCAACTGGTCACGGTGGGGAGCACGGTGACCGCCGCGGAGATCGAGGAGATCGCCGTCCGGACCGGGTTCTCCCGCTTCCCGGTGGTCGGCGCGGCAGGCGAGGTGCTCGGCTACCTGCACGTCAAGGACGTCCTGGACGTCGACGACCGGGACGCCCCGATGCCGGCCCGGCTGTGGCGCCCGGTCACCGTGCTGCGGGGGAGCCTGCCGCTGGACGACGCCCTGGGCGCGATGCGGCGGGCCGCCTCCCACCTGGCCGCCGTGGTCGACCAGGACGGCCGGCCGCTGGGCCTGGTCGCGCTGGAGGACGTCCTGGAGGAACTGGTCGGCGAGATGCACGACCCGGACCACCGGGCCCGCTGAGGCGCCCGGCCCGGCAGCCGGCCCCGGTCGCGGGCCGGTCAGGCGCGGCCGTCGATCAGCTCGCCGTAGGCCTGGACCAGGTCGGGCAGGCGGAGGGTGGCGAGGTCCTCGCGGGACGGGGTGCCGGTGAGGGCGGAGAGGCGCAGGTCGCGGTAGGCGCAGCACTTCTCGTAGAGGGTCCTGATGAAGCGTCCGTTGCCGAGGTCGTCGATCCAGCCCTCCTGGACCACGTGGGCGCAGATGCTGGCCAGCTCCTCGGTGGCGTCCCGGTCCCAGGAGTCGCCGCCGCCGGCGGCCAGGGTGCGGCCGATCGCGGTGAGCTCGGTGGGGCGGTAGCTGGGGAAGTCGACCCGGGTGGTGAAGCGGGAGTTGAGGCCGGGGTTGGTGGCGAGCAGCCGGTTCATGCCCTCGGGGTAGCCGGCCAGGATCACCACCAGCCGGTCGCGGTTGTCCTCGGCCCGCTTGAGCAGCACCTGGAGGGCCTCGTCGCCGTACGCGTCGCCCTTGCTGTAGCCGGAGTTGGAGAGGCTGTAGGCCTCGTCGATGAAGAGCACGCCGTCGAGCGCGGAGTCGATCAGCTCGTTCGCCTTGACCGCGGTCTGGCCGAGGAACTCGCCGACCAGGTCGGCCCGTTGGGCCTCCACCAGGTGGTCACCGGAGAGCAGGCCGAGGGCGTGGAAGACCTGGCCGAGGATCCGGGCCACCGTGGTCTTGCCGGTGCCGGAGGGGCCGGAGAAGACGAAGTGGCGTTTCGGGGGCTGGACCGGCAGGTCCTGGTCGGCGCGCAGCCGGGACATCCGTAACTGGGCCGACAGCGCCCGGACCTGGCGCTTGACCGGGTCGAGGCCGACCATCTGCTCCAACTCGGCCAGCGCGGCGTCCAGGCCCTGCGGGCTGCGGCGGCGGCCGGTGACCGGACCGGCCGGGGGAGCGGCGGCGGGGGCCTCGGCCCGGACCGGCAGCGGGGTGGGCTCGGGCGCCGGGGCCGGGGGCTCGGCGGCCGGGGCCTCGTCGAGTTCGAAGAAGGGGACGAAGTCCTCGTCGGGCATCGGGAGTTCGCCGTCGCGGTCGTCGACCGGGACCAGGACGTCGAGCACGCCGTCCTCGGTGGCGATCGCGGCCAGCCGGGCGGCGGTGTCCATGAAGGCGGGGTCGGCCCGGTGCACGGCGCGGTAGAGCGGGAGGGCGGCGGCGCTGCGCCCGGCGCCCTCGTACGCCCGGGCGAGCCAGTAGCGCAGCTCCTTGCGCTGCGGCTGCTCGGACCGGCAGCGGGCCAGCGAGGCGGCCAGCGGGTGCTGGGCCTGCGCGCACATGTCGAGCCGGACCCGGGCCATCCCGGCGAACAGGCCGGCCTCGATGCCGAGCAGCGGGTCGTCGAGCAACTGGTCGGTGTCCCGGATGAGTTGCTCCCAGTCCTTGAGCAGGTAGGAGCGGCAGGCGTGCAGGAAGCGGACCGAGGGGTCGTGCTCCGGCGCCGGGCAGCCGGCCAGCGCGGTGTCCAGCTCGGCCAGATGGCGCCCGTCCAGCCAGTGCGAGGCGTGCGCCAGCGAGAGGTCGCGGGTGTCCTCCAGCACGGGCTGCACCCACCAGCCCAGCCAGAACCAGGAGCTGAGCGGACGGCGGTGCCTTTCCCGCTGCTCGCCGAAACGTTTCTGGTGGCGGTGCATCGCGAGCAGCGCACCCGAGGTGTCGCAGCGCAGCGCGTGCAGGCCGAGCCAGGCGTCGGCCATCCCCGGGTCGAGTTCGACGGCCGTGCGGAACTCCTCCTCCGCGCGGGCGTACGACCCGGCCGCGTACGCGTCCATGGCGCGCAGCCAGGCGCGGTCGGCCAAGCGCTCGGGTCCTGCTGTACCGGAACTGTCCACTGTCACTCAGCCCCCCGCCGTGTGCACCGAAGGCACCCCCTGCCAGGAAAGCGTACCGGTGGGAGGCTGATCCGTAAGGGTGCAGCGCGGAGTCAAATCCGGCCGTGCGGGCGGGGGTTGGAGAAAGGGGAACGGCACCTCCGGCTCACGGGGGAACAAGTCGGAGGTGCCGCGTCTAATGTTGCGCGATCAACTACTCTCGCGCTGAGCAGAACCTAAGTCCTGAAGACTGCCCAGGTCAAGGGCGTGGAACAGGCTCACCGAGGGTGCTCCGGACGATCCGTCCGGTGACTCCGTGCACCAGTCGATCGGCGTACGGACGGCTCGGATCGGCGGCGAAATGCGCCAGCTCGTCCCGGGCCCAACCGGCCCAGAACTCGGCCAGTTCCGGCCCGTCCCGCCGCTCGCCCCGGGCCCTGGCGGCCGGCTGGTCGAGCTCCATCCAGACCAGCGCGGCCAGCTCCGGCCGGATCTCGCGCCGCCCGGCGCCCACCCCCTCGATCAGTACCACCGGCGCGAGCGGCACCCGGGCGGTGCCCGCGAAGCGGTGCGCCACCCAGTCGTAGACCTGGTGCCGGGCCGGTTCGCCCCGGCGCAGCGGCGCGATCACCTGGTCCAGCAGCCGCCCGGTCCAGCCGAACGGCTCGGTGTGGGTGGCGAGGTCGTCCAGGTGCACCACCGGTGCCCCGTCGAGCGCCGCCGAAAGCCGGGCGGCGAAGGTGGTCTTGCCCGAGCCGGCGTGCCCGTCCACCGCCACCAGCCGCACCGGACCGCAGGACGGCGGCAGCGCGCGCAGCTCGCCGGCCAGCGAGAACAGCTCGGATCGGGTCACCGCCCCACTCTACGGTCGGGCCCGACCCGACGAAGTGGCACCGACAGTCAGGTGATGTGCCGAATCGGACCGTGACGGCGCGCCCGGTATCGGGCATACTCACATCGCCAAGCCAAGTGAACGAGCGTTCACCGTGATCCGGTGGCGCTCTGGCCGACCTGCCGTGCCGTACCCGAACCCCCGTGGGGACCGGCGCCCGACCGAGGAGGCGACGTACCGTCATGACCCCCGCCGCTGCCAAGCCCGTGGACCGCCAGCTGCCGAGCGAGGAGGCCAAGGAGCTGCTCGCCCTCACCAGGGACCTGGTGCGCAACGAGGTGCAGCCGCGCGCCGCCGAGGACGAGGCGGTCGGCCGGTTCCCGCGCGAGGTGTTCGCCACCCTGGGCGAGGCCGGGCTGCTCTCGCTCCCGTACGAGGAGCAGTACGGCGGTGGCGGCCAGCCCTACGAGGTCTACCTCCAGGTGCTGGAGGAGCTGGCGGCCGGCTGGCTGGCGGTCGGGCTCGGGGTCAGCGTGCACACCCTGTCCTGCCACGCCCTGGCCACCTTCGGCAGCCCGGAGCAGCGCGAGCGCTGGCTGCCCGGGATGCTCGGCGGCGACCAGCTCGGCGCGTACTGCCTGTCCGAGCCGCAGTCCGGTTCGGACGCGGCCGCGCTGCGCACCCGGGCCGACCTGGACGGCGAGAGCTACGTGGTGAACGGCACCAAGGCGTGGATCACCCACGGCGGGCACGCCGACTTCTACAGCACCATGGCCCGCACCGGTGTGGACGGACCGCGCGGGATCAGCTGCCTGCTGGTGCCCGGCGACAGTGCCGGCCTGTCGGCCGCCCCGCCGGAGCACAAGATGGGCATGCGCAGCTCGCCCACCTCGCAGATCCACTTCGACGGGGTCCGGGTGGACCGGGACCGGCTGGTGGGCGAGGAGGGCCAGGGCTTCCAGATCGCGCTGTCCGCGCTGGACTCGGGCCGGCTCGGCATCGCCGCCTGCGCGATCGGGGTGGCCCAGGCCGCGCTCGACCTGGCGGTGGACTACGCGGGGACCAGGCAGCAGTTCGGCCGCAGCATCGCCGAGTTCCAGGGCCTGTCCTTCATGCTGGCCGACATGGCCACCAAGGTGGAGGCCGGCCGGGCGCTCTACCTCGCGGCGGCCCGCCGCCGGGACGCCGGGATGGCGTTCTCGAAGGAGGCCGCGATGGCCAAGCTGTTCTGCACCGACGCCGCGATGGCCGTCACCACCGACGCCGTCCAGGTGCTCGGCGGGTACGGCTACACCCAGGACTACGCCGCCGAGCGCTACATGCGCGAGGCGAAGGTGCTGCAGATCGTGGAGGGCACCAACCAGATCCAGCGGCTGGTGATCGGCCGTCACCTGACCGGGCGCTGACCCGGGGCCGGAGGACGTGAGGTCCGGCGTTCGCTTCGCGGCGGACGCCGGACGACCGCGGGCCCGGCGCCGGGATCAGTGCCGGACGAGGCTGCTGCGCGAGCGCTGGGCCGGGATCCGCGGGCGGCGCTCCAGCGGGCCCGAGCCCGGGGCGCCCGCGTGCGAGAACGGGTGCGTGCGCCAGTCGAACTGGTCGGCGGAGCTGCCCGGCTGGAGGGTCTCGTCGGCGGCGTGCTCGATCGAGTCGCACTCCGTCAGGTCGTCGGTGGGGGCGCCGGTGCCGGGGCAGAGCGCGGCGGAGAAGGGGTGCCAGGCGGTCGGCAGCACCGCGTGCTGCGGCAGCCGCTCCTCGTCGCCCAGCAGGGCGATCGGACGGTCGCACTCCGGGCAGTGCACCCGGAAGATCTCCCAGGTCTCCATCCCGCCCGGATCGACCCCCGGGAAGTCCTCGGAGTCGAAGCGTTCGTCATCCTCCGCAACGGTGCGGGAGGGCTGGTCAAGAGCAGGCATGTGATCCCCCTCGGAATCGGGCCGACCGACGTCGGCCCTGGCCAAGAGCACCAGTTCCCGCTGACGGGGGCTCATAACCCTGCACTCGGACGCAGTGTGATGCACGTCATGTGGCGTTCGCCACATTCGCGCGGCATGTGCCGGAGCGCGCGCCCCCTGACCCGAAGTCAGCCCACCGGACACCCTGCTGTCGGCGGAGCGGGCCCCGGGGCAGTAGGTTTGCGGACTGTGGAGGATCTAGACCAACGCATCGTTCAGCTGCTCCTCGAGGACGGCCGGATGAGCTACACGGACCTGGGCAAGGCCACCGGCCTGTCCACCTCGGCGGTGCACCAGCGCGTGCGCCGCCTCGAACAGCGCGGGGTGATCCGCGGCTACACGGCGATCATCGACCCGGACGCGGTCGACCTGGCGCTCACGGCGTTCATCTCGGTCAAACCCTTCGACCCCAGCTCCCCGGACGACACCCCGGACCGGCTGGCCGGGCTGTCCGAGATCGAGGCCTGCCACAGCGTGGCCGGCGACGAGAACTACATCCTCAAGGTCAGGGTCGGCGCCCCCGGCGACCTGGAGGACCTGCTGGCCCGGATCCGCAGCGCGGCCGGGGTGTCGACCAGGACCACCGTGGTGCTGTCGACGCCGTACGAAGCGAGGCCGCCCAAGCTCTGACCCGGTGGAAAACCGCCGGTCCGTACGGGTGCAGACTTACCCTCATGAGCGCACCCACCCACCGGACCGTGCTGCTGCGCGGCGGTTCCGTCTACAGCCCCGTCGACCCCTTCGCCACCGCGATGCTGGTCGAGGGGGAACACATCGCCTGGGTCGGCAGCGACGGCGCCGCCGCGCCGTACGCGGCCACCGCCGACGAGGTGATCGAGCTGGACGGGGCGCTGGTCACCCCCGCGTTCGTGGACGCGCACGTGCACGCCACCTCGGCCGGTCTCGCGCTGACCGGGCTCGACCTGACGGGCAGTCCGTCGCTCGGCGAGGCGCTGGCCGCGATGGCGGCCTTCGCCGCCGGCCGGGAGGGCGTCCTGATCGGGCACGGCTGGGACGAGACCAAGTGGCCCGAGGGGCGCCCGCCGACCCTGGCCGAGCTGGACGCCGCCGCCGGCGGCGCCGCCGTCTACCTCTCCCGCACGGACGTGCACTCCGCCCTGGCCTCCACCGCGCTGCGGGAGCTGGCCGACGGCCTGGCCGACCGGGCCGGGTACGACCCGCAGGGCCCGCTCAGCCGGGACGCCCACCACACGGTGCGGCGCGCGGCGCTGGCCCACCTGACGGCCGGTCAGCGCCGGGCCGCCCAGCAGGCCGCGCTGGCCCGGGCCGCCGCGCTCGGCATCGGCGCCCTGCACGAGTGCGCGGGCCCGGACATCTCCTCCGAGCAGGACCTCGCCGAACTGCTCGCACTGGCCGCCGAGGGCGCCGGACCCGAGGTCTTCGGCTACTGGGGCGAACTCGCCCCGGCCGGCGTCGAGACCGCCCGCCGGACCGGCGCGCTGGGCGCCGCGGGCGACCTGTTCGTGGACGGCGCGCTCGGCTCGCACACCGCCTGCCTGCACGCCCCCTACACCGACGCCGACCACACCGGCGCCGCCTACCTGACGGCCGAACAGGTCGCCGACCACGTCGCCGCCTGCACCGAGGCGGGCCTCCAGGCCGGCTTCCACGCCATCGGCGACGCGGCGCTGACCGCCGTCCTGGACGGCGTCCGGGCCGCCGCCGACCGGGTCGGCCTGGACCGGGTCCGCGCGCAGCGGCACCGGATCGAGCACGCCGAGGCGCTGGACGAGAAGGCCGTCGCGGCCTTCGCCGAGCTCGGCCTGACCGCCTCCGTCCAGCCCGCCTTCGACGCCGTCTGGGGCGGCCCCGACGGCATGTACGCCCAGCGCCTGGGCGCCGACCGGGCCGCCGGGCTGAACCCGTTCGCCGCGATGCTCAAGGCCGGTGTCCCGCTGGCCTTCGGCTCGGACGCCCCGGTCACCCCGCTCGACCCCTGGGGCACCGTCCGGGCCGCCGCCTTCCACCGCACCACCGCGCACCGGATCTCGGTCCGGGCCGCCTTCACCGCCCACACCCGGGGCGGCTGGCGGGCGATCGGCCGGGACCAGGACGGCGTGCTGGTCCCCGGCGCGGTGGCCAGCTTCGCGGTCTGGGCGACCGGCGAACTGGTGGTCCAGGCCCCCGACTCCCGGGTGGCCGGCTGGTCCACCGACCCCCGCTCCGGCACCCCCGGCCTGCCCGACCTCACCCCGGGCGAGCCGCTCCCCACCTGCCTGCGCACCGTGGTCCGGGGCCGCACCGTCCACACCGCCTGAGCCCCCGCGCCCCGTCCGCCCGCCGTCCCTCCAGGGGCGGCGGGCGCACTCGTCCCCGGCGGATGACAACCCGGGGCGGGGGCTCGGTCTCTAGGAGGGTGAGGTCCCGACCGCGGGACAGGGGGAGAGGAATCCGTGGCACCCGATCCACGCGAGTTGGACGCCTACATAGCCGGCCGGCACCACCGACTGCTGCGCAGCGCCTATCTGCTCTGCGGCGACCCGCACGAGGCGGACGACCTGGTGCAGTCCACCTTGGTCAAGGTGATCCTGGCCCGGCGCCGGATCGACCGCATCGACAGTCTCGACGCGTACACCCGCCGGACGCTCTACAGCACCTTCATCAGCTCCCGGCGACGGCTGTGGCGCCGCGAGCAGCCGTACGGCGAGCTGCCCGACCGGGCCGGGGGAGCCGCCGGGGACATCGAACTCGGCGTGCTGGTCCGGGCCGCGCTGCGGCAGCTGCCCGCGCGGCAGCGGGCCGTGCTGGTGCTGCGGTTCTGGGAGGACCTGGGCGTGGCGGAGACGGCGCAGGTGCTGGGCATCGGTCAGGGCACGGTGAAGAGCCACACGGCCAGGGCACTGGCCTCGCTGCGCTCGACGCTGGGCGACGCGCTGGCCGACGAGATGCTGGACGAGATGGGAGCGGCAGCCTGATGGGGGACCTGATGAACGAGGAGAGCGCCGTGCACGGCCTGCTGGACCGGGCCCTGGACCAGGTGGAGTTCCCGGCCGTCGACCCGGTCGCCGCCGTCCGGGCCCGGGCGCAGACGGCCCGCCGCCGCCGACGGGGGCGCCGGGCCCTGAGCGCCGCCGTGGGCGCCGTGGTGCTGGCCGGGGCCGTGCTGGCCGTACCGTCCCTGCGCTCCGACCGGGAGAGCACCCCGCTGCGTACCGACGACCGGTACTACCCGGTCGGCACCCTGCTGCCGGCGGACGTCTCCGGGCTGCGCGTCGCCGAGCTGCCGGGCGGCCCGGTGGAGAGCGGACCGCCGAACAAGGCGGTCCGGGGGACCACTTACACCTTCGACCGCAAGGGCCGGTCGGGCTTCCTGGAGGTGAACACCGTCGACCCGGCCCGGGGCCCGGGGGCGCCGGACCTGAGCGAGATGTTCACGGGCTGCCCGACGGCGCTGCCGCCGAGCCGGACCTGCTGGTCGAGCGACCGGCACGACGGCTCGGTGCTGGAGGTGAGCACCGTGACGTCGTCCAGCCGGGCCCCGCAGGGCGAGGCGGCGCCCTGGTTCGGCCCGGTCGTCGGTGTGACGATCCTCTACCGGGACGGGCGGCTGGTGCAGTTGAACGCCGTCACCGCCCTGGGCAGCCCGGCGCCGGTCACCGACCCCCCGCTGCTGACCGAGGGCGAGCTGATCGCGATGGCCGGCAGCCAGGCCTGGTTCGGCCGGGACAGCGTGGGCTGAGCCGGGGTACGCCGGACCCTCGGCGACGGGGGTGTCGAGGGTCCGGGGTACTGTCGTCCGACCAGGATGGACCTGCACAGACAGAGAGGTGGTGCGCCGATGGCACTGCCAGTCGAGCAGGAGCGCCCCGTGGCAGCACCCGAACCGGAGCCCGCGGCTCCCCGTACCGGCCGCTCGGTCCGGCTGGTCGCCGGACTGCCCCGGACGGGGCTGGCGGTGCTCTGCGGTCTGCTGCTGGCGCTCTCCTTCCCCCCGTACGAACACCTCTGGCCGCTGTCGGTGGTCGGCGTGGCCGGGCTCTCGCTGCTCACCCGGGGGCGGACGGCCCGGCAGGGGGCGTGGACGGGCTTCGCGTTCGGGCTGCCGTTCTTCCTGATGCTGCTGTTCTGGCTGCGGGTGATCGGCCTGGACGCCACCATCGGCCTGTCCGCGCTGGAGGCCCTGTTCATCGCGGCGATGGGCGCTGGTCTGGCCGCCACCTCCCGACTGCCCGGCTGGCCGCTCTGGGCCGCCTGCCTCTGGGTCACCCAGGAGTGGGCCAGGGACCGGCTGCCGCTCGGCGGCTTCCCCTGGGGCCGGCTCGCCTTCGCCAACACCGCCACCCCCTTCACCCCGCTGGCCGCGATCGGCGGCGCCCCGCTGGTCACCTTCGCGGTCGCGCTCTGCGGCACCCTGCTGGCCTGGGCCGTGCTCCGGCTGCGCCGCGGTCCGCGCCGCAACCCGGTGGCCGCCGCGCTGGCCGGGCTCGGAGCGGCCGCCACGCTGCTGGCCGGCTACCTGGTCCCGGTCCCGACCAGTGCCGCCGACACCGTCAAGGTCGCGGTGATCCAGGGCAACGTGCCCAACCCGGGCATGCACTTCCTCGGCACCCCGATGACGGTGCTGAAGAACCACGCCAGCGCCACCGAGCAGCTCGCCGCCGACGTCGCGGCCGGCCGGGCCGAGCGCCCCGACATCGTGATCTGGCCGGAGAACTCCTCCGACTTCGACCCGTTCGAGAGCGCCGAGGCGTACGGCCGGATCGACGCCGCCGTGAAGGCGATCGGCGTCCCCGTCCTGGTCGGCGCGCTGGTGGACGGCCCGGACGAGCAGCACGTGCTGAACCAGGGCATCGTCTGGGACCCGAAGACCGGCCCCGGCGCCTCCTACACCAAGCAGCACCCGGTGCCGTTCGGCGAGTACGTGCCGTTCCGGGACCAGCTGTCCAAGGTGATCACCCGGCTCCAGCAGGTGGCCCGGGACTTCTTCCCCGGCACCACCAGCGGCGTGCTCCAGCTCGGCCCGGCCCGGATCGGCGACGTGATCTGCTTCGAGGTCGCGTACGACGACATCGTCCGCGACACCGTCAACGAGGGCGGGCGGGTGCTGGTCGTGCAGACCAACAACGCCACCTACGCCAAGAGCGGCCAGCCCGACCAGCAACTGGCGATGTCCCGGCTGCGCGCGGTCGAGCACGGCCGGGCCGTGCTGATCGCCGCGACCAGCGGGATCAGCGCGATCGTCGCGCCCGACGGCGAGGTGACCCAGCGGACCGAGGAGCTGACGGCGGCCCAGTTGAGCGCCGTGGTCCCGCTGCGGGACGGCACGACGGTGGCCGACCGGGTCGGCGCCACCCCGGAGTGGGTGCTCGCCCTGGCGGGCCTGGCGGCCTGCGGCCTGGTGGCCTTCAACGGCCTGCGCCGGCGGAAGGGCGCCGGGACCCCGGCCGAGGGCTAGGCCCAAGGTCCGACCGTTCCCGCCGGGGCCCACGACCGGCACCCGGCCGGTGTTCCGACGGCCGCAGGGCCGTCGGAACACCGGCCGGGTGCCGGTCGTTGTGCCAGGTGGTGCCCGGTAGCCGGGCCGGATCAGCCGGTCGGGCGGTGGAGCGGGCACCACGACGGAGTGGATTCGTACCGTGAGCCAGCAAGTTCCCCCGGCCCCCTCGGCCCCGCGCGGCCGGGTGCGGCGGGTCCTGCCGTTGTTGATCGCCGCCTGGCTGGTGCTGGAGATCTGGCTGCTGACCGTGGTCGCCGCGGCGACCAACTGGTTCGCCGTCCTCATGCTGCTGCTCGGCGGCATCCTGCTGGGCGGCTGGCTGATCAAGCGGGCCGGGCTGAAGGCGATCAGGGCCGCGGTCGAGCAGAGCAGGCAGCCGCAGTCCCAGCAGGCGCAGACCGGTACCAGCATGACGGTGCTGGCGGGCATGCTGCTGATGCTGCCCGGCTTCCTCTCGGACGTGCTCGGGCTCTCGCTGCTCTTCCCGCCGACCCGGGCGCTCTGGCGGGCGCTGGGCCGCCGGTTCGCCAGTACGGCGCTGCGCTCCACCGCGCCTGCGGGCGCGGCGGGTCCGCTGGCCGACGCGGTGCGGCTGCAGGAGCAGATCCGGATCCACCGGCCCGACGGCAAGGTGATCCAGGGCGAGGTGGTCGACCCGGCGCAGCCCTCGGGGTCGTCTGGGCCGTCTGGGTCGAACACCGACTACCGGCCGCCGATCAACGGCTGACGCGGGCAGCGGCGAGCCGGAAACGGAAAGCCGAGGGGCCCGGGCTTCGGGAGAAGCTCGGGCCCCTTCGGGTTCGGTCGCCGCCGGATGGCGGCCTTGGTCAGGCGCTCTTGCGGGTGTCGCGGGGGTGGACCGCGAGGTTCATCCCGCCGGAGCGGAGAACGGCCAGGCGCTCTGCCAGGACCTCCTCCAACTCCTCCCTCGTCCGACGCTCCATCAGCATGTCCCAATGGGTGCGTGTCGGCTTGGTCTTCTTCTCCTCCGGCTCATCACCGTCCAGCAGCATGGCCTCCTGGCCACAGAAACGGCATTCCCAGGCCGAGGGGATCTCCGCCTCGATGGAGAAGGGAACCTCGAATCGGTGTCCGTTCTGACATGCGTACTCAACGGTCTGGCGGGGAGCCAGATCAATTCCACGGTCGGTCTCGTAGCTAGTGGCCCCGAGTCGCGTGCCGCGGAGAGCTCGCTCGCTCATGAATCGTGCCTCCAGGGCTTATGGCCCACAGGACTAGTGGTCGCTGTCATCGTCGTTCGGTCAACGCTCGGCCGTCGACGAAGATTCCCGTCCGGGGACATGCGTCGCCTGTCGTACCGCCACTGTTTGTACCCATCGTCGCCCGATTTGTCACATCTGAGCGTATTTATCACCCAGTGTGTCACCTATTGTGCGGAGAGCGACCGGTGCAGGTGCGGCGCGCCAGCTTACCGCCGCTCCGTCACCACACCGGACGCGGGCGGACCGACGGCGGGTCCTTCGGCATCTCGGGGGCGCCGACCGGGGCGCTGACGGAGGTGCCGGCGGGGGCTGCGGAGGCGGCCGGTTCGGCCTTCAGGTCGACGGCCGGGGCCTCGGTCCTGGTGTCCCGGTGCGGCAGCAGGGCGATCACGGCCTCGCGGTGGGCGGCCTGCGCCTCGTCGTCCAGCGGGTCGACGGTGACCGGGACCTGGAGCCGGACCGGGGCGCCGGTGCCGATCCGGGCGTAGCCGCGGCCGGCCGGGGTCCGGGTGGCCGGGGTGATGTCCAGCGGGCCCGCCAGCACGGCCTCGGCGGTGCCGGGGGTGGCCGGGCCGAGCACCACCCGGGCTCGGGTGGTGGCCCGGACGGTCGGCGAGATCCGGTCGTACGCCGTCAGGTCGTCGGCGACCACCACGGTGACCCGGGCGGCCCGGCCGTGCCGCAGCGGCAGCTCCAGCAGCTCCTGCGGGTCCGGCCGGCCCTCGGCGTGGGCCAGCTCGGTCAGCTCGGTGGGGTGGTCGAGCAGCAGCCAGAGCGGACGGGTGACGTCCTCGGGGGCGGCCACGCCGTGGTGGCGGGCGGCGTTGAGGGCGGTGAGCCGGCGCTCGGTCTCCTGGGCGGCCCACTCCAGTGCGGCCAGCGCGCCGTGCAGGCTGGTCTCCACGGTGTGCACGCCAGGCCGGTTGACCAGGCAGGCGTGCTCGCCGGTGCCCGCGCCGTCGATCACCATCAGGTCGCCGTGGCGCAGCGCCTGCAGCGCGATCGAGCGGACCAGGGTGGAGGTGCCGGAGCCCGCCGTACCGAGGGCGAGCAGGTGCGGCTCGGAGGAGCGGGCGCCGGTGCGCCAGATCACCGGCGGCTGCTGGGCGGTGCTGCTGCCCTGGGTGACCGGGATGGTGCGGCGGCTGCCGTGGCTGTCGGTGAAGCCGAGCACGATCTCGCCCGGGGTGGTGACGAAGGGCTGGGCGGCGATGTCGGTGGCCAGCGGCGCGAGCGCGGTGACCCGGAGCCGGTTGGACTCCTCGTCCCAGTCGAAGCGGTACTCCCGGGAGCGCCCGGCCTTGCCCTGGATCACCTGCTCGATCCGGGCCCGGGCGGCGGGCTCGGTGTCGGTGAAGTAGGCCGGGTAGCCCAGGTCGAGGACGGCCAGCCGGCCCTCGCCGTCGAACTCCCAGCCGCCGAACACGTCCTTGTAGCTGCCCTCGGCGCGGTACAGCGGGCTGAGCTCGTCCGGCCCGGCCAGGTAGGGCGTCAGGGCGGCGTACAGCGCGGTCAGCTTGAGGTCGGCGGCGTCCGGCTCGGGCGGGGCGGGCGGGGCCTTGGGGGAGCGGCCGACCCAGGCGGCGCTGGCCATCAGGGCGACCAGGGCGAGCAGCGGGCCGTGCGGCAGCAGGAAGACGCCGAGCAGGCCGGCCGCGGTGAGGAAGAGCGTCGGGCCGCGCTTCTCCTTGGGGGTGGCCGCCCAGCGGGCCTTCAGCCATTCGGAGTGGTGGCGCAGGCCCCGGCCGATCACGGTGAGCGGGGCGAACATGTCGGAGGCGTGGTCGCCTGCGGTACGGGCCAGGTCGCGGCCGCGGCTGAGATGGCGGGTCAGGGACATTCGGTACTACTCCCCGGGCAGCTCGGGACGGGTGGGGGGTCGCGTACGGCCCGGGGCGGTTGGGAGCCGCACCCGGGCCGGAGTGGAGAGCCGATCCGCAGTCAGAACTTCAGGCCGCCGAGCAGGCTGGCCAGACTCGCACCGCCCGCCTGAATGCTGGGCGCGATCGAGGACCCCGCGATGTAGAAGCCGAGCAGCGCGCACACCAGTGCATGCGAGATCTTGAGACCGTCTCGCCGGAAGAACAGGAAGGCGATGGTGCCGAACAGGACGATGCCGGAGATGGAGAGAATCACGCGACTGCTCCTCGGTCTGGGGACGGCGGGACATCTAAAAGAAAAAAGGCGTTACCGAAAGTGCCCTTATCGTGACAAAAAGTAATAGATGATGGAACGTGGCAAACGGGTGGTTCTCTCCGGGCCGCCGGGCTGGGCCGTGTACGAGCGGCAAAATTCGCCCGAACGGCCGTCCGGCTCACTCCGCCGCGTGTCGTCCGATACCGTGCCGTACGGCACTACCGACCCGATCCGAGAGGGCCCAGTCATGGCCGACTCCGCACCCCAGACCCCGGACGCCGAGGTCATCGCCCTTGCCGGCAAGCTCTTCGACGCCGCCCGCACGGGCGACACCGCGCTGCTCACCGCCTACCTGGACGCCGGGGCCCCGGCCGACCTGGCCAACGACCGCGGCGACTCGCTGGTGATGCTGGCGGCGTACCACGGCCACGCCGAGACGGTCCGGACCCTGCTCCGGCACGGCGGCGACCCGGACCGGGTGAACGACCGCGGCCAGACCCCGCTGGCCGGCGCCGTCTTCAAGGGCGAGGCCGACGTGATCGACGCCCTGCTGGAGGGCAGCGCCGACCCCAGGGCCGGCGCGCCGACCGCGATCGAGACCGCCCGGATGTTCGGCAAGGACGATCTGGTGGCCCGGTTCGAGCAGGCCTGACCTGCGGTACTAGGCTGTTCGGCCATGGAGATTCGCACCACCGGTTACGGTCACCCCGACGCCGAGAAGCTGTCGGCAGAGGTCCAGCAGGAGTACATCCAGCGCTACGGCGGGATCGACCTGACGGTGATGCACCCCGACCACTTCGACCCGCCCGCCGGGCTGTTCGTGGTCGGTTACCTGGACGAGCTGCCGGTGGCCTGCGGCGGCTGGCGGGTCAAGCAGGCCGGCCCCGACGACGTGCGGGACGGCGACGCCGAGCTGAAGCGGATGTACGTCTCCGCGAACGCCCGGGGCCGCGGCCTGGCCCGGCAGATCCTGCGGCACCTGGAGCAGGCGGCGGTCGGGCACGGGCTGACCCGGCTGATCCTGGAGACCGGCACCGAGCAGCCGGAGGCGATCGCGCTGTACGGCTCCGAGGGGTACCTGCCGATCACCAAGTTCGGCTACTACCGGGACTCCCCGGAGAGCCTGTGCTTCGGCAAGGAGCTCGGCTGACCGTGGTCGATCTCCAGGGGGTGGCCGACCGGCTGGCCGCGGTCGACGGAGTGCTCGGCGTCTGCCTGGGCGGCAGCCGGGCCCGTGGCGCGCACGGGCCCGGCTCCGACTACGACCTCGGGCTGTACTACCGGGGGCCGCTGGACACCGGCGGACTGCGGGCGCTGGCGGCCGAGCTGACGGGGCGTCCGGTCGAGGTGAGCGAGCCCGGTGGCTGGGGCCCCTGGGTCGACGGGGGTGCCTGGCTGCGGCTGGACGACGCCCCGATGGACTGGATCTACCGCGACCTGGACCGGGTGCGCGGGACCTGGCAGGACTGCGAGCAGGGCCGGTTCGAGCTGGCCGCCCAGATCGGCCACCCGTTCGGCTTCGCCTCGTTCTGCTACCCCGGCGAACTGGCGCTCGGGGTGCTGCTGGCGGACCCGAGCGGTGAGCTGACGGAGCTTCAGGCCGCCGTCCGGAGCTACCCGGTGGCGCTGCGGGAGGCGGTGCTGGAGCGGGCCCGGTTCGAGGTGCCGTTCAGCCTCGCGACCGCCCGCAAGGGCGCCGACCGGGGCGACACCACCTACCTGCACGGCTGCCTGTTCCGGGCCGTGCTGCTGCTCGCGCACGCACTGCACGCCCGGGCCGGGCGCTGGCTCCTGAACGAGAAGGGCGCCGTCCGCGAGGCGGCCGAACTCCCGGGCGCACCCGCCGACTTCGCAGCCCGCGCGCACGGGCTGTTCGGGCTCCCCCCGGCAGCGGCGCTGGCCGGGGCCGAGCGGCTGGCTGCCGAGGTGCTCTGAGCCCCGCGCTCGGCGCTAGGGGCGTCAGTGGTACCGGCACCGCAGGACCACGGACTTGTCGGGTGGGGGAAGGCGTTCTGCTCCTACGGGTCGATGCAGACCGACATGATGTGGACCAGGGGTCCATTCGGGCGGAAGGATGAGTTTCTCCATGCGGATGGGTCTGAAGGTCGGCGGTCTGGTTGTTCTCGGCCTGGCGGTGGTCGCGGGGTGCGGATCGCCCAAGGCTGTGGTCTCCGACTGGGGGCCGGTGAGCACTGATGTCGAACGGGCGGCCAAGTGCGTCGCGTTCCCTGACGGGATTGCCCAAGTGAAGTGGTCCGCAAGGACCATCGGAGCGAACTCGAGGGTCCCGGGTCCGGTGGGGCAGCAGATGTACGGGATCGCCTGGCTCGCCAAGCCGGGGGCCGCCGTCGACATCATGAAGTCCGGGAAGTGGGATCCGGTGAAGCTGTCGGAGGTCGGCCTCAAGCGGCTGGGGATCGCAAGCCCGTCGGACGGTTGGTTCAACGCCCAGTCACCGTCGGACAGTTCTGTCGCTGGCGGTGACACGCTGTACTTCAACGCTGCCGAGAACGCTGTGTACTTCTCGGTCACGGACCCCAGCTGCTGATCGACCGTCACCAACTCCGCAGCTGATGCTGCAGGCGAGTCGGTCATGACTCATCGAGCTGAATGAGGAGGATGGCTATGCGGATGGGTCTGAAGGTCGGCTGCCTTGTGGTTCTCGGCCTGACGGCAGTCGCGGCGTGCGGATCGACCAGGGCCGCAGTCGCTGAGTGGGAACCGGTGAGTGCCGATATCCAACGGGCAGTCGAGTGCGTCAGGCTCCCTGACGGGATTGCCAGAGTGATGTGGTCCGGAAAGAGCATCGGGGCGAACTCGAGGGTCCCGGGTCCGACGGACCACCAGATGGACGGCATCGCTTGGCTCGCCGAGCCGGGGGCTGTCACCGCCATCATGAAGTCCGGAACGTGGGATCCGGCGAAGCTGCCGGCTGACCGCCCTGAGGGGCTGGGGATGTCGGGTTCGCCGGACGGCTGGTTCCATGCCCGGCCGCCGGAGGACGGATCGGCCCTCGGTGGGGACATGTTCTACTTCAGTGCTTCCGAGAACGCTGTGTACTTCTCGGTCCTGAACCCCGTGTGCTGACTACCTGTCACCAGCTTTCTGCCCGTACTCGTTCCTAAGCGTTGTCTTCGCGGCCATTGGCGACCGTTGCGCGCCACGCTGGGACTCCGGGTTCTGATTCTGAGCCTCGACCGTGCGATGGAGTCAATCCGGCGGGACTGGGAGGAGCTGACGGTCAGCTATGCAGTTGCAGCAACCGGTCAGGTGACTCGCCAGGCAGCCGACTTGATCTCCGAGTATTGCCGGGGCGCCGGGCGAAGGTCGCTCCGCCGAGGCTCTGGCGGGTGCATGGCACCGTCCTATCCGTGTGCGCAGTTGTAGTGGCCGGTCCGTTTCGTCGGCCATGGCGTTGGCCTGAACCCTGGATGTGCCCTTGGGGAGACCTGATGGGAAGGGCACGTGGTGCTGCTACTCGTCGTCGGGGTGCTCCGAGTAGAGCCTCGCGATCTTCTCGCGCAGGTGTGCGACGACCCTCTCGCTCACCCCTGACCGGGCCACCACCGCCTCCAACTCCAGGTTCGCCTCGTGTGCGAGGACGGCCGCGTTGATGAGGTCCTCGGCCGGCTGGGCGGAGGGCCCTTTGTCCCTGACGTTCGTGCTCATGACTTGCCAACGACTGGAGGGTCCGACGGTTGCGCCAAGCTGCCTTCAGGTGACGTGAAACCGGTAGGTCGCGCACGCCGATCGCCGCTGCCACTATGCGCGTCCACGCCGCGCACGTGGCACAGTCGGCCAAGGCTCCCCCGAAGTTCGTCGGCACGGGCCCGCGAATCCCGACGCCTGTTCTCGGACGACCCGGCGGAGTCGCGTGGAGCCCCGCAGTGGAGATTGCCGTGACCAAGCGCGGTTCGACCATTCGCAAGGCGCGTGTGCGCGCGCTCGCTGCTGCCCAAGGGCAGAGCTACCAGCAGGCAGCCCGTGCCCTCAGAAGGGATTCTGCCAAAGTCATGAAGGAGCGCACCGATGCTGAGAAAGCCGCTTGGCGGGCCTGGCCCTTGGCGCCGGAGATCTTGAAGGACCGTCGCGATTACTACCTCTGGCAGATGCTGGGGTCCGACCTGCCGGAGATGGTCAAGGTCTGTCTCTTTGGCCTCTCCAGTCGTGTGGGCACCACCAGGCTCTTTGATCCCAGTGGAGTGCGATGCACGATGGACGAACTCGCCTCCGATACTGGACTGGACATCGAAGCGGCATGCCTGGCTGTGCATGTCGCCGAGGCAAACGGCTGGTGTGCCGAAGGGCTTGGGCCAGCTCGCCCGGTGTGCTGGCGCGCTCCAGCCACCTCGCCACCAGCGGTACCAGAGCCAGCACTTCGGCCTCACCCAGCCGCAGTCGGGGTTCCGCCTTGATCACCCCAAACAGCGTCACCGCAACTGTGCGCTGACGTGCGCAGGGACGGGAGGCACAGGTGGGACTCCGACCGGCCGTGGTCGATGGTCCGTCAGGCTTGGGCGGTGCGGAGGGGATCGGCGGTCTGGGGGAAGTAGCGGCGCCAGGGGTCGAGGAGGGGTGCCTAACGGTGGCGCTGGCTGACCGTGGACCGAGGTCCGCGACATCCGCCGCTTTGTCCACCGGGGCATCCGTTCTTCCGCTCGAACCGTCCTCCACGAGGCTGGACGTTCGACAGAATGTCGGAGTGGAGAATCGGATCACTGGTGGTGAGATCTACGGACCGGTTGTTCAGGCCGGGACGATCGGCGAGTTGCACATCCACAGCGGTCCACTGCCACCTGGCGATCGGTTAGCGGACTACCTCAAGGCCGCCGCCCAGGCCGCCGCCGAGCACCCCTACCCAGCTGTGCTCCCCACTGTTGTTCCATCGCTGGCTCAGATCCATCTGCGGCGGATGGTGCGGCTGCTCTCGCCTGACATCCACCCAGCTGAGAGTAGTCACCCACCAGTCCCAACTGACGAGGTGCTGGGCGGTATTGCCGGTGTGACTGTCGTCGTGGCCGAGCCGGGCGGGGGAAAGTCCAGCCTGCTGCGATTGCACCTTGCTGGGGTATGTGAGCGCTGGTTGCGGGGGGAAACCCACGAGGCGCTTCCAGTACTGGTCCATGCCTCAGCCCTGGTTGCTGGGCCGCTAGCGGACTGCGTCGCCAGAGCGGTCAACCTCGACCTCGGGGGACTGGCCGAGGCGATGCCGGCAGAGCTTTTCCGGCAGCCACCAGCGGCCGGGGCACAGTGGATGGTTTTGGTCGACGGTCTGGACGAACTCCCCGAGCCGCGTGACCAGGAACGGGTGCTGCGGAAGATCATCGCCTGGCAGCAGTCCCACACAGACCGTTACCGCTTCGTACTAGCCTCCCGGCCGCTGCCGGACAGCGTGCTCCACCAGCTCGGCGAGTCCGTCGTCGTCCACGAACTACAGTCCTTCGGGCCGGCCGAGATCGAACAGGTTGCGGCCAGTTGGTTCCGGGGCTTTGAGCTCACTCATCCCGAGGCCGTCGCTAAGCGTTTCATGGCCGCCGTCCAGCGTGCTGGGCTGACCGTGCTGGCGGGCGCCCCCCTGATGATCGCCATGCTGTGCCAACTGCACGCTGCCTCACCTACCGAGGGTCTTCCGCGTAACCGCGGCGCGCTGTACGAGCGCTTCGTCGAGTTGCTTCGCGAACGTCGGCGGCCCGCTGGCCCAACCGCCCAGGCTCTCTCCGGGCACGGTCCGACCGCTGTGGCTGCCGCCGACCGTGTGCTTGGCGAGTTGCAGGAGCATCTCGAGGTCATCGCACACCGTCTGCTCTTCGCCGGACACGGTACCCCCACCGTGCTGGACCTGCTGGCGAAGCGAGTTACGGCTCCGGCCCGCGTCCCGCCTGCGGAATGGCGGGGCTTCCTGGTATCGGCCCTGCTGTCCACCGGGCTGCTGACCGTGACCGCCAACGGCTACGTCGCGATGCATCGGAGCGTGCTTGAGTTCCTTGCTGCTCGGCACGCTACCCGGACCCCTGCCGCTCGGGACGCGGAGCTGCGTCGAGCGTTCCGATCTGTCCGGCATCGGAGCCTGCAGGCTCCCAAAGGCATTCGCCCACGGCTGGCGCGCTGGCGGCCGTGCTCTTGTCCGACTCTGCCAGACTCGTACTTGGGCTTCGTCATCGATGCCGCCCCCGAACAGGCAGTTCGGCACCTTGGTCGACTGGCCACCGGGGGTGCCGGTCAGTATGGCTGTTGGTTCGTTATTGATCAGTCGTGGCTCGGCACTGGGGTGCCAGTCGGCCTGGTTCTCACCGCTCTCCGGGAGCTGCGGTTCGAGAGAAGTCGTTGGTCGCGCCCTCAGATGGAGCGGGTAGTGGCAGCGGTTGCTGCAGCTGAGAACTTGGCCGAGCTTGGGGATGCCCGCGGGGCTGAGGTGCTCGCGGGACTGGCTGCCAATCCGCGGCTGCGGTATGCCGACCGGGGGTTTGCCGCAGAAGCGTTGGCTGCCCTCGGCGACGCCAGGGGAATCGATGAGTTGCACACGTTGGTGGCCAACCATGATCGTGTGGGCGGCTACCGGCAAGTGGTTGCCGGGCATCTGGTCAAGGTGGCGGGGGCTGAGCGAGGCATTGCCGCCTACCGGGAGGCCGTCGCAAATCCGTCCGCCACGAGCATCGACCGGGTGTTCACAGCGATCTCGCTCACCAAAGCGGTCAGTGCTCGGGCGGGCGGTGAGGAGCTTTACACCCTGGCAACAGACCCGGGTCTCGACCCGGGTCAGCGGTCCTTCGCGGCGCGTCAGCTCGCTACTGCCGCCGGGGATCCTCGCGGTGTGCAACTGCTGTGTTCCGCTGCTACCAGCGCTGGCCTCCGGGTGCGATTGCTGGCGATTTCGGACCTGATCGGTTGCCCAGGCGGAGCTGAGGCATTACGCGAACTGGCGGCGAACGGCGCACTCCCGCGACTGGTTCGGTGGGCGGCGAGTCGCGCGGCTGCCCGGGGGCGGTGAGGCACGAAGGGCACAGCGCTTGCTGTCTCCAGCGCTGTGCCCTCGATGTGTCCTCCCGGAGCGAAGAACCCGCGTTTTCACAGGTCAGCCGGGTCTGCTAGCGGTAGTTCACGAAGCGCTCCAGGACCAGGGCCGTGATCACCGCGTACCAGAGCAGTGGCACGGTCCAGTGGTAGTGGCCGACCGCCCGGCGGAGGGCGGGGAGGTTGTGCAGGGTCAGGTACCAGGCGAGTGGCAGCACCACTGCCCAGACCAGCATGCAGTACGGGCAGAGCGCGCCGATGGAGTACAGCGCCTGGCCGATCAGCCAGACCGTGAAGCCCAGGCCGAGCAGGCTGCCCAGTTGGAGTGCCAGCCAGTACCAGCGTGCGTACACCGCGCCTGCGAGCAGGCCCGCGCCGGTGGTCAGCACGGCGGCGAAGGCAGCCAGGCCGATCAGGGAGTTGGGGAAACCGAAGGCGGAGGCCTGGTCGGTGAGCATGACGGAGCCGCAGCTGATGATCGGGTTGATGTTGCAGCTGGGGACGTAGGACGGGTCCTCCAGCAGCTTGATCTTGTCGAGCGTCAGCATGGCGGAGGCGAACAGCCCGAGGACGCCGCAGGCGGTGAGCAGCAGGCCGAGCGGGCGGGTCCGGGTCATGGCGTGCCCACGCTCTGCTGGATCAGGGTCTTGAAGGCGTCGCCGGTGATGGGCTGGTTGCCGGGGAAGATGTTGAGTTTGGTGCCGTCGAGCTGGACGGTGGGGGTGCCGGTGACGCCGCTGTTGTCGAAGGCGGTGGAGACCTTGGCGGCCCAGGGGAGGTAGGTGCCTTCCTTGACGGCCTTGACGAAGGCGTCGGTCTTGAGGCCGGGGACCTTGTCGGCGAGGTCGAGGATGGTGTTGGTGTCGCCGAAGCCGTCCTTGCGCTCGTCGGGCTGGTTGGCGTAGAGCACGTCGTGGAAGGCCTTGAACTTGTCGACGCCTTCGTTGAGGGCGGCGCCGGCGGCGTTGAGTGCGGTGCGGGAGCCCTTGCCGCCGAGGTTCTTGTCGAGGAAGGTGGCGAGCTGGTACTCGATCTTGTAGGTGCCGTCGTCGGCGAGTTGCTGCATGGTGGTGCCGGCGCTGGTCTCGAGCTTCTCGCAGATCGGGCAGCGGAAGTCCTCGTAGACCTTGAGGGTGTGCGGGGCGTCGGCCTTGCCGTAGGTGATCAGGGTGCCGTCGGGGCCGGAGGCGTTCGCCGGGACCACCAGCGTGGTCGGGGCGGCGGCAGGCACGGGCTCGGCGGCCGGAGTGCGGGCTGCGCCGACCACGGCGGCGGTGGCACCGGCCAGGGCGAGGACGGCGACGACCGCGGCGGCGGTGATCACCCGGCGGCGGACGACGGCGCGGCGGGCTTCGGCCTCGCGGGCCTGCTGGAGCCGTGCGCGGGCGGGGGTGGGCTGTTCGGGCGTGGTGTTCATGGTGGTCCGTCAACTCCTGGAGGCGGGCGGGCCGCAGTGGGCCGGGCCGGGAAGGGGTGAGCCGCCGGAGGGTCGGACCTGGAGGGGTGACGCGCTCCGTCAGCGGGCGAGGGCGAACTCGCCCGCCGGGGGGCCGCGCCGGGGTGCCGGAGTGAGGACGACGTCCTGGGGCCGCAGGAGCACGGGGGCGGCGTGCGGCGACGGGCTGAGCGCCCGGGGGCAGAGCGGCAGCGGGGCCAGCAGCACCCGCAGCGGCGGCGGCAGCAGGCCCGCGAGCATCCGGGCGGCCTCGGCCAGGGCGGTCAGCGCCGCGTCCCCGAGCCGCAGCCAGCAGGCGGCGGCCAGCGCCAGCACCAGGTGGACCAGCAGGACCAGGGCCCGTCCGGTGCCGGGGGTGTCGGTGAACAGCGGACCGTCCAGCGAACCGCCGCCGCAGACCAGCAGGTCCACGCCCCTGGCCGGGGTGGCACAGGCGTCCTGCCCGAGGTTGAAGCCCACGTTCAGCAGCAGTTCCACCGGTACCAGGACGGCGATCACGTGTGGCAGCCGGAGCTGCTGCGCCCCGCAGACCGCGAGCGCGAGCAGGAAGACGACGGCCGTCGCGGCGGCCACCAGCAGCAGCGGGAGCGGATGCCCGGTCACCAGCACCTGGCCGAGCGCGGACAGCGGAACGGCGAGCGCGGTGAACACCGCTGCCCGCAGAGCCCTGGTCGGCCGCATCCTGGTCATCGAGACCGGAGTATGCCACGCCCCGACCCGCCCGCACGAGGGGCCCCGGCGCGGAGCACCGCAATCCCCGCCCGGCGTACGACACCTGACGGAGTCGCACAGGCGGACCTAGCCTGGAGGGGTGCGGAGGTGAACGGCATGCCGAAGAGACGGCCGCCGACGGGCGAGCTGCTGGCCGCCCGGATTGCCGGGCAGACCGAGGTGCTGGCCGGGCTGGAGCCGCTGGTGCGGGCGGACGCTCCCGATGCGGTGCACCGGATGCGGGTGGCCTGCCGGCGGCTGCGGAGTGCGCTGCGCGAGTACGGCGGGGCGGAGCCGGCCGGGGTGTCCGGGGAGCTGGGCCGGCTCGGGCGGGCGCTGGGTGCGGCGCGGGACGCCGAGGTGCTCGGGGCCGAGCTGACGGCGGCGGCGCGGGAGCTCCCGGCGGAGTGCGAGCCGGAGCTGATCGCGGCCGAGGTGGCCCGGTGGGCGGAGCAGCGGGTCGCCGGTGCCCGGCCCGAGGTGCTGGCCGCGCTGGACAGCGAGTGGTACCGGGTGCTGCTCGGTGCGCTGGGGGAGTTGGCGGTCCGGCCGCCGGACGGGGCGGGCCTGGCGCCGTACCCGGAGCTGGCCCGGACGGCGGAGCGGCGGGTGGCCCGGCGGCTCGCCGACGCCCGGGGCCGGGCCGGGGCGGACCGGGACGCCGCCCTGCACCGGGCCCGGAAGGCCGCGAAGCGGGCGCGCTACCTGGGTGAGACGGCCGGGGCGGCGGGGCTGACGGCGCGGATGAAGGCGGTGCAGGACGCGCTGGGCGTGCACCAGGACGCGGTGGTCGCCCGGCAGGCGCTGCGGGAGCTGGCCCGGACTGGGCACGCCTTTGCCTACGGGGTGCTCTACGCCCGGCAGCTGAGCCGGGCGGAGGCGGCCGAGCGCGACCTCCCCCGACTGTGACCCCGCCCGGCTGTGCAGGGTCAGGCCAGCGGTTCTGCGTCCAGCCGGATCACCTCGGCGGGGCCCGCCCGGAACGCCGGGCTGGCCGCGTCGGCCTCGACCATGTGGGGCGTTGCGTCGTGCGCGGCGAGCGCCGCCGCCGAGGCCCAGCGCTCGATCAGGACGAAGCGGTCGGCGTCGTCGGTCACCCGGTGCAGGTCGTACTGCAGGCAGCCGTCCTCGGCCCGGACGACCGGTGCGAGCCGCTCGAAGGCGGCGACCTGGTCCCCGCCGCGGCCGGGGAGGGTGGTGATCAGGATGACGAGCTTTACGGGTGCTACTGGCTGTGACATGGGCCGGAGCCTATCCGGCGGTGCTGCCACCGGAGTTGGCGGGGCCGGGCCGGAGTCCGGCGGCGGTCGCGGCGGTGTGCAGCAGCTCGCGGAGCATCGGGGTGGTGAGGCGGCCGGTGTACGTGTTGCGGGGGCTGACGTGGTAGCAGCCGAAGAGTTCGAGCGGAGGGCCGCCGTCGGCGGCGCGGAGGGTGGCCCGGGCGCCGTGGCCGAAGGCCGGGCGGGGGCGGGGGAGCTCCCAGCCGGCCGCGGCCAGAGCGGGGAGGGCGGCCTGCCAGGCGAAGCCGCCGAGCGCGACCACGGCCCGGACGGTGGGCCGCAGCAGCTCCAACTCCCGGGTGATCCAAGGGCGGCAGGTGTCCCGCTCCGCAGTGGTAGGCCGGTTGTCGGGCGGCGCGCAGCGCACCGGGTCGGTGATCCGGACGCCGTACAGCTCCAGGCCGTCGCCCTGCACCACCGAGGTCGGCCGGTTGGCCAGGCCGAGCCCGTGCAGGGTGGCGTACAGCAGGTCGCCGGACGGGTCGCCGGTGAAGATCCGGCCGGTCCGGTTGCCGCCGTGGGCGGCCGGGGCCAGGCCGACCAGGAGCAGCGCGGCGTCCGGCGGGCCGAAGCCGGGGATCGGGCGGGCCCAGTAGTCCCAGTCCAGGTAGGCCCGGCGCTTGACCCGGGCGGCCTCCTCGCGCCAGGCGACCAGGCGCGGGCAGGCCCGGCAGCCGGTGACCTCCCGGTCGAGCGTCGCGAGGTCGGGGAGGAGGGGCGCCTGCGCTGGGTGCATGGCATCGATCCTAGAGAGGGGCGGGCGGAGTAGCGTGGGACGCGGGTCCGTCGGTCGGGTTCCCTAGGTGGCGGCGATGATCGTTCTTGACGCTGTGTTGGCCGTGTTGCTGCTGGCGGCGGTGCTGGCCGGGCTCGGGGTGCGGGTGGTGCAGCAGTACCAGCTCGGGGTGGTGTTCCGGTTCGGCCGGGTCCGGGAGGAGATCAGGCAGCCCGGGCTGGCGTTCCTGGTGCCCGCGGTGGACCGGATGAAGCGGGTGAACATCCAGATCATCACCCTGCCGATCCCGGCCCAGGAGGGCATCACCCGGGACAACGTGACGGTGCGGGTGGACGCGGTCGTCTACTTCAAGGTGGTCGACCCGGTACGGGCCACGGTGAACGTGCAGGACTACGAGTTCGCCATCTCCCAGGTGGCGCAGACCTCGCTGCGCTCGATCATCGGCAAGAGCGAGCTGGACGACCTGCTGGCCAACCGGGAACCGATCAACCAGGGGCTGGAGCTGATGCTGGACAGCCCGGCGCTGGGCTGGGGCGTCCAGATCGACCGGGTGGAGATCAAGGACGTCGCGCTGCCGGAGTCGATGAAGCGCTCGATGTCCCGGCAGGCCGAGGCGGAGCGGGAGCGGCGGGCCCGGATCATCACCGCGGACGGGGAGTTCCAGGCCTCAACCCGGCTGGCGGAGGCGGCCACCATCATGAGCCGGGCACCCGCCGCGCTCCAACTGCGGCTGCTGCAGACCGTGGTGGAGGTGGCCGCGGAGAAGAACTCCACCCTGGTGCTGCCGTTCCCGGTGGAGCTGCTGCGGTTCCTGGACAGCGCGACCAACGCGACCAACGCGGCCGCCGGGCCCGCAGCTGCCGGGCCGGTCGCCGCGACGGCCGCCGCGCGGGGGATCGAGCAGCTCGAACTCCCGGAGCTGGAAGAGGTGCTGGCCCATCCGCTGCTGGGTGGCGGGGCCCCGCGCGGCGGCACAGGATGAGAGGGAGACCGAGGCTGGAGGCGGGACGATGACCACTGCGAGTGACATCATGCACACCGGAGCCGAGTGTGTCGGGGAGCAGCAGACGCTGGCCGACGCGGCTCGGATCATGAAGGAACGCGACGTCGGTGCGCTGCCGATCTGCGGCGAGGACCAGAAGCTGCTCGGCATCCTCACGGACCGCGACATCGTGCTCAAGTGCGTCGCGCAGGGGCTGGACCCGGCCACCGTCACGGCGGGCGAACTGGCCCAGGGGCGGCCGATGGTGGTGGAGGCCGACGAGGACGTGGACCAGGTGCTGCGGGTGATGGAGCAGCACCGGGTCCGTCGGCTGCCGGTGATCGACCACCCGGACCACAAGCTGGTCGGGATGATCAGCGAGGCGGACATCGCGCGCGGGATGCCGCAGGAGCGGGTCGCGGAGTTCGTCAGCACCATCTGCGCGGAGTGAGCGCCGGCAGTGGCCCCGCCCGGACCGTTCCGGGCGGGGCCACTTCGGCGTGAAGGCGACGGCCCGGCCGGGTCCGGGGGACGGGTCAGCCCGGGAGGGCGTAGACGGTGGTGGCGTGGGCGGCCAGTGGGTCGTCGGTGCCGGGGCCGTCGGTGGTCAGGGTGATGTCGAGGAAGGCGAGCCGGCGGCCGAGCTTGGTGAGGCGGGCGTCGATGAGGACGTCGGTGCCGAGCACCGGGCGCTGGAAGGTGATGGACTGCTGGACGGTGGTCATCGGGCCGAAGGCGCCGAGCGCGGCGGAGACGGCGATCACCGCGGCGGTGTCGGCGGCGGCCATCAGGGCCTGGCCGGAGAGGCCGCCGCCCTCGCGGGCCAGTTGGTCGGACCAGGGGAGCCGGAGCACGGCGTGGCGGTCGCCGGTCTCGGTCACCGACAGGCCCAGGGCCTGCACCCAGGGGGCGAAGTGGTCGGCCAGGATCCGGTCCGCCTCGGCGGTGGTGAGGGTCACCGGGACATTGTGGCGCCCGGGTCGGGCCGGGCGCCAGCAGCCGGGGGCGGTCAGGCGGCGAGCTGCACGCCGGTGGTGGCGCCGGCCAGGGCGGCCCACACCACCTCGGGGTGCCTGATGTCGCTGTGGGCGCCGGAGAACGGGGACTGGTCCTTGCTGATCACCTGGTCACCGCAGAGCCGGTAGAAGTGCCCGGCCAGCAGCGGGTACGGGTCGCCGGCGGACTTGAGGTCGAACCGTTCGGCGCCGTCCTGCTGGAAGCCGTCGTGGCCCAGGCCGCCCCAGCGGTAGGTGAGGTCGGAGGCGGCCTGGTCGTCCTCGTTGCTGAGCATCGAGGCGGCCGGGTACCACCAGCCCACCGCGCGGTCGTTGAGCGAGAAGGTGCTCTGGAGCGGTCCGGCCACCCGGTCGAAGAACGGGGCCAGGAAGCCGTGGCGGCCGCTGTCGGTGGGGAGCGGATCGGCGAAGCCGAAGTGCGAGAAGGCGCCCTGGACCAGGAGCAGCGAGGCGACCGGGCTGCCGATGCCGTCGGGCAGGCCGGGGAGGGCGTAGGAGACCAGCCGGGCGCCGAAGCTGTGGCCGATCAGGTGCACCCGGAGGCCGTTGCCCGCGACCCGGCCGAGCAGCGGGCCGAGGCCGTCCCGGCCGATCACGCCGGCCCGGTTCTTCATCTCGTAGTAGCTAGCGGTGCGCAGGGCCTCGCGGGCGCCGTGCCAGAGCACCTTGAACGGGTTGGGGAAGTCCTGGGCGTCGCCCTGCTCGCTCGCCAGCCCGGCCAGTGCGCCGAAGACCTCGCCGGTGGGCTTGGTGAGGACGGCCTCCTGCCCCTTGTCCTCGGCCGCCAGGGCGGGCGAGGTGACCAGGCCGCCGACCAGGCGGTGAAAGTGCGTCAGCTGCTCCGGGTCCTGCGGCTCGGCCTCCAACAGGGCGGTGAGCTCGGCAAGTTGTGCCTGCTGCGGGGCGGCGAAGGCCGGGGCCAGCGCGGTCGCCAGCTCGGCGGGGGTGGACGGGGTGGAGGGGGTGTCGGGTGCGTCCTCGGGGAAGAGCAGCGAGGGCCAGAGGACACCGACCGCGCCGACCCGGCCCCGCCAGGCCGGGGCGAACCGGTCGATCTGGTGCGCGAGTTCGTCGAAGGTGTAGGCGTAGAGGCTGCGGGCGCCGGTCTCCGAGTTGTTCCAGCCGTGCGAGAAGACGAACAGTTCGCGGACCCCGCTCGCGGGCAGTCGGGCGACCAGTCCGTCGTCGTCCAGCAGCCTGCCGTCCTGGTCGAAGCGGACCTCCCAGTAGGGGAGCCCCGCGATCGGATCAGCCATGGTCAACCCACTCCTCGGTACTAGACGTTGGACATCACACGCATCAGGTCGAGCAGGCCGTGGCCCTCCAGGTAGCGGTCGCGGCCGAGCGAGGTGGCGTTGGCGCAGAACAGCTCCTTGATCTCGCGCGGGCGCCCGATGAACTCCTGCCGGACGGAGAGGAAGGCGGCGATCGCCCCGGAGACGTGCGGCGCCGCCATCGAGGTGCCGCTCTGCTCGACGTAGGTCGGCAGGGTGTCGGGATCGGCGTCCGGCGGGAACAGCGAGGCGAGTTGGGCGCGCTGCCGGCCGCCGGCGCAGGAGGTGATCCGCTCGCCCGGGGCCAGCAGGTCGGGCTTGAGCCGGCCGTCCAGGGTGGGGCCCTTGGAGGAGCTGTAGGTGACGCCGTACTCGTGCGGGCGGTCGCGGTGGGTGGAGCCGACGGTGATCGCGCCGTCGGCGTTGCCCGGGTCGGTGATGGTGGCGAGCACCCCGCGGTTGTCGGCGTCGGCCGCGTCGGGGTTGCGCCGGCTGAAGCCGCCGTTGCCCGCGCTGACCACGACCACCACGCCGCTGGCGGCCAGCAGGTTCACCTCGCGGCAGAGCGGGCTCTGGCCGCAGGCGTACTCGGCGGCGTCCCAGGCGCAGCCCAGGCTCAGGTTGACGCCGTGGACCACCAGCAGCCGGCCGCCGGTGTTGACCTGCTGGCGGAGGTAGTAGAGCGCCTCGATCACCGCGCTGGAGGAGGTCACCAGCAGGTTCTGCGGCCCGCGCTCGGCCAGCACCTTGAGGCTGACCAGCTGGGCCCGGGGAGCGATCCCGGTCAGGGTGCGGCCCTCCTCCAACTGCCGGTTGCTCCACCGGGGGAGGCCGCCGGCGAGCAGTTCGAGCCGGCCGATCAGCGGCGGTACCTCGGCCGGCAGGCCGCCCGCGACGATGCCCGCGACATGGGTGCCGTGCCCGGCGGTGTCGGTCAGCGGGCTGTTCGGCCCGTCCGGCGCCTCGCCGGGCACCAGGTTGGTGAAGTCCTGGTGCAGCCCGGCCACCCGGCCGGTCAGGGTGCCGGCCGCGAAGTGCGGGTGGCGCGCGTCCACGCCGCTGTCCAGGACCGCCCAGACGATGCCCCGGCCGGTGGCGGCGTAGGCGCGCAGCACCGCGTCGGCCTTGATGGTGGCGGCGGAGCGGTCGATGTGTGCGTCCAGGGTGTAGTCCGGCCAGACCCGGTGCACCGTCGGCGGGTCGGGACCGCTGCGGTCGCGCTCCAGCAGGAGCTGGATCTCGGCCGGGCTGAGCAGGCAGCGCAGGTAGGCGGCGGCGACCGGGATCGGGTCCGGCAGGCCGGGGAGGACGTCCGCGTACGTCCGGCGGAAGGCGGTCCGGGTCAGCTCGGTGTCGGCGTCCCGGGTGAGGTCGACCTCGACCAGGACCGGGCTGCGGTCGTCGGCCAGCACCGGGACGACCTCGCTGCGCAGTCTGGCCGACCCGCCGACCTGGAGCACCGGGCTGACCGCGTCGCGGGCCGCAGCGGACCGTCCGGCGGGGGAGTCGGCTGGACCGGTCATGGCGGTGGCCCCTCTCAGCGGCGTACGCAGGGCTCAGCGGCGTACGAAGGCCGCTCGACGGCGTACGCAATCCACGATCCGCCTGCCGGTGCGGCCTGTCATCCGGGGTCTCCCCGGAGCGCGTCGCGGAGCAGCTCGGCCAGGTGGACGGCCCGGCGGCCGTGGCCCAGTTGGGCGATCTGGGTGCGGCAGCTGAAGCCGTCCGCGAGGAGCACGGTGGCGGGGTCGGCGGCCCGGACGGCGGGCATCAGGACGCGTTCGGCGGCGGCCACCGAGACCTCGTAGTGGCCGCGTTCGAAGCCGAAGTTGCCGGCCAGGCCGCAGCAGCCGGAGTCGAGCACCTCGTTGGCCAGGCCGAGCGCGCCGTCCAGGCGGCGGTCGGCGGCGGTGCCGAGGACGGCGTGCTGGTGGCAGTGGGTCTGGGTGACCGCCCGGGTGCCGTCCAGGCGGGGGAGTTCGACGCCCTCGGCGTCCAGGAACTCGGCCAGGGTGCGGACCCGGCCCGGGAGGTCGCCGGCGGCCGGGCCGAGCAGCCGGGGCAGCTCCTCGCGCAGGGCGGCGGTGCAGCTCGGGTCGAGGACGAGCACCGGCAGGCCGGGCGGTACCGACCGCAGGCTGCGGCGCAACACCCGCTTGGCGGTGCCGAGTTGGCCGGTGGAGTGCCAGGTGAGGCCGCAGCAGACCGGCCCGTCCGGCAGTCGGACGGTGTAGCCGAAGTGCTCCAGCACCTCGACGGCCGCCCGGGCCGGCGCCGGGTCGAGCCGGTTGGTGAAGGTGTCCGGCCAGAGCAGCACGGTGGGTCCGCCGGTGCCGGTGGCGGGGCGGCGGCGGAACCAGTGCTCGAAGGTCTCGGCGGGCAGCGGCGGCAGTTCGCGCCGGTGGTCGATCCCGCCGAGGCGTTTGAGCAGGGCGGCGGCCCGGGACCGGAACAGCCGGTTGACCGGGCCGGGGGCGAGTGCAGCGAGCCGCAGGGTGAGCGGCAGCCAGCCCATCGAGTAGTGCGAGACCGGGCGCAGCCGCCGCCGGTAGTGCTGGTGCAGGAACTCGGTCCGGTAGCTCGCCAGGTCGACCTGGACCGGGCAGTCGCTCGCGCAGCCCTTGCAGCCCAGGCAGAGGTCGAGCGCCTCGCGGACCTCCTCGGAGCGCCAGCCGTCGGTGACCAGCTCGCCCCGGAGCATCTCCGCCAGCAGCCGGGCCCGGCCCCGGGTGGAGTGCCGCTCCTCCCCGGTGGCCATGTAGCTGGGGCACATCACCCCGGTGTCGGTGTCGACGCACTTGCCCACCCCGACGCAGCGGTGCACGGCCCGGAGCAGGCTGCCGCCGTCCTGCTCGTACGGCAGGGCCAGCGGCAGCAGGTCGCGGCCGGGGAAGCGAAGGTCGGCGTCGAGCGGGCGGGGGTCGACCACGGTGCCCGGGTTGAGCAGGGCGGACGGGTCCCAGATCCGCTTGAACCGGCCGAACAGGTCGATCACCTCCGGCGGGTACATCCGGCTCAGCAGCTCGCCCCTGGCCTGCCCGTCGCCGTGCTCGCCGGAGAGCGAGCCGCCGTGCGCCACCACCAGGTCGGCCGCCTGCTCCATGAACTCCCGGAACTCCGGCAGCCGTTGGGGGTCCGTCAGCGGGAAGTCCAGCCGCAGGTGGATGCAGCCCTCGCCGAAGTGCCCGTACGGGATGCCGCGCAGGCCGTGCCGCCCGAGCAGGGCGCGCAGCGCGCGCAGGTAGTCGCCGAGCCGCTCGACCGGGACGGCGGAGTCCTCCCAGCCGGGCCAGGCCTCGCCGCCGCTCCCGGGAAGACGCGTGACGATGCCCGCGCCGGCCTCGCGGACGGCCCAGAGCTGGCGCTGCTCGTCCGGGTCGATGACCACGGCGACGGTGGCGCGCGGCTCCCGGCGGACGGCGTCGGCCAGCTCGCGGGCGTCGGCCAGCGCCTCGGCGGGGGTGGCGCCGCCGGTCTCCAGGAAGAGCCAGCAGGCGCCGTCGGGCAGCCGGTCCAGGGCGGGCGGGCGGCGGCCGGCCGCGAGCAGGGCGGCGATCAGGTCGGCGGCCATCCCCTCGGCGGTGAGCGGGCACAGCGGCAGCAGGGCGGGGACGGCGTCGGCGGCGGCCGTCTCGTCGGGGTAGCCCGCGACCACCAGGGCCCGGGCGGCGGGCGACTCGACCAGGCCGACGGTGGCGCCGAGCAGCACCGCGCAGGTGCCCTCGGTGCCGGTGAGGGCACGGGCCAGGTCGTAGCCGCGCTCGGGCAGCAGCGCGTCCAGGTCGTACCCGGAGGTGCGCCGGGGCAGGTCGGGCATGCCCCGGCGCAGGGTGTCCAGGTTGGCGCCCGCCAGGTCCTGCAGCGATCGGTGCAACTCCCCTTCCCGGCCCGGACGTTCGCGCAGTGCGGCGCGTTCGGCGGCGGTGCGGGGCCCGGTGGCGGTGAGCTCGGTGCCGTCGGCGAGCAGCAGGTCGAGCGAGCGGACGTGGTCGGCGGTCCGGCCCCAGGCGACCGAGTGCGCGCCGCAGGAGTTGTTGCCGATCATGCCGCCGAGCGTGCACCGGCTGTGGGTGGACGGGTCGGGGCCGAAGCGCAGCCCGTACGGGGCGGCGGCGGACTGCAGCCGGTCGAGCACGGCGCCGGGTTCGACCGTGGCGGTGCGGGCGTCGGGGTCGACCGCGAGCACCCGGCCGAGGTGGCGGCGGAAGTCCAGCACCACGGCGCCCGGGCCGATCGCCTGGCCGCCGATGCTGGTGCCGGCGCCGCGCGGGACCAGCGGGACGCCGTACGCGCGGCAGAGCCGGACGGTGGCCCGGACGTCGTCGGTGTCGGCGGGTTTGACCACACCGATCGGCGGGTGCCGGTAGTTGGAGGCGTCGTAGCCGTAGACGGCGCGTTCGGCGGTGTCGAACCGGACCTCGCCGCGGACCTGGCCGCGCAGCTCGCGGTGCAGCTCCAGGTGCAGCTCGCGTTGCAGGGCCCGGGCCGGCTCGGTGCTGGACATGGGGCAGATCATCGCAGTGCGGGGGCCGACCCGGTGGGAGGTGACGCCATGTCATAGGGCAGCATCGGGAGGCATGAGCGATCTTGAACACACCCCGAGTCCGTTCGTGGCCGGCCTGCCCATCGGCGCGGAGCTGCCGCTGCCGCCGGTCGCCGAGTGGGACATCTTCCCGTTCGAGGGCGATCTGCGGGTCCGCCCGCTGGACCGCCCCGTGCTGCCCGAACCGCCCCGGCACGGCGAGGACGGGCCGGAGAACTGCGACCAGTGCAACCGCGCGGACCAGGAGTTCCTCTGGACCGACGAGCACTGGCGGCTGACCGGGCTGCGCGAGCCCAGCGGCCTGCCCGCCGTGGTGCTGCTGATGCCCCGCGGGCACCACGACCTGGCCGACCTGCCGGCCGGGCGGGCCGCCGAACTGGGCCCGATGCTCCAGCGGGTCGAGCGGGCCCTGCACGCGCTCGGCGGGATAGCCCGGGTGCACGTCGACAAGCTCGGCGACGGCGCGGCGCACCTGCACCTCTGGTTCAGCGCCAGGCCCGAGGGCATGCTCCAGCTGCGCGGCAGCTACCTGTCGACCTGGGACGACATCCTGCCCCCGATCCCGGTCGCCGACTGGCAGGCCAACGGCCGGGTGATCGCCGCCGCGATGGCCGCCGAGGGCGGCACCGCGCACGTCTGACCCGCCGTCAGCGCCGCCCCACGGCGGTGCGGGCGATCTGCCCCAGCTTGGCCACCTCGAAGGCCGGGTAGGCACCGCTCGCCAGCAGCGAGAACTTGATGCCCTCCCGGCCGTCCGGGCGCCGGTAGCCCTCGGGCAGGAAGGTGCGGTAGTACTCGGCGGCGCGGTGGAAGAACTGCGGGCGCTCGGCCCGCGGTACGCACCCCGCCAGCTCCAGCACGAACAGCAGGTGCCGCACCATCCTGGTGAACAGGTACGGCCGGAACGGCGCCGACCCGCTCCGGGCGTCCAGCAGCTCGAAGCTGCTCCGGTACTGCTCGAACAGGTCGAAGTGGCTGCTGCCGGGCGAGCCGGCGGGGTGCACGGTGTGGCGGCGCCGGATCCGGACGCAGTCGCGGTCCAGGATCGCGATCCGTTCGGCCGCCAGCATCGCCCGGTGCACCACCGGGACCTCCTCGTACTGCCCGTCCGGGAACTGCGGAGCGGTGCTGCGGCGCAGCAGCCGGTCCCAGATCAGCGGCTGGGCGCCGAGCACGTGCGGGTGGTCGAGCGGCCCGAAGACCTCGGCGCCGATCCCGGCCAGCAGCTGGGCCGAGCCGCCGGGCCAGACCTTGCCGCCGTGCTCCCGGCTGTGGCCGAACAGCAGCACGTCCACCGGCCCGGTCGCGGCCAGCCGGGCCGCCATCGCGGTCAGCGCGCCGGGGTCGAGCAGGTGGTCGCTGTCCAGGAAGAGCAGGTACTCGCCGGTGGCGTGCGCCGCCCCCGCGTTGCGGCTGCGGCCGATGCCGACGGCCGCGTTCAGCCGGAGCATCCGCACCCGGGGGTCGCGCAGCTCGTACGCGGCGGCGATCCGCTCGGGCGACTCGGGCGAGCGGTCGACGACCAGGATCACCTCCAGGTCGGGGAGCGACTGGGCGAGCAGCGAGTCCAGACAGTCCGTCAGCTGCTGCTGCCGGTCGTGGACGGGGAGCACGACGGAGATCAGCGGGTTGGGCATGGCGGGGAGGCTAAGGGTGCGCACACGGTCAGGCAAAGGCCCGAAACGCGGTAAAACAGCTGATCATCGGACAGATCGGGAGCATCGTGCCCGATACCTTCACGGCACGCCCACGACCTGCGTGAACACGCCGAAGGGCGGCCACACCCGGTGGGTGCGACCGCCCTTCGGCGTGAGGCCGGCTCAGTACCAGTTGTGGGACTGCCAGAAGCTCCAGGCGCCGCACGGGCTGCCGTAGCGCTCGTTCATGTAGCCCAGGCCCCACTTGATCTGGGTGGCGGCGTTGGTGCGCCAGTCGGCGCCGGCCGAGGCCATCTTGGACCCGGGCAGGGCCTGGACCAGGCCGTACGCGCCGGAGGAGGCGTTGGTCGCGGTGACGTTCCAGGTGCTCTCGTGCTCGACGATGTTGCTGAAGCACTGGAGCTGGCCGGCCGGCACGATCTGCGCGGCGATCTGCTGCGGCGAGCCGGTCGGCGCGGCGAGCGCCTGGCGCTCCTGGCTGCGGGAGGCGGCCTCGGCGTCGGACTTCGCCTTGGCGTCCGCCTTGGCCTTCGCGTCGGCGGCGGCCTTGGCCTTGGCCGCGGCGGCGTCCGCAGCGGCCTTCGCCTTGGCGTCGGCGGCAGCCTTCGCGTCCGCGGCCGCCTTGGCGTCGGCGGCGGTCTTCGCGTCCGCCTCGGCCTGCGCCTGCGCCTGGGCCTGGGCGGCGGCAGCGTCGGCGGCGGCCTTGGCGTCCGCGTCGGCCTGCGCCTTGGCGGCGTCGGCCAGGGCCTTGGCCTGCGCCTCGCCGACCTGCTGGGCCTCGGCGGCGGCGCTGGCGGCGGAGGAGGCGGCCACGGTCTGCGGTGCGACGTCGGCGACGGAGGAGGAGGTGTCCTGCGGCAGCGCCAGGGCCAGGGTGGCGGTGCCCGCCACGGCCAGGGTGGCGACACCGGTGATGAGCGCGTTGCGGCGGTTCTTGAGCTGCTGGAACTGCATGGAGGGGACAACCTCTTCCGTCGGGCGGGGCCGTGCACGGGGCACACGGGTACCGCGAAGCGTGTTCGGAGAACAGCCCGCGTGCCGTGCATCGGACGGCCGTGGCGCCCCGTGGTGAGACGGGGCTGGCGGGGAGGGCGCGGGGCCGGACCGGGCTGGTACGGCCGCACTGCCTTGCGACCCGGTCATTCTTGGCAGACCGCCCCGACGGAGGCAATGAGCGCTGAAACGACTGCCGGTAGTAGACACGGCAGTGCGCCCGGCCTCGACCGGACGCTTCGAAGAGCAGTACCCCACCTGCGCCCCGGCCAAACCGATCTCCCGTAACACCCCGCTGACCTGGGCTGTTCGCCACCCGGACCGGCAGCCGGGGACGGGCCGGACCGGGGCGGGCGTCTTTACCCCGTATTTATCAACTATCGGCGGTAGTGGACGCCCGGGCCCGTGTGGGCGGGCTCACAGGAACCGGACCCGAGGGCTGCGCAGCGCGACGGCACGGTCACCCGGGAACGCCCCGCCGCCCGACGGTCGACCCTGGTGCGGAGAGCGGGCGGGCGACCTCCGATACTGGGGCGGTGATCATCGCCCTGGTGCTGCTGACGGTCCTGGCCCTGCTCGTCCTGGTGCACTGGTACCTCTGGCGGCGGCTGGTCCGCGACGTCTCCGCGCCCGGCGGGTGGTACCGGCGGATCGGGACGGTGCTGGCGGTCCTGCTGCCGCTGCTGAGTGTCGGTGCGCTGGTGGGCGGGCGGGTGCTGCCGCTGGCGGTCGAGCGGTGGTTCGCCTGGCCCGGCTACCTGTGGCTGGCGGTGCTGCTCTACCTCACCCTGGCCGTGCTCGTGGGCGAGGTGGTCCGGGCGGTCTGGCTGCGCAGGCCGGCCCGCCGCAGGCCCGAGCCGGCCGTCGGGCCGGCCGCCGAGCCGCCCGTGGACGGTGCGCCCGACGATCCGTCCCGGCGGCTGTTCGTGGCCCGGACGGTGGCGATCGGCGCCGCCGGTGCGGCGGTGGCGGTGGTGGGCAACGGTGCCTACGGGGTGCTGCGCGGGCCCCGGCTCAAGCAGGTGACCGTCCCGCTGGCGAAGCTGCCCCGGCGGGCGCACGGCTACCGGATCGCGGTGGTCAGCGACATCCACCTGGGGCCGATCCTGGGCCGCGCGCACACCCGGCGGATCGTCGACACGATCAACGGCGCCCAGCCCGACCTGATCGCGATCGTCGGCGACCTGGTGGATGGCAGCGTGCCCGAACTGGGCCCGGCCGCCGTGCCGTTGGCGGATCTGCGGGCCAGGGACGGCGCGTTCTTCGTGACCGGCAACCACGAGTACTTCTCCGGCGCGCAGCCGTGGGTGGAGTTCGTCCGCTCGCTCGGGGTGCGGCCGCTGGAGAACGACCGGATCGAGCTGCCCTGGTTCGACCTGGCCGGGGTGAACGACATCGCGGGCACCGCCCAGGGCCAGGGCCCCGACTTCGAGCAGGCGCTCGGCGACCGGGACCGGCTGCGGGCGGCGGTGCTGCTCTCGCACCAGCCGGTGACCGTGCACGACGCGGTCCGGCACGGCGTCGACCTCCAGCTGTCCGGCCACACCCACGGCGGGCAGCTCTGGCCGGGCAACTACATCGCCGAGCTGGCCAACCCGACGGTGGCCGGCCTGGAGCGGTACGGCGACACCCAGCTCTACGTGACCCGGGGCGCGGGGGCCTGGGGCCCGCCGGTCCGGGTCGGCGCCCCGTCCGACATCACGGTGCTGACGCTGGCCTCGCTCCAGGCCTGACGCGGGTTCCGGAGGCGGCGTCAGCAGCCCGTCCTTTCCCCGGAGTTGGTCCCGCCGAATGAACGAGGGAGAACTTCCGGACCAACAGCACGGCCGGAGGATGATTGTCCCTTCAATGACTCCCGTGTGCACACGTAGCTTTGGCATGCGCTGCCGGGGCGGCTCCGGAGCGAACGTGGAGGCACTCGGATGTCAGGGCAGCGGAGTGGCGACGACGGGGTCGCCGAGCCGGTACGGCGGGGATCGGTCCAGGCCGAGCGGGATGTGAACGGCCGGTACCGCTGGTCGTTGAAGGCGCCGAACGGCCGGATCGTGGCCGTGTCCGCGCCGGTGCACGAGAGCGCCGAGCAGGCCAGGCAGGTGTTCGAGGACTTACGCGGGGCGGCACCCGGCCTGGTGGTGCGGATCACCCACGTCCGGGACGGGATCGGCTGGATCTGGGTGGTGCCGGGCCCCAGGGGGGTGCCGGAGGCCCGGTCGCACCGGACCTACGAGCGGTACGCCACCTGTCAGAACGCGTTCCGGCGCTTCGTGGCCCTGCTGGAGCGCCCGGACGGTGTCGGGATCCCGGCCGCGCACGATGAGTTCTGAGAGCGGGACGGGCCCCCGGAGAGGCCCGAGACTGGTCACCGTCCGGCTCGGCGGCGGCCGGATCGGCTGGCTGCTCGCGGCGGCCAACGGCCGGCAGCTGGCCAGGTCGGCGGTGACCTACCGGAGCGAGGCCGAACTCGACGCGGCCCTCGGGCAGTTGCTGGTGGAGCGGGCCGCGCTGCGCTATCTGGTGCAGCAGGACGGCGACCGGGCCTGGGGCTGGTCGGCGCTGCTGCCGTCCCGTACCACCGGCCGGGTGATGGGTGAGGCGGTGGCCCGGAGTGCGCGGGGCTACCTGCGCCAGGACCAGTGCCGGCAGGGCATGGCCAGCTTCCAGGCGATGCTCCAGCACCTGCGCGCGGTCCGGGGTGCCGGGTGACCGGCAGGTTGCCGATCGCTCCCCGAACCGCCACCGGGAGAAGAACGATCCACCGGCCGGGCCGAGTTGACGCAGTCGCAGCGGGCTGCTGGACACCCGGCCCGGCCTCGGGCTAAACCTCCGGCCCCGAACCGGTTCCGGACCGGACCGCGGACCGGACCGCTCCGGGTGGACCTTCCACCGGCACGTGCCACCCGGCAAGTATCTGAGCCGTCGGACGAACGGCCGCCGAGTGCGGCCGCCGCCGGCGCTCCCGACCGGGCCCCGGGCCGGGAGCAGGCACCACAGATGCTCACTCCGACCGGAGGAACACCAAATGCGCAACACCGCCGCCAAGTTGGTCGCCGCCGTCGCGGTCACCGCCGCAGCCGTCGCCCTCGCGGCAGTTCCCGCCCAGGCCGCCGACCCGGTTGCACCGAACGCTGTCGACATCGTCGGCACCGGCTCCGACACCACTGCGCCGTTCATCGCCCAGATCTCGGCCGACTACAACGCCTCGATCGTCGGCGCCCCGGCCAGCACCCCGCGTCTGTACAGCTGGGAGCCGCTGGGCTCGGCCAACATCACCCCGAAGGCCGGCGCTGCCACCATCGCCCGCCCGAACGGCTCCAGCGCCGGCATCACCGCGCTGAACAACAACACCGTCACCACGGTCGACTTCGCCCGCTCCTCCCGGGGCCCGCAGACCGGTGACACCGCCGACGACCTGTTCGTGGCCTTCGCCAAGGACGCGGTCACCTGGTCCGCCAAGAACGCGGGGCACGCTCCGGCGAACCTCACCACCGCGCAGCTCAAGGGCATCTACGAGTGCACCATCACCAACTGGAGCACGGTGGGCGGCACCGCCGGCACCATCAAGCCCTTCCTGCCCCAGAACGGTTCGGGCACCCGTAGCTTCTTCCTCAAGGCCATCGGCGGCGCCACCCCGGTCACCCCGGGTGCCTGCGTGACCAGCGGCCCGCAGGAGAACACCGGCACCACCGCGGTGCTGGACGACGTCGACTCGATCTTCCCCTACTCGGTCGCGGCGTACATCAGCCAGGTCTGGGGCGGCCACAGCACCCCGACCGACAACCCGGGCAACCTGACCCTGCGCAACGTGAACAGCGTCGCCCCGGTCAACGCCTCGCACACCATCAACGCCCCGTTCGCCGCCAGCGCCTACGGCCGCGTGGTCTACAACGTGGTCCGCACCTCCGCCTGGAACACCGCGGGCACCTACTCCACCAACCTGAAGGCCGTCTTCGGCCCCTCGGGCTGGATCTGCACCCACCCGACCACCATCACCAACTACGGCTTCCTGGCCCTGCCGGGCGCGGCCTGCGGTACCACCACCACCATCTGATCCACCTGCTGATGCACCGCTGATCCACCTTCAGCACCACCCGACGGCCGAGCCCGCAGGGGCCCGGCCGTCGGCCTGCCCGGCACCTCGTTCCGCACCGTTCCACCCGCACCCCAAGGAGCCCGTCATGACCCGCCTCCGTACCCGTCTCGCCCTGGCCGGCGCCGCCGCGCTCGCTGCCGTGACCGCGCTGACCGGCCTGACCGGTACCGCCGCCGCCACCGAGGCTCCGGCCACGCCGGAGACGACGGCCCTCACCGCTCCGGTCGCCTCGATCGGCACCGCGGTGATCCGCGAGGACAGTGACTTCCTGCGCCGCAGCGCCGAGGCGGGCATCTTCGTCCTGCCGCTGCCGCCGGGCACCGCCGCCTACGACAGCGCCGCGGGCTTCTCCGGCAGCTTCCCGGTCACCGGTGCGACCGGTGTGCTGCGCGAGTACTACGGCAACGTCCAGCTCGGCGGCAGCCTGCTGGCGGTCAACGTCCGGACCGGGAAGACCGCGCTGTTCCAGCAGCTGGCCTTCGACGTCGACAACTGGCAGCTGACCGGCGTGCCGCTGGGCGGCACCGCCCCGGTCGGCCTGCTGGAGCCGACCGAGAGCACCGTCGCGGTCTCCGGCGGTGCCAACTCGCTGACCTCCAGCGCCCTGACCGTGGACGCCGAGGGCGCGCAGTACCTGGACACCAAGCTGGGCACGTCCTTCTTCACCGCGGGCAGCCGGATCGGTTCGTTCGCGTTGAACTACACCCAGACTTCCTGATCCGACGCCGAACCATCGCACCGGAACGGCCCGTGGCGCAGTGAATGGCGCCACGGGCCGTGCCATTTCGGCCGACGCGCAGGCAAGTTGGGGTCTCATACATCTGAATGGTCATCAACTGTCATATCCACATGGGGAAATACCGGAGTCTCGATCCCGGTGGGTCCGGTTTCGGACAGCCGTGATCGGCTCAGCGAAAGGGCAACCCTCATGAGGCTCCGCAGACCGGGCAGTTCCGCGCGTCGACGGTGGGCGAAGGTCTTCGCCGCCGCGACCATCGCCTGGGCGGCGGCGCTCACCCTGGCCGTGCTGCCCGGCAGTCTCGGCACGGTGCCCGAGGCGCACGCGGCCGGCGGGGTGACGGTGCAGGGCCCGCCGGTCTGGCACCCCGAGGACTGGACCACCGGGGACCGCGGCACGGTCACCCTGGAGACCGCGACCGACCTCACCAACGAGCGGGTCCGGGTCCGCTGGGCCGGCTTCACGCCCACGGTCTTCACCTGGGGCGGCCCGGTGGACGTCGCGGTGACCGGCTCCAGCGACATCCTCTACTCGGTCCGGGTCTACCAGTGCCGGGGCACCGACCCCAGGCCGACCGACTGCTACGGCAGCACCGTCTACAACGGGGACGCGGCCAAGGGCTTCGAGCAGGAGATGGCGCAGGGCGCCACCACCCCCGAGTTCCCCAGCAACATGGTGATCGCGCCCACCCGCCCGGACGGCACCGGCGAGGCCGAGATCGAGCTGTGGACCTCCCAGCAGAGCCAGACGCTGGGCTGCGACGCCACCCACCCCTGCTCGCTGGTGGTCGAGCCGCAGTACGGCGGCGACTCGCTCGGCGCGTACCAGACCCCGGTCGGCACGGTGAACTGCGACGACCACTCGCCGGACGGCGACGGCTTCTTCAACACCGCCTCGGACGGCTCGTTCCGGAAGAACGCGGGCGGCCGCTACCAGACCGGCGAGACCTGCGCCTGGAACCAGCGCGCCGTGGTGCCACTGAAGTTCGCCCCGACTCCCGGTGACTGCAAGGCGGCTGACGCCGAGTTCGCGATGGCCGGCCTGGAGATGGCCAACCGCGCGGTGCAGCAGTGGCGGGCCGGATTCTGCGGCGGTGACCAGCCGCTCAACCTCGGGTACGTGTTCGGCGGCGGCGAGCCGCAGGCCAGGGCGGCCTTCCTGGAGGGGCGCGGCGCCGACGTGGCGCTGACCGCGGAGGCCGACCGCAACCCGGCCGCCCGCCCGTACGTCTACGCGCCGCTCGCCACCACCGGGATCTCGGTGGTCTACGTCGTCGACGACAGCACCAACCGCCGCCAGGTCCGCCAACTGCGGCTGAATGCACGGCTGCTGGCCAAGATGCTGACCCAGTCGTACGACCTGCAGTACGGCGCCGTCATCCCCTCGGTGGACGGCAACCCGAAGTGCGTCTTCCTGGACCCGGAGTTCCTCAAGCTCAACCCGGTGGACGTGGTGAACGGCCCGGTCTGGCCCGACTGCGGTTCCGGCGGCAACAAGGCCGAGACCACCCCGGTGGTGGTCGGCGGTACCTCCGACCTGGTGCACCAGGTCACCTCCTGGATCGCCGCCGACCCGGAGGCGGCCCAGTTCCTCGGCGGTGCCAAGGACCCGTGGGGGATGCGGCTGAACTCCTTCTACCTGCGCTCCAAGTTCACCGGCTACCCGGTCGACACCTTCCAGCCGCAGGACTACAGCGGTCCCGGCAACTGGAAGCAGTACGAGTGGAGCCCGCTGATCGGCGGACTCGGCCAGGTCTCCCGCAACGTCCTGGAGGGCCGCGCCACCTGCAGCGACCCGAACCTCGACAACACCGGGGCGCACCCCAAGTGCGCCACCCAACCGGTCGGCCAGCGCGCGCTGTTCGCCATCATGGACGCCGGCCAGGCCAAGGCGTACTCGCTGCCGGAGGCGGCACTGGCCAACCCGGCCGGGGAGTTCGTCACCCCCTCGACCGGCGCGCTCCAGGCGGCCGTCGGGGTGATGGCCACCGACCCCGTCACCGGTACCCAGCACCTCCCGTACGGCGAGGCCGGATCGGCCTTCGCCGGTGCGAAGGGGGCCTACCCCCTGACCACGGTGCAGTACGCGATGCTGCCGACCAGCGGGGTGGCCGCGGGCAAGGCCGCGGCGATCTCCCGGTTCGTCCGGCAGGCCACCGACCTGGGCGGCGGTCAGATCTACGGCACCGCGCCCGGGCTGCTGGCCCCCGGCTTCCTGGCGCTGACCGAGGCGCAGTCCGCCCAGGCGAAGGCGGCGGCCGCCCATGTCGGGGCGCAGGACTCGGCACTGCCGGGCAACCAGGTCGCGGTGGCCGATCCGGGCACGCCGTCCACCGGCTCGGGGACGGGTACCGGCGGGACCACCGGCGGCGGGAGCACCGGTGGGACGACCGGCGGCGGCGGTTCTTCGGGCGGTGCCGACAACCCGGCTGCGCCGAACGGAACTTCGGGCGGAGCGGCGCCCGCTCCGGTGGCTGCGGCCAGCTCCACCCCGCCGGTGGCGGCCGCTCCGGTGGCGGCCGGACGGCCCGGACAGGACCGGGCCGGGGCGGCCCGGCTGATGCTGCCGGTGCTGCTGGTGATCGGCGCGGTGCTGCTGGTCGGCGGTCCGACCACGCTGCTGCTGAGCGGAACCGAGGCGGGCGGTCGGGTCACCGCCGGGCTGCGCTGGCTGGTCGGGTCCCGCAGGCGGAGCTGAACCGGCCCGCACCGCAAGCCAGTTGCCCGCTCCGACCGCAGTGGAGAACCCTGCCATGACATCCACCATCCCCGCCCCGGCGGACCTGGAACCAGAGGACCGGCCACGGCGGATCAGCGCGCCGGTGAGCCCGGGCGACCGGGTGTTCCGGTCCGTGCTGACCGCGGCCGGGCTCTCGGTCTTCCTGATCATGGGGCTGATCGCCTTCTTCCTGCTGCTGCGCGGCGGGCAGGCGCTGAAGGTCACCGGTTGGTCCTTCCTGACCGAGCAGCGCTGGAACACCGGCAACCACCAGTTCGGGATCGGCGCGGTGCTGCCCTTCGGCGTGCTGATCGCGCTGGTCGCCCTGCTGATCGCCGTCCCGGTGGCACTCGGCACCGCCGTCTTCATCTCCGAGTACGCACCGGTGCGGCTGCGGAAGGCGCTGATCTCGCTGGTCGACCTGATGGCCGCGATCCCGAGCATCGTCTACGGCCTCTGGGGCCTGTTCTTCCTCCAGCCGAAGCTGGTCGGCCTGTCCCGCTGGGCCTCCCACCACCTCGGCGACCAGCTGCCGTTCCTCAAGGTGCGCGGCGGCGACGTCGGCGCCTCCTACACCTCCTCCTCGTTCATCGCGGGCGTGGTGGTGTCGCTGATGATCATCCCGATCGTCACCTCGCTCAGCCGGGAGGTGTTCTCGCAGGCCCCCCAGGGTGAACGGGAGGGCGCGTACGCGCTGGGCAGCACCCGCTGGGGCATGGTGCGCACGGTGGTGCTGCCGTTCGGACGGGGCGGCGCGATCGGTGCGGTGATGCTGGGCTTCGGCCGGGCGATGGGCGAGACCATCGCGGTCGCGCTGATCATCTCGCCCGCGTTCGTGTTCAACCCGCATCTGCTGGAGGCCGGCGCCAACTCGATCTCGGCGCTGATCGCGCTGCGGTACGGCGAATCCGACGAGCTGTCACTCTCCGCCCTGATGGCGGCCGGACTGGTGCTGTTCGCCCTGACGCTGCTGGTCAACCTGGTGGCCGGCGTCATCATCAACCGCTCGCGCTCCGGCGCGGCGACCTCCGACTGAGCACCGAGGACACGGCCGATGACCGACACCCTTGCCCCCGCCCGCCCCCGTACCGACCCGGTCGAACCCGAGCTCCGGCTGCGGATCGGCGGCGTCACCCGCGCCGAACTGGCCACCCTGGCCGGTGCCGCCGGCGGATCGCTGGCCCTGGACTGGCTGCTGTACGAGCGGCTGCTGCCCTTCAGCGGCGCGCTCGGCTTCCTGCTCGGCTGGTACCTGCTCTTCCTCATCTGCTACGCCGGGGCCACCCGGCTCCAGTGGGACGGCCGACTGGTGCGCGAGCGCCTGGTGTCGGCGCTCGCCTGGAGTTCGGGCCTGCTGGTGGTCGCGCTGACCCTGGACCAGATCGGCTACCTGGTGCTGCAGGGCATCACCGCGGCCCGCCACCTCAACTTCTTCACCGAGTCGATGGAGACCACCGCGGCCCTCTCGCCGATCACCTCGGGCGGCGCGCTGCACGCGATCATCGGCTCGCTCGAACAGCTCGGCCTGGCCACGCTGTTCTCCGTCCCGCTGGGCATCGCCGCCGCCGTCTTCATGTCCGAGGTCGGCGGCCGGCTCGCCCGGCCGGTGCGCACCCTGGTCGAGGCGATGACCGCACTGCCCTCGATCGTGGCCGGCCTGTTCGTGCTCGGCGTGGTGATCCTGACCCTGGGCGCCGAACGCAGCGGCTTCGCCGCGTCGCTGGCGCTCACCGTGATGATGATGCCGATCATCACCCGGGCCGCCGAGGTGGTGATCCGGCTGGTGCCGGGCACCCTGCGGGAGGCCTCCTACGCGCTCGGCGCCAGCCAGTGGCGGACGGTCTGGAACGTGGTGCTGCCCACCGCCAGGCCCGGCCTCGCCACCGCCGTGGTGCTCGGGATGGCACGCGGGGTCGGCGAGACCTCGCCGGTGCTGCTCACCTCCGGGGTGACCCCGTACTTCAACCACAACCCGTTCAGCGGCCAGCAGATCAGCCTGCCGCTCTACATCTGGAACTACGTCCGCCAGCCCTACCCCGAGATGGTGGCCCGGGGGTTCGCCGCCGGGCTCACCCTGATGGCCGTGGTGCTGGTGCTGTTCCTCGTCGCCCGGGCCCTCGGCGGCCGCCGGCCGGGCGAACTGAGCCGCCGTCAGCGTCGGCAGATCGCCCGGGACCTCGGCGGTCGCGCCGCGGGCGGGCCGAGCCGTCGTCAGCGCCCGCTGACCGCCCGGGACGCGGCGGCATGACCGCCGGCTCCGGACCCATCGCTCCCGCACCGATCGACCACCCCAGAGGAGTCCCCATGCCGTGGGCATCCGCTCACCGGCCGCACCGCGTACCCGCCGTGCTGCTCGTCCTGCTGCTGCTCGCCGCCTCGGCGGCGCTCGGCCGGGCGACCCCGGCGTACGCCGCGACCTCGCTCAACGCGGACGGCTCCAGCTGGGCCGGTCCGGCCATCGACCAGTGGCGCCAGGACGTGGTGCCGCAGGGCATCCAGATCAACTTCAACCCGGCCGGATCGGCCGCGGGCCGGAAGGCCTGGGCCGGCGGGCTCAACGACTTCACCGCCTCCGACGTGCCGTTCCGCTCCAAGCAGGACACCGGCGCGAGCGGCGCGGTCGGCGGCTCGGGCGCGGCCGGCGCCGAACGGCCGGTCTACGGCTTCTCGTACGTGCCGATCACCGCGGGCGGCACCGCGTTCATGTACAACCTGGTGGTGGCGGGCAAGCGGGTCACCGACCTGCGGCTCTCCTCGGACACGCTGGTGAAGATCTTCACCGGGAAGATCACCAACTGGAACGACCCGGCCGTCACCAAGGACTACGGCCGGGCGCTGCCCAGCCTCCCGGTCACCCCGGTGGTCCGCTCCGACGGCTCCGGCGCCACCGCCCAGTTCACCCGCTGGATGCAGCACACCCACCAGGCCGAGTGGGAGGCGTACTGCAGGTCGATCAACGGGATCACCTGCGGCGACTACACCGAGTTCTACCCGGCCCTGCCCACGATGCGGGCGCAGAACGGCTCCGACGTGGTGGCCAACTACATCAAGTCCCCGTCCAACGGCGCCGGCACCATCGGCTACGACGAGTACTCCTTCGCCAAGCGCAGCAACTGGCCGGTGGTCAAGGTGCAGAACGCCGCCGGGTACTACGCACTGCCGACCGCCTCCAACGTCGCCGTCGCGCTGACCGCCGCGAAGATCAAGGGAGTTGACGACGCCACCCCGGCGAGCGACCCCAACTTCCTGCAGCAGAACCTCGACGACGTCTACAACATGACCGACCCCCGGGCCTACCCGGTCTCCAGCTACAGCTACCTGATCGTGCCGCGCGCGGGGGCGACCGACCCGGTGCCGCCCCGGTTCAACGACGCCAAGGGCAGTGCGCTCAGCCGGTTCATCGGCTACGTGCTGTGCGCGGGGCAGGGCCAGGCCGACAGCCTCGGCTACTCGCCGATCCCGCGCGGGCTGGTGCGCGGCGGAATGCTCCAGGTCGGCCACATCCCGGGCAACGCCAGCCCGGTGAACCCGGACACGCTCGACAACTGCGCCAACCCCACCTTCGACAGCAGCGGCCGGCTCACCGTGCTGGTGAACGCGCCGCAGCCGAGCCCCTGTGACAAGGCGGGCGCCCCGCTGGACTGCGTGGTCAAGGACGGCAAGCCGGTCGCGGCCGGTACCGGTGGCGGCAACTCCGGTGGCAGCACCGGTGGTTCGACCGGTGGCGGTACCGGTGGCGCGGCCGCCGGCGGCGCTGCGACCGGGACCGGCGGCACCGCGACCGACCCGAACGCCGCCCCGCCGGTGATCGACCCGCAGACCGGACAGGTCGTCGGCCCCGGCGGCTCCGGCGGCGGGGCCGGCGGTCAGGGCAACCTCCAGGCCAGCGCGGTGGAGGTCGGCAACCGCCAGGACGAGTGGCTGCTCAGCACCCTCACCGCGCTCGAACTGCTCGCCGTGGTCGCGGTACCGCCGCTGCTCGGCGGCTGGCTGGCGGCCCGGCGGCGCAACCGGGGAGCGACCCGATGAGCGCGCCGACGAAGGCGCCGGAGGAGATCCGGGACCAGGTCGTCCCGGTGGGCGGTGCGGCGGGGGAGCGACCGGCCGGGGCCCGACTGCCGGGGGCCGGGCGGAAGGTGCTCTCACCGGCCAGGCGCCGGGTGGTGCAGGCTAGTTGGGCGACCAGCTCGCTGGCGCTGCTGGTGGTCGGCTTCGGCGTCTTCGTACCCACCCTGTCCGGGCTCCAGCAGCAGCACTCGCAGGCCGCCGCGCACAAGACCCTGCGCGAGCAGCTCGCCGGCGCGGTCGCCCCGACCGGCCCGACCACCGACGGCGCACCGATGGCCGTGATCGACATCCCGGCGCTCGGCCTGTACGAGACGGTGGTGGTCGAGGGCACCACCGGCCGCGACCTGATGCGCGGCCCCGGCCACCGGCGGGACACCGTGCTGCCCGGGCAGCGGGGCGTCAGCGTGCTGTTCGGCCGGCGGGTGAGCTTCGGCGCCCCGTTCGCCCGGCTCGGCGAGCTCCGGGACGGCGACCGGATCGAGGTCGTCACCGGCCAGGGCCGGGCCAGTTACGTGGTCAACGAGCACGGCGAGGGCGGCGATCCGCTCACCGACCAGTTCGAGAACCGGCTGGTGCTGGTCACCGGGGACTCGGACTGGATCTCCTCCTCCACGGTGATGGTCGGTGCCCGGCTGCTCGGCGATCCGCAGCCGAACTCCGGTACCCGGGGCGTGCTGCGGCCCACCGACAAGGCGCTGGCCGCCGACCGGGCCGCGCTGCCCGCGCTCCAGCTCTGGGGCCTCGGCCTGCTCGGCGGCGTCACGCTGACCACCCTGGCGGTGCGGCTCTGGCACCGCTGGGCGGCCTACCTCTGCGCGGCGCCGGTGCTCGGCGCACTGCTGTGGAGCTGCTACGAGAACGCCGCCGCCCTCCTGCCCAACCTCTACTGAAGGACCACCGGCATGACCGACGCGCTCGACGCCATCGACACCGCCGTACTGCCCCGGCTCGACGACTCGCTGTACGGGATCGAGACCCGGGGCGTCTCCGCCTGGTTCGGCGACCGCAAGGTGCTGGACCGGGTCTCGCTCAGCATGACGGCCGGTCAGGTCACCGCGCTGATCGGCCCGTCCGGCTGCGGGAAGTCCACCTACCTGCGGATCCTCAACCGGATGCACGAGATGGTCCGGGGTTCCGGGCTGTCGGGGGAGGTGCTGCTCGCGGGCACCGACATCTACGCGGCCGGGCGGCGGCCCGCCGACGTGCGGCGGCGGATCGGGATGGTCTTCCAACGGCCGAACCCGTTCCCGGCGATGAGCATCTACGACAACGTCGCCAGCGGTCTGAAGCTGGCCGGGATCAAGACCGGCCGGGAGCAGCGCGACCACCTGGTGGAGAGCAGCCTGCAGGCCGCCGGGCTCTGGCAGGAGGTCAGCAACCGCCTCCGCTCGCCCGGGGGTTCGCTCTCCGGCGGGCAGCAGCAGCGGCTCTGCATCGCCCGCTCGCTGGCGGTCACGCCGGACGTGCTGCTGATGGACGAGCCCTGCTCGGCCCTCGACCCCACCTCCACCCGCCGGGTGGAGGAGACCATCGCGGAGCTGCGGGGGCGGCTGACGATCGTCATCGTCACGCACAACATGCAGCAGGCCCAGCGGGTGTCGCAGTCCTGCGCCTTCTTCCTGGCCAGCCACGACACCCCGGGTCGGATCGTCGAGGCGGGGCCGACGGAGCAGGTGTTCGGGGCGCCGACGGATCAGCGGACCGCGGACTATGTGAACGGGCGGTTCGGGTAGGGGAGTTGCCGGGCTCGTCAGGGTCGGGCCCGGCAGGCTGGTTGTTCGGCGGACCTGGTGAACGGGTGCTTCGGGCAGGGGGAGTTCGGCTCAGCGCCAGGCGGCCGTGCGGCCGGCCTGGCGTTGCTGTTGGGCCGGGATGTAGGGGTTGGTGACGGTGTGGGCGGCGGCCGGGGCGCTGCCCACGGCGGCCTGGGCGCGGCGGGCGAGCAGGCGGCGGTCGGTGCCGTTGTCGGTGGGCATGGGGGAGTGGAAGGTCAGTTCGGCGACCAGGCCGCGGGCGGCCAGGACCCGGCCGATCGAGGGGAGGAGCTCGTCGTCGCCGACGAAGGCCGGGGCGGTGCTGGGGTGCCCGTCCGCGAGCCGGTAGCGGATGGTCACGGGCTGGACCGGGGCGGCCGCGTCGATCGCGGCCTGGAACGCGGCCGGCCGGAACCGCCCGCCCGCCGCCCCGCACCAGGTGCTGCCCTCCGGGAACACCGCCACCGCCTGCCCGGACCGCAGGGCGGCGGCGATCTGCCCGACGGTGTCCGGGAGTTGGCGCAGCCGGTCGCGGTCGATGAAGACCGTCCCGCCCCGCCCGGCCAGCGGACCGAGCACCGGCCAGGACCTGACCTCGGTCTTGGCCAGCATCGGCCCGGGCCGGACGGTGGCGAACAGCAGGATGTCCAGCCAGGAGACGTGGTTGGCCACCAGCAGGACGCCGTCCGGGGCCGGTTCCTGGCCGGTGATCCGCAGCCGGACGCCGAGCGCGGCGACGATCGACCTGGTCCAGCCCCGGAGCAGGGCGTCCCGCAGCCGGGGCACCCGGGCCCAGCTGCGGACCAGCAGGATCACGGCGATCCCGGCCAGCAGCAGGCCCAGGCAGGCGGCCCCGCGCAGCACCCGGAGCGGGCCGGGCACGGTCGGGGCCGGCCCGGCCAGGCAGTTCTCCGGGGTGCAGGGAGCGGTGGGGAGCCAGCTGTTCACGGCCTGCTCACGCACCTGTTCCGGCGGAGAGGAAGTGCCGCAGGTAGCGCGGGTCGGTCCGCTCCAGCGAGAGCAGCACGTACAGGTCGGCCACCCCGAAGTCCGGGTCGTACGCGGGCTCGCCGCAGACCCAGGCGCCGAGCCGCAGGTAGCCGCGCAGCAGCGGCGGGATGGACGTCCGCTCGGGGCGGACCACCCCGGTGGGGTCCCAGGGGCGGTGCGGGGTGACGCGGTACTCGGCCGGGGCCAGGTAGCGGGCGGTCATGGCGTCCCAGACGCCGGCCGCGGTCGCGCCGCCGTCGGCGAGCGGGACGGAGCAGCAGCCGGCCACCCAGGTGTTGCCGGTGTCGACCAGGTAGCGGGCGATGCCGCCCCACATCAGGTTGATCACGGCGCCGTTGTCGCGGTGGCGGATGTCGATGCAGGAGCGGCCCACCTCGACCAGGCCGGGGCGGACGGCGGCCAGGTTGGAGAGGTCGAACTCGCTCTCGGAGTACAGCCGTCCGGCCCGGGCGGCCGCCTCCGGGCGGAGCAGCCGGTAGGTGCCGACCACCTCGCCGGTCTCGTTGTCGCGGACCAGCAGGTGGTCGCAGAACTGGTCGAACGGGTCGATGTCGAGCCCGGGGACGGGGGTGTCCAGGACGGCGCCCATCCCGGTCGCAAAGACGTCGTGCCGCAGCCGCTGGGCGGCGCGGACGTCCGCCTCGTCGGTGGCCAGCGAGACCGAGTAGGCCGGGGCGGTGGCGGGCCGGGCGGCCGGCGGTGAGGTGAGGGCGGTACCAAGGGCCATGACGGTTCTCCCAGGGCTTGGTGGAGCGCGGAGATCGGTGTTGCCCTATGTCTCTCCAGACTGGTTGGCGTTCGTATGACCAACCGGGAGAGCGCAGATGTGCACCTGTTGAATGCCCTGCCTTGCCCGTTCGGGCGAATGCCGGTGATCGGGTCGACAGCGGCCCGGTGATGGCAGAGGGTTCACTGCATGTCAGTTCTCTCCCCGCAGCACCTGCCCGCCGGCTACCGCAGCCGCCCCGCCACCGCCGCCGACCTGCCCGCGATCCACGGGCTGGTGACGGCCTGCGAGCGCGCGCTGTACGGCCGGGCGGAGACCGACCTGGACGCCGTCGCGGCCGACCTGGCCCGCCCCGGCCTGGTGCCCGGGCTGGACACGGTGCTGGTGCTGGACCCGGCGGGCGAGCCGGTCGGGCGGGCCTGGGTGAACCGCCGCTCCGAGGCCGACGTGCACCCCGCCCACCGGGGGCTCGGCATCGGCGGTTCGCTGCTCGACTGGATCGAGGCGCGGGCCCGCCAGGCGGGCACGGAGTGGGTCGCGCAGACCGTCCCGGACGGCGACCGGGCGGCGGTGGAGCTGCTGCGCGCGCACGGCTACGGGTCGATGGTCACCGCCTGGCTGCTGGAGATCGCCCTGCCGACCGGGTCGCCGCCGCCCGAGCCGCCGCCGGGCGTCACGGTGCGCACCTTCCGGCCGGGCGACGAGCACCCGGTGCACCTGCTGACCGAGGACGCGTTCGACGAGTGGCAGAGCCGGCGCAAGTCGTACCAGGAGTGGGCGCTGCTCGCGGTCGAGCGGGCGACCTTCGCGCCGGAGATGTCCTGGCTGGCCGTCGCCGACGGTGAACTGGTCGGTGCGGTACTGGCGTTGGACGTGCCGGACAGCGACGAGGGGTACGTCGAGCGGGTCGCGGTGCGCGCCGACCGGCGCAACCAGGGGATCGCCCGGCTGCTGCTGCAGCACACCTTCCGGAGCTTCCACGCGCAGGGCCGGAGCAGCTGCACGCTCTGGACCCACTCGGACACCGGCGCGCTGGCGCTGTACCAGCGGGTCGGCATGACGGTGCGGCGCAGCTCGACCGTGCACAGCAAGGCGGTCGCCATTGACACCCGCCAGGCCGGATCGATCTAATGCGAGCGCACGGAAGGCCGATCGTTCCGCGCTGTTCGCGGGGGAGAGCAGGACGTTGATGGTGACCGGACCGGCTGTTTCGGAGCACACCAGGCTGGCCGCGCTGTACGAGCGGGACCAGGCCTGCCAGGCCCTGGGCATATCCCTGGACGAGGTGTCGGCCGGGCACGCGCTGATGTCCATGCGGGTGACCGGGAGCATGCTCAACGGGCACGGCATGGCCCACGGCGGCTACCTGTTCCTGCTGGCCGACGCGGCGTTCTCGTACGCGTGCAACAGCTACGGCCCGGTCACGGTGGCCCAGGCGGCGCAGGTCACCTTCCTGGCACCGGCCGCGGCCGACGACGAGCTGGTGGCCGAGGCGGTGGAGCGGTCGCGCTCCGGGCGCAGCGGCATCTACGACGTGACCGTCCGTCAGTCCACCGGGAAGGTGGTCGCGGAGTTCCGCGGGCAGAGCTTCGTGCTGGCGGGCAAGGCGCACAGCGACGGCTGAAGGTCGGGGCCCCGCCCGGCGGGGCCCCGACGGCTCAGGCGGGCGGGCGCTCGTCCAGCACCTGCTGGAGCTTGCCGGTCCGGGGGTTGGTGACCAGCTCGGCGCGCGGCACCCACTCGATCCCGAGCGGGTGGATGGCACCGTCGGCCACCTCGGCCGGGAAGACCGGGCGGGCCGCGTAGACGGCCTCGATCAGCTGCCCGGCCAGCTCCGCGGGCGGCTCCTCGGTGTAGCCGAGGCGGAGGATCAGCGCGTCCCGGCCGTCCCAGCGGCGGTGCACCATCTGCATGCCGGTGATGTAGTTGTCCGGGTCCGCGGCGACCAGCACCGCCCGGACGTCCTCGATCGGCATCGCCACCATGCCGACCCGGCCGCCCTCCAACGACCGTCCGAGCAGCCGGAACCGCTGCCGCTCGGTGTCGACCCACTCGGCCCGGTCGCCGGCCGGGTAGCGGATCACCGGCATCAGGGACCGGAACAGGTTGGTGACCAGCAGCCGTCCCGGCACACCCGCGGTGGTGATCGGCTCCCCGGTCACGTCGTCCACGATCTCCACCAAGGTCCGGTTGGGGAACGGCTCGTGCACCCGGACGTCGTCGCCCGGCACCGGGCGGCCGACCAGGCCCGCGTCGATCGAGGCGTAGCCGACCGAGGCGACGGACGCCTTCGGGAACGCCCTGGACAGGATCGGCCGCAGGTCGGTGAAGAGCAGGTCGCCGCCGAACAGCAGCAGCTCGACCGAGTCGAGTACCTGGCCGCGCTCGATCAGGTGCTCGGCCACGGCGGCCAGCTTCATCGGCACGCCCGCCAGCACGTTGATCCCGAAGTCGGTGATCAGGTCGGCGATGAACTCGCTGGACGCCGCGGCGCCGATCGGCAGCCGGACGTTCTCCACCGGCGCGTTGTGCAGCGCGTGCTCGATGTAGAGGAAGCCGCCGTAGAGTTCACCGGCCCAGAACAGGTTGGCGACCCGGTGGCCCGACTTCAGCCCGGCCTGCACGATGCCCTCGCCGAACGCGGTCACCGAGTCGGCGTGCTCCGCGCGGGACCAGACCGAGAGCTTCGGCACGCCGGTGGTGCCACCGGTCTTGTAGACGCCGGCGTCGGTCAGCGGACCGGTCAGCAGGCGGTTGTCCGGCCAGGTGTTCGCCGCCCAGTACTCGGTCTGGTCGGTGATCGGGAGCTGGGTGAGGTGCGAGACCAGCTGCGGCACGTCGCGGTACGCCTCGGCGTAGAACGGCGAGTGGGTGCGGGCGTGGTCGACCAGCTGCTGAAGCGATTTGGCGGGCACTGCTGCTCCTTCTAGTTGTCGGGTTGCCCGATCCAGGTACGGGCCAGGGTCTGCACGGTCGAGCCGTCCCGGTCGGTGAGCTTGTGGCCGAGGTAGTCGGCGGCCCACCGGTTGGCCGGGACCCGGAACGGGGGCCGCTCGGCGCGCAGGGTGTCCACCACCACCTCGGCCACCTCCTGCGACAGCTGCCCGGCCCCCTCCCAGCCCTGGCTGCCGATCCAGGCGACGTAGTCGGCGAAGGTGGGCGCGTACGGACCCGAAGCGGCCTGCACGGTGCGGCGGTTGATGTCGGGGAAGATCCCGAACGAGGTGTCCTTGACGAAGCCGGGCACCACCACCGACACCTGCACGCCGTGCGCCCCGGCCACCGGCGCCAGGCTCTCCATGAAGCCCTCGACCGCGAACTTGGCCGCGCAGTAGGCCTCGTTGAAGGGCTGGCCGACCACGCCGTGCACGCTGCCGATCGTCACCAGCCGCCCCCGGCAGGCCCGCAGCAGCGGCATCGCGGCCCGGCTGGCCGCGACCACGCCGAAGAAGTTCACCTCCAGGTTGGCCCGCAGCGCGGCCATGGTGGACATCTCCAGGGTGGGGTCGAAGTTGGAGATGCCGGCGTTGTTGACCAGGGCGTCCAGCCGCCCGTACGTCCGCTGCACCCCGTCGAAGCAGCGCGTGACGGACTCGGCGTCGGTGACGTCGAGTTGACGGAGGTCCAGCGCCACTCCGGCCTGCTCGGCCGCGTCCAGCAGCGGGCGGGCCCGGTCGGTGTCGCGCATGGTGGCCACCACGGTGTACCCGGCCGTCGCCGCGGCGACGGCGGTGGCCAGCCCGATGCCCGAGGAGGTGCCGGTGATCAGCACGATCCCGTGCTCGGCCGTCATGACGCCCGCTCCGCCAACTCGGCGTCGCCGGCCGCCGCTTCGGCCCGCTTCCGCTCGTCCGCGTCCAGCAGCGGCTGGACCCGGATCGCGGGCAGGAACGAGCAGGCCGCCAGCAGCGTGCCGCCCGCCATGGTCACCCGGGTGGCGTCCAGGATGCCCAGCGGACCGGTCAGCAGGGTGACCGCCAGACCGCCGACCAGGGCGGCCAGCGGGATCACGCCCCAGGTGGCGGTGCGGAAGGCCGCGTGCATCGCGCCCTGGTGCTCGGCGGCCATCCTCGACTGCCTGATCGGGGCGCTGCACACGTTGATGCAGGACATGAAGAAGCCGTAGCAGCCCATGGTCGCGGCGATCACCGGACCGGTGGGCAGGGCGGGGGCGGCGAGCACACCGAGGCCGACCAGGCAGTGCAGCAGCAGCGCCCAGGCCAACGTCCGTCCGGTGCCCAGCCGTTCACTGATCTTCGGTGCCACCACGGCGCCGACCAGGGCGCCGACCGCCGCGACCGACATGGCCGCGCCGAAGACGGCGACCGAGGCGCCCAGGCCCCGGTACGCGAGCACCGGGAGCACGGTGACGAAGATCGGGCCGCCGCAGTTGAGCGTGACGGCCGCCAGTACCACCCGGCGCAGCACCGGGTCGGACCAGTTCAGCCGGAAGCCCACCGTGAGCCGCTGCCAGACCGACCCGGAGGCGACGGTCTTCACTCCCCAGGACGGCATCGAGCGCAGGCACAGCGCCGAGACCAGGTAGGTGGCCGCGTCCACCAGCAGGGCGGCCACGCCGAGCGCGCTGTACAGGCCGGCCGCGATGGACGGGCCCGCCACCTCGGAGACCGAACGGCTGCCCTCCAGCCGGGAGTAGGCCCGGACCAGGTGCTCCTTCTCGACCACGGCGGGCACGGCGACCAGGTAGCCGACGGTGAAGAAGATGGTCGCGCCGCTGATCAGCGCCACGCAGCCGAACAGCAGCGGCGTGGAGAGCCAGTCCAGCCAGTACGCGACCGGGATCACCGCCACCGCGACCAGCCGGACGAAGTCGCAGCCGAGCATGGTCCAGCGCTTGTCCCAGCGGTCCACCAGGACGCCGGCCACCGGCCCGAGCAGCGGGATGCCCAGGTACTGGGCCATCGCCACGATGCCGACCTGGAGCGCGCTGGCGTGCAGCACGAAGATCATCAGCGTCGGCACCACGAAGACCGTGATCCGGTCGCCGACGGTGCTGATGCTCTGGCCGAACCAGTACAGGTTGAAGCCGCGCCCCAGCGGGGTCGGCCGGGCCGCCTTCACGACTCCTCCCGGACCACGAGGCTGGCGGTCTTGCCGGTCCGCTCGTTGCTGATCAGCGCGTCCACCTCGCGGACCTGGAAGGACTCCGGGTCGTGCAGGAAGGCGGTGCTCAGGGTGAAGGTGGAGGAGAGCAGGTCCGCCCGGATCCGCTCGACCTCCGGGGCCGCGCCCGGGGCGGTCAGCAGCAGCAGGTCCACGCCGGTGGCCCGGCCCTGCTGCTGGGTCAGCAGGACCTGGGCCCGGGCCACGCCCGGCTCCCGCTCCACCTGCCCGATGATGTCGTCCACGTGCAGCCCCAGGCCGCGCACCTGCACCACGCTGTCCCGGCGGCCCAGCACCCGCATCGCCCGGCCGGGTCGGCCGCACGGGCAGTCCACCAGCAGACCGGCGTCGCCGGTGCGGTAGCGCAGCACCGGGTTGAGCATCTCCGGGTTGAGCGTGGTGAAGTCCAGCAGCCCGTCCGGGCCGACGTGCACCAGCTGCTCGGGCAGGGTGTGGAAGGTGTCGTCGGGGCAGTCCGGGCTGTTGGTGCCGACCACCCAGGTCTCGGTGCTGCCGAACATGCCCCAGCGGCGCGCGTCCGGCGCCACCGCCGCCATGTCCTGGTCCAGTTGGGGCTGCCAGGCCTCGCCGAGCCAGAGCACCTTGCGCAGCGCGGGCAGCTTCAGCCCGGCGGCCCGCGCATGCGCGAACCAGAGCCGCAGCACGCTCGGCGTGCCGCCGATCGCGGTCACCTTCCGGGCGGCGAAGAACCCCAGCCAGTCGGCGTACTCGTCCTTGGTGACCGAGCCGAGCGCGATGATCTGACACCCCGACAGATCGGCCAGGCCGGCCGCGAGGAAGTGTGCGCCCCACATCCGGCCCGCGCCCCAGGCGTTCACGAACACGTCGTCCCGGTCCAGCGGCTGCCAGTGCGCGTGCACCCCGGCCATGTAGAAGCCGGTGGGCGCGTAGCCGACCTTGGGCGCGCCGGTGCTGCCGCCGCTCTGGAACAGCCAGGTGGCGCCGTGCTGCGCCTGCGGCTCCAGGTGGGCCAGGGCGGTGTTGAGGTCGTCCTTCATCATCGGCGGCAGCGCGGCCAGGTCGCCGAGCGTGCGCGGCTGGTCGTGGCCGGTGTAACGGTCGGCCAACTCCGGTACGGTACGCAGCAGTTCGAGCGACTTCCGGGCGACGTCGAGCTTCGGCCCGGCCGCCTCCGGGGTGAGCGAGAAGGACTCGGTCATCGGGTCTCCGTCCCGGCTGCGCCGTTGGCCAGCCACTTCGCGTGGGCGTCCCGGTAGGCGGCGAACCGGGCCCGGGTGATGCCCCGCTGGATCGAGCGGTTCGGATCGTCGAAGTCGGGGGCGATCACGCCGTCCGGCTCCAGCTCGGAGAACCAGAACTGCTCCCCGTCGTGCAGGAAGTCGATGCAGAAGAACGGGATCGGCATCCGCTCGGCGAACCAGGCGGTTGCCTCGGCCAGTTCGGCCGGGATCTCGGCGAACTCCATGGTGCCGCCCCGGCTCGCGTTGGCCACCGGCGAACCGGCCTCCGGGGTCCGCTTCAGCACGGCGTACGGCTTGCCGTCGATGACGTAGACCCGATAGTCGACCGTGCCGTCGCCCAGGTACGGCTGGACCACCAGGGTGGTGTCGCCGCCCTGGGCCAGACTGGCCAGGCCCCGGATGTCCTCGGAGCTGCGGGCCAGATTGATCCCGCCGCCACCGCACCAGCCGGCCGGCTTCACGATGGCCGGGTAGGTCATGTTCCCCAGCGCGACCTCGTAGAGGTGCTTGCCGACGTCCCGGCCGGTGCCGATCCGGATCGACGGGATCGGCGGCACCGGGGAGCCGTTCAGGTGCAGCAGGGTGGCCAGCTTGTCGTTGCCGATCAGCGAGACCTGCGGCGGGAACGGCAGGTAGAAGCCCGCCTCCTCCAGCACCGCGTACAGCGCGTACTGGTTGAAGATGTCCATCGACTGGTAGGGCAGCGAGTAGAGCGCGGTGACGAACAGGGTGTCCTGCGGGCTGACGAGTTCGTCGTCCACGTAGACCCGGGGGGCGCCGCGCACGGTGCCGTCCACGGTCACCGCGTCGGGGGAGTGCCTGGTCCAGCTCATGCCCGACTCCGCGGCGATCTCCTCGTAGAGATCCCAGAAGTAGTGCCGCCACATCGCGCCGGTCCGGGTGGACTCCCGGTCGGGGAAGATCCAGCACATCCGGCGCAGCGGGCCGTGCTCGGGGTTCGGATTCACTGAGGGTCCTTCAGGGAGTCGGGGGGAACGGGCCGCCGGGCCGCTCGGACCACCGGCGCTGGCCGGCCTCCGGCAGGGTGTCCAGCGGGTCGTAGTAGGGGTGGCGCCGGTCCAGCAGGGTGTCGGGGCCGGAGTCCCCGGCCTGCCGAACCTCCAGCTCGGTGCGGTAGTTCTTGGTCCAGTACGAGATGCCGAGCTCGCGGTCGTAGGCCACCGCCTGGTGCACCCAGCGCTTGCCGACGTCCGGGACGTCGCAGACGATCCGCGGGGTGGCGTAGCCGGGGAGGTAGCCCATGATCGCCTCCTGCAGCTGCTGCGCCTCGTGCATCGAGGTGCGCCAGTGCTCCGCGTTGGGGATCATGTCGCAGAGGTAGAAGTAGTACGGCAGGATGTTCGCCTCGCCCTGGAGCGCGAAGCAGAGGTCGAGCAGGTCGTCGGGGGTGGCGTTCACCCCGCGCATCAGCACGCCCTGGTTGCGCACGTCCCGGACCCCCGCGTCCAGCAGGGCCCGGGCCGCCTCGGCGACCAGCGGGGTCACCGACTGCACGTGGTTGGCGTGGGTGTGCACGGCGAGGTTGACCGCGCGCCGGGCCGCCACCGCGGCCACCCGGCCCATCCCCTCGACCACCTTCGGCTGGAGCCAGTGCTGCGGCAGGCCGACCACCGCCTTGCTGGCGAGCCGGATGTCGCGGACCGAGCCCAGATCGAGCAACTGGAGCAGGAACGACTCCAGTTGGGGCCAGGGCACATTGGCCAGGTCACCGCCGGAGACCACCACGTCGCGCACCGCGGGGGTGCGCTTGAGGTAGTCCAGGATCTGCTCCTGCCGGTCGGCCGGCCGGAGCACCAGCCGGGTCTTGGTGACCTGCGGGGTCGAGTTCCCGACCAGGTCCATCCGGGTGCAGTGCCCGCAGTACTGCGGGCAGGTGGAGGTCAACTCGGCCAGCACCTTGGTGGGGTAGCGGTGGGTCAGCCCCTCCACCACCCACATCTCGGCCTCGTGCAGCGAGTCGCGCTCGGCCTTCGGGTGGCTCGGCCAGCGCGGCTGCCGGTCCGAGCGGACCGGCAGCATGTAGCGGCGGACCGGGTCGGCCAGGAACGCCTCGGTGAACGCCTCCGGTCCGGTCCGGGCGTCCGGCGCCATGGTGTTCAGCATCTGTGGCGGCAGCAGCATCGACATGGTGGCGAACTCGGCCTGGTCGGCCGCGAGTTCCTGGTAGAACCGGTCGGTGAGCAGCCCGCCGGCCACGGCCCGCAGCTGCCGGATGTTCTTCACGCAGTGGGCCCGCTGCCACTGGGCGTCCCGCCACTGCGCCGCCGTGACCTGGCGCCAGCCCGGCAGCCGGCGCCAGTCCGGCTCGACCAGGGCGGTCCGTACGTACTGGTACGGCTGCCGGTTCAGGTGATGCTCCATCTCCGGTGCTACCGGCCGGTGAAGAGGGTGGCGAAGCGGGTCCGCAGCTCGCGCTTGAGCACCTTGCCGGTCGGCCCGAGCGGGAAGTCGGCCGGCGTCCGGGCGATGCTCACCGCCGCGAGCCCGGCCAGCCCGGCCCCGGCGAGCGCCTTGTTCGCGGCCTCCTGGACCTCCTCGGCGGTGCACTCCCCGGCCCCGGCCTGCAACCGGACCACGGCGACCGGCCGCTGGCCCTCCCCGGCCGCGCCGGGCACGCCCACCACCGAGCAGTCCTGCACCAGTTCGGCGCAGTCGGCCAGCAGCACCTCCTCGATCGGCAGGCTGTAGACCGGACCGCCCGCGGTGTCGATCACGTCCACCGTGCGGTCCAGGTGGTAGAAGTTGCCCTCGGCGTCGCGGCGGGCCAGGTCACCGGTGAGCCAGTAGCCGGCCAGCTCGAAACTGCCGGTGAGCCGGGGGTTGTTCCAGTAGCCGGGAGTCCGGGACGGGGTGACCACACCGAGCATCCCGACCGTGCCGTCCGGCAGCTCCCCGCCGTCCTCGCCCAGCACCGCGGCCTTGAGCACCACCTCCAGCGGCTTGCCCACGCACCGGTCGTTGCGGGCGCTCTCCGGCGTGGTGACCTGGCCGAACAGCGCCATGCCCATCTCGGACGAACCCAGGCCGTCGATGAACTGCGAACCGGGCAGGGCGGGTTGCTCGGCCGCCTGGCTGGGCAGCAGCCAGGGCTTGATCAGCCCGGCCGGCCGCTCGCCGAGCCCGACCAGCCGGCGGATGTGCCCGTAGTGCGCGCTGTCGCCGGTGTTGAACCAGGAGTGCACCCGCGCCGCGCCCACGACCGGCAGCTCACCGGTGGCCAGCTCGACGAAGGTGCGCGGGAAGGAGGCGACCATGGTGGGCCGGAACGCCCGCATCACCGGCTCCACCACGGTGCGTCGCCAGTCGGACATCACCACGGTGGGCAGGCCGAGCAGGGTGGCGGTGAGGAAGTAGCTCAGCCCGCCCGCGTGGGTGTGCGGCATCAGCGACATCAGCCGGTCGTACGGCTCGGCCGGGAAGCGCACCATCCGCGGCTGCTTGCCGTCCCAGAACTGGCGGTGCGCCAGCATGGTGGACTTCGGCGTGCCGGTGGTGCCGGAGGAGTGGATCAGCGCGACCACGTCGTCGGCGGCGTGCCGGTACGGGTAGACCTCGGGGAGCTCGGCCGACTCGGCGTCGAAGGCCTGGACCTCGGCCGCCAGGGCGAGGAAGCGCGGCCGGTCGCGGGGGTCCTCGCGGTAGGCCGAGGCGAGCCGGGTGGTGTCGTCCGCGACCACGCCGACCACGCCGACGTGGGTGAGGTAGCGCACCATCACGTCGTGTCTCATGGCGTCGTTGACCAGGGCGGGGACGGCGCCCAGCGCGGTGAGCGCGAAGAAGTGCAGCAGCGGCTCCAGGCCCTCGCCGACCACCACGCCGACCGGCTCACCGGGGCGGACACCGTTGGCCCAGTACCACTTGGCGTAGCGGTCGCGCAGGGCGGCCAGGTCGAGCAGGCTGTGGCCGCGCAGCACCACCTCGCCGCGGTGGTCGGTGTGGTGGCTGTAGGCGAACGGGACCGCGCGGTGGGGATTGACCGCGATCGCGTGGTCCAGGAAGTTGCCGGCCCCGAGCTCGGGCTCGGTCATCAGTTGCTGCCGTGCGGCGAGGGGCGCGACGGAACTCTGATCGCTCATGGGGATCTCCCGGTGCGGGCCGCCCGGCAGGGGGTTCTGGTGGGACCGTTGCCGGACGGGCAGGTTGAAGAGAAGTCAGGTGCTCGGCAGAACGGGGTGGTTCGGCGGAACAGGGGTGGAGCGGGGTGGAGCAGATCGGGGTCGGGCAGGACGAACCGGAAGGCGCTCAGGCCTGGTTGAGGATCTCCGCGACCACGCGGTGGCCGGACCGGATCGCGCCTTCCATCAGCCCGAAGTACTCGGTGCTGGTCTCGGTGCCGGCCCAGTGCACCCGCCCGTGCGGCGCGGTGAGGGTCGGGCCGAGCCGGAGCCAGTCGCCGGGCCCGAACAGTGCGGCGTAACAGCCGTGGCTGTACGGCTCGTTGACCCAGTCGGTGAGCCGGAAGCCGATCGGCTCCGGCAGCATCGGGAACAGCCGGGCGGCCTGCCCGACCGCCGCCTCGCGCTGCTGCTCCGGGGTCAGCGCCGCGTACCGGTGCGCCTCGCTCCCGGTCACGAAGCCGGTCAGCACACCGACCCCGCCGCCGGCCGGCGAGTCGTCCACGGTGGAGAGCAGCGGGCCCTCGGCGTTGACGGACCAGCCGGAGAGCCCGTGCTCGCGCCAGACCGGCTCGGGGTAGACCAGGTTCACCTTGACCGCACAGCCGCGGGCGGTGCGCCCGCTGGCCCGCCGCACCGGCAGTTCCGGGCGGTGCTCGACGGCGTCCGCCAGCAGCGGCGGCAGTGCCAGCACCGCCACGTCCGCGCGGTAATCCCCGTGCGCGGTACGGACGGTGACGCCGTCGTCGTCCTGGTGGACGGCGAGGACGGGCTGGTTCAGCCGGACGCGTTCGCCCAGCCGGTCGGCCAGCCGCTCGCACGCCTGGTGGGCGCCGCCGGCGATCCGGTCCTGCTGGGCACCGCCCTCGAAGGCGTTGAGGTAGCGGATGCCGCCGCCCGAGCGCAGGTAGAACGCCAGGTGCAGGACGGAGACGTCGGCCGGGTCGGCGGCCATCATCTCGCCGAGGAAGAGCGGGAAGAACAGCCGGGCGTCCGGGTGGGTCAGGTGCTGCTCCGCCCACTCGGCCGCGGTCAACCGGTCCAGCCGCTCCGCGTCGGGGGTCAGCCACGGGGCCTCGGGCCGGACGGCGGCGGTGAGTTCGTCCAGCAGCTCGAACATGTCGCCGAGCGCCACCGCGTTGAGCGGCGGGAACCGTCCGTCCCGGGTGGTGTCCGCCGCGCCGAGGGCGAAGCGGCTGGCGCCGTGCATCGTGGTCGGGGTGGTCTTGAGATCCAACTCGGCCATCAGGGACAGCAGTTCGGTGTGACGCTCACCCAGGTAGGCGGCGCCGGCGTCGATCCAGGCGTTCGGCCCGACCTTGAGGCCGTGGGTGCGGCCGCCGACCCGGTCCCGGGCCTCCAGCACGGTGACCTCGACGCCCGCCGCCGCCAGCCCGGCCGCGGCGGTCAGTCCCGCCAGGCCGGCGCCGACCACGACCGCGCTGGTGCGGTAGGAGGCGTTCACCGGGCGGCCACGATCTTTTTGGCGAGTCCCTCCGGGGTGGGCGCGAGCAGGAAGTCCTCGAAGGCCAGCTCCACGCCGTGGTTGCGGGCGATCGCGCTGAGCACCCGGGTGGCGATCAGTGAGTCGCCGCCGAGCTGGAAGAAGTCGGACTCCGCCGTGACGTCGGCGGTCTCCAGCACGCGACGGAAGATCGCCACCAGGTCGTCGACCTCCGCACCGGAGGCGGCGGAAGTGCTGGTAGTGGGGCTGCTCATTGGAGGTCTCCTTTGACCTGTCTGTGGGCTGCGTAGCGCTGGTGCGACCCCGCGCGGTCGACCTTTCCGCTCGGGGTGAGCACGAGATGGGGGACGACGGTGATCCGGCTGGGCACCAGATGGCCGGGAACCCGGGTGTGCAGATAGGACCGGACGTCGCTGTCCAGGGTCCCGACCGTGCCGGGCGTACGGGGCACCACGTAGGCGACCAGCGCGGACCGGCCGGCCAGCACGGCGCCGGTCACCGCCACCGCGGTCACCTCGGGGTGGCCGGCGATATGGGCCTCGACCTCGGCCGGGTCCACCCGGATGCCGCGGACCTTGACCTCGTGGTCGAGCCGGCCCCGGTGGGTCAGGACGCCGTCGGGTGCGCTGCTCACCCGGTCGCCGGTGCGGAACAGGCGCTCGCCGTCGAGAAGGGTGAAGGCCGCCTCGGTGGCCTCGGGCCGGCCGAGGTAGCCCAGCGCCAGCCCGGGGCCGCCGATCAGCAACTCACCCTGCTCGCTGATCCGTTCGACCACGTGCGGGAGGGCCCGGCCGATCGGCACCCGGCTGTCGTCGGCCCAGGTCCGAGGGGTGGCCTCGGGCCCGTGCAGGTCGACGGCATGGGTGACCAGGGTGGTCTCGGTGCAGCCGTAGGTGTTGACCAGGCGGATCCGCCCGGTGTCCAGGGCGCTCCAGTCGGCCAGCCGGGCCGGCTTCGCGGCCTCGCCGCCGATCACCACCAGCCGGACGCTGCCCGGCAGGGCGAGCCCCTCCTCGGCGAGGTGGAGCACCAGCTCGTGCCAGAAGGCGGTCGGCAGGTCGAGCACGGTGATCCGCTCCCGCTCGACCAGCCGCAGGAAGCGCGGGAACGATCCCGAGTGCGCCTCGCGGTCGAGCACCAGGGCGGCCCCGGTGGTGAGGGTCGGCAGGATCTCCTCGAAGCAGGTGTCCCAGTTCAGCGATGCGAACTGCAGCACCCGGTCCGCTGGCGTGAGCGCGAAGAGTCCGCGCAGCGAGTGGACGGCGGCGGAGATCGCCCCGCGCGGGGTGACGACCGGTTTCGGCTGCCCGGTGGAGCCCGAGGTGAAGAGGATGTACGCCGGTGCCGCGGGTTCGCGGCCGGCCGCCGGAAGTTCGGCCGCATCCGGTTCGGAATAGTCCGACTCGACGTATTTCAAGCCGAGTTGGGCGGCTGGTCCGGGTTCGGCGGCGACCATGGTGCGGCAGTCGACCGCCGACAGCATCGCCTGTTGTCGCGGCAACGGGAATGCCGGATCGACGGGGCAGTAGACCCCTTCGGCGGCGAGGACGCCGAGCAGCCCGACCACCGTTTCCGGTGTATGCGTCGCATGGACCGCGACCACGCCGGGATTGGGTCCCAGACGTGCGGCAAGCGAGTTCGCCAGCTGGTCGAGCCGACGATAACTGATGGCGTGTCCTTGGTGGACGATCGCCGGACGATCCGGGTTACGAAGAGTTGTTTCCCTGAACACGTCAAGGAGGTTGGGTGCAACCTCGATGGCGTCATGAAGATTTGACATGCCCGCCCCAGGTCATGCTTGCGAGCGCTTGGTCTGTGCTCGGCGATCCGGGACTCTACCTTCGAACATGTGTCGCCACAATGGTTGTTGAGGCTGTTTCCTCAAGGCGGCGTGGCTGAAATGTGAACACGCTCGAGCGGGCCGGACGACGTGCGACGCGAGGGCGATTGACTGCGCACCGCGCATGGACGGCTACGCCAGGTGGTTTTGCCGCAGCCTTGCCCAGCGGCCCTCGGCGGGAGTGCGGGCATTTCAGCCCGGGTTCCCATCTCCGTTGGAAATAGCGCCGGTTGACGGTCCGTCGAAATCAGGACGGCGGAATTCCGCCGGGGCGGAAAGGACCGGAGCTACGGGGGCGATCCGGTAAATCGCCGCTGGACCGGGTTGGCGCACGCTCGGAATCACGGCTGAAACCGCCCGGTGGCGACCCGGCCCGGACCGAGGTCGGCTGACCGGGACCGATCGATCCCCCGGGTGCGCGGTCATCCGGCGAGCAGGTGTTCCGCCCCGAAGGCCGCGGCCGTGTTCCCGTGCCGGAACGGGCTAATTCAGTGGGGGAGTTCCGGCCGGTTCTGCCACCATCGGCGGATGGGTGTGCTGGACGCGGTAGCAGGCAGGGTCGCCGGTGGGGCCACGGTGGAGTTCCGCCCGAGCGGCAACTCGATGGTCCCGTTGATCCGCAGCCGGCAGCAGGTCGTGGTGGCTCCGGTCGACCCGTCGAGGCTGGCGGTCGGGGACATCGTGCTGGCCCGCGTCGCCGGGACGGTCTACCTGCACCTGGTGTCGTCCGTGGACCCGGCCAGGAGACGGGTGCAGATCAGCAACAACCGCGGCCGCGTCAACGGCTGGACCGGCCACGACCGGGTCTTCGGCATCTGTACGGCGGTCGACGGAGTTCCCCGGCCGGGTGCCGTCGGCAAGCTGCGGATCTGACGGGGCGTCACCGGTTGGTGCCATCGGGGTGATTTCGGTGACAGACCGGTCCGACGCCACTACCGTTGGCGATCGGGGCAGACGGCCGGGGTGGGGGCACCTGACAGTGATGATGTCGAGGACGACGTATGTCCGGTCCGAGGGCAGGCCGGTCGATCACGAGGCGTTCGAACAGCGCCGCCGATCGGTCTCACCGAACGCGTTGGCCGGAAACCCGCACACCGAGCAGCGCACCGTGGTGCTCCCGCCCGCAGCGGCCGAGGCCGCGTTGCGGGTCGAGGTGGCACCGCCGGGGCGCAACCTCCCGCCGCGCGCGGCGGGAGAGCTGGTCGGCCGGGAGGAGGCACTGCGGGCGATCGCCGACGCGCTCGCGGCCGGCGACGGCAGTGGCCTGGTCACCCAGGCCACCACCCTGCACGGGCTCGGCGGCGTCGGGAAGACCACCCTCGCCCTGCACTACGCCTACGCCAACGTCGAGGACTACCGGCTGATCTGGTGGATCACCGCCGAGTCCGAGGAGCAGGTGGCCGAGGCGTTCGCCGACCTCGCCGTCCAGCTGCACCCGACCTGGGCGCTCGGGGCTCCGCCGAGCCAGCAGGTGGAGTGGGCGCTCACCTGGCTGCGGGCGCACGACCGGTGGCTGCTGGTCTACGACAACGCCGAGGACCCGGTCCACCTCACGCCCTACCTGGGCCGGCTGCTCGGCCACGGCCACCAACTGGTCACCAGCCGCCGGGCCGGCGGCTGGCACCCGGGCATCAGCCCGATCCGGATCGACGTGCTCACCAGCTCCGACTCGGCCCAACTGCTCTGCCACACCGCCTTCCAGGGCGCAGCCGTCGAGCGGACCGAGCAGGCCGAGGCGCAGGCCCTCGCGGACGAGCTCGGCAACCTCCCGCTCGCCCTCGCCCAGGCCGGGGCCTACGTCCAGCAGACCGGGACCACCTTCGGCGCCTACCGGAGCCTGCTGCGCTCGGCCGGCCAGGCCGAACCGGGCGTGCCGGCCCGCACCGTCGACACCGTGGCCCGGCTCTGGCGGACCACGCTGCGCACCGTGCAGACCACCGCGCCGTTCGCCGTCGCACTGCTGCGCACCCTCGCCTGGTACGCGCCGGACGCCGTACCGCGCGAGGCCCTGCTCCCCTTCGGCGGGCGGCGCCCGGGCGAGGTGGACGCGGCGCTGGAGGTGCTCGCCGACTACAACCTGATCACCCTCGGGGAGAGCACGGTCACCGTGCACCGGCTGCTGCAGAGCGTGCTCCGCGCGGCCGACCCGGCCAAGCGGGTGCGGAGCCGGGCCGAGGGCCAACTGGCCGAGGCCGTGGCCAGGTTGTGGCCGACCGCCGACCTGAGGCTGCGGCGGGCGCTGCTGCCGCACATCCGGGACCTGGCCGCCACCGGCCCGTCCGAGCGGCCCACGGCCGAGACGGCCGCGCTCTACGCGGCGGCACTGGAGGAGCTGACCGACAAGGCGCAGCGGGTGTTCGCCATCCCGCTGGCCACCGCACTGGCCGACGCCCGGACCCGGCTGCTCGGTGCCGACAACGCCGACACGCTGTCGGCCCGGGGCCGGCTCGCCGAGCTGCACGCCCGCGCCGGTGACCCGGCCCGGGCCGTGGTGCTCAGCCGGGAGGTGGTGGCCGACCGGGTCCGGCTCCAGGGGCAGGACCATCCGGACACCCTGGCCGACCGCAACACACTGGCGCACGCGTACCGGAAGGCCGGCGAACATGCCAGCGCGGTGGCGGAGTTCGTGTCGGTGGTGGCAGAGCGGACCCGGGTGCTCGGCGCCGACCATCCCGACACCCTGTCCAGCCGGTCCGGTCTGGCGTACGCGCTCCAGGTGGCGGGCCGGCACCTGGAGGCGGTCCGGGAGCTGGAGCAGCTGCTGGCCGATGCGACCGGGGTGCTGGGCGCCGACCACCCCGAGCTGCTGGCCCACCGCGACAGCCTGGCCTTCGCCCAACTCACGTCAGGGAACCACCGCTTGGCGGTGGAGATGTATCAGCAGACGGTGGCCGACCGGGCGCAGGCTTTCGGGCCCGACCATCCGGACGTGCTCACCAGCCGGGGCTGGCTGGCGGAGGCGTACGCGGTGGCGGGAGACCGCGCCGCGGCCGTCGCCGGGCACGAGGCGGTGGTCCGCGACCGGGCCCGCACGCAGGGCGAGGACCACCCCCGGACCCTGGAAGCCCGTGGCTGGCTCGCCAAAGCCCGTTCCGTGGCCGGCTATCCATCCCTGGCGGCGGCGGACTTCACCGACCTGGTGGCCGCCTACGTCCGGGTGCTCGGCCCGGAGCACCCGGACACCCTCGCGGCGCGCAACGGGCTGGCCTCCGCGTGGATGGCGGCCGGTGACCACCGCAGGGCGGTCGAGCAGCACGAGGCCCTGGTCCGGGACCGCGCGGCGGTCCAGGGGCCGGACCACCCGGACACGCTGGAGGAGCGCGGCGATCTCGCGCTCGCGCTGCAGCGGGCGGGGCGATTCGTCGAGGGGCTGGCGGGCCGCGAGCAGTTGGTCGCCGACCGGGTCCGGGTCCAGGGGCCTGATCACCCGGACACGCTGGACGAACGGGGCGCGCTGGCCCGGGCGTTGCAGGTGAGCGGGCGGCCCCGGGAGGCGCTGGCCGAGCGCGAGCGCCTGGTGGCCGACCGCACCCGGGTGCACGGCCCGGACCACCCGGAGACCCTGGACGAACGGCTGAGTCTGGTCCGGGCCCACAGCGAGGCGGGCGACCATCGACGGGCGCTGGAGCTGTGCGCGGAACTGGTGGCCGACGCCGAACGGATCAACGGCCCGGACCACCCGGAATCGCTCTCCAGCCGATGGTGGCTGGTCTCCCTGCACTGCGACGCCCGGGCGTACCGCCGTGCGCTGGAGCTCCTCGACGCCCTGCTCCAGGACCGGACCCGGGTCCAGGGCGCCGATCACCTCGACACCCTCAACGTCCGGTTCTGGCAGGCCAACACCTGCGAGGAGATGGGTGACCACCGGCGGGCGCTGGAGTTGTACAGTGCGCTGATCTCCGACCGCGAACGGGTCCAGGGGCCGGACCACCCGACCACCTTCAACTCCCGTTGGTGGCAGGCCCACGCGTACCGCGAGGCCGGTGAGTACCGGCGCGCGACGGAGCTGTTCGGTGCGGTGTTGGCCGACCAGGTGCGGGTGCTCGGGGCGGATCACCCCGAAACCTTGAACACGCGGCTCTCGTTGGCGCGGGCCCACTCCGCTGCGGGTGAGTACCGGCGGGCGTCGGAGTTGTACGGCGAGCTGCTCGCCGACCGTGCGCGGATTCAGGGGCCGGACCACCCCGAGGCTCTCAACGTCCGTTTCTGGCAGGCGTTCGCGGACCGGGAGGCCGACGAGCACCAGCAGGCGGTGGAGGCGTTCCTCGGGCTGGTGGCCGACTACGAGCGGATCCACGGCCCGCACCACCCAGCGACGCTGAACACCCGGTTGGCGCTGGCCCGGACGTACTCCGTTGCGGGCGAGCACCGGCGGGCGCTGGAGTCGTACGAGGCGCTGGTGGCGGACTGGGCCGGGTTGTCGGGGGCGGACCATCCGGATGTGGTCAACGCCCGTTGGTGGCAGGCTTCCGCCCACCGGGAGGCGGGTGACCACCGGCACGCCGTGGACCTGTTCGAGGTGTTGGTGGCCGACTACGAGCGGATCCACGGCCCGCACCACCCGGGGACGCTGACCGCTCGGTTGGCGCTGGGCCGGACGTACTCCGCTGCGGGTGACCACCGGCGGGCGCTGGAGTCGTACGAGGCGCTGGTGGCGGACTGGGCCGGGTTGTCGGGGGCGGACCATCCGGATGTCCTCAACACCCGTTGGTGGCAGGCTTTCGCCCATCGGAAGGCGGGTGACCACCGGCACGCCGTGGACCTGTTCGAGGCGTTGGCAACGGACCGCGAGCGGGTCCAGGGCCCGGGGCATTCGGACGTGTTGGAAACGAGGATGAGCCTGGCGAGGACCCTCACCGTGGCGGGTGACCACCGGAGTGCGGTCCAGGCCTATGAGGCGCTGGTGGCGGACTGGGCCGGGTTGTCGGGGGCGGACCATCCGGATGTCCTCAACGCCCGTTGGTGGCAGGCTTTCGCACAGCGTGACGCCGGCGACCACTGGCGCGCGCTGGAGCTGTACCGGTCCTTGGCGGCCGACCGCGAGCGGGTCGAAGGTCCGGAGAACCCCGGCACGCTGGTGGCCCGGGCGGGGCTGGCCTGGACGCGCTCGGTCGCGGGTGACCACCGGCAGGCGGTCGAGTCGTACGAGGCGCTGGTCGCCGACCGGGAGCGGATCCAGGGCCCGGACCACCCGGACACCTTGATCACCCGGTCCGATCTGGCTGCGGTGTACCTGGCTGCGGGTGACCACCGGCGGGCGGTGGAGTCGTACGAGGCGCTGGTCGCCGAACGCGAGCGGATCGAGGGCCCCGAGCACCCGGACGTCTTCGCGGTGCGGTTCAGCCTCGCTCGGGCACTGGCCGATGCCGGTGCACACCAGCGCGCGCTGGTGTCGTTCGAGGCATTGGCGGCCGACGGCGCGAGGATCAGGGGGCCCGAGCACCCGAGCACGCTCGACTACCGGTGGTGGCAGGCGTGGCAGCACCACCTGGCGGGTGACCACCGCAAGGCCGTGGAGCTGGCCGAAGCACAGGTGGCCGACCGCGAGCGGATCGACGGCCCCGGGCACCCCAATGCCTTCAACAGCCGGTCCCTGCTGGCCAGGTGCTGCCGGTCGGCGGGCGAACAGCGCCGTGCGGTTGGCCTGTTGGGCGATCTGGTCGCCGACCGGGAGCGGGTCCAGGGCCCGGACCACCCCGACACCCTGGCCGAGCGTGGCAATCTGGCCGGTGCCCGCCGACAGGCCGGGCTGGTGCGCCAGGCACTGACGGACCGTGAACTCCTGCTGGCCGACCGGACCCGGATTCACGGACCCGACCACCCCGAAACACTCGCCGCGCGCTCCTTGCTCGCCTGGACGCTCCAGAAGGCTGGCGCCCACAGCCGGGCGATCGAGCTGTTCGAGGAACTGGTCGCCGACCGGGAGCGGGTCCAGGGCCCGGACCACCCGGACACCCTGGCCGAGCGGTCGGAACTCGGCCACGCGCTCCGGGCCGCCGGTCGACGCTGCCGGGAGGTGGTGCTGCGGCGGCAGCTGGTCGCCGACCGGGAGCGGGTCCAGGGCCCGGACCACCCCGACACCCTCGCCGCGCGTTCCGGTCTGGCGCACGCGCTCCGGTGGCGCTGGGACCACGACGGGGCCGACGCGCTCCACCGGGCGGTGCGGGCCGACCGGGCCCGGGTGCTCGGGGAGGTGCACCCGGACACCCTCGACAGCTGGGCCGGGATTGCGTACAACCTCCACCAGGCGGGCCGGCACGCGGAGTCGGCGGAGTGCTACCGGGAGGTGGTCGCGGCCGCCGCCGACGCGCTCGGCCCGGCTCGCCCGGACGTGTTCGGGCTGCGCTGCGACCGTGCCTGGACCCTGCTGCTGGCGGGGGACTACCGGAGTGCGGTCGAGGAGCTGTCGGCCCTGCTGGCCGACTGGTCGGAGGCGGCGGGGGCGGGCCACCCCGGAGTGATCGAGGTCGGACGCCTGCTCGTGCTCGCCCGTCGGCAGAGCGGCGACCACACCGGCGCCGTGGCGCTGGTGGCCTCGCTGGCGGAGACGGCGGCCGAGTTCCTCGGGCCGGCCGACGAGGAGACCCTGACGACCCGGGAGACCCGGGGCCTGCTGCTGGCGCTCGGGGACCGGCAGCTGCGCGGAGTGGTCCTGCTGGAGGAGCTGGCGGAGGAGTGCGTCGAGAGCCTGGGCCGGTGCCACCCGCTCACCCTGAGTGTCCGTCAGAGCCTGGCGTACGCAAGGCTGTCGGCCGGTGACCCGGACGGAGCGGTGCGCGTCTACACGGACGTGCTGGCCGACCACTACGCGGGCGTGCTGCCCGACCATGCGCCGGACGGTACCGCCCGCCCCGGCTCTCCCGTGCTGCCCGGGGCCGGGGACCAGGAGAGCGACGAGCCGGCCCTGGTGATCGGGAGCAGGCGGCCGCAGGACAGCGAGGTCTTCCCGACCCTGGCGATCGGGCTCGCCCAGGCCCTGGCGGCGGCCGGACGGACGGCCGCCGCCGAGGAGTTGCTGATGGCCACCTGCGCGGGCCGGGACGCCGTGATCGGCGCGGGCCATCCGCTGGCGGCCGAGAGCAGGGCCGCGCTCACGCGCCTGCGCGACAGCGGTCCGGTGCCGGTCGCGGCCCTGCCCGCGCTGCCCAGGACGGCCGCTTCGCTGCCGGTCCCGGCCTCCCGCAGATCGCGGGGGACGGCCGCGGCGAAGGCCGGGCCGCCAGCGGTGCGGGCCGCCTGGCAGCCCCGGGTCACGATGCTCGACGAACCCGCCGTCGGCGCGGCCGTCCGGCTCCGGCTCCGGCTGGAGCCGGTACCGGAGGCGGCCGAGGTCGAGGCCGATGCCGGTGAGCTGCCGAACCTGCACCTGGTCGCCTCCGTCGGCCGGCACGCCGCGGTCGAGCCGGTCGTGGCCGGGTTCGTCCCCGCCGAGGCGCCGGCCGAGTTCGTGTTCCGGCCGAGCGCGCCGGGCCCGCACCAGGTGCGGATCACCGTCTACGACGAGGGGCACGGTGCGGCCCTCCAGGACCTCGTGGTCGTGGTCGACGTCCCCGCAGCAGCGGCCCTCGGGTCCGCCGAGAACCAGGAGTGACCGACGTGCCCCGTGAACTCCCGGTCGAGATCCGGCACAACCCCTCCGCCGACTACACCAGGCTGCCGCGGCCGCGGGGTTCGGCCGGTGCGCTCGACCTCAAGGACCCCGCTCCGCTGGACCTGGTGGTGACCCTCCGGCGGCACGGGGACGCGCTGCAGATCTCGGCCTGGATGCCGGGGGAGCGGTCGCCGCGCACCCGGACGCACCGGGCCGAACTGGCGGTCACCGCACCGGAACTGCTCCGCCGCGCGGCCCGGCTGCGGACCAAGTGGCGGGACCGGCTGGTGAACTACTGCTCGGTGGACGACTTCGGGATGTCGCTGGGGGACTACCCCTTCGCCAAGGCCGTCGACCTCACCGGCCTGGCGCCGGTGGTCGAGCTCAGGGTGGCCGAACTGGCGGAGGAGGGTCGGTACTTCCTGGAGTCGATGCTGGCCGGGCCGGACCGGGAGCTGGGCCTGTTCCGGGCCCATCTGAACCGGGTGCTGACCGAGCAGGGGGCGCTGCGGGTCAGCTTCGACTCCGAACTCCACCTCCCCTGGCCGATGCTGGCGGTCGACGGGGGCGGCGGGGACACCTGGACCGACTTCCTCGGCTACCGGCACCAGGTCGAGCAGACCGGTGCGGCCTATCCGCACATCCAACCGCCGTACCCGGCCCGGTCCCGTCCGGTCACCAGCCTCAACACCGACGACACGCTGGACCAGGTCGGCCGGGCGCCCGAGGTCCGCCAGCTGCTGGAGGACCGGACCAAACTGACCGTCAGGACCGAGTCCCAGGGGCTGCTGGAGGCGCTCGCCACCGCGGTCCTGGACGAGGACCTGATGTACTTCTGGTGCCACGGCCAGTTCGTCGACAACGGCTCCTCGTACGCCCAGCTCGCGGTCCGGCTGACCGACGAACTCGACATCGACGCGGACCTGGTGCGCCAGTACCGGCGGCGGCACCTCGACGCACCCGAGGCGATGTTCCGCCCGTTCGTGCTGCTGAACGCCTGCCACACCGGGCAGTCGGCCGCCGCGGAGCTGGAGCACCTGGGCCGGGCCCTGGTGGACCTCGGCGCGGACGGCGTGCTCGGCCCGCAGATCGCCATACCGCAGGAGTTCGCGGCCGAGTACGCGTTCGCCTTCCTGGACCACTACCTGACCGGCGAGTTCACCGCCGGCGAGATCACGCAGCTGTTGGTCCGGCGCTTCGCCCACGAGTACCGCAACCCGCTGGCGCTCGCCTACTCGCTGCTCTGCGGCATCGACAGCATCCTGGAGCTCACCCCATGACGTCCGCTGCCCGCTCCACCTCCCGTTCCGCCTCCCGTCGACGGCGCCCCCCGGCGGTCGTCCGCCCGGTGGCGGTGGACCTGGACGAGCTCGGCCGACTGCTCGTCCCCGGCACCCGCGCGCCGGTGCCGGGCGCCCGGGTCGCCGAGCAACTGGCGCGGCAGCTGCGCGTCCCCGCCCGGGCGACCGACATCTACGTGTACGTGCACGGCTGGCAGACCAGCCCGGCGGCGGCCCAGCGCGCCGCCGCCGGGCTGCTCGGCCGGGCGGTCGAACTCCAGCGGGTGGCGCGGGCGGCGTACCCGGGGTTGGCGCGCGGGTACCGGCCGTGGTGCGTGGTGGTCCGCTGGCCGTCGTCCAGCCTGCCCTCGCTCGGCGGCTACCGGCGCATCCGCGACCGTGCGCACGCGATGAGTGAGCCCGGCCTGGGCCAGGCGAGCCAGGTGATCGGCCACCTGCTCGGCTACCTGGACGCGGACCGCGGCAACCCGGCCGAGCCCGCCGTCATGGCCAATCGCTCCGGCCAGTACCTGCACCTGGTCGGGCACTCCTTCGGCGGGCGCTTCCTGTGCGAGGCGGTCCAGTACGCGGCCGACCGGCCGGCCGGCGCCCCGGTGCTGGGCTGGAGCCACCCGGCCGACCCCGCCCGGCCGTTCACTGCGGACAGCGCGGTGGTGTTCCAGATGGCCGCCCCGCGCGACGTGTTCGAGGAGCGGTTCGAGCGGCTGTTCGCCGCCCCCGGGCGCTCCGGTGCTCCGCTGCGCGGGCCGCTGGTGCTGACCCATTCGCGTTGGGACCGTGCGACCGGCTTCTGGCACCTGCGCGCCGAGGGCCGCCCGGGCATCGGCCACTCCGGGACCGGGGCGGCGCCGGTGCACCAGTTCTCCACCCTGCTCCGTCCGACCGGTTCGCCCTACCCGCAGCACGTGCTGGACCACCCGATCGTGAACATCGATGCCAGCGGGGTCTACCGGGGCGGGCCGGCCACCCGGCTGGCCCCGGCCGGGGCGCACTCGGACTTCCAGCACCCGGAGTCGGCCCACCTGCTGCTGAGCCTGGCCTCCCACTCGCGCTGACCGCTGACCGCTGCCATTAGTCCGCAGGAGCCGCCACCGGGCGCTCGTGGTCGGGCCAGACGGTGATGTGGTCGTGCTCCAGGACCAGCCGCACCCGGTGCGCCAGACCCAGCGACTCGGTGAACTCGCGCGGGAGCTGGAGCCGTCCGACCCGGTCCAGCACGGTGTACTCCTGGGCGGTGAGGGTGCCGTCCGCCCCGGTGGCGGCCGGGTGCCGGAGCACTTCGGTGGAGGTGCGCCCGTCCCGGATGCGGACGGTGCGGCGGACCTGGTCGGCCACCAGCGGGTCGTGGGTGACGATCAGCACCGTGGTGCCCAACTCGCTGTTGGCGGTGCGCAGGGCGGCGAAGATGCCCTCCGAGGTGGTGGCGTCCAGCTCACCGGTGGGCTCGTCGGCGAGCAGCAGGCGCGGGCGGTTGGCGAGGGCGACGGCGATCGCCACCCGCTGCTGCTCGCCGCCGGAGAGTGCGGCGGGAGTGCGGTCGGCCGCCTGGGCGATCCCCATCAGGTCGAGCAACTCCAGCGCCCGAGAGCTGCGTTGGCGGCGCGGCAGGCCGACGTACCCCATCGGCAGCTGCACGTTCTCCCGGGCCGTCAGGTAGGGCAGCAGGTTGCTCGCGGTCTGCTGCCGGATCACCCCGACGGTCCGGCGCCGGTAGGCGGTCCGGGCGCGCTGCCCGAGCGCGCCCAGGTCGGTGCCGTCCACCTCGACGGTGCCGGCGCTGGGGCTGTCGAGGCCGGCCAGGATGCCGAGCAGGGTGGACTTGCCGGAGCCCGAGGCACCGACCAGGGCCAGCAGTTCGCCCTCCTGCACGGTCAGGTCCAGCCCCTGGAGTGCCTGGACCTCGACCCCGCCGCGGGCGGTGGTGCCGGTGCGGTAGATCCGCACCAGGCTCTGGCAGGCCACCATCGGCCGGGCGGTCGGGGCCGGGGCGTGGCTGGTCGGGGTGCGGCCGGTCGGGGGCCGTTCGGTCGGACGGGCAGTCACAGTGCCTCTCCCAGTCGTAGGACGGCGCCCAGGCCCCGGCGGCGGCTGATCGCCGCTTCCAGCGCGGCGGCCGCCAGTACCAGGACGGTCAGCGCGCCGCCGAGCAGCGCCGTGGCCGTCCAGTCGATCTGCGGGGCGGGCTCGAACGGCCCGCCGGTCAGTGCCCCCAGCTGCAGGCCGGGGCCGAGCGCGCCGGGCAGCAGCAGGCCGAGCGCCGTGCCGCCGACCGCCGCCGTGAGCAACAGCGGTAGCAGCTGCAGCACTTGGAGCCCCAGCACCGCACGGCCGGTCAGCCCCAGGGTGCGCAGGTAGGAGGTGGTGCGGGCGCGTTCGGCGGCGCCGAGGACCAGCTCCAGCACGAACGCGCCGAGGGCGAGCAGCAGGCTCAGCCCGGTGGCGGCCCGGAACGCGAGCCGGAGCGAGTGGGTCAGCCCATCGGTCCGCAGCAGGTCCAACTCATTCGCGCGCACCCGGAGTTCGACCGTCCTGTTGGTCGCGCCATTGAGCGCGGTCGCCCCGGCGGCGGCGTCCCGCACGGCGGCGGGGTCGACCGGCGGCCCGCCGGCGGCCGGGTAGAGCAGGAGGGCGGACGGGCGGTTGGCCTGCGCGGGCAGCCGCTGTGCGGACGGGCCGGTGAACAGCAGCAGCGGACCGGCCTGCGGGCCGTCGCCGAGCACCGGCCCGAGTGCCGGATCGCGCAGCGCCTCGGCGGGCAGGGAGCCGACCAGGCGGACCAGGAAGCGGTTCAGGCCCGGCGCGGCCACCTCGAAGGTGCCGTCGGGGAAGGCGGCGGCGAGCCCGGGGTCGGCCAGTGCGCTCAGGACGGGGCCGGAGTCGGCCAGGCCGACGGCCGTGTCCACCCCGTCGGCGGCGAGCAGGGCCCGGGCCAGCGGCGAGGAGGGGGCGGCGGCGCCGAGCGCGGCCGCGTCCAGGCCGACCAGCCGGGCGCCCTGGAAGGCGGTCCCGTCGTCCTGCGAGGTCAGCTCGCCCGTCACGCCGGTCACGGTCACCCGGTGGCCCACGGTGCGGACCGGCGCCAGGTCGTCCGGCAGCCGGTCCCGCGGCCCGACCAGGGCGATCGGTGCTCCGCCGGTGCGCCAGTCGGCGGTCTGCGCGGCGCTCCGCTCCAGCGTGCGCGCGACCATGCTGCCGAAGACCCCGCCGCCCACGGCCAGCACCAGCACCAGCAGGGCGAGCGCGGCCGCGCCGCTCTGCGCACCGGCCCGGGCCAGCCCCACCAGCGGGACCAGGCCGGACGAGCGGCGGGCCCACCGGGTGGCCCGGAGCAGCAGCGGGGGCAGCAGCCGGAGCAGCACCAGCACCATGACCAGCGCCAACAGCACCGGCACCAGGGAGAGTTGCAGGTCGATACCGGATCCTGCGAAGGCACCGCGGGCCCGCAGTGCGGCCAGTCCGCCCCCGGCCGACAGCAGGACCAGGCCCTCCAGCACGAGCCGGCGCGAGCGGGGCAGGGGCCCGGCCCGCCCGGCCGAGGCGAGCAGGACGGCGGCGGGCGCGCACCAGACCAGCAGGGCGGCGACCAGCACCGGCACCGGTGACCCCAGCCCGGCACCCGGCGGCGCGAGCGCGAGGCCGACCGCCCAGCCCACCGCGACGCCGAGGCAGACCCGCACCGCGGCCTCGGCGAGCAGGCGGCCCGCGATCCCGGTCAGCCGGGCGCCCCGGGAGAGTTGAAGGGCGAAGGCACCGCTGCGGCGCAGGGCGCCGAGCCGGGCGGCGGCCACGGCGGTGGCCACCACCACGGTGAGCAGCCCGACCAGCGCGAAGCCCTGCAACTGCTCGGTGCGCCCGCGCCGGACGGCGAAGGCGTCCAGCTCGGGGGTGATCCGGTCGGTGACGACGGCCTTGGAGACCAGGTGGTCGGCCAGGACGCACCGGTCATCGAAGGCCTGACGGCACAGCCGGGTCGAGTCGACCGCGCTCAACCCGGCCAGGGCGGCACGCAGTCGGGCCAGCCCGGCCGCGGTGGCAGCAGGGCCGGAGCGGTCGACCGCCACCGGCAGGTCCCAGGCCAGCTGGAGCGACACCTCGCCGCGGCTCTCGGCCTGCTCGATCCCGCCCGAGCTGGTCAGCACCTGGGCGTTCAGCTCCTGGCCGCTGCGGGTCGGCACGGTCAAGGGCGCGACCAGCAACGGGAACTGCTGCCAGAGCCGGGCCGCGCCGCGGTCGGTCCGGAAGACCCCGACCAGGACCACGGGGGTGGCCCAGGCGTTGCCCCGCAGCCCGAACTGCTGACCCGTCGTCAGTCCGAGCCGCTCCCGAGTGGTTTCGGAGACCGCGATCTCGATCGGTGCCGCTGTCGACGGGCCGGTTCGGGGGTCCGGCGCGGGTTGCCCCGGTGCACGGCCCTGGACGTACTCCACCGGGGCGCCGGCGGCGTCGGGCCGGGCGTACGCCAGGCTGAGCTGCGCGGGCACGCCGTACGGAGCGGGCACCCCGGGGCCTTCCGCCGCAGCGCTCGGGGTGGTCGCGCGGCCCGGTGACGAGCCGAGCGCGGCGGACAACGGCGGGGCGGCGGCACCGCGCAGTGCCGTGCCGACCGCGTCCAGGTCCCGGTCGAGCGTGCCACGGAGCACCGGACTGCGGGAGTACATCGGGTCGGTGTGGGCACGGGCGGAGAGCAGCGGTCCTGGAACCTGGGCCCGGGTCAGCCGGTCGGCGAGCGAACCGGCCGCCAGCCGGTCGAAGAGCGGCGGCCAGCTCAGCGGGATCGCGGTGAGCAGCACGGTGAGCAGCCCGAGCACGGCTGCGACCGGCCAGGCGATCCGCGCCTCGCGCCGGATCAGACGCAGTGTCAGCATGTGCAGCTCTTCCTGTCGGAACGTCCGGGCCCGCCGGTGCCGCCGCGCCGGTACGGAGGGCGATCGGTCGCCGGGCCCGTCCGGGGTCGGCCATGGTCCGCGACCGGGCTCATCCGGTGTCCCCCGCGCGCAGGGCCCGGACCAGGTCGACCCGGGCGAGCAGCCGGGTGAGCACCAGGACGGCCAGGGCCAGCAGCAGACCGCTGGCCAGCACCGTGAGGGCCGCGGCGGGTCGGCCCGGGGCGGCGTCCAGCGCCGGGAAGAGCGCAGCCGAGGTGTCGTCCAGCACGAGCAGGGGCAGCAGCAGGTCCGCCAGCAGCAGGCCCAACAGGCCGCCGAGCAGCACCGGGAGCGCGGTCACCGCGACCTGTTCGGCGCGGAGCAGCGCGGTCAGCTCGGCCCGCCGCACGCCCAGCGCACGCAGCACCGCGAAGTCCCGCCGACGGGCCCGGACCGCGCTCACCGTGTGCAGCGTCAGGGCGGTCACGGCGAACAGCGGTGCGGTGACCAGGACCAGCAGCCAGGCGCAGTGCAGTCCGGTCCGGAACGGGTCGTCCGCCAGCCCGGTGGCGACCCGGCGGGCGCTCTGCGCCAGGCCGAACCCGCCGCGGCCGTCCGCGGCGGCCCAGGTGGCGGCCGGGTCGCTGCTGCTCAGCCACCAGCGGACGTCGACGGGCGGCGTCGCGCCGCCGGGCGCGCGGGCGGCGGCGAGCGCGCGCAGATCCAGCAGCAGGTGCCCCTGGCCCCGTTCGTAGCCGGGCAGCACGGCGATCTCCCCGGTGATCAGGACCGGCTGGCCTCCGGCCCGGCGCTGGTCCCAGCTGAGGTGGACGGTGTCGCCGACCCTGGCGTTCAGCTCGGCCAGCAGGGCGCGGTCGGCGAGTGCGGGCAGGGCGGGGAGCGCCGGGGCGGACGTTCCGGTCCCGGGCAGCACCGCGAAGACCGCGTCCAGGGCGGCCAGATCCGGAAGGTCGGAGAGCCATGCGGGCCGGTGCGAGCGCAGCACGGCGCGGAGCAGGTCGGCGCCGTCGCTCTGCCAGGTGCAGGCGGTGGCCCGGTCGTTCTCGGGGGCCAAGTCGTTGAGGTAGGAATCGGCCTTCGGGGCGGGCCCGGCACCTGGGCAGCCGAGTGTGTCCGGTGCGCCGAAGGCCGTACCGGAGCGGAACCAGCTCTGGCCGGGCGGGAGCGCGAGCCCGGTCCGCCGGTCGGCGGTGACGGCGTCGATCCGCGACAGGCGCAGGTCGAGCGTGGTCCGCGCGCTCAGCTCGGCGGGGAAGCGGACCCCGAGCCGACTGATCGTCAGCGGGTAGGCGCGCCGCTCGGCGCCGGGCAGCTCCAGGGGCAGGGTCAGGGTGTGCGGGCGGCCGTCGGCGGGCGAGGGCACCGTCAGGCGGTCGGTCAGCCCCTGGGCGTCCTGGACCCAGAGCTCCAACTGCAGGCCGGCCACGGCCTGGTCGGCGGTGGCCTGGACGGTTGCCTCCAGGGCGGTGGGCCGGTCCGGTACCGGGATCCCCTGGGCCGGTACGGCGCTCAGCGGGGCCAGCAGCTTCCGGTCCGGGCCGAGGACGGGCAGCCCGCCGGAGCCGGCGGCGGCCGAGGTGTCGACGGCGACGGTCCGCACCACCGTGCTGCCGACGAAGGCGGACTGCTCGGCCACCGGGGTCAGTCCCGTGACCCCGGGCAGCGCGGCCAGCGCGGTGTGCCGCTGCGCCGACGGGCCGGAGACCCCGGACAGCCGGAGGTCGGCGCCGACCGCGAAGACCCCCCGGTCGCGGTCACCGGTCGGCAGCGCGGCCAGCACCCCGGCCGCCAGAGTGCCGCAGGCCACCGCCAGCAGCGTGACCAGCACCGGTACCGACTGGCGTCCGGCGTCGCGGCTCAACTGCCAGCCGCCGAGCGGCAGGACCAGCCCACGGGCCCGGCTCGCCGCCCGTTCCAGCAGGCGTCCCAGCAGCGGCAGCAGCCGCAGCAGCAGGACGGCACCGGCCACCGCCAGCGCCATCGGGGCGAGCACCAGCACCGGGTCGACCCCGGCGTCGAGGCTACGGCCGGGGTGCCGGGCCACCACGCCGCCGTAGTGCCGCAGTTGGAGGAAGCCGAGGACCGCCACGGCGAGCAGGGCCAGGTCCGCGCCGGCCCGCTGGGCGCCCGCCCGGAGCGGTCGGCGCCCGCGCAGCGCCCGCTGGGCGCCCGGATCCAGCGCCTGTACGGCCAGCGGCACCAGCAGCGCCGCACCGTGCATGGCGAGGGCGAACGCGGCGGTCCACCAGGCGGTTCGGCCGCCGGCCGTGGTCAGGCCGTGCACCCCGGCGCTCCGCAGGACGGCGGCGAGCAGCGGTTCGGACAGCAGCAGCCCGGCCAGGGCGGCGGGTACGGCGGCCAGCGCCCACTCACCGGCCGCCACCGCGAGCAACCGCAGCGAGCCGGCGCCGCGCGAGCGCTGGAGCGCCTGCTCGGCCGCCGCCGCGTCGGCCAGCCGACGGGCCGTCAGGACCAGCACCACGGCGGCGAGTACGGCCAGTAGGGCGAGCGGTACGGCGATCTCGGCCCGGGTCGTCAGGGCGGGGAGCGCCAGGTTGTCGACCGCCGCTGGCAGGTCGCTGCGCACCGTGGTGTCGGTCAGCGCCGGGGTGCTGCCGCGGTAGACCGAGCGGGCGGTGTCGCCGGCTGCGAAGGCGGCCACCCGGTCGCGCAGCGCGGTGAGTCGGGCCAGGCTCAGCCCGTCGGTGTCGGGCAGGGCGAGCCAGACGGCCAGCGTGCGGTTGCCGAACGCGGGCAGCGCGGTCAGCTGGGCGCTGTCGGTCAGCAGCAGGACGGGGGCGGCGCGATCGCCGCCGCCGAGGCCGGACCAGATCGCGGCGGCCGCCGGGGCGGGACGGTAGACGCCGGTCACGGTGAGCTTGAGCGGGCCGCCGGTGAGCGGGTCGCGGACGATCGTGCTGCCGCCGCTGTCCAGGCCGAGCCGGTCGGCGGCGGCTTCGGGGAGGGCGACCCGCAGTGTGCCGTCGGCGCTGGGAGCGGGAGTGTCGGCCGGGGCGGCGGGAGCGGAGGCGGCGGTGGGCCAACTGCCGCTGCGGAGGGTGGCGTAGCGACCCGGGTCCGGCAGGGCGACGGGGAGCCCGGGCAGCACGGTGTCGGCTGCCTCCTGGCGCCCGGCGGGCGGCAGCGGCAGGGCCAGGGCACCGGTGACGCGGAACGCCGTCTCGGTGCGGAACGGGGTGCCGCCCATGGTCCGGACCAGCGCGGTGTGCACCGCCCGGTCGGCCGCGGGCAGCCCCTGCGCCGTCCAGCGCGCGTCCACCTCCACCGAGCGGCCGGCGTCGGCGGCGAGCCGCTCGCGCACCCCCGTGGCCGCAGCGGCCCCGGCCAGCCCGGCCACCGCGGCCAGCACCGCCGTCGCCACCAGGATGCTCACGGCGACCGCGGCCAGCACCAGCCCGTGCCGCCCGATCCGGCGCCCGACCCCCGTCAGAACCACTTGCCGCTCCCCTCGGCACCCTCCGGGCCGGAGAGCGCGTGCCACGAGATCATCCGCGGCACAGAGTTGAGGTTCTATCACAGGAATCACACTTTGGTCTGTACCAATCCGATCCCTGGAACCATCCCTGCGGTGGGTTTCGGAGCGGGGTGGTGCGGTGGGGGAACTACGGGCCCCGGTGGGGCGTCCTCTGCGCAGGAGTCGGGGGACGAGACCACGGATCTCGGGAGACAGTGATGGCTCGGATGACTCGCAACAGGGCGGTTCGGCACGGGGTGGCCGCGATGGCGGTGGCGATGGCAGTTTCGGCGGGGACGGCGTTTCCGGCGGCAGCAGGCGGCGGGGCCGGTCACCGGGCGACGCGGGCCGCGATGGCGGCGGCGGTCGAGGCCGAGAGGCTGCCCGGCATGATCGCCACCGTCCGGCAGGGGCAGGGGAGTTGGTCGGCGGCGGTGGGGGTGGCCGACACCGTGACCGGGCGGGCGCGGTCGGCGCAGGAGCGGATCCGGATCGGCAGCGTGACCAAGACCTTCGTCGCCACCGTGCTGCTCCAGCCCCAGCACGAGCGGCGGATCGACCTCGACGACACGGTGGAGAAGTGGCTGCCGGGAGTGGTGCGGGGCAACGGCAACGACGGTTCGGCGATCACCGTTCGGCAATTGCTCAACCACACCAGCGGGGTGTTCTCCTACGACCAGGACCCGGCGCTGGCCGAGCTGCTGTTCACCACCCAGTTCCTGACCCACCGCTACGACACCTACCGGCCACAGGACTTGGTGCGGGTGGCGATGTCGCACCCGCCGGTGTTCGCGCCGGGGGAGAGGTACGAGTACTCCAACACCAACTTCATCCTGGCCGGCCTGATCGTCACCCGGGTGACCGGGCACTCGTACGCCGACGAGATCGAGCGGCGGATCATCCGGCCCCTCGGCCTGACCGGCACCAGCCTGCCCGGCACCGCCGCGGGCATGCCCCGGCCGCACGCGCGCGGGTACTCGACCCTGCTCGGCGGCTCGACCACCCAGGTGGACACCACCGAGCTGAATCCGTCCTGGGGCGGGTCGGCCGGCGAGATGATCTCCACGACCGACGATCTGGCCAGGTTCCTGTCCGCCCTGATGCGTGGACGGCTGCTGCCGCAGGCCCAGTTGGACGAGATGCTCAGCACGGCGAGCACCGGCGGGCTCGGCATCGGCCACAGCACCCTCTCCTGCGGGGTCACCGTCTGGGGCCATGACGGCGGCATCCACGGGTCGGTGACCCTGGCACTGACCACCAGGGACGGGCAGCACTCGGCGGCGTTCCAGACCAACGGTGACTGGTTCGAGAACGAACGCCCGCTGGTCGAGGCCGAGTTCTGCGGCTGACCGGCCGGGGGAGACCGGGGAGCGGCCGCCGTCCGGCGGCCGCTCCCACCCGGGCTGCCGTACGCCGTCAGTGGGTCGGGAGCTGCTCGCCGCCCGTAGCCACGTACCCGGGCGCGGCGATGCGCTTGAGGCCGGGCAGGAGGAAGACCGTCCCGACCACGACCGAGAGGGTGGCCAGCACGCCGGCCGTGACGAACACCGGGCGGGCGCCCGCCGTGGTGAGCAGCAGGCCGGCGCCGAAGTACACCAGGAGCTGGAGCACGGTGGAGAAGGTGGCGTCGACGCTCTCGACCCGGCCGAGGAACTTCTCGTCCACGGACTCCTGCAGCACGGTGTCGTAGGCGATGTTGTAGGGCGCGTTGGTGGCCGCGCTGAGCACGACGCCGAGCGCCAGCACCAGCACGGTCGGGGCCAGGCCCATGCCGAACTGCGACACCACCATGCCGGCCACACAAGTGACCAGCAGGTAGCCCTGGTTGAGCTTGCGGGCGAGCACGGTGACGGCCAGGGCGGCCACGGTGGCGACGATGCCGTTGAGGGAGATCACGAAGCCCAGTGCGGAGGGCGAGGCGTGCAGGTCCTGGGTCAGCAGGAAGACCAGGGCCACCGAGTTGGCGTTCGAGGTGATGGTGGTCCCGGCCACGGTGAGGATGAACCACTTGGCCACGGGGTGGTGCCGGATGTAGCGCAGGCCCTCCGCGTTCTCCTGGAGCGCCTCCCGGACGGCGGTGCGGATCCGGTCGGTCCAGGCGATCGGCGCGCTCGGCTGCTTGGGCTCTGTGTTCCGGGCGGGCAGCTTGATCCTGGTCAGGAACAGCGCGGAGACCAGGAAGCTCGCGGTGTCCAGGGCGAACGCCAGGGTGGGGCCGAGGGCGACGAACACCAGGCCGGCCGCCGCCGCGCCGACCGCCGCGGCCACCCAACCACTGGTCTCGATCAGGCCGTTGGCCCGGCCGAGCGAGTCCTTGGGGACCAGCCGGGGCACGATCGCGAACGAGGAACTGGCGAAGAACACCGAGACGAGCGAGGCGGTGGCCACCGCCACGTAGGCGAGTGGGAGCGCGTCCCACCAGAACGAGACCAGCAGCAGGGCGCTGCACAGGGCCCGCAGCAGGTCGGCCACCACCATGATGGTGCGCTGGTTCCCCCGGTCCGCCAGCACGCCCGAGAACATCCCGAGCAGCAGCGGCGGCAGGGTGCCGGCCAGCAGCAGCAGGACCCGGGCCAGGGCGCTCTGGTCGGAGTCGACGAAGACCCAGAGAGTCAGGGTGATGATCCGGAACCGGTCGCCGATATCGGAGAGCGTGCGCGCCGCCAGATAGGAGACGAAGCCCGGTGTGAACAGGGCCGATGACTTGTCGCTCGTCGTTTTCACAGGCGGCACCCTAACCAGGAGACGGGTTTGCTGAACAGGGGTCGTCCGGCTGCGGATCATGCCGCGAAGACCGCCCGTAGGGTATCGGCGGCGGCGCGGAATTCGACCCTATGACGTCATAGGTTCTCCCCTTCCCGGTCGGCTGTTTGACTCCGTCGCACCGGCCGGACGATCCGGCCCAGGACCGAGGAGGCAAGACATGGCGAACGACATCACGGCAGCCGGTCAGAGCGAGTACCTGGACGACGAGTTCCTCATCGAGGTCATCGACATCGATGACGAGTTCCTGCTGGCCAAGAACGCGGTCAACGTCTGCTGACGTCCCTGCTGCCGGTGCGGTGCCGGGCCTTCGGGCCCGGCACTGCACCTCCCGATCAGAGGAGGGCTCTGCCGTGGTCGACACCTACTATCCGTCGCCCTACCTGTGTGTCGGCGACCAGGAGTTCACCGGCTCCAACGGGCGCCCCGTGGTCCCGGTCTTCCGTACCAGCGACGCCACCATGCTGATGGTGCCGGCCGCGCTGGCCGACCTGCTGCTCCGCCCGGGGATCCCAAGCGGCTCCGTCCCCGCCCGGGCGCTGGCGAGCCTGCTGGAGTCGGGCCTGGTCGGCCCCGACCCGGCGGCCTTCCGTGCGGCGCACCACGGGGTGATGAAGCGTCACGACTCCGGGCGCCGGACCTTCGTGCTGCTGCCCACCTCCTACTGCAACATGGGCTGCGAGTACTGCGGCCAGGAACACCGGCGGGCCGCGCTCGGCCGGGACCACCGGGAGGCGGTGCTGGCCCGGGTGCTCCGGGCGGCCGAGGACGAGCGGACCGACCACCTCCATGTCGCCTGGTTCGGCGGCGAGCCGCTGATGGCCTTCGCGACGCTGCGCTCCATGGCGCGGGAGATCGTCGGCAGGGTGCAGGAGCGCGGCGTCGAGTTCAGCTCCAAGATCACCACGAACGGCGCGCTGCTGGACCGCCGGAAGCTCCGGGCGCTGGTGCACGAGTGCGGCGTCACCCGGTTCGACATCACGCTGGACGGGCCGCGCGAGATCCACGACGCCCACCGCCCGCTGAAGAGCGGGAAACCGAGCTTCGACCGGCTGGTGGACTTTCTGGCCGAGAGCGTGGCGGATCCGGAGTTCGCGGAGGTCGCATTCATCCTCCGCACCAATGTGGACGTCCAGAACCACCGCCATGTTCCGGAATACCTGCAGGAGATGGCCCGGCGCGGATTCGCCGGAATTCGGAACGTGACCTTCCAGCTCGCCCCCATTCACAGCTGGGGGAACGACATCGACGCGTTGAGCCTGTCGAAGGACCAGGTCGCCCGACTGGAAATCGAATGGTTCACGATGATGGCCGACCTCGGGCTGAACTTCTCCGCCCTGCCGGCCACCGTGGTGGAGAACACCTGCGTCGCCACCACCCTCGGCGGCGAGGTGATCGGCTCGAACGGCAACGTCTTCTCCTGCACCGAGCACCCCCTGGTGCCCGAGCACGAGCGGGACTCCGTGCTGATCCCCGTCACCGCCCTCAAGCCCGGCCAACCGCGCCCGCCCGGCCGGTTCGACACCTGGACCGACCGGGTCACCGCCGGCGGCATGCCCTGCTCCAGCTGCTGGCTGCTGCCGGTCTGCGGCGGCAACTGCCCCAAGCGCTGGGACGAGGGCGAGATCGCCTGCCCGTCGATGAAGGCCAACCTGCCGCAGCGCCTCTCCGCGGTGGCACGGTCCAAGGGCCTGCGGCCGACCGGCCGGACCCTGACCCGGACTCCGACCGGGGAGAGGGGCTGACCGTGCTGCGGGCCGTCGATCCGATCTTCATCCAGCCGACCCCCACCGGCATCCTGGTCTCCAGTCCGCTGGTCGCCGACCGCCTGCGGGTCGCACCGCAGGTGGCCGAACTCCTGTTGGCAGCACGGAATCCACTGCCCGAGAACGTGGCGGACATCGGCCTCGGGCTCACCCCGAAGACGTACGGGACGGCGCTCCGCCAGCTGCTCCGCCTCGGCTTCCTGGTCGAGGACGGCGACGGCGTCGAGGGCGTCGAGGACGGCGGGGCGGTGGCGACGCCCGCGCCCTGGGACGCCTGGGGGGACGTGGCCTGGTGGTTCCACCAGCGCTCGCGCAACGTGATGTATCTGTCCGACCCGGAACGCATCGACGAGTTCAAGACCGAGCTGCTGGGGACCCGCCGCCCGAGCGCCTTCCCCCGCACCGAGCCAGACCGCCCCGTCCTGCTGCTGCCGCGGGTCCGGGCCGCGATGCCGGCCACCTTCCAGGACGTCCTGGAGCAGCGCCGCACCCACCGCTCCTTCCGCGACGAACCGGTGCCGATCGAGGCCTTCGCCACCCTGCTGCACTACTGCTTCGCCCCGCTGCGGTTCGTCGACTGCGGGGACCTGGGGGTCACCCAGCTGCGGGCCAGCGCCTCGGCCGGGGCGCGCCACGAGGCGGAGGCGTGCGTCGCGGTCTTCAACGTCGAGGACGTGGCACCGGGCCTCTACCGCTACGACCCGGTCCGGCACGGCCTGACCGCGATCGACGGGCCCGCCGATCGGGAGCAGTGGGAGGAGCTGACGTTCCGTCAGGGCTTCTTCGAGACCGGCGGATTCGGCGTGGTGACCGTCGCCGCCTCGGAGCGGATGTCCTGGAAGTACCGCCACGCCCGGGCCTACCGGAGCCTGCTGCAGAACGTCGGCCACGTCGCCCAGGTGTTCTCGATGACGGCCACGGCCCTCGGGCTCGGCGCCGCCATCACGGGAGCGTTCCAGGACGACGCGCTGGAGGAACTGCTGGCGCTGGACGCTCCCACGGAGTTCGCCACCTTCGTGATGGTGTGCGGCCGTCCGCTGACCCGGGCGAACGGGCTGCCGGTCAGCGGACGCGCGCCCACGGTGCCCTGGGAGCTGCAGTGACAGCGCCCGGGCAGGTCCTTTTTGGGCCACCGGAGTTCCTGGCGGACGACACCAGGGTGCTCGACGACGAGCACCGGCTGGCCGAACGGGCCGCCGCGATCGCCGCTCCCGGCCCGACCAGCCTGGAACAGCTCTTCCTGGCGGCCAACCTGCTGGCACTCGCGCTGGTCCGCCTCGGCGAGACCGTCCGGGCCCAGCGGCTGTGCCGATCCGAGATCGCGTACGCCCGGAGCCTGCGGGGCACACCGCACCAGGCCGAGGCAGCGGTCTACGGACTGGAGGCGCAGGTCAACCTGATCCGGGTGGACGCCCTCCAGGGGCGCACGGCCGCCGCACTCGCGGGCTTCGCCGAACTGGAACGGATCGCCGACGGCCGGCCGGCCCGGCTTCCCGAACTGAGCTGGGACCCGGCCGTCCTCGGCAACGACGTGGCGCAGCACCGCAAGGCCAGGGTGTACGCCCGGAACGTGCTGGTGATCGACACCTGCAAGGCCCTGCTGCGGAGCGGGGACACGGCAGCACTGACGGCGGAGGCGCAGCGGTACGTCGCACGGTGGCCGAAGAGCGTCCGGGCCGGACTGCACCACCCGGCCGAGGCACCCTACCTGGTGGACCCGGCCGGGCGGCCCGAACCGGTCCCGGGGGAGGGCAGCCTGCCGGAGCGGAGGCTGGCCTTCATCCAACTGCTGCACCTGGCCGCCGGATCGGCGCAGGAAGCGGACCCCTCGGCCCGCGAACGGGCCGAACGGGCGGACCGTTGCTGGACGTTGGTCCAGGGGACGTTCTCCTCACCGGGCACCCTGCCGCGCTGGCAGGCCTCCCTGGGCAGCACCATGCTCGCGGTCGGCCGGACCGAGCGGGGCCTGGAGCTGCTGCGCTGCGCCCTCGCGGCCGCCCAGGAGCACGGTGACCGCGCGCTCCGGCGGGCCGTGCACGGCCGGTTGACCGCGCACGGTGTGCCCGTTCCGGCGGAGCCGCCTGCGGGGGACCGGGCCGCCGCCACTGTGCTGGCGATCGCCACGGCGGAGCGACTGGCCGAACTGCTCTCCAGGCAGGAGAGTCCCGCCCGGGCCTGACCGCTGCGCCGTCAGAGGCGGGTCGCGGTGCGGACGAGATCGGCAACGGCCTTGGACCTGCTGTGCGGTGGCCAGGCGATGACGGTCGTGACGGCCGGTGCGTCCGGCACCGGCACCGTCGTGAGGTCGTCGCGGAGGTGCGCCCGGAGAGACTCGGGGACGAGTGCGCAGGCCCGTCCGAGCGCGATCAGCTGGAACAGCTGGGTGTGGTCCCGTACTTGGGGGCCGGGGCCGTCCGGATAGGTGCCGTCCCGGCGGGGCCAGCGCGGCAGGGGCAGGTCCGTGAGGGCGGTGAGGTCGGCCGGCGACAGGTGGGGGCGGCCGGACCAGGGGTGTCCGGCGGGCAGCACCACGACCTGCTGTTCGGTGTGCAGGTCCTCGGTGTCGAGACCGGCCGTGGTGTCGAAAGGCCGCTGGAGCAGGGCGACATCGGCACGCCCGTCGCGCAGCAGCCGCTCCTGCTCGCCGGGCCCGCACAGCACCACCTCGACGGCGACCGCGCCGGGCTCGGCGGCGTAGGCGGCCAGCAGCTTCGACAGCAGCTCCCTGGACGCTCCGGCTTTCGTGGCCAGCACCACACCGGGCAGTTCGGCAGCCGCGCGGCGGGTGCGGCGCTCGGCGGCCTCGACCGCGTCGAGCGCGGCCCGGGCCTCCCGCAGCAGCACCGACCCGGCCCCGGTCAGGGTGACCGCGCGAGCGGTCCGGTGCAGCAGGACCACTCCGAGCCGCCGCTCCAGCAGCTGGATCGCCCGCGACAGCGGCGGCTGCGCCATGGCGAGCCGCTGCGCCGCCCGCCCGAAGTGCAACTCCTCCGCGACGGCGACGAAATACCGCAACTCCCGGGTCTCCACCGCGTCATCGTAGCCGCCGCCCACCACGGTCGATACCCGTGCGGTATCGCCGACCACCCAGTCGGTCTTGGACGTCCCGATCGGGTCGGCACCACGCTGGAGGACATGAGTGAACAGACGATCGCGCTGGTGACCGGCGCGAACAAGGGGATCGGCTACGAGATCGCGGCGGGCCTGGGCGCCCTCGGCTGGCGCATCGCCGTGGGCGCGCGGGACCAGCAGCGCCGCGACGCCGCGGTGGAGCGGCTGCGCGCAGCGGGGACGGACGCGTTCGGCGTCCCGCTCGACGTGGCGGACGACGCCAGTGCGGCCGCTGCGGCCGAGCTGATCGCCGACCGTGCCGGGGGGCTCGACGTCCTGGTCAACAACGCCGCGATCACCGGCAGCATGCCGCAGACGCCCAGTGCGCTCGACCCCGCGACCGTACGCGCGGTGGTGGAGACCAACGTGATCGGGGTCATCCGGGTCACCAACGCGATGCTGCCGCTGCTGCGCGGCTCGGCAGCGGCGCGGATCGTGAACATGTCCAGCAGCGTCGGCTCGCTGGTCCTGCAGACCACGCCCGGCATCGACATGGGCCCGGTTCCCGCTGCCTACCTGGCGTCCAAGACCTTCCTGAACGCCGTCACCGTCCAGTACGCCAAGGAGCTGAGCGGTACCGGCATCCTGGTCAACTCCGGCTGCCCCGGCTTCACCGCCACTGATCTGAACGGCTTCCAGGGCGTCCGAACTCCCCAGCAGGGCGCGGCGATCGCGATCCGGCTGGCGACCCTGCCCGGTGACGGACCGAGCGGTGGATTCTTCGACGACGGTGGAACAGTGCCCTGGTGAACGGCAGTTCGGACCCGGCCGGGTGGCGTGGGGCGCGGTCGACGTGGTGGCGGTGCGTCAGTCCAGGTACTGGAGCGCGACCCGGCAGCGCGCCGACGCCCGCCGGTCGGGTTCCACCGGCGGGAGGTCGTCCGGTGCCGAGTCCTCCCGGGCGGCCGCCTCCGCCGGCTGCGGCAGCAACCGGAGCCGGCGGTCGGACCGGGTGCGACGGCCGGCGGACACGAATCCGACGGGGGACGGGAGCTCGGTGATCGCCATCAGGTGTTCCTCTCGGCTGCGGCGCGGCTCCGGACGTGGCCGCGCTCACGACTCCAGTGAAGACCCGGAGAGGTCCGGGCGGCCCGGGCCTTGACGCGTGACCTACGCGGGTGGGGCGCCGATTGACGGAACCTTGACGGCGACAGGGTGATCAGTCGTCAGCCGAGGGAGCGGACGCGGTGAGCGGCCCGGGCGGCCCGGCGCTCTGCGGCCTCGGCGAGCACGGCGGCTTTGGCCTCCTCCCCGGCGTCGAACGGAGCGGGGGAGAAGAGGCGGCCGGCCCTGACGTGCCGTTCCCAGTCGTCCTGCCAGAAATCCACGGTCCAGCCGGGCCACAACTCCGGTGCCAGGTAAGCCTCCGGGCAGGAGAACAGGGACCACCAGCCCAGGCGGCGGCGCTCCGGATCGAGATGGATGCCCGCGTTGGCGTGCAGGCGGAAGACCCCGTGCCCGGGAGCATCGGCGAGGCGGTCGAGCAGGGAGACGCCCTCCAGGACGGGGTGGTCGAAGGCGTCCGAGGCGACATGGCAGCGGTCCGCGCCGACCGTGACCACCACGCCGCCCGGGTCGGGCCCGGCCAGGTCCTCGTCGCCGGGCGCGAGGAACGGGGCCAGGGAGCGCCCCCCGTCGCGGTCGCGGACGTACTCCGGGTCCAGTCCGAGGTACGCGCGCAGTTCGGCCGCGCCGTCGTACAGCCAGCGGACCTCCCAGCCCTGCCAGGCCGCCCGGATCAGCGCGAACACGGCTGCACGGTGCCGGAGTTGTGTGCTCGGGCCCTCCCAGGCGAAGAACAGCAGCACCTTCCGCCCGAGGTCGACCAGGATCCCACCCTGGGCCATGACGTCGTCCAGCCACCAGCCGTCCTGGCGGAGCCCGGGGAGCAGCTCGAGCACCGCCGCCGGCCCGTCGAGCAGGTCGAGGTCGAGCCCGACCGCCCAGCCGGTCCGGTACAGCTCGTGGGTGCCGTTCGCACGCACCACGATGACGTTGGCCCTGTCTCCCATGCGCCCAGGATGGCCGGGGCGGGTGACGGTCGGCCAGCGGTTTTCGGCGGCCCGGAAGGCAGCGCTCCGATCGGTCCGCGGACCGGGCCCGGCGGGCTCAGACCGGGGCGGCCTCGGCCCGCTCGCCCATGGTCCTGCGCAGCTCCGTCGGCCCCATGCCGTGCCAGCGCCGGACCGCGCGGCGCAGCGCCCGCTCGTCCGCGAACCCCACCCGCCGGGCCACCTCGCGGAGCGTCAGCGGCGACCGGCGCAGCAGCTGCTCGACCTGTTCGCGGCGTACCCCGTCCACGATCGCCTCGTAGGTCGTGCCGCACTCCGAGATCCGGCGCCGGAGCGTGCGCTCACTGGTCGCGTGCCGCTGCGCCTGGTCGGCGAACGAGGGCACCACCGGGAGGCTGCGGGTGACGGACGCCGCCAGGACCTGGAGCAGGCCCTGCGGCTCCCGGCGGGGCGTGGACGCCTCGTCGATCAGGGCGAGGATCGTGGCCAGGGTCCGTGGATCCCGGTTCGGCATCGGCGCCCGGGCCCATCCGCGCGAGACCACGAGCCGGCTGACGGGTGCGCCGAAGTGCAGCGGACAGCGGAGCACCTCGGTGTGCAGCGCGGTCCCGGCCGGACGGGGATGGGTGAACTCGACCAGTCGGGGGTCGAAGGAGGCGCCGATCCCCAGCCGGATCAGGGCGACGGTGCTGGAGAGCGCCTCCTCGGCCAGGAAGACCCCGACCGCGGGGTCCAGGTCCGGGTCGGCCGGGTCGACCCGGACCTCGAAGCCGCCGTGCGGGCCCTCCGGCTCCCCCATCGAGAAGGTCAGCATCGCCCCGGCCAGCTGCTGGTGACGGACCCCCAGTTCGACGGCGTCCTGCAAGGTGTCGGCGGCCAGCAGGGCGAGGCCGAGCGGGCCCCAGGACGAGAGGGTCTGCACGGCGCCCACGGCGAGGCCGAGGCAGGGGTCGCCGGTCAGCTCCAGGGCCCGTTCGATCACCGCGCAGCCCTGCCGGTAGGAGACCCGGATGTCCGGGGACTCGAGGACCGCCCGGTCGAGGCCCACCGACGCCAGCGCGGGATCGAGGTCCACGCCCCGCTCACCGGCGACGGCGGCGAGGTGCCACAGGATGCTCGGGCGGATCGCGGCCGAGGAGTCCCGGTGCGTCGTGGGACCGTGGGCCGCCCCGGAGCTGTTCGTGGTCATGGCCCACCACTCCTGACGGTCGTCCCTCTGCCGACTATAGGAAGGAATGGCCGCTGAGGCCCCCTGTACGGCCGGTGCGGCCCTGCCGCCCGGCCGGAACCCTCCGTAGCGTCGTGGGGGAGCCAACCGGAGTCGAAGGGGCAGGGCGGGGGTCGAACGGACGTTTCCGTTCCGCCACCCGTCGGGCCGGATGCGTCCGACCCCACCCGAGATCGGGAGCCTTCCATGGTCCTGCTCGAAGCGGTGCAGGAAAGCACCAGCTCCAGCTCCAGCGCCCAGCCCGGCCACCCGCCCGCCGACCCGCCCGCCGAACCCTCCGCCGCCGCGCCCGCCCACCGCCCGGCGTGCGGTGTCCGGGCGCTGCTGAGCCTGCGCAGCCTGGCGGGGCGGGTCCTCCTGGTCCAGCTGGTGATCGTGCTGCTCCTGGTGGGTGCCGCCGTCGCCGCCATGGTGCTGCAGGCCCGGTCCAGCACGGTGAGTGACGCCCGGCGGGTGACCCTGGGGGTCGCCGAGTCCTTCGCCCACGCGCCGGGACTGGTCCAGGCCCTCGACGGCCCGGACCCGTCGGCGGTGCTGCAGCCGCAGGCCGAGGCGGTCCGCCTGGCCACCGGCGTGGACTCGGTGGTGGTGATCTCCACCGGCTTCGTCCAGCTCACCTCGCCGCACCCGTCCTACGTGGGCCGCCCCTACCCGGCTCCGCCGGAGGTGGTGCGGGACGTGCTGCCGCAGCTCCGGGCCGGGCGGACGGTCACCTTCGAGCTGCAGGAGCCGAAGCCCAGGTACCGCTCGATCGCGACCGCCGTGCCGGTCTTCGGCCCGGACGGCACGCCCAAGGGCGTCGTCGCGGCGAACATCACGCTCGGCCGGGTCGACTCGATCGTCGGTGCCCAGCTGCCGGTCCTGCTGGGCGGCGCGGCGGGCGCGGTGGCCCTGACCGCCGTCGCCGGCGCACTGGCCGGCCGACGGCTGCTGCGGCAGACCCGTGGCCTCGGCCCGCGCGAGCTGGCCCGGATGTACGAGCACCACGACGCCGTCCTGCACGCCGTCCGCGAGGGCGTGCTGATCGTCGGCGCGGACGGCCGGGTGATGCTCGCCAACGACGAGGCCCGGCGGCTGCTCGACCTGCCGGCCGACGCCGAGCGGCGGCCGCTGGCCGAGCTGGGACTGGACCCGGCCACCGCCGCCCTGCTCGCCTCCACCGAGGAGGTGACCGACGGCATCCACCAGGCCGGCGACCGGCTGCTGGCCGTGAACAAGCGCCCCACCGCTCCCTTCGGCGGATTCCCCGGCAGCGTGGTGACCCTGCGCGACTCCACCGAGTTGCACGACCTCACCAGCCGGGTCGAGGCGGCCGGCCGCCGGCGTCGGCTGCTCTACCAGGCGGGGCTGCGGATCGGCGGCACCCTCGACATGGCCCGGACCTGCGAGGAGCTCGCGGACGTCGCACTCGACGGACGCTTCGCCGACACCGTCGCGGTCGACCTGACGGAGGCCGTCACCCGCGGCGAGGACCCGGGGCCGGCCGACCGGCAGCTGCGGCGCACCGCCCTGCGCGGAGCGGCCGAGGACCCGGCGCTGCCCGGCGTGGGCGCGGTGGTCACGGCAGCCGAGTCCTGGCCGGGGACTCCTGGACCGGGGACTCCCAGGGCCGGCGCGCCCACGGTGGTCGCGGCCCCGCTGCGGGCGGGCGGCGGCGTGCTCGGCACGGTCGAGTTCCGGCGGGCGCCGGGAAGCGCCCCGTTCGAGCCGGACGACCTGCTGCTGGCCGAGGAACTGGCCGCCCGCGCCGCGGTGTCGATCGACAACGCCCGCCGCTTCACCCGCGAACACGGGACCGCCGCCGCCCTCCAGCGCAGCCTGCTGCCCCGTACCGTGGCCGAGCCGACCGCCCTGGAGGTCGCGCACCGCTACCTGCCGGCCAGTGCCGGTGTGGGCGGTGACTGGTTCGACCTGATTCCCCTGCCCGGCCTGCGCACGGCCTTGGTCGTCGGTGACGTGGTCGGTCACGGCATCAACGCCGCCGTCGCCATGGGCCGGCTGCGCACCGCGATCCGCACCTACGCGTCGCTGGACCTGCCCCCGGACGAGGTGCTGGGACGGCTCGACGAACTGGTCGCGCAGACGGACGAGGAGTGCGGCGGTTTCGAGATCACCGGCTCGACCTGCGCCTACGCCGTCTACGACCCGGCGTCCGGGATCTGCACCGTCGCCCGGGCCGGCCACCTCGGGCCCGCCCTGGTCCACCCGGACGGAACCGTCGAGTACCCGGAGGTCGCCCTGGCACCCCCGCTGGGCGTGGGCGGCCACCGCTTCGAGACCACCGAGCTCAGGCTCGACGAGGGCACCCGGCTGGTCCTCTTCACCGACGGCCTGGTCGAGACCCGCAGACACGACCTCGACCACGGGCTGGCGCGCCTGCGCACCGCCCTGGCGGACGACGGGCACCGCAGCCCGGACGAGACCTGCGATGCCGTGATCGGGGCCATGCTGACCCCGCACCCCGCCGACGACGTGGCCCTGCTGGTGGCCCGGACCGGTCGGCTGGCGCCGGACCAGGTGGCGGAGTGGGACGTCCCGATGGACCCGGCCGCCGTGGCGCCGGTCCGGAACGCCTGCGCCCGGCAGATCGCCGACTGGGGTCTCGACGAACTCGGCTTCAGCACCGAACTGATCCTCAGTGAGCTGATCACCAACGCCATCCGCTACGGCACGGCACCGGTGCGGGTACGGATGCTCCGCGACACCAGCCTGGTCTGCGAGGTCTCCGACGGCAGCAGCACCGCACCCCACCTCCGCTGGGCCGCCACCACCGACGAGGGCGGCCGGGGCATCTTCCTGGTCGCCCAGCTCTCCCACCGCTGGGGCACCCGCTACACCGGCGAGGGCAAGGTGCTCTGGTGCGAGCAGCCGATCGACGGCGTCGGGCCGACCGGGTGCACCGGGTCGACCGGGTGAGCCGGGCAGCCGCGGGGCGCGGCTGCCGCGGCACCGGTCAGTCGGACTCGAAGACGGCCGTCACGGGCGCGTGGTCGGACCAGCGCTCGGCGTGGGTGGCGGCGCGTTCGACCCGGGCGCTGGTGGCGCGGGCGGCGAGGCCGGGGGTGGTGACGATGTAGTCGATCCGCCAGCCGGTGTCGTTGTCGAAGGCGCGGCCGCGGTAGGACCACCAGGAGTAGGGGCCCTCCTGGTCGGGGTGGAGGCTGCGGACGACGTCGACGTAGCCGACCTCGTCGAAGACGCGGGAGAGCCAGGCGCGCTCCTCGGGGAGGAAGCCGGCGCTCTTCTGGTTGGCCTTCCAGTTCTTGAGGTCGGCCTCGCGGTGGGCGATGTTCCAGTCACCGCAGACGACGACCTCGCGGCCCTCGGCCTCGGCGCGCTTGCGGAGGTCGGCGAGGTGGACCAGGAACTCGGCCATGAAGCGTTCCTTCTCGTCCTGGCGCTCGGTGCCGACCTCGCCGGAGGGGAGGTAGAGGCTGGCGACCGTCAGGCCGGGGAGGTCGATTTCGACATACCTGCCCGAAATGTCGAATTCGGCCGAGCCGAAACCGACGGCGGTCCGCTCGGGCTGCTGCCGGGAGAGGATGGCCACGCCGGCCCGGCCCTTGCTGGCGGACGGCGCCCAGACCGCGTGCCAGCCTTCCAAGTTGCGGAGCTCCGGCGGCAGTTGGCCCGGCTCGGAGCGCACTTCCTGAAGGCAGATCACCTCCGCCCGGGTGGTCTCCAGCCACTCCAGCAGGCCCTTCTTGGCGGCGGCCCGAATTCCGTTCACATTGACTGAGGTCACGACAGTGGTCACCCGGGAAGCCTAACCGGCCGCCCGGTCCGTCGGCCGGAGGGGCGGTTCGCGTCGTGAACGATTTGTGAAGTCTTGTTCGGCCGTCGTCAAGCGACGCCATTGGTCTTGACCATCTCCGCGACCAACCCCTAGGGTCCTTACTGCAAAGACCTTTAATAAAGAAGGACGGATAAAGCCCGCCCCTCCCACCTGCCGGAACATCGGGCGTGGGGCCGGCCCGGCGTCCTTCAGGGTGGAGGACACGGTGGGGCAGGGACAGCTCACGGCAGTACCGGAGCCGAAGTACTGGCACCTGCGTACGGTGCTGGTGCGCACCATCGACTCGGAGTTCTCCACCGGTCAGGTGCTGCCGAACGAGCGCGAGTTGGCCTCGCGCTTCGGGGTGGCCCGGGCCACTCTGCGGCAGGCACTGGACCAGCTCGAGCTGGAGGGCCGCCTGGTCCGCCGCCGGGGCATCGGCACCCTGATCGCCGCCCCCCGGGTCGGCGTTCCGGTCAGCCGCCGCGAGGAGGGCTGGCCCGGGGCGACGAACCGCAGCCAGTCCTGGCGCAGCGTTGACTGCGTGAGCGGCCCGGCCTCGGCGCAGATCGCGCTGGCCCTCGGCATTGCGCCGGGCGAGACCGTGCACACCGTCCGCCGCCTGCGCCTGGTCCAGGGTCAGATCATGGCCACCGAGTCCCTGCACGTCCCGGACGCGGTGCTGCCGCAGCTGCCCGCCGTCCCGCACGTGGTCGGCGGCGAGAGCGACCCGGCCCGTACGGTACTGCGCAGGCTGGAGCGGCTCGGCATCGACGGCGAGTCCCGTTCGGTCGAGCTCGGTGTCGCCGAGGCCGACCAGGCGGTGCTGCTGGAGCGCCCGCCGGGCACCCCGGTGCTGATCGTCACCACCCAGTACGCCTCGGCCGGCCGCCTGGTGGGCGTCGCGGTCTCCACGTACCGGGCCGACACCTGCAAGCTCACCTTCGGCGAGACCGGTCTGGTCGAGGTCACCCCGGTCGGGGCCCAGCAGCCGGTGGGCGCCGCGTCCTGACGGTGTGACAGTGCCCCCGGGTCCGTCCGGTTCAGGACGGACCCGGGGGCACTTCCGTGTCCGGGCCGGGGGGCGACGGTCAGCGGGCCGAGGCGCCGGGGGAGTCGACGGCGAAGAGCTGCTCCTCGACGGTGTCGAGCGCGACCCGGAGGGCGCCCATCGCGACGACCTCCTCGCCGAGCGCGGCCAGCACCACCTCGGGGGCCCGCAGGCAGTACAGCTCCAACTGCTCGCGCAGCGGCTCCAGTACGCCGTCGAGCCCGGCCGCCCAGCCGCCGACCACCACGATCTCCGGATCGAGGGCCAGCACCAGCGCCGCGACGTCGTGCACCAGCCGGCGCAGGAAGCGGTCCATCGCGACCTGGGCGACCTGGTCGCCCTCGCGGGCCAGCCGCAGCACCCGGGCCACCGCCGCCTCGTCCAGCGGGTCGAGCGGCTTCCCGGTGGTGGAGAGCAGCCGCTCGGGGGTGGCCTCCTGGCCGAGCAGGTGCAGCGCGCCGATCTCGCCGGCCGCGCCGCCGAAGCCGCGGTGCAGCCGCCCGTCGATCAGCGAACCGGCGCCGGGGCTGAGCCCGGCCATCACGAAGACCAGGTCGCCCTTGCCGACCGCGGCGCCCTGCCAGTGCTCGGCGATGGCGGCCAGGTTGGCGTCGTTCTCGATCATCACGGGGCAGCGGAACGAGCGGCGCAGCCGCGCGCCCAGGTCGAGGCCGGTCCAGCCGGGCATCGCGGTGCCGAGCTTGACGGTGCCTTCGCGGTCCACGATCCCGGGGCTGCCGACCGCGACCGCCCACAGGCTGTCGCGGGAGACCCCGGCCTTGCGCAGCACCTCGGCGACGGTGGTGCGGGTCAGGGCCAGCCGCTCCTCCGGGTCGAGCGTCTCGGCGGCGGACTTGGCGTGGCTGCCCAGCACCCGGCCGGTGAGGTCGGCCAGGATCACCCGGATCTCGTGCACACCGACCTCGATGCCGAGGATGTGCCCGGCCTCGGCGCGGAACCTGAACCAGCGGGCGGGGCGGCCGCGCTGACGGCCGCTGTCCTGGGACTGCTCGACCTCGGCCACCAGTCCGGCCTCGAGCAGGCCCTCGATCACGCCTTCGACGGTGGGCCGGGAGAGCCCGGTGTCGCCGACCAGCTGGGTGAGGGTGACCGCCTGTCCGTCCCGGAGTGCCCGCAGGGTCACCGCGGCGTTGATCCGACGCAGCAGCGAGGAGTCTCCTCCGGTGAGCCGATCCGCCAAGTCGCTGCCCTTCCGCAGATTCGCGCGACAACATTGGCGCGCGTACCGAGTACGCGGCGACGCCCGTGTGTGCCCCCGCGTGATGAGCCGACCGGGCTGCGCGACACGGGGGTACGGGCGCCGGAGGGCGTGAGCCGGATGCTACTCGGCGTGCCCGCGCGGCGGCGAGCATTTCCGCAGCTCATCACCGGTTCGGTATCGAAACGGTACGAACGCCCGCCGGTCGGCGGGTCAGCCCGTCGGGTCAGCCCGGCGGAGCGGCGGCCGAAGGTCGGGTCCCGTCCGCCGGGGCGGGCCGCCACGTCAGCAGCACGCCGGCGACGATGATCCAGAGGCCGCCCAGGAGGAACGCGATCCACGCGCCCCAGGGAACGAAGCACACCGCACCGATCACGGCCCCCGCCCAGCCGAGCCAGCGGGGCAGGCCGGTGGCGGAGCGGATGACGGTGAGTCCGGCGGCCAGGGCCAGCACACCGACTTTTGCGTAGGTCCTCGGGTCACGGGTCAAGCGTTTCACCGTCGGCGGGGCCGGGCCACCGGGCTGCGGGGTGCGTGCCGGGGCCTGTCCGGGCGGTGGAGGGGAGGGGATCCCACGGGCCGTCAACTGCCACCGGGCTGGCCTATGCTGCGCGCATGTCCAATGAGAGCTCCACCCTGCCCGCAGCGGTCCTCACCACGTCGGACCAGGACTTCGTGCGGGCGGAGACGCGGCTGGTCCCGGTGCCGTTCGTCCCCGAGGTCAGTCTGCAGATGGCCGACGACGCCATCGCCCTGTGGGAGCGGACCGAGTCGGTGCGGGGCGAGATCGGCATGCCGCCGCCGTTCTGGGCGTTCGCCTGGGCGGGCGGGGTGGCGGTGGCCCGGTACGTGCTGGACCACCCCGAGCTGGTGCGCGGGCGGACGGTGCTCGACCTGGCGGCCGGGTCCGGACTGGTCGGCATCGCGGCCGCGCTGCGCGGTGCGCAGTCGGTGCGGGCCGCCGAGATCGACGCGTACGCGGTGGCGGCCATCGGCGTCAACGCGGAGGCGAACGGGGTCCGGGTGGACGCGGCGTTCGAGGACCTGCTCGACGGCGACGGCGGCCCGGCCGAGGTGGTGCTGGCCGGGGACGTCTTCTACGAGCGGGCGATGGCGGCGCGCTTCCTGCCGTTCCTGGAGCGGGCGCAGGCCAGGGGAGCCGTGGTGATCGTCGGTGACCCGGGCCGGGCGTACCTGCCTCGGGAGCGCTTCACCTCGGTGGCGGTCTACGAGGTGCCGGTGGTCGCGGATCTCGAGGACGCCGCACTCAAGGCCACCACGGTCTGGCAGCTGACGCCCGCTGCCCGGGCCAGCTGACGGGGCGCCGTCCCGCCGGCCGGCGGGCAGGGTCGGTGATGCGACCTGCGGTCACCCTGCGATCGTTCGTCTTCCTTCAATGCCGGAGGAGTTCGCAGAAGCGGTCCAGGGCGCGGTCGGTGCGGAGGCGGTCGCCGGTGGTCGTGAGGTCGAACAGGAGGCCCCGGACGACGGCCATGACCAGCGTGGGCGTGACGGTGTCGTCGGGGCCGGTGGCGATGTCGCGGAACGTGGCGCCGAGGGTGTCGAACCAGTTCGTGATCGCCTCGGCCTGGTTCGGGTAGTTCTCGGGGTGGACCAGGCCGTCGGCGTGCACCTCGAAGATCAGCCGGACGTACGGGGCGCGCTCGGGTGCGCTGATCCAGGCCCAGATGCCGCGCAGGTGTTCCTCCGCCGAGGCTGCCTCCGGCGGGAGGTTCCCGGCCAACCGTGTCGCACCGCGGCGGCGGGCCTCGGCGAGGACCGCAGACACCAACTCCTGCTTGCTGCCGAAGTCGTAGAGCAGCATCCGTGGGCTGGTGTCGAGAGCCGCGGCCAGCGGCCGCAGGCTCAACCCGGCCAGGCCGTGTGCCAGTACGTAGTCGGTCGCCCGCGCCAAGGTGGCCTCCCGGCGGGCGGGATTCGGGGGTCTCCCCACGGTGGATCACCTCTCGGTCCTGCGGATCTGAGCCTGCGTCAGTATATGGTACGACTGTTTCAATAACGGGAGGGGACAGTCATGCACACACTTGACCGCGCACTCGCGCTGGGCGCCGGAGGTCCCGTTGGTGCGGCCTGGATGGCCGGACTGGCGTGCGGACTGCGCCGTGGGGGAGTGGATCTCGGCGAGGCCGATCTGATCGTCGGCACGTCGACCGGTGCGATCATCGGCGCAGTGCTGGCCACCGGTCAGGACCCCGGCCGACTCGCCACCCCGGTGCGCCCTGCCGACAGCAACAGCACCCCGCCCCAGGTGGACGGGCGCCGGCTGGGTGAGGCGTTCGCGGTGCTCGGCACTGCCGCCTCGAACCCGGCCGAGGCCTGGCGCCGAGTGGGTCAGATCGCGCTCGCCGCCGAAACCGGCCCCGAGCAGGCACATGTCGTCCGGATGCGCGCCATGGCCGGCACCGACCAATGGCCGGACCGGAAGCTGCTCATCACCGCGACGGACGCCGAGACGGGCGAGCAGAAGGTCTTCGACCGCACCAGTGGCGCACCGCTGGCCTGCGCCGTGGCGGCAAGCACGGCCTTCCCGGGGATCTACCCACCGATCACCATCAACGGCCGCCGATACATGGACGGTTCCCTGCGCTCGGCGACCAACGCCGCACTCGCGGCCGGAGCCCGCACGCTCGTCGTGATCGACCCGCAGGCGCACCTGTTTCCCCGCGAGTTGCTCCACCAGGAACTGGCGGCCGCCGGCGCACGCACCGTGGTGACCGTCGAGCCCGATCCGGAATCAATACGCGCATTCGGCTCGAACCTGAACGACCGGACGGCCTGGGAACCCGCCTACCAGGCGGGCCTTCGCCAAGCCGCGGCTGCCGCAGAGCAGCTCCGCCTCGCGTGGCGGACCGGACCGGACACGGACTGAGCACCGCCCGATCGTCGGGGTGCACCTGTTCGCGTCAGCCGCCAGCAGGCCGTCCCGCCGGCCGGAATTGTCTCGTCCGCCGGGTGACGTCCCTGCTAGACAGGGCGCCATGACCGATATCGCGATCCGTCCCGCTGTCCCTGCCGAGATCCCCGGGCTGTTGGCCTTCTGGGCCGGTGCCGCCGAGGGGACGAGCATCAGCGACGACCCCGCCGGGGTGGCCCGGCTGTTGGCGCGGGACCCCGAGGCGCTGCTGGTCGCCGAACGCGACGGTGCGGTGGTGGGCACCCTGATCACCGGTTGGGACGGCTGGCGGGCGAGCCTCTACCGCCTCGCGGTCGACCCGGCGCAGCGCCGCCAGGGCATCGGCGCCGCGCTGCTGGCCGCCGCCGAGGTCCGCTTCGCCGCTCTCGGCGCCCGGCGGATCGACGCCATGGTGCTCGACCGCAACGAGCTCGGGCAGCGCGCCTGGCGGGCGGCCGGCTATCGGCCGGAGGCCCAGTGGACCCGCTGGGTGAAGCCGCTCCCGGCGGTCGACGCCTGACCGCTTCGCCGCCCCTCGCGCCGCCCCGAACCCGCCCGCCGCGCCGATCCGTTGTGCCCTCTGGCGCGCCTTGGCGGCCGGTCCGTCGGCGACCGGGGCGGTGGTTCGGTGCACCCGGATGATGGTTCGTCAGCGGATGACCGCCGAGGCGGGCCGGGACCAGGTGCGACCCCGCTCCGTGACGGGTGCCCCGCGCGGCGGATTGTCCGCGCGGGGCGCTAGCTTTTCCGCATCGCCGCACGGAGTGTCCGACTCCCTCCGTCTCTGCGGTGGTTTTTGACGACTTGGCACGAGACCGAGGTGGGGACCGATGGGTTGGCTGGCGGCGGGCGAAGGATATGAAGTTGCCCTGGTGGAGGGCAGGGTGACGGCCCGCTCGACGGGTGGGCGCTCCGGCGGGCGGCAGTTGAAGACGCTGCCGAAGGCGGTGCGCGAGCACCCCGAGACGGACCGGCTGCGCCGGTTCGCCGAGTGGCTGGACCGCCACGCCGCGTCCTGCGTGGCCCAGGTCGACGGCTGGATGGTCTCCTCGCTGCCCGTGCCGACCGGCCTGCTGGCCCGGGTCTGGCCGGACGAGGCGTGGCAGGCCGCACTGCGCGACCTGGTGGTGGTCGGCGAGGACCCGGAGGAGGCCGGCTTCCTCCGGGACGTCACCCCCGAGGGTGAACTCCGGCTGGTCGACCTGGACGGCGAGACGGTCCGGATCTCGCCCGCCACGGTGACCTTCCCGCACCCGGTGCTGCTGCCCGAGCTCGACGACCTGCGCGAGTTCGCGGCCGAACTCGGCGTGGTCCAGGGCGTCGAGCAGATCCACCGGGCCACCTGGCTGCGGCCCGCCGACCTGGCGGAGAACGCCACCGAGGTACGGGACTTCGCCGGCGGCCGGTTCCCCTCCCGGTTCGGCCTCGCCGCCCGCGCCTCCTCGCTCGGCTACCGGGTCTCCGGCGGCTACGCGACCTCCCGGGTGCGCGACGGCGGGACCACCGTCGAGCCGAACGTGTGGATCGGCGAACCGTACTGGGACGGCGACTCCGAGACCGGCGGGCTGAGCTGGCACGACCAGGACGGCCGGGCGATCGCGCTCCGCACGGTGGGCCCGGTGGCCTGGTCCGAGGGCATGCGGATGGCCGCGGCGCTGTACGCCGGGCGCACGGTCGAGGAGGGCAAGGACGCATGAGCACCACCACCACGACCACGGCAGACACGACGAGCACAGGGGAAGCGAAGGCGATGACGGAGCACCAGGCGGCCCAACTGCTGCTGGCCGGAGCGGTGCTGCCGCCCGGCACCGAGGGCGCGGGCGAGCGCGCGGTGGCGCTCACCGCGCGCGGCTACCGCCACCCCGGCCTGGACGGCCGGGTGGTGGTGCGGCTGGTCCCCGGCGAGCTCGGCGCCGCCGAGGACCTCGCGGCCGGCTACCTCGGCCTGGAGCCGGACGGCGAGCCGGTCGAGGTCGGCCTCGGCCTGCGCCAGTCGCTCGGCTTCCCCGAGTGGGTGCTCGCGCACCACCCGGCGGACGGCCACCACGCGCTCGGCATCATGCCCGAGCTGGAGCGGATCGCCCGGCAGGCGAAGTCCAAGCCGAAGGCCGCCCTGGACGCGTACCAGGAGCTGGCCGGACGGCTCGCCGCCGCCGTCCCGCACTTCCTGCCGACCTACTACGAGCAGGCCGGCCGGGTCTTCCTCGGCCTGGAGAACGCCACCTACGGCGCGCAGCTGTTCGCCAAGGCCCGCCGCGCGGAGGCGCAGCACGGCCTGGCGCTCGACGAGGACCGCCTGGACGCGGTGTTCCTGGAGTTCGCCCTCGCGGGCGCCCTGCCCGTCAAGGTGCTGAGCGGGTACGGCAAGGAGCTGGCCGCGCGGGTGCCGGCCCAGGAGGCGTTCGACCGGTTCCGGCTGCTCTGCGTGCGCCGCACCGCAGGAGGGCTGCAGCCCTCCGCCCAGATGGCGACCGACCTGCGCAAGCTGGCCCGGGCGGCCGGCAGCGACCCGGACACCGCCGAAGGCGCGTACCTGGCCGAACTCCTCACCCTGCCCGCCACCTTGCGGGCGGCGGGCGGCTGGTGGAAGAGCCACCGGGCGGCCCTGATCTCGCTGGCCCGGCGCGACGCCGGCGTCCGGGGGCAGCTGCTCGACCTGATGCCGACCGGTGACGACCGCGAACTCCCCGGCCTGTGGCTGGAGATCCTCACCGAGTCCGGCGCGGACGCGGGTCTGTACGACGGCGAGCTGCCGGCGGACCAGCGGCCCGCCGACGGCACCGTGGGCTGGTTCGGCCGGTTCTCCACCTGGCGCGGGCAGGGCTGGCGGCGCCCGGTGCGGATCGCCGCCCTGTACCCGCTGGTGGAGCGGATCGCCGACCGGCTGCGGGCCGAACTCGCGCTCTCCGGAGCCACGTTGCCGATGGTCGAGACCGACGTCGACCTGCTCGACCAGCTGCTCACGCTCGGCCTGCCGGTGGCGGACCCCGGCGAGAACGCCGCGCTCGGCCTGGAGCGCTGGGCCCAGGACGAGGAGGGACGCCGCGACCTGCTCGCGGTCGAGGCCGACCCCCGGTTCAGGCCCGCCTTCCGGCGCGGCGCCGACCGGATCACCGACGACCAGGAGGGCCGGACCGCCCTCGGCGTGCTGGCCCGCTCCCCGGGCGGCCGCCCGATGCTGGCCGAGTGGATGACCGAGGTCGCCGGAGCCTCGGCGGCGGCCGGCCTGCCCGGCCTGCCCACCGCGCTGGCCCGGCTGCGCTGGCTGCCCGGCGAGGTGCTGGCGCTGGCCGAGCAGGAGGTCCGCGCGGCGGCCGGCTTCGACCTGTCGGAGACCCTCGCCCGTGCGCTGCGCGGCGGTGTGCTGGACGAGCTGGGCTGGCCCGCCTGGGACGAGGCCACCTCAACCCTGGTACCCCGCAAGGACATCGAGAACCTCGTGGTCGCCGACGCCTGGCCCAACCTGATCGCGGCCGGCCCCGCGCAGGCCCGGGTGATCGGCGCCGAGGGCACCGTCCTCACCCACGACCTGCGGATCCCGGCCGGCGACAGCAGCGGCACCGACCTCGGCTTCCTGCACGTCGACGGTTCGCTGCTGGTCCAGTGGAACTCACGGGCCAACCAGCACCGCACCACCGCCTACTGGCACACCGCCCCCGACCGCACCTTCACCATGCCGGAGGGCTCCGGCACCCGCGGCATGCGCGCCTACTGGCTGGGCTCGCTGCGCAGCTTCGGCCTCCCGCTGGCCGGCGGCGGCCGGACCACCGGCGAGGGCGTCGTGCACGCGGGCGACACCGCGCTGCCCGGCGAGCGGCAGGTCATCGGCGACGGCAGCTCGTTCTGGATCTGGGCCGACCCGGGCGGCGAGGACCCGTGGACCTGGCTGGAGTACGACCCGGCGACCGGCACCACCGGCCGGGCCTCACTGCCCGCCTTCCTCGCCGACGCGCTGCGCGACGCCCCGGCCGGCAGCACCTTCGAGGGCGGCTGGGTCATGCCCGCCCCCGACGCCGTCGACTCCCCGGCCGGGGCACCGGTCGGCGGGGTGCTCGGCTGGCGCACCGTCAAACTGCCCGACGGCACCCTGCGCGGCCAGGACCTGGCCGGCCGCAGCGTCACCGTCCCGGCCGGCACCGACCGGCCGAACCGGCTGCTGGTCTTCCCCGGCGCCGACCGCCCGACCGCCGTGGTGGTGGGCAGCTACCGGGTCGCCCTGTACGACGCCGACGGCACCCTCACCGCCGAGGCCCGCACCGACGCCCTCCCCGGCCAGTTCGCCGAGGGCACGGCGCTCCTGCCGCCGATGCGCTACTGGCACTGCCTGCGCCCCCGCGACCTGGCGGGCTCGCTCGCGCTGCGCCGGCTGTCCGCCGACACGGCCGCCGCGCTGCTCAAGGCCGGGGTCGCCGCCGACCCGCAGCGGCCCGAGGAGCTGACCGCCGCCGTCGCGGCCCTGCTCCCCGAGATCACCGACCGGGCGCTGCTGACCGGCCTGGCCGGCGTGCTGCGCTACGCCGCCGCCCAGCAGACCGTGCTGGACCAGGTGGCCACCCGGCTCACCGAGGAGCTCGCGGGCGGAGCGGGCCGGGCAGAGCCGACCGGCCCGACCGACGAGGAACTCGACACCGCCCTCAGCGGCACCGGCGCCCTGAACGGCCGCTGGGGCCTGGCCAACACCCGTTACATCGCCGGGCAGTTGGACTTCCTCACGACCGCCGCCGAGTCCGAGGACGCAGCGGGCGGTCTGCACGTGGACGGCACCGAGCTGCCCTGGACCAGGATCGCCTGGGCCGCGTTCGCCGACCTGGCCGAGGCAGCCGCGCTGCGCGCCGCGACCGGGATCGTCCCGGCGGAGCAGCGGCAGCCGCTGGCCTGGTTCGCGCAGCGCCTGGACGGACTCGGCCTCGGCGAAGGCTCCCCGCACTGGCGCCAGGCCGTGCTGGACCTGGCGGGCCGTCACCTGCTCAACCCGGACGGCACCCACCGCAGCGGCAACGAGGACGCCCTGCTGACGCTGGGCGGGGGCGCGTTCCTGCTCTTCACCGACTCCCACTCGGCGGACGACGGCGACACCGTGTCGACCGCGCTGTTCCACGACCCGTCGGGCCGGTTCGAGCCGCCCGCGCCGTACACCCTGCGCACGCTCGCGCCTCTCGGCACCCCGAGCGACGACAGCGGCACCGGTGACCGCGCCACCGGCCGGTCGGCCGCCCTGCTCGCCGAGGCGGCCGAACGCGGCCCGGCGCCCTGGCAGCCCACCGCACCGGAGCGGTTCGCCGAACTCACCGGCGTCACCGCCACCATGGCCGCGCTGGTCACCGCCGGACTGCCGGGCATCGACGACCACGACCGCAACTTCCTGCCCACCGAGGTCCGCACCGCACTCGGGCTGAAGGTGGCGGAGGCCGCCGTCGCCCGGGACGAGCTGCGCGGCCTGCCCGCCGCGACCAGGCGCCGTCTGCTGGCCGCCCTGATCCCGGCCGACCCGGCCGCCCTGTGGGAGCAGGGACCTGACGTGGCGTCAGCCGCAGCGCTGTGGAACGAGACCGTCGGCCGCCGGGTCGCCGTCCCCGAGGCCCTGCTCGGCGAGGCGGTCCGGGCCCTGCGCACGCCCTGGACGGTCAACCGGGCGGTCGCGGCCGTGCTCGACCCGGCGGCGGCACCCGAGCTCACCCGGGACCTCGCCTGGACGGTGCGCGGCGACCGCTGCGTCCCGGCCGACGACCAGCAGGCCGGCTTCACCGCCACCACCCTGACCGGCGCGATCGCCACCACCGCCTGGCTGGCGCACCGCCTCCCGGCGGGCGACCCGCTGCGGGCCGCGCTCCCCGCCGCCCTGGCGGCCGTCCGGGCCCGGCTGGCGCACCCCGGGCTGATCCTCGACCTGGGCCGCTACGTCAACCTGCCCGCCTTCCGCAAGGCGGCCGGGGCCCCGACCGAGACCGGCGAGGGCTACGAGCGGTACGGCGCCGTGCTGATGGCCACCCACGACGACCAGCCCGCGCCCGGCATCCGCACCAGCCTGCTGGACCCGGCCGGCCAGGACCCGTACCTGACCGCGCTGCGCACCAACGACGGCGAACCCTTCCCGGCCGAGGCCGCACTGCGGGTCGCCGCCTCGGACGCCTTCGCCGAGCTGCTCGCCGACCCGGGCGAGCCCGCCGCCGGTGAGCGCGGCCCGGACGGGACCTGGTGGCCGCAGGACCCGACCCGGTCCGTGCCCGACCTGGTCGCCGAGGTGTCGGCCCAACACGGCCTGGGCGCGGACGCCGCCGCGCTCTACCTGATGCTGCTGGCCCTGCCCGACCCGACCGACCGCAACACCGCCCGCTGGACCGGCTGGCGGCCGGCCCGGCTCAAGGCCGCCCGGGCCGAACTCGCCGCCGGTGACCTGGTGGTGTCGGCCGCCCGGACCCGGGCCGGGCGCTCGCTCTTCCTGCCCGGCGGCTGGACCGAGCTGCGCTCGCCGCACCTGCCGCTGGAGACCTGGAAGCTGCCGCTGCTCGGCGAGTTCGGCGCCGACGGGACGCCGCTGGGCACCGTCGTCCCGGCCGAGCCGGTCACCGCGCTGTTCCGGCGGGCCATGCAGCGGCTGGCCGACGGCGACCTGCCGCGCTTCGAGGAGCTCAAGGTCAGGCGCGGCCGCCGCCGCTGACCGTTCATCAGCCGGGGTGCCCCGCGCACCCCGGCTCACCCCCCCCATCTCCTGAGGAACCCCATGACCAGCACCACCACCCAGGCCCGGCAGATCCTGCCCGCCGAGGAGCGGTACGCCGCCGAGCTCGCCTTCCTGGCCGCCCACGACGACGGCCCCCGCCCGCCCGGCTGGGCGCTCACCCCGAACGCCGTCGTCACCTTCGTCTGCGGCAGTGCGGGCGAGGCGCTGACCCTCACCCCGGCCCGCCGCAAGGCCGGCGACCTGCCCGCCAAGCTGGTCGTCCCGCCGAAGTTCGTCGGCGAGCGGGCCCTGGTCGAGCGCTGCGTGGTGACGCTGGCCGGTGAGCGCGGGCTGCTCCTCGTCGGCGAGCCCGGCACCGCCAAGTCGATGCTCTCCGAACTGCTCGCGGCCGCCGTCAGCGGCACCAGCGAACTCACCGTGCAGGGCACGGCGGGCACCACCGAGGACGCCTTCCGCTACGGCTGGAACTACGCGCTGCTGCTCGCCCAGGGCCCGACCCCGCAGGCCCTGGTCGCCTCGCCGGTGCTGACCGCGATGCGCAGCGGCCGGGTGGCCCGGATCGAGGAGGTCACCCGCTGCCTGCCCGAGGTGCAGGACGCCCTGGTGTCGATCCTCTCCGACCGCCGGGTCAGCATCCCCGAGCTGGCCGGCACCCCGGACGCCACCGCGCCCGCCGCACCCGGCTTCACCGTCATCGCCACCGCCAACCTGCGCGACCGGGGCGTCTCGGAGATGTCCGCCGCGCTCAAGCGGCGGTTCAACTTCGAGACCGTCCACCCGATCGCCGACGCCGCCGCCGAGACCGAGCTGGTCCGCGGCCAGGCCACCGCCGCGGTCCAGCGCGCGGGCGCCGCGTTCGGGGTCGACGACGCCGTCCTGGACGCCCTGGTGACGGTCTTCCGCGACCTGCGCACCGGCCGCTCCGCCGAGGGCTGGGACGTCGAGCGCCCCGGCACCGTGATGTCCACCGCCGAGGCCGTGCACGTCGCCGCCTCGCTCGGACTGGCCCGCGCCTACCTGACCGGGGCGGGCGGCGACGCGCTCGACCTGATGCCCGGTCACCTGCTCGGCGCCGTCCGCAAGGACGACCCGGCCGACCACGCCCGGCTGCTGGGCTACTGGGACGGCCCGGTCCGCCGCCGCGCCGAGGACGGCTCCGCCCTGTGGCGCCGCCTCTGGGACCTGCGGGAGAACCTGCGATGACCACGGCCCTGGTCGACCCCCGCGAGGCCGTGGCGCAGCTCGCCGACCCGGCCGGCCCGTACCTGATCGGCGTCCGGCACCACAGCCCGGCCCTGGCCGCCGTGGTGCCCGCACTGCTGGCGGCGGCCGACCCGCAGGTGCTCTGCATCGAGCTGCCGGCCGACTTCCGGTCCTGGCTGCCGTACCTCGCCGACCCCGGCACGCTGGCGCCGGTGGCGCTCGCCGGGGCCGGTGCGGACGGGCGGCTCGGCTTCTACCCGTTCGCGGACTTCTCCCCGGAGCTGGCCGCGCTGCGCTGGGCCCGCGAGCACGGCGTCGAGGTGCTCTGCTGCGACCTGCCGATGGGGCACCCCGGCTGGGACGCCGTCGCCGGGTCCCCTGACGGAGGGTCCGCTGACGGCGGGTCAGCCCGGCAGTCCTACGCCGACGGTCTCACCGCCGCCGGCACCGGTCGGGACGGCGACGACCTCTGGGACCGCGCGGTCGAGGTCCGCGCGCCCGGCAGCACCCCGGAGGCGGTCCGGCGGGCCGCGCTCGCGGTCGGCTGGGCGCTGCGCCGGGACACCGCCGAGCGCGGCGGCGTCCCGGCGGTCGACCTGGCCCGGGAGGCGCACATGCGGCGGGTGATCGCCCGGGCCGGTGCGGACGGGCGGCGGGTCGCCGTCCTGGTCGGCGCCTTCCACGGGCCCGCCCTGACGGCCCCGGCCGACGACCTGACCGACGACCCGACTAACGACCCGGCCGAGGCGGCGCCCGAGGGGGAGGTGACCACCTCGCTGGTGCCGTACACCTTCGGCCTGCTGGACGCCCGCTCCGGCTACCCCGCCGGTATCCGCGACCCGCGCTGGCAGCAGTCCGTGCTCGAAGCGGGCGGCGACCCCGAGCTGGTGCAGGCCGCCGCCGCCCGCGCGATCACCGACGTCTGCCGCGAGCTGCGCGCCGCCGGTCACCCGGCCGGTACCGGCGAGGCCGCCGAGACGCTGCGGCTGGCCGGGGACCTCGCCCGGCTGCGGGCCCTGCCCGCGCCCGGCCGGGGCGAGCTGCTGGAGGCCGTGACATCCGTGCTGGGCCAGGGCGAACCCCTGGGCCGGGGGCGGGCGTTGGCCCGCGCGCTGGAGACGGTGCTGGTCGGCACCGACCGGGGCCGGACCGCGCCCGGCACCCCCCGCTCGGGCCTCGGCCCGTCCGTGGAGGCGGAGCTCGCCGAGCTCCGCCTGCCCGCCCCCGAGGACCCGGACTCGCGCGAGCTCCGGCTCGACCCGCTCCGCTCCCCGCTGGACCGGCGGCGCGAGACCCTGCTGCAACGCCTCGCCCTGTGCGGCGTCGGCTACGGCGAACCCGTCCAGGTCGCCGGCACCGGCGACGCCTCCGCGCTCACCACCCGCTGGCGGCTCGCCTGGACCCCGTCCGTCGCGGCCCGGCTCGACCTGGCGGGCGTCCGGGGCGTCACCGCCGAGCTCGCCGCCACCGGCACCCTGCGCGAACGCACCCGGCTGGAGACCGCCGACGGCGGCCCGAGCTGCACCCAGCTGCTGGACGGGCTGCGCGCCGCAGCCGCCTGCGACCTGCCCGGCCTGGTCGGCGAACGCCTCACCGACGCCGCCGAGTTGCTGCCCGCCGCCGCCACCCTGCCCGAACTGCTCACCGCCCTCGACCTGTTGGAGGCCCTGCGCCGGGGGCACCTCCCCGGCACCACCGAGACCGGCCGCGACCAGGCCGCCGCCCTGGCCGTGGTGCTGCTCGACGCCGCCGTCCGGGGCCTGCCCGGACTCTCCGGCAGTGAGGACCCGGCCGACGCCGCCGCCCTGGTCGCCCTCGCCACCCGGGCCGGCGAACACCGCCTCGGCCTGCGGATGGACGACGCCCTCGGCACGCTCGCCCGGACCGGCTCCCCGCTGGTCCAGGGCGCCGCGCTGGCCGCCCGGGTGCTGCTCGACCTGGACGACCCCGAGCAGCTCGGCACCCGCGCCGCCGGCTGGGTCGACACCGCCACCCACCCCGACGCCCGCCGCCGCCTGGCCCGGCACCTCACCGGCCTGCTCACGGCCGGCGGCCCGCTGCTGCAGTACGCGCCCACCGCGCTCGCCCCGCTGCTGGCCCGGATCGACGGGCTGCCCGACCAGGGCTTCCTCGACCGGCTGCCCGCCCTGCGGGCCGGCTTCGACGCGCTCAGCCCGGCCGGGCGCGGGCGGCTGCTGGAGACCGTCACCGAGCAGCTCGGCGAGCGGCCCGACCTCACCCTGACCGCACCGCCCGAGCTGCTCGCGCTCTGGACCGCGGCGGACTCGGCGGCCGCCGCCGCCCTGGCCGCGCTCGGCCTCGGCGGCTCCGGCGCACCCGCTGTCGACCTGTCAGCCGACCAAGCGTCAGTTTCGCTTGCGGCAAAGGCGGCAGGAGAGCTGGCTCCGGCCGACCGCTGGCGCCTGCTGCTCGGCCGGGAGCCCGAGCGGCTGCCGGCCGGCGCCCGCCGCTACGCGCAGGCTCTGGACGAGCTCTACGGAGCGGGTCGGGGCGAAGGCTCCGCCGACCTGTCGAGCGGCCCCGGCGGGCAGCAGGCGTCCTTCCCCTCCGCCCGGGACTGGGCCGAGGAGTTGGAGGCGCTGTTCGGCGCGGAGGTCCGCGAGGAGGTGCTCGGCAGCGCCGCCGAGGCCGGCCGCGCCGACGTGCTGGCCGAACTCGACCCGGCCTCCGTCCGCCCCTCGGTCGAGCTGCTCACCTCGGTGCTCAACCTGGCCGGCGGCCTGCCCGAGCAACGCCTGGCCACGCTGCGGCCGTTGGTCCGCCGCCTGGTCGACGAACTCGCCCGCGAGCTCGCCACCCGGCTGCGCCCCGCGCTCAGCGGCCTGGCCACCCCGCGCCCCACCCGCCGCCCCGGCGGCCGGCTCGACCTGCCGCGCACGCTGCGCGCCAACCTCGCGCACACCCGGCGGCTGCCGGACGGCCGTACGGTCGTGGTGCCCGAGAACCCCGTCTTCAGCACCCGCGCCCGCAAGGAGGCCGACTGGCGGCTGGTCCTGGTGGTCGACGTCTCCGGCTCGATGGAGGCCTCCGTCATCTGGTCCGCCCTCACGGCGGCCGTGCTCGGCGGCGTACCGACGCTGTCCACGCACTTCCTGGCGTTCTCCACCGAGATCGCCGACCTGACCGACCGGGTCGCGGACCCGCTCTCGCTGCTGCTGGAGGTCCGGGTCGGCGGCGGTACGCACATCGCCAAGGCGCTCGCGCACGCGCGCTCCCTGGTCACCGTGCCGAGCCGCACCCTGGTCGTGGTGGTCAGCGACTTCGAGGAGGGCGCACCGCTCGGCGGCCTGCTCGCCGAGGTCAGGGCGCTCGCCTCGGCCGGGGTGCACCTGATGGGCTGCGCGGCCCTGGACGACACCGGGAACCCGCGCTACTCCGTACCCGTCGCCAAGCAACTCGTGGGCGCCGGCATGCCGGTGGCCGCGCTCAGCCCTCTCGCCCTGGCCCGCTGGGTCGGCGACCGACTGCGCGGAGAGAACCGATGAGCCCCGACCCCGGCGCACCCGCCCTGCCGCCCGTCGCCCCCGAGCTGCTCGCCACGGCCGTGGAGGGGCTGACCTCCCGGCTGCGCAAGAAGCTGGACGCCGCAGTCGAGCAGTACGCCGCGCTGCCCGTCGAGGCGGCCGGGGCGGGGCTGACCGTCCGGTGCGGCGAGGACACCGTGGTGACCCTGGCCCCCGGGCCGGACGGCGTGCTGGCGGAGGAGGGGCACGCGCAGTGCAGCTGCCTGCTGGCACCGCGCTGCCTGCACCGGGCCGCGCTGCTGCACTGCTGCCCGCTCGCCGACCCCTCCACGGTCGCCGCTGCTGATGCCGTCGATGCCGTGGACGCCGTCGCACCGGAGCCGGAACCGGTGCCGGTCGAGCCCGAGCTGCCGGCCGCGGCCACGGCGGCGCAGGTCGCCGCCGCCGAGGCACTGTGGACCGCCGCTGCGGCGGTGCTCGCGGCCGGCCTGCCCGCCGCCGGGGCCGTCCCGCAGGCCGAACTGCTGCGCGCCGCCCACACCGCCCGCCTGGCCGACCTGCACCGGGCCGAGGCCGCCGCCCTGCGCGTGGTCCGCGGCCTGCGCAGCGCCCGGGCCCGGCGGGACGGCCACCGGCTGGCCGACCTGACCGCCGCCCTGCGCGAACTCCTGCTCACCACCGCCCTGGTGCGCACCGGACGCGGCGACGCGGCCCTGCTCGGCACCGCCCGCCGCGCCTACCGGCCGGGCGGCGCGCTGCGGGTGCACGGGGTGTTCCGGGAGCCGGTGCTGACCTCCACCGGGTACGGCGGCGTGGTCACCCACCTGGTGGACCAGGACGGCGGGTGGTTCTCGGTCGCCGACGTCCGTCCGGGCGGCCCGGCCCGGGCCCGGGGGGCGGGCACCGCACCGGTCGCGGTCGGGGCCGCCGCGCTGGACCACGAACGGCTCTCGCGCGGCGGGCTGCTGGTCTCCGGCGCGACGGTCTCGGCCGACGGCCGGCTCGGCTCCGGCCGGGGCGTACGGGCCAATCCGGTGCCCGGACTGCCGTGGACGGAGGGCCCGTTGGCCGCCCTGTTCGCCCGCCCGCTGGCCCGGGCCGCCGCCGAACGGCTCGGTGAGGGCCCGCTGGCCGACCCCGGGGACGAGGGCGCGCTGCAGCAGCCGGTCGGCTGTGACCTGGTGGTGCTCGGTGCGGACGGGGACACCGTGCTGGCCCGCGAGATCGACGCCGAGCAGTCGGCCCGCGGCCCGCTGATCCGGCTGGCCGCCGCCCACGGCCACCCGGAGCTCGCCCACACTGCCAACCTGGGCCGGCTGGCCGGGCAGCCGGGCACGCTGCTGCGGGTACTGGGCCGGATCGACCCCGACCGGGCGGCCACCCTGCGGGTGCTCGCCGTCGGCCCGGTGCCCGGCTCCGACACCACGCTGCGGCTGCCCGCCGCCTGGCAGGGCCGGGCCGACCTCGGGTACGACCTGCTGCTCGGGGCCCATTTCCCGCCCGCCACGGGGGAGTCGGTCCGTTCGGTGCCCGGGACCGACCCGCTGGTCGACTCGCCGCTCTGGCGGGTCCGGCGTCTGGTCGAGCTCGGGGTGGCGGGCGGGCGCCGCGCGGTCGCGGAGTCCGCCCGCACCGGCGGGGCCCGGACCGATGCGGCCACCCTGGTCCGGACCGGTTTCCACACGGCGGCCCGCCTGCTCACCGCGCTGGCCGCCGAGGCGGACCGGCGCGGCCGGGACGTGTTCGGCCGGCTGGAGGGGGACGGCCGGGCCGACGACTACGCGGCGGCCTGGCTGGCGGCGGCGGTCCAACTCACCGCCGCCGAACGGGAGCTGGTCCGCTCCAGCTGGCGCGACCGGGACGCCGGGTAGCACTGGAGGGGGGAGGGGGCGGGCGTCCGGCCGGGACGCCCGCCCCCCGGGTCAGCCGACGAACAGCTCGCCCGAGAGCGGCAGTTCCCCGGCGGACGGGCCGACCAGTGCGGTGAAGGCACCCGGCTCGGTGGCCCAGGCGCGCTCGTCCACCGACCAGTGCTGCACCGCCCGGGCGGCCACCAGTACCGTCACCTCGACCCGCTCGCCCGGCTCCGCCGTCACGGCGGCGAAGCCGGCCAGCCAGCGCACCGGCCGGTCCAGCGCGCTCCCCGGCCGGGCCAGGTAGAGCTGAACCACCTCGCGGGACCGGCGCGGCCCGGTGTTGCGCACCGTCACCCGGGCGGTGAACTCCGCGCCGGGGACGACCTGTTGGGGCAGCTCCAGACCCAGGTACGCCCAGCTGCTGTAGCCGAGCCCGTGGCCGAACCAGTACGCGGGCTCGGCCCCGGTCCGGAGCCAGCCGCGATGGCCGACGTCCAGGCCCTCGCGGTAGGCGAGCACCCCGTCGACCGGGCGGGTGTCGAGCACCGGGACGTCGGCCTCGCGGTCCGGCCAGGTGGTGGGCAGCCGTCCGCCGGGCTCGGCCAGGCCGAGCAGCAGCTCGGCCAGGGCGTCGCCGCCCTCCTGCCCGGGGAACCAGCTCAGCAGGACCGCGGGGACCTGCTCGCGCCACGGCATCAGCACCGGGCCACCGGAGTTGACCACCACCACGGTGGCCGGGTTGGCGGCGGCCACGGCCGCCACCAGGGCGTCCTGCTCGCCCGGGAGCCGCAGATCGGGGCGGTCGAAGCCCTCGGACTCGTACTCGTCCGTGGTGCCGACCACGACCACCACCGCGTCCGCCGCGCGGGCCAGTTCGACCGCCGCCGCGAGTTCGGGGCCGCCGGGCGGGTCGGCCGCCAGGCTGAGCGCCCGGCCGTGCTCGGCCTCGACCGTGCGCCGGGCCAGCAGGGTCACCTCGCGGCCCGCCGCCAGCTCCAGTTCCACCTGACGGTACGACGGGGAGACGTGCAGATAGGTCGGGTCGTCCGACTCGGGGACGACGTACTCGTCGACCAGGGTCCGCCCGTCGGCCCGCAGCAGGATCCGGCCGAGGCCGATCACGCCGAGCCGCCAGCGGCCGTCCACCGGCGGGCGGAACACGGTGCTGATCTCGACCGTACGGGCCTCGGTCAGGTCGGTGGTGACGGAGGGTTCGAGCACCCGGCCGCTGAGCCGGTGCTCCAGGTGCAGCTCGCGTCCGGAGGCGTCCAGGTAGCGCACCAGCAGGCCGGGTTCACCGGTGCGGGGGTTCCGGCAGTGGGCCGACTCCAGCGGGGTCGGCCGGGTCCCGGTGCGGACGCCGGGCAGGTGCGAGAGCTCCACCTCGGGCGGCAAGGCGGCGCGCAGCCCGGCCAGCGGGGAGACGGTGGCGACCGGGAAGACCCCGGCGCTGCCGCCGCCCTGGGCCCGGGCGGTGGCCGCGTTCGGGCCGAGCACGGCGATCCGCCGCAGCCGGGCCGGGTCCAGCGGGAGCAGCCCGCCCTCGTTCCGGAGCAGCACCGCGCCGGCCCGGGCGGCCCGGCGGAGCAGGCCCCGGGTGGCCGGGTCGGTCGGGGTGGCGGTCGGTGCGGGGGAGGGGTCGAACGCGCCGACCCGATGGGCGAGCCGGAGGTAGCGGCGGACCTTGTCGTCGATCAGCTCCTCCGGCACCAGGCCCGACTCGACCGCGGCGACCAGCCGTTCGCCCCAGTGCTCGTTCGGCCCGGGCATGGCGAGGTCCATTCCGGAGCCGCCCGGCCCCTCGGTGGAGCGCACCGCGCCCCAGTCGGAGACCACCAGGCCGTCGAAGCCCCACTCGCCCTTGAGCGGCTCGGTGAGCAGCGGACTCTCGCTCATCGACTCGCCGTTGACCCGGTTGTAGGCGGACATCACCGCCCACACCCCGGCCCCGACCACCGCCTCGAACGGCGCCAGGTAGACCTCGCGCAGGGTGCGTTCGTCCACCACCGCGTCCAGGGTGAGGCGTTCGGTCTCGGAGTCGTTGGCGACGTAGTGCTTGGCGGTGGCGGCCACCCCGCCGCTCTGCACGCCCCGGACGTAGGCGGCGCCGATCCGGCCGGTGAGCAGCGGGTCCTCGGAGAAGCACTCGAAGTGCCGGCCGCCGAGCGGGGAGCGGTGCAGGTTGAGGGTGGGGGCGAGCAGCAGGTGGACGCCCTTGCGGGTGGCCTCGGCGGCCAGCAGCGCGCCGAGCTCGGTCACCAGCTCCTCGTCCCAACTGGCGGCCAGGGCGGTGGCGGAGGGCAGCAGGAGCGCGGTGTCGGCCTCGTCCCAGCGCTCGCCCCGGACGCCCACCGGGCCGTCCGAGGTGACCAGCGGGCCGAGCCCGAGGTCGGGTTCGGGGCTGGTGCGGAAGGTGCCGCCGCCGGAGATCAGGCGGACCTTCTGCTTGAGGTCGAGGCCGGCGGTCAGGCGGTCGATGTCGGTCATCCCTTCATGGCTCCCTGCATGATTCCGTCGATGATGTGACGGCCCATCACCAGGAAGGCCGCGATGACGGGGAGGCTGGCGACCAGCGCGCCGGTGAGGACGAGGGAGTAGTCCCGCAGGTAGCCGCTGGCGAGTTCGGAGAGGGTGAGCTGGATGGTCGGGTTCTGCTGGGTCATCACGACCGTGGGCCAGTAGAAGTCGTTCCAGGTGGCCATGAAGGTCAGCATGCCGAGCACGGCCATCGCGGGCCGGGCGGCGGGCAGCACCACGTGCCGGAACAGGCCGAAGGTGCGGCAGCCGTCGATCCGGGCCGCGTCCAGGAGCTCGTCCGGGACGGCGCCGAGCAGGTACTGCCGCATGAAGAACAGCCCGAACGCGTTGGCGACGGCGGGCACGATCAGCGCCTGCAGGTGGTCGGCCCAGTGGAACCAGTTGGCCATCATGATGTAGAGCGGGATGATCCCGAGCTGGGTCGGCACCATCATGGTCGCCACCACGGCGGCCAGCAGCGGACTGCGGCCGGGGAAGCGGAGTTTGGCGAAGGCGAAGCCGGCCAGCGTGGAGGTGAGCACCACGCAGACGGTCACGGTGCCGGAGACCAGCAGCGAGTTGGCCAGGGCCAGGCCCATGTCGGTCTGCTCGAAGGCCCGGGCGATGTTGCGGAACAGGTTGGCGCCGGGCAGCAGCACCGGGGGCACCGAGTTGATCTCGGTGTTGCTCCGGGAGGCGCCGACCACGGTCCAGTAGAGCGGGAAGACGGAGAGCAGCACGGCCACCACCAGGGTGACGTACACCCCGGCCCCGGCGCCGAGTTGACGGTTGCGGGCGGTGCGCATCATTCGGCGTCGACCCCTCTCAGGCGGCGGGCGGCGAGCAGGTTGACGGCGACGATCGCCACGATGATCAGGAACATCGCCCAGGAGACGGCGGCGCCGTAGCCGTACTTGAACCGGCCCCAGAACTGGCTGTAGGAGTACAGCGCCAGGGTCTGGAACTGGTGCTGCGAGCCGCCGCTGGTCGGGTCCTGCTGCTGGCTGAACAGCATCGGCTCGCCGAACAGCTGGAGCGCCCCGATGGTGGAGACGATCACCGTGAAGAGGATGGTGGGCCGCAGCATCGGGACGGTGATGGAGCGGAACTGCCGCCAGCGGCTGGCCCCGTCCAGGGCGGCGGCCTCGTACAGCTCGTACGGCACCGACTGCATGGCGGCCAGGTAGATCAGCGCGTTGTAGCCGGTCCAGCGCCAGGTCACGATGGTGGCGATGGCGGTCCAGGAGGAGAGCGTGCCGGCCTGCCAGTCGATCCGGTCCAGGCCGAACAGACCCAGCGTCCAGTTGATCAAACCGAAGTCGCGGCCGAAGAGTTGGACGAAGATCAGGGTGACGGCGGCGACCGAGGTGACGTTCGGCAGCAGGACGCCGAGCCGGAGCAGGGTGCGGCCGCGCAGCCGGTGGTTGAGCAGGTGGGCCAGGCCGAGCGCGAAGAGCAGCTGGGGGAGGGTGGCCAGCACGCCGATGCCCAGGGTGTTCCAGAGCGCGTTGCGGAAGAACGGGTCGTCGAGCAGCTTGCGGTAGTTGTCCAGGCCGACCCACAGGTCCTCGCTGCCGGGGACGTCCGCCCGCCACCCGGTCATCGAGACGTACCCGGTGTAGAGCAGCGGGAACAGGCCGAAGACGGCGAAGACCAGGAAGAACGGCGCGACGTACAGGTAGGGCGAGACCATCCGGTCGAGCCGGCCCAGGCGGCCGGAGGGTCTGGACCGGCTGCGTACGTGGCGGGCGGCGGTGGCCGGTAGGGCCATGGGCTCGGGCTCCTTGCTGGTGGGGCGGTACCGGCACGGGTGTCAGGCCCAGTGCCGGTACCGCGACTCGGGGGGTGGTGACGCGGGGTCAGCCGGTGATGTTGGCGATGTCGGCGAGGGCCTTCTTCCAGGCCCCGGCGGCATCGGCCTTGCCCTGCTCGACCGAGGTCAGCGCGTTGCCCAGGGCGGTGCCGATCTCGGCGCCGTGGGCGCCCAGCGGCTGCGGCTTCAGGTCCTTGGCGGACTGCGAGAAGATCTTGCCGGTGGGTGCGCCGTTGAACAGCGGGTCGGTGTGGCCGGCCACCTCGGGCTTGGTCCAGAGCGCCTGGTCGGAGGGGAAGTAGCCCTTCTCGGTGAACAGCCAGGACTCCTGCTCCGGCGCGGTCAGCCACTTGGCCAGCTCGACCGCGGCGGTGGCGTGCTTGCTCTGCTTGGGCACGGTCAGGTACGAGCCGCCCCAGTTGCCGCCGCCGCCGGGAATCCGGGCCAGGTCCCACTTCCCGCCGTCGGCGGGCGGGTTGGCCTTGAACTGGTAGCTCATCCAGGCCGGGCAGGCGACGGTGGCGAACTGGCTCTGCTGGAAGCCGGTGTCCCAGGCGGGGGTGAAGGCCTGGATGCCGGCCGACTGGCCGTCCTTGACGGCGGCGGCGACCGAGTCGAAGGCGGCCTTGACGGCCGGGTTGCTCTCCACCACGGTCTTGCCGGACTCGTCGTAGAAGCCGACCGGGGCCTGCGCGATCACCGCGCTGAACAGGTTGCCCGCGCTGTCGAACCAACGGACGTTCTTGTTCGGGCTGTTGGCGAGGAACTGCTTGCCCGCAGCGGAGTAGGCGGGCCAGTCGGCCACCAGCGCGGAGACCTGGTCGCGGTCGGTGGGCAGCCCGGCCGCCTTGAACAGGTCGGTCCGGTAGCAGAGCGCCATGCCGCCCATGTCGGTGCCGAGGCCGAACAGCGCGGAGCCGTCCTGGCTGGAGGCGGGCGCGGTCTTGGACGGCACCCACTGGTTCCGGTCCACGCCCTTGGTCAGGAAGTCGACGAACTTGTCGGCCTGCGGCTTGAAGCCGGCCACCTGGCCGATCTCGATGCCCTCGATGTCGGCGGCGCCGGACCCGGCCAGCAGGTGGGCCCGGAGGTTCTGGTGGTGGGCGCCCAGGTCGGCCCGGTTCTCCTTGATGGTGATGTTCGGGTGCAGGTCCTGGTAGCGCTTGTACAGGTCCGCGTACCCGAAGTCGGAGAACAGGTTCACGGTCAGGGTGATCTTGGCGTTGGGGTCCTCCGCCGCCGGACCGCCGCTGCTGGAGCAGGCGGTGGCGAGCAGCGGCAGGGTGAGCGCGGCGGCGAGGGCGGACAGGCGCCGGGTTCTGTTGGTGCTGGTGCGCATGGGTGCTGGTCTCCTGGGTGACGGCCGGGCGGGGCACGGCGGGGGAGCGGATGCGTCGGCCGGGGCACGGGGCGGGTCGGACCGGGATCATCTGGGAGAGCGCTCTCCCATGGAGCTGGAGCCTGGCCCGGGGTGCGGGAGAAGTCAAGAGGCCGGGCTGAACTCGGTGTCAGTGACCGGGTCTGCCAGGGTGCTTGACACAACGGAAACACCCGCGCAACCATCTCAACGCCAGGAGAGCGCTCTCCCAGAGCGGACATCCGGTCCACCCCTGCCGTCGCCCGGCCACCCCCACGGAGCCGGCGGCAGGCGAAGGTCCGGTTGCCCCCCTTCCGCACTGCTCACCTTGGAGAGTCACGCCATGCTCAACTCCACTGTCCATCAGGCCACTTCGCCACCCCTGCGGTGGCGCTCGGTGGCCGGCCCGGTCGCGCTGGCGCTGGTCGCCGCGCTGCTGATGCTGTTCCCGATCACGGCGGCCCAGGCCGCGCCCGCACTGCTCTCCCAGGGCAAGGCGGTGACCGCCTCCTCGGAGGAGAACTACGGCACCGCGGCCGCCAACGCGGTGGACGGCAACGCCGGTACCCGCTGGTCGAGTTCGAACTCCGACCCGCAGTGGATCCAGGTCGACCTGGGTGCGACGGCCGCCGTCAGCCAGGTGGTGCTGCAGTGGGAGTCGGCGTACGGGAAGGCGTACCAGATCCAGCTGTCCACGGACGGTGCGACCTGGACCACCGCGTACTCCACCACCACCGGTGCCGGTGGCACCGAGACGATTCCGGTGTCCGGCAACGCGCGGTACGTGCGGCTGAACGGCACGGCCCGCGGCACGGGGTACGGCTACTCGCTCTGGGAGTTCCAGGTCTTCGGCACGGCCGGGGGCGGCGGCGGGGGCGGCAGCTGCGGGACGGCGAACGCGGCGCAGGGCAAGGCGGTGACGGCCTCCTCGGAGGAGAACTACGGCACCGCGGCCGCCAACGCGGTGGACGGCAACGCCGGTACCCGCTGGTCGAGTTCGAACGCCGACCCGCAGTGGATCCAGGTCGACCTGGGCTCGGCCCAGCCGGTCTGCCAGGTGGTGCTGCAGTGGGAGTCGGCGTACGGGAAGGCGTACCAGATCCAGCTGTCCACGGACGGTACGACCTGGACCACCGCGTACTCCACCACCACCGGTGCCGGTGGCACCGAGACGCTCGCGGTGTCCGGCAGCGCGCGGTACGTGCGGTTGAACGGCACCGTGCGCGGCACGGGGTACGGCTACTCGCTCTGGGAGTTCCAGGTCCGCACCGGCACCGGCGGCAGCACGCCGCCCACCACGCCGCCGCCGACCACCCCGCCGCCCGGGAACTGGACCACGCTGTGGAACGAGGACTTCTCCGGCGCCGCGGGCACCGGCCCCTCGGCCGCGGACTGGACCGTCCAGACCGGCACCAACTACCCCGGCGGCCCGGCCAACTGGGGCACCGGTGAGGTGCAGACCAACACCAACGCCCCGGCCAACGTCTCGCTCGACGGCAGCGGCAACCTCAACCTGACCGCGCTGAAGAACGGCACCGCCTGGACCTCCGGCCGGATCGAGAGCCGCCGCTCCGACTTCACCGCCCCGGCCGGCGGGCAGCTGCAGATCTCCACCACCGTCAAGCAGCCCAACCCGGCCAAGGGGCAGGGCTACTGGCCCTCGTTCCGGCTGATGGGCGCGGCCAACCGGGACGGCTTCACCTCCTGGCCCGGCTCGGGCGAGATCGACGTGCTGGAGAACGTGAACGGCCGGAGCCAGCTCTCCGCCACCCTGCACTGCGGCACCGCCCCCGGCGGCAACTGCAACGAGTACAACGGGATGACCAGCGGCCTGGCGAGCTGCACCGGCTGCCAGACCGGCTACCACACCTACTCCGCGATCATCGACCGCAGCGTCACCGACGAGGAGATCCGCTGGTACCTGGACGGCCGGCAGGTCTGGCGGGTCAAGGAGTCCCAGGTCGGCGTGGCCACCTGGCAGAAGGCCGTCCAGCACGGCTTCTACCTGGTCTTCAACCTCGGCATCGGCGGCGGTTACCCGAACGCGGTCTGCGGCTGCACCTCGCCGGGCGCCGACACCTCCTCCGGCGGCGCGCTCAGCATCGACAAGGTGACCGTCTCGCAGACCACCGGCACCACCCCGGCCCCGATGACCGACCCGGCGGTGCCGACCGGCGCCTCGGTGGTCAAGGTGACGGGCGGTCAGGGCAACTGGCAGCTCACCGTGAACGGCGCCCCCTACACCGTCAAGGGCATCACCTGGGGCCCGGCGAACAGCGCCATCGACGCCTACATCCGCGACCTCAAGTCGATGGGCGTCAACACCCTGCGCACCTGGGGCACCGACGCGGGCAGCAAGCCGCTGCTCGACACCGCCGCCGCGCACGGGATCAGGGTGGTGAACGGCTTCTGGCTCAACCAGGGCGCCGACTACGTCAACGACACCGCCTACAAGAGCACCACGCTGGACCAGATCAAGCAGTGGGTGACCACCTACAAGAGCCACCCGGGCGTGCTGATGTGGAACGTCGGCAACGAGGTGCTGCTGACCACCCAGGACCACACCTACAACGGCACCACGGTCGAGCAGCAGCGGATCGCCTACGCCAAGTACGTGGAGGAGATCACCAAGGCGATCCACGCGATCGACACCGACCACCCGGTCACCTCGACCGACGCCTGGACCGGCGCGTGGAAGTACTACAAGGACTACACGCCCAGCCTGGACCTGCTCGCGGTGAACTCCTACGGCTCGGTCTGCAACGTCAAGTCGGACTGGATCGCCGGGGGTTACACCAAGCCGTACATCATCACCGAGTCCGGCGAGGCCGGTGAGTGGGAGGTCCCGAACGACGCCAACGGCGTGCCCACCGAGCCGAGCGACATCACCAAGCGCGACGCCTACCTGGCCAACTGGGCCTGCATCAGCGGCCACACCGGGGTCTCGCTCGGCGCGACGGTGTTCCACTACGGCACCGAGAACGACTTCGGCGGGGTCTGGTACAACACCGTGCCCAGCGGCTGGAAGCGGCTCAGCTACTACTCGGTGGCGAGCGGCTACGGCGGCAACCCGGGCAGCAACCGCCCGCCGGTGATCTCGGACATGTCGCTCAGCAACACCGCGACCGTCCCGGCCGGCGGCACCTTCACCATCGCCGCCAACGCCACCGACCCGGACGGCGACCTGATCCGGTACCAGCTGCTGTACTGCGCCAAGTACCTGAACGGCGGCACCGGCTTCCAGCAGGTGGACTTCACCCAGACCGCCGACGGCCGGTTCACCGTGACCGCGCCCAAGACCCTGGGCGTCTGGAAGGTCTACGTCTACGCCTACGACGGCCACGGCAACGTCGGCATCGAGACCAAGTCGTTCAAGGTGGTCGCCCCGCCGGTGAGCGGCACCAACGTCGCACTGGGGAAGCCGACCACGGCCTCCACCTACCAGGCGGTCGGCAACGGCGCCCCCTACCTGCCCTCGTACGCCACCGACGCCAACTGGGGCACTCGGTGGGCCAGTGAGTGGGCCGACAACCAGTGGCTCCAGGTCGACCTGGGCCAGGTGACCAGCCTGCGGCACGTGCAGCTGGGCTGGGAGGCCGCCTACGGCAAGGCGTACCAGGTGCAGAGCTCGAACGACGGCAGCACCTGGACCACGCTCTGGTCGACCGCCAACGGCAGCGGCGGCGTGGACGACTTCGACGTCACCGGCTCCGGCCGCTACGTGCGGCTGAACATCACCCAGCGGGGCACCGCGTACGGCAACTCGCTCTACGAGTTCGCCGTCTACTCCTGACCCCCGAGGGCCAACGAACTCCCGGGGCCGGTCCTCGACTCCGGCCCCGGGCGATCCCCCACCCATCCCGTTTGACCTGGAGGGTCAGATGAGAACCAGACACCACTCCCGAGGCCGGCCACGCCGGAGCGCGCTGCTCGCCTCGTTCGCCATCCTGCTCTCGCTGCTCGGCCTGGGCGGCGTGACCCAGCAGGCGACCGCGGCGGACAGCCTGATCTCGCAGTCCCGGCCGGTCGTCGCCTCCTCGATCGAGACCACCGCCACGCCGGCGGGCGCGGTCGTCGACGGCGACAACAGCACCCGCTGGGCCAGTAGTTGGAGCGACCCGCAGTGGATCAGGATCGATCTGGGCGGCAACGCCTCGATCAGCCGGGTCGAGCTGCTCTGGGAGGCCGCGTACGCCAGCGCCTACCAGCTCCAGGTGTCCCCGGACGCGGTGAACTGGACCACGGTCCAGTCGACCGCGAACGCCACCGGCGGCAGCCAGAGCATCAACCTGGCGGCCACCGGCCGGTACATCCGGCTGTACGCCACCGCCCGGGCCACCGGGTACGGCTACTCGCTGTACGAGTTCAAGGTGTTCGGCTCGGTCCAACTCGGCACCACCGGCTACGTGCTGGCGAACCCGCAGGTGACCGGGGTGACCCCGTCCACCAAGGTGCCGCCGAACACGTACTTCCACGAGTTCCAGGCCAACTGCTCGGTGACCAGGAACCTGCCGGACGACCCGATCGTCTACCCGGGCCAGGCCGGTGCCTCGCACATGCACACCTTCCTGGGCAGCACCGTGACCGACGCCAACTCCACCCTGGCCTCGCTGCAGGCGGGCAACACCTCCTGCGTGGCGCCGGGTGACAAGTCGGGCTACTGGATGCCGACCATGTACAACGGCAGCACCCCGGTGATGCCGACCGGTCCGCAGGTCATCTACTACAAGACCGGGGTGATCGACTACACCAGCGTCCGGCCGTTCCCGCCGGGCCTGCGGTTCGTGGTGGGCAGCCCCACCGCCACCGCGACCGAGTTCGCCACCAACGCGGGCTACGTGGCCGGGTGGGAGTGCGGGGACAGCTACCGCAACATCGACCTGCCGGTCAGCTGCCCGGCCGGAACCCAGATCAACCTGCGCTACCAGGCGCCGAGTTGCTGGAACGGCCTGTACCTGGACACGCCGGACCACAAGAGCCACATGGCCTACCCGATCAACGGGATCTGCCCGACCTCGCACCCGGTCGCGCTGCCGATGATCGAGTTCAAGATGGCCTTCCCGGCCGGCAGCGGTGACCTCAGCCAGCTGCACCTGTCGAGCGGACGGGGCTTCTCCTTCCACTACGACTTCTTCAACGCCTGGGACGCGCCCACGCTGGCGGCCCTGGTGAACCACTGCGTCATCGGTGGCCTCCAGTGCGACGCACGCGGCTACGACGAGACCCAGCCCGGCCGGGGTGCCGCGCTCAACGCGGAGTACCGCCTGCCCTGACCGACCCGCGCCGCGCCGGTGACCGCCTCCTGCGGCCACCGGTGCGGCATCGTCCGTACTTTCCAAGGGAGTTGCAGATGAAGAGCTGGCGCAGCGGTGCCCGGGGTCTGGGCCTGGTCCTGTTGCTGGCGGTGAGCGGGTGCGCCGGTGCGGAGGCGGCTCCGCCACCGGTGTCGCCATCGCCCGCGCGGGCGGCGGCGCCCGCCAAGGGCCCGTCCGACGAGGCCAGACTGGTCTGCACCGGGCGCACCGCCGAGCACATCTCCGGCGCGCTCGGGGTGGCGGCGCGCAGCCCGCTCCAGCCGAGCTGGAGCGAGGACGTCTACGCCTGCGACTACGCCTACCCCGACGGCTCGACCATGCGGCTGAGCGTCAAGGACCTGGCGGACGCCGGCGCGACCACCGCCTACTTCGAGGCGAAGCGGGCCGTGGCGGGCCCGGTCACGGTACTGGAGGGGATGGGGGAGGGCGCGTTCGAGCGCGCGGACGGCTCGGTGGTGGTGCGCAAGGACAACACCGTGCTGGTGGTCGACGTCTCCGCGCTCGCGGCCACCCTGGGCACCCCGCCGCGCCCGCGGGCCAACGTCGCGCGGACCGTCGCGACCACCGTGCTGATCTGTTGGGTGGAGTACTGACTTGAGTTCCGGGAGAGCTGGGAGAGCGCTCTCTCAGCGTGCTATAAACGACCCCATGAGCAGAGCCCTACCCTCGGCGGCCGATCGGAAGACGGCCACCCTGGAGGACGTCGCCCGGGTCGCGGGCGTCTCCCGCGCCACCGTCTCCCGGGTCATCAACGGCGTCCGCAACGTCGACCCCGAGCTCCAGCAGACGGTCCGGGACGCGGTCGCCGCCACCGGGTACGTACCCAACGGCGCCGCCCGCTCCCTGGTCACCGGGCGGGCCGGCGCGGTCGCCCTGGTGGTCTCCGGCACCGGCGCCGCGGTGGGGGACGAGGAGTCGACCCGCAGTCAGGTCTTCACCGACCCGTTCTTCGGCCGGGTGGTGAGCGGAGTGTTCAGCGCGCTGCGGCCGCTCGGTGTGCACCCCGTGCTGATGCTCGCCGACGACCCCGCCGCCCGCGAACAGGTGCTCTCCTACCTCCGGCAGGGCAACGCCGACGGCGCCCTGGTGGTCTCCACCCACGCCGAGGACCCGCTGCCCGCCCTGCTGCTGGCGGCCGGGCTGCCCGCCGTCCTGTTCGGCCGCCCCGACGAGCCGCTGCCGCTCAGCTGCGTGGACGTGGCCAACCGGGACGGCGGTCGGCTCGCCGCCGACCACCTGGCCGGCCGGGGCAGCCTGCTGCCGGTCACCATCGCGGGCCCGGCCGAGGTCCCGGCCGGACGGGACCGGCTGGCCGGCTTCCGGGAGGCGATGGCCCGGCGCGGCCACCCGTACGTGCCCTCCGCCGAGGGCAACTTCACCCAGGCGGGCGGCGAGGCCGCGATGACCCGCCTGCTGGCCGAACACCCGTCGCTGGACGGGGTGTTCGCGGCCAACGACCTGATGGCCAGGGGCGCGCTCTCGGTGCTCGCCGACCACGGCCGCCGGGTCCCCGAGGACGTCGCGGTGGTCGGCTTCGACGACAGCAGCGCGGCCACCGTCGGCCGGCCCCAGCTCACCACGGTCCGCCAGCCGGTCGAGGAGATGGCGGCCGAGATGACCCGGATCCTGTTCGCCCACCTGGCCGAGCCCGCCGCCAGACCCACCTCGGTCCTGTTCGAGCCGACCCTGGTGCTCCGCGCCTCGGCCTGAGCCCGAGCCGCACCCGCTCGGCCCGGACTGCTCCGGGGGGACGGTCCGGGCCGAGGACGGGTGGTGGTCGGGCGTCGCCCAGGAGCCGGATACCCCGAAGGCCCGTCCGTCAGCGGCAGGCATCCGCCAGGGCGGTGGTGAACTGCTTCGCCAGATCCGCGATCACCGACAGGTCGAAGGCCAGCGCGTTGTACTGCAGCCAGCAGCGCAGGCTGCCGTCGGGCTGCTCCACCACGGTCAGCTCCGGCACACCCCGGTCCCCGCCGGGCAGCGGCCAGGGGACCGTACTCCCGCGCGGCAGCTCCCAGGGGCCGCAGGACAGACCCGGCAGCTGCGCGGGCGCCGCCCACGCCTCGTACCGGAGCCAGGCCGCGAACGGCACGGACGGGCTGAACTCGGCGAACGGGTAGAGCTGGTGGTCCAGTGCTTCGCTGTAGACCGTCCGCAGGCGGTCCACCAGCTCGGCGAAACCGGGCCCCCCGCCGACGTCCACCCGGAGCAGCACCGACTGGACGAAGCAGCCCACGGTCCGCTCGGCGTCCGGGCGCGGGCGCCCGGGTACCGGGGTCATCACCACCAGGTCGGGCGAACCGCTGCGCGCTGCCAGCAGCCCGGTCCAGGCTGCCGTGACCGCCAGGAAGGGCGTCGCGCCCAGCTCGGACGCCCGGGCCCGGAGAGCTCCGGCCAGTTCGGCGTCCACCTCGAACTCGTGGGCCTGGGTCAGCACTTCGGCGACCTCGCGGCGGCCGGCGAACCGCTCGACGGCCTCCGGCGCTCCGGCGAGGGCTGCCCCGAAGTGGGCCCGGGAGACCGGCCAGTGCGCGTTCGCCCAGTCCACCAGTTCCTGGTAGCCGGCGCCCGAGCGGACCGGCGGGGCGGTCCGGCCGCGCCGCAGGGCCGAGTAGAGCACCCCGAGGTCGGCCAGCAGGACACCCACCGACCAGCCGTCCGAGACCATGTGATGCATCGCCACCAGGACCACGTGGTCGGTCTCCGACCGGCTCACCACCAGCAGGCGCGCCATCGGGTCCGCGGCGAGGTCGGTGAGGCGGTCCCGCTCGGCCAGCAGCAGGGCGTCCACCTCCGCGTCGGTGGCCCCGGGTGCCTCGGTCAGGGTGATCCGCACCCGGGGCTCCTGGTCCAGCACGGCCCGTACGACACCGTCACCGACCGGCTCGAACCTGGTGCGCAGCGCCGGGTGGCGCCGGACCGCCTCGGTGAGCGCCTCGCCGAGGGTGCGCGGCTCCAGCCGGTCGGTGACCCGGAACAGCGCCGTCACGGCACCGGCGTCCCGGCCGGGGGCCTCGGCCATCCAGCGGAAGAAGTTCTCCTGCTGGGAGGTGAGGGCGATGGCGTGCGGCTGGGCCCGGAGCGCGGTCAGGTAGGGCGTCACCGTCCCGTCCCCCGCCGATGCTCCGTCAGGGCCGGTCCGCTGCCGTCCGGTGCCGTCGATCCAGGCGGCCTGGGCCCGCAGCGAGGGCCGCTCGAAGATCACGGCAGTACCGGCCCTGATCCCGAACTCGGTGCCGATGCCGGTGGCGAGCTGGACGGCCCGGAAGGAGTCGCCCCCGAGTGCGAAGAACTCGGCGGCGACATCGACGACCGGACGGCCGAGCAGCCGCCGCCAGAGCTCGGCCAGCCGGACCTCGGTGGCGGAGGCCGGCGCCAGCACCGGACCGGCCGCCGCGGCCGGGGCGTCGAACAGCGGACGGAGCCGGTGCTTGACCACCTTGCCGGTCGGGTTCCTGGGCAGGTCGTCGGCGAGCAGGATCCGCACCGGGAGCTCGGGCCGGCTCAGCCGGGAGCTCAGGAACAGCCGAAGGTCGTCCAGGTCGAGGCCGCCGGCCCCGGCCACCACGACCGCCACCGGGACGGCACCCATCACGGGGTGCGGCAGGCCCAGCACGGCGGCGTCGGCCACGGCGGGGTGCTCGTGCAGGACCTCCTCGATCCGCAGGGTGGAGACCTTCAGCGCGCCGCTCTTGATGACGTCGCTCTCGCGGTCGACCAGGTACAGGTAGCCCTCGGCGTCGAGCCGGCCGAGGTCCCCCATCCGTACCCAACCGTCGCGGAACACCTGGGAGTTCGGTCCCTCGGCGCCGAGGTATCCGCGCGGCGGCCCGGGCTGGCGCAGCCAGACCTCACCGATCTCGCCGACGGGCAGCGGTGCCCCGTCCGGGTCGAGGACCCGGAGGTCGCCGGGGTCCGCCGGACGTCCCAGCGAGCCGGGGCGGCGGGTGTCCACCACGGTCGAGATCTGGGCCGGCGAGGCCTCGGCGGAGGTGTAGGTGTTGACCAGCATCGCCGTCGGCAGGGCGGCGGCGAGCGCGGTGGCCACCGGTACGGGCAGCGCGGCCGCCGAGGAGTTGACCAGGAGCAGGCTGCTGAGGTCGTACCGCCCGGCGGTGCCCGCGTTGACCAGCTCGATCGCCATCGAGGGCACCAGGAAGGCCGTGCCGACCCCGAACTTCTCGACCGCGGACCCGAACTGGTCCGCGTCGAAGCGCGGCAGGCTGAGCGTGGCGGGTGCGGCGGTCAGCGCGTTGAGCAGCATCACCTGGCCCGCGTTGGTGCCGATCGGGAAGGCGTGCAGCGCGTACCGGGAGTGCGCGTACGCGCGGCGGCGGGGGTTGGTGGCCAGCCCGGCGGTGAGGTTCCCGTGCGCGGCCAGCACCCCCTTGGGCGCCCCCGTGGTGCCGGAGGTCCCGATCACCTGCGCCGGATCGTCGGGGCCCACCCGGTGCGGCGGTTCGGACACCGGTTCGGGGTGCGCCGCCAGCAGGTCCTCCAGGCGGAGGTCCACCAGCCCTGCCAGGGCGGGAAGTTCACTCTCGCGCAGGACCGCGGTGGCGTCGGCGAGGGCGGCCAGCGCCGCCGCGTCCCCTTCGGACAGGTCCTCGCGCACCGGCACCGGCACCCCGCCCGCGTACTGGACGGCGAGGAAGGCGACGGCGTAGCGCTCCCAGCGCGCGTTGGAGAAGCGCAGCACCACGCGGTCGCCCGGCCCGATCCCGGCTGCGGCCAGGCCGGTGGCGGCTCGCAGGGATTCCTGCTGCCACTGGCGGTAGCTGAGTTCACCGCCACCGAGGACCTGCAGCGCCACCCGGTCCGGGTGTTCGGCGGCCCGCGCGTCGAGGAGCGCGGGGACGGTCGTCGCGGTGGATGGAACGGTGGTGGCAGTGATGGCGTTCTCCGGTGCGATTCGGTGGAGACCCCGGCGGCCGACAGCGAATCCCGGGACCCCACAGCGGGACTGACGGCCCATCGAGGTGGCGATCCCGTCGCATTGGTCTGTACCAATGGGGCGGTCCCGGGGAGGCTACCGCTCCCTGCTGCCCACAACAAGCACGAGTCCAGCTGGTGAACCTGCACCGCAGGAGACGGTCCGCCGGCCGGCCGGCAGCGGACGGGGGGTCAGGCCGGGTGGGCGGCGGTGAAGGCGGTGGCGTCCCAGGTGCCGCCGAGGGGTGGGGCGAGGGCGGCGGAGGCCAGGGCGGGGAAGTCGGGGGAGTGCGGGGCGCCGTGCGGGAGTGCGCCGAGCAGGGGGGCGGCGGCGGCGCGGGGGAGGTCGGAGAGGTTGCAGCGCATGGCGAGGTCGGGGTCGGCGGGCCAGCTGCCGATCACCACGCCGAGGGTGTCCAGGCCGCGCAGCCGCAGCGCCTCGGCGGTCAGCGCGGTGGAGTTGAGGGTGCCGAGCCCGGCGGTGGCGACCAGCAGGAAGCGGACCGGCAGGCCCAGGGCGGCGGTGGCGAGGGCCTGGTCGGCCAGGGTGTGGCCGTCCTCGTCGTAGCGGACCAGCAGTCCGCCCGCGCCCTCCACCAGGACCAGCTCGTGCCCGGCCGCCAGTTCGGCGACCGCCTCGGCCGTGTGCTGCGGCCGCAGGGTGGGCAGCCCGGACCGCCGGGCGGCGGTGTCGGGGGCCAACGGCTCGGGGTAGCGCGCCAGTTCGCGGGTGGTGACGTGCGGGCCGGCCAGTCGGGCGACCTCGTCGGCGTCCCCGGCCTCGGTCGGGGTGACGCCGGTCTGACCCGGCTTCAGGACCGCGACGGAGCGGGCGAGCGCGGCGACGGCGGCCGTGACGGCGGTCTTGCCGACCTCGGTGCCGGTGCCGGTGACGAACAGGACGGTGGCGCTCATCCGGCCACCGCCGCAGCGGTCACGGCGGCGGTGATCCGGGCCAGGTCGTCGTCGTCGGTGACGAACGGCGGCATGGTGTAGATCAGATCGCGGAACGGCCGGATCCAGACGCCCTCGCGGGCGGCGGCCTCGGTCGCGGCCCGGACGTCGACGGGGTGGTCGAGCTGGACCACGCCGATCGCGCCCAGCACCCGGACGTCGGCGATGCCGGGGAGCTCGGCCGCGCCGGCCAGGCCCTCGGTCAGGCCGGTCTCGATCCGCTTCACCCCGGTCCGCCAGTCCTGGGACAGCAGCAGGTCGATCGAGGCGTTGGCGACGGCGGCGGCCAGCGGGTTGCCCATGAAGGTCGGCCCGTGCGCCAGCACCGGCATCTCGCCCTGGCTGATGCCGTCGGCGACCCGGGGGGTGCACAGGGTGGCGGCCATGGTGAGGTAGCCGCCGGTCAGTGCCTTGCCCAGGCAGAGCACGTCGGGCGAGACGCCCGCGTGGTCGGCGGCGAAGAGTTCGCCGGTCCGGCCGAAGCCGGTGGCGATCTCGTCGAAGATCAGCAGGACGCCGTGCCGGTCGCAGAGCTCGCGCAGCAGGCGCAGGTAGCCGGGGGAGTGGAAGCGCATCCCGCCCGCGCCCTGCACCACCGGCTCGACGATCACGGCGGCCAGTTCGTCCGCGTGGCCGGCGATCAGCGCGGCCAGCTCGTCCGCGTACGCGGGGTCCGGCTCGGCGTCGAAGCCGGCCGGGGGCTCGCCCGCGAACAGCTGACGGGGCAGCACCCCGGCCCAGAGGTGGTGCATCCCGCCGTCGGGGTCGCAGACCGACATCGGGCTGAAGGTGTCGCCGTGGTAGCCGCCGCGCCAGGTGAGCAGCCGGTGCTTACCCGGCCGACCGAGCGACTGCCAGTACTGCAGGCACATCTTGACCGCGACCTCGACCGCGACCGAGCCCGAGTCCGCGAGGAACACGTGCCGGAGCGGTTCCGGGGTGAGCTCCACCAGCTTGGCCGCCAGCCGGACGGCGGGCTCATGGGTGAGCCCGCCGAACATCACGTGGCTCATCCGGCCGAGCTGGTCGGTGACCGCCGCGTCCAGCACCGGGTGCCGGTAGCCGTGGATGGCGGCCCACCAGGAGGACATCCCGTCGATCAGCTCCCGGTGCCCGGCGACCGGCTCGGCGAGCCGGAGCCGGACCCCGGAGGCGGACTCGACCAGGTACGGGGTCGAGGTGCCGGGCATCGGTGCGTACGGGTGCCAGACGTGGGCCCGGTCGAGGTCGAGGATGGTGCTCATGGTGCGTCAGTTCCTAGGCGTTCGGGGCCAGTTCGGTACCCGCGCCGCGGCGGCGGACCCGGACCAGGTCGGACCGCAGCTCGTCGTTCTCGCCCGAGGCCGAGGCCGAGGCCGAGACCGGGACGGCGGAGCCGCAGGGGCCGCAGCCGCCGGTGCCGCAGGCGTGGGCCCCGTCCCCGGCGTCGCTGTCGGCGTGGCTGCCGCAACCGCCGCCGGAGCTGCCGCAGCCGCCGCCGAGGCCGGCCTCCGAGCGGTGCCGGGGCAGGGTCGGCTCACCCGCGCCCTCCACCTCGAAGCCCGCGTCCGCGATCATGTCGAGGTCGGTCTGCCCGGCCTGGCCCTCGCTGGTGAGGTAGTCGCCGAGGAAGATCGAGTTGGCGATGTGCAGGCCGAGCGGCTGCATCGAGCGCAGGTGCACCTCGCGGCCGCCGGCGATCCGCACCTCGACGTCGGGGTTGACGAACCGGACCATGGCCAGGATGCGCAGGCAGCGCTGCGGGGTGAGGTTCCACTCCTTGGCCAGCGGGGTGCCCTCGAACGGGATCAGGAAGTTGACCGGCACCGAGTCGGAGCCGATCTCGCGCAGCGCGAACACCACGTCGACCAGGTCCTCGTCGCTCTCGCCCATGCCCGCGATCAGGCCGGAGCAGGCGGAGAGCCCGGCGCCGTGCGCCTTGGTGACGGTGTCCACCCGGTCCGCGTAGGTGTGGGTGGTGGTGATGTCGCCGTAGGTGGCTTCCGAGGTGTTCAGGTTGTGGTTGTAGGCGTCGGCACCCGCCGCCTTCAGCCGCTCGGCCTGGTTGTCGGAGAGCAGGCCCAGGCAGGCGCAGACCTCGACCGCCTCGTTGGCGTCCTTGATGGCGGCGATGGTGTCGGCGACCCGGTCGATGTCACGGTCCGTCGGACCGCGTCCGCTGGCGACCAGGCAGACCCGCTTCGCGCCGCCCGCGAGACCGGCGGCGGCGGCCTCGGCGGCCTGCTCCGGCTTGAGCCAGGTGTACTTGAGGATCTCGGCCTTGGACCCGAGGCGCTGGGAGCAGTAGTTGCAGTCCTCGGGGCAGAGGCCGCTCTTCAGGTTCACCAGGTAGTTGAGCTTGACCCGGCGGCCGAACCACTGGCGGCGCACCCGCCCGGCGGCGGCGACCACGTCCATCAACTCGTCATCGGTGGTGGCGAGTACGGCCAGGGCCTCCTCGCGGGTGGGTGTTTCCCGGCGCAGGCCCTTGGCGGTGAGGGTGTCAAGCAGATCCATGGCTTCGATCCTGCCCGGGGGACCTCGCGTCGCGCCAGAGGGAACCAGCCAGAAGATCCCTCCGAAGGTGTGCGGGTTGTCACAGTGCCCCCGTGCGGGCGAAAGGCACGGCCCCGCGGACCGGCCGGTCGGATCATCCGCTTAGAATCTGCGCCATGACCACGCAGGGGGAACGCCACACCCATCGCGCCCACGGCAGTCGGCGCCGGACGATCGCCCTCTGTGCCGCGGGCGCGGTCGCGATAGCCGTCGGCGTCGTGGTGACCGAGACCGGCGACTGGCTGGAGGGCGCGGGGCGCACCACGGCCGAGTCGATGAACCTGCAGAACGTCGACGCGGTGCCGCCCTCCACCCCGCTGTCGGAGGAGGACTTCTTCGTCGCCGAGCGGTACTTCCCGCAGGCCAGGCCGCTGGAGCACGAGGCCTTCAAGGCCCGGCGCACCGTCGGGCTGCAGGGCCGGGCCTGTGTCGAGACGCTGGCCGACCGGACCAAGGACGTGCTGCACGAGAGCGGCTGCGAGGGCTACGTGGTGGTCGGCTACGCCCGCGAGGACGCGCAGGTGGTCAGCAGCGTGACGGTGCTTCGGTTCGCCGACGGTGCGGCGGCCGAGCGGGCCCGGCAGGTGATCGCGCAGAACCCCGCCGTGGTCGCGTTCGCCACGGCCGAGACGGGTGTCACCCCGTCCCCCGCCGGCTCGCCCTCGCCGAACGCGGCCAAGCCGGTCAGCACGGCCCAGGTGGACGTGGTCGGCCACTACCTGACCGTCACCTCCTCGCGCTTCGCCGATCTGCGGCCGGCCGCCACCGACAACGCGCTGGACGTGGCGACCCGGGCGGTGGCCTTCACCGCCCGGGCGCCGTTCATGTGGATCTGATGTCCCTTCCGGGGACTACGGGTAGCTGACCAGGTTGGCCACGTTGCTGCCCGAGTTGGACGGTCCGCCGGTGCCGTTGACGACGTGGCTGATGGTCCCGGTGCCGCCGAGCGAGACGGTCACCATGTCGTGGAACCGGACCCCGCTGCGGTTCGGCACCTCGAACGCGTGCTCGGCCACCACGCCCGGGTTGACGTTGAAGTAGCAGTAGCTGCCCAGCCCCCAGGCCTCGTGCGTGGTCACCGAGTCCGCCACCTTGTAGGCGGCGTAGCCCTTGGTGGAGCCGTTCATCCAGGCGGCCTGGTTCGGCGGGTCGTAGGGCATCTCGTTCTGGTAGAAGTACGTCCGCCCGCCGTTGCCGTTCCAGATCACCTGGTGCTGCTGGAAGTGCTCGACGAACAGGCCGTACATGGTGACGTCGGTGCCGTTGACCACCAGGCCGGTGGCGGCGGTGTTGCTGGTCCAGCCGACGCCGCTGCCGTGGTCGGCGCGCCAGATCCACATGTGGTCGCCGATCACGTCGGAGCTGTTCACCACCAGGCTCTGGGTGGCCCGGCCGACCCCGGCGCCGCCGATCCGGAAGAACACGTCGTGCAGCGAGGTCGGGTCGGCGGTGTGCCGGGCGGCCGAACCGGCCGGGCCGATCTGCATCAGCACCGGGGAGTTGACCGGGCCGGCGTCGATCAGCAGGCCGGCGATCTTCACGCCGTCCACGTCGGCCACCGTCATCGCGGTGATGCCGTTGTCCGGGACCAGGGTGGCCAGGCCGAGCCCGAGCACCACGGTGTCGGCCCGGGTGACGTTCAGGGTCTGGTCCAGGTGGTAGACGCCCGGGGTGAAGAGCAGGTGCCTGCCCTGGCCGAGCGCGGCGTTGATCTGGGCCGCGGTGGCACCCGGCCTGACCACGAAGAACTGGTCGATCGGGATCGAGGCGCCCGCCGGGTGGCCCGAACTCCAGCTGGTGCCGCTGGAGTTGCTGCGCAGCGCGGGCACGAAGACCTGGTACGCACCGGCCGCGTCCACGTACAGGAAGGGCTTCTCCCGGACCACCGGGGTCTGGCCGACGGTGGTGTAGGGCGGGCTCGGGAAGGTGTTGGCCGGGGCGTTGACGTCGCCGACGAAGACCATGTTCCAGTTGGAGCCGGTCCAGCTGCCCCACTGCGAGTTGCGGGACAGCCACTGCTGCTGGGAGCCGGAGCGGACCTGGCCGTCGACCTTGGAGTCGGCCATCAGGCCGCCGCTGGACCAGCCGCCGTCGTCCAGCTGGAGGTTGCCCCGGACGTGCATCCGGCGGTAGGGCGCGGCCTGCGAGACGGCCCAGCGGTCGGTGCCCGAGGACGGGGTGACCGAGAGGTTCTCGGCCGAGCGCCAGAAGTTCTGGGTCGCGTTGCCCTGGAACCAGTCCGCCTCGGCGTGCACCCCGCCGTTGATGGTGACCGCGTCGGGCGACAGGCCGAGCCCGGCCACCTGGGTGTAGAAGCCCACGTTGGCATCGACGTTGTAGCTGCCGGGCTTGAACAGCAGGGCCTGGCGCTGGCTGCCGAACTGGTTGGTCTCCTGCTGCTGGAAGACCGCGTTCAGCTTCGACTGGATCGTCGCGGCGGGCATCGAGGGGTCGAAGACGGTGACGTTCGGCCCGAGGTCGGGGTTGCCCGGGGTGACCGGGGTGCCGAGGGTGAAGGACTGCGCGGTGGTGCCGTTGCAGGCGTACTGCTGGAGCACCACGGCGTCGGCGGTGGAGGCGGCCGGTACGTCCAGGCACTTGCCGCTGTTGCGGTTGACGAAGTGGTAGCCGCCACCGGCCTCCTCGACCGGCAGCCACTGCTGGTTGGCGCCGCCGCCGTACGCCCAGAGCTGGAGCTTGGCGCTGTCGGCGGTGGAGACCCCGGTCACGTCGATCACCTTGGTGGCGTCGTTCAGGTTGGCGATCCGGACGTAGCCGGAGTCGGTCGGCTGGAGCTGCCACTGCTGGGCGGTGGTGCCGTTGCAGGAGTACTGCTGGACGGCGGTGCCGTTGGCGGTGGCCGCGGCCGCGGCGTCCACGCAGCGGCCGCTGTTGCGGTTGACCAGCGTGGTCCAGCCGGTGGGGACGGCGGCCTGGGCGGGGCCGGGGGCGGTGACGGCCAGGGCGGCCGGCGCCAGTAGCGTGGCTGCGGTCAACAGGCGGATGCCGTAGCGGGGTTGGCGTCTCACGGGGTGCGCTCCCGAGGTGGGGGGATCAGTGGCGGGGAATCAGTGGCGGGTGGTCAGGCCGAAGCCGTACCGGAACAGGGGGTCGTAGTCGCGGTCGCCGATGTTGATCGGCTCCTGGGCCTCGCTGCGCGGCCAGCTCACCGGGAGCTTCCCGCTGAAGGCGCGCTCGCCGAACAGCACGTCGGCCACGCCGGCCCCCTCGCTGCCGGGCAGCCAGGACATCACCAGGGCGTCCAGCTTCGGCAGTTGGTCGGTGACGATCTGCGGCCGCCCGGCCACGTCCAGCACCACGCAGGTGGCGATGGCGGCGCAGACCCGGTCGATGTTGGCCCGGTCGGCGGCGGAGAGCTCCAGGGTGCGGCCGTTGTTGCCGACGTCGCCGACGCCCTCGGCGTACGGGGTCTCGCCGACCACCACCACGCCGACGTCGTACCCGGCGGTGGGGGCGGAGGCGTCCAGGCTGTAGGCGGCGTCCGGGGCGTACTGGCGGATGCCCTCCAGCAGGGTGGTGGCGGGGATGGTGTCGCCGGAGGCGCCCTGCCAGGTGACCGTCCAACCACCGGCCTGGTTACCGGGGTTGTCGGCGTTGGCGCCGGCCACGTAGATCTTCTGGCCGCGCCCGAGCGGGAGTGCCCCGTGGTCGTTCTTCAGCAGCACCTGCGACTTGGCCACCGCCTCCCTGGCCACCGCGCGGTGCTCGGCCGAGCCGATCGTGCCCGCGTACCTGCGGTCGGTGAACGGGTGCTCGAACAGGCCGAGTTGGAACTTGGCCCGGAGGACGCGGCGGACCGCGTCGTCGATCCGGGCGGTGCTCACCTGCCCGCTCGCCACCTCGGCGAGCAGCGCCTGCTCGAACCGGTCCGCGCTGTACGGGACCATGAACATGTCCAGCCCCGCGTTGACCGCCGTGCGCACCTGGGTGGCGTAGTCGCCCGGGAGCTGGTTGATCGCGTCCCAGTCGCTGATCAGGAAGCCGTCGAAGCCGATCTTCTGCTTGAGCACCTCGGTCAGCAGCTCGTGGTGCGCGCTCATCTTCACCGGGTTGCCGACGCCGTCCTCGGTCCAGTCCACGCTGGAGTAGGACGGCATGATGCTGCCGACCCGGTGCTCCCGCACCGCCGCGACGTAGGGGGCCAGGTCGATCCGGCGGAACCGCTCGCGGGAGGTGATGGTCACGCCCTGGTCCAGCTTGTAGCTGCCGGCGGCGGAGCCGTAGGTGGTGTCGCCGTCGCCCGCGAAGTGCTTGGCGGAGGCCAGCACCCGGTCGGGGCGGTCGAGTTGGCTCGCGTTCCGGCCCTGGAAGCCGTCGATCGCGGTCTCCAGCCGGGTGACCAGGTCCGGGTCCTCGCCGAAGCTCTCGTAGGTGCGGCCCCAGCGGTCGTCCCTGGCCACGCAGACGCAGGGGGCGAACACCCACTGCGGGCCGGTGGCGCGGGTCTCGGTCGCGGTGATGTGGGCGGCCTCGCGGACCAGGTCCGGGTCGCGGGTGGCGCCGAGGGCGATGTTGTGCGGGAAGACGGTGGCGCCGACCAGGTTGCCGTGGCCGTGCACCGAGTCCACCCCGTAGAGCAGCGGGATGCGCAGCCGGGTGGCCAGGGCACGGGCCTGGTAGCCGTCGACCATGTCGGCCCAGGCGGCCGGGGTGTTGGGGGTGGGGGTGGAGCCGCCGCCGGAGAGCAGTGAGCCGAGCTTGAGGTCGGTGATCCTGGCCGGGTCGCCGTCGACCGCGTTGCGCTCGGCCTGGGTCATCTGGCCGATCTTCTCGGGCAGCGTCATCCGGGCCAGCAGGTCGTCCACCCGTCGCTCCACCGGTCGGCGGGCGTCCAGGTAGGGCGCGGTGGCGGCCGCTGACGGGGCGACGGAGAGGGTGCCGGCGGCGACGGTCACGGCGGTCATCAGGGCGCCGGCGAGCAGGTGGTGCCGTTTCATGCGTGGTCTCCAGTCCTGGGCGGGGTGCCGGAGGTGCGTTGGCAGCAAGCATGAAAGCAGACCTACCGAGTGGTTGGTAAGTAGTTGGCGGCTCTTTATTCAATACTTGAACTTACCCGTGAAGTAATGGGTGGTCAGCGGCCTGACGGCCCGTAGACTCGGCCGGATGAAGAGCACCGAAGGCAGACGGGCCGTCAGATCGGCGGCGGCGGGGCGGCGGACGGAGATCCTCCGGATCGCCATGGAGACCTTCGCGACCCGGGGCTACCACAACGCCTCACTGGCCGAGATCGCCGAGCGGGCGGGGCTGACCCAGGCGGGCGTGCTGCACCACTTCCGGTCCAAGACCGCCCTGTTGAGCGGGGTGCTGGCACTGCGCGACGAGTCCGACATCGAGCGGCTCGGGGTGGAGCGGCCGCGCGGGCTGGCCTTCCTGGACCACCTGGTGGAGACGGCCCGGCAGAACGCCGAGCGGGAGGGGATCGTCCGGCTGTACGCGGTGCTGTCGGCGGAGAGCGTCACCGACGGGCACCCGGCCCAGAGCTACTTCCGCGAGCGGTACCGGGGGCTGCGGGAGATGGTCACCGAGGCGCTGGTGGAGGCGGCCGAACTCGGCGAGCTGCGGGACGGGTTCGACGTCGAGTCGGTCGCGAGCACGATCATCGCGGTGATGGACGGGCTCCAGGTGCAGTGGCTGCTGGAGCCCGCCGCCGTCGACATGGCCGAGGCCACCCGACGCGCCGTCGACGCCCTGCTGGCGACCTTGAAAAGTTGCTGAAAACTCCTGGAAAGCCTCGGTCGCAGGGCTGTTGGAGAGCGAGGGTGCGGTGCTTGAATGGCCGCCATCAACCCCCGCCTGTCAAAAGCCTTGGACGGCCCCATGACTACGCGCGTAAACCCCTTGCCACGATGGCTGATCCGCCCGCTGCGCGGCGCGGCCCTGCTCGCCGTCGCGGCCTCCTTCCTGGTCTTCTTCGCCGGGGTCCAGCCCGCCCGGGCCGCCCCCGCCTGCGGGGTGCTCGCCTCCGGCGCCGCCCCGCAGGCCGCCTCCGCCGTGAACGCCGCCTGCGGCCTGATCGGCACCCCGTACTCCTGGGGCGGCGGCCACGGCGCCCAACCCGGCCTCTCGTACGGGAGTTGTGACGCCTCCAACGGCGCGCCCAACGACTGCCACGTGCGCGGGCTGGACTGCTCCGGCCTGGTCAGGTACGCCTACTACCTGGCGGTCGGCGCCGACGTGATCAACGGGACCACGTACACCCAGTGGCCCTCCTCCCGGGCGGTGGCCCGGTACTACCGCGGCGACGGGACCGCCCCGCTGCTCCCCGGTGACCTGGTGTTCTACGGCGACACGGCGTCGAGCATCCACCACGTGGCCATCTACCTGGGCCAGGGCTACATCGCCGAGGCGCCGTACTCCGGCGGCTACGTCCAGGTGGCGACGCTCTACTCGCACGGCGACTACTACGGCGCGATCCGCCTGTACGGCCCGGGCGGCGGCTCCACCACGCCGCCACCGAGCGGTGGCGGCCAGTACTGGGTGGACACCTTCGCCAACGCCGCCGTCTTCGGTTCGCCGACGAGCACGGCCGCCACCGGGACGCTGTACCAGGGCACGAACTACGTGTTCTGCAAGGCCTGGGGGCGGGAGATCGCGAGCGGGGGTTCGTTCAACCACTGGTGGCTGAAGACGGACCCCGATGTCGGTCCGGGTGGTCAGTGGGTGTCGGCGTTCTACCTGTCGCGCTGGGGCAACGACGTGGCCAAGGACAACAACGGCACCGTCATCCCCGACTGCGCGGGCGGCGGGGCGCCGCCGGCCACCGGCAAGTACTGGGTGGACACCTTCGCCAACGCGTCGGTCTTCTCCTCGCCCACCGATACGGCCGCCACCGGGACGCTGTACCAGGGCACCAACTACGTGTTCTGCAAGGCCTGGGGGCGGCAGATCGCCAGTGGGGGTTCGTTCAACCACTGGTGGCTGAAGACCGACCCGGACGTCGGTCCGGGTGGTCAGTGGGTGTCGGCGTTCTACCTGTCGCGCTGGGGCAACGACGTGGCCAAGGACAACAACGGCACCGTGATCCCCGACTGCTGACGATCCGGCAGCCCGGTTAGCGGCAGTGCCCGGCACCCCGGAGCGACGCTTCGTCAGGGGTGCCGGGCAGCCGTGGTGGTCCGGGCCGGGTCAGGCGCACTTCATGGTGCTGTTGACCAGCGCGACCACGGTGACCTTCTCGCCGCTCACCGTGAACGCGTACTGCCAGCCCGGCTTGCCCTCGACCGGCAGGTCGAACGCGCCGCCGCCCTTGGCCGGCGTCAGGCCCTTGGCCCCGTACGCCTGCTGGAGCTCCGCCACCGTGGAACCGGCACCGATGCCCTCGGCGGTCCGTGCGTCCGCCGGGGCGACCAGCTCACGCAGCCCGTCGACACCGAAGGAGACCCGCCCGGCGGTCGCGAAGGCCGCGTCCTTGGCCTCGCGCGCCGCCATCAGCCGGGTGAGGGCCATCGTCGCGTCCGCGATCGTCTTGGCGTCGGCAGCCGACTTCTTGGCCGCTTCGGCCGCTGCCGCCGCGAACTCGGCGGACTCCTTCGCCGAGGCGCCCGGCCGCAGGGTCGGCAGGGCGGCGGCCGACTGCGCCACCGCGTCCGCCTTGGCGTTGAGCTCCTTTGAGGCGCTCTCGGTGGCGGCCTCGGCCGTCATCCGGGCGGCGTCCGGCGCGGGGCCGCCCTTGTAGGCGAAGTCGGTGCAGCCGTCGAGCAGCGACACCGGTGCCGCCTCCAGCGAGCCGCCCGCCAGCGCGGCGTCCTTGGCCATCCCCGGAGTCAGCCCCCGGTAGCCGGTCGCGGCGAACGGCTTCGGGGCGGCCGTCCCCGTCGCCTTCGAGTCGTCGTCACCGGTGCAGGCCGATACGCCGCCGACCAGCAGAGCCACCGTCAGGCCCGCACCCGCCAGCCGCCGCATTGCAGGAATCTTTCCCAAGTCGATCTCCCCCTTCGTTTCGCAGCACACCGTAACCAGGTCGCGCGGGTGACCTGCACCGCATTTGCGGCCCGCCGGTCGGTCGGTACGCGTCGCATCGTCAACTCGGCTTCCGGTGCCCCTACTTGTCGGCCGGCTTCGAGCAGCCGCCCCGGCAGGTGGTGAGGGAGCTCACATGCGAGCGGCGGTGACCAGGGCGGTTCAGTCGGACGACGGGCCGTGGGCCCGGCCGAGGGCGTCGGCGGCCAGCAGCGCGTCCGCGACCGATCGCACGTCGACCGCGAACGGTTCGTGGTGGATGGTCTCGCCCTCGGCGGTGGCCCGGGCCGCGATCCGCTCGACCAGCTCCCGGTCGGCCCCGGCCAGGCCGAGACCACCGAGCGTGACCGGGAGCCCGACCCGGCGGCAGAACCCGAGCACCTGCTCGATCTCCGCCGCCGGCGCGCCCTCCAGGACGAGTTGGGTCAGCACGCCGAAGGCCACCTTCTCGCCGTGCAGGTAGGGGTGCGTCTGCGGCACGACGGTCAGACCGTTGTGCACGGCGTGCGCGGCGGCGAGGCCGGAGGACTCGAAGCCGAGCCCGGACAGCAGGGTGTTGGCCTCGATCAGCCGCTCGACCGCCGGGGTGACGACCCCGGCCCGCACCGCGGCCAGCGCCGCTGCGCCGTCGGCGAGCAGGGTGCGGTGGCAGAGCTCGGCCAGGGCGGCGGCCGCAGCGGTCGACCTGCCGCCGCGCATGTTCCGGACACCGCCCGCCACACAGGTGCGGGCCTCGAACCAGGTGGCCAGCGCGTCGCCCATCCCGGCCGCGAACAGGCGGGCCGGCGCCTGCACGATCACGCTGCTGTCGACCAGGACCAGCGCCGGGTTCCGCCGGACCAGCTGGTAGCTCTCGAACTCGCCACCGTCGGAGTACAGGACGGACAGCGCGCTGCACGGTGCGTCGTTGGACGCGGTGGTCGGGCAGCTGACCAGCGGCAGGTCCAGGTCGTCGGCGGCCGCCCGGGCCGCGTCCAGCGCCTTGCCGCCGCCGGCCCCGACGATGGTCCTGGCACCGGCGGCCGTCGCGGCCGCCGCGATCCGGGCGGTCTCGGCCCGGCTGCACTCGCCCCCGAACCGGTGCACCGCGTGGTCGATCCCGGCGCTCCCGAAGGTGGCCCGCCAGACCTCGGTGAGCAGCCGCTCGGCGCTCGGCGCCGCCACCACCAGGGCCGGGCCCGCCAGCCCGAGCCGGGCCAGCTCGGGGCCGAGGGCAGCGGTGGCGTCGCGGCCCTGGACGTAGTGGCCGGGCGAGGAGAAGACGGTCAGCATGGCAGCTCCTGAGGGGTCGGCGGATCGGGACCGGGTACGGTCCGGTTCCATCCTGGGCCTCCGGTGATCAGTACGGGGCCGAACCGTCGGTACGTCGACGGACGTTGACGAAGGATCAGACCGGACGGGGCTGGCCGGCGGGCTGCCGGCGGGCCGCGTCCGTGCTGCTGAGCTGGGCCGATTCGGGGGAGGGGTAAAGGAGTTGTGGGGGTTTCGTCGAGCTGCCAGCATCTGCACGCCGTCCACTTCGATGGCACACCGAATCATCCATGGGGGAATCAATGAATCGACTGTCCGTACGGACAGCCATCGGCCGGGGGGCGTTCGCCCTGCTGGCCGGAGCACTGCTGGTGGGCGGCACCGCGACCGGGGCCGGGGCGACGCCGAAACCGCGGCTCGCCCTGACCGCGCTCGCGTTCGCCGAGGCCTCGGTGGACGCCACCGGGGGCAGGGCCAGGGCCACCGTCGAGTGGACCGTCACCGACACCCAGCAGGCCGCCACCAACGTCTCCGGCACCGTGGTGGTCCAGCAGGTCGACCCGGCCGGTCGGCCGGTCGGCCGCGGGTACCCGGTCAGCTTCGCGTTCCAGCGGAAGTGGGACACCCGGGCCACCGTGGTCTCGGGCACGGCGCAGGCGGCCACCTACCGGTACGCCTTCCCGGTGCCGCGCTACGCGGCGGTGGCCAACACCACCTGGGCGGTGGTCGGCCTGACCGCCGCCGACGACAAGGGCACCGAGCTCTCGCTCGGCCGGGCCCGGCTCGGCACCTTCCACAACAGCTTCACCGCGACCGAGCTCATCGACACCACGGGCCCGGCCGTCGACAACGCCTACGTCGTGTCGGAGCAGCCCCAGTACCGCTACCTGGACGGCAAGCCGGTCGCGGTCGCCTACGACGTGGTCGCCTCCGACTACGAGGCGGGCGTGTACGCCGGCGAGCTGACGGTCCGTGGACCGGACGGCACCACCGTCACCGGCGGGTTCACCCTGGAGCGCGACGGCGGCAACCTCTACACCTGCGGTGAGGGCACCGGGAACGGTGACACCGACGAGGTCAGGTGCCGGGTCGAGGTCCAGCTCCCGGCCGGTGCCGCCCCCGGCGACTGGACCATCACGCGGGCCCGCCTGACCGACAACACCGGGAACGTCGCGGTGCACCGCAACCTGGCGCTCGCCCCCGTCCACCTGACCCGGAACGCGCAGCTGAAGGCGGACGGCCTCACGATCGGCCCGAAGCTGTTCAACAACTGGACCTCGCCCACCGAACTCACCGTCTCGCTCAAGCCGGTGGGGGCGCTCAAGGGCGTCGCCTCCGTCACGGTCCTGACCGCGGACGACTGCAGCTCGAACCAGACGGTGGACGCACCGGTGCTCCAGGCGGACGGCACCATCGCGGTGAAGCTGTGGATCTTGCCGATCTACACCCGCAGCTGCACCGTCACCGGCATCGCGCTCCGGGACGGCGCCGGGCGCTCCGCCGCGTACGGGGCCGCCTTCAACGGCCCGGCGCTGAACCTGGTGGCCACTCAGCTGCCCGACAGCACCGACCCGGTGGCCACCTCGGCCGTGCTGAGCGCGACCGAGCTGCGGACCAGCCAGATGCCGCAGTCGCTGGGCCTGACCGTCGGGGCGAGCTCGCCGGTGGGCATCACGGGTACCTCGTTCACCATCTACGACGCCGCAGGCGTCTCGCAGGGGGGCGGAGGCGGCGGCGCGGCTCCGGGCCCGGACGGGAAGTTCCACCTGGGCTTCTACGGCTCGCTGCCGGCCGGCACCTACACCGTCGGCTTCACCATCACCTCCAGCGGTGGCCGGTCCGCGATGTACGGCTACCCGAACGGGGCCGGCCTGCCCGTACCGTCCGGCCCGCTCACCTTCACGGTGATCGAGGGCTGACCTCCCGCACCACCACGGTGTGCTGGGACCGGACCAGCTGCAGCATCGGGCAGCGACGGTCCGCCTCGGCCAGCAGCGCGGCCAGCTCCTCGGAGCCGGCCGCGCTGTCCAGTTCCACCACGGCGGTCAGCTCGTGCGGGACGGCGGGCGCGTCGGTGGCGACCCCGAAGAAGCGGGCGTCGTTGTTGCGGGCCGTCACCCGGACCTGGACCCGGTCCAGCGGCACGCCGTCCACGGCGGCGAGGCAGAGCACGGTGTGGGTCAGACAGGTGCTGACCACCGCGCAGAGCAGCTCGGGCGAGGACGGCCCCAGCCCGAACCCGCCGATGTCAGGCCCGCCGTCACCGAGCAACGACCAGTCACCGACCCGCACCCGGCGCACACCTGTCGCGTCGTCGGCCACGCAGACCGCCTCGATCCGCTCGTCCCAGTCCGCGCTGTCGGGTCGCCGCGCGGCGGCGGCCCGCATCGCGGCGCCCTTGTCCCGCAGGTGCTCGGCCAGGCCGGGGCGGCGGTCGGTGGTGGTAGTCATGGTGCCCAACCTAGACAGCCCGGAGCCCGGCCCGCCGATCGGTCACCGAGCCGCATTGAGACTGCAACGAACGGGCCGTCGGGCACCGGGAAATCCCGTCGAGGGTGACAGCGGCGACGGCTAGCCTGGCCCGATGGGAGAGATGATCAGTTATCTCAAGGGGGACGCCAGCGCCCCGCAGGGCAAGGGCGTGAAGGTGATCGCGCACGTCTGCAACGACCTGGGCGGATGGGGCAAGGGCTTCGTGCTGGCCCTGTCGAAGCGGTGGCCGGAGCCGGAGCGGGCGTTCCGGAAATGGCACCGGGAGCGGGCCGGGAACGACTTCGGGCTCGGGGCGGTGCAACTGGTGCAGGTCGAGCCGTACGTGTGGGTGGCGAACCTGGTGGGCCAGCGCGGGATCAGGACCAGCCGGTCCCAGGGCGTGCCGGTCCGCTACGAGGCGATCGACGCCGCGCTCGGCCGGCTGGCCCCGCAGGCGCTGGCGCTCGGCGCCTCGGTGCACATGCCCCGGATCGGCTGCGGCCTGGCGGGCGGGCGGTGGGACCGGGTCGAGCCGCTGGTCGCCGCGCGGCTGGGCGGGGCGGGCCTGCGGGTCACCGTGTACGACTTCGACTGACGGCGGCGGGCCGGGCCCGGTGACCGGATCGGTCCGGATCGGGGCATGATGGTGTCTGTCCCGGGGGTACCGGCGAGCGGCAGGATCAGAGGCATGAACAGCGCACTCATCGTCATCGACGTCCAGGAGTCGTTCCGGCAGCGGGAGAACTGGGCCGTGGTCTCCAACCCCGACATCGTCGGGCAGGTGAACAAGTTGGTCGAGGCCACCAGGGCGGCCGGCGACCTGGTGGTCTGGGTCCTGCACAGCGAGCCCGGCAGCGGCACCGTCTTCGATCCGGCGCTCGGCCACGTCCGCCCGATCGAGGGCCTGCTGGAGCCGCTGGACGGCGAACCCACGATCTACAAGACCTCCCACAACGCCTTCACCACCACCAACCTGCAGCAGCAGCTCACCGAGCACGGGGTGCGCGAGCTGGTGATCAGCGGCATCCGGACCGAGCAGTGCTGCGAGACCACCACCCGGGTCGGCTCGGACCTGGGCTACCAGGTCACCTTCGTCACCGACGCCACCGCGACCCACCCGATCGAGCACCGGGACGCCCCGGCCGGCCGCACCCTGGCCGAGATCATGGCGGACCCGCTCACCCTGACCACCGATCAGGTCATCACCCGCACCGAGTACGCCCTCGCGGGCCGCTTCGCCCGGGTCGCCACCGTCGAGGAGCTGACCGGATCGTGACCCAGGTCGTCTTCCTGCTCGTCCCGCAGCTGCACCTGCTGGACCTGGCCGGGCCCGCGCAGGTCTTCTCGACCGCCGCGGACTACGGCTACGGCTACCGGGTCCGCTACGTGGCCGAGCAGGAGGACGTCCCGACCGCCCAGGGCCTGGCGCTGCGGGCCGCCACCGAGTGGCCCGAGCTGACGCCCGACGACCTGCTGGTGGTCCCGGGCTGGCGCGCACCCACCCTGCAGGCCAACGGCGCGCTGACCCGCGCCACCCTGGACCGCCTGACGGCCCATCACGCGGCGGGCGGCACCGTCGCCAGCATCTGCGCGGGCGCGGACGCCCTGGGCCGGGCCGGGCTGCTGGACGGCCGCCGCTGCACCACCCACCACGAGGAGCAGGACGAGCTGGCCCGCTGCTACCCCCGCGCCACCGTGGTGCGCGACGTGCTCTACGTGGTCGACGACCGGGTGGTCAGCTCGGCCGGCATCGCCAGCGGCATCGACCTCGCCCTGCACCTGCTCGCCGTCCGGCACGGCCCGGCCGCCGCCGCCAAGGTCGCCCGCAACATGGTGGTGTACGCCCGCCGCAACGGCGACGAGCAGCAGGCCAGCGCGCTGCTCCGGCACCGCACCCACCTCAGCGACGCCGTCCACCGGGTGCAGGACCTGATCGACACCAAGTTCACCGCCACGCTCGGCCTGGCCGACCTGGCCGCCGCCTCGGGCGTGAGCGAACGCACCCTCACCCGGCGGTTCTCGGCCGCGACCGGGCTGACCCCGCTGCGCTACCAGCAGGAGCTGCGGCTGGAGCGGGCCGGACATCTGATCGCCGGCGGCAGTACGGTCGAGGCCGCCGCCCGCGCGGTGGGCTTCCAGGACGCCCGGATGCTGCGCCGCCTGCGCGCCCGGGCCTGACGCCCCGTCCGGCGGGCCCCGGAACCGGCCCCGGAAACACCAGTGGCAAGGAGGGAAAAAGCACTCCTTGCCACTATCAAGATATAACGTACCGGGGGGCTTGCCGCAAGGCCCCGGTGATGGCGCAGAATTGTCGGCCGAAGCCAGAATCTGCGGAAAAGCCGGCGGACCCGACCGCAGGTCCCGGCGCTGCCGAAATACGGCGGCCGTCCCGCCGCCGCCCTCAATTGGCCGACCGATTGAGAGTTCCGAGTCATTGGAGCACGACTTGAACGCCGCGTCATCGTCCTCGTCCGAACTCAACAGCACTGCCGGGGAGGGCACGCAGCCCGCCGACGGCTGGCGGACCAGAGAGCTGCAGGCGGAGAACGAGTACGTCGGCAGGCTGTACGACCGGCTGGAGGCCCAGCGCGGCCTCGCCACCGGGCGCCTGCGCGAGATCCACCGCCAGGACCAGGGCGGCACCGCCCAGTCCCGGCTGGAGCGCGACACCCTGGAGATCCACTACACCCGTCGGCTGGCCGAGCTCCAGGCGGCCGAGTACGGGCTCTGCTTCGGCCGGGTCGAGAACGCCGACGGCGAGCGGCAGTACATCGGCCGGATCGCCCTGTCGGACGAGGAGCACGAGCCGCTGCTGACCGACTGGCGGGCGGCGGCCGCGGAGCCGTTCTACCGGGCCACGCCCGCCCGGCCCGGCGGGGTGACGGCGCGTCGGCACCTGCGGACCAGGGACCGGGAGGTCTTCGACTTCGACGACGACGCCTTCGGCGTGGACGCGATGGAGGGCCGGGACAGCTCCGAGCTCAGCGGGGAGACCGCCCTGCTCGCCTCCCTGACCGCGGCCAGGACCGGACGGATGGGCGACATCGTCTCCACCATCCAGGCCGAGCAGGACCGGATCATCCGCTCCGAGCTCAGCGGCGTCCTGGTGGTCCAGGGCGGCCCCGGCACCGGGAAGACCGTGGTCGCGCTGCACCGCGCCGCCTACCTGCTCTACACCCACCGCGACCGGCTGGCGAAGAGCGGCGTGCTGGTGATCGGGCCGAACGCGACCTTCCTGCGCTACATCGACCAGGTGCTGCCCGGGCTCGGCGAGAGCGACGTGGTGCTCAGCAGCATCGGCACGCTCCACCCGGGCGTGACGGCGACCGAGCCGGACACCCCGGCGGCCGACGCGGTCAAGGGCGACGTCCGGATGACCGGGGTGCTGGCCGCCGCAGTGGAGGGCCTGCGGCAGCTGCCGGAGGAGTCCTGGACCATCGCCGTGGGCAAGAGCTCGCCGCACCGGCTGGAGCTGGAGATCGGCCGGGCGCTGTGCGAGCGGGCCCACGCCGCCGCGCACCGCAGCGGCGAGCCGCACAACGCCGCCCGGCACGACCTGGTCGAACGGCTCACCTCGGAGCTGGCCCTGCGGATCTGCAAGGACCGGGGCGGCGAGCTGAACCTGGACCAGGTGGCGGACCTCGCCGACGCACTGGTGGGCGAGCCCGAAGTCCAGGCGCTGGCGCACCGGCTCTGGCCGCTGCTGACCCCGCAGCAGCTGCTCACCGCGCTGTACGGATCGCCGGAGCTGCTGGCCCGGGCGATGCCGGACCACAGCGCGGCCGAGCGGGCCGCCCTGCTGCGCGACCCGGCCGGCCCGGGGCGCCCGGGCACCCGGTGGACCACCGCGGACGTCCCGCTGCTGGACGAGGCCGCCGACCTGCTCGGCCCGCTGCCCGGCCGGAGCGCCGCCGAGCAGGCCGAAGCCGGGCCCAGCGCGCAGGAGTTGGAGTTCGCGAAGACCGTGCTGGAGGACTTCGGCGCCGGGCTGGCCGAGATCGACGCGGAGCTGCTGACCCGTCAGTACCGGGGCGAGCAGTCGCTCCGCCCGCTGGCCGAGCGCGCGCTGGAGGACCCGAACTGGGCCTTCGGGCACGTGATCGTGGACGAGGCGCAGGAGCTCTCCCCGATGGCCTGGCGGATGCTCGCCCGGCGCTGCCCCGGCCGCTCCATGACGATCGTCGGCGACCTGGCCCAGACCGGCGCGGCCTCCGGCCTGAACTCCTGGGGCGAGGCGCTGGACGCGTACACCGCGGGCCGCTGGCGCACGGTGCAGCTCACCGTCAACTACCGCACCCCGTCCGAGATCATGGACGTCACCCAGGGCGTCCTGAAGGCGCTCGGCCCGGAGCTGGCCGCCCCCACGGCGGTGCGCAGCGGCGGCAGCCGCCCCTGGAGCCTGCGCCTGCCCGCGGACGACCGGGGCGCGATGCTGCGCACCGTGGTCGAGCAGGAGATCGCCGAGCTGGACGGCCGCCGGATGGCGGTCATCCACGCCCCGGAGCGCGCGGCCGAACTGGCGGATGCACTGGCCGGGTTGGCGGGCGTCACGGTGGCCGACGGCCGCTCGGCGCTGGACTCGCCGGTGGTCCTGATGACGGCGGCCCAGTCCAAGGGCCTGGAGTTCGACGCGGTGCTGGTGGTCGAGCCCGGCGAGATCCTGGCCGCACACACCCGGGGCGCCAACGACCTCTACGTCGCCCTCACCCGCGCGACCAGGACGCTCGGCGTGCTGCACAGCCGGGACCTGCCGGAGCTGCTGAGCGGTCTCGACCCCCGCTGAGCCCGGATCCGTACGGGCTCAGATCCGGAAGATCGAGCCCACGAACTCCGCCAGCAGCCGCTCCTGCAGCGGCTCCGGCAGCGCGTCCAGCAGGACCAGCACCGGAGCCATCCGGCTCGGCAGCCCGCCCGGGCCGGGCAGGCCGGCGAAGGCCAGCACGGCGGCGACCTCGTCCGGGCCCAGCGACTCCGGGTCGAGCGCGGCCGCCAGGTCGAGCACGCCTGGATCGACGGCGACCGGCGGCAGGGCGCGGGCCGCCGCCAGCGCCTCGGCCAGGTCGGCCAGCAGGAGGTCGACCCGGCCGACCGTGGCGGGGGTCAGGGTGAGGTGCAGATTGGCGGGCAACCCGCCGTGCGAGAGCTGGGGTTGGAGGTACCAGCCGCGCTCGCGCAGCTCGTCGGCCAGGTGCAGCAGCAGGCTGGTCCCCTCCCGCAGGGTGAACGAGACCAGCCCGGCGGCCGGGTCGCCGAGCACCCGGACGCCCTCGATCCCGCGCAGCCCCGCCAGCAGCCGGTCGGAGGCGTCCGCGACCCCGGCGGCGAGCGCGGTGTACCCGTCCTCGCCGACGTGCCGCAGCACCGCCCAGGCCTGGGCCAGCAGCCCGGCCGACTTGGTGCCCTGCACGGTCGGGTTGATCACCGGGTAGCCGGGCCAGCCGGCGTGCGCGAAGTACTGGTACCGGCGCAGCTCCGCGTCGCGGTAGAGCACCACCGAGGCGCCCTTGTCGGCATAGCCGTACTTGTGCAGGTCCACCGAGAGCGAGGTGACCCCCGGCACGGTCAGGTCGAAGGCCGGCACCGGGCGCCCGGCCCGGCGCAGGTACGGCAGCAGCCAGCCGCCGATGCAGGCGTCCACGTGGCAGAGCACGCCGCGCTCGGCCGCGGCGGCCGCGATCGCGGCCACCGGGTCGACCACCCCGTGCGGGTAGGACGGCGCGGAGGCGACGGTCAGCACGGTGCGGTCGGTGATCGCCGCCGCGACCGCGTCGGCGTCGGCCCGGCAGGTCTCCGGGTCCACCGGGACCACCACGGTCTCCAGCCCGAGGTAGCCGGCCGCCTTGTGGAACGCGGCGTGCGCGGTGGACGGCAGCAGCAGCTGGGGCCGCGTCACCCCGCGCACCGCCCTGGCGTGGTCGCGGGCGGTCTTCACGGCGAGCAGGATGCTCTCGGTGCCGCCGCTGGTGAAGCTGCCCTGCACGCCCGGTGCGCCGAGCAGCGCGGCCGCCGCGCCGACCACGTCGTTCTCCAGCCGGGCGACGCTCGGGAAGACGGTCATGTCCAGGCCGTTGACGGTGGCGTACTCGGTGTACGCGGCGGCCGCCAGCTCGTCCAGACCCGCCAGCGCGGCGTCGTAGACGTAGGCGAAGGTGCGGCCGCCCCGGGTCGGGGCGTCGGCGCCGCGCAGGGCGCGGAGTTCGGCCAGGACCTCGGGGGCCGACCGGGCGGGGGCAAGCTCAGCGGACATCGGCGGTCTCTTCCTCGTCGAGGGAGTAGCGGTGCAGCAGCCAGAGGCTCAGCGCGGTGAGGAGGGCGGGCAGCAGGCCCATGCCGACGGTGATGCCGGTGAGCGCCGAGCCCGGCTGCGCCACCCGGTGGCCGGCGTCGGAGGAGCGGAAGCCGGTGGCCGCCAGGACGGCGGCGAAGGCCCCGGCGCCGAGGGCGAGGCCGAGCGTCTCGGCGGCGGTCCACAGCCCGGTGAAGGTGCCGGCCCTGGTCCGGCCGGTCCGGCGGGTGTCGGCGGCCAACGTGTCGGCGAGCATGGTCAGCGGCAGCAACTGGAGCCCCGCGTAGGCGATTCCGACCAGGGCGACGGCGGCGTACCCCAGCCAGGCCCCGGCGGACGGGGTGAGCGAGAGCGCCAGTGCGGCCGCCAGGAACAGTGAACTGGCGCACCACTGCGCGTACTTGACGCCCCGCCGGGACGCCAGTCGGTTCCACAGCGGCATCACCAGCACCAACGGCCCGATCATGCAGGCGAACAGCGGCGTGACGGCGGTCGCCGACCCCAGGGTGTAGGTGGCGAAGTACTGCACGCCCGCGAGCATCACCCCGACCGCCAGCGCCTGGAGCGTCCACATGCCCGCCAGGTTCAGGAAGGCCGGGTTGTCCCGCGCCGTCGCCAGCTGGGCCCGCAGCGAGGGCTCGGAGTCGTTGCGCGCGACCACCGGGGCGTGCCGGGTGCAGAACCAGGCCCCGAACATCCCGACCGCCAGCAGCCCGGCCACCGCCAGGCCCATCAGCCGGTAGCCCGCCGGGCCGTCCCCGCCGGCGTGCGCGAGCGCCGGGGCCAGCGCGCCCGAGAGCAGGATCGCCACCCCCAGGAAGCCGACCCGCCAGCCGAGCACCCGGGCCCGCTCGCCCTGGTCCCGGGTCATCTCGGCCGGCAGCGCGACGTAGGGGACCTGGAAGACCGCGTAGGCGGTGGCCGCCAGCAGGAACAGCACCGCGACGTACCCGGCCGCCGCGGCACCGCGCAGCGGCGGGGCGGCGAAGATCAGCGCGAACAGCGGTGGCAGCGTGCAGGCGCCGATCAGCAGGAACGGGCGGCGCGGCCCACCGGGCAGACGGCTGCGGTCGGAGAGCGCGCCGACCAGCGGGTTGACCAGCACGTCCCAGGCCTTGGGCAGGAACACGGCGGCCCCCGCCACCGCGGCCGGCACCGCCAGCACGTCGGTCAGGTAGTACAGCAGGATCAGCCCGGGGACGGTGCCGAAGGTGCCGGTGCCCAGCGAGCCGAGGCCGTAGCCGATCCGGACGGTGCGGGGCAGCGCGGGCATGGGTGTCCTCGGAGCGGGCGGAGGCAGGGGTGCCGACGACCGCCCGACGGCCGGTGAACTCGGCGGCGGGGACGCCTGGTTAGGCAGATCATGGTGGACGGCTCGGCGCCCTGACAACCCCTGACGGCCGCTGTTCGTACCCCTGGGAAGCAGCTGGGAGCTTGCTGGGAACGCCGGAGGCCGCCCGGTGCACCCGGGCGGCCTCAAAGGGGCGACGGACCGTCAGCCGTCCAGGCGGTTCACCCCGGTGACGCGCAGCACCGCGCGGCCCTCCTCGTCCGAGCCGTACAGGTCGACCTCGGCGCTGATGCCCCAGTCCTGGTCGCCGGCCGGGTCCTCGAAGATCTGCCGGACCCGCCAGGAGCCCTCCTCCGGGTCCTCCTCGATCAGCAGCATCTTGGGGCCGCGCGCGTTCGGGCCGGTACCGAGGTCGTCGTGCTCCTCCCAGTACGCGTCCATCGCGTCCGCCCAGCGGTCCCGGTCCCAGCCGTACTCGCCGTCCAACTCGCCCAGCGTGCCGTACTGTTCGAGCGCGCAGAGCTCGACCCGGCGGAACATCTCGTTCCGTACCAGGACCCGGAAGGCGCGGGCGTTGGCGGTGACCGGGGCGGGCTTGTCGTCGAGCCGGACCTCGGCGGACTCCGGGGAGGTGGGGTTGGCCAGCTGCTCCCACTCGTCCAGCAGGCTGGAGTCGACCTGGCGGACCAGCTCGCCGAGCCAGGCGATGACGTCCTTGAGGTCGTCGGTCTTCAGGTCGTCCGGGACGGTCTGCTCCAGCGCCTTGAACGCCCCGGCCAGGTAGCGCAGCACGATGCCCTCGGTGCGGGCCAGGTCGTAGTGGCCGACGTAGTCGGAGAAGGTCATCGCCCGCTCGTACAGGTCGCGGACCACGGACTTGGGCGCCAGGTGGTGGTCGCCGATCCACGGGTGGGCCTGGCGGTAGACCTCGTAGGCGTGGTCGAGCAGCTCCTCGAGCGGCTTGGGATAGGTGATGTCCTGGAGCCGCTCCATCCGCTCCTCGTACTCGATGCCGTCCCGCTTCATCTCGCCGATCGCCTCGCCGCGCGCCTTGTTCTGCTGCGAGGCGAGGATCTGGCGCGGGTCGTCCAGGGTGGCCTCGACCACCGAGACGATGTCCATCGCGTAGGAGGGGGACTCCTGGTCGAGCAGCTCGAAGGCGGCCAGCGCGAAGGTGGAGAGCGGCTGGTTCAGCGCGAAGTTCTCCTGCAGGTCCACGGTGAGGCGGACGATCCGGCCCTCGGCGTCCGGCTCCGGCAGCCGCTCGACCACTCCGCCCGCGAGCAGCGAGCGGTAGATGGCGATCGCGCTGCGGATGTGCCGGCGCTGGGCCGAGCGCTCCTCGTGGTTGTCCGTCAGCAGGTGGCGCATCGCCTCGAAGGCGTTGCCCGGGCGGCCGATCACCGAGAGCAGCATGGCGTGGCTGACCTTGAACCGGGAGACCAGCGGCTCCGGGTCGGCGCCGATCAGGCGCTCGAAGGTCTCCTCGGACCAGCTGACGAAGCCCTCGGGGGCCTTCTTCCGGACCACCTTGCGCTTCTTCTTCGGGTCGTCACCGGCCTTGGCGACCATCTTGTCGTTCTCGATCACGTGCTCGGGCGCCTGGGCCACCACCTGGCCGACGGTGTCGAAGCCGGCCCGGCCGGCCCGCCCGGCGATCTGGTGGAACTCCCGGGCCCGGAGCACCCGGACCCGCTGGCCGTCGTACTTGGAGAGCGCGGTGAACAGCACCGTGCGGATCGGCACGTTGACCCCGACGCCGAGCGTGTCGGTGCCGCAGATCACCTTGAGCAGACCGGCCTGGGCCAGCCGTTCGACCAGGCGGCGGTACTTGGGCAGCATGCCGGCGTGGTGCACGCCGATGCCGTGCCGGACGTACCGGGAGAGGTTGCGGCCGAACTTGGTGGTGAACCGGAAGCCGCCGATCAGGTCGGCGATGGCGTCCTTCTCCGCCTTGGTGCACATGTTGATGCTCATCAGCGACTGGGCCCGCTCGACGGCTTCCTTCTGGGTGAAGTGCACGACGTAGACCGGTGCCTGACCGGTCTTCAGCAGCTCTTCCAGGGTGTCGTGGATGTTGGTGCGGCGGTACTCGTAGAACAGCGGCACCGGGCGGGTGGCCGAGCGGACCACGGTGGTCGGGCGGCCGGTGCGGCGGGTCAGGTCCTCCTCGAACCGGCGGACGTCGCCGAGGGTGGCGGACATCAGCAGGAACTGCACGTGCGGGAGTTCGAGGATCGGGATCTGCCAGGCCCAGCCCCGGTCCGGCTCGGCGTAGAAGTGGAACTCGTCCATCACCACCTGGCCGATGTCGGCCTGGGCGCCGTCGCGCAGCGCGATGTTGGCGAGCACCTCGGCGGTGCAGCAGATGATCGGCGCGGTCGGGTTGACGCTGGCGTCGCCCGTCATCATGCCGACCTGCTCGGTGCCGAACATCTTCACCAGGTCGAAGAACTTCTCCGACACCAGGGCCTTGATCGGCGCGGTGTAGAAGGTGCGCTTGCCCTCGGCCAGCGCGGCGAAGTGCGCACCTGCCGCGACCAGGCTCTTCCCCGACCCGGTGGGCGTGGCCAGGATGACGTTGTTGCCCGAGACCAGCTCGATCAGCGCCTCCTCCTGGGCGGGGTAGAGCGTGATGCCGCGGTCCTGCGCCCATTCGGCGAAGGTCTCGTACAGCGCGTCGGGGGTAGCGGGCTTCGGCATCAGGTCGAGGAGGGTCACCGGGCCATCTTGCCTGGTCGGGCTCGCCCCCGGCAAAGCTCGGGCGCGCACGGCCGGGCCGGGGCGCCGTCCACTCGGGCGGGTGACTCCGCTGCGCATCCGGATTATCGCGGTGGGTGACGGAGAGAATCCTGTCGATCGCCCCCGAACCAGTGGGGCGGACGACGGAAGGACATCCATGCGCAAGCGACTCCTGGGCGCCGCCCTGGCCGCAGCCGGCCTCACCGCGCTGCTGGCCGGCCCGGCCCACGCCGCCGAGACCGTCGCGGTGACCGGTCCCCCCGGCGGGGTGACGGCCTACTGTCCGGCGGGCCAGCACCCGGTCGACTGGACCGTCACCAACGGGGACGGCAGCCCGCTCGGCGCGGACCAGCGGGTCCGCTGGACCAGGACCGGGGAGAACGGCGTCAGTGCCTGGATCGCGCCGTACCTGAACTCCCCGCCGCCGCCGGAGTCGATCACCCTGACCGTCAGCTGCGATTGCTGACGGTCCCTCGGACGGTGCGGGCGGGGCCGGTGCCCCCGCCCGCACCGGGGGATCAGCCCAGGGTCCACTTCTGCGCGGCGGAACCGTTGCAGGTCCACAGCTGGAGCCGGGTGCCGTCGGCGGCGGAACCGTTCGGGGAGTCCAGGCACTTGCCCGAGCCGGGGTTCAGGAAGTCCTTGCCGGAGCGGTAGGTCCACTGCTGCGCGCTGGTCCCGTTGCAGGTGTAGAGCTGGATCACCGCGCCGTCGTTGTGCGAGGCGGCGTCCACGTCCAGGCACTTGCCGAAGGCGCGGACGGTGCCGTCGGTGCCCACCGTCCACTGCTGGGCGGCGGCGCCGTTGCAGTTGTGCAGCTGGATCGGCGTGCGGTCGGCGCTGGAGGCGCCGGCCACGTCCACGCACATGCCGCCGGGGCCGGTGATCCGCCCGGTGTACGGCTGGCCGGAGCTGCCGCCCCAGGTGGTGGTGTGCACGTAGTCGACCGTCATGGTCTGCGGGTACGCCGACGAACCGTCAGGGCTGCCGGGCCAGTCGCCGCCGACCGCCAGGTTGAGGATGACGAAGAACGGGTGGTCGAAGACCCAGCGGTTGCCGCCCAGGTCGGCCGGGGTGCGGGTCTGGTAGGCGTTGCCGTCCACGGACCAGGTGATCGCGGTGGGGCTCCAGTCCACCGCGAAGGTGTGGAAGGCGTCGGCGAAGGCCTGCCCGCCGCCGAGGGTGTACGCGGCGCCGATGCCGCCCGCGCCCGAGTAGCCCGGGCCGTGGATGGTCCCGTGCACGGTGCCCGGCTCGCGGCCGATGTTCTCCATCACGTCCAGCTCGCCGCTGGTGGGCCAGCCCGCCGTGCCGAGGTCGTTGCCGAGCATCCAGAAGGCGGGCCAGATGCCCTGGCCGCGCGGGATCTTGATCCGGGACTCGAAGTGCCCGTACGCCTGGGTGAAGGTGCGGGCGGTGTTCAGCCGGGCCGAGGTGTACTGGCAGGTGCCGTACCAGCAGCCGAGCCCCGCGTCGGTGCTGCGCCTGGCGGTGATCACCAGGTTGCCCTGGCCGTCCAGGGCGGCGTTCTGGGCGCCCGCCGTGTAGTACTGGAGCTCGTGGTTTCCGTTGCCCGAACCGCCGGTCTCCATCGTCCACTTGGCGGGGTCGACGGCCGAGCCGGCCGGTCCGTTGAAGTCGTCGTTCCAGGTCGAGGCGGCGACCGGTGCGGTGCCGCCGAGCGGTGCGGCGGCCGGGCCGGGGGTCGGGGTGGCGAGCAGGGCGGCGGCCAGCAGGCCGGCGCTGAGCAGGGACAGGAGTCCGCCGAGGGGTCGGCGACGTGGGCGGGTTGCAGCAGCCATGGGGGAAACCACCCTTGTCTGGGGGAAGAAGGGGGTGCGGACCTTGCTGAGAGCGCTCTCGGCCGAGATCCTACGGATGCCCTTCAAGTCATGGCAATGTCAATGCGCGGACTTCTTCCCCCTTGCAGGAAAAGGGGCCTGACGGTGGGTCATCGCGGCGCTCGGCGTTCGGGTAGTGAAGTCAACTGAGAGCGCTCTCAGCTGGAGAGAGAAGTTCCGGCTCCCGGCGCGTGACGCGGGTCACAGGCGGGCATTACTCCTAGTCTCACGGTCACACCGCTGCTGCGAGGGAGTCCGTCATGAGTCGAGTGGTACGCGCCGCCCTGTTCCAGACCGGGTGGACCGGCGACAAGGAGACGATGACCGCGGCCCACGAGCGCGCGGCGCGCGACGCCGCCGCCCAGGGCGCACAGGTCATCGGATTCCAGGAGGTGTTCAACGCCCCCTACTTCTGCCAGGTGCAGGAGCCCGAGCACTACCGCTGGGCCGAGCCGGTGCCGGACGGGCCGACGGTGCGGCGGATGCAGGCGCTGGCCAAGGAGCTGGGCCTGGTCATGGTGGTGCCGGTGTACGAGGTCGAGCAGTCCGGCTTCTACTACAACACCGCCGCCGTGATCGACGCCGACGGCTCCTACCTCGGCAAGTACCGCAAGCACCACATCCCGCAGGTGAAGGGCTTCTGGGAGAAGTACTACTTCAAGCCCGGCAACCTCGGCTGGCCGGTCTTCGACACCGCGGTCGGCAAGGTCGGCGTCTACATCTGCTACGACCGGCACTTCCCCGAGGGCTGGCGCGCACTCGGCCTGGCCGGGGCCGAGATCGTCTACAACCCCTCGGCCACCAGCCGGGGCCTGTCCGCCTACCTCTGGCAGCTGGAGCAGCCCGCCGCCGCGGTGGCGAACGAGTACTACATCGCCGCGATCAACCGGGTCGGGGTGGAGGAGTACGGCGACAACGACTTCTACGGCACCTCCTACTTCGTCGACCCGCGCGGCCAGTTCGTCGGTGAGGTCGCCTCCGACAAGGACGAGGAGCTGGTGGTGCGCGACCTCGACCTGGACCTGATCGAGCAGGTGCGGCAGCAGTGGGCGTTCTACCGGGACCGCAGGCCGGACGCCTACGGCCCGCTGACCGAGGCCTGAGGAGGAGTCGGATGCCCCGCACCGTGATCCGCGGCGGTCTGGTGATCACCGCCGCCGAGGAGATGCACGCCGACGTGCTGATCGAGGGCGAGCAGGTGGTCGCACTCGCCGCCACCGGCAGCGACGTCGCCGACGGCTGGACGGCGGACCGGGTGATCGACGCCACCGGACAGTACGTCATCCCCGGCGGCGTGGACGCCCACACCCACATGCAGCTGCCGTTCGGCGGCACCGAGGCCAGCGACACCTTCGAGACCGGCACCCGGGCCGCCGCCTTCGGCGGCACCACCACCATCGTGGACTTCGCGGTCCAGTCGGTCGGTTCGAGCCTGCGGGCCGGGCTGGACGCCTGGCACGCCAAGGCCGCGGGCGTCTGCGCGATCGACTACGCCTTCCACATGATCCTCGGCGACGTGAACGAGTCGAGCCTCAAGGAGATGGACCTGCTGGTCGGGGAGGGGGTGACCTCGTTCAAGCTGTTCATGGCCTACCCCGGCGTCTTCTACAGCGACGACGGCCAGATCCTGCGCGCGATGCAGCGCGGCGCCGACAACGGCGGGCTGATCATGATGCACGCCGAGAACGGCATCGCGATCGACGTCCTGGTCGAACAGGCGCTGGCCGCCGGGAAGACCGACCCGCGCTACCACGGCGAGGTGCGGCGGGAGCTGCTGGAGGCCGAGGCCACCCACCGGGCGATCAAGCTCGCCCAGGTGGCGGGCTCCCCGCTGTACGTGGTGCACGTCTCGGCCGCCTCGGCCGTGGCCGAGCTGGCCAGGGCCCGGGACGAGGGCCTGCCGGTGTTCGGCGAGACCTGCCCGCAGTACCTCTACCTGTCGACCGACAACCTGGCCGAGCCGGGCTTCGAGGGCGCCAAGTACGTCTGCTCCACGCCGCTGCGCCCGCGCGAGCACCAGGCCGCGCTCTGGCGCGGCCTGCGCACCAACGACCTCCAGGTGGTCTCCACCGACCACTGCCCGTTCTGCTTCACCGGCCAGAAGGACCTCGGCCGGGGCGACTTCTCGAAGATCCCGAACGGTCTGCCGGGCGTCGAGAACCGGATGGACCTGCTGCACCAGGCGGTGCTGGACGGGCACCTGACCCGCCGTCGGTGGATCGAGATCGCCTGCGCCACCCCGGCCCGGATGTTCGGGCTCTACCCGCGCAAGGGCACCGTCACGCCGGGCGCCGACGCCGACCTGGTGGTCTACGACCCGACCGCCGTGCAGACCGTCTCGGCCGCCACCCACCACATGAACGTGGACTACTCGGCGTACGAGGGACGGCAGTTGACCGGCCGGGCGCGCACCGTGCTGTCCCGGGGCACGGTGGTGGTGGACGGGGACGCCTACCTCGGCCGGGCCGGGCACGGGCGGTACCAGCAGCGCTCGACCTGTCAGTACCTGTGACCAGGGGCCGGGGCCGGCAGGCCCCGGCGCCCGCACCTCCCCGCACCTCCCGCAAGGAGCCATGAATGGACTTCGGCCTCGTCCTGCAGACCGACCCGCCCGCCTCCCGGGTGGTCGGCCTGATGCAACGCGCCGAGCGGAACGGATTCCGCTACGGCTGGACCTTCGACTCGGCGGTCCTGTGGCAGGAACCGTTCGTCATCTACAGCCAGATCCTCGCCAACACGGAGCAGCTGCACGTCGGTCCGATGGTGACCAACCCCGGCACTCGCACCTGGGAGGTGACCGCCTCCACCTTCGCCACCCTGAACGACATGTACGGCAACCGCACCGTCTGCGGCATCGGGCGCGGCGACTCCGCGATGCGGGTGGCCGGCCGGGCCCCCAACACGCTGGCCCGGCTCGGGGACGCCATCGACGTGATCCGGGACCTGGCCGAGGGCCGCGAGGCGCAGGTCGACGGCAACCCGGTCCGGATCCCCTGGATCAAGGACGGCAGGCTGCCGGTCTGGATGGCGGCCTACGGACCGAAGGCGCTCGCCCTGGCCGGGCAGAAGGCCGACGGCTTCATCCTCCAGCTCGCCGACCCCTTCCTGACCGAGTGGATGGTCAAGGCGGTGCGGCAGGCCGCGACCGAGGCCGGCCGCGACCCCGGCGCCGTCACCATCTGCGTGGCCGCGCCCGCCTACGTCACGGCCGACGACTCGTCAGCGGCCCTGGCCCACGCCCGGGACCAGTGCCGCTGGTTCGGCGGCATGGTCGGCAACCACGTCGCCGACCTGGTCTCCCGCTACGGCGAGCACTCCGGCCTGGTCCCCGAGGACCTGACCGAGTACATCAGGGCCCGCAAGGGCTACGACTACAGCCACCACGGCCGGGCCGGGAACCCCTCCACCGACTTCGTCCCGGACGAGATCGTGGACCGCTTCTGCCTGCTGGGCCCGGTGGAGGCCCACCTGGAGAAGCTCGGCCGGCTGCGGGACCTCGGCGTCGACCAGTTCGCGGTCTACGACATGCACGACGCCCAGGAGGAGACCATCGACGCCTACGGCGCCCGGATCATCCCGGCCCTCGGCTGACACCCGTTCAGGCCGTGCCGCTGGCGGCCGGGACCCGGCGGGCGAGGTCGGCCGGGCCGGCCGGCCGGGGCCGGGGGAGCGGAACCGGCTGGTAGGCGGACCGGAGGGTCCGGGTCAGGGTGTGGACCAGGGCGGACTTGGTGCGGGCGGCCTGCGGGGTGTCGACGTAGATGGAGTTGAGGTGCAGGCCGTCGTCGTTGCGGTGGAGCCAGAGCAGCAGGCCGTTGCAGCCGGAGACCCAGACGTGCGTCCTTGGCCGGAGGGCGCCGTGGTGCTCGGCCCCCGGGGTCCGGCGGAAGTCGAGGTAGGAGAAGAAGTTGACGGCGTGGGGCCAGAACCGGAGGTTCGCGTACTCGACCGGGGCCAGCAGCCGCCAGGCCTTGACGAAGTGGACGTCGGCGTGGGCGCGCATGGTGGCCAGCGCCTGCTCCGCGTTGGCGAGCACCTCGGTGAAACTGCTGCCCGGCCCGACCGCGAACTCGATCGGCAGCGTGTTGATGAACCAGCCGACCGCCTCGGCGTACTCACCGCGGCCGCGCTCGTTCACCGGCATCAGGCCCCGGTAGACCTCCGGGCCGCCCTCCGCCCGGATCGCCATGGCGAGCGCGGCCAGCAGGCCCATCGAGAGGCGGCCGCCCGCCGTGCGGCAGTGCGACTCCAGCGCGGCGGTCTCGTCGGCGTCGAGCAGGTGCTCGGTCTCGTTGACGGAGGTGTAGAGGCGGCCGGGCTCGACGCCCAGCTCCAGCGGGAAGCGGGGGAAGAAGCTGCCGCTGCGGGCGATGAACCCGCGCCAGTGGTCGAGCCGTTCGTCGTCGGCGTCGAGCGCCCGGTTCTGCCGGCGCTGGTCCCGGCTGAAGGCCAGGTAGCTGCCGACCTCGGCCGCGGCCCGGGGCCGGCCGAGGGTGCGGGCCGCGTACGCGGAGGAGATGTCGTTCACGGCGATCACGGTGGACAGGCCGTCGGTCACCAGGTGGTCGCAGGAGAAGTAGACGGTGGCCGAGTCCTCGTGCAGCACCACACCCATGACGATCAGTGGCCAGGCGAGGGTGTCGACGCGCTTGAAGGTCGCGTGCAGGTGGCGCCGGACCTCCTCGGCGGAGTCCAGCCGCCCGGCGCAACTGCGTTCGAGCGCCACCTCGTCCGGCCGCAGGATGTCGCAGGAGACGTCCCCGGCGAGCGGGTGGTAGACCGAGCGCAGCACCTCGTGCCGCCGGACGAAGTCCAGGATCGAGGCTTCGAGCGCGTCCAGGTCGACCGGGCCGGGGAGGGTGAACGTTCCGGCAACGTAGGACCGGACCGGGTCGTTCACGCTCTGGGCGTGCTGGGCCACGGTGAAGTGCTTGGCCTGGTTGAAGCCGGTGATGCTGCGCTGCCCGGCGGCCGCCTCCCCGCCGTCCGTCCGAAGGGAGGTCAGAGCCCACTCGTACACGTGCCCCGGGCCGACCTCGATGTCCTCGATCGCCACCTGCAGCATGCGTCACTCCTTGTCGCCGGTACACATTCAGAGGTCCAACGAGACGGGCGGTGACGGGTCACGGGGGCGGTGCGCGGGCCGGGGCTCCCGCCGGGTGGCGGGCGCCCCGGCGCCGGGTCAGAAGTACACGTTCCAGGTCACGTTGACCGAGGCGGAGCGGCCGGCGGCGTCGGTCACGGTCAGGGTGCTGGAGCGGAAGCCCCAGGCGGTGGGAGTACCGGTGACGGTGCCGGTGGCGGCGTTGAGGGCCAGGCCGGCCGGCAGGCCGACCGCCTTGAAGGTGTACGGAGCGGTGCCGCCGGTCGCCTGCAGCGGCAGGTTGACGGGCCGTCCGAGGTACACGGTCTGGTTGCCGGGGTTGGCCAGCACCGGCGTGCCGCCCTGGGCGGAGGTCACCGTCCAGGCGAACGAGGTGGAGCCGGTGCGGCCGGCGCTGTCGGTGGCGGTCACGGTGACCGAGGACCTCCCTGCGGTGGTGGGAGTGCCGGTGACCGTACCGGTCGCGGCGGCGAGGGCGAGGCCGGCCGGGAGGCCGGTGGCAGACCAGGTGTACGGGGCGGTGCCGCCCTCGGCGCTGTTCCGCAGCTCGACCGCCGTTCCGAGCACGGTGCTGCGGTCGGAGACGGCCGCGACGGTGACGGCGCCGGGCTGCGGGGCGGAGACCACCAGGGCGGCGCCGAACCTGGTCAGGGCCTCGTTGACGGGCTGGAAGATGGTGAACTTCTCGCCGCTCCCCGAGGTGCAGGTGGCACTGCCGCCGCCGGAGTGCAGACCCACCGCCTTGCCCCCGGTCGCGGTGACGTACGCACCGCCGGAGTCGCCGCCGGCCGAGCAGGCGCTGGAGTACGACAGCCCGTCGATCACCACGGTGCCGTAGTCGACGCTCTGGTCCACCTTGGTCACCTCGCCGCAGCGCAGCCCGGTGGTCTGGCCGGAGCGGCAGATCGCGGTGCCCACCACGGCGTCGGCCGAGCCGGTGACGGTGACGTCGCCCGAGCCGTACCCGGCCACCCGGGCCACCACGTTCCACCCGGCCTGGTCGACGTCGACGATGCCCATGTCGCCCTCGCGGGCGTTCACGCTGCCGGTGCCGCCCCGGTTGGAGATGCCGACCCGGGTGCCGTCCTTGCCGTACGCGGCCTGGTCGGCGTCGTTGGTGCAGTGACCGGCCGTCAGGAAGGCCTTCGCCCCGCCGTTGCTGCGGGTGACCGGGAAGCCGATCGAGCACGGGCTCTCGCTGCCCGGTATCCACTTCTCGCCGCCGACCACGTCCGCCTGCTGCCGGGGCACCTGGTCGGTGTCGGCGATCCGGACCAGCTGGCCGAACTCGCGGACCCGGACCAGGAACGCCTCGGTGGCCGCCGTCCGGCCGGTGCGGGCGACGGCGATCTCGATCCGGTTGTTCCGGACGTCCGGGCCCCAGGACCTGACCCCCGGCACGCCCGGGCCGACCAGGGCGGAGACGGCCCGGGCGGTGGCGGTCAACTCGGCCGCACCGTACCGGACCTGCTGCGGAACGGCGCCGGCCAGAGCGGTGGCGTCGGCGTCCGCCGACGTGGTGACGGCGGCGTGCAGGCGGCCGGTGGCGGCGTCGAACCAGAGGCCGGACACCCGGTCGCCGAGTCGGCCCCGGACCAGGGTGGCGGTCCGGCCCGCCGCGCTCTCGTCGGCGATCCTGGCCCGGACCTGGGCCGCCGTCAGGCCGAAGTCGCGCTGCATGGCGGTCAGGACCTGCTCCGGGACCGGCGGTGCGGCGGGCGCGGTGGCGGGCGGGGCGGCGGTGGCGGGCGCGGCGACCAGGCCGGCCAGCGTGAGGGCGGCGGCGAGTCCGGCCACCAGGGGCCGGAGGGGGAGAGCTCGCACGGGAGTTCCTCTCGGGAGGGGGCGACCGCGGCCCGGTGGGGCGGGGCGGTCCGGAGTGGGCAACACCCTGGCCCGGCACGGTGGTTGGCGGCATCGGAGGAAACCCTTGCGGTGCCGGCGCGGCGGCCGGGCACGAGGGGAAACCCTTGTTCCGGCCCCGGCCCGGTCCGGGCCGTTGCCGTCGGGACCGAAGGCGCCTACGGTCCGTGCCGTGGGTACCGAACCGAGCCCGTCCCCGGCGCTGCACCGGGCGCTGTCCGTCCTGGCCGGGCCCGGCCGGCTGGTGCTGACCGGGCCCTGGGGAGCCGGGAAGAGCACCCTGGTCGCCGAGCTGCTCGATGCGCTGCCCGGCTGGCGGACCGTGCTGCGGGTCAGCCCGGGTGCCGGTGACCGGGGCCGTCCGCTCGGCGCGGTCGCGCAGCTGCTGTCCGGCTGCCCCGCCGCTGCGGTGGCGGCGCTCCCGCCCGCCCGGCGCGCGGTGGTGGACCGGCTGCTGCACCGCAGCCCGCCGGGGCCGCAGTTGGTCGGGGAGCCGGTCGGGGAGGTGGTCGCGGCCCGGCTCGCGGTGGCCGAACTGCTGGCGGGCGACGACTACTTGTTGGTGGTGGACGGGGCACAGTGGCTCGACCCGGCCGATGCCGACCTGCTCGGCTACGCGCTGCGCACCGTCCCCGCACCCCGGCTGCGGGCGGTGGTCACCGAGCGGGTCGACGGGCGGGCCCGGGCGGCCGGGGCGCTGCTCGGCGGGCACCCGGTCGAGCTCCGGGTGCCGGACCTGGACGTGCAGGAGACCGGCGCCCTGCTGGCCGCGCACGGGCTGCCGACCCGGTGGGCCGCGCCGCTGCAGCAGCAGTGCGGCGGCCACCGGCTGTTGACCGCGCTGTGCTGCACCGAGCTGGCCCAGTCACCGCCGTCGGCGCGGGGGCGGCTGGTGCTGCCGGCCCGGGCGCAGGAGGCGGCCGAGGCCTGGCTGGCCACGCTGCCCGCCGAGGTGCGACGCACCCTGCTGGTGGCCGGCCTGGCCCACCGGCCGACCGCGGCGCTGCTGCTCCGGGCGGGCCGGGCGGAGGCGGAGGAACACCTGCGGCAGGCGCAGCGGGCCGGCGTGCTGGCCGCCGACCTGCCGTGGCCGGCGGTCCGGTTCACCGCCGGGCTGCTGGCCGGGGCGGCGGTGCGGACCACGGGGCGGGACGAGCGGTGCGCCGTGCACCGGACCCTGGCCGGTGCCGTCGACGATCCGGTCCAGGCGGTCCGGCACCGCGCGCTCGGCCACCCGGGCGGTCCGGCGGCGGAGCTGGCCGGGCAGGTCGAGGCGGCGGCGGCCACCGCACGGCAGCACGGTGAGCGCGAGCTGGCGGCGGAACTGCTCGTACTGTCGGCCGAGTTGACCCCGGTGGCGGAGGCGGCCCGGCGGTCGGCCCGGCTCGGTGCGGCGGCCGGGGAGGCGGCGGCCGCGGGCCGGGCCGATCTGGCCTGGCAGGTGGCCGATGCGGTGGGGGCGGCGCGGGCGGGGGCCGAGCACCAGGTGGCGGCGCTGCTGGCGGTGGTCGACGTGCACAGCCAGGCCCTGGCCGGGGTCGATCCGCTGCTGGCCCGCTGCCGCGACCTGGCGGGCACCGACCCCGGGCTGCTGGCGGCGGTCGAGCTGCGGGCCGCGATCACCGCCAACATCGCGCACGGGGCGCCGGAGGAGGCGCTGCGGGCGGCGGGCCGGGCGGCCGAGCTGGCGCACCGGAGCGGCCGGGTCCCGCTGGAGGCGGCCGCGCTGACCATGCGGGCCCGGATGGAGCGGGTGCTCGGGACGGGTGACGCGGCCGGCACGCTGGACCGGGCGCTGGCCCTGGAGGTACCGGCGCAGGAGTTCGGCATCCGCAACAGCGCGCAGTACCTGGCCGCCCGGCACGCGGTCTTCGACGACCGACTGCCGTGGGCGCGAGGGCAGTTGAGCACCCTGCTGACGGTGGCGGAACGGCACGGCGACACCGAGGACCTGGTCGACATCTGGCGCAGCCTGGCCGAGGTGGACACCCGCTCGGGCGCCTGCGCCGGGGCGCTGGAGTGGGCCGACCGGGCGGTCCGGGTCTCGGTCTCGGCCGGGCTCTCGCTCGGGCCCGCCTGGTACTCGGGCGCGCTGGCGGAGTGCTTCGGCGGGTCCTTCGGCGCCGCGCTCCGGTACGCCGCCTGCGGGGCGGGGGCGGCGGAGGAGGAGGGCGACACCCTGCACCTGGCCCGCAACCTCTGGGTGCTGGGGCTGGCCAGGCACCACACCGGGGACGTGGCGGGTGCGGTGGCGGCCTTCGCGGCGCTGGCCGCCGCGGAGGCGGGCCGGGCGGGGGATCCGACCATGTTCCGCTGGCAGCCGGACGCGATCGAGGCGCTGGTCGCCGCCGGTGAACTCGAGGCCGCCGGACGCTGGTTGGAGCGGGTCGACGGCCGGCTCGCGGCCGCACCCGGGGCGGCCGCGGCCTGGGATCGGGCCAGGGGCGTGCTGCTGGCCAGATCCGGCGCGGCCGAGCGGGCGGCGGAGCTGTTGCACCGCTCGGCCGCCGGGTTCGGCGGCTGCGGGCTGCCGGTCGAACGGGCCAGGACCCTGGTGGCGCGGGGCCGGTTCGAGCGGTCCCGGCGGCGGCAGGCGGCGGCCCGGGCGGCCTGGGAGGAGGCGGAGGAGCTGTTCGCGGGGGCCGGGGCGCAGCCGTGGCTGGGCCTGGTGCGGGAGCTGCTGTCCCGGCTGAACGGGACCGCGCCGGGGGCGGACCGGCCGGTCGAACTGACCGCGGCCGAGCTGCGGTTGGCGGTGCTGGTCGGTCAGGGGGCGAGCAACCGGCAGGCGGCCGGGCAGCTGTTCGTCTCGCTCAAGACGGTCGAGGGCACGCTCAGCCGGATCTACCGCAAACTGGGTATCCGGCGCCGCAGCCAGCTGGCCGCCGCGCTGGCCGACGGGCCCTGACCGCACCCGGCAGCGGGCTCCGCAGTGGGCTCCGCATGCCAACGATTCAGCCACGGCCGAACCGGCGGTCCGGTCGGTTCTCCGCTGCCCTCCGGTCCGGCCGGGCGCCCGGCCCCGCCGTCCCCGACCAGGGGGACCGGCGCGGCCGTCCGGCCTGAACTGGCGCTAAACCAGCGGCTCCAGAGGGATCGGACCAGTTCCGGGGTGATCGATCGTGCGCACATCAGGTTGGCCTGTTTGCGACTCACGGCCGGATGACACGGCAGTGAATGGTGGGACTCCGGGGCCGAACGAACGTTCAGTGCGGACGGCCCTGATCAGAGTCCATCGAACCCCTTTGGAGGGACCATGCGCACCGAGATCCTGCTCCAGACGGACACGGCCGACCTCGACCTCGACCTCCGTATCTCCGAGGTCTCCGAGCAGACCCAGGAGTTCGGCCAGGGCACCTACACCTCGCCGAGCAGCTACGCCATCGGCACCCGGTGCCCGGTCTGTTGCTGACGAGGACCTGAACCACCGACGCGGGGCGGGCTGCAGCCCGCCCCGCGTTTTTTCGGCACCGGAGACAGGCACCGAAGACAGGCACTGGAGACATGGGGGCGGACGACGTTGCGACCTGACCTGGACATCTTCGAGGTCCGAGAGCCGGTGCTGGTGCGGATGGCGAGCACGCCGCGCAGCCGCGCCCTGGCCGGGATCGATCCGGAGGACCCGGTCCCCGGAGTCCGGCGGCTGGCCGCCGACCCGCTGCTGCGGCAGGCGGTCGAGGTGGCCAGCGGCAGCCTGGCGCTCAGCCTGCGCCGGCTGGACACCCCGGACGGCGCGGCGCAGCTCGGCCGGAAACGGACCGTCAGCGCCGCCCGGACGCTGACCCGGTACGCCCGCCGGGCCGGTGGCCGGCCCACCCCCTTCGGGCTGTTCGCCGGTGTCGGCCGGGCCCGGTTCGGCACCGCCGCGAAGGTGTCCGCGCCCGGCCCCGGGCAACTGTCGGTCCGCCTGGACGGCGGCTGGCTGCACCGCCGGGTGCTCTCCTGGCTGGCCGTGCCCGGGGTCCGCCGCCGGGTCGACGTGGTGCTGAACGACCTCTGCGTGCTGCGGGACGGCCGGCTGACCCTGCACACCGGCGACCGCGAGGTGTCCGTCCGCGACAACGCCCTGGTCGCCGTGGTCCGAGCGGAGACCACCCGCCCCACCGGCTACGCCGGGCTGCTGGAGCAGCTGGCCGCCCGCTTCCCGACGGTCGGTCAGGAGCGGGTCGACGGGCTGCTGGCCGGGCTGGTGCAGCACGGCTTCCTGCTCACCTCGCTCACCCCGCACCGGATCGACGACGCCCTGCTCGACCGGGTCGAGGCCGCGGTCGAGGGCGTCGTCCCCGGTGCGGCCGAGGGGCTGCGGGCGGTCCGCGCCGCCGTCACCGCCCACGAGCGCGACCGGCCCGGTGCGGGCCTGGACTCCTGGCACGCCCTGCTCGGCGCCGTCCGGGCCCTCGACCCGGGCGGTGACGAGGGCCGACGCCCGCCCGTCCAGGTCGACCTGACGCTGCCCACCGACATCGTGCTGCCGGAGTCGGTCGGCGAGGAGATCCGCCGCTACGCCGCCGCGATCTGGGCCATCACCCCCGAGTGGACCACCCTGTCGCACCTGCGGGACTACCGGGACCGGTTCATCGAGCGGTACGGCACCGCCTCGGCGGTGCCGCTCGCCGACCTGGTCGACCCGCACCGGGGGCTCGGCCTGCCGCCCGAGTACGGCGCCGCCCCCGCCCACCCGCGCAGCGGCCCCGGCGAGGACGCCGACCGGCCGCGCCGCACCGCGATCGCCGAGCTGGTCCAGCAGGCGGTGCTGGACGGCGGCGACCTCGAACTCACCGACGCGGACGTGGCCCGGCTGGCCGCCGCGGTCGGGCACGTCCCCGGCGGGCGGCCGCCGCGCACCCTGGAGCTCTGCTTCCAGCTGCTCGCCGACAGCCCGGCCGCCCTCGACCGGGGCGACTACCTGCTGCTGGGCAGTCCGCACATCGGCTCCTGGACGGCCGGTGCCACCGCGGGCCGGTTCGCCGCCGCCACCGGACTGACCGGGGAGCTGGCCGCCCTGATGGCCGAACCGGCCGACCAGGACGCGCTGTTGGCCCAGCTGGAGCCGGCCCCGCGCGACCCGCGCTCGCTGAACATCGTCCAGGTGCCCCGGCTGCTGCCGTACCGGATCCCGATCGGGGTCGCCGACGACCGGGGCGACCCGCACTGCCTGGACTGGCGCACCCTGCTGGTGGCCGCCGGGGAGGACGGGCTGCGGCTGCTGCACGCCCCGACCGGCCGTCAGGTGGTCCCGGTGCTGCCGCACATGCTCGCGCTGGACGCGCAGGCACCGCCGGTGGCCCGGTTCCTGGTGGACCTGGCGGCGGCCCGGCCCCGGGTCTGGTCGGGCTGGGACTGGGCCGGTCTGGACGTGCTGCCCTACCTGCCCCGGGTCCGGTACGGCCGGGTGCTGGCCGCGCCGCGCCGGTGGCTGGCCGGCCGCCGGCTGCGGGACGCGGCCGGCTCGCCCGGCCGGGACGGCTGGGAGCGGGGCCTGGGCGAGTGGCGCCGGCGCAACCGGGTGCCCGACCTGCTGCAGCTCGCCCGCAACGACCAGATGTTCCCGATCGACCTGCGCGAGCCCTGGGACCGGTCGCTGCTGCGGGCCGAACTCACCGCGCCCGAGCCGAGGTTCCTGCTCTACGAGGACCTCACCGCCGACCCGGCCCGGCTGGGGTGGAACGCGGGCCACAGCACCGAGATCGTGGTCCCGCTGGTCCGCTCGGCCCCGCCCGCACCCGTCCCGGCGGACCGGGCGCCGCTCCGCTCCGCGCCCACCCGGGTCCACCTGCCGGGCGAGGACTGGCTGTCCGTCAAGCTGTACGCCGAGCCCGCCGCCCACGAGGCGCTGCTGGCCGAGCACCTGCCCGCGCTGCTGGCCGAGCTGGAGCGGGAGGTGGACCGCTGGTTCTTCCTCCGCTACCGGGATCCGGAGCCGCACCTGCGGCTGCGGCTGCACGGCGACCCCGACGTGCTGCACGGCCGGGTGCTGCCCGCGCTGGCCCGCCGGGTCCGGGGCCTGATCGACGCCGGGGCGGTGCGCACCATGGTGCTGGACGCCTACCGGCCGGAGACCGACCGCTACGGCGGCCCGGCGGCCCAGGAGGCGGCCGAGCGGTTCTTCCGGACCGACAGCCGCTCCGCGCTGCTCCAGCTGCAGGCCCGCCGGGCCGGGGCGGCGACGGTGCCGGACGAGGTGCTGGCGGCGGTCGGGCACGCCGTCCTGCTGGACTCGCTGGGGGAGTGGGACTGGTGCTCCTGGGTGGACCAGCGCTTCACCAAGGGGCCCGACCACGCGGTGTACCAGCGGCACCGGGCCCCGGCCGACCGGCTGATCCGGGACCGGGACACCGCCCGGCACGCCGCCGACGGGCTCGGCATCCCCGAACTCGCCGCGCTCTGGGGCGGGTCGGCCGAGCCGCGCGGCTACGGAGACCTGCTGCTGGCCGCACCGGCGGCCGACCGGGACGAGGCCCTGCTCTCGCTGCTGCACATGCGGCACAACCGGCTGTTCGGCATCGACGCGGCGGCCGAGGCGCGTGGTTTCGCGGTGCTCAGGGGCGCCGCCAGGACTCTGCTCGGCCGCCGCAACTCGCTTGGAGGGAACGCCCGATGAACGCAGTCGACCGGAGTGCACTGCGGGCCCGGGCCGGAGCCGTGGCGGATCTGATCCTGGACCGGCTGGCCGACCCGGTCGCCACCATGGCCGCCACCCGGATCCCGGCCGAGGCGGCCGAGGACGGCGTCCCGGAGGGGATCTGGGCCGAGCTGACCCTGGGCAGCGGCAGCCCCGGACTGGCGGTCGCGTTCAGCGGCGGCGCCCGCCCGGGCACCGACCGGGTGGCCCGCGCGCACGGCTACCTGGCGGCGGCCACCCGGGCGGCGGCCGACGGCGGCACCGTGCCCAGCGGCGTGTTCAAGGGCCCCGGTGCGCTGGCCTTCGCCGTGCTGCTGGCCCACCGGGCCACCGGCGGCTACGTCTCGGCGCTCCAGCGGCTGGACGCCTACCAGCGCGAGCTGGTGCGCACCGCGCTGCCGGCCGTGCCGGACGGCCCGCTGCCCACCATCGGCCACTACGAGGTGGTCCGCGGGATGACCGGCGTCGGCCGCTACCTGCTGGCCCGGGCCGAGACCTGCGGGGCCGAACTGGAGTCCGTGCTCGGCTACCTGGTCGAGCTGTCCCGGGGGGAGGTGCGGCACCGGGGCCACCGGGTGCCGCGCTGGTGGGCGCTGGACGCGCCCCGGACCGGCGCCGAGGCCGCGCTGCCCGACGGGCACCTCAACCTCGGCCTCTCGCACGGGGTGGCGGGCCCGCTGGCCCTGCTCGCGCTGGCCTGGCGGCAGGGCGTCCGGGTGCCCGGCCAGCAGGAGGCGATCGAGGAGTGCGCCGCACTGCTGACCCGCTGGGCGGTCCGGGACGGGCACGGCCGCTACTGGCCCGGCTACCTGGGCCTGGACGAGTACCTGGCGGGCCCGGAGGAGTACCGCACCCCGGCGGGCTGGCCGTCCTGGTGCTACGGCGCCCCCGGGGTCTCGCGCGCACTGCAGCTGGCCGGGCTGGCCCTGGGCCGGGCGGACTGGGCCGGCCTGGCCCGGGAGTCGGTGCAGCGGCTGCTGGCCCTCCCGCTCGACCGGTGGGGCCTGCACGACCACGCCCTGTGCCACGGCTGGGCCGGGACGCTGCACCAACTGGGCCGGTTGAACGAGGAGTTCGGTGACGAACGGATCGAAGCCGTGCGCGACCTGGTGGCGGCCCGGCTGATCGGTGCGTTCGACCCGGAGCTGCCCTTCGGCCACCGCTTCACCATGACCGCGGTGCCGTTCGGCACCGATGTGTCCGGGTACCTGGACGGCGCCGCGGGCGTGGCGCTGGCGCTGGACTCCTACGCCGCGGGCGGCACCGCCCCGGGCTGGGACATGCCGCTGCTGCTGTCCTGACGGACGGGAGCGGAGCCCGGCCGTCCGAAAGGTGATGGAGTCGGTTCGGTCGCGTTGACGGTGTCATGGCGGGCAGAGGGACGATGTTGGGCAAACCCCTCCCATGAAAGGTGCTGTGATGACGAACAGTCAGCAGACGAAGGCCGCCGTACTCCGTGAGCTGCACAAGGACGGTGTGCTGGTGCTGCCGAACGCCTGGGACGCCGGCAGCGCCGCGCTGATCGCCCAGGCGGGTGTGAAGGCCATCGCCACCACCAGTGGCGGTGTGGCCTGGTCGGCCGGCAAGCCGGACCAGCAGGTGCTGACCCGGGACGAGATGGTGGCCCTGGTGCGCGGCATCGTCGCCGCGGTCGAGCTGCCCGTGACCGCCGACATCGAGGGCGGCTACGGCCCCGCCCCGGAGGATGTCGCGGCGACCGTCACCGCCGTGATCGCGGCCGGTGCGGTCGGCGTCAACCTGGAGGACTCCAAGCCCGACTTCTCGCTGTTCACGGCCGAGGAGCAGGGTGCTCGGATCCGGGCCGCGCGCGCGGCGGCCGAGCAGGCCGGGCTGCCGGAGCTGGTGATCAACCTGCGTACCGACGTGTTCCTGTTCGGGATCGGCGCGCCGGAGGGCCGTCAGGCCGACGTGCTGGCCCGCGCGGCGGTCTACGCCGAGGCCGGTGCGGACAGCCTGTTCGTGCCGGGTCTGCTGGACCTGACGGTGGTCGCCGAGCTGGTCCAGGGCCAGCCGCTGCCGGTCAACGTGATGGCCGGACCGGGCGCGCCGACCGTGGCCGAGTTCGAGGCGGCCGGGGTGCGCCGGGTGAGCGTCGGCACCGCCGTCGCGCAGGCCGCGTACACGCTGGCCCAGCGGGCCGCCGCCGAGCTGGTGGGCAAGGGCACCTACGAGGAGCTGGCCGGGGCGCTCGACTTCGGCGCGGTGAACGGCAGCTTCAACCGCTGACGGCGGGCGTCCCGACCACCGCCTGGAGCGTGCTGGGGAACGGAATCAGTGGGTCAGTGGAGTCGTCGGCCGGATCGCCGCGCTCCGCGCCCATGTAGGCATGCGGTGGACGTCGCGGTCCGACGGCGTCACCGACACACGGGGAGTGGGTCCGGCCGGAGACACCGGCCGCCCATTCCCACGTGTTTTTCCGTAGCTGCACAGAGAATCTGTGCACGAACAGAGGGGATTGACGCATGGGGAGGCCGGAGAAACCGGTGGACACCACAGGCGGAGCGGTCGCGGAGTTCGCGAGCCGGCTCCGTCGGCTGCGCGCGGACGCGGGCAGTCCCACCTATCGGGACATGGCCGCCAGTGCGATGTACTCGGCCTCGGTGCTGTCCAGCGCCGCCAACGGGCACCGACTGCCCACCCTCCAGGTCGCGCTGGCGTACGTGCAGGCGTGCCGGGGCGACCGGGAGGAGTGGCGGCGGCGCTGGCTGGTGGCCGCCGCCGGGGGCGGGGTGCCGGTGGTCGGGCCGCGCCCGGCCGTTCCGGCGGCCGAGAGCCAGGGCCCCGGTCCCGGCGGGCCGCCGAAAGTCGTCGGCGGCTTACCGAGGCCGGCCCAACTGCCGCCGCGCCCGCACGGGTTCGTCGGCCGGAGCGCCGAGCTGGTCCGGCTGGCCGGGCCGTGCAGTAGCCCGGTCGTGATCAGCGGGCCGGTCGGGGTCGGCAAGAGCGAGCTGGCCCTGCGGCACGCGTACGACCTGAGCGAGCAGTTGGTGGACGGTCAGCTCTACGCGGACCTGGGCCCGTTGACCGAGACCGGCTACGACGTGCCGGGCCTGATCGGCGGCTTCCTGTCCGCGCTCGGGGTGCCGCCGGAGCGAATACCGGCGGTGCCGGACCAGCGGGCCGGGCTCTACCGGTCGCTGCTGTCCCAGCGCAAGCTGCTGGTGCTGCTGGAGAACGTGCACTGCGAGCGGCAGATCAGGCCGCTGCTGGGTGACAGCGAGACCAGCACCACCATCGTGGTCAGCCGGACCTCGCTGCTGGGCCTGCAAAACGTCCGACGGCTCCGGCTGGAGCCGCTGCCCCGGGCCGACTCGGTCGAGCTGATCACCCGGGCGCTGCCCGAACGGGCCCAGGCCGACCCGGCCGGGGCGGACCGGCTGGCCCAGCTCTGCGGCGACCTGCCGTTGGCGCTGGACATCGCCACCCGCAAGCTGGCCGCCCGCCCCGACATCACGCTGCGGCTGGCGGTGAGCCGGCTGGACTGCCCGGTGACCCTGCTGGACTGGCTCGCGGTCGGGGACCTGTCGATGCGCGAAGCCCTCAACTCCGCGCACCTCGAACTGAGCGACCGGGCCTCGGAGTTGCTCGATCTGTTGGCGAAGCGGCCGGAGTCCGAGCTGCGGACCGAGGAATCAATCCCGGCCGGATCGGACGATTTGATCGACGAGTTGGTCGATGCCGGGATGCTCGGGGCGGGGCTGCGGCCCGGCAGCCACCGGTTCGATCCGCTGGTCCGGGCCTTCGTCTCGGACCGTGATCCGGCCCACAACCTGCTGCCCCGTCGGGAACTGCCGTTCCCGCGGATGCGGCCGGAGCCGTTGACCGGTGGATCGGCCGGCCGGGCCGATCAACTCTCCTCCGGCGCTGCTTGATCGGCCCTGTCGGACAAGCCTGCCGATCAACGGTCACCCTCGCTTGACTCGTCCTACCGAACGGCACCGAACACCAGAACGGAGCCGCTCACCTACCCGTCCGAACGGGCGGTAGGACGAGACAGCGAGGTGGCTGAGCATGACGAACCACGAGGTCGAGGTCCTGGCGATCGGAGCCGGCCCGTCCAACCTGGCGTTGGCAGTGGCGATCGAGGAGTCCGGCTCCGAGGGCCTGGCCAACAACACCCTGATCCTGGAGCAGTACCCGGACGTGAAGTGGCAGCGGAACCTGCTGCTGCCCTTCGCCCGGAGCCAGGTCTCCTTCGTCAAGGACCTGGTGACCCTGCGCAACCCGCAGAGCCGCTTCTCCTTCCTCTCCTTCCTGCACGCCAAGGGCCGACTGGACGAGTTCGTCAACCTCGGCACCTTCAACCCCTTCCGCCGCGAGCTCTCCGAGTACCTGGAGTGGGTGGCCGGCTCGCTCGACCACGTGGGCATCCGGTTCAACGCCAAGGGCCAGAGCGTGGCCCCCCGCCGGGCCGACGACGGCACCGTGATCGGCTGGCGGGTCACCCTCGCCGACGGCGACACCGTCGACGCCCGCGACCTGGTGGTCGGTACCGGCCGGGACGCCCACGTGCCCAAGGAGTTCGCCGACCTCCCCGCCGACCGGGTCATCCACAGCACCGCCTACAGCACCCGGATCGCCCAGTACCCGACCGACCGCCCGGTCCGGGTGGTGGTGATCGGTGCCGCGCAGAGCGCCGCCGAGATGTTCATGGCCGTGCACAAGGACCTGCCGCTCAGCCAGCCGACCCTGGTGCACCGCTCGATCGGCCTGCAGAACTACCAGACCAGCAAGTTCGTCAACGAGCTCTTCTTCCCCTCCTTCGTCGACTCCTTCCACGACAGCTCGGCCGAGGCCCGCCGGCAGATCCTGGACGAGATCCGCCTCACCAACTACGCCGGCCTGGCGGCCCCGTTCCTGGACGAGACCTACTCGATGCTCTACGAGCAGAAACTGTCCGGCTCGCAGCGCTCCGCCGTCCGGTCGATGACCGAGGTGCTGGAGGCCCGCGAGGAGGGCGGCGAGGTGGTGCTGGAGCTGCGCGACCGGCGCACCGGCAAGGTCGAGCCGCTCCGCTGCGACCTGGTCCTGCTCGGCACCGGCTACGACCAGCGGATGCCCGCGATGGTCCGCCACCTGGCCGGCCAGGTGGGCATCGACGAGATATCGGTCAACCGCCGCTACCGGGTCGACCTCGGCGAGTCCACCCGCGGCGGGCTCTACCTCCAGGGCTTCAACGAGGCCACCCACGGCATCTCCGACTCGCTGCTGAGCGTGCTGGCGCACCGCTCGCAGGAGATCACCACCGATCTCCTCGACCGCCGCTCCGTCGCGGCCGAGCGGAGCCTGTGATGGAGATCCGCCGCCTGGACCGGCCCAACCTGACCCCCGCCTACGGCATCCTCGGCGAGCGCCTGAAGCCCTGGGACGCGCTCAACGCCCCGTTCGAGGGCGCCTGGTGCGTCGTCGAGGCGGGCGGGGAGTCCACCCCGCACAACCACCACGAGTACGAGATCTTCATCGCCATGAGCGGCAGCGCCGCCCTGGTGGTGGACGGGGCCGAGCACGAGTTCGTGGCCGGCGACATCGTCCAGCTGCCGCCCGGCTGCACCCACAAGGTGGTGAACGGCTCCGCCGAGGACTTCGAGTACTACGGGATCTGGTGGGACGCCGAGATGTCGGACACCTTCCTGACCCGTCATCAGAAGGAGAGCACAGCATGAGCAAGCGCGTGGCGGTGATCTCCCCCGCCCCGACCGCCAACGGCGACCTCCACCTCGGCCACCTGGCCGGCCCGTTCCTGGCCGCCGACGTCTTCACCCGCTACCAGCGGGCGGCCGGCCGCGAGACGGTCTTCGGCACCGGCGCCCAGGACACCTCGACCTTCGTGGTCACCACCGCCCGCAGACTGGGCACCAGCCCCGAGGCACTGGTGGCCGACTCCACCGCCCGGATCGTGAGCACCCTGGCCGCGATGGGCATCGCCGTCGACGGCTTCACCCGGGACGAGGAGCGGTTCACCAAGCAGGTGCTCGACTTCGTCGGCCGCCTGCACACCGAAGGGAAGCTCCGGCTCAAGTCCACCCCCTTCCCCCGCTCGGTCCGCACCGGCGAGTACCTGGTGGACGGCTTCGTCAAGGGAGGCTGCCCGAACTGCCTGGCCGAGGGCTGCGCCGGGCTCTGCGAGAGCTGCGGCCACCCGCTGGCGGCCGGCGACCTGATCGATCCCCGGTCCACCGAACACCCGGACGACACGGTGGAGTTGGCCGAGGTCCAGGTCCTGGTGCTACCGCTGGAGGAGTACCGGGAGGAGCTCAGGGAGTACTTCGCGACCAGCGGCTCCGCCCTGCGCCCGCACATGGCGCAGGCGATCGAGGAGATGCTGGCCCGGCCGCTGCCCGACTTCCCGGTAACCTACCCGATCTCCTGGGGCATCCCGGCCCCGTTCCCCGAGGTCGCCGGACAGGTGATCAACCCGAACGCCGAGACCCAGGCCTGGTCGATCTACACCACCGCCCTCTCCGCCGAGGGGCAGGGCGAGGTACTGGCCGCCGACGACCAGCTCTGGTGGCCGGAGTCCGACACCGAGGTGGTGTACTTCTGCGGCTTCGACAACACCTTCCCGTTCGCCATCGCCGGGGCTGCCATGCTGCTGGCCCTGAAGGACCACTACCCGCTCCGCTCCCGCTTCGTCACCAACGAGTTCTACGAGCTGGAGCACCAGAAGTTCTCCACCAGCCGGGGCCACCTGGTCTGGGGCCAGGAGCTCGCGGACACGCTGCCCCGGGACGTCGGCCGCTACCACCTGGCCGCCACCAGCCCGGAGAACCAGCGCACCAACTTCAGCTGGTCGGCCGTGGCGGCCGTCACCGGGGCCCGGCTGATCGAGCCGTGGAACCGGGCCGCGGCCAAGGCCGAGCGGTGGGCCGGACAGGACCTGCCGGTCTCGGCCGGCTCCCGCGAGGCCGCCGACCGGATCACCGAACGGTTCGCCGCCTGCTACGAGTTGAAGGGATTCAGTCTGAACCGGGCGGCCGAGACGCTGGCCGAGCAGCTGGGCCGGCTGGACCGCTGGGAGGTGACGGACGACCAGGCGGGGGACTACTGCCACCAGTTGGAGACGGTGCTGCGCAACGCCGCCCCGATCCTGATCGACCTGGCCGAACAGGCCGGCGTCGACACCCGGCTGGCCGGTCCGGACCGGACCACCGGGATCACCCCGAAGGTGCTGCCCAGGCTCTCCGGCGGGGCGGTCTGAGATGGCCACCGAGGCGCGGCAGGTGCTGGTGGTCGGGGCGGGGGTGACCGGACTGCTGACAGCGGTACGGTGCTCGCTGGCCGGCCACCAGGTCACCGTGCTGGACCGGGGCGCCATCCCCAACCCGGGCTCGACCTCCTTCGACCAGCACCGGGCGATCCGGGCGCTGGACCCGGGGGACCTGGCGGGCACCCGGCGGACCGCGGTCGCCCACCGCAGGTGGCTGGCCCTGGAGGCCCTGCTGGGCACCAAGTTCTACCGCCGGGTCGGCATGGTGACCGCCTGGGCGGCCGCCGAGGTGGACCAGGTGACGGCGGCCGCGGCCGACGCGGACCTCCCGGTCAGCGTGATCGGGCCGGACAGCTTCCCGCACGTCCGGTTCCCCGCCGAGTCGGTGGGCGTGCTGGAGCAGCACGGCGGCATCCTGCTCGCCGACCACGCGCTGGCGGCGGTGGCCCGCTGGCTGGGCGAGCAGCCCAACGTCACCCTCCGCCCCTGGCAGGAGGTGAAGTCGGTGGACCCGGAGACCGGGCACGTGCACCTGCCGGACGCGGAGACGCTGAAGGCCGACCTCACCCTGATCGCCACCGGCCCGTGGTCGAAGAGCCTGGTCGACCTGCCGATGGTGCTGCACCGGCAGACCCTGGTCTACCTCAAGCCGCCGGAGGACCTGGCGGAGGCGTGGGAGCGGACCCCCGGCATCGGCCGGATCGGCTCGGAGGGCACGGCCTGGCTGCTGCCGCCGGGCGGCGGGACGCTGCTGAAGGTCAGCTCGGCGACGGTCTGCCGGGAGGCCGACCTGGCCACCGGCGGCAGCCCGGCCGAGGAACTCCGGTGGGCCGAGCAGGTGCTGGCCGAGCCGATCCTGGCCGACCCCAAGCGCTACACGGTGATGGCGGTCAAGCGCTGCCACTACCTGGTGGACGCCGACACCGGCGCCGCCCACCTCAAGCGGATCGGCCCCAGCACCTGGGCCAGGACCGCCAGCGGCGGTGACGGGTTCCGCACCGCCCCGCTGGTGGCGGACCAGATCCTGGCCGCCCTGGAAGACATCAACGACCTTGGAGAGGACGAGGGATGAGCGACGACGACCGGGTCCTGCTGGTGATCGGCAGCGGGCTCAAGCTCTACCGCGAGTACCTGATCGAATCCGCCGCCCGGCGGGCCGGCGAGCTCGGCCTCAAGCTGGTGCTGGTCAACAACCTCAAGCCCAGCTGGCAGACCGGCTACTTCGACGAGATCACCGTGGCGAACGTCTTCGACCACGAGCAACTGCGGGCCGCGGGCAAGGAGATCGCCTCCCGCCGGACGGTGGTCGGAGTGTTCTGCTACGACGAGCCGCTGGTGCAGCCGGCCGCCGAACTGGCCGCCGAACTCGGCGTCCCGGGCCTGGGCCTGGAAGGGGTGCAGGGCTGCCGGGACAAGCACCGGACCCGCTCGATGCTCACCGCCGCGGGCCTGCCGCAGCCGGGCTTCGAACTCACCGACACGCTGGAGCAGGCCCGGGCGGTGGCCGAACGGATCGGCTACCCCGTGGTGGTCAAGCCGCGTGCCCTCGGCGCCTCGATGGGCGTCGTACTGGCCCAGGACGCGAGCCAGTTGGAGCAGGCGTACCTGATCGCCTCGAACGCCAGCCTGGTCGGCGACGAGCCGTTCCGGGGCGGGGCGATCGTGGAGGGCTACGCGGTCGGCCCGGAGATCAGCATCGACGGAGTGGTGCACCGGGGCGAGTACCGGGCGATGTTCATCGCCCGGAAGGAGACCGGGATGCACCCCTACTTCGAGGAGGTCGGCCATGTCGTGGACGCCGCCGACCCGCTGCTGCAGGACCAGCGGCTGCTGGACGTGCTGACCAAGGCGCACGAGGTGCTCGGGGTCGAGAACGGGATGACCCACGCCGAGGTCAAGCTCACCCCCTACGGCCCGGTGATCATCGAGATCAACGGCCGGCTGGGCGGCGACCTGATCCCCTTCCTCGGCCGGATCGCCACCGGGATCGACCCCGGTGAGCTGCTGGTGGAGGTCGCGGCCGGGCACCGCCCGGACATCTCCTTCAGCCGCAGCGGAGTGGCCGGGATCAGGTTCGGCTACCCGGCCGAGGACGCCACCGTGCGCGAGGTGCGGGTGCCGACCGGACTGCCCGGTCTGGTGACCGCCGCGCCGATGGTCGAGCCGGGCACCGAGCTGAGGCTGCCGCCGGGCGGCTACCTGGCCCGCCACTCCTTCGTGGTGTGCGAGGCGGACGACCGGGAGAGCGTGGCCGAACGCCTCGAAGTGGCGGCAGCAGCGGTCGAGTTGGACGCAGACCCCCTGACCCGGAAGGACGTGAGCGCGGTGCTGGAGATGCCGGCCGGACTGCTGGACGTGGACAAATGAGGATCGACTACGACGGACGCCAGTTCCGGAAACTGGAGTCCAGTGACGGGGTGGTGGCGCGCTACCACCAGGAGAACGACCTGGTCTGGGCGGACTTCGCCGGCGGACCGGTCCGGCGGGGGAGCGTCAACGGGGTCTGCGCCCCGGACGGCACGCTCCGCCTCGCCTACACGATGGTGCTGGCCGGCGGCGAGGTGATCGCCGGACACACCGTCAACACCCCCGAACAGGGCGAGGACGGCGAGCTGGTGCTCCGCGAGGAGTGGGAGCGCTACGGCCCGCACGCCGAGACCGGGACCTCGTACCTGGCGGAAGTGACGGAAGGGGAGGCGGAGCGATGACCGACTGGGAGAGCCTGCGCCGGCAGGTGGACGGCACGGTCCGACTGCCCGGCGAGGCCGGCTTCGAGGAGAACAGCAGCGCCTTCAACAAGCGCTACGCCGGGGTCACCGCGGCCGGAGTGCTCTCGGTGGGCAGTGTGGCGGACGTGGCCCGGGGCATCGCCTGGGCCCGGGAGCAGGGGCTGCCGGTGGTGGCCCGCGGCGGCGGCCACAGCTACGCCGGCCAGGCCGCCACCACCGGGCTGGTGCTGGACCTGCACGTACTGGACGCGATCACGGTGGACCGGGGCAGCGAGCTGGTCCGGGTCGGCGGCGGAGTGCGCTCCGGCCAGCTGTACGCCGAACTCCAGCGCCACGACCTGGCGGTGCCGCTCGGCAACTCGGACGAGGTCGGCATCGGCGGCCTCACCCTGGGAGGCGGCGTGGCCGCCGTCTCCCGGGCCTTCGGCCTCACCTGCGACGCCCTGGTGGAGACCGACGTGGTGCTGGCCGACGGCACCCTGGTCACCTGCAACGACCACGAGAACCCGGACCTGTTCTGGGCCAGCAAGGGCGGCGGCGGCGGCAACTTCGGGGTCAACACCTCGTTCACCTTCCAGGCCAGGCCGACCGTCGCCAGCTCCACCTGCCTGCTGCTCTGGCCGCTGACCGACGCGGCGGCGGTGCTGCCGGTGATGCAGCGGATCATGCAGGCCGCACCGAACGAGTTCGCCGCCCGGATCGGCGTCAACCGCTCGGCCGGCGACGACGGGATCGTCTCGGTGATCGGCCAGCACCTGGGCCCCGCCTCGGAGTTGCGGGAGCTGCTGGCCCCCGCGCTGGCCGCCGCCACCCCCGACCGGGCCGAGATCGAGGACCGGAGCTACTGGGAGGCCAAGGACTTCCTGCACCACGAGACCTCCGGCGACCCGTTCGCGGTCCGCACCAGGACGGTCACCGAGCCGCTGAGCGAGGCGGGCGTGCACACCGCGCTCACCGCCCTGGCCAAGTGGCCGGGCAGCAGCAACCCGGACGGCGCCGGCATCGCCCTCTTCACCTGGGGCGGCGCGATCAACCAGGTGCCGGTCACCGAGACCGCCTTCCCGCACCGGGACGTGCTCTTCCTGGTCTCGATGGACGCCTCCTGGAGCACCGAGGACAGCGCCGAGGTCCGGCAGGCCAACCTCGACTGGCTGACCGACCTGCACGCCGCGATGGGCGAGTTCGCCCGGGACGCCTCCTACGTCAACTTCACCGACCCCGACCTGCCCGAGGCCCAGGCCGCCTACTTCGGCCCCAACCTGGCCCGGCTGCGCGAGATCAAGCACCGGTACGACCCCGACCGGGTCTTCCACTTCCCCCAGGCCATCTGAGCCACCCACCCCGGCCATCCGAGCCACCCCCGGCCATCGAGGCCACCGAGCGCGAGAGGACCACGCCATGTCACCCGATCTGCGCGGCGCGATGCGCAACTTCGCCACCGGAGTCTGCGTCGCCACCACCTACGCCGACCACGAGGGCACTCGCCGCCACGACGCGGTGACGCTCAACTCCCTGACCTCGGTCTCGCTCGACCCGCCGCTGGTCTCGCTCTCCCTGCACCGCGAGTCCCAGTTCCTCACCGACCTGCTGGCGACCAAGAAGTGGGCGGTCTCGATCCTCGACTGCGAGGCCGAGCCGCTGGCCCGGCGGCTCGCCAAGGGCCGCGACGAGCGGGCCGAGGCGGTCGCCGCCCTCCCCGCCACCCCGGGCCACGAGACCGGCGCCCTGGTCCTCGACTCGCAGAGCGGACTGGAGTGCGTCCTCTGGGACAGCTTCGACCTCGGCGACCACACGATGGTGATCGGCGAGGTGGTCTCCACCGGCGTCCGCGATCTCCAGCCCCCCCTGCTCTTCCTGCACGGCAGCTTCCAGCACCTGGCGTCCGCCACCACCTCGAAGGAGTCCTGAGATGTCGAACACCCCGGCGGTCACCACGGCCGTTCCGAACACCGCCACCGAGATCCTCGCCGCCGCCAAGGCGCTGGCCCCGCAGCTGCGCGAGCGCTCGGTGGAGATCGAGCAGAACCGCCGACTGCCCGCCGACGTGGTCGAGTTGATCCGCGGCACCGGCGCCTTCCGGATGGGCTTCAGCAAGGCCTGGGGCGGCCCGGAGCTCACCTCGATCGAGCAGACCGAGGTGGTCGAGGCACTCGCCTACGGCGACACCTCGGCCGGCTGGTGCGCGATGATCGGGATGGACTCCGGCCTCTACGCCAACTTCCTGGACGAGACCGTGGCCAAGGAGATGTTCCCGCACCTCGACATGACCACCGCCGGGCTGCTGTTCCCGACCGGCAAGGCCGACCGGGTCGAGGGCGGCTACCGCCTCACCGGCCGCTGGCAGTTCGGCAGCGGCATCACCCACGCCGACTGGGTGGTCTCCGGCGCCTTCATCACCGAGGGCGGCAAGCCCTGGCCGGCCGACGGCCCGCAGGACTCGATCCTGCTGATGGTGCCGAGCGACCAGGTCGAGATCATCGACACCTGGAACACCACCGGCCTTGCGGGCAGCGGAAGCTGCGACTACTCGATCACCGACGTGTTCGTCCCCGACGGCCACACCCTGACCTTCGGCACCGTCCGCAACGGCGAGGGCGCCCTGGCCCAGCCCGAGGTGCACATGCGCAACATGCCGGGCGTCCCGCTCGGGGTGGCCCGGGCCGCGCTGGACTGGGTGCGCGAGCAGGTGGTCGCCAAGTCCGGCTCCGGCGGCGCCAACTGGGCCGACAACTGGCGGATGCAGGTCGGGCTGGCCGAGTGCGAGGCGGACTTCAACGCCACCCGCAACGCGGTCTACGGCGCGATGCGGCGCCAGTGGGAGGTGCTGTCGGACGGCGGCACCTTCGACGACCTGACCGCCGACGAGCGCGCGGCGCTGCCGCTCTCCCGGCTGCACGCCTTCCGCACCGCCCGCTCGATCGTGATGCGGCTCTACGACCTGATGCAGACGGGATCGATTTACCGCCCGAGCCCGCTCGACCGCTGGCTGCGCGACACCATGACCATGTGCCAGCACGTGGTCGCCCAGGACAAGATCCTCCAGTCCGCCGGCGCCCACCTGCTCGGCAGCAAGCCCAGCTTCCCGCTGAGCCTCGGCATCACCAGCTGAGTCCGGCGTACCCAAAAACTTTCCACCACCCCCGGAAGGAAGCACCCTCATGACCGACCTCCTCGCCCCCCAGACCGTTGTGACCCAGCGGCAGGCGCGTATCCGGCACTTCCTGATGTGCCGCCCGGACCACTTCGACGTCACGTACAGCATCAACCCCTGGATGGAGCCGGAGAAGCCCACCTCGAACGAGCTCGCCATCGCCCAGTGGGAGCAGCTGCACACGCTGCTGGTCTCGCTCGGCCACCATGTCCAGACCATCGACCCCGCCCCCGGCCTGCCGGACATGGTCTTCGCCGCCAACGGCGCCACCGTGGTCGACGACAAGGCGCTGGTGGCCCGGTTCCGCCACCCCGAACGGGACGGCGAGTCGCAGCACTACGTGGACTGGTTCCGGGCCCAGGGCTTCACCGAGGTCCGGCAGGCGGAGTGGGACAACGAGGGCGAGGGCGACTACCTGACCACCCGTCAGGGCATCCTGGCCGGCAACGGCTTCCGCTCCGACCCGCGCTCGCAGGCCGAGGCCGAGGCGCTGTTCGGCCGCCCGGTGATCGGGCTGAGCCTGGTGGACCCGCGGTTCTACCACCTGGACACCGCGCTCGCGGTGCTCGACGAGGACGAGGTCATGTACTACCCGGAGGCGTTCACCCCGGAGAGCCGGCGACTGCTGCGCACGCTCTTCCCGGACGCCGTGATCGCCGACGAGGCCGACGCCGTGGTCTTCGGCCTGAACGCGGTCTCCGACGGCTACAACGTGATCCTCCCCGAGGCCGCCACCGGCCTGGCCGCCAAGCTCCGGGCCCGCGGCTTCCGCACCCACGGCGTGGACCTGTCCGAGCTGCTCAAGGCCGGCGGCAGCGCCAAGTGCTGCACCCTCGAACTCCGCCACTGACCATCCTCGTTAGGAGAGAACCACCATGACCGAGCAGCCCTGGATCATCGTCGGCTACGTGCCCGTCCTGCCCTTCATCAAGGAGTTCGCTCCCGGCTCGGTGATCGTCATCGAGGAGCCGGACGTGGTCCGCAACCGGGACATCAAGAGCGCCCTCCAGGACGCCGAGATGCTCCGGGAGCTGATCGAGTGGGAGTACCAGCTCCAGGCCGCCGCGGACGAGTTCTACAACACCTACCCCGACCTGAACCCGGCCCTGGTGGCCCCGATGGTCGAGTACGCCACCCCGTTCGCGGCCCGGTTGGCCGAGCGGTACGGCCTGGCGGGAGCCAGTGCCGGGGCGGCCCAGGTGATGCGGGACAAGTCGCTGCTGCGCCGGGTGACCCGGGCCGCCGGGATCGGCAACCCGGCCTCCCGGGAGGTCAAGTCGGTCGACGAGGTACGGGAGTTCGTGGACGTGTACCCGGGCTCGATCGTGCTCAAGCCGGCCAACCGGCAGGCCTCGGTCGGCACCAAGGTGCTGCACTCGCTGGAGCACCTGGACGAGGCCTGGCAGGAGTGCATCAGCCAGGACGAGGGCGTCATGGTGCCGGAGCGGGAACGCGAACTGCGGATGCTGGTCGAGCAGTTCGTGCACGGCGACGAGTACAGCGTCGAACTGCTGGTCCGTGAGGGCGAGGTGCTGTTCTCCAACGTCACCGGCAAGCTGCTCTACCCGGGCCCGCGTCCGATCGAGCTCGGCCACACGGTGCCGGCCGCCGGGATCTCCGACGAGCTGTCGGCGCTGCTGGTGCAGCTGACCGGGCAGGTGCTGCAGGCGGTCGACTTCTCCAGCGGCATGGTGCACTGCGAGTGGATCGTCAGCGAGGGCCGGCCGTTCCTGGTCGAGTGCGCCGGGCGGTTCCCCGGTGACGGCATCCCGATGCTGATCGAGGAGGCCTACCGGATCGACCTGGCCAAGGAGTTCTACACCGTGATGCGGGGCGGCCGGCCCGAGCCGCTGCCGCAGCGGGCGGCCCGCGGGGCGGCGGTGCGCTTCCTGGCGGCGGCCCCCGGCGAGGTGGTCTCGGTGGACGGGGTCGAGGAGGCGCGCACCCGGCCGGGTGTGCTGTCGCTCTCGCTGCACCTGGAGCCGGGCGACACCGTCCGCGAACTGCTCAGCTCCTGGGACCGGGTGGGCTCGGTGATGACCACCGGGGCCGACTCGACCGAGGCGATGGCCAACGCCGAGGCGGTGCTGGGGGCGATCCGGATCGAGACCGCTGACCTGCGCTGCAACTGACGTGCCGCCACCGGACGACGCGCCGAACCCCTCAGCGGGCGGCGCGTCTCCGGCGTTCCGGCAGCCGGCTGCGGACAGCCGGCTGCCGGGCTCAGGCGGGCGGGAAGAGCTCGGCCACGATGAGCTTGGTGAGCTCGGCGGCCGGTGCGCTGCGGTCCGGTGACTCGTTGAGGTTGACCAGCACTACGATGGTGGCGCAGCGCGCGGGGTCGTAGAGGGCGAAGGAGTTGTAACCGGGGATCTGGCCGTCGTGGCCGAGGAAGCCGAGAATCTCGGCGATGCCGAGCCCGTAGCGCGGTGCGCCGGGCTGGTCCGAGGTGGGCACGAAGGTGAGCCGCTCGCGCTGGAGTTCGGGGCTCAGCAGCGCCCCGGTGGCCAGGGCCGGGGCCCAGCGGCGGAGGTCGTCCACGGTGGAGACCGCGGCGCCCGCCGCCCAGCCCCAGGCGGTGGTGTAGTGGGTGACGTCCAGCGGGTTGCCGGCCGACCAGTCCGCCCAGGCGGCTTCCTTGCCGGTCAGCTTGGGAGCGGTCAGGCTGTCGATGTTGCTGATGAACTGGTAGCCGCGCGCGTACGGTTCGGGGATGTGGGTGTTGCTGTCGAAGCTGCTCTCCCGCATCCCGAGCGGGTCGAACACCCGCTGCTGGAACTCCTGCGCCAGCGGCCGGTGGGTGAGCTGCTCGATGATCAGCCCGAGCAGCACGGTGTTGGTGTTGGAGTAGTGGAAGCCGGTGCCGGGCGGGAAGTACGGCGGATTGGCGAAGGAGATGTCCAGCAGCTCCTGCGGGGTCCACGGGTACTCGGGCTGCTGGTCCAGGCGCCGGTTGAAGTCGGGGTCCTCGGAGTAGTTGTACAGGCCGCTGGTCATCTGGAGCAGCTGGCGGATGGTGATGTGCTCGCCGTCGGGCACGTCCGGCCGGTAGGCGGCCACCGGGTCGTCCAGCCCCAGCCTGCCCTCCTGGACCAGCTGGAGCACGACCGTGCCGGTGAGGGTCTTGGTGATGCTGCCGATCCGGATGTGGTCGTCGGTCCGGATCGGCGCGCCGGTGCCGAGGTCGCCGGTGCCCAGGGCGGTGGTCCAGGTGCCCCACTCGGGGGTGCTGACCGAGACGATCGCGCCGGGCACGCGCAGGCGCTGCATCAGCGCGATCAGATCCGGCGTCAGGCGCTCGGCGAACGGCGCCGACCGGACCGCCAGGGTGGTCCGGTCGGCGGGTGCCCCGAGGGCGGGTGCGGTCGCGGTCAGCGGCAGCAGCGCGGCGGCGAGCAGCACGGCCGTCCAGGGCCGGGCTGCCCGCCGCCGGGTGGTACCGGTGCGGACGGGTGTTCTGGTCTGCATGTCCGTGTTCTACCAGCGGGCTGCCGTTGAACCGCCGCCTTCCACCATCGGTGGGCGCGTCCGGCTGACGGCGGGTCAGAAGCGCAGGGTCCAGCTGTCGAGGTAGCCGCTGAAGATCTGGGTGACGTCGGTGACCCGCAGCCGCCAGACGCCGTTGGCGGTCTCGCTGGAGGCGTCGACGCTGTAGATCCCGGCCAGGTCGTTGCTGCCGACCCAGATCTCCTCCTCCTTGACCAGGTAGACGCTGCCGTCCGGCGCGATCAGCTCCACCCGCAGGTCACCGCTCCAGCCGTGCTTGATGTCCAGCTCGATCTCGAGGTCGGCCGGGGCCCGGCCGGTGACGCCGGTGACGGTGACCGGGGACTCGACCGGGCCGTTGTCGGTGACCAGGTCGGTGGTGTTGGTGAAGCGCGGGCCCGGCGGGCGGACCGGGGCGGTGCCGGCGTAGAGCAGGCGGTTGGGCGAGCCGTCGCCGATGTCGTGCAGGGAGCCGACGGCGGCCGCGCCGGTGAGCGCGGTGGCGACCTGGGCCGGGGTGGCGGTGCGGTGGGTGCCCAGGTAGAGCGCGGCGGCGCCGGCCACGTGCGGGGCGGCCATCGAGGTGCCCGACATGGAGGTCTCGCCCTCGTCCCACCAGGGCGAGGCGTAGGCGGACACGATGTCCGTGCCGGGGGCGAAGAGGTCCACCAGCGGCCCGTAGTTGGAGAACGAGGCCCGGCCGTCCTCGGGCGTGCTGGCGCCGACGGTGAGCGCGGTGGCGACCCGGGCGGGCGAATGCCCGGAGGCGTCCACGTCGTCGTTCCCGGCCGCGACCGTGTAGGTGAGGCCGGAGGCGATCGAGTTGCGGACGGCGGTGTCGAGCGCCTCGTCCGGTTCGCCGCCCAGGCTCATGTTGACCACGGCGGGTTTGACGGCGTGGGAGGTGACCCAGTCGATGCCCGCGACCACCTGCTCGGTGGTGCCGCTGCCCTCGTCGTCGAGCACCCGGACGGCCACCACCTTGGCCTTCTTGGCCACCCCGTACAGGGTGCCGGCCACGGTGGCCGCGACATGGGTGCCGTGCCCGTGGCCGTCGGCGGCCACGGCGTCGTTGTCGATCGCGTCGTAGCCGTAGCTCGCCCGGCCGCCGAAGTCGGCGTGCTCGATCATCACGCCGGTGTCGATCACGTAGGCGGTGACCCCCTGGCCCGCCGTGTCCGGGTAGGTGTAGCGCTGGTCCAGCGGCAGGCGGCGGCGGTCGATCCGGTCCAGGCCCCAGGACGGCGGCTCGGTCTGGGTGGTGGTGGCGTCCAGCTTCACCCGGCGGTTCGGGACCACGGCGGAGACGGCCGGGTCGGCCGCCAGCCGGCGGGCCTGGCGGGCGTCGAGCTGCACCGAGTAGCCGTGGAACGCGGCGTCGAAGGTACGGCCCAGCTTCCCGTGGTACCTGGCGGCCAGGGCCGGGCCGGAATCGGCCTTCAGCGCCTGGGACTTGAGGATGACCAGGTAGCTGCCGGGGATCGTCCCCGGTGCGCCGTCGCCCTGGACGACGCCCTCCCGGTCGGCGGCGGCGGCCGGGAAGCCCGCGCCCAGGGCCAGTGCGCCGGCCAGCAGCAGTGCGGCCGGGGCGCGGCGGGACAGTCGGAGTCTGCGGAGCATGGTGAGGTTCCCCCCTCGTCAGGACGTGCCGGGGGAGGCCGGGTCGAACCGGTGCGTGGTCTCCCCCCACTGCAACGAGCCTGACGGACCGTCAACTCCTGTGCAAGGAGCGCGCCTTGATCAGTCCTCGACGATCAGTGCCGGAGTGTCGTGGCGCAGCGTCCGCCCCTGGAAGTACGCGGGGGCGCGGCGCTGCCAGAGCAGCATCAGCACCAGGCCGAGCAGCAGCAGGCCGAAGCCGATCAGGAAGACCGTGCCGATGCCGAACAGCGAGGTGCCGGAGCCGTAGTCGGGGTCGAAGGTGTCGACGGCGGTCTTGGCGAAGACCAGCGTGAGCAGCACCGCGCCGGTCAGCGGGAAGAGGCCCTTGAAGAGGAAGTCGTGGACGGAGCGGGTGAGTTCGCGGCGGAAGTACCAGACGCAGGCGTAGGAGGTCAGGCCGTAGTAGAAGCAGATCATCATGCCGAGGGCGAAGATGGTGTCGACCAGCACGCTGTCGCTGATCAGGGTCATCACCGAGTAGAACACCGCCGTGCCCACCCCGGACACCAGGGTGGCGGTGGAGGGGCTGGCGAAGCGCGGGTGGACCCGGGCCAGCCGGGCCGGGATGGCCCGGTAGGTGCCCATCGCGAGCATGGTGCGGGCCGGCGGCAGGAAGGTGGTCTGGAGACTGGACGCGGAGCTGGCCAGCACCGCGACGAAGATCAGGATCGACAGGCTGCCGAGCACCGGGTCGGCGAGCGCGGCGAAGACGTTGTCCTCGGTCTCCGGATTGCCCAGGCCGTACGAGGTGGTGCCCACCCCGGCGAAGCGCTGCGCCGCGACGGCGACCACCAGGTAGCTGGTCAGGATGACCACCATGGTGAGCAGTGCGGCCCGCCCGGGGGTCTTGGCGCTGCCGCTGGTCTCCTCGTTGACGGTCAGTGAGGTGTCCCAGCCCCAGTAGATGAAGAGCGAGAGCGAGAGCCCGGCGGTGAAGGCGGCGAAGGACTGGACCGCGAACGGGTCGAGCCACTGCCAGCTGAACTCGATCGCCAGCGGCGAGCGCCCCTGGCCGGCCTTGACGAAGGCGAACAGCGCGAACAGCGCCAGCACCACCAACTGGAGCCCCACCAGGACGTACTGGACCTCCTTGGTCAGCCCGACCCCCCGGTAGGCGATCGCGGTGGCGGCGCCGACGAAGACGATGCAGGTCAGGACGTTGATGCCCTTGTTGTGCGCCAGGTCCGCCAGGCTCGGGTGCTCGAACACCCGGGCCAGGAGGAGGTAGAAGAACGTGACCGCCACGCCCGCCAGGTTGGAGAGCACGATGATGGTGGCCACCACCAGCCCCCAGCCGCACATCCAGCCGACGTGCGGGCCGAACGCCTTGGCGGTCCAGGTGAAGGAGGTGCCGCAGTCGGGCATCACCCGGTTCAGCTCGCGGTAGGCGAAGGCCACCAGCAGCATCGGTGCGAACCCGGCCAGGAACACGGCGGGCATCTGCAGCCCGACCTGACCGACCGTCGGGCCCAGTGTCGCGGTCAGCGCGTACACCGGCGCGACCGAGGAGACGCTCAGCACCACGCTCGCCACCAGGCCGACCGCCCCGGAGCGCAGGCCCTTCTCCTGCAGGTCCTGCTCCGGCCGGTGCTCTCCGTCGGTACCGCGGTCGCTCTCGCGCACAAGTCCTCCCGGCCGCGATCATCGCCGGGGCGGCGGGCGGAGTCACGGACCGGCCCGCCTGCGCCGCCCGGAACCACCCGTGCGGCGCAGGCGGGCCACCGCCGGGGTCAGCGCCAGGGGATGCTCGGCCGCCGCTCGAAGGCGAAGCCGGCCGCCTCCCAGCGCAGGGCCTGGCCGGCCAGGCGTACCCGGAACTCCGGCCAGTGCCGGTCCGCCTGCGCCGACCAGCCGACCTCGGCGAGCGCGGGCAGCCGGGGCAGCAGCATCAGGTCGAGCTCGGCGACGGTGCTCAGGGTCTCGGTCCAGAGCGCCGGTTCGACGCCGAGCACCGAGCCCGGGGGCAGGCCGGGGAGGAAGGTGTCGGGGTCCCAGCCGTAGGTGTCCAGCACGTCCACGTACCCGGCCCAGCGGAGGCCGAGGCGGTAGCCGTTCTGGTACTTCATGTCCAGGTAGGTCCGCCCGGCCGGTGACATCAGCACCTTGGCGCCGCGTCCGACGGCCGCCTGCACCGGGACGGTCGCGGTCTGGTCGGCCCGCCAGTACTGGAGCAGCCCGACCTGGCCGGGGCCGGCCTGGCCCGCGCCGGCCTGGCCCGCGCCGGCCGCCGGGGCGGTCTCGTGCCAGCCGACCGGGATCTTGCCGGCCGCGACCACCTGGGCCGCCACCCGCCGGACGAACTGCTCGTACTGCTGCGGTTCGAGCCGCTTCACCTCGTCGCCGCCGATGTGCAGGTACGGCCCCGGGGTTAGCGCGGCGAGGTGGGTGATCACGTCGTTGGTGAAGGCGTAGCTGCGCTCGTCGGTCGGGCAGAGCGCGCTGAAGCCGACCTCGGTGCCGGTGTAGGGGACGGGCGGCGGCCCGCCGCTGCAGTCCAGTTCGGGGTGGGCGGTGAGGGCGGCGTTGGTGTGCCCGGGCAGGTCGATCTCCGGAACCACCGTCAGGAATCGCTCCTGGGCGTACCGGACGATCTCCCGGTAGTCCGCGTCGGTGTAGAAGCCGCCGGGGGTGCCGCCGACCTCGGTGGCGGCGCCGATCCCGGTCAGCTCCGGGTGGCCGGGGACGGTGATCCGCCAGCCCTGGTCGTCGCTGAGGTGCAGGTGCAGGTGGTTGAACTTGTACAGGGCCAGCCGGTCGACGAAGGCCTTCACCTCGGCCACGGTGAAGAAGTGCCGGGCGACGTCCAGCAGCGCGCCCCGGTAGGGGTAGCGCGGCCGGTCGGTGACGGTGACGGGCGGAACCGCCCAGCGGACCTGCACCACCGCACCGGCGTCGATGTGCGGGGGCAGCAGCTGACGCAGCGTCTGGGTGCCCCGGTACAGGCCCTGTTCGGTATTTGCGGTGATCACCACCCCCTGCTCGTCGGCGGCCAGCCGGTACCCCTCCTCGCCCTCGACCGCCGGGTCCAGTCGGAGCTCGATGCCGCCGGTGGCGGGCCCGACCGGGAGCGGCAGGCCGGTGGAGCGGCGGAGCTGCTCGGCCAGGCGGTCCGCGAGCGGGGCGGTCCCCGGCGCGGTGCGGATGGCGGTGTCGGCAGTGAGCAGGTAGCCGGGGCCGGTCCCGACGGTGGTGCTGAGCGGCAGCGGGATGACGTTGATCGCGGGCAGCGCCCGCGGTTCGTCCGACTGGGCCGGCTGGCAGGACAGCAGTAGTGCCAGCGCGGCGACCAGGCCGGCACATCTGGTCAAGACTCTCACTTCGTGGTTCCCCCGATCCGAGTGGTCTGGACCAGAGTGTCAGAACGGCGGGCCGCCGCACACCGTGCGCGGGCAAGGTCCGTCACGGTGGGCCGAGTTGTGATCGGATGTCGGGCCGAGTCGTGATCAGGGGTGGGGCCGACCGGTCATCAGCTCGCGGACGCAGCCGCGCAGCCAGGCGTGCGCGGGGTCGGCCCGGTGCCGGGGGTGCCAGGCCAGGCCGAACGACAGCGGGGGCAGCGGCAGCGGGATCTCGAACGTGACCAGGCCCAGGGCGTCGGCCAGGCTCCGGGCGCGGACGTTCACCAGGCCCACCAGATCGCTGTCCAGCAGCACGAACAGCGAGGCCGGGAAGGTGCCGACACTGCCCACCACCGTTCTGGCCAGGCCGAGTTCGGCCAGTGCGGCGTCGATCGGGCCGGACAGTCGGCCCCGCCGGGAGACGCTCAGGTGCCGCGCCGCGGCGAACCGGGCCGGGGTGACCGGGCCGTCGCCCAGCAGCGGATGCCCGGGGCGGACCACGGCCAGCATCCGGTCGTCGAAGAAGTGCTCGACCTGCACCTCCGGCGAGGTGGTGTCGATCACCCCGACCTCCAGATCCGCCGCACCCTCGCGCAGGGCCGGGGCGTCGAGGTGGTTCTCGGTCAGGAACCGCAGCCGCACCCCGGGCGCCTCGGCCGCCGCCCGCGCGAACAGCGCCGCACCGTGCGCGGCGGCGAAGGCGTCGTACGCGAGCACGGTGAAGGTGCGCGAGAGCGTCGGCAGGTCCACCTGCCCGGCCGCGACGAACAGCGCCTGGGCCCGCTCCACCACCGCCCTGACCTCGGCCCGGACGGCCATCGCGTGCGGCGTCGGCACCATGCCGCGCCCGGCCCGCACCAGCACCGGATCGCCGAGTGCCTTGCGGATCCGGCCCAGGGTGCGGCTCATCGCGGGCTCGGACAGGTGCAGCCGGCGGGCGGCGCCGGAGACGCTGCCCTCCTCCAGCAGCAGGTCGAGGGCGACCAGGAGGTTGAGGTCCAGACCGGAATGCGTCACGTGCATTCCTCTCTTGCAGAACTTGCACTGGAAGGCAGGGCTCGATCGCCCTACGGTGACAGACATCCCGCCGTCCACGCCAGCTCCAGGGGGAGCCTTGTCCACACCTGCCCGCACGCCCGCGCCCGGCCGCCCGGTGGTGCTCACCGTCTGCGCCGCCGCCCTGGTCGCCCAGAGCATGGTCGCCGCGATCAACCTGATGATCCCGCAGCTGGCCTCCGCCGGGCTCGGCCTGAGCCCGAGTCAGCTGATCTGGGCCGTCGACGCCTACGTGATCGTCTTCGCGGGCCTGCTGATCCCCGCCGGGGCGCTCGGCGACCGGTACGGCCGCCGGGGTGCCCTGCTCGCCGGGCTCGGCCTGTTCGCCGCCGGGGCGGTGGCCAGTGCCCTGGCCACCGGACCGGCGCTGCTGATCACCGGCCGGGCCGTCTCCGGCGCCGGCGCCGCGCTGATCATGCCCGCCACCATGTCCGTCCTGGTCTTCCTGGCCGGCCCCGAACGCCGGGCCCAGGCCCTCGCCTCCTGGACCCTCTCGCTCGGCCTCGGCGGCCTGGCGGGCAACGTCGGCGGCGGCCTGATCGCCCAGTACCTGCCCTGGCAGGCCCTGTTCTGGGTCATGCTCCCGCTCGCCGCCGTCCTCGCGGCCGCCGTCGCCCGCACCGTCCCCGCGACACCCCGGCACCCGGCCGCCACCGACGTACCCGGCTCGGCCCTGCTGATCGCCGGCCTGGCCGCCGTGCTCTACGGCATCATCGAGGGGCCCTCGGCCGGCTGGGCCTCCGGCCGGGTGCTGACCGGCTTCGGCGCCGGGGCTGCGCTGCTGGCCGCCTTCACCGGCCACGCGCTGCGCACTGCCCACCCGCTGGTCGACCCCCGGGTGTTCCGGTCCGGCCGGCTGAGCTCGGCGGCGCTCGGCTCGGCCGCGAGCTTCTTCGGCCTGTTCGCCCTCTTCTACGTCAACTCCCAGTTCCTGCAGTACGTCAAGGGCTACTCGGCGGTGCTGACCGGGCTCGCCATCGTGCCGCTCGCGGTCGGGATGGCGCTGGTCCCCAGGCTCACCGTCCGGCTCCAGGGCCGGTACGGGCCGCGCCCGCTGATCGGCGGCGGACTGGCCCTGATCGGCCTCGGCCTGCTCGCCGTCTCCACGGCGGACGCCTCGACCCCGTACCCGCTCTACGCGGCGTACCTGCTGGTGCTGTCCGGCGGGATGGGCCTGTCCGCCCCCGCGCTGGCCTTCGGCGTGGTCTCCGAACTGCCGCCCGGCCAGGCCGGGTTGGGTGCGGGCCTGAACACGGCGGCGCGGGAGATCGGGGCGGCGCTCGGGGTCGCGGTGGTCGGCACCGTGCTGGCCGCCCACTCCTCGGGCCGACTCGGGTCCGGCCAACTGGCCTCCGCCGCGCAGGGGTTCGGCGCCGGGATGGCGGTCGGGCTGCGGCTGGTGGCGGCCGTGGTGCTGACCGCGGCCGCGGTGGCCACGCTCGGATACCGGCCCGACCGGACCGGAACAGCTGCGGCCGCCGGGGAGTTGTCCCGACAGTGAGTTCGGGAACGATGCAGGAGGACACGATGGGTTCGACGATGCGGGCCGTGGTGCTGGCCGGACCGGGGCCGGTGGAGCAGCTGACGGTGACCCGGCTGCCGAAGCCGGAACCCGCGCCCGGCTGGGTGCGGATCAAGGTCGAGGCGTTCGGCCTCAACCGCTCCGAGCTGCACACCCGGCTCGGCCTGGCCGAAGGGGTCACCTTCCCCCGGGTGCCCGGCATCGAGGCGACCGGCACGGTGGACGCCGACCCCGACGGCGTCCTGACGCCGGGGCAGCAGGTGGTCACCATGATGGGCGGGATGGGCCGCACCTTCGACGGCGGCTACGCCGAGTACACCGTGGTGCCCCGCTCGCAGGTGCTGCCGTTCAGCTCCGAGCTGCCGTGGGAGGTGCTCGGCGCCGTCCCGGAGACGCTGCAGACCGCGTACGGATCACTGACCGTCGGGCTCGGCCTCCGGCCCGGCCAGTCGCTGCTGATCCGGGGCGGGACCTCGGCCCTCGGCCTGGTCGCCGCCACCCTGGCCAAGGACCAGGGCGCCACCGTGCTCGCCACCACCCGCGACGCCGACCGGCTCGCCGCGCTGGCCGACCACGGCGTCGACCACCCGCTGGTCGACGACGGCAAGGTGGCCGAGCAGGTCCGCGCGATCCTTCCCGACGGCGTGGACGCGGCCCTCGAGCTGGTCGGTACCCCGACCCTGCCCGACACCCTGGCGGCGACCCGGGGGCAGGGCACGGTCTGCTTCGCCGGCATGCTCTCCAACCAGTGGACCGTGCCCGACTTCTACCCCATCGGCTACCTCCCCCGAGGGGTACGGCTGTCGGCCTACGGCGGCCAGGCCGACGACCTGCCGACCGAGGTGCTCCAGCGCTACCTGGACCGGATCGCCTCCGGTGAGATCAGCGCCGGTCCGACCCACGTCTACTCGCTGGACCAGATCCGGGCCGCCCACACCGACCTGGAGCACGGCCACCGCCTCGGCAAGCTGGTGGTCCGCGTCAGCGGGTGAACTGAGCCACACGGCAGGGCGCCGGACCTGGGAAACCAGCAGGTCAGAGCCGTCCGCCGGGCAACGGGGAGCAGGGCCGACCGTTGCCCGGCGGACCGGGTGGATGACAGAGTGCGGCCATGGTCAACTCCGCTGCGCCCGTCACCGCCGAGCCGCCGGCACCCGTCACCGAGCCGCCGGCTCCCGCCGCCGTCTTCGACTGGCTGGACCAGGCCGCCGAGCTGCGGGCCGCCGCCGGGCTGACCCGGACCCTGCGCAGCCGCCCCGCCGAGGACCCGGTGCTGGACCTGGCCGGCAACGACTACCTCGGACTGGTGCACCACCCCGACGTCACCCGGGCCGCCGCCGAGGCGGCGCTGCGCTGGGGCGGCGGCGCCACCGGCTCCCGGCTGGTCACCGGCACCACCGCGCTGCACACCGAACTCGAGCTCGAACTGGCCGAGTTCTGCGGGGCCGAGGCCGCACTGGTGTTCTCCTCCGGCTACGCCGCCAACCTGGCCGCACTCACCGCGCTGACCGACCCCGACACCCTGATCGTCTCCGACGCGTACAACCACGCCTCGCTGATCGACGGCTGCCGCCTCGCCCGCAGCGACGTGCACCGCGCCCCGCACGACGACCCCGCCGCCGTCGCGGCGGCACTGGCCGCGCGGACCCACCGGCGGGCGCTGGTGGTCAGCGACTCGGTCTTCTCGGTGGACGGCAACGCCGCCAGGGTCGGCGAGCTCTCCGCCGCCGCCCGCGCCCACGGCGCCGCGCTCCTGATCGACGACGCGCACGGCCTCGGCGTCCTCGGCCCCGGCGGCCGGGGAGCCCTGGCCGCCGCCGGCCTGGCCGGCGCACCCGACACCGTGGCGACCGTGACGCTCTCCAAGTCGCTCGGCTCCCAGGGCGGCGCCGTGGTCGGCCCCCGACGGGTGATCAGGCACCTCACCGAGACCGCCCGGACCTTCATCTTCGACACCGGCCTCGCCCCCGCCGCCGTCGGCGCCGCCCTCGCTGCGCTGCGCCTGCTGCGCGCCGAACCCGAGCGGGCCGACCGGGCCCGCGAGGTGGCCCGGCTGCTCTCGGCCCAGCTCACCGCCGTCGGCCTGCACGCCAGCACCCCGGACGCCGCCGTGGTCTCGGTCCGCGCCCCCGGCCCGGAGGCCGCCGTGGCCTGGGCAGCCGACTGCCGCACCGCCGGCCTCGCCGTCGGCTGCTTCCGCCCGCCGTCCGTACCGGACGGCATCTCCCGCCTGCGCCTCACCGCCCGCGGCGACCTGACGGACGCCCAGATCGCGCACGCCGTCGAGGTGATCCGCCGCACCGCCCCTGGCGCCTAGGGTCTCTCTTTCGGATCACGTCGGGCGACCGCCGCCGGGGCACGCACCTCGCCGGCTTCTCGTCGGTCGCCGATGCGCTGCATCAGGCTCCCTCCTCGGCGCCGCCGATGCACGCACCCCAACGACGCCCGCTGATCCGACGTGACCCGAAAGAGAGACCCTAGTCGGCGAACAGGGTGCGCTCGACGTGCTGGGTGTCGGTGTACTCGCGGACCGAGGTGATCCGGCCGGGCCGCGACTGGCTCCCGGAGGCGGACCTCCGAAATGTCCTGACGAGTCGTCAGGGCGCACCGTGAGCTCGAACGACCATGGATTCCCCAGCCTGCGGCGCGAGTTCGGCTCTCGCCGCCCGTTGTAGGGCCAGTTGGTGAGAAGCCCGTTTCAGGAGGCGGACACCGGCGTCGGTGCCTGCGCGCTGCGCCGCAGCACCGGAGCCAGCAGCAGGCCGGTGGCGGCCAGCACCGCCGCCCCGGCCAGGGACGGGGACCGCAGGCCGAAGCCGTGCGCCAGTACCCCGGCCAGGGCCGCGCCGACCGCCATGCCCCCGTTCGCCAGCATCTGATAGGCCATGCCGACCCGGCCCATCAAGTGCTCCGGCACCAGCCCCTGTCGGACGGACACCGCGACGATCCCGTACGCCATGCTGAGCGCGCCCCACAGGAACGTACAACTCCAGACCAGCAGAAGGCAGTTCGCTGCAGCGACACCGCCCAGTGCGACCGCCGCGCCGATCGGCCCGGCGAACAGTACCCACCCGTTGCCCAGCCGGTCGGCCAGTCGTGGTGCGGCCAGCGAGCCGATCACCCCGCCGACGGCGAAGACGGCGACCAGGACGCCGTAGCCCTGCGCGCTCAGCCGCAGCACGTCGCGGGTGTACAGCACCAGGACGGAGATCACGCCCCCGGCCACCAGGTTGGTCGCGCAGGCCGCCAGGCAGAGCGCCCGCAGCAGCCGGTGCCGCCACAGCCAGCGCACCCCCTCGGCCGCCTCCGCACCGAGCCGGCGCACGGCGGAGCCGCGCCGGGTGACCGTCCCCTGCACACGCTGCTCCCCGCCGAGCCCGCCGCGGATCCCGAGCACGAGCAGCGCGGCCGCCGCGAACGAGACCGCGTCCAGCACGAACGGCGCCGACACGGCAGCGGCGAACAGCACCGTGCCGAGCGGGGCACCGAGCAGCGGGTCGGCGACCAGTGCACTCGCCTGGAGCCGGCCGTTCGCCCGGGGCCGGTGGGCCGGTGCCACCACGGACGGTACGGCGCCGACCCAGCCGGCGTTGTAGGACGTCTGGCCGCAGCCGAGCAGGAAGCCGGCCACGGCGAGCAGCGGCACCGACACCCGGTCCACGGCCAGTGCGAGCACCAGGCCGCCGACCAGCACCGCGCGCAGTGCGTCCACCACGAACAGCAGGCGGCGGCGGTCGAGCCGGTCGGCGAGCGCGCCGGCGGGCAGGCTCAGCAGCAGCCAGGGCAGGTGCTCGGCCGTGGCGACCAGCGCGACGTCGCGCGGGTCCCCGGAGATGCGGGCGGCGAGCAGCGGAAGTGCGACGAACCGCATGCCGTCACCGAGCGCGGAGACGGCGACCGAGGCGCAGAGCAGATGGAACCTGTGGCCCAGCGGTACGCCGGACCTCCCCCTGATGAAAAACATGAACCAGACTCTGGTTCGTATCTGATGGGATGTCAAGATAGGCTGCTGTCCCCAGCGAAGGAGTCCCATGTCCGATCCCGGTTCGCCGCCCACGTCCGCCGAGGTCACCGCCCTGCCCGGCGCGCTGCGCGCACCGCAGCAGCAGCGCAGCCGGGAGAAGGTGTCCAGGATCCTCGCGGCGACCGCCCGGCTGCTGGAGGAGCGGCCCTACGACGAGGTGGGCACGAAGCTGATCGCCGCCGAGGCCGGGGTCTCGGTCGGCGTGCTCTACCGGTTCTTCCCGGACAAGCACGCGATCGTGACCGCGCTCACCGTCGACTGGCTGGACCGGATCGTGCAGATCACGGTCCGGGCCCTGGCCGGGCCGCTGCCCGCCGACCCGCGTGAACTGATCGTCCGTCTGCTCTCCGAGCACACCCGCTTCCGCACCGAACAGCCCGGGTTCCACCGGCTCTGGTACGACGGCCCGCCACTGCCCGCCCTGCGCGAGTACGACCAGGCGAGCGACCGGGCCATCGCGGACCTGATCCGGACGGTGCTGGTCGGCGAGTACGGCTACGCCGACACCCCCGCCTTCGCCCTGCGCACCCGGCTCGCCGTGCACACCGCGGCCGACCTGCTCAACGCGGCCTTCCGGGACCGCTCCGACGGGGACCCCGCGATCCTGGCCGAGACCGAACTCCTGCTGAGCCGCTGGCTGCTGGCCCTTCCGGACGCGGACTGAGCCGCACTCCGCACAGCGGTGACGCGGCATCCGGACGGCGGAACGTACTGGAGCCGGGCGCCGGGACGGGCCCGTTGGGCGGACGCGCGGACCTGCGACCGCCGGTCGCCGTCAGGGGTACTCGGTAGGGTCGCCCGCATGGGAGCGAGTGACTGGCTGTACTTCACGCCTTTCCGGCCGAGCGAGCAGGAGGCGCTGGACCACCTCCGCGCGGAGGTCTTCGCCCGCGATGCCGAGTACTACCGGGCCGAGGGCTTCGGCTCGTTGGCGGCCCTGGTGGCGGGCGGCCTGCTGGACGAGGAGCCGGCGCACTCGGTCCTCGACGTCCGGCGCGTGGTCCGCTGCGAACCGGACACGGAGCAGGTCGGAGAGGTCAGGGTGGTCGAAGGACCCGAGGCCGTCGAGCTGTTCGGGACGGAGCGGCCGTCGCACGAGACGGTCCGACAGGCCGTCGAACACCGCAGTCCCGAATGGTTCCCCCCGTTCGGGCGCGGCTCCGGCTGCTGCACCGTCGTCCACGACGGCGACGACCGCCCGGAGTCCCTGTGCTTCTGGGGCACCACCGGCTACTGATCCGAGGCGTCATCACAAGGCGAAAGGCCGGTGCGAACTCGGGTCCGTGGCAGGGGCCGTGGTGCGCCGGGCCGGATCAGGCGGCTGCCGCGACCGGCTCGGGCAGTTCGGTTCGGCGCGCACGCCAGGTGCGCCAGGTGCGCCAGAGGAACACCGGCCAGGCGATCGCTGCCGCCACACCGCCGACGGCGAATCCCGTCACCAGCAGGATGGCCGAGCCGCCGTCCGTGGTGGAGAAGACTCCGCCTCGGGCACCGGAGTCCCGTGCCTCGGCCGTCTGTCCGACCCGCATCGAATCCGGTGAGTCGTACAGGATGACGTCCGTGCGAGTGGACGTCCCGTCCGCCGACCGCCAGCTGCCGTAGTGGTCGCAGGACCCGTGGCTGCAGCTCTCCCGGGCGGCGGTGAACGTCCCGATGACCCCGCTGCCGCTCCGCGCCTCCCAGGCCGGGACGAGATCGGGTGCGGCCTTGACGAGGCCGACCACGGCTATGAAGGGCAGGCCGACCCAGAGGAACAGCGAGGTGCGCCAGTGGCGCTGTACAGGGGAATTGCTCATGATCGCCGAGCTTATGAGGTGGCTCCGGGTCCCGTAAAACCATTTCGGTCGCGAGAGCTCGCCTCACCTACATAGCCACGCCGGCCCTCCGCTGTCCGGGTCGGCCCGTTGAGGGGCAACGGGCCGGCTGGCGGGGGAGCCGTCCGGCTGTGGGGGCGCAGGTCTGACGGCGGGTCAGGCCGGGCGGAGGAAGACCTCGTCGGTGTAGCACCATGCCCAGTCCTCGCCGGGCTGGGCGGACCTGGCGATGTGGTGTCCGGGTTCGGTGTCCGCGTGCCGGTGGGCGTGCTGCCCGGGGGAGCTGTCGCAGCAGCCGACGTACCCGCAGTAGAGGCAGGCGCGGAGGTGTACCCAGGTGGTGCCGTTCCGGACGCAGTCCTCGCAGGCGAGGTCGGTGCTCTCCGCCGGTGGCCCGGGGAGGTCGTCGAGGTGGTTGCAGGTCCGCTGGACGATCAGCCCGGGGTCGGCTGCGACCTGCCATCGGTGTTCCTCGTTCATGGCGGTCACGCTACCGGTCGGCGCCGGTTCGATCCCGGTCGCACCGATTGGTTTCGCGCGTGTCCGCGGGTCCAGGCTTCCGGACCACTGAGTAGCGTCGGGGACTCGAAACGGTGGGTGTGGGTCAGGTGAGCGGTGACGAGTCGGGTGGCCTCGGCGACGATCCTGGCGGCGATGGTCTCCAGTGAGTCGTGGAACGCGGGGATCCAGTTCTCGTACTCGGCGGCGTCGCCGGCGATCGTGTGCAGTGCTGAGGGGTAGCCGAGCGGTGCCCACACCTCGCGGCCCAGGAGGCCGGCGCCGGTCGCGGGATGGATGGCGCCCTTCACGATCAGGGTGAGCCGCCAACGGGCAAGCGCCCAGCGGATCTCCGCCTCCTCGACGGGCAGACCGGCCAGCAGATCGAGTTCGTCCGCCACCTGGCAACGCGGCCACCCGCCTCCGGCCTCACCTTCCCCCGCACCCGCGCCGCCGACATCGGCCGGGCCCGCGCCAACGGACTCTCGTGGCTAGGCGGGCCCGGGGCACCGACGGCGCCGTTGCCGGTGGTCAGCCGCGTAGTGAGCGGAGGTGCTCGCGGTTGAGGACGGAGATGCCGGTGAGCGGGATGCCCTTGGGGCAGGCGGTGGCGCACTCGCCGGTGTTGGTGCAGCCGCCGAAGCCCTCGGCGTCCATGGTGTCGACCATGGCGCGGACCCGGGAGGAGCGTTCGGGGGCGCCCTGGGGGAGGACGTTGAGGTGGACCACCTTGGCGGCGGTGAAGAGCATCGCGGAGCCGTTCGGACAGGCGGCGACGCAGGCCCCGCAGCCGATGCACTCGGCGTGTTCGAAGGCGAGGTCGGCGGTCTCCTTGGGGACCGGGGTGGCGTGCGCCTCGGGTGCGGAGCCGGTGGGTGCGGTGACGTACCCGCCGGAGCCGATGATGCGGTCCAGGGCGGAGCGGTCCACCACCAGGTCCTTGACGACCGGGAAGGCGCCGGCCCGCCAGGGTTCGACGTCGATGGTGTCGCCGTCGCGGAAGTGCCGCATGTGGAGCTGGCAGGTGGTGGTCCGCTCGGGGCCGTGGGCCCGGCCGTTGATGACCATCCCGCAGGCGCCGCAGATGCCCTCACGGCAGTCGTGGTCGAAGGCGACGGGGACGTCGCCGCGCTGGATCAGCTCCTCGTTGAGGGTGTCCAGCATCTCCAGGAAGGACATGTCGGGGCTGATGCCGGAGACCTGGTAGGTGGTCATGCCGCCGGGGGCGTCCGGGCCGGGCTGTCGCCAGATGCGCAGGGTGAGGTTCACGCGTAGCTCCGCTGGGTGGGGTGGACGTGTTCGAAGCGGAGTTCCTCGCGGTGCAGCACGGGCGGCTTCCCGGTGCCGGTGAACTCCCAGGCGGCGGCGTACGAGAACTCCTCGTCGCGGCGGGCGGCCTCGCCCTCGGCCGTTGCGCTCTCGGTGCGGAAGTGGCCGCCGCAGGACTCGGTGCGGTGCAGCGCGTCCAGGCACATCAGCTCGGCCAGTTCGAAGTTGTCGACCAGCCGGTTCGCCTTCTCCAGCGCCTGGTTGAGGTCGGCGCCGCTGCCCGGTACCTTGACGCGCCGCCAGAACTCCTCGCGCAGCTCCGGGATCCGGGCCAGCGCCCGGCGCAGCCCGGCCGCGTCCCGGGCCATCCCGCACTCGTCCCAGAGGAGTTCGCCGAGCTCGCGGTGGAGCGAGTCGGGGGTGCGGTCGCCGTCCACGGCGAGGATCCGGGCGAGCCGCCCGGCCGTCTCGGCCTCGACGGCGGCGATCTCGGGGTGGTCGACGGGGACCGGGGCGAGCGGGGTGGAGCCGAGGTAGTGGTTGAGGGTGGGCGGCAGCACGAAGTACCCGTCGGCCAGGCCCTGCATCAGGGCACTGGCGCCGAGCCGGTTGGCGCCGTGGTCGGAGAAGTTGGCCTCCCCGATCGCGAACAGGCCGGGCACGGTGGTCTGCAGGTCGTAGTCGACCCAGAGGCCGCCCATCGTGTAGTGGATCGCGGGGTAGATCCGCATCGGCACCGCGTACGGGTCCTCGGCGGTGATCCGCTGGTACATCTCGAAGAGGTTGCCGTACCTGGCCTGCACCACCGCGCGCCCGAGCCGGGCGACGGCGTCGGCGAAGTCCAGGTACACGCCCTGCCCGCCGGGGCCGACCCCCCTCCCCTCGTCGCAGACCACCTTGGCCGCGCGGGAGGCGATGTCGCGCGGGACGAGGTTGCCGAAGGCGGGGTAGATCCGCTCCAGGTAGTAGTCGCGCTCCTCCTCGGGGATCGCGGCCGGCGGGCGGTCGTCGCCCCTCGCCCTCGGTACCCAGATCCGGCCGTCGTTGCGCAGCGACTCGCTCATCAGGGTGAGTTTGGACTGGTGGTCGCCGCTGCGCGGGATGCAGGTGGGGTGGATCTGGGTGAAGCAGGGGTTGGCGAACAGCGCCCCGCGCCGGTGGGCCCGCCAGATCGCGGTGGCGTTGGAGTTCTTGGCGTTGGTGGACAGGTAGAAGATGTTCCCGTAGCCGCCGGTCGCCAGCACCACGGCGTCGGCCAGATGGGTCGTCAGCTCGCCGGTGACCAGGTCCCGGGCGAGGATGCCGCGGGCCCGGCCGTCCACCACCAGCAGGTCCAGCATCTCGGTGCGGGCGTGCAGTTCGACGTTCCCGGCGGCGATCTGCCGGGACAGCGCCTGGTACGCGCCGAGGAGCAGCTGTTGCCCGGTCTGGCCCCGGGCGTAGAAGGTGCGGGAGACCTGGACCCCGCCGAACGACCGGGTGTCCAGCAGGCCGCCGTACTCGCGGGCGAACGGGACGCCCTGGGCCACGCACTGGTCGATGATCTCCACCGAGACCTGCGCGAGCCGGTGCACGTTGGACTCGCGGGCGCGGAAGTCCCCGCCCTTGACGGTGTCGTAGAAGAGGCGGCGCACCGAGTCGCCGTCGTTGCGGTAGTTCTTGGCCGCGTTGATGCCGCCCTGGGCGGCGATCGAGTGGGCCCGTCGGGGGGAGTCCTGGAAGCAGAACTGCACGACGCGGTAGCCCTGTTCGGCGAGGGTGGCACCGGCCGCGCCGCCGGCCAGACCGGTGCCGACCACGATCACGGTGTGCTTGCGGCGGTTGGCCGGGTTGACCAGCCTGGCCTCGAACCGCCGCCGGTCCCACCGCTCCTCGATCGGCCCTTCCGGCGCCTTGGTGTCGGCGACGGGCGCGCCGATCCCGTAGTCGAGGTAGCTGCTCTCGGTCGGGCTCATCGGACCACTCCGGTCATCACGGCGACGGGGACGGACAGGAAGCCGGCGGTCAGCAGCAGCGCCAGCGCGTCGGCGGTGAGCTTCAGCGCCCGGTCGCGGCGCGGGCTGTTGGCGCCGAGGGTCTGGGCGGCGCTCCAGAAGCCGTGCCGCACGTGCAGGCCGAGCGCCAGCACGGCGAGGCAGTAGACCCCGCCGCCGTACCAGGTGGAGAAGGAGGCCACGATGTTCTGGTAGGGGTGGCCCTCCTCCCCGAGCGGGTTCACCGTCAGGGTGGTGAGGTCGAGGATGTGCCAGACGATGAATAGTCCGAGGATCACCCCGCCCCAGCGCATGGTGCGGGTGGCGTAGCTCGCCCGGCGGCGGGTGTGCACGTACTTGACCGGACGGGCCGCCAGGTCCCGACGGCTCAGCTGGTACGCGGCGACGCCGTGCGCGACCACGGCGGCGAGCAGCGCGAACCGGGCCAGCCAGAGGAACCAGCCGAAGTGCAGGAGCGGCTGCCCGAGCGTGCGCAGCCAGTGGGCGTAGCCGTTGATGTCCTCCGGCCCGAAGAACACCTTGAGGTTCCCGAGCATGTGGGCCACCAGGTAGAGCAGCATGACGAGTCCGCTGACCGCCATGACCGCCTTCTTGCCGAGGGTCGTGCGCCAGAGGACCGCCAGGGTGGGCGGACGGCCGCCGGGCCGAGTCGCGAGTGCCATGCCGACGACGGTAGGGACTTTCGGCATGGTGCGTCCAAGACATGGTTCCGGGCCTGACGATAGGCAACGCCTATGATGGGTGGATGCAGCTCCAGCAGCTCCGCTACTTCACCGCCGTCGCCGAGACCCGCAACTTCACCCGGGCCGCCGAGCGGGAGCTGGTCGCGCAGCCCTCGCTGTCCCAGCAGATCCGTTCCCTGGAGCGGGAGTTGGGAGCCGAGCTGTTCCACCGCTCGCGGACCGGGGCCGTCCTCACCGACGCCGGCGAGGCCCTGCTGCCGCTGGCTCGGCGCATCCTCGCCGACACCGAGTCGGCCCGCCGCGCGGTGCAGGAGACCGTGCAGCTGCGGCGCGGCCGGGTGCGCTTCGGAGCACCGCCCAGTCTCTGCGTCAGCCTGGTGCCGGATGTGCTGCGCGCCTTCAGGGCCGCCCACCCCGGCGTCGACCTCCAGCTCCGCGAGGACGGTTCACGCGGTCTCGAACGCGCCCTGGAAGCAGGTGAGTTGGACCTCGCCCTGGTGGTCCCGCCGGAGGGCGGCGGGCCCGCGCAGCTGGCCGTCACCGAGCTGCTGCACGAGGAGCTCGTCCTGGTCTCCGCAGGGCCCGGCGCCGGAACCCCCGTCGGGCGCCGGGCCCGGATCGAGGACCTGCGGGACCGGCCGCTGGTGATGTTCCGCGAGGGGTACGACGTCCGCGAGACCACCCTGGCCGCCTGCCGCCGGGCCGGCTTCGAGCCCGTCTACGCCGTGGAGGGCGGCGAGATGGACGCCGTCCTCGCCTCCGTCCGGGCCGGTCTCGGCCCGGCCGTGCTCCCCGGCATGGTCGCCGCCCGCTCCGGCCTGCACGTCACCCCCTTCGCCCGCCCCGCCCTCGGCCGGACCATCGCGGTCGCCCACGGCCGCGAGGTCCCGCTCAGCCGAGCGGCCGCCGAGTTCCGCTCCGCCCTGCTCACCCACCTCGCCGAGGCCGCCCGCACCGGGGCGCTCCCACCGGGCAGCCGACTGCTGCCCCACTGAGCCCGGCCCGGTCGCTCAGCTCAGGCCGGAGTCCCTGTGGTGGAGTCGGGGACGAGCAGCGTGCGCAGGTGTTTCTTGTCCGGCTTGCCGACCGGGGTGAGGGGGATCTCGGCCACCAGGTGGAGGGCCTCCGGTGCGTAGATGCGGCCCTTGCGGGTGGTGACGAAGGTGCGGAGGTCGTCGAGTTCGGGCTGCTGCCCGGGGGCGGGGACGACCACGGCGTGGACGTGCTCCACCTCCTGGTCGTCGCGGATGCCCAGGACGGCGGCCTGGGCCACGGCCGGGTGGGTGAGCAGCAGGTCCTCGACCTCGGAGGGGTGGACGTGACCGCCGACCACGATGATCTTGTCGGAGCTGCGGTCGGCCAGGTAGAGGTAGCCGTCCCGGTCGAGGTAGCCGATGTCGCCGGTCTTCAGCCAACCGTCGCGCAGCACCTCGGCGGTGAGGTCCGGCCGCTTCCAGTAGCCGGCCATCAGGCCGCGCGAACGGACGTGGATCTCGCCCACCTGGTCGGCCGGCAGGACGGCCCCCGTGGCGGCGCGGACCTCCACCTCGACACCGGGGAGCGGCCGGCCGACGGCGATCCGGCCGTCGTGGCCGACCCGGTCGTGGTCGTGGGGTTCGAGGACGGCGATGTTCATCGCCTCCGACATCCCGTACCCGCTCGTCATGATCGGCCCGAACACCCCGAGTGCCTCGCGCAGGCGGGTCGGTGAGGCGACGCTGCCCCCGTAACTGACGCGGTGGAGGCTGGAGAGGTCGGTGCGGGCGATCGCCGGGTGGTCCAGCAGGCGGTGGAGCAGCGGCGGCAGGACCCAGAGGTCGGTGATCCGCTCGCGTTCGACGGCGGCCAGCACCGCGCCGGCGTCGAAGGAGCGCTGCAGGAACACCTCTCCGCCGTGGTGGAGCGTCAGGTCGCTGAGCACGCCCGCGAGATGGGCGAGGGAGGTGGCGGCGAGGAAGCGGGGCCGTCGGCCGGCGGGGCCGAACGGGACGTCGAAGGCCCGGCGGTAGGGCCCGTGCAGGCTGAGGATGCCCTTGGGGACGCCGGTGGTCCCGCCAGTGTGCCGGATACCCAGGTGGTCGTCGGGGCCGACCTGCACGGCAGGGGGTGAGGTGGGCCGGCCGGCCGAGGCGGCGATCACGTCCGCACCGAGCCCCCCGGGAGCCGGCCCCAGGGTCAGGACGGTCGGGACGTCCACCAGGGCGAGCAAGCCGGCTGCGTCCGCGTACCGTTCGGAATCCACCAGAAGGACGGCCGTGTCCACGCTGCGGACGATCTCGGCGAGCACCTCGACGCTCATGCCGTCGTACAGGTTGACCACCCGCGCCCCCGCGATGCCGGCCGCGTGCCGGGCGCCGAGCGCTTCGGGGGTGTTGCCGGTGAGCAGGGAGACGGTCGTGCCGCCGACGTGCCGGGCCACCAGCTCGTGGGCGAGCCGGTGGGTCGCGGCGACGTACTCGCCTGCCGTGATACCGACCCCGTCAGCGGTGGTCAGTACCGTGCGCTCCGGCTCCCGGGACAGGGACCGGAGGATCAGGGCGGGGGCGCTGACGAACTCCGCGTCGCTCATGCTCGATGCCTCCTGGTGGCGATGGCCGGGCCCATGTCGTTGGTGCCCGAAGCGACAGCCTAGACGTGTGCCGCACGCCGGTAACCCACTTTCCCCGCAGTGGTCCTGACGGAGCTTCGGTCCAGCCCGTGCCCGCGGCCGAAGTGGCCCCCGCCCCGAGCTGTCGGGCGCGGACCGGCGTGCCGTGGCGGGATCTGCCCGACCGTTTCGGGTCGTGGACCACGGTGTACGACCGGCACCGCCGCTGGTCCGCCGACGGTACGGGGGAGCGGATTCTGACGGCTCTTCAGGCTGCGGCGGACGCCGAGGGCCGGATCGGCTCGACGTTCTGCCAGACCCACCGGCGCGCGGCCGACGCCCTCTGGCGGTGCTGGGCACACCTGGACAGACCGGGGACTCCACCCTGCGGGGAGCCGCCAGGCCGCCTGCAGGACCGTCGGGAGGGCCTGCGGGGGCGTGGCGCAGGCACAGCGGGTGGACACGGCCCTGGGCAGGAACGAGAAGGTTGTCCGGGCCGTCGGGGTCGGCCGGGGGCCGGGCCCATGACTGGTCAACAGCATTGCGGTGATTACCCGTTCAGGTGAAACCCACCCGCCATGGTTCGTGCCCGGAGTGTTGCCGCCGAATGGCGGACACCCGTCAGTAGCTTGGTGGTCCGCGTTACCGACAGAGGCTGGCCCGGGCCGGCCTCCGCACCAGGGAGACTCCGTGGCCTCAAAGAAGAGACTCGCGCGTTCCTTCGCCGTGGCGCTCGCCGCCGCAGCCGCCTTCACGTTCACCATGCCGACCGGCAACGCCTTCGCCATCGACCACGTCGAGTGCCGGGGCGGGGAGAACTTCCTGAAGATCTGGTCGCACAACGGCGGCCGGGAGAGCGTCGACTGCTATGCGAATCGGGGGCGGACCTCCTTCGGCAACTGGTGGGTCGACCGGATCGTCACCGGCAACAACGACCTGATCTACTACGACGCCAATGGCGACTCGGTCCGGATCGACCGCTGGACCGACATCTCCTTCCCGAACCACCCGCCCAAGGTCAAGGACATCGAGATCCTCTGACCGCCCGACAGTCCACGGTGGACGCCGCCCGCGCCTTGGCGGCGTCCACCGCCGCCCCGATACGCACCTGGACCACGGTTCAGCCCGGGACAGGCCGGGCGGCCACCGGCCACAGCGGCCAGGCTCACAACGGTGATCGTGAATCGTTCGCGCCGCTGGTCGTGGGCGCGCATGCCCGCGGGCGATTGGGGCACGCGAGTCGCATGAACCTCAAGGTGATCACGAGCCTCAAGCCCAGGACGGCGAGTTCTCTGGAGCGCGTCGAGCAGGCCATCGCTGAGCATGCCCGTACCCGCCGTCAGCTGGATGCGGCCCTTGCCCAGGCCGTGGCCGACGGGGTGGGCGAGGAGCAGCTGCGCGAGCTGGGCCAGTGCGAGCCCGGCCATGGACGTCACGCCTCCAGCGAGGCGGACCTGCCGCTTGCCCGGGCGATCTGAGAAGCCCCGAACGGCATCGTTCGCGGGTGGGCAGGCCGTGACCGCGAGGGGAATCGGGCGTGGCGACGGATGGTGCCGCCGGGGGTCTTCCTGGCATGTCTCGCCAGCGTCCCAGTCTGTCCGGTTCAAGCCGTTTCGCTGCCGGCGGCCCTGCTCCGCTCGATGTGACTGAGCGCGACAGGGCGGGCCACTCGGCCAAGTAGGTGCTGAGATTCGGTGGTGTCGGCGATCAGCCGCCGTGGAGCCCCCACTCGTCGAGGCCGCCGTATATGTGGGCTTCAAGGCATTGTGGAGCGTCCAGGCCGACGGCCTCGCCTCGGTAGAGGGCGATGAGCGAGGTCGACAGCCTTCCCCTTGATCCTTTTCACGGTCTTGACCCAGTACTGTCCGGGCGGTCTTTGCGGGCCCGGACAGCACCTGGCCAGCGTGGTCTACCTGGCACCGGAGTTCGCGAGGCCATCCATGATCAGGGTGAGCAGGTGGTCGCGGCGGGCGGCGATCGAGGGCGCCTGGTCGGCAATCCAGCTGAGGGCGTTGGCCAGGGCGAACAGGTCGGTGCCGTCCACATCGGGGCGGATCCGCCCGGTTTCCTGGGCCGCCCGCAGCAGTCGGCCGGCGGTCTCGCGCATGGCCAGGCACGAGGCGTGCAGGGCCGAGTCCGGGTCTCCGAGCGTGGCCATCAGCGAAGCCGGCAGCCCTCGGAAGGTGCCGGACCGGAGGGTGAACTCGCTGATCCAGTCGGCCAGTGCCCGCTCCGATGGAAGGTCCGCGTCCAGCAGTCGGCCGGCCTCCTCGGCGAGCTGGTCGAAGCCGGTTCGCAGCAGGGTTTCCAGGAGCGCGTCGCGGGTCGGGAAGTGCCGGTAGAGCGTGCCCAGTCCGACCCCGGCCCGGCGGGCTACATCCCGTAGCGAGGCCTGGGTTCCCTGCTCGCCGAGGACCTCACCTGCGGCTTCGAGGATGCGCTCGCGGTTGCGCTGCGCGTCGGCGCGCTGTCCTTGCTGGGCGGGTTCATCTGGCATGGGAATTCCTGACATTGACAACCGGAGCGCTGCTCCGCTTACTATTCGGAGCAGTGCTCCGGATTCTATCCGGACGGGGCGCACCACTGACGTATGGGGGAACGGAATGAGGACAGGGACGATGTGGGCCGCGCGGGTGCACGCCTTCGGCGATCCCGAGCAGTTGGTGTACGAGGAGGTGCCGCGGCCTGCGGCAGGGCCGGGCGAGGTGCTGGTACGGGTCCACGCGGCAGGAGTCAATCCGCCCGACTGGTACGCGCGCCGGGGCTTCGCGAACATCCCGGAAGCGCTGCGCCCGGTGTGGCCGCTGCCGTTCACGCCGGGCTCCGACATCTCCGGCGTTGTCGCGGGCGTGGGCGCTGGGGTCACCGAGTGGCAGACCGGCGATGAGGTCTTCGGGCTGGTGAACTTTCCCGGCCGGGCCTCGGGGTACGCCGAGTTCGCCACGTCGCCTGCCATGCACCTCGCGCGCAAGCCGGCCGCGCTCGGACATGTGGAGGCTGCGGCCGTGCCGATGGCAGGCCTCACCGCCTACCAGTTCCTCGTCGAACACTTGCGCCTCGGACCGGGCGGCACTGTCCTGGTCAACGGCGCGGGTGGCGGAGTAGGCCACTTCTCCGTGCAGTTGGCCAAGGTCGCGGGCGCCGCGCAGGTGATCGGCGTGGCCTCCAGGCGTCACGAGGCGTTCCTGAAGGACCTGGGCGTCGACCGGTTCGTGGACTACACCCGGGCCGCAGTCGAGGACGTCGTACGGGAGGTGGACGTACTGATCGACACCGTCGGCGGCCCGGACGGCTACCGGTTCCTGCCGGTGCTGCGGCGCGGCGGCTTCATCGCCCCGGTCTTCCTCGGGGAGTACCACCGCGAGCGCGCCGCGGAACTCGGCATCACGGTGGGTGGATGGCAGGTTCGCTCCAGCGGGAAGCAACTGGCGGAGCTGGCAAGCCTGATCGATGCCGGCCGGCTACGAGTCGGCATCGACAGCGTTTTCCCACTGAGCGCGGCGGCACAGGCCCACACCCGCGCCGAGCAGGGCCACCTGCAGGGCAAGGTTGTCCTCGAGGTGGTTGCCTAGAGCTTGTCCGGCCGGTCATGTGCGGAGCCAGATCGTGAGCGCTGCTGCTGTGGCGGTACCGAGGTAGATGGAGCCGCGCTTGTCATAGCGGCCGGCCACCGCTCTGGACTGCTTCAGCCGGTTGATCGCTCGTTCGACGGTGTTGCGCCTCCTGTACCGGTCCTCGTCGAAGCCCAGTGGCCGTCCGCCGCGTGAGCCCTTGCGCAGGCGGGCGGCCTGGCTGTCGGTCTTCTCCGGGACAAGTCCTGGTGGCGGGGTCCGTCACGCTTTGGGTGTCAGCCGTCGTGACCACGTGTCAGCTGTCGCGACCAGTCGCACGGGCGCCCCGAGGCCCTGATGTCGGGCCCCTCCCCTACCGTCCAGAGCATGACCCATGTAACCGCCACAGCACCTACCGGCACCACGGTCCTGCCCCACCCGGACACCAGCGGACACCCCGCCCTCGGTGGCGCTGCCGTCACCCACATCACCAGCACGCTGCGCGCCGCACTGATCGAGCTGGGAGCCCAGCTGGATCCACCAGGCGCAGCGGCCGACCCCGACGGGACCGCGTGCGAGGCGCTGCGCCTGGTGGTCGCGGCGGCGTACGACACCGCCGAGCCGGGCGAGGAGCCGGGCCTGCTCTACGTCACGCCGTCCGTTGCCGAGCTGGGGCACCGGCCAGTGTGGCTGCGGAAGGCGCCGGGCGGGATCGCGGCCGGCTTCCCCGTGGAGCACAGCTGAGCGGCTTCGGGCCCGCCGCAGGGCGGCGCGGAATGCAACACCAGCGACAACGAATGCGGCGAACCACTCATCGGGACTGCTTCAACGACGAAACCGGCCGACAGGACCGTCCCTCGGTGCCGGCCGGCTCCACCGCGTTGACGGGTGCCTGCCGGGCCCTCGTACCGGCGGCGCTGACGGGTAATCAGCACGACGGGGCGACAGTTTGGTCCCGGCGGGCCCGCGTACTCGCCGGGCGACGCTAGAGCTCGGGCAACCGGTCAATGGGCGTGGGGGACCGCCGCTCCTCCAGCCAGTAGAGGTAGATCCGCAGGTCGGTTGCCAGATCACCGGCGATGTAGAGCTCGAAGTCGCGAACGGCGGCGGCGACGTCCTGGATATCGCTCTCATCCCATTCGGCGCGCTGTTCGGACAGGTACTGCACGACCTGGTTGCGGTTGCGCCACCACTCTCGCACCGTCTCCGGTGTCCATCGCGAGTCGCCGTCGCAGCCGTACCCGTGGAACGGGTCGTCGTCTGCCGCCTCGACCAACAGGGCCGTCTCCGCAGGCGTTCTGGGCTGGCGATAGACGTACCCGCTGAGGTACTCGCCTCCGTAGAGGACGTGGGCGGGCGCCGAGAGCCGTCCCGTCCAACAGGTGTCGGTCTCCCCGCCGTAGAAGGGCCCGGGGACGTTGAGCCAGAGCCGGTCCTCCCAACGGCCCCGAAAGACGTCGCGGTTCTTGCCGAGGACGGCCATCGGGTCGAAGTAGAGCGTCATCCGTCGAGACTAGGGCACCCGTTCGAGCCGAACGACGGACCGCTCGGGGAAGGGGACTTGGGCCCGCAGTAGCAGGCAGACACGGTGAGCCGACGTGGTCAGGATTGGCTGAGCAGCCCCGACAGGAGGCGGCGCAGCAGGCGGGCGAAGAGGGCGTCCTGGTCGGCCGGGCTCTCCGACGGGGGTGGGCCGGCGGTGGCCAGTGCGGCGAGCAGGTGCGGATGGCGTCCCTCGGCGGCGACGGTGGCGAGGTGGGCCGCCTGCGCGGCGGAGGTGGAGCCGACGGCCGTGGCGGTGGCCTGGTGGCGGGCGAAGAGTGTGGTCACGCCGGTGACGAGGCTGATCGTCTCCAGTTTCTGCTGGCTGGTGCCGGGTGCGTGGGCCAGTACGGCGAGCGCGTGGTCGAGGTAGTCGATCGCGTGCGGGCCGAGCACGGTGCCGCGTTGGGCGGTCAGTTCGAGCAGCCAGGGGTGCCGGGCGTAGGCGGCTTTGGACTGCAGGGCGAGGCCGACGAGATCGGCGATCCAGTCGCCGGTGGGCGCGGCCGACAGGTCGAGCTCTCCGGCGACCACGTCGGCCATCAGGTCGAGGAGGTCGTCGCGGCCGGCCACGTAGCGGTAGAGCGAGGCGGGTCCGGTGCCCAGGTTCTGGGCGAGTGCGCGCATCGAGACGGCGGCCAGCCCCTCGGCGTCGGCCAGGGCGACGGCGGCGGCGGTGATCTGACGACGGCTCCGCTCGGGCGCGGGTCCGCGCGTGCCGCGTTCGGGCCGTGACCACACGGTGGGTCGTGGCTCGGGTTCGGTCACTGCCTGCCGTCCTTCCTCGTCCTGTGCTCCTGAACTGGCTGTAGTCTAATACTGCGAACAGCGATCGCAGTATTTGGTGCACCGAGGGAGACCGTCATGACCTGGACCGAACGCCGCTCCGCCCGCAACGGCGCGGTCGAACTCGCCTACGACCGGCTCCAGGAGGGCGCGGACGGCGAGCCGCTGCTGCTGGTGATGGGCCTGGCGGTGTCGCGGCACTGGTGGCCGACGGAGCTGTGCGCGGCCTTCGCCACCGCCGGGTTCGCCGTCGCACGCTACGACCAGCGCGACGCCGGCGAGTCCACCCGGTGGGCGGCGAACGCCTCGACGGGCAATCCCTTCGCCGCACTGGCCCGCGGGCGCAGCGCCGCCTACACCGCCGAGGACATGGCCGACGACGCGGTCGCGGTCATGGACGCGCTCGGCTGGAAGTCCGCCCACCTCTTCGGGCACTCGCTCGGCGGCGTCGTGGCCCAGCGCGTCGCGCTGCGCCACCCGGACCGGGTCCGCACGCTCACCTCGTCCGCCGCGCTGCCCAGCGACACCGGCGGCCTGGGCGCGTTTCGCCATCTCCGCCTGGGCACCCTGGCCAAGTTCGCCCGGATCAAGCCCGCCCACGGCCGGGCGGAGCGGATCGCCGCAGGCCTCGCGGTGGCGCGCCTGTGCGCCTCACCCGGCTACCCCTTCGACGAGACGGAGGCGCTGGAGCGGATCACCGCCGACGTGGACACCGGCATCGCCGGCGCGAAGGCCCAGTCCCGTCAGATCGGCGCCTCCTGGCACGGCCCGTCGCTGGCGGAGCTGCGGGTTCCGACGCTGGTGCTGCACGGCACCGACGATCCCCTGCTCAAGCCCTCCGCGGCCCGCGCCACGGCCGCAGCGATCCGGGACGCACGGCTGGTCCTCCAGCCCGGCGTGGGTCACGACATCCCCCGCGAACGGCACACCGCCGTCGCCGCCGAGGTGCGGGCGCTGGCGGACCTGACGCCGCCCACCGACCCGGCCGTCCGGTAGGCCCTGGTGACCGTTCGTCAGACGGACCGCCGCCGGGGAAGGGCTCGGTCGGCGCCGCTACCCGCGACGCGGTCCACCTGGGCTCACCAGGTTGGTCTGCCGTAGTCACCGCAGCAGCCCGGTTGGCCCAGGTGCTGGTGTCCAACGATCACTCGGCGTTGAGCAAGCTGCATGACGCCGGCTGTCGCCGGCCGCTCGACACCGAGCCGGTTTCGGCCGGGGCGGAGTACCAGCACGTTGTAACGGGTCGCGACGGCACGTGAGTTCTTCAGCCTGTTGATGGCTCGTTCGACAGTGTTGCGCTTCTTGTCCCGCTCCTCGTCGAACGCCGGTGGCCGTCCGCCTCGCAATCCTTCGCGTTGGCGGGCGGCCTGGCTCCGGACGACAGTCACCTGATCGTCCGGACAGCTCCTGGTTCCGTGCGCGACGGTCAAGAAGCGGTGATCCGGCTCCGACGTCCGAGGACGTTGCCGATTATCGCGTAGACGACTGCCGGGATGCCGTAGTCGAGCAGCACCTGCACCGTGTGGTTGGAGACCTCGAACAGACCGCGCGACCAGGCCGCCAGCCAGTCCGCGGCCGTGTGGAACCAACTGACCACGTTGTTCCCCGTGTTTGCGCCGAACAGATCAAGCAGGATCCAGACGACCAGGATGCCTGCGACGACATGGGCCAATGCTCTGATGACCGAACCGATACCTGTCATGCCTGTGCGCTTTGCCCGCATCCGCCAACGCAAACCAGCCGAACTGCGCACGCCTGACCGGACGTCAGTCGGCCTGCCACAGCTCGATCCGTTGCCCTCGGGGTCGGTGCCCCAGCCGAAGCGACCGACCTCCGCCGGCTCCTGGGTCTCCTCGGCCACCTCCGCTCCTCCGGAACGCAGTTGGGCGAGCATCGGGTCCAGGTCCAGATCCCGGACCCGGGCCGATGCCCTGGCAGGCAAGCTCGGCCTCGTCGCGGCGTTCAGGGCCCCTCCGGGCCGGCGGCGGGGCGAGTGGGAGTGGCCTCAGCCGCTTCTGCCGGTGAGCAACGGGCGTTGTGGGCGGTGGCGGGATCACCGGCAGGTGGTGCAAGGGGTGCCGTACCGGATCGGGACCGGTGTGCACTGGCGTGACCTGCCAGAACGGTGCCGAATGCACCCGACAGGCTCTAGGGATCTCCGGGTACGGCGTCGCCGAGACCACCGACGACAGCCCCGCCCGGGTGTCCGCCGTCCAGCGGCTCACCTGGTCCTACCTGCGCTCCGAGCTGTACCCGGGGGACCCCGCCTGGCGGCGGGCGTGTGACGCCCTGTCAGCCGGTCCGGACCCCCTCGGACGGGTCGAATCCAAGTAGCCCGGCCCCCTGCCCCGGCGCAGCCCGGCCCGGCCCGCCCTCTCCGTCCCTCCCGGGCACGGCGGCCGGGTCAGCCGTCGGAGCGGCGGCGGGCCGCTTCGATGTGGCCGAGGCAGCGGTGGGTCCAGTCGCGCATGCCATCGATGGTCACCTGCAGGGGCCGGCCCGGTTCGGTGAGGGGGTACTCGACCCAGGGCGGGACGACGGGGTGCACCTCCCGGTGGATCAGGCCGTTGTGCTCGGGGCCGACCGCGCTTGCCGCCTGAGGAGGTTGGGAAGGCGGCGGATCACCGGGCTCGCACCGCTCGTGCGTCGAAGTTGCGGAGCGTCACCCCGCCGCGCCCGTGCACCCCTGCGGGGCGGCGGAGTTGGCGTGGTTGAGGGGCCTGCGGCCGGAATCGCCCGGGAGCGAACAGCGCGGTGATTCCGCACAGTGACGGATCTCGCCGACCCGGGGCCTCGGGAGTGCCACCAGGCGCTGCGGGTCGGCCCGTTGCGGGTGCGGGCAGTGGTTCGTGCTCGTAGGGTCGAACGGGGGCAACGCCCGATCGGGCGATGAAATCCGTACGAGGAGGCACATCTGATGCTTACTCAGTTCCAGACCGAAACCGCTTCGGCGTCACGCAGTGCGACGCTCGCCGAGGCCGGGACACTCGCGAGCCTGATGGTGGAGGACGAGGCGGTCGTGTCCGACGCGCCCACGTACCTGCCCGAGGCTGCCGGCGCAGTGCTGCTGGCCGGGCTGCTGCTGGCGTCTCCGAAGCCGCCGAAGGAGAAGCCGGCCCGGTAGGCCGCCGGCACCTCGTCCCGGCGAGCGGCAGCCATGCGGCACGGCGCCGCACCACGGCCGTGCCGGATTCCGTGAAGGAGGAGAGATCCACCATGCCGTTCACCGAGACCGCGCTGCGCGACGAGTACGCCGCAGCAGTGGAGCAGTTCTCAGGCCGCACCCTCGACGCCGTGCGAGACGGCGGGGGTGCGGCCGTACCCGTCGGCACCACCGGCCCGGACGTTGCCACCGACCTGGACGGCCCCGCGCGCCGTCCGCTGCTGGCCGCCGCCCGGGTGCTCGGTGCCAACCTGCTCGCCCCTCAGCTCCTGGTCGGCGCTCCGCCCGACGAGGCCACGGCCGCGCTGCTGGCCGAGGCCCGGCGGGCCCTCCCGGTGCCGACCGCCGGCACCGAGGCCGGTGCGCTGGCCATCGCCTGGCAGGACTGGGCGGCCCGGTGCGTCCTCGCCGCCACGCCCCACCCGGACACCGGGGCCGCCGCCCCGCCACCGCCGGCACCGCCCGGGCCGGCTGACCTCGGCTGGCAGGTCTGGTCCGTCCGGATGGCCCAGCTCTCCGTCCTCGCCCTGCCCGGCCTCGACGGTGCCGTGCACGACGCGGCCCGGGCCCACACCCTGGACCTGGCCCGGGGCACCGTCCGCGCCATGCTGCGGCGCGACCCGACCACCGCAGTCCGGCTGGCCCGCTGGCTCGCCTGGGCGCAGGCCGACGGCCGGCCGGTCCGACTGGAGGTCGAGCCGGTGCTGGACCGGATCGGCTTCGTCGGCGACGGCACCGCCCGGTCCGGGCTCGAACTCGCCGTCGCCCGAGCCCTGTTGACCCGGGCCCCGTGGAAGGGGGCACAACGATGACCGACACCCAGGTGCTGGCCACCGCCCAGCAACTCGGCTCGCGGGCCCTGGCCTGGCTGCACACCGGCCAGCTCGGTGGCTTCGACCGGATCGAGGACAACACCATCATCGACCTGGCCGACCCGAACGACGTCTACAAGCCGCTCTGCGAGGCCGCGCTCGCCGCCTCGCTGATCCTTCGCGACGGCGTCACCGGCGCGCACGACGCCCGGCTCGCGCGCGAACTGCTGGAGGCGTCCTGGGCCCAGCTGCGCTGCGGCGACCTGCTGTACGAGCGGCAGCTGCGCCACGTCACGGTGATCGACCCGCTGGAGACCTACGCCCACTTCGCCCGGGTCGGCTACCGCCACCCCGCCATGGACGAGCTGCTCGAATCGCTGGGCCGGCTCCGCTCCGTGCACGCCGTCGAGATCCCCGGCAACCGGCAGCTCGCCCTGGCCAACGCCCGCCGGATCGCCGGGCTCAGCCCCGCCCCGGACTGGCCCGCGCTGGCCCAGGCCACCTGGCTCGGCGCGCTCTCCGAGCCGTGGACCATCGCCTGGGTGATCGGCTACCACGTCACCCACACGGTGTTCCACCTCACCGACTGGGGCGCCCGGCCCGAGTGCCTGCCCGAGCCGATGCACGCGTACCTGCGGGACTGGCTGCCGGTCTGGCTCGACGTCTGGCTGGAGACCGAGCAGTGGGACCTGGCGGGCGAGCTGCTCATCGTGGACTCCTGCATCGGGGAGCCGGTCACCGGCCGGGTCGGCTGGGACGCACTGGCCGCCGTCCAGCAGCCGGACGGGCTCATCCCGCGCGACGGTGCGACCCCGCTGTCCTACGACGACCCCGAGGACACCTTCCGCGAGCACGAACACACCGCCGTGGTGGGTGTGGTGGCCGCCACGGTCGCGCTCTCCCGCGCCCTCGGCGGCGCACCGGTCGCCGCGTGAACGCACTCGACCGCGCCCTCGGGGAGGCGGTACGCGCGGCAGGCCCCCACGCCAGCGCGGTCACCCTGGCCGTCACGTGCGGGGATCGGGAGGAGATCCGGTGTCACGGACGGACGGCGTGGGAGCCGGGAGCGCCACCGTGCACACCGGCCACCGTCTTCGAACTCGGCTCGGTCTCCAAGACGTTCACCGCCCTGCTGCTCGCCGAGCTGGCCACCCGGGGCGAACTCGCCCTGGACGACCCGGTGGAGCGACGGCTGCCGCCGCACTGGAGGCCGGCCCGGTCCGGCTCCGCCCGGCCGATCCGCCTGCTGCACCTGGCCACCCACACCTCGGGGTTGCCGAGGCTGCCACCGGGGCTGCTGCTCAGCGCGCTGCCGGACTGGTTCGGCAACCCCTACGCCACCTTCGACGACCGCCGCCTGGCGGGGGCGCTGGCCCGAACCACCGTGCACGGCACGCCCGGTAGCCGGTACCGCTACTCCAACTACGGCGTCGGTCTGCTCGGCCGGCTGCTCGCCGAGACCGGTGGGCTGCCGTACGGGGAACTGCTGGCCGAGCGGATCGGCCGACCGCTCGGACTCACTGCCACGGGCTGCCGGCCGGACGCCCCGGAGCTGGCGGTCGGCTACCGCCACCGACGGGCACGACCGCCGTGGCTGATCCCCGGCCTGCCGGGCGCGGGAGCGGTGCGGTCCTCCGGGGCCGACCTGACGCACTACCTGCGGGCCCACGCCGAAGGCCGCAACGGCCGGTTGGGCGCTGCCCTGGCGGAGGTCCAGCGGCTGCGACTGCGGCTGCCCGGCTCGACGGACCGGCTCGGCCTGGTCTGGATGCACCGGCACTCCGGGGACCGGGACCTCTACTTCCACACCGGCGGCACCCGGGGCTTCACCAGCTTCGTCGGCTTCTCCCCGCAGGGCCCGACCACGGTCGCAGCGCTGGCCAACACCGGGCCCGCGCTGGACGGACGCTTCGTGCAGGCGGGTTACGACCTGCTGCGAGCCGCCGCCGGCCTGGACTAGGGGCTGCCTCCTTGATGGGGGCGGATCAGCGGGCGTCGTTGAAGGGTCCCTCCTGCCCGTTGGCGGGCAGGAGGGCGCGTGCCTCGGCGGCGCCGAGAAGGGGGCCCCTCCCGGCCGGAGGCTGGGATGCCGCAGGCTGGGTGGGGGTCCCCCCGGCCGGAGGCTGGGATGCCGGAGGCTGGGGGAGAGTCCATGCGGAGCATCGGCGACTGACGAGAAGCCGGCGAAGGGCCCCTCCTGCCCGTTGCCGGGCAAGGGGGCGCGTGCTCCGGCGGCGCCCGCCCGGCCCCATCAAGGAGACAGCCCCTAGCCGTGCCAGCCGGCCGCGCCGCCGAGCAGGGCCAGCAGCAGGACCGCGCAGACGTTGGTGACGGGGTACGACACCAGGACGGCGACGAACTCGCGCAGGACGGCGCTGGGCCAGTAGTAGCCGGGCGTCGGGGAGCCGGTCACCTGGCCCGGGACGCCGGCCCTGCGGGTGATCAGGGCGGTGCGCAGGACGTGGAAGTCGTTGGTCACCACCACGCAGTGGTAGTGCTCGCGTTCGGCGGACATCACCGCGGCGCTGAACTCCATGTTCTCGGCGGTGTTGCGGGAGCGGTCCTCCAGCCGGATCCGGTCGGCGGCCAGCCCGCGCGCCGTCAGGTAGTCGGCCATCGCGACGGCCTCGGGGACCTGCTCGTCGGAGCCCTTGCCGCCCGAGACCACCAGCACCGGCGGACGGCCCCGGGCGTCCTGCGCCGCGCAGAGGTCGAACCCCCGGTCCAGCCGGGACGCCAGCAGCGGGGGGACCCGGATGCCGTCGATCAGTCCGGCGCCGAGCACCACCACGAAGTCCACGTCCCGGCGGACCGGCAGCCGCCCGTACACCCAGGAGTAGCCGAGGAAGCAGAGCAGCAGGAAGGCCAGGTACCCGGCGGGCAGCAGCACCGCCCCGGCGACCAGGTGCAGGGGCCGGGAGTCGACCCGGGCCGCGGTCCAGAGCAGTGCGAGGACGCCGAGCACGGCCAGTCCGGCGCCCAGGGAGAGCAGGTTGGCCAGGCGCCCGCCGCCCTCGTGGCGGGCCATCACCACGCCGTTGGCGAGCAGGCAGACGCCCACCGCCACGGCGGCCAGGACGGCGGCGAACGGGGTCATCACCACGACGGCGTCCAGGACCCGGACCGGGAGCCGGTCGAACTCGCCGAGCACGCCCAGCAGGAAGAAGACCGCCGCCAGTCCGAGCAGCACGGCGTTGCTGAACCGGCGGCGGTCCTTCCGGACGTTCTGTCCGAACAGCACCAGCAGCAGGATGGCGAGCGCGTAGGCGATCATCTCCCGATCCTAGGCAGACGAGGGCCCGGAGCGCGGCACCCCGGGCCCGGCGCCCTGCTAGGGGCCGAACGCGTGAGCGAGAAGAACGTCGAGTTGATGCGCCGTCACTTCCGGGCGGCGGCCGGGCAGCGCGGGTTCGCCGTGGACCCGGCGCAGCAGCCCGCGGTCGACCGGCTGTCCCGGCTGGCGGGTGAACTGGCCGAGTCGGGCGGCCTGTTCCGGCAGCGCCCGCCGCGCAGCCTGTACGTCTGGGGGCCGGTCGGGCGGGGCAAGAGCTGGCTGGTGGACACCTTCTTCGAAGGCCTGCCGACCGGGCGCAAGCGGCGGCTGCACTTCCACGACTTCTTCCGCCGGCTGCACGAAGGCGTCTCCCACCCCGGTCCCCACCGCGACGGCCACCGCGACGGACAGAGCGCGGTGGACCTCGCCGTGGCCGAACTGCTCGGCGACTGCCGGGTGCTGGTCTTCGACGAGTTCCACGCCCACGACGCCGGTGACGCGATGCTGGTGGCGCGGCTGTTCCGGACCCTGCTGGACCGGCAGGTCACCCTGGTCACCACGTCCAACTACCCACCCGCCGGGCTGATGCCGGACCCGCTGTACCACCACCTCTTCGAGCCGACGATCAAGCTGATCGAGGAGCGGATGGAGGTGCTGGACGTCTCGGGCCCGGTCGACTTCAGGCAGCTGCGCTGCCCCGGCAGCGGGCGGCGGTTCGCGGCGGGCGCCCGGCTGCCCGCCGGCGGCGAGGCCCGGCTCGGCCTGGCCGTGCCGGAGCCGGGCGAGGCGGTCGCCGTCCCGGCCCACCTGCGCGACCTGCCCGCCCGGGCCGCCCGGGGCGAGCTGGTCTGGTTCGGCTTCGAGGAGCTGTGCGAGGGCCGGACGGCGGTGCCCGACTACCTGGCGCTGGCCGAGCGCTTCGACACCCTGGTGCTGGACGGCGTCCCGCCGCTGACGGCCTGTTCGGCGGACGGGCGGCAGCGGTTCGCCAACCTGGTGGACGTCTGCTGCGACCGCGACGTCCGGCTGATCCTGATCGGTGCCGACCCGCTGGCCGGGCTGCCGGCCGGCTCGGACCTGATCCGCGACCTGGACCGGACGGCCAGCCGGCTGGCGATGCTGGGCTAGGGCCGGCGCCGGGCCGTCAGCGCTCGGCGGCCGGGACGCCGTTCCAGCGCCACCGGGTCGGGCGCGGGCGGCCGGGGAGGTCGGCCCGGCCGGTGGACCAGAGCAGGGTGGTCCAGGGGTCGGTGTCGGTGGGGGAGTCGGGGAAGAGGCGGTGCAGGACCCGGGCGCAGAGGTCGGCGGGCGGGGTCCAGGGGAGGCCGAGGCCCTCGGCCAGGTCGTGAGTGTGCACCAGGGTCTCCACGATGCCCATCGCGGTGAAGCCCTCGGGGTCGGAGGCGCCGAAGCCGTGGTGGGAGCGGACCTCCGGGGAGGTGGTGCGGGCCATCGAGACCAGCAGGGCGCCGCAGGCCTCCAGCACCTGGAGCAGCCCGGCCGACCCGGCCGACCGGTCAGCGCCGATCGCGTTGGCGGGCCCGCCCGGGTGCTTGCGCTCCCAGGAGAAGGGCACCTCGCGCTCCAGCGAGGGGGAGCGGGGGCCGAGCTGGGCGGCGTAGGCGAACAGGTCGTCGGCCAGGTGCTCGGTGGTCTCCCAGCAGGTCCACTCCAGCGAACCTGCCGGACGGTCCCAGGCCGACTCGGGCGCCTCCCGCAGGGTGCTGACGGCGAGTCGGACGGCCAGGTCGAGGTCATCCGGGGTGACGGGCTGGGCTGAACGGGTCATGGTCATGGCTGGACGGTACCCGGCAGGTCAGCGGGCCGACCGCTATTTTTCCGGCTGTTTGCGGGCCCGGCTCGGCTGCACCCGGGGCGGCTCGCCCTCGACCTTGGGGTGGTCCGGCGGGTACGGCAGGTCGCCGACACCGTGGTCTGCGGCCTGCCGGGCCGCCAGCTCCAGCAGCGGGTCGAGCCGGAAGGCGTGCTCGGGCAGGTCCGCGTGCAGGTCGCCGAGTTCGGCGTAGCGGGCGGGCATGGTGCGGATGGTGAAGTCGACCGGGGAGACCTGGTCCAGCTCCTCCCAGCGCAGCGGCGCCGAGACGGTCGCCTCCGGGCGCGGGCGGACGGAGTAGGGGGAGGCGATGGTGCGGTCCCGGGCCATCTGGTTGTAGTCGACGAAGATCCGCTCGCCGCGCTCCTCCTTCCACCAGTTGGTGGTCACCCTGCCCGGCATCCGCCGCTCCAGCTCCCGGCCGAGCGCGATCACCGCGTGGCGGCAGTCGGCGAAGGTCCACTCCGGCACGATCGGCACGTACACGTGCAGGCCGCGCCCGCCGGAGGTCTTGGGCCACCCCTGGAGGCCGTGCTCGACCAGGACGGCGCGCAGCTCGTGCGCGGCCCGGACGGCGTCGTGGAAGTCGGTGCCCGGCTGCGGGTCCAGGTCGATCCGCAGCTCGTCCGGGTGCTCGGTGTCCGCCCGGCGGACCGGCCACGGGTGGAAGGTCAGGCAGCCCAGGTTCACCGCCCAGAGCACGGCCGCCGCCTCGGTCGGGCAGATCTCGTCGGCGGTACGCCCGCTCGGGAAGGCGATCCGCGCGGTCGGCAGCCAGTCCGGCAGGCTCTTCGGGGCGCGCTTCTGGTAGAAGAACTCGGCCTCGATCCCGTCCGGGAAGCGCTGCAGCGTGGTCGGCCGGTCGCGCAGCCCGCGCAGCGCGCCCGGGGCCACCGCCAGGTAGTACTCCGCCACGTCCCGCTTGGTGTACCCGTGCTCCGGGAAGTACACCTTGTCCGGATTGGAGAGCCGCACCGCCCGGCCGTCCACGTCCAACTCGATCGCCGTACTCGCCATGTGCACCACGCTAGGCCGGGCGCGCTCCTGACGCGCGTTCTGGCTGACGGACCGCCACCATCGGGGCATGGACCTTCCCGTGCTGCCGCCCGTCTCGCCGATGCTGGCCAAGGCGGTCACCCGGATCCCGCCCGGCCTGCACTACGAGGCCAAGTGGGACGGCTTCCGGGCGATCGTGTTCCGCGACGGCGACGAGGTCGAGATCGGCAGCCGGACCGGGAAGCCGCTGACCCGGTACTTCCCCGAGGTGGTGGCGGCGGTGCGGTCCGAGCTGCCGGAGCGGTGCGTGCTGGACGGCGAGATCGTGATCGCGCACGACGGGCGGCTGCACTTCGAGGAGCTGCTGGAGCGGATCCACCCGGCCGCGTCCCGGGTCCGCACGCTGGCGGAGCGCACTCCGGCCTCGTTCGTCGGCTTCGACCTGCTCGCGCTGGGCGCGGACTCCTACCTGGACCGGCCGCTGAGCGAGCGCCGGGAGGCGCTGGTGGCCGCGCTGGCCGGGGCTCGGCCGCCGGTGCACCTGGCGCCCGCGACCACCGACCCGGCGGTGGCCGAGCGCTGGTTCGGCCAGTTCGAGGGCGCGGGGCTGGACGGAGTGGTGGCCAAGCAGCTCGACCAGCCGTACCAGCCGGGGGCCCGGGCGATGTACAAGATCAAGCACACCAGGACCGCCGACTGCGTGCTGGCCGGCTACCGCGAGCACAAGAGCGGCCCGGTGGTCGGCTCGCTGCTGCTCGGGCTGTACGACGACGCCGGGCAGCTCCAGCACGTCGGGGTCTGCGCCTCGTTCACCATGGCCCGGCGGGCCGAACTGGTCGGGGAACTGGCCGCACTGCGGCTGCCCGAGGGGGCCGAGCACCCCTGGATGGCCTGGCAGGACGAGTCGGCCCAGGCCGCCGGCCGGCTGCCCGGCGGGCAGAGCCGGTGGACCGGCGGCAAGGACCTCAGCTGGGTGCCGTTGCGCCCGGAGCGGGTCTGCGAGGTCGGGTACGACCACATGGAGGGGACGCGCTTCCGGCACACCACCCAGTTCAAGCACTGGCGGCCGGACCGCACCCCGGAGTCCTGCACCTACGCCCAGTTGGAGGAGCCGGTCGGCTACGACCTGGCGGAGCTGCTCGGGTCGGCCTGACGGCGGGTCGGGTGCCGGTGCCGGACCTGGATCTGGTTGCGCCCGGCCGGACCGCGGCCTGCGGTCCGGCCGGGCGCGGCCGGGTCAGTGCAGCGGGTTCGCGTACGAGGCGACGTAGCCCGGGGCGGGCGAGCCGACGCCGGTGACGTCGTCGTAGCCGCGCACCGCGTGCAGCGAGCTGTCCTTGCCGAGGCTGCGGACCGAGGTGCGCAGGCCGTCGGCGGCGTCCACCGTGTTGATGAAGTCGACCCGGGCGACCGCGAGTTCACGGCCGGCGCCGAGCGGACGGTCGGTCACGTCGTGGTAGAGCGGGGAGTCGTAGCGGGCGTAGATCCCCGGGTTGGCGAAGCCGATCGGGAAGCGTCGGGCCTGCTGCGCCAGCGCCTGGACACCGGCGATCACCGGGGCGGCGAGTGAGGTGCCGCCGATCCGGTACTCGTCGTAGGAGACGGTGCCGTCGGGCCAGGACTGGGTCTGGCCGACCAGGAAGCCGGTGTTGGGGTCGGCGACCGCCGCGATGTCGGGAACGGTGCGCATCCGGGTCGGGCCGTTGGCCTTGGCCAGCGAGTCGGGGACCACTCCGCGCTGGTAGAAGGGCTGCTTGACGGTGGCGCTGGTGCCGCCGCCCGCGCCGCCGGTGAAGCTGCCGGGGAAGTCGGTCCAGCTCTTGCCGTCGGCGGAGAGGACCGCCCTCTGGGTGCCCCAGCCGGTCTCGAACTGGTACCGGTCGCCCTTGCCGACGGCCAGCGAGGTGCCGCCCACGGCGGTCACCCAGGCCGAGCTGGCGGGGATGTCGACCTGCTTGGTGCCGGTGTTGGCGACCTCGTCGCCGTCGTCGCCGGAGGAGAAGTAGAAGCCGATGCCCTCGACCGCACCCAGCTTGAAGGTGTGGTCGTAGGCGGCGGCGGTGTCCGCGCTCTGGTTGGCCTCGATGTCGCCCCAGGAGTTGGAGACGATGTCGGCGAGCCGGCTGTCGACGATCTTGTTGAGGGCGTCGAGCAGGTCGGGGTCGTTGCAGGAGGCGCCGGCGACGTACACGATGTTCGCGTCCGGGGCGAGCGCGTGCACCGCCTCCACGTCGAGGGACTCCTCGCCGTACCAGCCGGAGGCGTCGCACTCCTCCACGCTGTTGTAGGAGGACGGCAGGACCTCGGAGTACTGGCCCTTGCGGTAGGCCTGGTCGCCGTTGCGCTTGGCGTACGCGGCGGCGTCGGCCGCCATGGTCGGTGAGGCGTAGGCGTCGGTGATCGCCACCGTCACGCCCTTGCCGGTGTACTTGCCCGCGCCGTAGGCGGCCCGCAACTGCGTGCCGGTGTACCCGTGGACGGCGTACGGGATCTTCGAGCCGTACGCCTCCGGCAGGGTGGTGGCGACGTTCGAGCCGTAGTAGGTGGAGAACGGGCCCGCGTTGCGGAAGCCGGCGCCGGGGCCGGGCAGGGTGTCCTTCGGCTCGGCGCGGTGCGGCGCGTTGTCCAGGCCGGTGACGGTGAGCACCGCGTCGGCCAGCTCGCGCGGAGCGGAGGCGGCGTGCGCGGGGGCGTGGAAGGTGCGGCCGTCCTTGCGGTAGTCGTGCAGCGGTGTGGCGAACGCCTTCTGCACGGACGAGGCGTCACCGGTGACCGAGAGGTAGTGCCGGCCGTCGCCGCTGACGGTCAGTCCGGCGGACCGCAGCCAGGCGGAGACCGCCGCGATCTGCTGCGGGCTCGGGCCGAAGCGCTGCTCCGCCTGTTCGGGCGTCAGGTACTTGCCGTACGAGGCGGAGGCCGGGTCCGAGACCGCCGCCGCGTAGGCGGTCAGCCCCTGGGCGTCCCGTCCGGCGAGGTGGACACGGGCACTGACCTGGGTCGATCCGGCGGTGACCCCGGCGTCCGCAGCGGCGCCGGTCCACTCGGGGGCGGTGCCCTCCAGGGTGGCCCGGCCGCCCGGCACGGTCTCCGCCTGCGCGGACGGTATGCCGACGGCCAGCGTGCCGGCCAGCAGCGACACGGCTGCCACGGCCCGCAGGCCGGTACGCCGGTGGATGTGATCGGTGCTCATGGAGCGATCCCCCCTGAGATGTCCTGGCGGATTGTCAGGTCCGGATCGTATCGACCACGTGTCGCATTTCCCCAGTGACTGACGGCAGATGATCCCTCGTCAGACGAAAGCTTTACCCGGCGGGCGGCGAGCTCCGCCGGGGCGCTCCGGCGAGGCCCGGTGTCCGGGCGGTGGCGTCGGGGCTCGCATGGTCGCCGAGTCGGGGCCCGGCCACAAGACGGCCTCGTAGGCCACTCGGGGGCCCGTCCGCCGGGTTCCGGCCATTGTGGCGGCCCCTGCCTGGTTCGAATTACATCCTGAATGTGCCTGGCTACTATTACGACGTGGTCGGGCTCGGGGTGGTTGCCGGGGGTGACGGTGCAACCGCTCAAGCCCGTTCGAATACCGCTCGATTGGCAGTTGCTGTACCCCGGTCCGAACCACCGCCTGAACTCGGCGCGTGGTACCGCTCACAGTGAAACGGCGATGATCGGCTCGTGGCCCCGTCGGCCACACAGCCCCGCCGCGGACACCGGCAACCCCAGGTGGGTCAAGGCCGGATCCCCGACCAGCACTTCTCATGTCCGGTCTTCGGCGCGCAGGTGGCAGCCGCGTCGACCGGCTCCTCCGGCACGGGTGTCCGGAGGGTGGTTCGCGTACCGGCCCCGTTGGCGCGGCGGTCACGGGTGCGCGGGCCGGACACGTTCAAGGGGGGTCACTCGTGACCAAGTCGTACGTGGACGACGAAATGAAAGAAGTGTTCGATGGGCGGCTGTTTCGGGAGAACTCCGAAACGGCGGTGGCGATTCTTGAGAAATACCTTTCCGACCGTTCCGTCCGCGGGCTCGAACTGGTCGATCCCACGGTGCTCTCCCGGGCGGCCCGAGCCTTGATGACCACCGAGCGGGAGCGGATCGCGGATTTCGACGAGGAGAAGCTCGCCGGGATCATCGACCTGTACCTCAGGACCGGCATCGCGGTCCATTCGCCCGGGGCGATGGGCCGTCAGTTCTCCGGCGTGGTCCCGCTCGCGGGCGTCATCGACTTCGTCACCTCGATGGTCAACCAGCCCTCCTCCTTCTACGAGGCGGCCCAACTGCCCAACGTGGCAGAGCAGATCATGGCCGAGGAGTTGAACGCCTTCATTGGCTGGCCGGCCGGCGGCTTCGGCATGGTGACCACCTCCGGCGGCTCGCTGGCGAACCTGACGGCGCTGCTGGCGGCCAGGAACAGGGCGTTCCCGGACTTCTGGGAGGGCGGCGGCCCCGGGCCGGTCGGGTCGGGCCGCCCGGCGATCGCGGTGGGGGAGGACGTGCACTACAGCGTCTCCCGGGCGGCCGGGGTGCTGGGCATCGGGGAGGCGCAGATCGTCCGGCTCCCGCTCAACGCGAGGCGGCAGGTCTGCCCCGACCGGGCCGAGGCGGTGCTGGCCGCCGCCGAACGGCGCGGGCTGCAGGTGTTCTGCGTGGTGGCCTCGGCCGGCACCACGTCGGTGGGCGCCTTCGACCCGCTGGACGAACTCGCGGACCTGGCGCACCGGCGCGGCGCCTGGCTGCACGTGGACGGGGCGCACGGGGCGAGCCTGTTGGTGTCGGACCGGCTCCGCCCCAAGCTGCGCGGCATCGAGAAGGCGGATTCGCTGGCCTGGGACGCGCACAAGATGATGTTCGTCCCGGCGCCCTGCACGCTGCTGTTCTACCGGGACCGGGAGCAGGGCCTCGGAGCGTTCCGGCAGCAGGCCAGCTACGTGTTCGACGAGGAGCCGGACCTCTACACCGCGCTCGACAGCGGCGGCGAGACCTTCGAGTGCACCAAGCGGCCGATGATCATGGCGCTCTGGGCGCTCTGGGCGGTCCACGGCCGGGCGCTGTTCGCGGAGAAGATCGAGCAGCTCTGCCGCACCACCGGCCAGGCCCACCAAGTCCTGCTGGAGCAGCCCGACTTCGAGGCCCTGCACGAGCCGGAGGCCAACATCCTGTGCTTCCGGTACCGGCCGGCCGGGCTGACCGGGACCGGCCCGGCGGACCGCCGCGAGCTGCACCGGCTCCAGGTGGCGATCCGCAACCGGGTGAAGCGGGACGGAACCTTCTTCATCTCCAAGGTCGACATCGACGGCACCGCCGCCCTCCGGGTGGTGCTGATGAACCACGAGACCAGCACCGAGCACTTCCGGATGCTGCTGCGCGAGATCCGGTCCGCGGGACAGGACATCCAGCTCAATGGGAAGGGAAACCGATGACGGACACCGTACCGGCCCCGGGCTTCGCCCCGAACGCCCAGGGCGTGCTCACGCCCGGCAGCGCCGAGGAGTTGGCCAACTGGCTGATCCCGGACTGGGAGGTGAAGCCGGAGAGCGTGGACGCGATCCGGCTGCTGCCCACCTTCGCCTCCAAGCTGCGCGAGTGCGAGCGGGTCTGCCAGACCTCGTACAGCCAGGTCTCGCACCGGGTCCAGGACGCGCTGGCGCTGCGCCGGGTCCAGCAGCTCGTCAACACGGTGCTGCTGAACCCGCTCTGGCGGAGCCGACTGGCCGGTGCCGGGGTGACCGGCGCGCCGGCCGACTGGGAGGCGTGGCAGCGCGTCCCGTTGTCCGACAAGGAACTCCAGCGGGACTTCTTCATGGGCGCGCGGCCGGGCATGGTGGTGCCGATCGGCGAGGGCGGCTTCGAGATCGTGGCGAGCGGCGGCACCAGCGGCGGGCAGCCGCTGGAGACCGTCTACCCGCTCGGCGAGCTGCGTGACACCTACGAGATCGCCGGCCGTTTCATGGGGGAGCACCAGCTCGCCCACTACCTGGCCGGCAGCGACCCCAAGTGGCTGTACACCACCCTGGCGGACTACCAGATGTGGAGCAGCGGCACCATGGTCGGCGGGGTGCTCCAGCAGGTGCCCGGGGTCAACTACATCGGCGCGGGGCCGGTCACCGCACCGGTGCTTGAGCACATGTTCGGCTACCCGGGGCCCAAGGCGCTGATGGGGATCACCGCGGGCATCGCGATCCTGAGCGAGCTCGGCGCCGGGATGGGCCGGGAGGCCAGGGAGAGCTTCCGGGTGGCGCTCTACGGCAGCGGGGTGCTCTCCCAGCGGAAGCGGGCCGAGCTGCTCTCGGTCTTCCCGAAGGTGGCGGTGCTGAGCTACTTCGCGGCCACCCAGGCCGAGACCATCGGTCTCCAACTGCGGGCCGAATCGCCGGTGTTGGCGGCGGTTCCGGGCCTGCACGTGGTCGAGATCGTGGACGAGCAGGGCCGCTGGGTGGCCGAGGGCGAGGAGGGCGAACTGGTGGTGACCCGGTTGCACGGGCACGAGGCGCCGCTGCTGCGGCTCAAGCTCGGCGACCGGATGGTCCGCCGGCCCCGGCTGGACGGACCGCACCTGAGGACCCAGCAGTTCGAGTTCGCCGGCCGGACCGGTGAGGTGCTGCACCTGAACGACAGCCAGTACTCCGCCGCGCGGGCCTGCGACGCGGTGTTCGAGCAGCTCCGGCTGGCCGGCGGGCCCGACCTGGGTGAGCTGGCCCACGACGTCCAGTTCGTGAACCACCGGGAGAGCAGGTCACTGGTCCTGCTGGCCTCGGTCGACGACGTCGCCGGGCTGAGCTACCAGCTGGACGTGGCCGTCGGCCCGCACCTGGTGCACCGGGTGTTCGTCGACGCCCTCCCGCAGTCGCTCTCGCTGTTCAACCACGGCGAGGCCAACCCGGCCTCGATCGAGAAGACGGGCTACAGCTTCCGGATCCAGCTGGTGGGCCGGGCGTCCGCCGAGATCGAGCGGACCGCGATCGGCAAGGTGCCGCTGGTCCGGGACCGGGGCTAGCAACCGGGTCGCACCACCCGCGCGACGGGCAACACGCCCACCGCACACCGCACTTCGCAGCACCCGCCCGGTCCGGCCCGAACGGTCGGACCGGCCCCACCCAGAGGGGAAGCAATGAAACCGAAGGTCAACATCGTCGTCCTGGTGGACGTCATCGGCGCGCTGTCCGACGACACCCTGCACAACGGGAACCTCAGCATCGTGGACGACAGCGCACTGCGCAGCACCGGCCAGGGCACCACCGAACTGTGCACTGTGGTCAGCCCCGGCCAGGTGGTCGGCTGGTCGGTCCTGGCCGTCGACCTGCAGACACCGGTCGAGATCAGGAGCATCACCTTCCTCGACCCGGAGGGCCGGCCGGCGGCCGCCGAGCCCCCGGCGGCGGACGGCGCACCCCCCGCCGGTGAGTCGTCCGCCGGTGAACAGCTCGATCTGGACGACTGGACCGCCGTGGTCCCGCCCTGGATGACACCGGGGGTGCCCTACCGGTACCGGCTGGAACTGCGGATGCACGAGGGCCCGCACAGCCTGTTCGAGCTCGACACCCCCGCACTGCTGTGCGGCGGGCCGCAGAACTGACCCGGAGGGCGGACGCATGACCCAGCAACTCGCGATCATCGTGCTCGTGGACGTCGGCAACGCGCTGGCGTCCCGGACCCTCGACGACAACGTCTACCTCTTCGACAACATGAAGCTGCACGGCTCCGAGGGCGAGGGCACCGGCGACCTGGTCACGGTGCTGAACGGCTCGTACTGGAACGACGGCTCGCAGGGCACCGAACTGGTGCTCAACTGGCTTCCCTACTCGCTCGGTTCGATCCCGCCGACGGTGCCGCGCGGCTACCAGGTGCAGCGCGCGCGGCAGAGCGACCAGCAGGCGCTCCGGGAGCTGGCGGAGCTCGGGTCCGCCCCGGCGGGGACCGGGGCCGGGTCGGCGGCGGAGCTGTCGCGGATCCGCCGCAACGTCGGCACGCCGGTGAGCAGCACCCTGCGGGCCGGCGGGCCGGCCGGACGCAAGGTCCTGGACGTCACCGGGCAGATCGTGACGGACGCCGGTGCCTCGGTGCACTCGGTGCCCGCCCCGATCATCACCGACATCGTCGGTGAGGCGGTCGACCAGAAGATCATGTACCCGGCGGAGTACGGCTCCCCGGACCTGGTGACCGACGGTTGGTACTGGTCCGCGACCGTGGACAGCTCCAGGCCCGGCACCTACAGCTACACCATGGACATCCAGATCCACGACCTGGTCGAGCGCGACGGGGCGTGGGTCTGGCAGCCGGTCAACCTCAGCTGCGAGTCGCGGATCAAGGTCACCAGCGGTCCCAAGCGCAACGGCTTCACCAAGGCCGGGATGGGGCCGCTGCCCGTCGCGCCGGTCACCTTCCCGCTGTAGCCCCCGAATCACGGCCGGACAAGGAGAGACAGATGGCCACCAAACCGAGGCAGCCGGCACCCGTTCCGAAGCGGCCGGTCTCCATCACCGCAGTGGTGGACTGTGTGGGCGCGCTGGCGTCCCGCAGCATGCAGGGCAATCTCTACCTGTACGACACCAACCGGGCGGCCGGCTCCACCGGCCTGGGCACCGAGGAGCTCCGGACCAAGGTCCACCGCGGCGACCAGCTGCTGTGGAACGTCCTGGCGCTGGAGTGCGAGGCGTACGTCGGCATCGCCGGGATCGAGATCGACCCGGAGTTCTGCGAACCCGAGCGCAAGGTCTACCCGGGCACCGACGTGGCGTACTGGACCGCCACGGTGAAGAAGGACTCGGCCGAGCCCGTCCCGTACCGGATCAGCTTCCTGCTGGGCACCCGGGCCGAGGCGGTCACCACCACCCTGACGCCCGCCCTGATCGGCTGAGGAGGAGCCATGACGACGCACCAGACGTACACCGAGAAGTCCCGCGGCACGATCGAGAAGCAGAACCCGGGCCAGCTCAACTCGGTCCAGCTCAACATCGTGACGCTGATCAACATGGAGCGGGCGACGGCCGGCGGGTCGCTGACCGACGCGATCTACATGATGGACAACAGCATCGGCGGCCAGGGGCAGGGGGCGCACAACCTGCAGACCGTCTGCAAGCAGGGGCAGGTGCTGAACTGGATCATCCGCCCGCTGGACATGGAGCGACGGCTGGACGGGACCTGGCCGCCCATGCCGAAGATCAACAACATCGTCTTCCTGGACACCGAACAGGGTGACGAGGAGGACGTCGCGGAGCAGAAGCTCTGCACCGAACTCAAGATCTACGGCATGCCGGACCGGATGCGCTCGCCCTACACGCCGGTCTACTACTACTGGGCGGGCACCGTCCTGAGCACCGCCAGGCCGGGGGTGTACCACTACCGGCTGCTGCTGGAGCTGGAGCAGGAGGGCAGCAAGGAGAAGCTCTACCTGCACACCGTCGACCACCCGTCGATCCGGGTGCTCGAAGTCTGACACCCGTGACCCCGCTCCCGGGGCCGGCCGACCCGTCGGCCGGCCCCGGGGCGAGGTTCCGGCCGCCCGGGGGAGCGGGGCGGCCGACCGCTGTCCGTCGTCCGTCGTCGCTCGTCTCCGAGGCTGGTCATGTCCCTCTCGCCGTACGGCACTTCGTCCGTCCACCCGCGCTCCTCCGACATCGGCGGCAGACCGCGTTCCTCCGACCCCGGGAGCCGCCCGCCCAGAGCGGTCGGCGGCCCGCCGCGGACCGTCGCGTCCCCGCAGGGGGACGCCCAGATCGTGCTGGACGAGGTGCTGGCCGGTGCGCTCGGCCAGGCGCTGGACCGGCTGCCCGGGGTCACGGCGGCCAGCCTGATGGCCCGGGGCCGGGTCGGCCCGACCACTCTGGTCCACCACGGCCAGGTCGCCCTGGCCACCGACACGTTGCAGCGCCGGCTGGGCACCGGGCCCACCCTGGAGGCACTCCGGCAGGGCCGGGAGTTCGTGGCCAGGGCCCGGACCGGCGAGCCCCGCTGGGAGGAGTTGCTGACCGGCCCGGCGATCACCTTCGCGCTGGCCCTGCCGATGCTCCGCCAGCGCCGCCACGGCGCCCGCGCGGCGCTCACCCTCTACGGCAGCTCACCGGACGGACTCGGCCCGCTGCGCCAGCGGGCCCGCCCGCTCGCCGAGCACCTGGGCGGCATCCTCCGGCTGGGCGAGGTCGCCGAGGAGGCCCGCAGGACGGTCGCGGACATGAACCGCGCGGTGGACACCCGGGCCGTCGTCGACCAGGCCATCGGCATCCTGATGGCCCGACAGCACTGCAGCGCCCAGGACGCGTTCGCCCTGCTGCGCCGCGCCTCGCAGAGCCGGAACCTGAAGCTGCGCGACGTCTGCCAGGAGGTGGTGGACGGGGTCGCCGCGCCCCGGCCGGAGTAGCGCCGGACCGTCGGCCGGGCGGGTCAGCCCTGGTCCGGTCCGGCCTCGGGCCGGGGCCGGTCGCCGGGGGTGACGTGCCGCCAGGTCCTGGCGATCCGCTCCAGGGTCTTCCCCGGGCTGAAGTACTGCTCGAAGTACCCGCAGGCCGTGCAGACGTAGTCGTCCGATTCCGCCGACGACCAGCCCAGCCCTCCGGTCCTGATCGTGATCTTCGCCTCCTGGTTCCGCAGGATCGCGCCCTGCGCGTTGTGGACGGCGGCGGAACCGCACCTGGGGCATATCCCTGATCGCATGGACCGGACCCTATCGGTCGGTCATACCGGGTCCGCCCGAGGGCGGGTCAGGCGCCAGACCTGGTCCTCGCCGGTCTCGGCCGGGGCGATCCGCTCGACGGCTCGGCGGAGGTGGCGGGTGTAGCCCAGGCGGGCCGGGACGGCGCCGCTGGCCAGGTTGGCCGAGTCGTGGACGATCTCGACGAACTCCGTCCCGGACAGCCGGAAGGCCTGCTCGGTCAGGGCCCCGGCGGTCCGGGTGGCCAGCCCGCGACCGGTGGCGGCGGGGTGCAGCCAGTAGCCGATCTCGCGTCCGCCGGCCTCGGTGGTCTCGCGGCGGAACAGCCCGGCGGCGCCGACGACGGCCCCGTCCAGCAGGATCGCGTAGGTGAACTCCTCGCCCGTCGCCCAGCATTCGGCGCGGCGGGCCAGGAAGTCGGCGGTCCTGGTGGCGCTGTGCTCGGACACCCAGGCCATCCAGGGCCGCAGGTGCTCCAGCGACTCCTCGATGACCCGGAGGAACTCCGGGAGGTCCGCCTCGACGAATCGGCGCAGCGTCAGTTCGTCCAGCTCGATCAGGGGCAGGGGGAGGTCCATGCCCAGGATGATCGGGTGCGGCTGCAGGCGCGGGCAACGGAATTCCGGGTCCGGGCCGGGCGGGGCGACGGACAGTGACCACGAAGGATCCGTGCCGCGCCTGCCCTGGGGGGCGATCGAGCGGGTAAGAAGTACACGGAGCAGTGAAGTTGTGACCTATCATCGCCCGCGGGCCGGAACCCTCCGGCCGCCGGCCGCGTCACTCTCGGTGGCCACAGCACTGGGTGGACCGACCTCACGGGGGTGGATCAGGTGGATGAAGCGATAGGCACGGCCGGCCGGGGCCCCGGCCCGCAGGACCGGCGGTGGGAACTCCCGGACTACGACCACGTGCGCGAGCTGGGCGCGGGCGCGGCGGGCCGGGTGGTACTGGCCCACCACCGGGCCACCGGCACCCCGGTGGCCGTCAAGTACCTGGCCGGCGACTCCGCCGACCACCAGGGCTTCCGAGCCGAGGCCGAACTGCTCGGCGCGCTGCGCTCGCCGTACATCGCCCAGCTCTACGAGTACGTGGAGAGCCCCTACGGCCCCGCGATCGTGATGGAGCTGGTCGACGGCATCTCCCTGCGCGACCTGCTCCGGGCCGAGGGCGCCACCGGCCCCGAGGCGGCGCTCACCGTGCTCAAGGGCTCGCTGCTCGGCCTGGTCGCCGCGCACGAGGCGGGCGTGGTGCACCGCGACTACAAGCCCGGCAACGTCCTGGTGGCCACCGACGGCTCGTCGAAGCTGGTCGACTTCGGCATCGCCGTCCGCAACGGCTCCACCGGCGCGATCGCCGGCACCCCCGCGTACATGGCCCCCGAGCAGTGGGCCGGCCACCCCGCCGCCCCCTCCGGCGACGTCTACGCCGCGACCGCGACCTTCTTCGAGTGCCTCACCGGCGCCAAGCCCTACGCCGGCACCACGCTGATCGAACTGGCCGTCCAGCACACCGAGGCGGAGATCCCGGCGGAGCTGGCGCCCGAGCCGCTGCGCCCGCTGATCCTGGCCGGGCTGGCCAAGTCCCCGCAGCAGCGGCCGGACCGGGCCGCCCTGCTGGTCGAGCAGTTGGAGGCGGTGGCGGGCGCCGCGTACGGGCCGGACTGGGAGGCCAGGGGCCGGCACCGGCTGGCCGCGCTGGTCGCGCTGCTGCCGATGCTGCTGCCGTACGGTGGGGCGCAGTCGGCGGGCGGCACCTCGTTCGCCACCACCACGCTGCAGCAGGCGGTGAGCGGGCCGGCCCGGTTCGGGAAGCGGGCCAAGCTGGCCAGTGCGGCCGTCGGGGTGGTGCTGGTGGCCGGGACGATGGCGGGGGTCGCCGTCGCCGGGGCGCCCGGCTCGGCCGGGAGCACGGAGGTGGCCCTCCCCAAGGCGACCACCACGCTCGGCGCGGCCGCCGGGCCCGCGCCGTCCGACAGCGGGACGCCGAGCGCCCCGGCCGATCCCTCGGCCTCGCCCTCGGTCTCGCCGTCCGTTTCGGCCTCCACCGCGGAGGCGAGCGCGTCCAGCTCGGCCACCGTGGCGGCGCCGCCGTCGTCCGGCACCAAGACCCCCAAGCCGACGACCGCTCCGACCGTGACCGCCACCGTCACGCCGACGTCCGTCCCGCCCACGCCGACCCTCACGCCCACCGTCCCCGCGCCCGTCCTGACGGTGCTGTACATCAGGGGCGGGGCGAGCTGCTCGCCCTCGTACATGACCGTCTCCGGCACGGTCGGCACCGACGGGGCCGCCGACGGCGTGCTCACGCTCACCTGGACCAGCAGCAACTCCCGGTTCCCGACCACCCACACGGTGCCGCTGCCCAAGGGCCAACGGACCGTCAAGTTCAGCGACTCGATGCCGTTCGGCGCCGCCCGCTCACTGACCGTCAGGCTGAACAGCACGCCTGCCGCGACCCAGGGCGGCCAGGGCTCGACGTACACGCTGGACACCATCACGTGCAACCCGCCCCGCTGAGACGCTGAGAGCAGGACCGGCATGACCATTCCACCGGCGTCCGAACCGGACCGCACCGTTCGCCTCGGCAAGCAGGACGAGGAGCCTGCCGAGCCCACCCCACCCGCCGTCGCGCTCGGCCCGGTACGGCGGTCGAAGCCCGCTGCGCCGACCGCGGCCGCCGCGCCGACCGCGCCTGTCGAGCCCGCTGCACCTGTTGGGCCGGCCGAGCTGCCGGAACACACCGTCCGGCTCGGCGGTCCGGTGGCCGGGCCGGAGCCGACGGTCCACCTGCGGCTCGATCCGGCGGCGGTGGCGGCCGCCCAGGGTGCGGCGGGGGCGGCGGAACTGACGGTCCGGCTGGGCCAGGACGAGCCCGCCGCCTCGACCGTCCGGCTCGGCCCGCCTCCGGCCGGCAGCACCGTGCAGCTGCGGATGCCGGGGGAGGCGGTCGGCTTCGAGAGCGCGACCTTCCTCGACCCCGAGGTGTGGACCCCCGCCACCGAGAGCACCGCGGCCGACCCCGCCGAGGTCCAGCAGCCGCACCAGCACCAGCCGCATCAGCAGTCGCACCAGCACCAGCCGCCGCCGCAGCCCGACCCCGGCCCGGTCGGTCCGGACGGCCTGCGGCGGTTCGGCCCCGGCGTACCGCCGCAGGCCGCCGCGGTCTGGCACGGGACCGCCGAACCGCCCCGCAAGCGCCGCCGTTGGCGGTGGCTGGTCGTCCCGCTCCTGCTGCTGCTCGCCGCGCTCGGCTACCTGGCCTGGAAGCACTACGCTCGCCCACTGACCGTCAGCTCGGTGGCGGTGGAGACCGACCCCGCCCCGCTCGGCTGCGACGGCACCCAGGCGATCAAGGCCACCCTGCTGACCGACGGCGGCGGTGGCGACGTCACCTACCACTGGCGCCGCAGCGACGGCACGGACTCCGGCGAACTGGTCCAGCGGGTCCCGCGCGGCCGCCACAGCACCGAACTGGTACTCCGCTGGTCCTTCCACGGCCAGGGCGAGATGGACGCCACCGCCACCCTGGAGGTCCTCACCCCGGACGCCCAGTCGGCGGGCGTCTCGTTCACGTACGCCTGCGCCTGAGCCCGGGGCCTCGGAGCCCGGGCCCCGGTCAGACGGTGGTGTACACCTGGCTGAGGCCGAAGGCGGCCAGGTAGCGGTGGCGGGCGTGGGCCCGGGCGGAGAGTTCGATGCCGTCCACGCGCCGCCAGTCGAGGACCACGGCGCGGTCGGATCGGTTCGGCCGGCCCGGGTCCGGTCGGCCGTCCGCGTCGCCGACGCCGTGCCAGTCGTCCCAGCTGCCCGGGACCAGCGGCAGGCCGCTGCCCGCCGCCGGCCGGTCGGCGACCGCGACGGTCAGGACGGCGGCCGCCGGGTCGTCGGGCGGCGCTCCGGTGGGGTGGTGGTGGACGGCGACCGAGTTCGGGCCGTCCCGGTGCAGCTGCCGGACCAGGCCCGCGCCCGGGTCCGAACCGTCCGACGGGCCCGGTGTCCAGCGGAGTCCGACCATGGTCCGGTCGAGGTCGGCCAGCCGTTGCTCGAGGTCGCCGTCGAAGGCGACGTAGACCACGGTGGTCCGGGAGCAGCCCACCGGCGACCACTGCGGGGCGGCGGACCGCCTCGGAGCCACCAGCACCGTTCGGCACAGGTCGGCGACCGAGCTGTCCTGGAAGGCTGCCCACGGGGTGGCGGCCCGCAGCTGCGCCGCCAGCAGGTCGGAGAACGCCGCCGCCTGCTGATGGGCGGTCAGCGTGGGCGCCGCCCCGGCGACCGCCGCCACGTCCGGCGGCTCGGGGTGCAACCGGCTGTGGATCCGCCAGCCGGTCCACCCCAGGCCGGTGACGACCAGCACCACGAACGCCAGCAGTACCCGTAAGACCGCACCACGCATGGACATGTCTCCCCCCGATCCCGGCCACGACCGTACCCGCACGGTCCGTCGCGGCGGATCCCGGTGCGGCGGCGAACGGATAACGGGATCGGCACCAACTGCCGCCAGGAGAAAGGTTCCTGACCGACCGGCAACCTCCGTGGTGCGGGCGGACGTTGCCCCGGCGGGGGTCGGCGGCTAGGGTCGGTCGGGTGACTACCGGGTCGGCCTTGGGCCATGCACGAGTGGGGCACCCGGTCCTGGCGTGAGCCCGGGGCGGGCCCGAGCCCCGCCTGCTCCTCTCCTGTCCTCGCTCCCGGCGCCCTGTGCGGCGCCCCGTTCCAGCGGACCCGAGACCCGGAGAGACTTCAGAGATGCCGCACGACCAGCAGCACGACCAGCAGAGCCCTTCCGCCGGCACCGTCCGGCTCGACCACACCGCGGTCTACGCCGCAGACCGCCAGTTGTCGGCCGAGTTCCTCGCCGCCGTCCTCGGCCTCGAGGTCGGCGCCCCGTTCGGCCCGTTCCTGCCCGTGGACCTCGGCAACGGAGTGACGCTCGACTACTACGAGCTGCGCGACGAGCCGATCCAGTCCCAGCACTACGCCTTCCTGGTCCCCGACGACGGCTTCGCCGCGATGATCGGCCGCCTGGAGGCCCTCGGGGTCACCTACTTCGCGGACCCCCACCACACCGACCCGGGCCGGACCAACACCTGGTTCGGCGGCCGGGGCGCCTACTTCGTCGACCCGTCCGGCCACAACATGGAGATCATGACCCGCCCGTACGACCGGCCCTGAGCCGGTCGGCCCCGGACACGCCGGGGGGCGGGGCACGGATGCCCCGCCCCCCGGGCGGATCAGGCGCCCACGTAGTCGGCGAGGTGCCGGCCGGTCAGGGTGGAGCGGGCGGCGGTGAGGTCGGCGGGGGTGCCCTCGAAGACCACCCGGCCGCCCTCGTGGCCGGCGCCGGGGCCGAGGTCGATGATCCAGTCGGCGTGGGCCATCACGGCCTGGTGGTGCTCGACCACGATCACCGACTTGCCGGAGTCGACCAACCGGTCGAGCAGGCCGAGCAGTTGCTCGACGTCGGCGAGGTGCAGACCGGCGGTCGGCTCGTCCAGGACGTACACCCCGCCCTGCTCCGCCATGTGGGTGGCCAGCTTCAGCCGCTGCCGCTCGCCGCCGGAGAGGGTCGGCAGCGGCTGACCGAGGGTCAGGTAGCCGAGCCCGACGTCGGCGAGCCGGCCCAGGATGGTGTGGGCGGCCGGGGTGCGCGCCTCGCCCGCGCCGAAGAACTCCTCGGCCTCGGTCACCGACATCGCCAGCACCTCGCTGATGTCGCGGCCGCCGAGGTGGTAGTCCAGCACCGAGGCCAGGAACCGCTTGCCCTCGCACTCCTCGCAGGTGGTGGCGACCCCGGCCATCATCGCCAGGTCGGTGTAGATGACACCGGCGCCGTTGCAGGCCGGGCAGGCGCCCTCGGAGTTCGCGCTGAACAGGGCCGGCTTCACGCCGTTGGCCTTGGCGAACGCCTTCCGGATCGGCTCCAGCAGCCCGGTGTAGGTGGCCGGGTTGCTCCGGCGGGACCCCTTGATCGCACCCTGGTCGACCGAGACCACACCCGCCCCGGCCGGGATCGACCCGTGCACCAGGGAGCTCTTGCCGGAGCCGGCCACCCCGGTGACGACCACCAGCACCCCGAGCGGGATGTCGACGTCCACGTCGCGCAGGTTGTGCGCCTTCGCCCCGCGCACCTCCAGCGTGCCGGTGGGCTTGCGCACCTCCTCCTTGACGGCGGCGCGGTCGTCCAGGTGGCGGCCGGTGGTGGTGTCGCTGTTCCGCAGGTCCTCGACGGTGCCCTCGAAGCAGATGGTGCCGCCCGCCGTACCGGCGGCCGGGCCGAGGTCGACCACGTGGTCGGCGATCGCGATCGCCTCCGGCTTGTGCTCGACCACCAGGACGGTGTTGCCCTTGTCGCGCAGGCGCAGCAGCAGCTCGTTCATCCGCTGGATGTCGTGCGGGTGCAGGCCGATGGTGGGCTCGTCGAAGACGTAGGTGACGTCGGTGAGCGAGGAGCCGAGGTGGCGGATCATCTTGACCCGCTGCGCCTCGCCGCCGGAGAGCGTGCCCGAGGGCCGGTCGAGCGAGAGGTAGCCGAGGCCGATCTCCACGAACGAGTCGAGCGTCTGCCGGAGCTTGGTCAGCAGCGGCGCCACCGAGGGCTCGTCCAGGTCCCGGACCCAGTCGGCCAGGTCGCTGATCTGCATCCGGCAGGCGTCGGCGATGCTGATCTTCCTGATCTTCGACGACCTGGCCCCCGGGCTGAGCCGGGTGCCGTCGCAGTCGGGGCAGGTGGCGAAGGTGACCGCGCGGTCCACGAAGGCGCGGATGTGCGGCTGCAGCGCCTCCCTGTCCTTGGAGAGCATGGACTTCTGGATCTTCGGGACCAGCCCCTCGTAGGTGAGGTTGATGCCGTTGACCTTCACCTTGACCGGCTCGTGGTAGAGGAAGTCCTGCATCTCCTTCTTGGTGTACTTGCGGATCGGCTTGTCCGGGTCGAGGAAGCCCGACTCGGTGAAGATCCGCACCGTCCAGTGGCCGTCGGTGGAGTAGCCCGGGACGGTGATCGCGCCCTGGGCGAGCGACTTGGTGTCGTCGAAGAGCTCGGCCAGGTCGATGTCGGAGACCGAGCCGCGCCCCTCGCAGCGCGGGCACATGCCGCCGGTGCGGTTGAAGCTCGCCTTCACCGTCTTGGCCCCGGCGCGCTCGACCGTGATCGCCCCGCTGGCCCGGACGGACGCGACGTTGAAGGAGTACGCGTTGGGCGAGCCGATGTGCGGCTTGCCGAGCCGGCTGAACAGGATCCGCAGCATCGCGTTGGCGTCGGTCGCGGTGCCGACCGTCGAGCGGGGGTCGGCGCCCAGCCGCTCCTGGTCGACGATGATCGCGGTGGTCAGCCCCTCCAGGACGTCCACCTCGGGCCGGGCCAGCGTCGGCATGAAGCCCTGGACGAAGGCGCTGTAGGTCTCGTTGATCAGCCGCTGCGACTCGGCGGCGATGGTGCCGAACACCAGCGAGCTCTTGCCCGAGCCGGAGACCCCGGTGAACACCGTCAGCCGGCGTTTCGGGATCTCGATGCTGACGTCCTTGAGGTTGTTCACCCGCGCGCCGTGCACCCGGATCAGGTCGTGGCTGTCGGCACCGTGCGGCGCAGTTGACGGCGTGTCGGTTCTCTTGGCCTTGCTCATCGTCTCTCCGTCCCCTGGACGGGCCGCCCTCGCGGTCCCCGTCGGCCTCGCGGGCCTGATCTAACCAGCTCCGGACGGTCCGCCGCCCGATCGCGCCCCGCGTGGCGCACCCAGGCCGGGACCCCCGGCTCCGGCACCGGGGGTCCGACGGCACTGCGGCCGGGCGGGGGGAGGGGTCAGCGGACCTCGTTGATCCGGATCAGGTTGCCCGCCGGGTCGCGGAAGGCGCAGTCGCGGACGCCGTACGGCTGCTCCACCGGCTCCTGTACGACGTCGACGCCCTCGGCCTGGATCTTGGCGAAGGTGCCGTCCAGGTCGGGGGTGGCCAGGATGACCCGGGCATAGCTGCCCTTGGCCATCATCTCGACGATGCTGCGCCGCTCGTCCTCGGTCAGGCCGGGGTCCAGGGCCGGCGGCTCCAGCACGATCGAGGTGCCGGGCTGGCCCACCGGGCCGACCGTGATCCAGCGCATCCCGCCGTAGGCGACGTCGTTGCGGACCTCGAAGCCGAGGACGTCGCGGTAGAAGGCGAGCGAGGCGTCCGGGTCCTGGTGCGGGAGGAACGTGGTGTGAATGGTGATGTCCATGGCCGCCACGCTAATCCGACCCGTTGACCGGCGCTTCTCGATTCCTGATCGGTCTGGTGACCTGCTTCGCCACGCACGGCGGCATCTCCCCGCGCAGGCCCGCGGCCTCCCGCCGGTACGTGCTGGGCGGCACCCCGACCAGCTCGGTGAACCGGGTGCTGAAGGTGCCGAGCGAGGAGCAGCCGACCTCGAAGCAGACCTCGGTGACGCTGAGGTCGCCCCGGCGCAGCAGGGCCATCGCCCGCTCGATCCGCCGGGTCATCAGATAGCTGTACGGCGACTCACCGTAGGCCAGCCGGAACTCCCGGCTCAGATGCCCGGCCGACACGTGCACCCCGCGCGCCAGCGCCTCGACGTCCAGCGGCTGCGCGTACTCCCGGTCGATCCGGTCGCGGACCCTGCGCAGCCGCGCCAGGTCCTGCAGGCGCTGCGCGGATACGGGGCTGCCGGTGCTCACCCGCCAAATCTGCCACAGCCCGCCGACACCGGCCCGGCGCACAGATCAGTATTGAACATGTTCAATAAACCTGAGAGGCTGCTCCCGTCGAGGGAACGGGGGCGGACATGATCGGCAGGCGGCTGCGGACGGTCGCGGTGTTCGGGGTCGTGGCGCTGGGTTGCACCGCCTGCGCGGGCGCGGGCGGGCCGAGCACGGTGATCCAGCAGAGCGAGCTGGTGGGCGACTGGGGCAACGACGCCGGCGCCCGCCTGCACGTGTCGGCCGACCACACCGCGACCGCCGACGGGATCGACCACGCCGCCCCCGACTACGGCTGCGCCACCGCGTCCACCGCCGTCTCGTGGGATTTCCTGGTCCGGACCGTCGGGGAGAGCTCTCTGTCGGTGGTACGGGCGGCGACCGAAGGCCGCTACATCGAGCTTGGGATCGACGCCGGGTCGGGGCTCCGGGGCAGCTGCGACCTGACGGCGGCGGTGCAGCGCGACGACCAGGGCCTCAATCTGTGCCTGGTCGTGGACATGGATCAGACCTGCACCGCCGAGGAGCTGCTGCGCCGGGATCGGTGGAGCGTGACGGTGAGCGAAGGGTCCATCAGGACCGGTTAGGCGCCGGGGGGCGGGCATACTCGGTGGACGCCCACGGACTGGAGTACTTGTGATCGTCGCCGAGACCGTCCGCACCGCCAGGATGTCGATGCTGCCGCTGCTGGTCGAGCACAGCGAGGAGATGGCCGCCGTACTGGCTGACCCGGGTCTGCACGTCTTCATCGGCGGGGTGCCGCTGAGCCCGGCGGAGCTGCGGGCGCGCTACGGGCGGATGACGGCCGGCTCGCCGGATCCGGCGGTGTCGTGGTGCAACTGGGTGCTCCGGCTCGAGGCCGACGGCTGCCTGGCCGGTACGGTGCAGGCGACCGTCACGGCGGGGGAGCGGGGGAGCACGGCGGAGATCGCCTGGGTGGTGGGGACGCCCTGGCAGGGGCGGGGGATCGCGACCGAGGCCGCCCGGGCCCTGGTCGGCTGGCTGGGCGGACAGGGCGTCCGGACCGTGATCGCCCACGTCCACCCGGACCACCGGGCCTCCGCCGCCGTCGCGGCCTCGGCCGGGCTGCTGCCGACGGCCGAGGTGCAGGACGGCGAGGTCAGGTGGCAGCTGCCCTGACGGCTCCGGCCGCAGGGGGAGCCTGCGGCCGGAGAGCGCCGGGCCGTGACGGTCGGTCAGACCTCCAGCTCCGCTTCGATCCGCTTGAGCTGGTGCCGGGCCATGGCGAGGTTGGCCCGGCTGCGGTCGAGTGCCAGATAGAGGAACAGACCCTTCCCCGAGCGCCCGGTGAGTGGGCGGATCAGGTGGTACTGGCTGCTCAGGGTGATCAGGATGTCCTCGATCGCCTCCTTGAGGTTGAGCAGCTCCAGGGCTCGGACCTTGGCGCGGACCACGTCGGTGTTCCCGGCGGCGGCCACATTCAGGTCCAGCTCGGCGGTGCCGCCCAAAGTGCCGAGCGCCATGCCGCTGTTGTAGTCGACCAGGGCGACGCCGATGGCGCCGTCGATCGAGCTCATGACGTCCTTGAGGGCGGACTCGGTGTTGGCCATGGTGGTGCGCTCCTTCTGGGGTGAAGTACTGGGGAGAGGTACTGAGGAGAGGTACGGCGGAAGGTCAGTCGTGGTCGTGGCGGGCCAGCGCGGCGTCGGAGAGCTCGGCGATCCGGCGCCCGGCCCGGCGGGCCTCCAGGTGCAGGCGGCCGATGTTGGCGTCCGGCCCGGCGAGCAGGGTGAGCACCACGAAGGTGCCCGCCGCGTAGGTGGCGGTGTAGCCGAGCTCGCCCCGGGTGAGCAGCTCGCGGAACTCGCCCTGCCCGGTGGCCTCGGCGAGCCGTGCGCCGACCCCGAGCGCGGCCGCGGTGAGCGCCGCGACCCCGGACGGCTCCAGGCCCCGGGTGTCGTGGGCGACCACCAGGCCGTCGGTGGTGGCGACCAGACTGCCGGTCAGGTGCGGCACTCTGGCCCGCAGCCCGCGCAGTTCGTCGGTCAGGCCGGGGTCGGCGAGCAGCTCGGGATCGATCAGGGTGGGTGGCCGGCGGCCGGTGAACTGTCGCAAGGTGCGCTTCATGACTCGAGAGGGCGGACGGTACGGACGGGCGGAACACTCACAGTCGGGCCTCCAGGCCGGCTCGGATCCTGAGCAGCAGGGCGACGTACGGATCGGACGGGTCGAGCGGCGCCGCGGCCACCGGCGCGGCTGCGGGTGCCGGTGCGGCGGGCGCAGGGGCGGTGGCCGGTTCGATCAGCCCCCGGGCCGCCAGGTGCCGGATGTCCAGCACGGTGCCGAAGGCCGACCGCCCCAGCAGCAGCGCGATCTCGGCCGGGGTGCGGAGCCCGTCGGCGGCCTCCAGCACGGCCCGGCGCCGCCGGGTGCAGCCGCGCGGCACGGCGCCGGAGCGGCGGCGGACGGCGGCCGAGTCCAGCAGCGGTGACGGCCAGACCCGGTCGAGCAGCACCCGTCTGCGGCCGACCGCCACCCGCAGCTCCCGGACGCCCATGGGTCTGGCCAGGGTGAACAGCGGGGTGGGGGCGGGGGCGAACCTGATCTCGTCGCCGGACCGGCTCAGGACGATGTACGCGGCGTCCAACACCGCGGTGAGCTGGCAGAGTTGGAGCTCCCCGGCGCTCACCCGGCCGGACTCGACCAGCTGCTCGGCCATGGTGCGGCCGGTGTTCAGGGCGGCGTCCAGCTGCTCGGCCCACTCGGCGCCGGTCAGCCGGCCGCAGCCGGTGAGCAGGGCCCGGACTCCCGGCGCGGCCGGGCTCTCGGCGTCCACCACCGCGCCGTCGGCGAGGTGCAGGGTGCCCGCGCTGCCGTACAGGGCGCCGGTGGCGCGGGAGCCGGCCAGGTCGGCCAGGGCCGCCTCGATCGAGCGGGCGGGGGCGCAGCCGGTGCGGTGCCGGTGCGGCAGCCGGTGGGCGGGGGCGTGCAGGGTGACGGCCATCAGTCCAGCACCAGCCGGGCGGCTATGCCGGCGAGCCGGAGCCTGGCCAGGGCCAGGTTGGAGCGCTCGCGGTCGAGCCGGAGGTAGAGGATCAGGCTGCTGTCGAAGTCCGTCTCGAGGAAGCGGACCAGGTGGTAGGCACCGGCCGAGCTGAGGATCAGGTCCTCGGCGGCCGCCGTCCCGGCGGCCGGGTCGGCGAACGAGGCGCTCTGGGTGACCGCCCGGGCCAGCTCGGTGGCGTCGGCGGCCCCGGCCTCGTGGTCGCCGCCGGGCCCCTCGCCGGCGGTGCCGAGCGCGAGGCCGCTGGTCCAGTCGACCAGGCTGACCCCGAGGGCACCCGGCACGCCCATCGCCTCGGCAAGGCAGTCATCGATTCCCGGCACCGTCCGCACCCCTCAGGCCGTACCCGTGGCAGGGCACACGTGTGTCACCGCACTCACTCGCGGTAACCTCTGCGGGACGTAACGCTAGTCCGGTCCATCCGATCGTGGGCGGATTCCGGCATAATCCTCGGGCATATGCCCGAATCTGCTAGGGTCAACGCCCTTTCACCGCAACGGACCTGACGGAGTATCGGGCGCACGCCCGGCCCGGGGCGGGCGCGGACGGCGCAGTCCGCCCCCGGTACCGCCGTACGGGTGAGCATCGGCCCGGCGGCGGGCGGGCGGCGGCGGGCTCGGGGACGATCGTGAAGCCGAGCTGTGGCGGCCGTTAAGAATTCCTCGATGGACCGCAGCGGCGCCCAGCAGGCAGATTGCACAGTGCCGCGCGGCCCCGGTGAAGATCCGGCCCGGCCGCCGGCCGTCCAGGTCCGTCCCACCGTGCGTCAGGAGCCGTCGCCGTGAAGGCACTCGTCAAGCAGAAGGCCGAGCCGGGGCTCTGGCTGATGGACGTCCCCAAGCCCGAGATCGGCCCGACCGAGGTGCTGATCAAGGTGCTGCGGACCGGGATCTGCGGCACCGACCTGCACATCAGGAAGTGGGACGGCTGGGCGCAGCAGACCATCCGCACGCCCCTGACGCTCGGCCACGAGTTCGTCGGCGAGGTGGCCGAGATCGGCGCCGCCGTGGCGGACGTCAACGTCGGCGACCTGGTCAGCGGCGAGGGCCACCTGGTCTGCGGCAAGTGCCGCAACTGCCTGGCCGGGCGCCGCCACCTGTGCCGCAACACCATCGGCCTGGGCGTCGGCCGGGACGGCGCGTTCGCCGAGTACGTGGCGCTGCCCGCCTCCAACGTCTGGGTGCACCGGGTGCCGGTCGACCTGGACGTGGCGGCGATCTTCGACCCGTTCGGCAACGCCGTGCACACCGCGCTCTCCTTCCCGCTGGTCGGCGAGGACGTGCTGATCACCGGCGCGGGCCCGATCGGCATCATGGCCGCCGCGGTCGCCAAGCACGCCGGCGCCCGCAACGTGGTGATCACCGACGTCTCGCCGTACCGCCTCGACCTGGCCCGCAAGGTCGGCGTCACGCTGGCGCTGAACGTGGCCGAGCAGACCATCGAGGACGGCCAGCGGCAGCTCGGCATGCGCGAGGGCTTCGACGTCGGCCTGGAGATGTCCGGCCGCCCCGAGGCGATGCAGTCGATGATCGCCAACATGACGCACGGCGGGAAGATCGCCATGCTCGGCCTGCCCGCCGAGCAGTTCCCGGTGGACTGGGCCTCGATCGTCACCTCGATGATCACCATCAAGGGCATCTACGGCCGCGAGATGTTCGAGACCTGGTACGCCATGTCGGTGCTGCTGGAGGGCGGTCTCGACCTCTCCCCGGTGATCACCGGCCGCTACGCCGCCGCGGACTTCGAGGCCGCCTTCGACGAGGCCGCCGGCGGACGCTGCGGCAAGGTCATCCTCGACTGGACCATCTGACGTTCTCCCTCACCAGGTAGGAGCTCCTGTGTTCGACAACGTCCGCGACGATCTCGCCGCGACCCTGACCGAGATCCGCGAGGCCGGTCTGTTCAAGCCCGAGCGGGTGATCGGCAGCCCGCAGAACGCCGCCGTCACCGTGACCGGCGGCGGGCAGGCGGGAGAGGTGCTGAACTTCTGCGCCAACAACTACCTCGGCCTGGCCGACCACCCCGCGGTGCTCGCCTCGGCCAAGGAGGCGCTGGACCGCTGGGGCTACGGCATGGCCTCGGTGCGCTTCATCTGCGGCACCCAGGACGTGCACAAGCAGTTGGAGGAGCGGCTCTCCGGCTTCCTCGGCCAGGAGGACACGATCCTCTACTCCTCCTGCTTCGACGCCAACGGCGGCGTGTTCGAGACCCTGCTGGACGAGCGCGACGCGGTCATCTCGGACGCGCTCAACCACGCCTCGATCATCGACGGCATCCGGCTCTGCAAGGCCCGCCGGCACCGCTACGCCAACCGCGACCTGGCCGACCTGGAGAAGCAGCTCCAGGACAGCCAGGACGCGCGCCGCCGACTCATCGTCACCGACGGCGTGTTCTCCATGGACGGCTACGTCGCACCGCTCCGGGAGATCTGCGACCTCGCGGAGCGGTACGACGCCATGGTCATGGTCGACGACTCACATGCCGTCGGCTTCATCGGCAAGGGCGGCCGGGGTACCCCCGAACTCCATGGGGTCATGGACCGCGTCGACATCATCACCGGCACCCTCGGCAAGGCGCTCGGTGGGGCCTCCGGCGGGTACGTCGCGGCGCGAGCGGAGATTGTTGCGCTGCTGCGCCAGCGCAGCCGCCCGTACCTTTTCTCCAACTCCCTGGCCCCCGTGATTGCCGCCGCCAGCCTGACCGTGCTGGACCTGATTGAGCATTCCGGGGACCTGCGAGACCGGCTGGCCGCCAACACGGCCCTGTTCCGAGCCCGAATGACCGCCGCCGGCTTCGACATTCTTCCCGGAGACCACCCGATTGCCCCCGTTATGGTTGGAGACGCGGCCCAGGCTGGTCGGCTGGCTGAACTGCTGCTGGCCCGCGGCGTTTACGTGATTGGCTTCTCCTTCCCCGTGGTTCCCCACGGGCAGGCCCGCATTCGGGTGCAGCTTTCCGCCGCTCATTCCACCGAGGACGTTGAGCGCGCTGTCGAAGCCTTCACGTCCGCCCGAGCCGAGCTTGCCGCCGAGCTTGCCGCCGCCGAAGTTGGGGCGCAGGCTGTCGAAGGCTGACAGCCCGGGGTCGCGCCGGCCGCCCGCGCCGCCGCCCCCGGTCTGACCGCCGGCTCCGCCCGCGAGGACGGGGCCGGCGGGGCCCTTGCCGAACTGGGCGCTGAGCAGCGACATGCCGCCGTTCATCTGCTGGGTGTGGGTGTCCTCGTTCTCGCTCAGGTTGCGGACCACCGTGTCCATCTTGTCGGCGGTGCCGCGGAACGAGTTCAGGATCCGGGTCAGCACCTCCGTGCCGACGGTCTTGGCGACCTCCTCGGCGATGGCGATGGCGAGCTTGCCGAACGCGTCGCCGGGCTTGCCGACGTCCAGGCTGTCGACCACCCGGCGGAACGAGCTGCCCGCGCTGTCGACGTCGTCCGAGTGCTTCCGGATCTCCAGCGCGCACTGCGCCATCGCCGCCACGTCGACGCCGAAGCCCTTGCCCGCGCCGCCGCTGCCGGAGCCGCTGCCCATCACCTTGGCCACCACGGTGTCGGCCAGGTCGGCGATCGGCTTGGCCAGCTCGTGGGCGAGCCGGGAGACCGCCTCGTCCAGGATCTTGGTCATGACGACCTTGCCGGCCGCGATGATGGCAGGCGTGCTCAGGCCGAAGGTGGCCGAGGAAGCCGCCAACTGGGCCTGGATGTTGATGAGTTGGACCAGAGCCTGGCCCTTGCAGACCTGGATCACCAGTGCGGCGGCCTTGATCGCGGTGGAGGCCGTCCCCAGGACGTCGACGACGATGCCGGAGTACTTGGAGATGGTGCCCCACAGCTCCGCCAGTTTGTCGGCCGACTCGCCGTGGTAAACCTCGCCCAGTTTCGCGAGCGCCTTGTCGGCCGCCATCTGGGTGGAGTCGATGGCGGACGCCAACCGGTCCAGTTGCTCGGCGAGTTTGACCAGCTCGTCCTCGTTCGCCTGGGGCCAGTTGACCCCGAGGAGTTTCAGGACGAACGTCAATTCCGACGGTAATTCCAGTGCCATAGCTGCTGCCCCCCAGCTGCTCCGTGGTCGGCCCGTGTGTCGTCGACCCCAGCGTAGTAGGAGGTGACGACAAGGGAACAAGAGGTGACGGGCTGGTACAACTCCGTTACGGCGGAGGGCTGCTGGGACGGTCGGGATTCGGCCAGCCGGCCCGGCCGGGTGGCCGGGAACGAGCGGTCCGGTGCGCTGGCAGAATGGGTGGCGTGATCGACGCAAGACGGTTGCGGACCCTGCGGGCCGTGGCCGACCACCGGACGGTGACGGCCGCCGCGGCCGCGCTCTACCTGACCCCCTCGGCCGTCTCCCAGCAACTCGCGGCGCTGGAGCAGGAGACCGGCCACGAGCTGCTCGCGCGGGACGGCCGGGGAGTACGGCTGACCGCGGCGGGGGAGATCCTGCTGCTGCACGCCGATCTGGTGCTGGCCCAACTGGAGCGGGCCGAGGCGGACCTGGCCGCCTACCGGGACGGCGTCGAGGGCGAGGTGACGGTGGCGGCGTTCGCCACCGGGATCGCGCTGGTGCTGGCGCCGGCCATCGGTGCGCTGGCGCAGACGGCCCCGGGCGTCCGGCTCAAGGTGCTGGACGCCGAGGGGGACGCCAGCCTGCCGATGCTGCTGGACGGCCGGGCGGACATCGCGGTGGCGGTGGAGTACCGGGGGGCGCCCAGGGCGGACGACCGCCGGCTGACCCGGGTGCCGCTCTACGCCGAGCCGTTCGACGCGGTGCTCCCGCTCGGGCATCCGCTGGCCTCCGGCCAGGGCCCGATCGCGGTGGCCGAGCTGGCCACCGAGCCGTGGATCGGCCCCTATCCCGGCAACCCGTGCCACGACGTGGTGCTGCTGGCGTGCGAGTACGCCGGGTTCCAGCCCCGGCTGGTGCACTCCTCGGACGACTTCCGCGCCGTGGTCGCGCTCGCCTCGGCCGGGGCCGGGGTGGCGCTGGTGCCGCGCTCGGCGCTGCGCGGGACCGAGCTGTCGGCGGTCGCGGTCCGGCCGGTGGACAGCGCGCTGGCCACCCGCAGGGTGTTCGCGGCGGTCCGGGCCGGGGCGGAGCGGCACCCGCTGGTCCGCCCGGTGCTGGCCGCGCTGACCGCCGCCGCCGGGTCGCTCGCGGTGGAGTGAGGACGGCCCTCGCGGCGGCGGTCGCAAGTGCGCCGGTGGGCGGCCGTCCTGACTGATCAGCACCCGTTCTGGCATATGCTGCCGGGTGTGGCCGGGCACCACGACGGCGTGGCGCCGCCGCTGGACGAACGGTTGGAGTACCCCGATGAGCGAGCACGTCCCGGACCCCGCGACCGAGCCCATCCCGGTCGGGGTGATCGGCCTGGGCGACATCGCCCAGAAGGCGTACCTGCCGGTGCTCACCGCCCTGCCCGGCCTGGACCTGCGGCTGATGACCCGGGACCGGGCCAAGCTGGACCGGATCGCCGACACCCACCGGATCGCGCAGCGGTACACCGACCTCGGCGAGCTGATCGACAGCGGCATCCGGGCCGCCTTCGTGCACGCCGCCACCGACCAGCACGTGCCGATCACCACCGCGCTGCTGGAGGCGGGCATCGACGTCTACGTCGACAAGCCGCTCGACTACCACCTGGCCGGCGCCCGCAAGCTGGTCGAGCTGGCCGAACGCGAGGGCCGCTCGCTGATGGTCGGCTTCAACCGGCGCCACGCACCCGGCTACGTGATGGCCAAGGAGCGGCCCCGCGACCTGATCGTGCTGCAGAAGAACCGCGAAGGGCTGCCGGAGGCCGCCCGGACCCTGGTCTTCGACGACTTCATCCACGTGGTCGACAGTCTGCTCTTCCTGGTGCCGGGGGAGGTCGAGCACGTGGACGTCCGGTCCCGGGTCCGGGACGGCCTGGTCGAGCACGTGGTGCTCACGCTGGCCGGGGACGGCTTCACCGCGCTCGGCATCATGAACCGGCTCAGCGGCTCGACCGAGGAGATCCTGGAGGTCTCCGGCGGCGACTCCAAGCGGGCCGTGCACAACCTCGCCGAGGTGATCGACCACCGGGGCCAGCCGACCGTGCGCCGCCGGGGCGACTGGGTGCCGGTGGCCCGGCAGCGCGGGATCGAGCAGGTGGTGACGGGCTTCCTGGACGCCGTCCGGTCGGGCAAGGTGCTCTCCGCCCGGGACGCGCTGTACACCCACGAGCTGTGCGAGCGGATCGTCAACGAGCTGGAGACGCAGGCGCGCTGACGTTCCGTGCGGCGGAGCCCCGGCGCTCCAGGTTCCAGCTGATCACCCGGTCCGGACGGATCCGGATCACCTCGTCGCTGAAGAACCCGGCCGCCTGGGGCGGCTCCACCCCCGTCAGGAGCTCGGCCCGGCCCCGGAGTTCGATCCCGCGCCCCCAGCCGGGGGCGTGCGGATCGTCCGCCGGGGCGAAGTCGTCCACCACGAACGAGGCCAGCGGATTGGCTTGCAGATTCCGGTACTTGCGGCTCTCGCTGAGCTTCGGCCCACCGATGTCGACGGTGTCGTCCGGGTTCAGCCGGAACGACACCGGCCGCACCTGCGGTCCCCCGTCCGGCCCGACCGTGGCCAGCCGCCCCAGCGGCTGCCCCGCCAGGTAGGCCCGCTCCTGCTCCGTCAGTGCCATCGCCGTCTCCCGTTCCGTGAGGTCCTGCCGGAACGGTAGGAGATGAAGCGCGCTTGAAGTCAAGCACCGGCCGATGCCTCACCGGACCTGGTGCACAACGAAGCCTCCCTTGCGCTGACCGAGGTCAGTGGAGGGAGGCTTCGTCGTATGCGTGTACCGGCTGTCGGGTCAGATGCTGAGCAGCTGGCCGGGCAGGATCAGGTCGATGTCGCTGCCGATGACTGCGGCGTTGTTGGTGTAGAGGGTGTTGAGGTTCACGCCGTGGGCGGCGGCGATGGCGTTGAGGGTGTCGCCGCTCTTGACGGTGTAGTTGCCACCGGTGCTCTTCTGCGCCGGGGTGGTCTTCTCGACGGGCTTGCGCTCGGTGCTGCGCGAGGCTGCCGTGGTGTCGTTCTTCGGCGCGGCCTTGGTGCTCTGGTCCGCCGACTTGGTGGTGGTGTCGACCTGGGCGGGGGTGCCGCCCTTGGTGAGGCCGGCCTTGACGGAGCAGACGGGCCAGGCGCCGGGGCCCTGGCCTGCGAGGACCTTTTCGGCGACGGCGATCTGCTGGCCCTTGCTGGCCTGGTCGGCGGAGGCGGCGTACTGGGTGCCGCCGTAGGCGGCCCAGGTGCTGGGGGTGAACTGGAGGCCGCCGGAGAAGCCGTTGCCGGAGTTGATGTTCCAGTTGCCGGTGCTCTCGCACTGGGCGACGGAGTCCCAGGTGGAGCTGGACGCGGCGGAGGCGGAGGTGGCCGTGACGAGGCCTGCTACCGGGAGGGCGGCCACAGCGCCGCCGATGAGGACCATCCGCAGGCGGTTGCGCTTGGCGGAGGTGGTGGTGGCAGTGGTGGTCTCGTTACGGAAGGTCATGCAGATCCTCTCGGAAGCCCCGGGCGGACAGCACGCAGCCGCCCCCGCTTGGCGGGGGTGTTCTGCGGGATGTCGCACGTCACGGGCGGCTGTTCACGTGTCCGACGTGGTGTGCCGCCCCGGTCACCTTCGCCGCGTGGGCCCGGCCGCTTGGTGGGCGGGGGCTGCGGGTGGTGGACCCGGGTGGTGCGCTGTGCACTGGTTACGAAGCTACGAGCGATCGGGGCCCGTGGGCAAGCATTTCGGTGAAACGGCAGCTCAGAGCGGGGTTACCGAAGGTACGGGCGGGGTCGGGCCCCTGATTTCAAGGGCCGGGCAGGTCCTGCGGAGGAGCGTTCCGGGCCCCGGTGTGCCCGGCGTCACCCCGCACGGGTGGCGATGCCGGGCACACTGTCGACCCAACGCGAGGACACGGACACGGAAGGTCGCATTCGGTAGCGTCGGCGGTGGCCCCCCTCACACGTCGAGCCCCGAACCCGGTTCACCGAACGTACATCCGGACGCCCCCTGCCCTTCAGTCATGATCATCTGACTGGTCACGGAAGGGCTGGAGCCTCACCGGGGCGGAACGATCCCGTCCGATTCGCCGCTCCACCGAGAAAGGCAACCAGGTGGACCTCCCCGGACCCCGGGTTTCCCGTCGCCGCGCCGACGAGATGACCATCGCCGAGCAGTACGACTACTGGCAGGACGTCAGGAAGAGCGTCTCCCGACGCCGCTTCCTCCAGGCGAGCGCGATCGGCGCCGCCGCCGTCGCGGCCGGGCCGACCCTGCTCACCAGCTCCGCGCAGGCCGCCCCCGGCGACGCGGTCACCCCGTTCGGCCGGCACCTGGCCTTCGGCAACGACCCCACCAAGCAGATGCGGGTGGCCTGGCAGGTGCCGGCCGCCGTGAACAACCCCGTGCTGCGGCTGGGCACGTCGGCGGGCGACCTGAGCCAGGTGGTCCAGGGCGACCTGCGCGCGCTGCACAGCGAGTACGGCACCGCCGCTCCGCTGGACCAGTTCTACGGCCACGCCGCGCTGGACGGTCTCGCCCCGGGCACCACCTACTACTACGCGATCGGCCACGACGGCCTGGAGGCCGCGTCCGGCCCGGTGAACAGCTTCACCACCGCCCCGGCCGGCGGTTCGCTCCAGCCGTTCACCTTCACCGCGATGGGCGACCAGGGCGCCAGCACCCAGGCGGCGCTGGAGAACGCGCAGATCCTGGCGCAGAAGCCGGTCTTCCACCTGCTGGCGGGCGACATCTGCTACGCCGACTCCAGCGGCCGCGGCACCCTCACCGACTCGTACAAGCCGCAGGTCTGGGACAGCTACCTGACCCAGATCGAGCCGGTCGCCCAGTCGGTCCCGTGGATGGTCGCCACCGGCAATCACGACATGGAGCCCTGGTACTCGCCCAACGGCTACGGCGGCCACGCCAAGCGGCTGGACCTGCCGACCAACGGCCCGTCCAACTGCCCGTCGGTGTACTCCTTCACCTATGGCAACCTCGCCGTGCTCTCGCTGGACGCCAACGACGTCAGCAACGAGATCCCGGCCAACCGCGGCTACTCGGGCGGCGCCCAGACCACCTGGCTGGAGCAGACCCTCAAGGACCTGCGGGCCAACCCGGCGATCGACTTCATCGTGGTCTTCTTCCACCACTGCGCCTACGCGGTGACGACCAGTCACGCCTCCGAGGGCGGGGTGCGCACCTCCTGGACCCCGCTGTTCGACAAGTACAACGTCGACCTGGTGGTCAACGGCCACAACCACATGTACGAGCGGACCGACCCGATCCGCAGCGGCACCCCGACCCGCGCGGTCGCGGTCGGCGGCACCGTCGACCCGGTGGCCGACGGCACCACCTACGTGGTGGCCGGCGGTGGCGGCGCGAGCCTCTACAGCCTGCCCGCCAACGGCCCGGAGAGCTACGCGGGCAACGTCAACGACTCGGCCGGCGTGGCCGGTTACGCCTGGAACGGCTCAGGCGGCAAGTCCACCGAGACGGTCGCCTGGTCCCGGGTCCGCTACCGGGGCCACAACCTGATCGCGGTGGACGTCACGCCCGCCGCGCCCGGGCAGAAGGCCACCCTGACCATGCGCGGCATCTCGGTCGAGGGCGCCAAGACCGGTACCGAGATCGACCGCGTCACCATCGTCCGGACCACCCCCGTGGTGGACACCCCGGCCTTCGGGATGCCGGCCGTGCTGACCGGCGCCGCACTGGCCGCCGGTGCGGGCTACCTGGCCTGGCAGAAGCGCCGCAGCGGCCTCGAGGTGCCGTCCTCCTGATGGACACTCAGAGTCACGGCCCGGCCGGGGCGGCCAGCCCCGGCCGGGCCCTGCGGGCCCACCTGTTCGCGGGCACCCGGCCGGAGATCGTCAAGCTCGCCCCGGTCGCGCTCGCGCTGCGCGCGGCCGGCGCCGAGGTCCGGCTGATCGCCACCGGGCAGCACCACGACCAGCGGATGGCCGGGGACTTCTTCACCGGTCTCGGCGTCGAGCCGGACGCCCGCTGGACGCTGGCCGGGGACGAGTCCGAGCGGGTCGCCGCGCTGCTCGGCCACGCCCTGGCCCACTTCAGCACCGAGCGGCCCGACGTCGCCGTCGTCCAGGGCGACACCTGGACGGTGCCGCTCACCACACTGGCCGCCCGCCGCCACGGCGTCCCGGTCGCCCACGTCGAGGCCGGACTGCGCTCGGGCAACCCGCTCTCCCCGGAGGAGTCCAACCGCAAGGTGGCGGCCGCGCTGGCCACCGTGCACCTGGCCCCCACCGAGGGCGCGGCCGCCAACCTGCGCGCCGAGGGCGTACCCGCCGACGCCGTCCACCTGGTCGGCAACACCGTCTGCGACGTGCTGCGCGCCTCCGCAGTCCCGGCCGTGCCACCGGCCGACCGCAGCGGCATCCTCGTCACCGCGCACCGCCCCGGCACCGTGGACACCGCGGAGCGCCTCACCGCCCTGGTCGCCGTGGTCCGCGCGCTGGCCGACCGGCACGGCCCGGTGGTCTTCCCCGTCCACCCCCGCACCGCCGACCGGCTGGCCGCCTTCGGCCTGACGGACCGGCTGGCGGAGCACCCGGGCATCATCCTGCTCCAGCCCCAGCCGCACCGGCGGATGCTGGAGCTGATCGCCGGCTCCGGCCTGGTGGTCACCGACTCGGGCGGCCTCCAGGAGGAGGCCGGCTGGTTCGGCGTCCCGGCGGTGGTGCTCCGGGAGAGCACCCCGCGGCCCGAGGGCGTCGCACTCGGCCAGGCCCTGCTGGCCGGCCTCGACCCCGCCCGGGCACTGACCGCCGCCACCACCCTGCTGGCCCCGGCCGAGCAACTCCGCATCGCCGCGATGCCCTGCCCGTACGGCGACGGCCGCTCCGCCGAGCGCATCGCCGGCCTGCTGACCGACCGTCATCACCGGGGCCTGCTCGCCCTGCGCGAGCCGGGCCACGTCCCCGAGGAGATACCCGGATGACCCGCGTGCTGGCCGTCGGGGCCCACCCCGACGACATCGAACTCGGCTGCGGCGGCACCCTGCTGCGGGCCCGCCGGGACGGCGCCGAGGTCACCATGCTGGTGCTCACCGACGGCCGGCGCGGCCCGGGCGACCCCGCGTTGCGGGCCCGCGAGCAGCGGCAGGCGGCCGAGTACCTGGGCGCCGAACTGGTCGACGGCGGCTTCCGCGACGGTGAACTCACCTGCGGCCCGGCCCTGGTGGACCGGATCGGTCAGGTGCTCGACCAGGTCCGCCCGGACCTGGTGCTGACCCACGCGCCCAACGACTCGCACCAGGACCACCGGGCCGCCGCCGAGGCCACCGTGGCGGCCGCCCGGCTGCTCTCCAGCGTGCTGCACTACGAGTCGCCCTCCACCCTCGAGTTCCACCCCACCGTGTTCGGCGACGTGACGGGCCTGATGCCCGACAAGCTGACCCTGCTCCGCCACCACGTCTCCCAGGTGATCGGCGCCGGCCGGGTCGATCCGGAGGCGCTCTCCGCGCAGGCCAGGTTCCGAGGCTTCCAGGGGCGGGTGACCGAGGCGGAGGGGTTCTCGGTGACCCGCGCCCTCCTGGACGTCCGGAGCCTGGCCGTCCCCCGGCCCCGGTACGCCGCCGAGGCCGAGGGCCTGGTGTGACCACCGACCGGGCGCCGCTGGGCGTCCTGCTGGACCTGGACGACACGCTCTACCCCCAGGCCGAGTTCCTCGACCGGACCTGGGCGGCGGTGGCGGCGGCCGGGGCCGGGCTGGGCCTGGACGGTCCGGCCCTGCGGGCCGCGCTGCACCGCGCCGCCGAGGCCGGCAGCGACCGGGGCGGCCTGATCGACGGGGCGCTGGCCGAGCTGGGCGCCGACCCGGCGTCAGCTCCAGCCCTGGTCACCGTCTTCCGCGACTTCCGCCCGACCCGCCTCACCCCCTATCCGGGCGTGGCCGAGCGGCTGCCACGCCTCGCCGCCCTGGTCCCGGTGGTGCTGCTCACCGACGGGAACCCGGAGCAGCAGCGGGCCAAACTGGCCGCCACCGGCCTCGGCGCCGCGCTGCGCGCGGTGGTCTGCACCGACGAGCCGCACGGCCGCACGCATCGCAAGCCGCACCCGTCCGGCTTCCTCAACGGCCTTGCCCTGCTGGGCTGTTCGGCCCAGGACGCGGTGATGCTCGGCGACCGCCCGGAGAAGGACGTGGCCGGCGCCCAGGCGCTCGGCATCCGGGCCCTGCGGGTCCGCCAGGGCGAGTACGCCGACCGTCCCGACCCGGCCGGGCTCTGGCACTCCGCCGCCACCACCGCCGAAGCGCTCGACCACCTGATCACCCTCTGCACCGCGAAAGCCGCTCCGTGACCCCACCGCTCACCCCCCGCCGGACCGTGCCCCGCCGAACGGTCCTCCTCCGCCTGGCCGTCGCCGCCGCCCTGCTGGCGGCCCTGGTCCTCGCCCCGGTCTGGGGCCACCGGGCGGCGGTGCTGCTGCTGACGGCGGCCTTCGCCGCCTACCTCCTGCGCCACCTGGTCTTCCTCACCGCCGCGCTGCGCCCGGCACCCGCCGAGCCTCCGGGACCCGAACGGACGCCCAGCGTCACGGTGCTGATCCCCTGTCACAACGAGGCCAAGGTGGTGGACGGCCTGACCACCGCGCTGGCCGCCCTCGACCACCCCGCCGAGCTGCTCCAGATCGTCTTCGTGGACGACCGCTCGAAGGACGGTACCGGCGACCTGCTGGAGGCCGCGATCGGCGACCGCCCCGGCTGGCAGGTGCTGCGCCGGGCCCCCGAGGCCGTCGGCGGCAAGTCGGCGGCGCTGAACGACGCGCTGGAGCTGGCCACCGGCGAGATCGTGGTGGTCTTCGACGCCGACCACCAGCCCGCCCCCGACTGCCTGCGCGAGCTGCTGCGCCCGTTCGCCGACCCGCTGGTGGCCGCCGCCCAGGGCCGCTGCGTGGTCCGCAACCCGGGGGACAGCGTGATCGCCCGCCTGGTCGCGATCGACTACCTCTGCGGCTACCTGGTCAACATGGCGGGCCGGGCCCGGGTGTTCGGCCTGCCCGCGTACGGCGGCGCCAACTGCGCGGTGCGCACCGAGGTGCTGCGCGAGCTCGGCGGCTGGAACGTCGCCTCGGTCACCGAGGACACCGACCTCTCGGTCCGGGTCTGGCTGAGCGGGCGCCGGATCGGCTACGCCGAGCGGGCGGTGGACACCGAGCTGGCCGTCACCGGCCTCGGCGCCTACTACCGCCAGCGCTACCGCTGGGCCCGCGGCCACCAGCAGGTCTGCCGGGACTACCGCGGGCAGTTGCTGCGCACCCCGCACCTGGGCCTGCTGGAGAAGGCAGAGGCCTTCCTCTTCCTCTACGTGTTCCACGTGCCGGTGCTCTGCGTCGCCGCTGTGCTGCTGGCCGGGATCGAGCTCAGCGTGCCCGGGCTCTCCACCGTCGGCGTGCTCTGGCCGGTCGCCCCGCTGATGGCGGCCGGGCCGGTGCTGGAGATCGGCGGCGGCCTGGTCCGGGCCGGTGCCGGGCGCCGCGAGGTGCTGCCGCTGCTGCTCTTCCCGCTGCTCTTCGTGGTCTCGATGCTGCTCTGCACCCGTGCCCTGCTGGACGGTTGGGCCGGCGCCCGGTACTCCTGGGTGAAGACCGAACGCACCGCGCACGCGCCGAACGCCCGCGGAGCGGTCTCATGAGCCCGCGCCGCGTCCGTCTCGGCCACCCCCTGCTGCGGGTGCTCGCCGTGGTGCTGCTCACCGTTTTGCTCGGCTGGTACGCAGCCGGCCCGGTGACCGAGCTGGAGGCCGCCGCCACCGCCCGCCTGGCCGGCTGGACCGGCCTGGAGCTGACCCGGGCGGTACCCGGGACCAACCTGGTCCGGGGCTTCTACGGCCACCAGCCGTTCTACATCCGGGTCACCCCGTCCTGTTCGGCCCTGACGGTCGGTGCGGCGGCGGCCGGGGTGTCGCTGCTGATCCTCGGTGGCAGCCGCCGCCAGCGGGTCGGCGGCGCGGTGCTCGCGGTCGCCGTGCTGGCGCTGGGCAACCTGGTCCGGCTGGCCGCCGTGCTCTGGGTGGGCCGGGACGCCGGGATCCCGGCCATGGTCACCTTCCACGACTGGGGCGGCACGGTCTTCTCCTACGCCCTCCTGCTCACCGCCGTCCTGCTCCTGATCGCCGTCCGCCTGCCCCGCCGCGCCCGCTCCACCCCCGCCGACTCCGCTGCTCCCGAAGGACCGTGACCGTGCCTCACACCTCCCGCCCGCTCGGCCCCGACCCCGACCTCGCCGGCCTCCGGGTCCTGGTGACCGGCTGCGGCGGCCCGGCCGGCGTCGCCGTGGTCGAGGAGCTGGCCGCCCTCGGGGCCGTCCCGGTGGCCGCCGACTGCGACCCGTACGCCGCCGGGCTGCACCTGGGGCACGCCTCGGTGCTGCTCCCGTTCGCCGACGCGGCCGACTACCCCGAGCGGTTGCTGGCGGCGGCGGTCGACGAGCGGTGCACGGCGGTGATCGTGACGGTGGGGGAGGAGCTGCTCCGGGTGGCGGGCCGGGAGGCCGAGTTCGCCGCCCACGGGGTGGCCGCCTGGTTCCCGTCCGCACGGGCGGTGGCGGACTCGCTCGACAAGTGGGCCTTCGCCGGGCGGATCGAGGCGGCCGGGGTGGCCGGTCCGCGCAGCGCGCTGGGTGGGCCCGAGGACCTGCCCGGGCCGTGGATCGTCAAGCCCAGGGCCGGCCGGGGCTCCCGGGACGTCTACCCGGTGGACGACCCGGCGGACTTCCCCACCCTGCTCCGCCGCGTCCCGGAGCCGCTGGTGCAGACCCGCCTGACGGGCCGTGAGTTCACCGCCGACTGCCTGATCGCGCGGGACGGCACGGTGCTCGGCGCGGTCCCGCGCTGGCGGGCGCAGACCCGCGCCGGGATCTCCACCCGGGGCACCACCTTCACCGACCCCCGGATCGACCGGCTGGTCACCGATCTGGCCGCCGCCCTCGGCCTCACCGGGGTCTGCAACGTCCAGGGCTTCCTGGACGAGCACGGCCCGGCCCGGGTGGTGGAGGTCAACCCGCGCTTCTCCGGCGGCCTTCCCATCTCGCTGGCCGCCGGCGCCGACCTGGTCGGCCAGTTCCTCCGCGCCACCCTCGGCCTCCCGGTCCACCCCGACGCCCTGCGGGCCGAACCCGGGGTGACCACCGTCCGCTGGTTCGCCCAGCGCACCGCCCCCGTCCCGGCCCTCACCCACTGACGGCGGGTCGGGCCACGGACGACCATCCGGTCACGGTCTCCGCGCGACGCAGCCGGCGCCGGCGATGCAGCGCCGGCCGGCTGTACTCGGCTTCGGTCACTGGCAAACACCGTTGCCGAACCTGAGCCGACGGCCGACCACCAGGCCGGTCGGCGAAGTCCGCCACCGCTCCGCCCGAGGTGTCCCCTTTTCCCGGGTCCCGATCAAGGAGGAAGAACGCACACGAGGAGTGGTGCGCCCCGGGGCGGCGGGGGGGGCGCACCAAACGGTGTGGGGGGGGGGGGGGGCGGGGGGTGTTGGGATAGGCCGGTGTGCGCCGAGGGGCGCCCCCACCGCCGCCCCCGCGCCGCCCGTGGTGCCCCCTTCGCCGGGGCCCCTACCAGGGAGTAAGACCCCACCCGTGGTGTGCCCCCCCGCTTGCCGCGGGGCGGTCCACTCAACCGTGTGTCGGTGCGTCAGGCGGCGGGTGTTCTTCGCATGCCCTGGTAGGCGCAGAGCGCGGCCACCAGGCCGACCAGGCCGCACACCCACCAGATCCCGTTGCCGAGTGTGCTCCAGGCGAGCACGCCCAGCGTCGGGCCGAGCGCCAGACCGACCCCGAACCCGGCCTGGTGGGCCGCGATGTAACGGGCCTTCACCGCCGGCGGGTAGGTGGCCGGGTGGGCGAACATGGTCGGCCCGCTGATCATCACGCCGAACACGAACACCACGGTGCAGAGCACGATCGTCACGCTGGAGCCGAAGGGCAGGCCGTACCCGGCCACCCCGAGGGCCATCAGCGCGGTGCCGATGCCGCCCGCCAGGTAGGGCCGCCAGCGCTTCACGTAGCTGGTGAGCTTGAGTTCGCAGCTGATCAGGATCACCGAGGAGGCGGTCAGCACCGTGCTGTAGAGCGCGGTCGGGTGCCCCTCCGCGCTGATCTTCAGCGGCAGCGCCACGGTGTACTGCACGTAGATCACCGAACCGAGGACGAATGTGCCCACTGCGGGAGCGTCCCTTCGGCGGTCCGGGCGGACACGCTCGGCCCGGCGGCCGACAGTCTTCAGCGGCCTCGGAGGCTGCGGCCGAGGTGATCGGCCTACGGGGCCGGTTCCAGTCCGGCGCCTCCAGTAGACCGGTCACGTCACGGTGAGTACCCAATCGACAGCACATGGTTGTCAGTAGCTCGTGAGAGCGTGCTCCGGTGCTGATCCCCCTCACCGAAGCCCGGCAGACGGTGGCCGCGGCGCTCCCGATCACCGTGTTGCGCGCCGCCCCCGACGCCCTCCATCCGCACTGGCTGCGGGACACCGGCCACTACTTCCTCGGCGCGGTCCCCCTGCGGGGCCTCAAGCGCAGCGGGCAGTGGCACGTCGACGACACAGACCTCGCTCCGGCGGTGCGGGCACTGGCCGAGACGGCCGGCAGCCCGGGCCGGCTGATTCCGGCGGGACTGCCCTGGAGCAGCCTGGAGCGATCCGACCCCAGCCGCGACGACTGGCGGCTCGCCGTGCAGTGGGAACTGCTCTGCAGGGCGGCGGCCGCACGGCCGCGGAAGAAGCCGGCCGACCTTCTGGACGCGGGCCTGGATCCTGTGGCCCAGCACGAGGCGGTGACGCCGGTCGGCCGGATACTGGCCAGATGCGAGCCGCCCCGGGTCGAGCCGCTGGTGATCGGCGGCATCGCGGTGATGGACCTGGTGACGCGGCGGTCCGGATCCTGGTACGTGCCCGCCGGATGGGCGGCCGTCCTGGACAGCTGGCAGCACAGCAGGCTGGAGTTGCTCGCCGAAGCGCGGCGCGGCGCCGGATGCGGGGTGCCGGCTGCGGACCGGGGGCAGGAGTAGGTTGGGCCCCATTCCATACGGAACGGGGCCCAACTTGCTTCGAGGCGGTGCCGTCTTGCGACCTCACTCAGCCGACCGAACATACGGGATGGTCAGACCGACCATGTGGCAGCCTGAGCAGCCCAGTTGAGCTACAGAACGTCACATGGCCCGCTCTGCAACAACGCCGCTCCCCGCCCCGCACTGGGTGCTGTGGCTTCGAGGTCTCCTGCCGCCCGGCGCGAGGCCCGGGCGGCAGGGCCACGGCGTCGAATGCGACGGGGTGTCAGGGGGTGGTGTGGAGTGCGGTGAGGGTGTGGGGGCCGTTCATGGTGACGGGCAGGGGGTTGGCGGTGCCGGCGGGCTTGCCGTCGAGCTGCCAGCCGGTGAAGCCCTTGGGGTCGGTGGTGGCGTGGTCGACGGTGCCGGTGGCGTAGCGGCCGCCGGGGAGGTCGAGGGTGATGTTGCCGGTGGTGGTGAGGGGCTGTCCGCCGCCCAGGACGGCGATGCGGGTCAGGTCGCCGGTGGGCTGGGGCAGGCCGAGCGGTGCGCAGACGCCCTGGCTGCCGGCGACGCCCCAGGTGGTGAAGAAGGCGCTGAGGTCGCGGCCGGTGGCGGTGCAGGCGGTGGTCATGTAGTAGTCCCGCTTGGACTGGTCTCCGCTGAACTTCGGCTTGTTCTCCCGGGTCAGCTGGTAGACCTTGGCCTGCGCGGCGTCACCGTAGGCAACACGCAGCTGCTCCAGCATGACGAGCTTGGTGAACAGCTGCGAGTAGGGGCAGGAGGGGTCCTCCTTGGTACCGCCTTCCATGTTGAGCGGGACGCAGTCGTAGTCGCGCTGGTCCTTGGGGAGTTGGAGCCACTTCCAGGCGTCGTTCCAGGTGTTGGGGTGCTCCTCGTCCGCAAGGGGGTTGGTGCGCTGGACCGCGAGCGAGAACTGGTTGACGGTCACCTCGGTCATCGCCAGCCAGGTCCAGGTCTGCTGGTTCTCGTGGCCCATCTCGTGGAAGGTGCCCCATGAGGTGCTGGTCCGGGCCGGGTCCAGGGCGCCACGCATGTAGCCGTGGCCGCGCGGGAAGGAGATGTGGTTGTCCCCGGAGCTGAGGATCCCGCCGAAGGTGTTGCTTGCCGCTTCCACCAAGAACTGGCGCAGCGGCCCGACGTGGTGAACCGGCTTGGAGTCGTCGAAGCCGGCGACGTCCTGCTCGACCTTCCAGATGTGGCTGTAGGCCTCGTGGAGGGCGTTCTGGTCGGTGTCGCGGTAGGTCATGGCGCTGTCGCGCATCACGGTGAGGACCATGTGGTCGCCGCTGGACTGCACCCAGGGCAGGGTGCTGGCCTCCAGCATCGCCCGCCACTGCGCGTTGGTGGTCCGGTGCTGCTCGTAGTAGGGGACGGGCACCGCGCTCTGGCCCAGTGTCAGGGACACGGGGGGGGGTGCGGTGGCATCGAGGGAGTCCTTGGCGTACCGGAGGTAGAGGAGGCCGCCGAAGGGGTCGCTGATGCGGTTGGCCCCGGGGCTCAGGCGGCGGACAGCCGGTTTGGGCCGGTCACGCGCCGCGTCGTCGGTGGCGGAGACCAGGTCCCAGGTGCCGATCATGAGGTCGACCGGCGGGGCGCCGGGCACGGTCGCCAGGTTGATGTCGAGGTCCTGGCCGGGGTTGAGGTAGAAGCCGGTGGGCTGGACGTCCGCCAACAGGTACTTGCGCTGGGTGCGCTCGCGCTCGGAGGCGGAGGAAGGCAGGGCCTGGAGCGTGAGGGCGCGGGGCTGGGTGAACAACTCCGGTTTGGTCTGCTGGAAGGGTGGTTGGGCGGGGGTGGTCTGCCAGGTGTAGGTGTGGGCGGCCCGGCCGGTCTCCTTGCCCTGCTTGTCCCGGATGACTACCTCCACGGTCGCCGACACCGACGCCGCCGCACTCTGGTCGTCGACCGTGAAGGCCAGGTCGGATGTCCAGTGCATGTTGGGCGTGGCCCAGCCCGCGCCGTAGGAGCACACGGTGGTGGCGGTGGGGTTCTTCACCGGGCATGAGGCTCCGGCGTTGTCGACGGAGTATGTGCGCAGTCCCGGCGACGGCGTGACGGTCAGTTCGACCGACCCGGTGTCGCTGCGGGTGCCGAAGGTGACGTCGGCGCTCGCGGTGACGCCCCGGCCCTTGGCTGCGCTGCCTCCGCCCTTCGGGGTCAGCGTCACCGCCGGGGCATCGCCGCGGACATCGGCGGCCACGCCGGTGCCGGCGCGCGGTACCGCGAGCGCCGGTGCCGCCAGGGTCAGGGACAGTAGGGACACCAGGACGGCGCCCGCTCGCGCGGGACGCCTCCGAGGACCGTGCATGAAACCGCCTCCAGAAAGACCCCCCTGGTGGAAGGCCAGCTCACAAGTACGGTCACCCACCGGCCACGCCCACGGGCCAGGCGGGTGACGGTCCGTCAGCACCACGCCGATCCGCCACGACCCACCGAGAGCACTTCGAACGCGTACAGTCTTCACTTCCCGCATCTGGCAGCGCCGCCCTCCCCCGACCGCAGCCCGCGCCATCACCGTCGACCGCCATGGCCCCACGCGCTACAGCACCCCAGTGCGCCCGGCCGGAGCCCGGCAGCAGCCGAAGACAACGTGGGCCACCCAGAACCGGCACGCCGACCTTCACCCCGATCCGACCGGCGCCTCCTGCCAGTACCACCCCGGCGCACTGCGGACGGCGTACTCAACCCGCTCCGCCGCCGAACCACCGCCCCGCCAACCACCCCGCACGACAACCGATACTCCACCCAGCTGGCCAGCAGAGCGGGAAACGATCTTGACAGGCCGGGGAAGCGCCGCGTCAATCAAGCCCCATAACTCCAGGTCAAGGGATTTCGTCGGTTGGCCAACCTCTTGGACCGTGGACTTCAGCACCCGGTCCGGGGTCTGGCCTCCGAGCCTCTGCCACATAGACTTAATACTCACATGGCGGAGAGTGCAGGGAGTGGCGCAGTGGTTGGTACTGGATCGAAGCCGGTGATCGTGGGCGGGCAGGAGCTCGCGGCGATCTACGACGGGCCACCGCGCAACACGGCGCAGTGGCTCCAGCGGGGATCGCTGGACTACGGCGAAGCGAAGATCATCAGCGGCCGGGCCTACTGGACGTTGCAGTTCGCCGTCGCGCTCGGCGAGCGGTTCGTGCGCCCGAAGGAGCCGAACATGGCGGTCGTCGCGGAGCTGGTGGAGGCGCAGTCGCCCGGGAAGAGTCTGGCGTCGGCCCTTGCCGTGCATCGGGCGGACCTGCCGCCGATCGTCGGCAAGCAGGAGTTCGCCACCATGATCGTCGGCGAGGACGCGGCGCACGCCCTGCCGAGGCTGGACTTCGCCCTCGGTGCGGGGACGTTCCCCCCGCCGGACTGGAAGCTGTCCGGCTCCCCTCTGTGGCTGCTGGACACCGCCCTTGAGGGCGCCGCGCGGATGAATGCGACGAAGGGCAAGCCGGTGATCATCGACGAGGAGGTGCTGGAGAGCCTGCGCAACGGCACCTACGACGGGCCTGGTTCGGTGGTCCTGACCAGGGGCGCCAAGAAGAAGAGCTGACCAACCCCATGGATAGATAGAGTATAGAATCAAGGAACAAGGTGACGCCCTCTCGGGGGGCACGTCACTCCGGCGCGGGCGCCCGCTGACCAGCCGCATCTGCGGCCCATCGAGCCCGACGGCTGCAGACGCTCTCACGGCCGGCCGGTGGGCAGGGGTAGTCGTGGTTGAACGTGCCCTGCTGGAACTGGGCTCGCGCCCCGGCGGAGAACTCCCTGCCCTCGGGGGTGGTGTCTGGGTTCAGCCCCGGCGCCGGCCGGTGCCCGGAAGGTGCACGAGAGCGTCCCACTGCGGATCTGGGCGGGTCGGCACGGTACGGCCGAACGTCTCCCACAGGCCGGCCAGTTCGGCGAACAGTGGTGGATCCGCATCCGCCGACACCACGCCGGCGTCGAGTGCGGCGCCCCTCACGAACCCGGGCACGGGCCCTGTACGCGACTCTGGGATCAGAACCGGGACACGGGCGTGGGAAGGAGCACGGGAGAAGGCCGGAACGGACACGGACAGTCCAACGATCCAGCCCCCGCCAGGATGCGGCCTCGCACCAGCAGCTGCCGGTCAAGGGCTCATCCGGTCACCGTCTGATCAGCCGCTCTCACAGCACACCAGGCGGTGACTTCCCGGCACCACAACCGCCGCCAGATCGGAAGCTCGCGGATGCCGTCGAGTTTTGCGACCGAGGAACTCTTGGGATTGGTTCTGACCTGGGGTGCCACGTCCCGTAGGTTTCCACGACGGTCGATTGGCGCCTCCCGCGTGGCGCTGATCTGTGCGTGGTGGGTCAGCCCTCCAACTCGGCCTCGTCCAGCGGGGCCTCGGCGAGGGTCTCGACGAGCTCCCCGTCGGGCGACATGGAGTGGATGTAGCCGGGCAGGGCCGCGCTGAGGGCCTTGGCCAGGGTGGCGGTGTCCAGGCCGAGGAACTCGGCGAGGCCGGTCAGGCAGACGCTGCGGAACTGGCCCATGAGCTCGCCGATTCGCAACAGCTGGGCCAGGACCTCCTTACGGGTGCGGGTCTCGCCTCGGTGTTCAGTACGGGCTCACGCCAGGTCGCTTCGACCTGGCCGTGCTGCTCGGGCCCGGCGGTCGTGACGGCTGCGGCGATGGCCACTCGGCTCATCGGCCCCCGACTCGGCGCGGGCCGCGTCACCACCCCGCCTGATCCGGCCCTCCTGCGGGGCATTCGCGGCAACCGTCGCGGAAGCGTCCCGAAGCCGTCACAGCCCTTGTGCTCCACCGCCCCCTCGGCCAAGGTGGTTCGACGGTACACCGACAGACCGTCGGATGCCGTGACCAATCTCGGGGGGGATTGCATGGGATTAGACGCCGCTCGGCCGGATGACCGGCCGGCCGCACCGACCCGGACGACGGTACGGGACGTGGTCCGTGACGTAGTGGCGGAGGTCGCGCCCGCAGAGCTGCCGCTCCTCGTGGGGCTGGCCGCACTGGACGACGCCACCGTGGTGCGCCGCCTGAACGATCGGGTACGGCGGTCCGAGCCGCTGGGCTTCGGACTCGGGGAGATCGTCGCCTTGGTGACTCCAGTTGTCTGGCTGGCAGCCGACCAGGTGGCCCAGCGGGCCGCGGGCGCCGCAGTGGACCGGGTGGCCGGCGCGGCCGGCTCCGGGCTCCGCCGGCTCTTCCGGCGGAGCCCCGAGCCGGTGACCGTGACCGTTCCGCCGTTGAGTCCTAAACAGATCGTCGAGGTACGGCAGTTGGTCTTGGACCTGGCCGCCGATCGGGGCCTGGACGAGCAACTGGCCGTGACGGTGGCCGAGTCGCTGGCCGCGAGGCTGGCGCTGGCCGCTTTGCGGGGCACGACGCCCGGCCCGGACGATGCCGCCGACGGTGGCGCATGAGGGCCGGGGCCGCCGATGAAGGTCAGGCCGGGCCGAATCCGGTCCCGCTCGACGAGCGGGTGCTGACCGCCGGCACCACCCTGCGGTTCGTGCTGCTCCTGGCGCTGTTGGCCGCAGCCGGCCTCCGGATGGTCCCCGCAACCGTGTGGCACCTCCTCGTACCGTCCGAGTCGGCCGACCGCCAGGCGGCCTGCTGGCTGGCCGCCGGAATCGATCCGGGCTCGTCACTGAACGCGGGCTACGACCGGTACGCCCGCAACGCGACGGCACTGCGCGCGTGCGTGGACCAGTACGGCCGCAGCTTCGACCGGGAGTCGCTCGCGGTGGGTGCCTTACTCCTGGCCGCAGCGCTCGCGCTGTTCTGGCTGCTGCCGGTCTGGCGGGGCCGGCGGGCACGGCTCTCCACGGTGGACGGCTCGCCGGACCTCGCCCGACTCCGGGAACAGCTGGACGAGTTGGTCGCCGCCGCCGGGCTCGCCCGCAAGCCCAGGTTCGTCGTCGAACCCCTCCGGCCGACAGCCACCGCCGTCGTGTTCGGCCGCTGGGGCCGCCCCACCGTCTGCCTGCACGACGGCCTGGTGGTCACCGCCACCACCGACCCCGGCCGGTTCCGAGCGGTGGTCCTGCACGAGCTCGCCCACATCCGCAACCGTGACGTCGGGATCACCTATGCCACGGTCGCGCTCTGGCGGGTATTCCTCGTACTGGTCCTGCTCCCGTGGGCCGTGGTGGGGCTGAACAGGCTGATCTTCGCCGGAACCGCCTCCGCCCGTGCGCAGTACGCGCCGTTCAACACACACGAAATGGTCCTGGCCGCCCTGCTGGTGGTCTCGGCCTACCTCACCCGTGCGGGGATCCTGCGCAACCGCGAGATCCACGCCGACCTGACCGCCGCGCGCTGGGGCGCCGACCGGAGGTCCTGGGAGGTCACCGCCTCCACCCGCCCCCACCGTAGGACCGGCCATCACGGGACCGGCCGTCTCGCCGCGTTCGCACAACTGTGGCGCACCCACCCCTCCTGGGCCCTGCGCCGCAGCTCGCTCACCGACCCGAAAGCGCTGTTCGCCCTGGACGGCCTCCAACTGCTCCTCGCCGGGCTCGCGATCGACATCCTCGCCTGGCAGCTCGGTAACCTGTCGGATACCTCCTTTCCGCTCCGCGAGCTGCTGCTCGCCGGCTTCCTGGTCGGCATCGGCGGCACCGCCCTGTGGCGGGCCGTGGTGTACGCCGCCGCCACCCGCCAGCGCCCGCCATCCGGGACACCGGCCGGCCTGTGGCTCGGCACCGGAGTCGCGGTGGGTGAACTGGCCGGCCCGGGGGCGGCCTGGAACCACTGGTGGCCGCCCCACCCGGAAGCCTTGCTGATCCTGGTCGCGGGGCTGGTGCTGGCGATGGCCTGGACCGCCCAGCACGCGGAACTGCGGATTGGCTCATGGCGCGGACGCACGCTCGGCCCGGCCGCGTTCGCGAGCCTGGCAACCGCCGCGCTCGCCCTCACCGCGGTGCTCTGCTGGTGGTTCCCGCTCGGCCAGGCCCTGACCGACGGCTGGCCGTTCACCACCCGCGGCCTCCTCGCCTCCTACGGCCTGCCCGGTCTGCCTCCCGACCAGGTCGGCCCACTGCTGAGCACCATCGCGGTCATCGACGTCCTGCCCGGCACGGACGACTCGGCGGCGAGCCTGTGGTGGGCCGTACCGCTGCTCTGGCTGCTTCCGCTGCTCACAGCCGCGCGCCCGCCACTGCACCGGCTGCCCTGGCTCGCACGGGCAATGCCGGACACCGACGGACAGCTTGCCCGCCAACCGTCACGGCCAGGACGGTTCCTGACGGCGGGCCTGCTGGGGGGCCTGCTGTGCTGCGGCGCCCTGGCCCTGGCCATGGCCTGGCTGCACACCCCGTCCCCGGCGGCGGTCCGGATGACGGGCCCGTTCCAACTGACGCACCTGCTGCTGCCGGTGCTGGTGATCTGCGCAGTCATGGCCGCCACGGCCCTGCTCACCGCGGCCGTGACCGGATCCTCCTGGCTCCTGGGCGGGTTGATCGCAGCCGGTACCACCGCCCTGTCGGGCGTCCTCGGCGTCTTCCTCCTGATGGGAGCGGACGGCTGCCTCGGCCCGCTCAACACGATGACCAACAACTGCGACTGGCGGCCGGGCGTCATCTGGCCCCTGGTGCGGATCATCGTGGTCCACACCCTGACCCTGGGGACCCTCGCTGCCGCCCTGGCAGCCTTCGCAGGCCGCGGGGCGAGACTCCTGTGGCGCTTCACCGCCCGGCGCGAGGCAGCCGGACCCGACAACCCCAGGGCCGCCGGGGCCAGGCGGCGGACGACGCGTGCGGCGGCCCGGGTGTTGGCCACCGCCGGGCTCGCCCTGACGGCCGTCGTCCTCGCCCAGACAGCGACGGCATCCGGACGGACCGGGTCCCCGAAGTGGACCGCAGACCGGCCCGGCCCGGCGCTTTCCGGTCCAGCCGCGCTCCGGGCGGCCCAGGCATGGGCCGCCGTCGGCGGGCTCGACCTCCTGGGCCGGCTCTACACGGCGGAGCGCTCCTACTCCACCGCGTTCGACGGCGTACTGACGTCCGCCTCCCAACCCGAACTCATCGACCAAGCCCTCCAGACACTGGGCACCACCTGCGACGGGCTGACGCAGGTCGCGGAACGCGCCGAGGCCTTCTTCAGCCTGCCCGCCCCGGAAGGGCAGCAAGTCTGGTCCCAACTGATCCTTCGATACCGGCAGTTGGCAACGGCCTGCCGTGACTTCGTCGGCCACCCGGCCTCGGCGAGCGCGCTGGCCACCGACTCCGCGGACCACGATCTCGTCAACTCGGCGGACGCGTTCATGTCCTGGCTCGCCGAATCGGGTGCCATCCGCCCCCGCCCCAGCTGAAGGAGAGCACATGCCACCGCCACGCCTGCCCCGCCACTGCCGTCCAAACACCGGTGGCCTCCACCCCTTACCTTCCGTCAGGACACCGGCCTCCCGCCTGGCCCTCCTCTTGGGCCTGCTGGCGTTGACCGCCTGCGGTGGCAACCCGGTCCCGCAAGCGACCGCGGAAGACGCCCCGGCCGAGCAGCACACCGTGCTGCTCGAAGCGACCTCCGACTACGGGTGGCCGATGCAGATCATGTACTACGGACACACTCTCGGCCCGAAGGGGTTGGCCTCGATCGGCGGCGCGAACGACAAGCTGACAGCGGAGTCACCCTGGAAGGTCAGTGTGACCGTGGCGGGCAAGGACCCGTGGGTCCTGCTGTCGGCGAACGGGTCCGGCTGCATCGGCCCGGCGACCGGCGGGGACTCCTGCGAGACCGGGAGCATCCCCAACCGCAAGGACATCGTCGCCACCGGAACCGTCTCCTGCCGCATCACCATCGACGGCAAGGTGGTCGTCGAGCGTTCGTACACCTGGCCCACCATCATCCCCGTCACGTGCCTGACCGGCAGCGGGGAGCAGCCCAAGTGACGAACACCTTCGACCCCATCGCCGAGCCCGGAGGGCCCGGTACTGAGACGGCACCACCGGCTGGCCGTCGCCGGCTACGCCGGGCCCTGCTCGCGCTGATCGCCCTGCTCCTCGTCGTCGCGGCGGTCCTCTGGTTCGCAGGCGGCCTTCGCGGCACACCCGATCGCCCCTCCTCCTCGCTGCGAGCCGACCTGGTCAAGGCTCTGGAGCGGCTGGGGAACGCACCCGCGCTGCACTACACCGGCACCATCCACATCGAGGAGCAGGGCAAGGCCGCCCTCGACCTGACGGTCAGCCACCCCGCCGACGCGCTGGGCACCCTGACCATGGCCGGCAGCCCGGCCCTCGACTACCTGGGCACTGACGGCAAGTCCTTCCTCAACGGCACCGCCGCTGCCTGGCAGTCCGTGGGCATGGCCGACAAGTCCGCGGTCATCGCAGAGCACCCGGCCATGGTTTCGGCGATTCGGTTCTTCACACAGGACCCGGCCGCCGCCCTGGCACCCCCGGCACTGGCGAAGAGCCTGCTCCCGGACCACATCCCGGACGACAAGATCACCGCAGACCAGCCCGTCACCGTCAACGGCCGCTCCTGCACACCCGTGCACGTCGACGACTCGACCCTCTGCCTGGGCCCCAGGTCGCCCGACGGCGTCCGCTCGATCGAGCGGATCGCCTTCCCCGGAGACTCGACCGTGGTCGACGTCGCGCGGGTGCCCCGGGAGGAGCTGAACCGCTTCTACACGGACCTTCCGGTCAAGCTCACCGGCCTCCGCGACGCGGTCAACCCGAACGTCCGGGCGAACTCCCAGATCCTCCGCGACTACGAGGGCGCCTGCTCGCCGACGTCGTGCAAGTTCACGGCCCGCGTGACGGTCACCTACCTCGGCGCCGAGACGGCCGCCGCCGCCGTAGGGCCCGTCCAGGTCAACTACCACTGGGAGATCGACCGGGACGGGGCACCGGCCGGCGTCGGGCCGGAGTGCTCGGGTGCTGTGCTGATCCGGCCGGGCCAGTCGAGCAACCTCAGCTGCACCGGCACCGGCGGCCCGGTCTCGGGAGCCACCAGCGGCGGGTACCACGGCAGGCTCATCACTTTGGACGTCGCCCTCACCGACGCGGAGTTCGGCCGTCTCGGGCAGCGGGCGGGCGAGAACCACCAGAAGGTCGCCGCCCTGCCCGACCTGCCGCCCCTGTGATCGACGCCGGAGGCGGGCGGGGTGGACCGGCCGCCTGCCTCCGGTACTGATCGGCGCCCGACGTCGCGCCAGGTGCCGGTTCCGCATCCGCGTGTCGGCCTTCACAAGACGATGCCGAGGACGACGACACGACACTGGCCGCGTTCCAGGTCCAGCCGTACGCCACGATCGTCACCGGCGTTCCCGGCACCGGCTCCTGTGCGACGCTGTGCGAAGCGCGCTGCAGCTGCGGAGACCGACCGCGCGGCCGCTACCGCCTGACCAGGACACGACGGCCGGCCGGGCAAGGACCCGCTAAAGCCAGCACACGGGGCCGACAACGGCACGCAGCACTGTCACCCCGGTGGAGGCGCCATGCCCGGCAGGGCCCCGCCGCACGAGGAGGCGGACGGGACACTGCCGAAAGCGGAAGCCGGTCTCGGCCCGTCACCGCCCACTTCAGAGCCTAGGCCGCGACAGCGGCAGCGTGGTCAAGTGCCCCCCCGAATCACCACAGGTTCACCCAAGAGGAGGTCGTACCCCTAGGGCCCGCTTCTTCCCGTCGGGCCGAGACGCTGGCTCATATGGCGGGCATCTCCACAGGTCTGCGGTCCGCGTGGCGGACCGCGGCGTTGAGCCATCCCGCTCGGCTCGTCCTGCTGCGGGCCAAGTCAGGTCGGGCACCGCTCGGTGTGGGCGGGGCGCCGGTAGGGGTGTCAGAAGCGGTTCGGGTACGTGATGGCGAGCATGAGGTTGGCGTTCGGCAGGCCGTCCACGATCAGGCCGACGATGGTCCTGAAGCTCATCAGAGCCTCGCACCCATGGAGCGATCCCAGCGGACGGCACCTCGGGCTCTCGTTCAGGCCGACTCGGCTGCCTCCTTGGCCGGGAAGATCGTTCCTTCACCACCCGGAGGCTTTCGCCGCCTACTGTGGTGGTCATGCCGGGCACTGAGCGGAACTGGCCGCTACCGGGCACTGTCGCGCCAAGGGCCTCCGGGACACGGTACGAAGTGCTGCAGCTGCCCCGGACCGCTGCGGGTGAGAGCCGTGGGCGGTGCTTGACCACCACACCGGCCGCTGGGTCGAAGCAGGTGCGGAGATCGACCTCTACGCCACCAAGGACAGCGCACGCTCCTGCGTCCGGCGCCTGCACTACCTGGACGAAGCCGGATCCGGGGGCCCCGCGCACCGAAACCCAGCCCTCGCCCCTCTGCTCAGACCCCGACCAGCGCCACTGTGCGAGGCGTGCTCCAGACGTGGTGACCGACCGGGCGGCGGCCGCCCCAGGACACGACGGCCCGGTCGGTCAGCGGCCCGCCCGACTCGAGCACACGGGGCCGACCACAACCCGGGGCCCACGTCGTGTCGGTGGAGGCGACAAGCCCGGCGGGGCCCGGCCGCACGGGGAAGCGGACCGGACCCTGCCAAAAGCGGAAGCAGGGCCCGGCCCGTCACCACCATCGCCACAGCCCAGGCCGCGGCCTGGGCCATGGCGATGAAATACCTCTCGAAGCACGACAGGTTCACCCAGGAGGGCGCCGTTCCCACTCACGGCCGGCTTCGACAGAAGGGGGCGAGGCACGGGCTCACGCGCCGTGCCGCTCCACAGTGGGCGGGGCGGTACGGGCTGCGGCGTCGTCCTGCTCGGCTCGTCGTGCCGCAGGACGGGTCCCGTCGGACGCTGCCCGGTGCGCGCTCAGCGAAGACCCGGTGGTGGGTGTGTGCCCGTCGGCTGCTCAGCGCCCCGGTGTACGCGGCGGCCGGAAAGGGCGGTGCGCTGGTGCGGCCCCACGGCCCGGAGCTCGCGGTGGCGCAACCGCGCTCACCACTCGGCTGTGGCCGGTCTCACGCGCTGAGCGTTCGCGGCCGCCGGGGCCCCTCCCTAACCTTGGAGGGACAGCCCGCGCGACACTCCCGCGTCGTGTCCGCCTCCGTGACGAGGAGGCATCGGGTGAGTGCGGCTGAGCGTCCGCCGCAGCAACCACGAAGTCCCACCAGCTTCCCTTTACGTACGAACGAGGTACCCGCATGCCTGCGCCCGCTCCCAATCCCGCCGCCTGGGCCGCGAACTCCGCGCCCACACCGCGCGGTCCGAAGAAGAGCCGGAAGGGCCTGAAGATCGGTCTCGGCGCGGCGGCCGCTCTTGTGGTGATCGCAATCGCCAGCTCGGGCGGCAGCCAGACGAAGGACGACTCCAACCCAGCCGCCGCCCAGGGGTCCGGGTCCGCCCCCGCCACAATGGTGGCCCCGCCGGCACCGTCCGCTCCGGTGGCCCCGCCGGCCCCGGTCGCCGCGGAGAAGGCGCCGGACGACAAGGCCAAGGACGTGGCCCTGGGGCCGGTCGAGACCAACGACGTGACGGGGTGGACGTCCGTGCCGGTCACGATCACCAACCACACCACCAAATCCTCGAACTACATCGTGCAGATCGAGTTCGTGGACACCTCCGGCACCCGCCTTGACGAAACCATGGTGGCTGCCAACAACGTCGCCCCGGGCCAGAAGAGCAACGAGACCGGCCAGAGCTTCAAGAAGCTCGACAGCAAGGTCACCGCCAAGGTCACCAAGGTCACCCGCTACGCCGCCTGACGCCGCTGCTGGTATCTGCCCCCGCGACAGGGTCTTGTACTGGGTGAGGGTGGCCGCCATGGGCGTGCGCTGCTGCGAGTGCCGGCCGCCTGCGGGACGGAGCCTCTCGACGCGCCGTCCGCGGTGCGCGGGCCGGCCCCAGACCGGGACGCCGCCATCAACCCCGACCATGTACCCGGAGCCGGACTGCCCCGCCGCCTTGCCCGAACAGCCGGTCCGGCCTCGACCGGGGGGAACCGCACCGGGGTGCGACCGACCCGTCATGGGTCGGCTCCGTCACTACGTGCCTGGGTGTGGGTGGTGGGGCCGAGGTGGTATGGGACGGTGGAGACGACGGCCTCGGTGCGGCGGCGCAGGAGTGCGGCGAGGACGGCGGAGCGGCGGCCCTGGAGGAGGCGGTCGCGGTGCCGGCCGGGGAGCTTCTCGGGGAGCAGGACGGTGACCTGGTGGCCTCGGGCGGTGGCCTGGTGGACGTACTGGACCAGGGGGGTGAGCAGGGCGTGGTGCGGACTGGGGAGCAGTTCGAGGGGGACTCCGGGGTTCCACTGCCGCCACTGCCGGGCGAGTGCGGCGGCGCTCTCGGGGCGGGTGTGGACGGTGACGGCGATGACGGTGCCGCCGAGGGTGAGGGCGCGGGCCAGGGTGTGGGCGGTGACGGCGCTGAGCTCGCCGACGGGGACGATGACCAGGCCCTGGCCCGCCTGGGGGTGTTCCGGGATCCGGCCGATGCCGGTGGTGGTGGCGACGGCGGCGTAGTAGCGCTGGACGCGGGCGAAGAGCAGCATCAGTAGCGGCACCACCAGGACCACGGCCCAGGCGCCGTGGGTGAACTTGAAGACCAGCAGGACGGCGGTGGCGGTGAGGGTCAGGGCCGCGCCGGTGCCGTTGAGCAGGATCAGCCTGCGCCAGCGGGCGGGGCGGCGCTGTGACCAGTGGCGGACCATGCCGAGCTGGCTGATGGTGAAGCCGATGAAGATGCCGAGGGCGAAGAGCGGGATCAGGCGGTCGGTGACCGCCCCGGTGGCGGCCAGCAGCAGCGCGGTGAGCGCGGCCAGTGCGAGGACGCCGACGCGGTGCACGGGGCGGGCCGCGCGCAGGCCGAAGACGTGCGGCAGGCGGTTGTCCTTGGCCAGCAGCGCGAGCAGGATCGGCAGGGAGCCGAAGCTGGTGTTGGCGGCGGCCGCCAGCAGCAGGGCCACCGTCAGGTTGGCGGCGTAGTAGGGCCATCCGGTGCCCAGCGAGTGCGCGGTGAGCTGGGCCAGCACGGTGACGTCGGCGCGCGGGACGACGTGGTCGCGGGCCAGCAGGTAGCCCAGTCCGACGAGCATGACCGCGAGCAGCACGCCGAGCAGCACCTGGGTGCGCTGGGCGGTCCGGACCCGGGGGCGGCGGAAGGCGGGGACGCCGTTGGCGATCGCCTCGACGCCGCTGAGCGCGGTGCAGCCGGAGGCGAACGCCTTCAGCAGGAGCAGCACGCCGAGGCCCTGGGTGACGGCGACGGTGGGCGGCCCGCCGGCTTCCGCGACCGGGGCGGGGCGGGCGAGGCCGAGGGCGATGACCGCCAGGACGAACAGGATGAAGAGCAGCGTCAGGGGCATCAACAGGCGGGCGCTGTCGGCGAGTCCGCGCAGGTTGACGGCGGTGAGCAGGACCAGGGCGGTCATCGCCGTCAGCAGCAGGTGGTCGTTGAGGGCGGGGAACGCGGAGGCGAGGCTGGCGGCGCCGGTGGCCAGGCTGACGGCTGCGGTCAGCACGTAGTCGACCACCAGGCCGGCTGCGGCCAGCCGGGCGGTCCGGGGGCCGAACTGCCGTTTGGCGACGGCGTAGGAGCCGCCGCCGTCGGGGTGGACGGCGATCACCTGACGGTACGACAGCACGAGGGTGGCGAGCAGCACCGCGATGACGATGTTGAGCGGCAGGATCGCGCCCACCGCGTCCGCGCCGGCCGCGGCCAGGATCACCACGGCGGCCTCGGGTCCGTAGGCCACCGAGGTGAGGGCGTCCAGGGACAGGGCGGGCAGTCCGCCGAGGGTGGTGATGTGGTCACGGTCCCCGGTGCGGCGCGAGCGCAGCAGACGGCGCACCGGGGACGGGCGGTGGTGCGCGAGCGCGGTGGAGGTGCTCCGGGGCGTGGGGGGCCCGGGTGTGGACGTCGGCATGGGCAACCTCCACCGTGCGGGGTCGAGCAGTGCGGCGGTGCGGCTTCCGGACCAACTATCCGGTGTCGGACCCGCCTTGGGGCGGTGAGGCAGCGAACGTCGCCTGTGTGGGCGAGCGGACTCCGGGGCGCGCGCGTGGGGCCGGTCTACGGACCCCCGCACGCTCTTTCACCTTCTTCGCGCCGACCGTCCGGGTGAAGTAGGCGCGAAGTGGCGGCCGGTGCGGTGCGCCCGGAACGCGGGAGGGGACGGTGAGGGACCCACCGCTACCACCAGAGGCGAGGACGCCATGGGACTGTGGCTGCTCAACACCTTCGACACGTTCGTCCTGGCCGTCATCGTGGTCGGCGTGATCATGCTGGTCACCGTCGTCGGGGCGCTGCTGGTGCGCCGGCGCTTCCCCGAGCTCGCCAAGGGCGAGCACAACGAGATGGTCGGGACCGTGCTGGGCATGTTCGGTGCGATCTACGGCATCATCCTGGCGTTCGTGATCGTGACCCTGTGGACCCAGCTCGACACCACCAACACCATCGTGGCCTCCGAGTCCACCGCCGCCGCCACCCTGGTCCGCGACGCCGGCGCGTTCCCGCCCGCCGAGCAGGCCCGTCTCAAGACAGCCGTCGGCGCCTACGTCCACGGCGTCGCCGACGTCCAGTGGCCGCTGATGCGCGAGGGCAACCCCGACTTCGAGGCCACCGGCGCCCTGCTCCAGGGCGTCTACGACGCCCTCCAGAGCTACGAGCCCGTGACCGAGGCCGAGAAGGCCTACTACGGCCAGGCCGCCGCCAGCCTCGACACGATAGTGGCCCAACGGCGCGCCCGGATCACCATGGCCACCCAGGAACTCCCCATCCTGCTCCAGGTGTTGGTCTACGGCGGCGCACTCGTCATCCTCCCGCTGACCTTCCTCTTCGGTGTCCGCAGCCGCTCCATGCAAGTCCTCTTCGTCGGCTGTGTCGCCGCCCTCATCGGCTTCAGCATCCTGCTCACCGTCGTCCTCGACCACCCCTTCGCCGGCGACCTCAGCGTCTCTCCCGACCCCTTCAAGGAAGGCTCCCTCGCGCAGTTCTGGAAGTAGAAGCACCGCCACGACCGGAGCGCACCTCCGATGAGGGAACACGCCCACCATGGCGGTCCAACGGCAAAGCACGACGCGCCCCCCGCTCGATTCGCCCGCCGACGGGCCAGACCCTGCGGCAGCCGGGGCGGGCACACCGCCGAATCAAAGAGCGCGGCCCCCGCCCACTCCGCCAGCGCCCCCAGTTCAACCACCACTACCTGTACGAGCTCGGTGGCGGACGGCACCGAGTCCCCGCCGTCCGCCCCGCGTTGACAGCCGAGAAGAGGCACACCGTTGAAGAGGACACGACTGACCGAAGTACTTCCGCTGGGGCAGCCATCGGGCCCTGGCTTGACCGCACCGAGGAGCTTCGTCCATCCGCACCGCGGAACCGTCCAGTGCCCCGCGGCCCCGCTGCTCACCGCTCACCTGCCCGGCCATGACCGCCGGGCCACCGCGCCCCTGGCCGGCCACGCTCCCAGAGGCCTGCCGGTCCAGCCCAGCGGGAACCAGGGCATCCTGGCCGCCACCACCTACCTCGACCTCGACGGCACAGCCGTCGGGATCGCCATCGCGGCCCCGACCCACCTCGAGGACCTCGCCCGAAAGACCCTCGAACAGTGGACCGGCGCGCTGCGCACCCGACGCGTCCTGGTGCCGTCCAGCGAAACCTGCCCCGCCGGACGTGCCACCGAAGGAGGCGGCTCCCGCACCTGCCCCAAGGCGGCAGCGGCCCAAGGCGCCGTGCGGCACTTTCTGAACCGGCAGGACACGGTGCTCCTGCTGGGCAGCGGCCCCGTTCACCTCACCGGCCACACCGGGCCGGTCATCGCCATCCCCGACCCCGCCGCGGCCCACCGGCTGCGGATCCCCGACCCGGAACGCCTCTCCTTCGTCCTGCAGCCCTGCACCATCGTCGACGAGATCACACCCATCCTGCGGGTGCTCCGCTCGCGCTTCCCCCTGCTGCGCGGACAGCACCCGGACCAGTGGTGCTACACCGCCTCCGACGCCCGGCAAGGAGCAGACGCGGCTGCTCAGGCGAGCGACCTGCTCCTCAACCTCTCCACCCCGCCGGCCCCCGCCGAACGCTTCTCGGACATGGCCGTCCGCAACGTCAGAACCCTCAGCGACATCCGCGCAGCCGACCTCGCCTGCGCCGCGACCATCGCCATCGTCCACTCACCCCCCGCGGACCCGTCGGCCGCGGAGCGGCCGTGGGTCAGCGCCGCAGGCCTCGTCGAGATCCTCTCCGGCCTCGGCCCGCTCAGCGTCGTCCGCCACCGCGCCCGCACAACCGTCAGCACCGACATCTACGAACGCGTCGCACCCGCAGACGGGCCCATCGGTCGACAGAACCCGACCTAGCCGCAGGCCTCTGACACCCCCCGCCAGGACCCAGGCCAACCGCGAACGCCCAGCCCGCGCGAGGGTCCAGCACCCAGAAGGAGAACCCGTAAGTACCTCGCCATCGGCAACTGCAGCGACACCGTCAGCCTGTCGTACATCGTGGGCCCGGCCTGGAAACGGCCCGTCACAATGCCGATCGGCGAGCGGGTAAGTCGAGCTGCCGACTGCCGAGTTCCACCGGACACGCGTGCTTGACGGCCAGTTCCCCTCCCGGTGCCGGACCGCGGGCGCCGCAGGGTGCCTACGCCGAGTGCGCGGAACCGGGCGGGACTTGAAGAGCTGTCAGGGGCACATCTCGCCGGACAGGTCAGCGGCTTCCCGTGCCTTCTCGGCACGGTGGGCTGCAGCGACGCGGACGTGCAGCGTGCGGGTGAGGTTCGCGCGATCGCGCCCTCGGGTCTTCATCGCATGGCAGTTGGGGCACAGGGCGCACATGTTGGACGGATGGTCTCGGCCGCCGTCACCGCGATGGACCAGAGTCGCGAGATGCTCGACATCGCCCGCACCCGCGCGCCCAGGGCCGGCCTGGTCCACTCCCTCTTCCCGCCGCTGCCCTTCCGCGACGACGCCTTCGCCACCCTGTTCACCGCCAACTTCTACGGACTGCTGCGCCCCGACGAGCGCGTCGTCTTCCTGGCCGAGGCCCGCCGGGTCGCCGGCCGCCTGCTGGTCCTCGACCTGCGCAGCGACGACGACCGGCACACCGAGAGAACGGAGCAGCGGGTGGTCGGCGGCACCGGCTACCCGATCTTCCGCCGCCTCTTCACCCCGGCCAACCTCGTCGCGGACCTGGGCGGTGAACTCCTCTACACCGGGCGGTACTTCCTGCTGCTGAGCACCGAACTGCGCTGAGCGCGCCCGCGCCGGGCTCGGCGGCGTGGGACCTGGTCGTGTCTGGCTCGGTTTCGCAGTCACCACCTTGCTGGCGGATCGGCCGGGCCAGCGACTGATCGTGCTGATCGACCAGCTCGAGGAGTTGTTCGCGCTCTGCCCGGACCCGGCGGAGCACCCGGTCGACGAACAGGTCGTCGGCGATGAAGAACCAGGTGAAATACTTCGCTGCGGTCTGCAGGCACTTGCTGGTCGGCCTGCAGGTAGCAGCGTGCCGCGAGCCAGCCGCACCAGGTGCGTGCCAGGCTCGGGTGGTAGGTGGCCTCCGGGGTCAGGCGGTGGTCCACGGCGAACCGCAGGGTGCCGGCCTCGGGGCTTCAAGGATCGGCTCCTCGCTGGGGCGCAGCCGGTACGGCGCCGCTCGGAGGCGAGTCGGGAACGGTTGCCGGGCCTTCCGGACCGGAGCGATGGCAGATCACCCGTAATGGAGCATGACCCGGCATCTGGCGCTCTGGACCAGGACGGCCGGCCCCAGACTCGCCCTACGGCCGATCGACGGGCCGCCAACTCCCGGCCCGCTCCCAAGCCCTGATTCACCTGGCTCTGCCTCGCTGAACGGCCGATGGGAGGAACCGGCCCGCGACTGATCCCGGGCGCGCATCGGGTAGGGCCGACTCCCTCCCATACCCACGCGACCCGGACGCGCAGGGATGTCCCGTCCGGAACGCGTTGGACTGCGTAGTAGCGAGAGGAGAGCTCGTAGGCCATGGCCAGCCCTACGGACTTGTGCCGGACGTCGTCGATCCACCAGGCGAGGTCGGGGGCGCCCGCGCGCAGCTTCGCCTCGACTCCGAGGAAGCGCTTCAGGGTGATCCGGCCAGAGTTCACCGGCCCCGCGCCGGCAGTCGGTGGCCGAGCGCGCCCTTCCGCGTGCGGTATGGGATCCGCCCCGGTCGGCCACTACCAGACGGGTGGGCTTCCCGAAATACGCGATCCGGGTCAGGCATGTTGAATCCTGCAAGGTGTTGAAAGCCGGGCAACTGCCGGGCCTCGAGAAGAACGATGACGGCTCACGGTCTGGCTCGTTGACACCGGTGTGAACGTCCACCGCGGGCCCTCGGAACACCAGCGAACACAGCCCGCACTCACCCCAGCCCCGCCCCTATGGCCGCGCCGCGCATCGATGCGTGCCGCCTCGCCGCTCCGAGAGCAGACATGAACCACTGGCAGCCCCTGGACGCGCCCGCGAAGCAGTACCCAGCCGCGCGGTGCGCGGTGCCTCTCGAGTTGAAGGTCGTCACCTGCACCGGCCGCAGCATCTCCATCGCGGCGTGCCTGAAGTACTCTGCGTCGGATCCCTACGCCGTCCGCCTGGACATCTACGCCGGCTACGGCACGTCCACCGCGTGGGTCTTCGCCCGCGATCTCCTGACCGTTGGCGTCAGCCGGGCGGTGGGTGCCGACGACGTGTCCGTTCACCCCTTGCCTCAGGGAGGGCGGCCGACCGTCGTCATCACCCTGCGGGGCCAGGAGGACACCGGTGTGCTCCATGCGCAGACCTCACGGGTCAGGAGGTTCCTCGCGCTGACGGAACGTATCGTCGCCACCGGCCAGGAGAGCGGTCGCCTCGACATCGACATGCTGTTGCGTCGCCTGCTGGACGAGGGCCCCGCGGGCAGCGCGAGGTGAAGACCGTCACCTGGTGGTACTGCGGGGGCTCAGATGCGGTCGGCTGCGATCAGGAGGTACTGGAAGCTGCCGTCCTTGTAGGAGCTGAGGAAGGCCTCCTCGATGCCGGTGGTGACGGAGGAGTGGGTGCGCAGTTCCCAGTAGGGGATGGTGGCGGGGGTGAGGTTCTCGACGTGGACGGGGACGAGGCGGTTGGCGGCCATGGCCGCGAAGTACTCGGAGCGGGCGTGGATGTTGCACTCGTAGTGGGCGTTGATGGTGGAGACGGCCTTGGAGGGCTGTCCGTAGACGTCGTTGTAGCAGCCGGTGATGGTGACGTACCGGCCGCCGCGGGCCAGCAGGGCGGAGTGTGCGGCGAACAGGTCCTTCAGGTCGACGTACATGGTGGACTCGTTGTTCCAGATCGCCTGGTAGCCGCCGGGGGCGAAGCCGGTCTCCAGCATGTTCCCAACGTGGTAAGTCACCTTGTCGTCGATGCCGAGCTCGCGGGCGCGGCGGTTGGCGAAGTCGACCTGCTTGGAGGAGAGCGAGATGCCGTCGGCGTGGCAGCCGAAGGCCTGGTGGGCCAGGACTGAGGTGCCGCCGCGGCCGCAGCCGGCGTCGAGGATGCGCTGCTCGGGCTTGACGGCGCCGAGGTGCTGGATGAGGAGGTGGGCCTGGGCGGTCTCCAGGCGGTGCATCTCGTTGATGATCGCCTGGTCCCGGTCGGGCTCCGGCGTTTCCAGGACGGACCAGTCGACGTCCCCGACGCCGTAGTGGTGGTGGTAGAGGCCGTCGACGTCGCCGAGCCGGAGGTTGACGGGTCGTTCCTCGGCGTTCCAGTAGTTGGCGATGTCCTGCTGGTAGGCGCTGTGGGTGGAGACAGTGCTCATGGGGGGTGTTCCCTTCAGGTCCAGAAGTCGGGCAGGGTGTAGCGCTCGGAGTTGGTCTGGTGCCAGTGGTGGTTGCCGGCGACCCAGGCCGCGAGTCCCTCCAGGAAGCGGTCCAGGTGAGGGTGTTGGCCTCGAAGTCGGGCTGCGTCTCCTTCAAAGGCGTGCATGACGTCGTTGTGCACCTCGACGGCTCGCAGGTAGCCGGTCTTGGCGTCTCCGGTCTCGGCTGCCAGCACCAGCGGCAGGTTCAGGTGCGGGTGCCGCATGCGCAGTTCCTTGGTGTACGAGTACAGGTCGTTGACGAGCGTGGTGGCGTTGCTCGCCAGGGCCACCGTGCGCTGGACGTCGGGGCGGGTGTAGACCTCGGGGGGGAGTTCGTAGCCGGCCACGGCGTCGGTGATGGTCAGGCAGGGGCGGAAGTTGTTGAACTGCCGCATCGTCAGATACTCCCAGGCGGCGGGGACGCTCCCGTCGAGCTTCCACGTCGCCTCGGCCAGGTAGCCCAGGTGCAGGCGAGCCATGTCGTGCCGGAACCGGTCGGCCTGCGCGGGGGTGGCGATGGCCTCGAAGTCGTCCATCGCGGTGCGGTAGCTGCGCAGTGCCTCGTCCGACCGGATGCCCTTGGCCCAGTCCGCGCCGTGGCGGCTCGTCAGGTGGGCGGGGTCCAGGGCGCTCTGGGCGATGAGCAGGCGCGCGCCGAGCCCCTCGGGCGAGCCGCCGAAGTCCTCCACGTAGCAGTCGTCCACCACGTTCTCGGCAGCCAGGAGTTCGGCGGCCGCCATCAGATGCTCGATCGAGGCGTGGTCCGGGTACTGGAGGACCACCGCTCGCCCGACGCCGAAGTCGACCAGGCCCTGGCGCCACTGCGGTGGGCAGACGTCCTCGCTGGTCACCCACCGCGCGATCCGTGCGTCCACCTCCGCCACGGTGTCGGCGTCGGGCTCCGACACAGACGGGCAGTACAGGCCTGGCACCCGATCTCCTGGCTGCGGTGGTGTCACGTGCATCTCCTCATCGGTGCGCAGCCAGCCCCCCTTTCCGGGTGGGCGTACTTAATGAAACTCCCGTCGGGCCTCGGAGCGGGAGGCGGAGAGCGGGCCGTCCTGTTGAAATTCGGAACCTGTTGAAGGCCTAGAGGTAGGCCGGTGGGAGTACGGGTGCGGGCCACCGGCCCGAGCTGCCGTCAGTTCCCGGTACGTCGGCGCCAGCGCCGTACGGTGGTTTCTCCGACGCCGATCAGTTCACAGGCTGCCCGGCCGGACAGGTGACGTGTGGCGTCGATGGCCGTCGCCATCGAGGGGAAGCCGGCCGCTCGGGCGCGTGCTTCCACCGCTTCGCGGCGGGCCTGCTGGGCGGCCGGCAGCGTCCGCAGGGCGCCTGCCCGGCGTGCTGAGCGGACTGAAGGAAGGTCGTCCGTACGGGCCCGGCCGGCCGCCGATCGCCGAACCAGTTCGGCCGAGGGCGGCGTGGCGGCCCGCATGCGTTCGATCAGCTGCGGGTCTGAGTCCATCGCCTCGATCCGGGCGGCCGACAGGGCACGCCGGACTGTGGGCGCCATGAGTGCGGAGCGTGTCGGCAGACGGTGTTCGGTGCGGTACCGCGCTGCCGTCATCTGATGAGCCCGGGCGAGGTGCGGCCCGAGGGAGCGGAAGCGGCGTCCGCAACCGAGGCAGGTGACGAGCCCGTCCGGGTCGGCTCCGTCGGAGCGGCGGGACCGTAGGCCGGTGTCCGGACCGACGACGGCGAGGAGGGCATCCAGGTCCCACAGGAGCGCACGGTCCCGCAGCCGGCCGGCCGTAGCGGGCGGCCACCGGTCGCGGTGGCACCGCATGGCGGCTTTCAGGCTGCCGGCTGCGTACCCCAGCAGGTGTTCGGCCTCCCGCCGGGTGACCAGGCCCGAGGTGAAGGATCTCGAAGAGCCCATCAGGCCAGCGGCGCCCGGTGCGACGGGGGGCGCCTTTCGGAGGGATCCGGCCCCCGCGTCATCGGCTGTCATTCCTCGGACCCGCCGTCCTTGGGGGTCGGTGTGACCTGTCCGCCAGTTCGTCGTGACGGTGCGGCACAGTTCGGCATGTGGTCATGGGTCAGCTCGGGTGCCCGAGGCCACCGGACCCGCCGGTCGCATCATTCCGGTGGAGCAGGTGTCCGCTCGGTGCAGGCTACCCCGGTCGGCTCTCGTTGAGACATCGGGCGGCAGGACGGTGAACTGCTGGGCAGTGATCGAGAGTTGGGGAATGGCTCCGCGCGAGGCGTGAAGCGGGTGAGAGGCTGGAGGGCAGTGGGCGGCAGAGCTGCCGGAGACCCGGGGATTCCGAGCCGCCGGAGCATCATGTCGGTGGCACGCTCTACGGCACCCGGGTGAAACAGGTGCCGTACGGGCGTACCGGACGTTCCGTCGGCCACGGGATGCCGTTGTGTGCAGCGTGCACCAGACCATCGTTCTGCCAGGCGCCGACGTGCCCGCAAAGGGCAGCTCCGACCTCACGTCCGCCGATGACCGCGTATTCACGGAACCCACTGGGGCCGGGCCCCGGCCTTGCGGACGAGAAGGGAGACACAGCGCGTCTCCGCCGGACGCCGCCGGACGCCGCCGCGTCGGCCGGCCCGTACTGGTTCTGCTTGCGATCGCCTGTGCCGCCGTGAATCTGCGTCTGGCGGTGACCGCCCTGTCTCCCCTGCTGCCGGTGATCCGGGACGAGCTTCACTTGGGCACGGAGGCGGTCGGGCTGTTCGGAGCGCTTCCCCTGGCTATGTTCGCTGTCATCGGCCTGGCGACCCCGTCCGTGATGCGTGCGATCGGTGCCGAGGCCACTGCCGCCCTGGCCATGCTGGTGACAGCGGTGGGCGAGGCGGCCCGGGCGTTCGCCACTTCCGGCGCCGCCCTGGTGGCCCTGACCGTCGTCGCGCTGGCCGGCATGGCGCTGGGCAACGTCTGCGTTCCGCCACTGATCAAGAAGCACTTCCCCAACCGGGTTGCCGCCCTCAGCACGGTGCAGTTGGTGGCGGTTCATCTCGGGGCCCTGGTGCCGCCGCTGGTCGCCGTTCCCCTGGCCGGCGCGGCGGGCTGGCGTGCCTCCCTCGGATCGTGGGCGGTGGCCGCGGCCCTCGCCTGCTGCCTGTGGACCTGGGTGTGGGCCCGGACACGCCGGACCGCAAAGCCCCCTGTCGCGCTGAAGGCCCTCCCGGCCCCCGGAGCAGCCGTTGCCACGCGTCCCGTCTGGCGCGCCCGGACGGCCTGGAACCTCGCCCTGCTCTACGGCATGGTCTCCTGGAACGTGTTCACCCTGTTCACCTGGCTGCCCACGCTCCTGACGGAGGCCGGCCAGTCACCCGCGCTGAGCGCGGCGATGGTCTCCCTCGTGGTCACCATCAGCCTCGCCTCCGCCGTCGTCACCCCGGTCCTCACCGTCCGGATCCGCAGCACTCTGCCGCTGAGCGCGGGGGCCGCGGCCGCGTTCGTCCTCGGATACACCGGGCTCGCCCTTGCTCCCGCTGCCGCACCCATCGCCTGGACACTTCTGCTGGGCCTTGGCTGCGCGCTCTTCCCGGTCACCATCACGATGATCAGCACCCACGCACGCACGCCGCACGGGGCGAGCTCACTGTCGGGGTTCGTGCAGGGTGTCGGCTGCGCGCTGGCGCTCCTCGGCCCGCTGCTCTTCGGCGCCGTCCACGCCCTGACCGGGCACTGGTCCGCGTCCTACCTCCTGATCACGGCGCCGTCGGTGGCCCTCGTCGCCGTCGCCGGCTGGCGTGTGCGCCACGCACGCGCCGTCGAGGAGGACCTGCTTCCGGCCTTGACCCTGGCCACGTGAGGGGCGGCGCAGACCTTGGTGCGGGAACAGGAACTGCCCCCCGTGGCCGGTCAGTTCGAGGGGCGGAATCCCTCGTAGAGGCGTTGGTGTCCGGCGATTCCGGAGAGCCGGAAGCGCCCCAGGGCCTGGTGGGGCAGGGAGTGCTGCGTGCCGTCGTCGGGAAGTGTGTCCTCCCGCAGGCGGCGGTAGGTGGCGTAGTCGATGGGGCGGCGCCGTGCGATGACGTCGGTGTGGGCCGCGGTGCGCAGGTGGGTGCGGTAGCCGGGGGTGATGCGGGTGGTGAAGAACTCGGCGACGCTTCCGGAGCCGTAGCTGAAGAGGCCCACTGTCGCCTCGTCGAGGTCTTCGTCGCCTTCCAGGAGGGCGGCGAGCGCGAGGTACAGGGAGGCGGTGTAGCTGTTGCCGATGGTCTCGTTGTAGCGAGTGGTGGGGGTGATGGCGTGGGCGATGGCGGTGTCGCTGCTGCTGACGCCGGCGGTGTCGAGGAGTTGCCGGTGGGCTTTGAACGCCATCCGGGTGAAGGGCTGGTGGTAGCAGACGGTGCGGATCTGCTCGATCGCGAGGCCTTGGTGGTTCTGGTAGTCGCGCCAGGTTCCCTCGACGGCGGCGAGGTAGGCCGCCAAGGACTTCTTCCCGTCGACGAGGGCGGTTTCGCGGTAGTTGGGGCGCCAGAAGTCCATGATGTCGTGGGTGTGCAGACCGGAGGGCCGGTCGATCGCGGCGATGGCGGGTCGGGCCGACACCAGCATGGCGACGGCGGCGGCGCCTTGGGTGGCCTCGCCGGGGCTGTCGAGGTCGTACCGGGCGATGTCACTGGCGATGACCAGGACCTGCTGCTCGGGCTCGCGCTGGACGAGTGCGGCCGCGAACTGGAGGGCAGCTGTCGCCCCGTAGCAGGCCTGTTTGAGTTCGACGACCCGGATGTGGGAGGGAAGGCCGAGGAGGGAGTGGGCGTAGACACCGGCTGCTTTGGACTGGTCGATGGAGGTCTCGGTGGCGAACAGAACGGTGCGGATGCGGTCGCAGCCGTGGCGTTCGATGACCGGGGCGGCGGCCTCTGCGGCCATGGTGACGATGTCCTCGTCGGCGGCGGGCACGCTCATCGCCCGCTGGCCGATGCCCTGGTGGTACTTGGCGAGGCTGGCTCCGGTGTGCTTGCTGAGTTCGGCGTGGGTGAGGACGAGGCTGCCGGTGCGGAAGGACAGGTCGTGGATGCCTACCGTGCGGTCACCGGGCATCGCGGGCTCCGGTGAGGCGCTCGAGGCGGGTGTGTGCCTTCATGAGTTCGCCCGGGTTGGTCTGCGCGGCGAGCAGGGACAGTTCGCCGCACAGGACGGTCGCCGCCGCCAGGACGGCGAGGCGGCGGGCGTTGTCGCCGACGGGGCGGTCCTCGCGGCAGCCGAGCGCGGTGAGGTTCTCCTGGACGAAGTCGAGGCCCTTGCCGTTGCCGACGGTGCCGACGATGAGGTTGGGCAGGGTGCAGGAGAAGTAGAGGTCGCCGTCGCGGTCCTCGGCGAGGGTGATGCCCTGGGAGCCCTCGACGATGTTGGCGGCGTCCTGGCCGGTGGCCAGGTAGAAGGCCAGGAGCATGTTCGCGTAGTGGGCGTTGGCGGAGCGGATACCGCCGGCCAGGAGCGTGCCGACCAGGTTCTTGTGCACGTTGAGCCGGGCGATGCGGGCGGCGGTGGTGTGCAGGCGTGCGGCGACGACCGCCTCGGGGATCAGGATCTCCGCGGTCACGTTCTTGCCCCGGCCCAGGATGCCGTTGATGGCGGTGGCCTTCTTGTCGGTGCAGTAGTTGGCGGAGATCGAGCCGTAGCGGATGCCGGGCACCTGGGCGAGGAGGTGGCCGAGCAGGGCGTCCGCCGCGAGGGTGGCCATGTTGTGGCCGGAGGCGTCTCCGGTGCTGAACTCGAACCGCAGGAACAGCAGGGGTCCGGTGATCTCGTGCCGTACGGCGAGGAGTTCGGCGAAGCGGCTGGTGGCGCGGGTGATGGCGCGCAGTTCGTCGAGGCGGTCGTGGACCGCGCGGGCGGCGGCGTACGCGGTCTCGGCGGTGTCGGCTTCGACGAGGACGGAGCGCGTCATGCGCTCGTCCACGAGGGTGGTCCGGATGCCGGCGTCGACGGTCCGGGAGATCTGCGCGCCCCGGTTGACGGAGGGCCACAGCGGTGACTCGTAGGTGGCCAGCGGCACTTCGGTCTCGGTGACGGCCACGTTGCCGGAGATGCGCAGCGGGCCGACCCAGCGCAGGGGGACGTGTGCCGCGGATGTCCCGGTGGGCGCGGAGGGTTTCGGGGCGGGGGTGGGACGGGTCATCGGGAAGCTCCCTGAGAGCGGAGTTCGATGTGGCGTTGGGCGCAGAACCGGTGCAGGGATCCGGTGATCAGCACGTCGCAGTGGGCGAGGTCGGCCGGGCTGTGGGTGCCCAGGAGGGTCATGAGGGCGGTGAGCTGGTCGAGCCAGGTGGTGATCTGCTGGACGAGGGCGGTGGTTCCGCCGGTGAGCAGGGTGGTGAGGAAGATGCCGGAGGCGCCGACGGCGTGGGCGCCCAGGGCGAGGGCGCGGGCGATGTCGAGGGGGTGGCGGATGCCGCCGGAGGCGAGCAGGGGCAGGCCGCGGCCGCGGGCGTCCAGCAGGGCTTCGGGGGTGCTCAGGCCCCAGTCGTCCAGGTAGGCGTAGTCGGCGTGGGGGCGGCGGCCGTTCTCGATCCGGGCGAAGTTGGTGCCCCCGCGTCCGGCCACGTCGGCGACGCGCACGCCCAGGCCGGCCAGTTGGGCCACGGTCAGGCCGCTGAGTCCGAAGCCGACTTCCTTGACGATGACGGGGACGTCGACGGCCGCGGTGATGCGTTCGATGGCGGCGGGCCAGTGGGCGAAGGAGCGGTCCCCTTCAGGCATGACGGTTTCCTGCACGGTGTTGAGGTGGATCTGCAGTGCGTCGGCCTGGAGCAGGGCGACGGCCCGGCAGGCCTGGTCCGCGGTGGCGGTGGCGTTGATGTTCGCGATGACGAAGCCGTCCGGGTTGTGTTCGCGCAAGGGGGTGAAGGTGTCGGCGGTGGAGGGGTCCTTCAGGTAGGGGCTCATGGAGCCGCTGGCGATGGGTACGCCGGTCGCGTGGGCGGCGATCGCCAGGTCGCGGTTGATCTGGCCGGTCTTCGGGCTGCCGCCGGTCATGGCGTTGATGTAGAGGGGGACGGGCCAGTTGAGGCCGCCGAAGCGGGTGCGCAGCGAGACGTGCGCGCGGTCGGTGCCGGCCAGGGCGTGGTGGATGAAACGCACCTCGTCGAACGGCCCGGCGGGGTATGGCGGTTCAGCGGGGAGGGCTTGGTGCTGCGCGACCGCGAGCCGCACGTGGTCGTCTTTTCGTGATCCGCTCATCGGGGCTCTCCTCGGTGGGTGGGGGCAGAAGGGGACAGGAGCGGACCGGGGGTGAGATCGGGTCCTGCCACGTCGGCCCCCGGGCCTTCCGTACCGGGCAGGTCGGTGACCCGCAGCGGCAGGGCCGTGATGCCGTCGGCGGCCCAGCGTGTCCGCAGGGAGTGGGGGTCGGTGGTGTGGGGCAGCAGTGCGATTCCGCAGTCGCCGCCGCCCGCGCCGGAGGGCTTTCCCGCTCCGCCGCAGGCCTGTGCGGCGTGGCATAGTGCGCTGAGGCGGGGGGTGAAGATGCCCAGCCCGGTCCGCTCGTCGAGGAGGGCCAGCAGGTGCCGGGCCCGATGGACGGCGGCGAGGAGTGCCGCTGGGTCGTCGTGTTCGAGCGCGCACGCCGCGCTGGTCACCGTGCGCGCGCTCTGGTGCAGGAACCGGTCGTGGTCGGTGCTGTGCCACCAGGTGGTGCGGGACAGCCCGCGGACGCGGGCGGACGTGGAGGCGGGGCTGCCGCTCCAGCCTGCGTACAGGCGCAGTGCGGTCGGCGCCGGCAGTGCCCGTACGGTCAGTCCGGGCCACGTGGCGTGGAGTGTCGTGGTGACACCGTCGCGTCGCAGGGAGCGCAGGAGCCGGTCGCGGTCCGGGGCGCGGTAGATGGTCCAGCCGCCCCAGGTGCTGGCGGCGAGGTCCACGCCGGAGGGTCCGGGGTCGACTCGGATGCTCGCCAGCAGGGCGAGGCGGAACTGTTCGTGCGGCGACAGCGGCAGGCCGTAGAACCGGGCCAGTGCGCTGACGGCGGCGACCGTCACGGCGCCGCTGGAGCCGAGCCCGATTTTGGTGCCGTGTTCGTGGAGTCCGCTTCGCACGCTCAGCCGCACCGGGACGGGTGGCAGTGCGAGTTGGCGGGTCAGTTGGTCGAGAACCTCCATCACCGACATCAGGTGTGTGAGGGCTCCGTCCACGTGCGGGGCGTGGACCGGGTCGAGCGGCCGCAGCCCGGTCGGGGAACGGGACATCCGCACCTCGTGCGGCAGGAGATCGGTGTCGAGGACCACTTCGCCGTCCAGCGGTGTGGAGGCGGTGACGGTGACGAAGCGGTCCACGGCCACGACGATCGAGGGCTGTCCGGGTTCCAGCACGGCGTACTCTCCCGCGATGAGGAGCTTGCCCGGGGCCCGGTGCGTGACGGGCGGGCGCATCACGGTGCCTGCTCGCGCAGGACGGCGTCGGGTCCGCTGCGGGCCACCACCACGGTGTGGCCGGTCAGCTGCCGCAGGTGGCCGGCCACGTGGTCGGCTTCCTCGCCGGGGCACAGCACCTTGACGTTGGGGCCGGCGTCCATCGTCGCCCAGACCTGCAGGCCGCCGCTGCGCATCCGGCGGACCTCTTCGAGGGCCTGGTGCGATGCGGAGGTGCGGTAGTTCACCGGAGGGATCGCGCTCTCCATGGTCCGGTGCATGCCGAGGGCGTTGCGTTCGGCGATCGCGCCCACGGCGGCCAGGTCACCGGCCGCCAGCGCGGCGCGCATCGCCGTCAGGTCGGCGCGCGTTGCGGCGAGCCAGCCGGGGAAGAGCGGTGAGGTCCGCACGGTGCGGCGCATGGCCTCGCGGCTGGAGACGGGCTTGGGCCCGGTCTGGACCAGGACGACGACCAGGGCGAGATCCAGGCGGGCGTCGGTGAGGGGCTCCGCGTAGGAGGCGAGGTCGGGGTCGGCCGCGTCGGGCGCGCCGGCGTGCCACAGGACGAAGCCGCCGAAGACGGACCGTGCCGCGGACCCGGACCCCCGCCGGGCCAGCCGGGACAGGGCCACCGGCTCCAGGGGCAGGCCGTAGGCGCGGGAGGCGGCCAGGGCGAGGGCCGCGAACCCGCTGGCGGAGGACGCCAGGCCGGCGGCGACCGGAACGGTGTTGCGCGTGATCACCACCGCGCGTTCGGTCCGTGCGGCCCGCTCGCGCACCAGGTCCAGGAACCTGACGATGCGCCGCTCCATCTCCCCGCTCGCCGGAGCGCCGTCCACGATCACCAGATCCGTGCTGTGGCGGGTCAGGCCGACCTCGGTGGTGGTGGGGAAGACGTCCAGGGTCATCGACAGGCTGTCCGCGCACGGCAGGACAAGGCGTTCATCGCGTTTGCCCCAGTACTTGACCAGGGCGATGTTGGGGTGGGCCACCGCGACGGCGGCCTCAGATCCCGTCATGGCCCTCACCTCTCGTCAAGGGCGTCACCCAGCACAGAGCGCCCTGCTCCCGGAGGAGGAGGGCCGCCACGGCACCGGCCGCCTGGCCGGTGGCAGTCAGGGCGATCACGCAACCGCCCAGTCCGCCGCCGCTCATCTTCGCGCCCAGCGCTCCTGCCTCGAGCGCGGCCCGTGCCAGTGCGTCGGTGCGGGCGGTGGTCAGCCCGAGGCCGGCGAGCAGCTCGTGGCAGGCGGTGAAGACCCCTCCCAGCGCTGCGAGGTCGCCCCGCTCGAGGTGCCGGAGTCCCTCACGGGTCAGCGTGGCCGACCGCTCCAGGAACCTCTCCCGGCTGCCGGCGGCCTGTGCGAATCCGTCGCTCAGCATCGTGACGGCGTCCTTGGTGGAGGCGCCGCTGCCGCTGTCCGCCACCACGACCCAGCCGTCCGCGCCCACCGGTGGGGTGGTGGCCCGGCCCCGGTCCAGCAGCACGGGCCGGCGGCTCCCGGTGGCCAGGGCGTCGATGCCGCTGGCCCTGCCGTGCGCCGCGTTCTCCGACACCTGCACGTACCGGAAGACCTCGTCCGCGCTCAGGCGCAGCCCGGCGAAGCCCGCCAGGGCGTGGGTGAGGGCGCGGGCGCAGGCCGCGCTGGAGCCCAGGCCGCGGGCGGGCGGCACGCCGCTCTCCAGCGTGACGTCCACGCCCGGCGCCCCTCCTCCGAAGGCCTCGCGCAGTACCGCCCGGATGAGGTCATGGATTCCTTCGGGGGCCGTCTCCTGGGGGCTGGTCGCGGGGGATGGGAACGGCCCCGACGGGATACCCGCCGGAGTCTGGAGGAAGCGGTAACTCACCGCTTCGGGTTCGCTCCGTGCCTGCCGGACCACGCGGGCGCGGCAGCCCAGTTCCGGTATGGGCAGTGCGAGGGCGGGGGCGCCGTAGACCACGGCGTGCTCTCCCAGCAGGATCACCTTCCCGTGGGCTGTCCCGTTGCCGGCCGGCTGGGTGCTGCGGTCCGCGGCGGTTCCGGCTGCGGGGATTGTCGTCCTGCCCGTGTCCGGGCGTCTCTGTGTCATGGCTGTCCGCCGCCTTGTGTGCGCGTGCCGGTGGGGTCTGCTGCCGCTGCCGGTGTCCCGCGGTGGTCGGGGGTGCGTGTGCCCGCGCGGATGTCCGGAGTGGTCTGGGAGTGGGCGTGCTCGCCGTCCGGCGTGCTCGCCGCTGCCCGGGTGAGCGGTGCTCTGCTCATGGTGGTCGGCCCTTTCCTGGGACGGGGCTTGGCGTCATGCCGGGAGTGCGTCCCGGTCGGGTGCGCGGCCGGTGCGGTGCGGTGACCGTTCAGGCGTGGGTCAGGCGTTCTGGGCGACCTCGGCGCACAGGGCCACCGTCGCTCCGTCGACGTTGAGCAGGTCATCGTCGACATACCTGCCCAGCGCGTTCTCGAGCTTCTGTGCCAGCTCCGTGATCTGCAGGGAGTCCATGGAGAGGTCCTCCAAGAGCCGGTGCTCGGGCCTGATGTCATCCACGGGGCGCTCGCTGATGCCGGCGATGATGCTCTGCACCAGCGCCAGGGGGTCGTTGCTGACAGGCATGAGGGGGGTTCTCCTTGATCGGAACGGCTACTTGTCGGGAGAAACGTTCGCCGGCCGCTACGGGCACAGGACGACTTGCGCCGCGTACGAGAGGCCCGCGCCGAACCCGAAGAGGAGTACGGGATCGCCGCTGCTCACCTCGCCTCGCTCGCGCAGGGCGTGCAGGGCGAGGGGGACGGAGGCGGCGCAGGTGTTGCCGGCGCTGACCAGGTCGGTGGCGGTCACGAGATCGGGGGCCGCGAGGCTCTGCCGCAGGGCCTCGACGATGCGCAGGTTCGCCTGGTGCGGTACGAAGGCGCGCAGGTCACCGGGGTCCAGGCCGGCCCGCTCGCAGGCCGCTCGCATGACGGTGGCCAGCGCGGAGGTGGTCCAGCGGAAGACCTTTCGTCCAGTCATCTCCATGTGGCCGCTCGCCCGGGAGATCGCGATGAGGTCCGCCTGGGAGCCGTCGCTTCCCCACGCGACGGGAAAGATCATGGGCTCGGCCGAGGGCACCACGAGTGCCGCCGCTGCCCCGTCCGCGAAGATCGGGCCGGTGTTGCGGTCCTTGGGCGAGACCCAGTCCGTCATCCGCTCGGAGCCGATGACCAGCACCCCGCGCGCGGTCCCGGCCCGGATCAGGGAGTCGGCGACGGCCAGGGCGTGGCAGAACCCCGAGCAGGCGGAGTTGATGTCGAAGGCGGCCGCCGCCGTGCACCCCAGCACGGCGGCGACCGAGGCCGCCCCGTTGGGCATGGGCGAGGGCATGGAACACGTCGCCAGGAGCACCACGTCGACGCCGCCCGCCGCCGGGCCGGCCTCGGCCAGTGCCTCCTTGGCGGCGGCGACGGCCATCGCAACCACCGTCTCCGCCTCGCCGGCGTGCCGGCGTTCCTCGACTCCCACGCGTGTGGAGATCCACTCCGCGGTGACCCCGGCCTTCTGTGCCGCCGCCTCGTTACTCACCACCGTCACCGGCCGGTAGGCTCCCAGTCCCGCGATCCGGGTCCCGGCGCAGGGCGAGGCCGCCATCGCGGCAACCGCCGCACCCTGAGGTTGCAGGTCCGTACTCACATCACACTCCTGGGCGTAGCGGCGGGGTCGGGCGGGCGGGCGGGGCGTTCGCCGGTGCGCACCGCGACGGCGGGCCGCTATGGCGGAGACGTCGGGGCGGGTGCACTGCCGGCCGGGCGGTGCGGCAATCGGCAGTGGGTCGATCAGTGCCGCAGGGTGGCGGCGGGGCGCTTCCAGCTCGGGGTGGGCAGGTAGTGCGGGCGTAGGTTTCGGTAGCGGTCGACGCTCTCGTGCCAGTGGATGACGCCGGAGATGTAGTCCTGCAGCTTGAGGGCGAAGGCGAGGATCAGCTCACGCAGTTCGGGGCCGAGGTCGAAGTCCTCGAAGAGGGCGGGGATCTCCACCGCGACGGTGTGCTCGAACTGGCGGATCCGGGCGTTGCGCAGGTCGTTGACGACCGTCAGCCCCTGCTCGAGGCCGCAGTCGAGGAACTGGCGGACCACCAGGACGCAGTTGTTGAGTTCGCGTTCGACCTCGATCTCCTTGCGGTAGGAGAAGAGGTCGTTGGTCATGGTCACGGCGTCGGCGGCGCACTTGACCAGGGCGCGCATGGGACGGCTCTCGTAGACCTCGGTGGGCAGCTTGGGGCCCTTCTCCACCAGGCCGAGGTAGGTCAGGCCGGTGGTGAGGTCGCCGCCGAACGTCTTGCGGCGCATCTCCACGTAGTCGACCGGGTCGGGGATGCGCCCGTGTTCCTGGTTGTCCAGCTCCCACACCCAGCTCTCCACCATGTCCTGGACATAGCGGCGGAAGATGGCGCACGTGTCGCGCGAGAGGTGGGTCGCGGTGCGCTTCCACGCGGCGTCCAGGCCGCTCTCCAGCGCGTTGGCCGGCGCAGGGGCGACCTGGCCGGCGTCGACGGGCATCAGTTCCCACAGGCGGGCGACCTGGGCGATGGCGGCCTTCACGCCGCCGTGGTGGCCGAAGGCGACGGAGAAGTAGTCGTCGCCGAAGGTGCCCCAGCTCAGCCAGCACGACGCCAGGTCCACCTCCTGGGCCGAGCCGTCGGGGCAGATCAGCGCGGCGCACAGGGCGAGGTCGGCTATGTCGTAGCGCTCCTCGTCCCAGACGCCGAAGCGGCCGTCGCTGTCCAGCATTCCGACCTCCCGTGTCCAGTCCTTGAGGCGGATCCGGGCACCTTCCAGGTGGGGACTGAGCCGGAACGCGAAGGGCATGTACACCGGCGGCACCGTGTACGGGCCGGTCGGCCTGCCCAGCAGGTCCACGTACGTGCGGGGACGGTACAGGCCCGAGTGGCCCCGGGGCTGGAAGGCGCGGGCGGCCGAGGTGCCCAGCCCGGTCGGACCGCCGAGCGAGCCTGCGCTGCGGCGCGCGGCCCTCATGTAGCGGCTGGACCTCATGTGCCAGGCGTGCCCCCCGGACTGCCAGTCCACCAGGCCCTTGGTGTAGGCCAGCGTCGCGCCACGGGCCTCCAAGGGAAGCTGCCGGAGGTCGAACAGACGCGGCAGGTCGTAGACGGCCGTGTGCTCGAACTGCCGCAGCCGCGACGTCAGCAGGTCGCCGGTGACCTGTGCCGCCCGCTGCGTGGGGACGTTCAGGAAGCGTTCGGTGACCAGGACGCAGTTGGACAGCTCCCCTTCCTGCTGGACCTCCCGCTGGTAGGAGAACAGGTCGTTGCGCAGGTGCACGGCGTCGGCGAAGGTGTCCCGCAGCACCTCCATCGGGCGGCTCCGCGCGATGGCGGCCGGCACCTCCGCCCGGACGGCGTGCTCGACGAGGTTGGCCGACCAGGGGGCGCCGCCGACCTTGCGGCGCATCTCGATGTACTCGATGGGGTTGGAGACCCGTCCCTCGTCGATGTTCATCAGCTCCCACATCGACTCGTCCAGCAGGTGCCGGGTGCTCTCGCGAAAGCGGCCGAGCCAGTCGGCGGTCATCGCGGGCACGGTGCGCGGCCACAGGTCTGCCAGCCCCCGCTCGACCCCGTTGGCCGGCTCCGGCATCCGTTGCCTGGGGTCCTGCGGCATGAACGCCCGGAGGCGCTTGAGGTAGGCGGTCGCACCGGGGACATCCCGGTTGCGCTTGAAGGCCTCCAGGAAGTGGTCGTCGAAGAAGAACACCCACACGTACCAGTCAGTGATCAGGTCCAACTCCGGACCGTCGCAGTCGGGGTGGGTGTAGGCGCACATCGCGGCGTAGTCGTGCGCCACGAGGTCGGCCTCGGTCCACACCGACGGCCCGCCCGGCAGGGCCGGGGTGTCCAGCATCCCCATCTGCCGCGCCCACGCGATGGTGTGCCGGTGCGCCCTCGCCACGTGCGGGTTCAGGCGCGCTGCGTACGGCATGTAGAACTCGGGCAAGACGAAAGGCTGCATCAGGTGCTCCCCTGCTGGCTCTGGTCTACCTGGGTCGCTGTGAAGGGCGGGTTCGGTGCCCTGATGGATGCCAGGGCAGTGGGGCTCCGGCCGCGTGATGACATGAGGCGCTGCCCGGGCCCGCTCACGGCTGTCCGCCGGCTCCACATGCAACGTCGCGCGTCGGCCGCCGGTCTTCGCCGCGGACGCTGCCGGCTTCAGCCGGCGTCCTGGAAGCAGATCGGTCGCGCCGGTGGTGGCCGCCGCGGCCGTCGGCCGGGGCCGGCAGTTGCTCGCCGAGGTGGGGTCGCGTGGTGCTGGTCCCGGCCCTGGTGGGGTGGGTCAGTCGTGGTAGTGCCCGAGTTCGACGTTGTCCAGCACGCCGACGGCGTCGGGCACCAGGGCGGCGATGCTGTAGTACGTGGTGACCAGGTAGGAGGTGACGGCCCGGTCGTCGATGCCCATGAACCGCACCGACAGGCCCGGCTCGTACTCGTCGGGGATGCCGGTCTGGTGCAGGCCGATGACACCGCCGTTGTCCTCGCCGATCCGCACCGCCAGGATCGAGGTGCTCTGGTCGGCGCCGACCTGCATCTGCAGGCACGGCAGCATCGGGACGCCGCGCCAGGCCGGGACCTGCTGCCCGTTCAGGTCGAGGGTGTCGGGGTAGAGGCCGCGCCGGCTGCACTCGCGGCCGAAGGCGGCCATCGCCTTCGGGTGGGCGAGCAGGATCTTCGTCTGCTTGCGCAGGCTGAGCAGCTCGTCCAGGTCGTCCGGGGTCGGCGGGCCGGTGCGGGTGTGCACGCGCTGGCCGGGGGCGACGGTGTGCAGCAGACCGAACTCGGGGTTGTTGATCAGCTCGAACTCCTGCCGCTCGCGCAGCGCGTTGATGGTCAGCCGCAGCTGCTGGTCGGTCTGGTTCATCGGCTCGTTGTAGAGGTCGGCCACCCGGGTGTGCACCCGCAGCACCGTCTGAGCGGCACTCAACTCGTACTCGCGGGGCGCCAGTTCGTAGTCGACGAAGGTCTGCGGCAGCCGGGTCTCGCCGAGGTGGCCGACCGCGACGTCGACGGCCGCCTCACCGTACTTGTTGACCGCGGCGCGCGGCGCGCGGGCCCGGGCCAGCTGCGCGCGCAGCCCGGGGGCGCTCGCGGCCACCGCCTCCACCGCCCCGGCGGGCAGCACCAGGACGGTGCACGCGGTGACGGCCCTGACCGTGTGCTCCCAGATGCTCTGCGGCTCGGTGAGGATCTGCGCTCCCAGGTGGTCACCGCTGGAGAGCAGCCCCAGGGTGGTCTCGGCGCCGTACCGGCCGGTGCCGTGCCGGCTCGCCTTGCCGTGGACCAGGAAGTGGAGCTGGTCGGCCTTGTGGCCGAAGGCCGTGATCACCTCGCCCGGCGCGTACTGCTGCTCGGTGCACCGCTCGGCCAGTGCCTGCAGCGCCTCGGTGTCCTGGCAGCCGTGCAGCGGCGGCAGTTCGGTGAGGGTCGGGGCCAGCAGGCGCGGAGCGCCGCCGTTCTGGACGAAGGCCACCTGCCCGCCGCCGGCCAGGTGCCGCAGCCGCTGGTTGACGCGGTAGGTGCCGCCGGTGGTCTGCACCCACGGCAGCAGCTGCTGCAGCCAACGGGAGGTGATCTCCTGCGTCTGGGGGACCGACTTGGCGGTGCTGGCCAGCTGCCGGGCGGCGGCGGTGCTCAGGCTCAACTGCTGCGGGGAGCCCGCAGTGGCGGAGTCGATGGTGGTCATGGCGTACTCCCGGAGTGCTCGATGCGCCGGAGGAATTGACACCCCGCTCGCGGGCCGCCTCGACGGGGCGCCGCCAGGGTCGTGGGCTCACAGATCAGCTAACAGCCGTGTTCGTGGGGTCGCCCAGCCTTGCGCGGTACCGGATTGTTGAAAGCGCGCGTGCGTTGAAATGGGGTGGGGCCCGTCGTACACCCGCTTCAGTCGTGGGCCGACCTGTCGTGCTGCCCGCGGCGGCCCCGCGCGGCCGGGCCGCTGTGCGATTCCGAGCTGCCTGGCCGGGGAGAGGCCCGGGTCGCCCGTCGTGCGCGGCCGGCTATCGCCGCAGGGGCGTCACTGTGCGGCCGCGAGCACGCCGCAGGCGCCGCGGGGTCCGGGAGGCGTCACCGACCCATAGCTAGACCATCGGCATATCTAAATCAATGATCTATGTGTGGCATGGTGGACCGTCAACTGCAGGAACCGGCGCGGCTGGTGCTCATCGCACTGGCCGACGCGCCCCGGCACGGCTACGCGATCCTCCAGGAAGTCCTGGCGATCACCGAAGGCCATCGGGCCCTGGCCCGGAGTGGGTGTGCGGTGACTTCCGGACCGGACACCCGCCCGGCGGCACGGCGGTCAGATCTCCGTGAAGTACCCGGGGTCGATGTCGTCGATGATCAGTCCGTTGTCGAAGCGCACCCGCAGGGTCAGCGAGACGTCCCTGCGGGCTCCCTGCTCCAGGCTGCCGTGCGGCGCCGGGTCCAACCCTTCGCCCCGCACGTCGTTCCCGTCGGGCCGGAACCCGTACTCCCGCTCCAACTTGGCCTGGAGCTGGTCACGGGCCGCCTGGTTGAGGCCCGGGTAGCCCTGGCCGGACAGGAGCAGTTGGTAGCCGTCCTTCGCGACCTCGAGCTGGCGCTCGGTGGGAGCGCGGCGCTCCCCAAAGGCCGAAGCGCCTGCCGCGGCGCCCACGCGGGTGGCGACCACCACGCCCTGGGTACCCTCGGCGAAGTACAACGCGCCGGCGAAGCCCTCACCGGCGGTCGCGACACCGCCCAGGCTGCCTGTCACCCGACGACGCGGACGAGCCGACCCCGTAGTGATCGACGACCGTGACAACGCTCTTCGACGTGATCTTCACGTCCCTGGCCAGCCTGACCCTGGCACCGGGCTTCAACGTCATGACAGCTCCCCTAGGAAATGATCGTTCAGAGGCAACCGGCTGCTCACAGCACATGATGATCAAGAGCCAGTGCACTGGGCGGTCGGTCACGGCACGATCAATGACCGAGGCCGCGAAATGCCCCGCTCGACACTCCGTCGGTCGGCGCGATGAACCCGATGTCCCGTGCCGGACCGGATCCGCAGGAGGAGCTCTCCGCAGCCGCGCTGGCCGGGGCGGCCGAGCAACTGGATGGCGACCACCGGGCCGCCCTCACCACCTTCATGACCCACACCCCGACCGTGCCGGACGAGGGCAAGGTGGCCGGTACCCTGATCGCCACCGTCGGCAGCGGCCAGACAGACCTCCCACGTGGTCCGCGGCGCGGTCAGACTCTCGCTCATCCCGGCACGCTACCGCCCACTGTCCCTACCGCAGGCGGGATCGCACGCATCAGCGAGCCGACCACTCCGGGCAGGCCGGCTGGTACCAGACGGTCCGCACGACGGTCCCACCCCGGAGACGATGTTCGGTGGTCCGGGTCCGGCAGCAACCCGGTGGCCTCGTGCCCGCAACCGCTGGGGCCGGGGCCTGGTCCTCGACGGCGGCGGTCGAGTCGCTCGTCGTTGCGGCCGCGCTGATCCTGGGACGGGGTGCCAGCGGCGGACCCGCCAAGTGATGCTCGCAGAAGTCGTCACCCCGCTCCCCCGCCCGCCGGAAGTGGCTCGCCCCCGGGGACAGCCCATTTGCACAAACCAGCCCCGGGGGCGCAGCTCCCCGCCACAGGTCAGCGGCCCCCGGAAGCCGTGGCCAGCCGGAGCTGACGCACCGGGCCCTGCCTGACGGCCAGCAGCACCCGTGCGGCCGGACCAAGGCGGGCGGAGCTGACACACCGCCAGCACCCCCGCGCGCCCCCCTGACACACCACCAGGCCCGCACCCGGCCGACTGTCCTCTGACAGGCGACCTTGACAGATTGACAGCCATCTCGACCAGCGCGGCGCTGCAGCCGAGGCCCCTCAGAGCGAGAAGCCGATGTCCTTGACCAGGCGTAGGACCTTGCGCCAGCGAGGAGCGGTAGAACGCCAGTGCTTCTCGGCTTCCACGCTGGCACGGGTGACGACCAGGTCTTTGCCCGTGGTGCGGACCAGGTCGATCCGGTGGCTGTTGTGCGTCAGCCCGTTGAGATGGACCGGTCCGATCCCCAGGTAGGACGCGGCCTCCTCCTGAGTCATCCACTCGCCACCATCGATCAGGTCGCAGCAGGAAAACGGTATCCGCGGAAGGTCGTCGATCCAGGCCACGGGCATTCTCGCCGACACCGAACACATGGCCGCCCCTGCTCCCCCTCCTCAGTCAAGATCATGTGGCAGAGGACAACGGCGGCGGCCGGGCACTGCCACCAAGTGCTCCTGGCCCTCCAGCACGGGCGGCTCGGGGGCCGCTGGGGGTGCCGGCCGCACCGACAGGGGCCGGGTCCGGGCCTGACGGCCCCGCAGCAGGGGCCGTGACACGCCTGCGGCGGGGCGGTGGTGGGGTACGGGTGCCCGCGGCACCCGGCGGTGACAACAGACCGGTGACGGGTAGATCCCTCTGTGACGACCCACCACCGAAGGAGATCCACCGTGTCGTACGACGAGATCATAATGGCCGACGCCGCCCGGCCTCCGACCACCACCGGCCTGGTGCCCACCCACGCCATGACGTTCGTCAGCCCGATCCACGACGACCGGGACCTGGTCGCCTACGACATCACCGGCGTCCTGCCGGTCCCCGCGGTCGGACAGATCGTCACCCTCCACGACACCGAGGTCCTGACCCTCCGCGTCGCCACCACCTACACCAGCGACGAGAGCACCGGCCGCCCCCGGATCCACACCCTCGTCACCGTCCGCACCCTCGAACCCGGCGAGAAACCGACAGACCTGTAACAACAGAGACGGACACGACCGCCCGCGGCCGCAGGAGGTCCGGCCTGACGGCCGCACCGACAGGGCCCGGGAAGCCGAAACCTGACAGCCCCGAAGCAGGCCGGTGGCAGGCCCGCCGCAGGGTCCGGGGCGCCCGGGCGGTGGTTGCAGGCCGGTGACGGGGCTGTGGCAGGGCGGGTGTGGCAGAGCAGGGGCAGTGACGGTGGCCTGCGGCCCCCTCGGACGCCGGGTGCCGCCCGACGGCCACCCGGCGCACCAGCAACCACCACTACGGCCCGGAAGCCGGGAGCCCGAGGGCCGGGGCCGGAGCTGACGCACCGAGCCCGGCCTGGGGGCCGGAGGCACCCGGTACGGGCGGAGGCCAGGACGGGCGGAGCTGACACAGCGCCAGCACCCGCGAACGCCAACCGGCCTGACGCACCACCACGGGCCGGTACCTGGCCGGCGGCTGACCCGTCTCGACGCCTCCGCCGCCCGGCCCGCCCTCGCCTACCTCCTGCACCTCGCACGGCCGGACATCGACCCCCTCCGGGCCGGCGGAATCGCCCCGGCAGCCCTGCCCTGGACGGCCGTACCCGCCCCGGCCTTCTACAGCCGAACCCCCATCGACGCCCACGCCCTGCTCCGCAACACCGGCGTGGTCCTCGCCACGGCCACCGCCGTGCTGCGCCGCACTAGGAAGCACACCCACTGCACCCAGCCGGCCCGGCACCACGTACCCGACCCGAGGGCATAGCGGTCACAAGGCACCTGCACGAAGGTCTTCCCAGGCGCCTGTGCTCCGGCAATCAGCCCGGACAACCCCTCGCCGGATCCGTCCATCCCCGTAGCCGGGCCCCGTTGGCCCGGGGCACCCGCCGGTGCACGCCGCACAACGGTCTCCACGGCAGCCAGCCCCGGAGACCTGTCCGGTGCCGGGCGCTGCGCAGCAGGGCCGTCCGGCGCCGTCGTCCCGGTGCTCGCACTACAGGCGGTCCAGGCTCATCATCCGGTTCAGTGTCTGGTTGGCGGTGAGGACGCAGTGCTGCGGCTGTGCTGCTTCAGCCATCGCGGCGGGGACGGGCCCGATGACCTCGATGCGCTGCCCGGGGCCGGCTTGGGCGGCGATGCGGCGGCGTTCGCGTTCCGTCGCGGCGATGAGGAGCAGCGGGGCGAGGCGGCTGCGGATCGCGGTGACGCGCGCGGCGGCGGGGCAGATGACGGCGTACGGGCGCTCTCGGACATAGACGGCGACGCCCATGGCGAAGTCGGCGGTGCCCTGTTCGGCGATACGGGGATAGCGGCCCGTCTCCTGGTGGATGAATTCGATCACCGGCCTGGTGAGTGCCTTCTGGCGCTGGAGGAGTGCGGCGACTGGGCTCCGGTGGCCCCGCTTGGACTCGGACTTCAGGTCGATGGACTGCTGGCGCCGGGCCTGGGCCCGGACCTGCTGCTCCTCCAGGTGGTGGCAGTGGGGGGTGATCCACTGCCAGAGGGCGCCCTCGCCCCAGCTGCCGGTTCGCAGCTGGTGAGGGCGGGTGGTGGCGTTGCAGATCGCGGTGACGAACCGCTCGAGGGTGATCGGGCGGGCCGGCTGCCAGGTGCCGTGGCCGCCGCACGGCAGCGCTTCGTCGATTCCCGGCCCGCAGGCCGCGCACGTGCAGATTCCGCAGTCCTCGCGCGCTGGGCACCACGCGGCGGCGAACAGGGCGGTTCCGGCGGTGACCTCGGCGGGGCCGCCGTCGGCCGGTCGTGCGATCCGGACCGAGGGAACGGCGTTCGTCCAGGGGGGCGGACTTGCGGTCGGTGAACCAGCAGATGTCGATGCCGCCGGTCCGGTAGCGGTCGGTGCGGGCTTCGATGTCGATGGTGGGGGTGGCCGGCCCCTGCGCTTGCAAGGCGACCCGGCGCGTCCCGTTGGGGGACGTGGCCAGGACATCCGCCCGCCAGGAGCCGTCGGGCGCAGCGACCTCGAACTTCGCGGTCCAGCCGGCGGCTCGTGCGTGGCGGGCGAGATCGAGTTTGAGGAGGTGGTGCCGTCCGCCCTCGCCGGCGGCACCAGCCGCGCAGTGGGGCCCGTTCCTGGCGTGCCGCAGGAACCACAGGTCGTACGCGTCGTACTCCTTGTGGACGAGGTGCAGCTGCCACCGGCACTCGCCACAGGCCAACGGCACCGGCCTCCTGCTCCTGTAGATGGCCTCGCGCGGCCGGCCGCATCCCAGATCCTCCTGAGTGACGTCGACGCGGCCCCACTCGCGGTGAACCCCCACGAAGACCATCGCCGACTCCTCCAGGACGGTCCGACCGCCCTGCTGTGCCGCTTGTGCCGATGTCCGAGTCCGGCTCAGCGTCAGTACAGCCGTTCGGATCCCGGCGGGCTACCACCACTGGTAGCGCCGTGACTCAATGTAGCGTCACTTTTACACAGTGACGGTTTGCCCGCCCCGGCGAGCCGCTGCTCCAGGTGGCCGGCCTCCGAGCAGGCGCGGTGGTGGCCTTGGTCTGCGCGCGGCCGAACGGTGGAGGGCCGGTCATCACGGCCCTCAGTGCGGTGTGCGGCGTGGCCTGGGCGTCGGGCTCCCCCGGAGCCCAGGCCGCGTCGTCCGCACAGCGGGCCGCGTCCCGGCTTTCTTGTCACTTCGGCCGATCACGGCGACCCTAGGACGTGGTCGGTGAGGGCCGGCTGGCCGCAGGTGTGCGCGGGGGCGGCACCGTCGCTGGGGCTGCTGTGGGACGCCCAGTGCTCGGCTGGGTAAGCCGCGCGGCGCGGGTGAGCAGCCGCTGGGCGGCCGGCTCGCGCGTGTACGGACGCAGCCTTGCGCGGAGTTCGCGCAGGGCGCCGTCGCCGCGGGCCGAGGAGACGTGCGGGTAGTCGTCGAGGAACCTGTCCCAGGTCGAGCAGGCGAGTTCGAGGTGGCCCTGGCCGAGCTGGAGCCCCGCCAGGCGCGAGGTGGTCAGCATCCGAGCCCGCCGTTCTGAGGCGGGCCGGTGCCGCAGGGAGGCGGCGAGCGCCCCGCAGGCGCCCGGTACGTCGCCGGCGGCGGCGAGCACCTCGGCCTGCTGGAAGGCGAAGGCGGCCTGGTGGTAGCCGCCGAGTACCGGCCCGCTGCCTTCGCTTCGCGCCAGAAGGCGCTCCGCGCGGCCCAGGTCCTCCAGCGCGTGGCGGCGCTGCCCGCAGGTCGCCAGGGCGAGAGCCTCCTGCCCGATGACGAACGCCGCGGACTCCGGCGGGAGACTGTCGATCTCGCGGCCGGCTCCCTGGGCGAGGTGCAGTGCCTGGCGGGTGTCGCCCAGGAAGTGCGCCTGCACGCTCATCTGCCGCAGGGCTATCGCGTAGCGCGGACGGTCGTCCACGTCGGCGGCCAGTTGTGCGGCGATCCGGAAGTACGCCTGCGCGGCGCCGTGCAGGTTGGCGTCGAATGAGGTGAACCCGGCGAGGTAGCTGAGGTCCGCCGCGGCCTGGCGGAACCGACGGCCGACCGCCGGCGGTGCGGATGCCGCCAGGTGGGTCGCGATGTCGGTGGACAGGTATGTGGTCAGGGCGGGGCGCACCCGCTCGCCGCCGAGGATCTCGTCGGCGTCGGCGAGGAGTGCCACCATCTGTTCGGCGGCGCGGACCTGGGCCATCCCGATCCGGTGACGGGAGTCCTCCGCGCGGGGCTGGCCGGCGGATGCCAGCAGGTCGGGGGCCGGCGAGTAGGGCAGCCGGTGCAGCGCGCGCCTGGCACCCGGAGAGCTCTCCATGAGTTCCCTGAGCCGCTCGTGCGGATGGACGACAGCGGGGGCCTGTTCGACGGGCCCGCTCGCACCGGCGAAGCCCGCCTCCTGGAGCCCGATCTCGCGGCCGAGCGCCCCGGCGAGGACCCGGCAGATCAGCTCGCATGCCGGATCACGCGGCCGTGTGCCCGCGAGCCAGTGCGCCACCGCGGTCCGGTCGTAACGCACCGTGATGGCGGATCGGGCGCCCTCGGCGTTGACGGAGGAGGCCAGCTGCTGCCCCGTCCAGCCCGCTTCGTCGAGCAGAGCGCGCAGCCTGAGGTTCGGTGTCCGATGCGAATCCACGCTATCCCCCTGATCACAGCTCATGACTGATGGCCGATCAGATTTTCAACGGCCGGGCGCTTTCAACATCTGGCGTCACCGGATCGCTTCCGCGCGGCCGGAACAGGGCGCGTACTTGACACTGTGGACGCTGGCCGGCCGCCATGGCAAGTACGCCTGGTGACGCCCTGACCATCGTTCAACGGATGGGAAGGGGAAGGGCGATGACGGCCACCGCTGCCGAGTCCGACGCACACCCGAGCGGGCCGCTCCTGGACCGGGCGCGCGGGCTCGTCGATGCCCTGCTGCAGACCGCGGTCCAGGAGACGCCCGCCAGGATGCGGCTGATCTGCGGTTACCAGCTGGGCTGGTGGGAGTCTGACGGCCGCCCGTCGTCCGCAGGCTCGGGCAAGGCGCTGCGCCCGGCGCTCGCGCTGGCCGCAGCCAAGGCGGCCGGCGGGCGCACGGCCGACGCGGTCCCCGCGGCCGCCGCCGTGGAGCTGGTCCACAACTTCTCCCTGCTGCACGACGACGTACTGGACCGCGATGAGACGCGCCGTCACCGGCCCACCGCCTGGAAGGCGTTCGGCACCGCCGACGCGATCCTGGCCGGTGACGCGATGCTCGCTCTCGCCCCGCACGTCCTCGCCGACCGGGACCGCCCCGCGCCGCCTGAGGCGGCCCGCCGACTGGGGACCTGCGTGATCGAGCTGTGCGAAGGCCAGCACCTGGACTGCGCCTTCGAGCAGCGCGACGACGTCGGCACCGCCGAATGCCTGCGGATGGCGCAGGGCAAGACCGGCGCACTGCTCGGCCTGTCCTGCGCGCTCGGCGCCCTGGCGGCCGGAGCGCCGAACGGGGTGGTGATCGCGATGGACACGTTCGGCCGCCGCCTCGGCCTGGCCTTCCAGCTGGTGGACGACCTGCTGGGCATCTGGGGGGACCCGGCGGTGACCGGCAAGCCCGCCGGCGCCGACCTTCAGGTCCGCAAGAAATCCCTGCCGGTGGTCGCCGCCCTGGCCGCCGGGACGGAACCCGCCCGGCGGCTCCGGGCCCTGTACGCGCTGCGCCGCCCGCTGACCACTTCCGAAGTGGCCCGTGCCGGCGACCTGGTCGCCCAGGCGGGCGGCCGCACCTGGGCGCAGGAGAAGGCGCAGTTCTACACCGCCTCGGCGCTGGGAATCCTCGACGGCTCGCTGCCGCCCACCAGCGACGACGCGGAGCTGCGCGCCTTGGCGGCCTTGATCACCCGGAGGAAGCTGTGAGCACCGAGCCGACCGGCGAACTGCCCTCCCGCACCGTGCTGCTGGCCGCGCCGCGATCGTTCTGCGCCGGGGTCGAGCGGGCGATCCACGCCGTGGAGCGACTGCTGGACGCGCCCGGCCGCCGGGCCCCGGTCTACGTCCGCAAGCAGATCGTGCACAACACCCACGTGGTGGCCGGCCTGGCCGCGCGCGGGGCGGTCTTCGTGGAGGAGCTGGACGCCGTCCCGGAGGGTGCCACGGTGGTCTTCTCGGCCCACGGCGTCTCGCCGGAGGTCCGCGAGCAGGCCCGGGAGCGGGGGCTGACGGTGGTGGACGCGACCTGCCCGCTGGTGACCAAGGTGCACTCCGAGGCCCGGCGGTTCGCCGCGCGGGGCGACACCGTCGTGCTGATCGGGCACGCCGGCCACGAGGAGGTGGAGGGCACCCTCGGCGAGGCGCCGCAGGCCATGCTGCTGGTCGAGACGGCCGAGCAGGCTGCGGGGTTGGAGGTCGCCGACCCCTCCCGGGTCTCCTACCTGACCCAGACCACGCTGGCCGTCGACGAGACCGCGGGGGTGGTCCGGGCGCTGCGCGGCCGCTTCCCGCTGCTGCAGAGTCCGCCCGGGGACGACATCTGCTACGCCACCACCAACCGCCAGCTGGCCGTCGAGGCCGTGGCGGACCGGGCCGACCTGGTCCTGGTGGTCGGCTCCGCCAACTCCTCCAACTCGGTGCGGATGGTCGAGGTGGTCCGCCGCGGCGGCACCCAGGCCCACCTGATCGACGACGCCTCGGGCATCGACCCGGCCTGGCTGGCCGGTGCCCGGGTGATCGGGCTCTCGGCGGGGGCCTCCGCGCCCCCGGAGTTGGTGGCCGGGGTGATCGAGGCGCTCGGCGCCCACGGCGCGGTCACCGTCGAGGAGTTGACCACCACCGTGGAGGACGTCAACTTCGCGCCGCCGGCACCAGTGAGGGACCCGTCATGACCGCACCCAGCCCGCTCGACACCGACCGGGACCGGGCGCTGCCCGAGCCGCTCGGGACCCTGGAGGGTCCCGAGGACCTGAAGAACCTCCCGGCGGGCGTCCTCCCGCTGCTGGCCGAGCAGATCCGCGCCCTGCTGATCGACAAGGTCACCGCCGTGGGCGGCCACCTCGGCCCCAACCTCGGCGTGGTGGAGCTGACCATCGCGCTGCACCGGGTCTTCTCCTCGCCGGACGACACCCTGCTGTTCGACACCGGCCACCAGTCCTACGTGCACAAGATGCTGACGGGCCGCCAGCACGACTTCGACACCCTGCGCCAGAGCGGCGGGCTCTCCGGCTACCCCAGCCGCACCGAGTCGGCGCACGACGTGATCGAGAACAGCCACGCCTCCACCGCGCTGTCGTACGCCGACGGCATCGCCAAGGCCCGGACACTGGGCGGCGAGAGCGGCCGGGCGGTGGTCGCCGTGGTCGGCGACGGCGCGCTCACCGGCGGCCTCGCCCTGGAGGCGCTCAACAACCTCGGCGCCGCCCCGCAGCGGCCCGTGGTGGTGGTCCTCAACGACAACACCCGCTCCTACGCGCCGACCGCCGGCGCGCTGGCCGCCCACCTTGCCGCCCTACGGGCGGGCACCGCGGCGGGCAACCTGTTCGAGCAGCTGGGCCTGGCCTACCTCGGCCCCGTCGACGGCCACGACCTGACCGCCCTCGACCTGACGCTGCGCCAAGCCCGCGCGCTGGCCCGGCCGGTGGTGGTCCACGTGCTCACCCGCAAGGGCCACGGCTACCCGCCCGCCCTCGCCGACCTGGACGAGCAGATGCACGCCGTCGGCGTCCTGGACCCGCTCACCGGCCGCCCCCGCTCCGCCGTACCGCAGGAGACCTGGACCGACGTGTTCGCCGACCAGCTGGTCCGGCTCGGCTCGCACTACGCCGACCTGGTGGCCATCACCGCCGCGATGCCGGGGCCGACCGGCCTGGCTCGGTTCGCCGAGCGCTTCCCGGACCGCTTCCACGACGTCGGGATCGCCGAGCAGCACGCGGTGGCCAGCGCGGCCGGCCTGGCCGGCGCCGGGGCCCGGCCGCTGGTCGCCGTCTACTCCACCTTCCTCAACCGGGCCTACGACCAGGTCCTGATGGACGTCGCCCTGCACCGGCTCCCCGTCACCTTCGTCCTCGACCGGGCCGGGGTCACCGGCCCCGACGGCGCCAGCCACCACGGCATGTGGGACATCTCCCTGCTCGCGTCCGTACCCGGGATGCGCGTGGCCGTCCCACGCGACCCGGCCTCCCTGCGCTCCCTGCTCGCCGAAGCGGTCGACGAGCAGGAGCACCCCACCGCGCTGCGCTTCCCCAAGTCCGCCGCCGGGGCGGACATCCCGGCCGTGCGGCAGCTCGGGCCGGTCGACCTGCTGCTGCGCTCAGCCGTCCAGGAGGTGCTGCTGGTCGCGGTCGGCCCGCTGGCCGCCGAGTGCCTGGAAGCCGGCCAGTACCTCGCCGACACCGGCATCGGCGTCAGCGTCGTCGACCCCCGCTGGGTCCTGCCGGTGCCCGCTGAGCTGCTCGACCTGGCCACCGCCCACCGGCTGGTGGTCACCGTCGAGGACAACATCCGCAACGGCGGCGTCGGTGACGCGATCGCCCGGGCGCTGGCCGACCGGGGCTCCCGGGTGCCGGTCACCTCGCTGGGGCTGCCCGGCCGCTTCCTGCCGCACGGCCCCCGGCCGGAGCTGCTGGCGGCCGCCGGGCTGAGCGCCAAGCCGATCGTGGACGCCGTCCTGTGCGCCCGGGCCAAGTGACCCCTTTCCCCTACGTGAGCAGCCGAAGGAGACCCGATGCCACCATCCCAGTTGCCACGCCGGAACTCCCGCCAGATCCAGGTCGGCTCCGTACCCGTCGGCGGTGACGCGCCGATCTCGGTGCAGACCATGACCACCACCCTCACCGCCGACATCGACGCCACCCTCCAGCAGATCGCGGCGATCACCGCCGCCGGGTGCGACATCGTCCGCGTCGCCGTCCCCTCCCAGGACGACGCCCGGGCCCTGCCGGAGATCGTCCGCAAGTCCCCGATCCCGGTCATCGCCGACATCCACTTCCAACCGCGCTACGTCTTCGCCGCGATCGACGCCGGCTGCGCGGCGGTCCGCGTCAACCCGGGCAACATCAAAGCCTTCGACGACAAAGTCAAGGAGATCGCCCAGGCCGCCTCCGCCGCGCACATCCCGATCCGGATCGGCGTCAACGCCGGCTCCCTCGACAACCGACTGCTCGTCAAGTACGGCAAGCCCACCCCCGAGGCCCTGGTCGAATCCGCTCTCTGGGAGTGCTCGCTGTTCGAGGAGCACGGCTTTCGCGACCTCAAGATCGCCGTCAAGCACCACGACCCGCGCACCATGATCGCCGCCTACGAACTCCTCGCCGAGGCCTGCGACTACCCCCTGCACCTCGGCGTCACCGAGGCCGGGCCCGAACTCCAGGGAGCGGTCAAGTCGGCCGTGGCGTTCGGCATCCTGCTGCACCAGGGCATCGGCGACACCATCCGGGTCTCCACCTCCGCCCCGCCGGTCGACCAGGTCAAAGCCGGCAACCACATCCTCCAGTCCCTGGGCCTGCGCCCCCGCAAGCTGGAGATCGTCTCCTGCCCCGGCTGCGGACGCCTCCAGGTCGACATCCACCGCCTCAGCCGCCAGGTCGAGGCCGCCTTCGAGGGCTTCCCCATCCCCCTGCGCGTCGCCGTCATGGGCTGCGTCGTCAACGGCCCCGGCGAATCCCGCGAAGCGGACCTCGGCGTCTCCTCCGGCAACGGCAAGGGCCAGATCTACGTCAAGGGCGAGATCATCCGCACCGTCCCCGAATCACAGATCGTCGAAGCCCTCCTGGAGGAGGCCGTGCGCCTCGCCGAGGAAGCCGGACCGGGCGAGCCCGCCGAGTGACCGTCACCGCACGGCCTGCTGGGGGTCCGCTCTGTGGACCCCGAGGTCCGACCCGCCTTCGGCTCGGTCTTGCCCCGCTCAAAGCCGTGCCGGAGATTTCAACACGTGGGAGATTCAACGCCTCCAGCGGTTGCCGCCACTTCCCCGCCACCAGCCGCGGGTGTGTAGTTGGGAAACGCACCAGGTGGAGCAGCCGGATTTTCGACACGGGGTCAGAGGACACGCCGGGTTCTTGGCAGCGGACACCCTTGCCGGATCCGGGCCACTTCTGCGAAGCCGGCTTCGAGCACCGCGCACTCACACCACCGCAGGCGGCCCTGGCGGCATCCACAGCACGCACTCGACGGCCTCGCCACGGAATCGGTGACGGACCCGGCGCGGAAGTCACCCCTCTCACCCGGAAGGAGACTGATGGGCGCTCTGCAGCAGAACCTTGCGATACCGGAACTCTATTCACCGTTCCCGTCGGGGATCCACCCCAGACACCGCAGCGTCCAGGAACGCAGCACCGCTTGGGCGTTGAGGCACCGCATCGGCTCTGACCGGCTGCGCTCCCACCTGGTGCGGCAGGACATGGGGACCTTCGCGGCCAGGGTTCTGCCCGACGGCAACGAAGAAGTGGTCCAGGTGCTCGGCGAGTTCATCATCTGGCTCTTCGGCGTCGACGACGGGATTTGCGAGGACGGGCCGCTCGGACACGACCCGGGCGCGCTCTCCGCCTCGCTCTCCCGGCTCCTGCGCGTCGCCCAGGACCCGGACCTGCCCCTCCTGCCCGGCGACCCGCTCGCCGAGGGCCTGCGGGACCTGCAACGCCGACTGTCCGCACACGTGCGGCCCAGTCAGCTGGCGCGGTGGATCGACGGGACTCGGGAGTACTTCCTGTCGCTGATCTGGGAAGCCCACCACCGCAGCCACCAGAGCCTGCCCGACCTCAGCGACTACGCCCTCATCCGCCTCTACAACGGTGCGGCCACCGCGGTGGAGCCGTTCCTGGAGATGGCCGGCGGCTACGAACTGAGCCCGGCCGAGCGGCATCACCCCACCGTCAAGGCGCTGACCGAGATGTGCCTGTTCGTCATCGGCTGGGACAACGACATCCTCTCCTTCCACAAGGAGAGCCGCACCCCCCAGTACTGCATGAACGCGGTCCGCGTCGTCCAGGCCACCGACGGCGCCCCCGCCTCGCAGGCACTGTCGCAGGTCATAGCCCAACGCGACCGGGTGATCGTGAACTTCCTGCGCCTTCGCGACACCCACGATGGCGAACTGACCACCACTCAGCGCCGTTACGTCCAGGACCTGGGCACCTTCATCCGCGCCGCCCAGGACTGGGCGCTCACCTCCCAGCGATACACCACACCCTCCGACCCGGCGCCCCTGCCCAGCGCCTTCACCCACCACCCCACGGACGACAGCAGCCAACCCCTGCCCATCGCCACCGTCCAGGGGTGGTGGCGAGAGCTGACCGGCCATCAACACCTAGCGGACACAGCGCGAATCAACGAAAGGACGGACACAGCCATGACCACCAACCAGGCGCCCTCGGGCAAAGCGGTCGGAGAGATGTACGACGAGGTCACCGAGTCGCTGGCCGACATCCTCGGCGGCAACCTCCACCTCGGCTACTGGGCCGAACCCGACGACCAGAGCACGGTCGCCGAGGCCACCAACCACCTCACCGACCAGGTCGGAGCCCGCCTGCAGGCCACCGCCGGCCACCACGTCCTCGACATCGGATGCGGCAACGGCAGCCCCGCCCTGCACCTGGCCCGCACCCTGGGCCTCGACATCACCGGGGTCTCCATCAGCCACGGACAGATCGACACCGCCCGCACCCGGGCCGAGAAGGGCGCCCACACCAGCCGCGTGGCCTTCGACTACGCCGACGCCTGCGCTCTCCCCTACCCCGACGCCTCCTTCGACGCGGCCATGGCCATCGAGTCGATGGGCCACATGACCGACCAGCTCCAGGTCCTCCGGGAGGTCGCCCGGGTCCTGCGCCCTGGAGGCCACCTGGTCATCAGCGACGCCTACCTGCGCGGCCCGGTCCCCGGCCCCGCCCTGCCGGTCGTCGAGGGCTTCAAGAACCTGCTGCAGTACCAGTGGCTGCGCCACACTGAGGAGTACCAGGACCTGCTGCGCGAAGCGGGCCTGGAACCGGTGGAGTTCACCGACATCCACCCCCACGTCAAGCGCAGCTTCGACGTCCTCGCCCAGGGTCTGCGGGGCAACAAGGACAGCTGGGGGGCCTACTTGCCGGCCGAACAGGTCGAGCAGCTCGCCGAGGTCCTCTTCCAGTTCGGCGAACTCCCCTCGGTCGGCTACGCCCTCCTGGCCGCCCGCCGGCCCTGACCGGCCCCGGATGGGCACGGGTCGGTCCCGTGCCCATCCCGGGCGAGCCGCTGGGATCTGGACCACAGGACCGGCGTCATCACCCGGACCTTCCCTGGCCAGACCGCGAGTGCGCCCGCACAGATCCTGGGCAGCTTCGCCCTGCGGGCCAGCTCATGGTGGTGCCGGCCCGTCCGCCACGAGGTGACCGGCCGTCGGATCGTGCCCGTCATCTCCCGCCGAGGTCAGCCCGACATCCGCGGCCTTGGCAAGCTCCGTTCCGGCCTTCGGCGCTTCGAGGTGACTTGGCCGAGGCCGGGCGGTGTTCGTAGCCGCGGGCCGGCCTGCGGTGGTGTGACGCTCGACTTCGCCGCAAAACAGTTCGCATGGAGCTTCGCCACGAGTGCCTCTGTTGCGTGGAAACGTCTTGTGATCAGGGATTGCCGCCCCGTGCCATACTCAACCAACAACTGGGTTCTGTGCACCCTGTGTTGATCACGTTGGGGAGGGACTGGGGGATGGTTCTGGAGCTGCCCAAGTGGCGTGTGATTGTCGCGTCGCATTCGCGTGCTGCGGAGGACGTGTACGGCGAACTGAGCCGTGACGGATCCTGGAATTCCGGGATCTCGGTGGAGCTGGAACAGCGGTCGTCGAGGTTCCGGACGGGGGATGCCGCGATTCTCGTGGCCACCATCGCCGCCGCGAGTTCCGCCCTGACCACGCTGGTGACCGGCATCCTGGGGCGCGGCGCGGCCAAGGAGGGGCAGCGCATCGTGATCGAGCTCGCGTCCGGGGCCAGGCTCGAGGTGCCGGCCGGCATCGAACCGGCCGAACTGGACCGGATGCTCAGTCTGATCCGCGAGGATCCCCAGCGGATCCTCCTGCCCTGAAGTGATGGGCTGCCCGGGTGTCCCCCTTCGATGAGGCGAACTCGTATGCAGAGGCAGGCGATTCCGCCTGGAGTCGCTTCGAGCAAACCCGTTCCCTGGCGGAGCTGAACTGCGCGATCTCCTCGTTCCGCGCTGCCGTCGCGGCGCTGCCGGCCGACGACCCCGGCCGCGTACCGCATCTCTACCGGCTTCTCGGTGCGCTGCATCTGCGCTTCAGGGAGTCCGGAGATGCGGCGGACCTGGAACCTGCGATCGCCGCTGGGCGCGAGGCCATCTCTCTTGCCCGAAGGGACACCGCCTGTCTCTCGGCGCTCGCGGCCTTGCTCCTGGAGCGGTTCAGGGTGGCCGAGCGGAAGGCGGATCTCGACGAGGCGATCGAGGTGGCCCGTACTGCGGCGGGCCTGCCGCCTTCGCGCCCGCCTGACGGCGCCGCCGCGCTGGCGAATCTCGGCGCGGCGCTGAACGAGCGGTTCGAATACCTCGGGTCGGTCGAGGACCTGGAGGAGGCGATCGACCTCAAGCGCACGGCAGTCGTGCTGAGCCGGCCGGGCCCCTCGCGCAAGCACGCGCTGCATAATCTGGTCCAGAGCCTGCGCCTCCTCGTCATGGAGAGCGGACGCACCGAGCCGATCGAGGAGGCCGTCGCCGTCGCCCGGCGCGCGGTCAAAGCCCGCCCGCGCGAAGGCGGCGACCAAGCGATGAGCCTGAACGGTCTCGGCGGCGCTCTGGCGGACCGCTGTAGGGTGACCCACGACCCGGAGGGCCTGGACGAGGCACTGGCCTGCAGCCTCGCGGCCCTCGACATGACTCCCGCGGACCATCCCGAGCGGCAGGCGTATCTGGCCAGTCGGGTGGACCAGTTGACCCTCAGGGCGCGCCTGTCGGGGAGCACCGAGCATCTGGACGAAGCCGTACGCCTCGCACGCGCGTTCGCCGAGAGCGCCAGCGGACGCGCCGAGGCGCCCGCCGAACTGATCCTCGTGGGGACCCTGGCGTACAGGTACCAGGCGACCGGGACGGTCGCGGACTTGGACGAGGCCATCGTGCTCACCCGCGCCGGTCTGGCCCGGACGCAGGACAACCGGCCCGGGCCTGCATACTTCTCGGGCCTGCTGTTCCTGCGCCACAGGCAGGCCGGGGCGGTCGCGGACCTGGAGGAGGCGATCCGCCACGAGCGGGCGCAGCTGCAGAACCCCGGCCTCGACCGCAGACGGCGTGCCACGGTGCTCAACGCGCTGGGCCTTCTGCTGTGGGCCCGGTCCCGGCGGACGCGTGACCGGGACGACATCGAGGCGTCGGTAGCCCTCTGCCGTGAGGCGATGGCGACCGGGATCCACAGGTCCGACCGGGCGATGCACCTGTCCAATCTCGGCAACGTCCTGGTGGCGCGGTTCGAGTACGCCGGCCGGCCCGAGGATCTGGACGAGGGGATCGACGTGACGCGTCACGCGGTGGCGGCGTCGATTGGTCGGGAGGCCGATGATCTGGCCCGGTACCTCTCGAACCTGACGGACGCCCTGACACAGAGGCACACACGGACCGGGCGTCCCGAGGACGTGGAAGAGGCGGTGGCCGCGGGCCGCAGAAGTGTGTCGCTGATCTCCGGCAGCCACCCGGAGCGGGCCCGGTTCCTTGCCAACCTGGGTGCCGCCCTGCGCGCCCGCCACGCGTACACGGGCAGCCCTGACGACCGGAGCGCCGCGACGGCGGCGGATGTCGAGGCCGCGGCTGTGGAAGCGGCGCCGGTGTTGCAACGCCTCGGCTGCGCGAGGGCCGCCGCCGCTGACCTGGTCGCCGCATCCGAAGTGCCGCGTGCGACGGACCTGCTCCAGAACGCGGTACGGCTCCTGCCGGAGGTCAGCCCCCGCCGCCTGGCCCGCAGCGACCAGGAGTACGCGCTGGGCGGCCTGGCGGGACTGGCCGGCGAGGCGGCCTCGCTCGTCCTGGCCGATCCGCGGCTGCCTACGGCGGACCGGCCGCGGCGGGCTCTGAGCCTGCTGGAGGCCGGCCGCGGGGTCCTTATCAGCCAGGCGCTCGACGGCCGCGACGACCTGTCCGCCCTGCGCCTCAGAGACCCGGAGCTCGCCACGCGCTTCGTCGAACTCCGCGATCTGCTCGACCAGCCTTGGGAAGCCGGCCCGTCGTCGGGCGGTGCGGAGCCCGGCACTCCCACGGCCGCACCACAGCCCGGCGGCCGCGAACGGCACGAACTCGCTGCGGAGTTCGCCGCCACGCTGGCCAGGATCAGGGCGCTCGCCGGCTTCGGCTCGTTCGGTCTGCCGCCCAACGCCGACGAGTTGCTCGGCGCGGCGCAGGCAGGGCCGGTGGTCGTGCTCAACGCCAGCGCCTATGGGAGCCATGCCCTCCTGGTCACCCCGCACGGGGTCACGGCGCTGCCGCTCCCGCAGGCCGGCATGGACGACGTGGCCACCCAGGCCTCGGCGTTCCTGGCGGCCCGGCAGTTGATCCTGACGGGGGACGCGGCAGCGGAGGAGCGGGGCGGCACCCGGATCCTCTCCGTACTGGAGTGGCTGTGGGACACCATCGCGGCCCCGGTGCTGGAGGAACTCGGCCACCGCACCGGCCGCTCTGCAGGCACGGAGCCCTGGCCCCGTGTCTGGTGGGTTCCCTGCGGCCTGCTGAGCCTGCTGCCGATCCACGCCGCGGGCCACCACACCACCGCGGCCCGCGAGCAGTGCCCGCGCACGGTCATCGACCGCGTGGTCTCCTCCTACGCCCCCTCCCTTCGCACAGTCATCCACACCAGACAGAGCACGTCACCCGCGCGACGCGGGCCGGCCCTTTCGGCGCTGGTGGTGGCGATGCCGGCCACGCCGGGACTTCCTGGCCTGGGCCGCCTGCCGCACGTCACGGAGGAGGTCGGGGTGCTGCGCGGCCACCTGCCCGAACTCACCGTGCTCGCCGACCAGGAGGCCGCGCTGGGCGCCGCGGCGGAGCCGACGAAGGCTGCCGTCCTCGCCCGCCTCCCTCACCACCCGATCGCCCATTTCTCCTGCCACGGCGCCACCGACCCGCGCCAGCCCTCACGCAGCCGGCTCCTGCTACGGGACCACGAACACGACCCGCTGACCGCCGCGAGCCTGGCCCCGGTCGAGCTGGGCCGGGCACAGCTCGCCTACCTGTCGGCGTGCAGCACAGCGACGACCCAGCCGGTGCGCCTGCTCGACGAGTCGATCCATCTGGCCTCGGCGTTCCATATCGCCGGCTTCCCACACGTCATCAGCACGCTGTGGGAGATCGACGATCAACTGTCGGTACGCATCGCCGACGACTTCTATGCCCGACTCCGCACGCCGGAAGGCGACTTGGATGTGAGCCGCGCAGCACAGGCCCTCCATCGGGCGACCCTCCGCGCCCGCGGAGGAGACGGCACCCCGGACGCACTCCAGAACCCGTTCCTGTGGGCGTCCTACGTCCACATCGGCGTCTGACACCTGGCGCCCAGAGGTCAGTCGTCCTCGGACCGCACCAACTGCTCCTCGAACCAGGCACACCGACTCGGAGGACAGGCCGTACGGAGATGCCCCAGCGCCTGGTGAACCGAGTGCGTGTCATAGCCGGACGTGATCAGGCCCCGCGACAGAAGGACGTTGAGCGTGTGGCCGACCAGCCCGTCGCTCAGCCGCCAAAGCGCCCTCGATGCCTCCTCTTTGACCCGTGGCTCGGCCGTGGGCGAGGCCAGCAGGTCGGCGAGCGACGCCAGGGCCGGCATCCCGTCGGGCGGTGCGCTGTGCAGACACCCCAACGCCACCTCGGGGTTGGGGTGATGAAGGAAGACATTGGTCCAACTGGCGCGCAGGAGCGCCTGGGCCCGCTCCCCACTGCCGATGTACTCCGTGTGGCGAGCGTCCTCCGGCCATACGTACGGCAGTGTGCGCTGCCCGAAGAACCGTGCCACATCGATGTTCCATGGCAGACGCAGCGGCGCCATGCCCCACAGCTCGTCCCCCATCGGACTTGCGGGCAGCGTGACCGTCTGCTCCGCGTCGGGCCCGCCCGGCGTAACCGCGTGCTCGACAGGGCCGACAGCGGTATGGACCGCCATCCCTTCTCCGCAGACCTGGCAGGTGGTTGCGACCGCCGTACCGCCGGTCTGGTCGATGCCACTGCACACGGCGCACTGCAGTATCGAGCACGCACCGCAGCGCAGCCCGCCGCCTGTCTTCACCAGGAGCGCGAGCTTGTCGTAGGTGAAATGCACGGACACCGAGCTGGCCATCTCGTCATTGATCGGCAGCCTGTACGGCACGACGAAGAAGTCGCACCAGGCACACCGCGTGCCCGACGGCGAAGGGCTCTGGCTCCGCGGCCGCTCCGCCAACTCGATCGGCTCGCCGTTGGCCTCATCGAACAGGTAGATGAGGTCCCGCCCGAAGTTGCCCTCCGGGGTCTCCACGATGGTGTATACCAGCTCGTTCTTGACATGGGCCCCACGAAGAAATTCCAGCGCTGCCCGCCGGCTCAACCCGCCGTAGACGTGGTAAGTGGCCTGGCCTGTCCGTTCGGTCTGCTTGAAGCGAACGCCGGCCGGAAGCCCGTCACCCTCCCCGCGCTCCGACAACGACATACAACCCCCAGTGCGATCCCGAACCCCGACACCAGAAGCTTCAATGGCAACTGATGCGCAGTCAACTACACTCGGCAGAGGGAATCAGTAGAACATGCCGAGTGGTCACCGCACCGCCTTGCCCACCGCCGCACCGCGGGCCCGGATGCCAACACAGCGGAGGGGCCTACGCCCAGGGCACGATCCCCAGGGCGACCTTGCCTTTCGTGGTGTTCAGCTCCTGCAGGAGAGCATTGGAGATGTTCCCGCCGGGAAGCTCTCCCTCCGCGTCCATCCTGGCCAAGACCGCCATCATCAGGTCGTTGCTCGGCACCGTCGCGCGAATCCGGGACACGGTGAGCACGGCACCCGCGATGTCGTGCCCCAGGTTGCTCTGCACGTAGTCGGCAATCACCTGAACCTCACTGGGCTGGGGTTCCTCACCATTGTGGATCACTACGATCTTGTACACCTTCATCGCATACGCCTTTCTGTGGCCGCAAGGGGCGATCAGGTCCACAGTATCGTGATGGCCTTGCTGCTGGCGGCTCCCAACTGACCTCAATGCCATGGTGGTTGGCACCATATCCTGAAAGCAGCCGTGAGCGGCTTGGGCGCAGTGCCGCGACAGATCGGACACCACGCGACGGCTTGGAGTCGGCGGCGCGTGGCGGGGTACCTGGGCCGGCGCCTCCGATGGGCGGTTCGCCGCGGGCAGACAGGCGCACCCGCACCCAATTGAGTGGGCTTGTGCTCGCTCACGGCGACCAGCGTGCCGTCTACGGCGGGCGGCCCGCAGTCTCAGTCCACGCCTGTGCCCGCCCAGGGCCCGGCTCCTCCAGGCGACGGCGGGCCCGGTCACTGTCCGCTGGGGCCGGGAGCTCCGCCACGGATGCGGCGTCCGATGGGTTCGGCCTTCACCCGTGAGCCCTGCTGCGGCTTCGTGGTCGTGCGGCGGGCGTCGTCGGCGTGGTCACGGCAGCGGCGTCGTGCCGGGGTTCTGGCGGGCACTGTGCCGGGGCTGTGCGGACGGCAGTGCGAGGCGGGCCAGGACGGCCGGGGTGGCCAGGGTGAGGGGGGAGTCGAGCATGTTCATCGTGCGGGCGAAGCGCAGGAACAGAGCGGGGTCGTGGGGTATGCGGGCGGTCAGGGCGTTGAGGTAGCCGGTGGCGAGGCGGCTGGCGAGTGGGGTGTCCTGGGTGTCCCAGGCCCGGTCGGCGGAGGTGTTGAGCAGCCAGGGTGCGCGCACGAGTGCGGCGGCGGCGCGTTGGAAGGCCGGGCCGACGTCCGGTGGCTGCCCGGGGCGGCGGCCGGCGAGGAGGGTGTCGAGTGTCGTGCTCTGGAGGGCCGCGACGGTCATGCCCTGGCCGTAGACGGGGTTGAGCGCGCAGACCGAGTCGCCGAGGGCCAGGAGGCGCCCGGGCCAGTTCGGGACCCGGTGGTAGCGGTGCCAGCGGTTGGCCGTCGCGCGGGTGCGGCGCACCGGTCCCAGCGGTGTGCCGTCGTCGATGATGCGGGCGAAGTCGGGGTTGGCCAGGTTCGCGGCGTAGTCGTGGAAGCCGACGTCGTCAGTGGGCGGGGTGTGCCCGGCCGCGCCGATCAGCGCCAGGAGCCACTGGTCGGTGCCGATCCGGGCCAGGACGCCGCCGCGCGGGGCGTTGGGCGCGAGGGCGGGCTGGTAGGAGGCCGACCAGTCCCGGCCCGGGACGGGCGTCAGCGTGTAGCGGCGGGAGCTGTAGGCGACGTGGCCGTCGACCACCAGGCTCGGCGGGCACCGGTAGCCGGCCTGGGACAGCCACTGGGGCATCCTGCTGCCACGGCCGGTGGCGTCGACCACCAGGTCCGCGTCGACGAGTTCCTCCCGGTCTTCCCCTTCGCCACGGCGGTGCACGCCGACCGAGACGCGCCCGCTCGCGTGGTCGACGAGCAGCCGACCGGCGCGCGCGCAGTGGTCGAGGACCACCGGCCCGAGAGCGGCCACCCGGTCGCGGAGGATCTGTTCGAGCATGGTCCGTGCCACCAACTGGACGTCGAAGCCGGCCGGTGCGCGCGGCGCCCATCCGCCGGGGAAGCTGATGCGGGTCATCGCGCCGAAGTCGCCCACCGGGCAGTTGTGGGAAAGGAGTTGGGTCCGGAGCCCGGGGAAGAGCTTCTCGAGCTCCTGCGCGCCGCGTGCCAGCAAGGCGTGCGGGTGGTGGGCCTGCGGGACGCCCGGGCGGTGCCCGTCGTCGGTGCGGCGGTCCTGTTCGAGCACGGTGACGCGGCGGAAGTGTCCGGCCAGCACCCGGGCGGCGAGCAGGCCCGCGTAGCCGCCGCCCAGGACCAGGGCGCTGTCCCAGCGCGTGGTGCGGGTCATCGCGTCCTCCCCGTGCGGAGGCCGGTGGCGGTCACGGGGTGGTGGTGAAGTGGGCGGGCAGGCTGTCCGGCCCGCTGCCGGGCACCAGCGAGAGCAGGATCTGGACCAGCATGTAGAGCAGGACGGCCCCGTTCATCCAGGCGGTCACCGCCAGCAGCCGCACCCACGACTGCCTCCTCGGCGCCAGCTGCTCCAGGCCGCGTTCCACCACGCTCTGACCTCGCGTCAGGTGCTGGTGGCGCAGGATCGCCGGCAGCAGGACCACCAGGGCCGTGACAGGGGCCTCGTACAGCGGCCACTGGTACCAGTGGCCGGCGAACAGGGTCAGCTGGGGGATGGCGTGCCCCCAGATTCCGACGGCGAGCAGGGGGTAGATCTGGGTGAGCAGTGCCACCGTCAGGTAGGAGATGAGGTAGCCCAGGCCGTACAGCCGGGCCGTGGACAGGTGGGGGCGATGGGTGCCCGCGCGCCGGATGAGGTTGCTGATCAGCACGATGGCGGCGTAGAAGGCGCCGTACATGGGCAGCAGTGGCAGCCACAGCCAGCTGACGGTGTGGGCGGCTTCGCCCTGCCAGCCGGGCAGGTAGGGGCCGAAGGAGCCGGCCGGGGTGAGTGCCTGGAGGTTTTGCACGAACACCGGACGGGCGTAGTCCTGCACGGGGTCGAGCCAGGTGGACAGCAGCAGGCCGATGACGGCCGCCGCGTCGAAGGACAGCCGGCCCTCCGCGCGGCTCTGCCGCCAGACCCAGCCGACGAGCACCGCCAGGGTGATGACCACCAGTGCGGTGAAGACCCCTTGCAGCACCAACGCCGTGGTGGTGGCGGCGGGGCGGGACCCGGTCAGGCGGTAGCCCTCGTCCGCCACCCACCGTACGAGGAGCGCGAGTTGGGCCGCGACACACATGGCCCCGGCGAGTGCCCAGCCCCTCGCGGCGACCTGCGCGCGGGACTGCGGGCGGACGGACGCCAGGCCGGTCCCGGCGTCGGAAGCGCTCATGCCCGCCACCGTCCTCGCGCGGTCCTGGTGACGCGGGGGCGGAGGAGTCCGGGTCCGCCGGCCCGTTGGTGCTCCCGCGCGATGCCGCGGGCCGGGGCCCGCTCACTGGCTGAGGCCATGGTGTTTCCTTCCGGAGCGTTGGCAGGGCCTGGTGCGCCCGCACTTGGGCGGATCCGGGCCGCGGCCAGATGGTCCGCCGGCCCGGCCGTGTCCGAGGCGCAGTGGGCCGTGTCGGTAGGTGCGTGGAGCGCACCGCCAGGCCGGTGTCCACAGCGTCAAGTAACGCCCCCTTCGCAGCCGGGCGGAAGCCAGTGGCCCGCGCCGGATGTTGAATGTCGGGCGGCGTTGAAATCCTGACCCGCTCTCGTCCGTGCCCACGGAACGTGCGGTGCGCCTGGACAGGCGATGGCCGCTCGGGCTGCGCGAGCGGGCGCGTGCGCCGATCCTGCGGGCCGCTGCCAGACGCGGACCGGAGTGCCACCCTCGAGCAACGGGATGCGAGTTCACTCGCCTGCTCCGTGAGCGAAGCGACGATCGGGTGATCCGGGCCGTGAGACTGAGGGTCCCACCGGGGGGTCTGTCAGGAGGCGAGTCCATGCACGGTCCTCGAAGGCGTCCCGCACGAGCGGGTGCGGTCCTGGTATCCCTACTGTCCCTGTCCCTGGCGGCACCGGCCGTGGCAGTGACACGCGCCGGCACCGCCGCGAGCGCCGATGTCCGGGCCGAGGCCCCGGCGGTGACGCTGACCCCGCAGGGCGGCGGCATGGCCGCCAAGGGCCGGGGCGTCACCGCGAGCGCCCACTTCGCCTTCGGCCCCCGGGACGACACCTGGACGGTCGAACTGTCCGTCGCTCCGTCGCCGGGCCTGCGGACGTACTCCGTCGACAACGGCGGAGCCTCGTGCCCGGTGAAGGACCCCACCGCCACCACCGTGTGCTCCTACGGCTCGGGCTGGGCCAAGTCCAAGGCGCCGTGGACCTCCGACCTGGTCTTCACGGTCGACGCGCAGACCACGGCGCAGAGCGTGTCCGCCGACGTGGACCTGGTGCTCCGTGACCGGCAGGGCAGGGAGACGGGCCGGGCCGCCCACACCTACACCTGGCAGACCACCCCCGCCCAGCCGCCCTTCCAGCAGAGCCGCCCGGAGCTGTTCACCCAGCCCCGGACCCTCACGCTGCAGGCGCTGCCCTCCTCCGCCTCCGAGAAGGACCGCACCCAGCGCAAGTACCTGTGGCCGGACATCCAGCCCACCGGCTTCTACCTCAACCCGGGCCAGGAACTCGACGTCGAGCTGGACACGGCGCCCGGCGCCCCGCCGGTGAACCTCATGATCGGCACCTGGGACCTGGTCTCCGCCACCGACGACACCGCCACCGACCGGGCCAGACCCGCCACGCTCCGGCTCAACCCCGGAACCAACCACATCAGCGACCCCTTCGGCGGACTCCTCTACGTCCAGTACGCCAAGGACTCCCTGGACGCCACCGCGCCACCGGTCACCGTGAGCCTCGGTCAGAGCGCCGTGCCCGTCCCCTACTTCCGCCAGCACCAGAGCACCAACGCGCAGTGGCGCGCCATGCTCGAGGCCAGCACCCTGCCCTGGGCCCAGTCCAGCGGCGACCACATGACGCTCACCACCACGCGCGACAGCGCCATGACCTACCGGGCCACCGACCAGAACGCCCTCCACGAGAACTACAGCCACATCTGGAAGGTCGAACAGGACGTCGCCGGCTTCGACGACTCCAAGCCCGCCCACCGCGTCGGCCCGCTGCGTCAGTTCCTGGTGGAGTCCAACAGCACCAACGCCGGGGGCAACCGCAACTCCGGGAACTACCGCATCGCCTTCCCCCGCAGCCAGAACTACATGGGCGGCGCCCTCGACCCCGCCCAGGTGCGCAAGGCCTGGGGCACCTGGCACGAGATGGGCCACGAGAACCAGCAGACCTGGACCTGGACCGCGATGACCGAGGTGACCGTCAACCAGTTCTCGCTCGCGGTCCAGCGCAACACCCCCGGCCTCACCGACGCCGACCCCAACACCTGGAACGACGCCTGGAAGTGGCTCCAACTCCCCAAGGACCAGCGCGACTACGACTGCGTCCCGCTCAACATGGAAGGCGGCACCCAGGAGGACCCCTCCTGCCCCTACTCGCAGCTGTTCACCAAGCTCGTCATGCTGGAGCAGCTGCGGGTCGCCTACGGTGACGCCGCGCAGGCCAAGGTCTACCAGCTGACCCGCGAGAACAAGCCCAAGTTCACCGACGACCAGTCCAAGCGGAACTACTACATGACCACCGCCTGCACCGCCACCGGCCACGACCTCAGCGCCTTCTTCACCACCTGGGGCGTCGCCGGCAGCCAGGGCGTCTGCGCACCGCTCGGCCTGCCCCAGCCCACCGGCGACCTGACCCGCATTGCGGTCCGCGGCGGCGGACAGCCCCTCACCACCACCGGCAACATCACCCTCGACCTCCCCGGCAGCCGCTACGCCACCGGCACCGTCGTCCACGCCACCACCGACCCCACCGGGTTCACCGGCTGGCAGCTCGACGGCAAGCCCGCCGGCACCGCCAACCCCCTGCCCGTCACCATGAACGGCCCCCACACCCTCACCGCACTCCACACCACCCCCTGACCCACCCACCACAGCGCCCCTGCCGGGCGGCAGGGGCGCTGTGGTGTGCTGTGGGGGCCGAGGAGGGGATGGGATGCCCGGTGGGGTGCTGCCGCTCACGGCGCCGATGCTGCCCCGGGCGTCCGGTCAAAGGGGCGGGCGGCCGGGGCAGGACGCGGGAGCGGTCTCCAACCGCCAGGGCCTCGGGGGCGGTCCGGAGCGGGTTGGTCGCCCGGAGCCTGTCCGGCACGGCGTACCGGCCGGACCGGCCCCGGGTTCCGCCCGCCGTGCCGGGTGACCGTGGGGGTTCTCACGGCCGGCTGGGCGGGCAGACGCTGCCCTGGTTAGAGGCGCCGACCGGAACAACGAGCGAACCGGCGCCGAGGAAACGGTTCGGCACGTCCGCGAGGCCGCAGGAGGGTGCTTTTCACCCCGTGGTCTCCCGCCGGGGCCCCGGCCCTGCCTGCAGCAGGAACAGCCGGCGCCGGACCCCCACACGCCGGCCCTGCCAGCGCACCACGGGTCTGCCTTGCCATCGCCCCCGCCACAGTTGGTGCTCTCCCGCGGCCACCAGCCACATGTCCGCCTTACGACGAAACGGGTCATCAACCACAGGCACGTCCTCGGTCCCCAGCCCGCCGCCTCACCTCCGGCGCACCGATGCGGCCGGCACAGGCCGGTTCTGTGGATCCGCGACCTTCCCGCGTTGCGGCCGCTGCGCCGAAGCCGGCCGGCGCGACCGCCCGCCGCGCCGGCCGGAACCAAGTGGGGCGCTTGGCGTTGGACACGGTATGACCGACCCCGACCCCGACCGCGCCCTCGGCGCCGCCCGGCGAATGCGCCGCGACGCCGCACAGCTCGCGTCCTCCATCGCGCGCGTGCTGACCATCCTGGACAACGCCGAGCCGCACCTGCGGCAGCCGCTGCAGACCGCGCTGGAGAACGCCATCGCCCCGCTCGCCCCGCCCTTCCTCTACGCCCGCTACCAGCTCGGCGACACCGCCCAGCAGGTCAACACCCTCGGCACCAGCCACCTCACCCCCGACGCCCCCGCGGCCACCTGACCAGCCGTCAGCCACAGGCGCCCCGTGCGGGGACCGGCCGAACCGGTGAAGCCCGCCCCGTCCAACCCCCCGAGACCCGACCGGCACAGGACCTCTTCCGGCCCGACGTGTGACAGGCCGCAAGGCCCGGTCCTGCGGCGGGAAGCCTCACCGGGGACCGGCGGCCGTGGTGCGCGCTCGCACCGGTGGCGGTCAGTCACTCCCCGGGTGTCCTCGGGTCGCGGTGTGTGGTGGTGGTCGGAAGACTCCGAGGTGCCGGACGCCGCACCCGACCGGGGGGTGGCGCCACGCTGTTCCGGAAGGACACGCCCGTGACCTCAAGGGTCCGCTCCCGCCGAGTTCTCCTGGCCGCCTGCTCGATCGTCATCGTCGCCACCGTCACGCCGCTGTCGGCACTCCCCGCCACCGCTGCCACCGCCGGTGCGGTCACCGCGGTGGCCCCCGCACCGGACGCGGTGGCCCTGGACCCCGCGCTGGTGCTGGCCCGGGGCGACGGGTCGCCGTCGGTGTTCTACCGCAAGACCCGGGAAACGGTGGAGATCTCCGCGGTCCCGCTGGACACCGCTGAAACCGCGCGGCTGGCCACGGTGCCGGGCCAGCATTTGAGCCAGGTGGTGGCCGCCGGGTACTACCTGCCCAAGGGCACCGATCTGGTCCTGGACGTCGTGATCCCGCCGGGCGGGACGCTCACGGTCGGCATCGGCACCCCGGACATGACGATCGCCGACACCGGGGACAAGGCGAAGGGGGAGATGCGGTTCACCGACGTCTCCGCCTCGGGCCGCGTCACCGTCACCGACACGTACGGGGTTGGCGGCGAGGTCTACCTCGCCCTGACCGGCCCGGTCGCCGCCGGACAGCACGCGAGGGTCGCCTTCCCTGCCAGCTCCGGCGCCCGGCCCCTGCCGTTCTTCCAGTGGGGTGTCACCACCCCCGCCCAGTTCCGCCAGCAGCTGGGCGACCTCCCCGACGCGCCCCGCGCGCAGCTGATGGGCCCGCACACGCTCCTCACCCTGGAGCGGGCCACCGCCCTGAAGTACCAGGACCAGGACCAGGACCGGCTCCTGGCGATCTACGAGAAGGCGATCGCCGCCGAGGACGCCTTGGTGGGGCTGGACGGCTCCTCACCCCGGCACAGCCGAAGCCCTCTGCCCTTCCACTTTGTATTCAGCGACTACCTGGACATCGGCGGGGCGTACACCTCCAAGGGGTTCATGGCCATCGGCCCGACCTGGACCTACTGGAGCCTCAAGCTCGCCGAGCTCGCCAAGCCCGACCACGAGGCCGTGTGGCACGAGGTGGGGCACGTCCAGCAGCCCCGGGCCGTCTCCGGCACCGGCTACACCGAACGTGATGTCGACATCTACGGCAACGCCGCCATCCGCGCCGTCACCGGCCAGCCCGGACTGGACAAGTCCACCTGGGACAAGGCCCTCGACGACATCGCCGGATGGAAGGCTGGGGTCGACGACGCGGCCAAGCGCAGCGACGCCCACCGCTGGTCCCAGGTCGCCTGCCTCGACCAGATCCGCATCCAGTCCGGCGACCGCTACTGGGCCGACATGCACAAGCTCATTCGCGACAACGCCTTCCCCACGCTCAAGGCCCAGGGCGACACCGCGTTCCCCGTCTACGCCAGCGCTGCCGCCGGCTACAACGTCGCACCCCACTTCGAACGCTGCGGCTACCCCGTCACCCCCGACGCCAAGACCTACCTCACCACCCTGAACCTCCCCACCGCCCCCGCCGAACTCCCCACCCGCAGCGAATGGCCCCAACCCTGACACACCCCCACGGCGGCCCCGCCGGAGCACCAGCGGGACCCAGCCGCCCGGCAGCTCGAAAGGTCGGAGCGAAACCGCGCCGACCTGTCACGCGGATGGATCGGGTGGATGTGCAGAGGGCCCGGATTGCGAAGGCTGTGGCGGGAGGTTCCGCAAGGTGGGACCGGGCATGTACGAGATCGTGACCGAGAATCGCCGGCTCAGCAGGTAGGACCGGAACGGTCCGCAGCTCCCTGACAGACCTTCAAGACGCGGCGATCCAACTGGCCTTCTTCCAGGTAATGCAGAGGCCGTCACCTGCAGGTGGCGGCCTTCCGGCTGTGTGCGTGGCCGCTCGGAAGGTGCCGTGAGGCCGATGTCATCGCCAGCTCGGGCGCCCTCGCACACCCTGCCAAGACGGGCCGGCGGGAGAAGAGAATCCCTCCCGCCGAGCCGCCTGTCGGGTCAGCTGATCAGTGAACGCAGGACGGGGACGCTGACGCCGAAGGCGGTCGCCCCGGCGAGTACGGCAGTGGCCACGGAGCTGCCGCTGAAGAAGGTCAGTCCGCCGCCGACGAGGCCGATGAAGGCGGCGGCCAGGAGGACGAGGGCTGCGTAGACGCTGAGGAAGGACTGGTCTGAGTGGTTCGGGCGCTGCGAGGTCATGTTCTCCTCCACGGATGCTGCCGGGCCGGGGCCCGGGTTCCTGCTGTGTGCCAGGTGGCGGGAAGGAGATGTGGTTGGTCTTGGTAGTCCCAACCCGACGGTGGCATCACCGCAGGTAAGGTCCGGACAACAGCGGGTTGTCCCGGGACAGCCGGGACAAGAAGGGGGCCCGTTCAAAGGGGTGGGAGCAGGACGTGACGGAGCGCAAACGTGGTGGGAGACCGTGGGCGCCGGTGCGAACCCAGGTGCCCGAGCTCAAGGCCCTGGCGGAGTTCCTGCGTAAGCAGATCGACGACAGCAGGCTGACGATGACCGAGGTCGCTTCGAAGGTCGGCTACTCCAAGAGCCAGACGGGGCTCTACCTGGCGGGCAAGCTGCCTCCCGAGGAGTTCGTGACGACACTGATCGACGTGACGGTGCGTGAGCCCGCCCTGCACCGGGTCCGGCTGGCCCGGGGCAGGGAGCTGTTCCTGGCGGCCCGCTCCCCCAGCATCTCGGTCGGGCAGGCCGGCGCCTCCGGCCCGGGGGCCGAGCTGGAGCTGCTGCGCGCCCAGCAGGTGGAGGTCTACAAGGAGCTGACCGCCTCGCAGCGCCAGGTCAACGACCTCCTGATCGCACAGCGCAACTCCCTGCAGCTGGTCGTCGTGCTGACCGGGATGATCGGCGCGCTGTCCGACCGGGTGGAGAGCCTCACCGCGGAGCGGGAGCACCTCCTTGAGATCTCGGCGGACCCCCAGGTGATGGAGCGGATGCAGATCCGTCTGGTGCGGGCGTTGGACCAGGAAGCGCGAGCGAAGGAGGAACTGCAGCTCGCCCGGGAGAAACAGCGGCAGGCCGAGGAGCTCGCCGTGGTCGCCCAGCAGCGGACGGCGGAGCTCATCGACGAACTCGACCGCCTGCGCGTCGGGGACACCGGCCAGCAGCACGCGCAGCTCGCGCCCACCGAAGCGGCCGGGGAGCCCGCGCCGGCGGACCTGGTGGGTGATGACTTCGAGACCGTCCTGGCCCGCGTCATGGCCATCAACGAGACCGACGACCGCACCATCCGGCGCATCGCCGACGAGCTCCACGATCCGGACGAGGATCCCCCCGCCGCGCTCGTCCAGCACCCCGCGGGTCGGCCCGCAGTGGTTGTCCCGGTTGTCCTGGACAACCGGCAGAGCGACTCCGACCAGGCGGTAGCCGCAGGTACAGCGGCTCTCATCGCCTTCTTAAGCCCCGCCTCGGGCCCCCTCCTCAGCGGCATGGCCCGGCTCGGAGCGATGACCGGGCGCAACGACAGCGCGGCACAGGCGTACGCGGAGCTGGTCGACAGGGACACCCGCGTGTGGGGCCCCGACCACACGCGCACACTGAAGCGGCGCCAACAGCTGGTCCAGCAGCTGAGCCAGTCAGGCCAGATGGGAGAGGCCGAACGCGTCGCAGCCGAACTCGTCAAAGACCTTGCCCGCGTCCACGGCCCCGGTCACCACAGCACCTTGTCGGTGCGCCGGCTGCACGCCGAGGCCGTCGGCAGCCTCGGCCGGACGGCGGAAGCCTCCGCCCTGTTCGCCGACCTCGCCGCCGACTACAGCCGTTCCCCGGGTCCTGATCACAGCGACACCCTCAGGATGCGCGAGCTGCACGCCGACGCCGTCGCCAGCCTTGGCAAGACGGCGGAGGCCGCCGCCCTGTTCGCCGACCTTGCCGCCGACTACAGCCGTGTCTGGGGCACCGACAACGTGTTCACGTTGCCGGTGCGCTACAAGCACGCCTGCCTCGTCAGGGAGACCGGCAACCCCCAGGAGGCAAAACGCCTCCTCGAAAAACTCCTCCCGGACGCCAGACGACGCCTGAAGCCCTTCGACTCCCTGGCCCTCCAAATCGCAGCCACCCACGACAGCTTCCACCCGACCAACCCGGACGACACCCCGAACAAGTGAACCCACGGGTTCAGCCAGACCCTGGCTGTCGACCGGTCCACCAGCCAGCTGGCCGTGACCAAGCACCAGGTGGACGTCATCGACGCGCAGCCCAGCCCCGGGGACGGCGTTCTGATCCACGTGACCGGTACCTTCTCCATCGACGGCAGCGCCGACGCCCTGCCCTTCGCCGACACCGTGAATCTGCTGCCCGACCCCGACCCCGACCGGCCCGGCCGCTCCTACATCCACAACCAGATCCGCCGCGTGGTCCCCGTCTGAGGCCCCGCGGCCGGGCCGGACCGCCTCGTTGGCGTACTCGCCTGCCGCGGCCTCATTGCCGTGTGTGCGCGGAGAGGGCCGCCACCCCCGACGGGGGTGGCGGCCCTCCCTCTGGCGTACGGAGGTGGGGTCAGAAGCCGGGTGCGGTGACGGGTCTGGCCAAACTGTGAGGTCGGCGGTCACCTGCCAGTTGGCGCCTGAGTTGCGTTCCATGGTCATCCAGGCCGTGTTGGTGCCCTTGATTTCGACCTTCGTGGTGCTGGCCCGGGAGTTGGAGTCGACGTTGATGAGCAGGAAGTAGGGGTGGCCTTGCATCTTGTAGCGGATGGGCAGGTGACAGGTTCCGCGACAAATCGGTGACAGCCACCGCGACCAGAAGCGTCGAAAGCCGCAGGTTGGCCAGTGCTCCGAGTGACGCCTATCTCGACCAGTCACATCTGTCCCCGTCCGGCGACCTGGGGACGGCCACGGCGGGGAAGGGTGGTGCTTCTCCTCTCAGAGGCGCCGAAGGACTGCCACGACCTTCCCCAGGATGACCGCGCCCTCACCCACGATGGGCTCGTAGAGCCGGTTCTGGGGCATGAGCCAGATCTTGCCGTCCTCGCGCTTGAGGCGCTTGACGGTGGCCTCGCCGTCGATCATCGCGGCCACGATGTCGCCGTTCTCGGCCACCGGCTGGCGGCGCACGGTGACCCAGTCGCCGTCGCAGATGGCGGCCTCGATCATCGAGTCGCCGCGCACGGTGAGCGCGAACAGCTCGCCCTCGCCGACCAGCTGACGGGGCAGCGGGAAGACGTCCTCGACCATCTGCTCGGCCAGGATCGGACCGCCGGCGGCGATCCGGCCGACCAGCGGCACGTAGGCGGCGGAGGGTCCGGTCACCGAGCTCGCACCGGAGGCCTTCTGCCCGATCTGGTCATCGGCAACGTACCCGCCGTCGATGCGGGAGATCGGCCAGGCGGTCGGCCTCAGCTCCACATCTTCCGTCGCGCACCAGCTCAAGAGCCTGGAGAAGCGCGGCTACGTCTACACCGACCCGCACCGCCGGCTGCGGTCCGCACGAGTCGGCAGGCGCCTCACGTCCAGATCGCCCAACAGGTGCCCGTTCACTCCCCGCACCGAGCACTGGTGAACGTAGAAGCCCTTCAAGCAGGCCGCGAGAACCTCCAGCGCCGAGGCACCGTACGGACGCTTCGGCGGGACCCGCCACGGCTGCCCGAACGGCATCGGGATCTCGGCCCCCACCGCCCCCATGTACCGGTGAAGATCAAGAAGCCCCACCGTCTCAGTCCCAAGACCCTCCCGCACCCGCCACCGCAGATGATCCACCAGGAAGTACGCGTAGGTCCTCTGCGTCCCACGGCCCTCGAACTGCCGTAGGAAGCCGTCCGCTTCCTCGTCCACCAGGCCGTCCGGCCACAAGATCGTGTAGGAGTACCCGCCACCAGCCCGTGGAATCTCCTGAACCCTCAGATCCCCCAGCACCAACCCGCTGACCAACAGTCACTCCTGACGCCGCACTCCAGTACGTGCAGGATCATCCCGAGACGGTTGGTAAACCATTCCAAACCAGACCAGAACAACACTCTGACAGACCATCAGGAGCGTGGATCAGTAGTCGGTAAACGAGATGACCGCGCGCTGGCGGTCCGTCAGCCCGTCGTCACCGCGCCGGGCACCGGGCGGCCGGCCGCTGGAGGTACGGGCGTTGGTGGGGTGCTCGGACATGGCTGCCTCTCAGGGGTTACAGGTGAGCGTATCGCGGCTGCTACCAGACCGTGCGGGCCTACATCTGCCCCAAGCGGGCCTCGGCCCAGCCCGTTCAGCCGCGGCCGCCATCGCCGCGAACCGTCGCCGGCTGGGTCCTGCGACGCCCCGACAACCTCCCCGAAGCCTCCCGCCGCCAGCTCACGGCGGTCCTGGCTAGGTGCCCCGAACTCGACGTTCTGACCGGCCGCGTCAGGTCCTTCGCCCAGATGCTCACCCAACGCGAATGCGAGCGGCCACCACAGTGGTCAACCGACGCAATCTTTTGACCTGCGGTTGTGTGTCAGTGACCGGAGAATGTCCCAGGCGCGTCATGATCACTTCCCGATGCTGGGACCCGCGGTGCTGGGTGCACTGCGGGTCCCTGTGCCTCATTGGTTGGTCAGCTGCTGGTGTTGGTGTAGTAGGTCCAGCGGTGGTTCGCGTGGTCGGGGAAGCAATCCCAGATGCCGAGTGCGGTGCTGTTGGCGTCGTTCCAGCCGGGGAGTTCGATGCAGCGGTTGGCGGTGGGGTTGTAGATGGTTCCGTCCGCGCGCAGGGTCCAGATCTGGCCGGTGGCGTTGCCGCAGTCGGCGATGACCAGCAGGGTGCCGTTGCCTGTTGCGTTGTTCTGGGTGGAGACGCAGCGTCCGCCGGTGCGCAGGGTTCCGTCGCCGGCGAAGGTGAACTTCTGGGTGGGGCCGTTGTAGCAGTCGTAGAGCCGCAGGGCCGTGCCGTTGGTGGCACCCCAGTTGTCGAGGCATCGGGTGGGGTTGTGGGCGGAGTTGAGGTTGTAGCCGACGGGGGTGGGGCCGGGCAGGGTGCGCGGGGCGTTGAACCGCGGGAGGCCTGCGTGCGGTGCGGTGCCCAGGTACTGGGTGAGTGTTCCGCTGCTGTTGGTGGTGATCAGGTCGGGGTTGCCGTCCCCGTTGATGTCACCGGGGGAATCGACCGTGGGGTAGGCGCTGGAGCTGAACCCGCCGGGGAGTACCGAACTGGTGGAGGGGCTGGTCCACCTCTGACTGACGCCGTCGAGGCAGTCCCACAGGATGAGGTGGTTGCCGGGGGTGTTCTGTCCGCCGGGAACGGCGAGGCAGCGGCCGGACTGGGGGTTTCGCAGGGTGCCGGGGTAGGGGCCGTCGGCCCACTTCTGGGCGCCGCCGTCGTTGCAGTCGAAGAGCTCGATGTTGCTGCCGTTGTAGGTGGTGCCGCCTGTCACGTCGAGGCATTTGCCGAGGATGTGCAGGGTGCCGTCGCTGCCTCGGGTGAAGGCCTGGGCTGCGCCGGGATGGCAGTCCCAGAGCTGGGCGACGGTGCCGTTGTCGGTGTGGGCGCCGTTGATGTCGGCGCACATGTTCGCGCCGGCGGAGTTGGTGACGCCGGAGACCAGTGTGCGGCGGTTCGGGGCGTGCAGGGACTTCGCGGCGGGCTTCCCGTTGGACAGCGGCAGCGCGAGGTTGCTGATCGCGCCGGTGATGCTGTCGCGGACCCACAGGGCGGGCGAGCCGGCGATGACGCCCGGGGACAGGAGGGTGAAGGCGCTCCAGTCCTCGTTGTCGGCGCCCAGTTCGATGCCTTCGGCGAGCAGGCAGCCGCCGAGCGGGCTGCCCGCGTAGTAGCGCAGGTGACCGCTTTCGATGGTCACGAGGTTGGGCCGGCCCGCGCTTGCCGGTGTCGCGCTGAGCGACGTCATCTGGGTGATGTTGTTCCAGGTGCCGTCAACGCCCTTGGCGCACAGGCTGCTGTTGCCGATCTGGGCGATGCCGGTGCGGTTGCTGTAGTGGCCGGGGGCACCGCCGGGAATGCGGGTGGAGTCGTTGTAGTAGATGTAGAGCTGCTTGCTGCCCTTGTTGTAGGCGAAGAGGTCGTCGACGCTGTTCTCACTGATGGAGCCGCGGTGGGCGATCAGGTAGTTGTTCCAGCTGTCCCCGTTGGGGTTGTTGCCCTCCGGGCTCTGGAACTTGGTGGAGGCGGTTCCCGGTTGGGCGGTGAAGTCGCTGTTTCCCGGGAGCAGGGTCAGTGAGCCGTCCGCAGCGGGGAACAGGTAGTCAGGGGTGCCGTCGAAGTTGACGTCGCCCGCCACGACCTTCGTCGCCGGGTTCCAGGGCGCGTAGAAGTCGTATGTGGCTGCCTGGGGCTGGGTGTTGCCGACGTTGTCGGCGGCCCGCACGTACAGGCGGTGGGTGCCCCACTGGTCGGGGTTGAGATTGACCGGGATGTCCGCGTAGGCGGCGCCGTTGGAGTCCACACCCGCCACCGGCACCGAGCTGTAGCCGGTGGGCGGGATGTTGTCGTCGAGGGCGTACTGGAACTCGCGGACGCCGCTTGCGATGCAGCTGCCGCGGGTGCAGCCGCCGGGAAGCGGGTCGGTGCTGGTCACGCGTACGGTGGCGCCGCTGTCACCGGCGTGGCCGGTCGGCTTGATGCCGCTGCCCATCGGAGGGAACACGGACGAGGGGGCGATGTACGCGAGCCGGGGTGCGCTCAGGTCGACGTTGAAGTAGCAGAACGCGCTGCTGCCACTGGTGAGCAGGCCATCGGTGGTCCAGGCGTTCCAGCCGTACTGGTGGCCGTCAGAGACCGGGCCGCCGATGTTCGCGTCCCCCCAGCCCCAGCCGTTGATGGTCTGGCTGACAGGCCAGCTCGCGTCTGCGGGACCGCCGCCGGCGCCGGCGGCCATGTTGTCCCAGACGTGGAAGCCCACCACGATGTTGGTGCCGGGCATCGGGGTCGAGCCCCAGGCGTGCAGGGTGATGTCGGAGGCACCGTTGCCGAGCGGCACCGTCCTGCCGATCCAGCCCGGCTGCCCGCCGCCGCACGCGGGGTTCCCCGGGTTGGGGGTGGTGTACATCGAGTCGGGCGTGTTGGGCGCGATGTCGTAGGTGGCGATCATGTAAGGGTTGGAATTGAACCGCATGAAGTGGTCGACGCTGGTGGAGCGGTTCTCGTCACCGAACAGTCCCACGGTCAGCGGTCGGCCTTCCTGGACGACGCTGCGCACCGCACCGGTGACGTCGAAGTCGACGTCACGTGTTCCGCATGTGCCGTAGGCACTCTGGAGCCACTTGGTCTCGCCCTCCTGGCGTACGCCGGGCTGGTTGTTCCAGCTGGTGCCGCCGCCGATCTCCCAGGTCCACTTCAGCGTCACCGGCGCGGTGGCGGCGCAGCTCCAGGCCGCCCCGTAGGTTTCCTTGAAGTAGACCCGGGCGCTGTCGATGTACATCTGCGGCGTGAGGGCGCCGGTGCCGAGCTCGTAGTAGGAGCGCTCCATGCCGTAGCAGTTGCTTTGGTAGTGCTGGAAGCCCGCGCCCTGGCCCTTGTCCTGGGCGATGTCGTACTGGGGGGTTCCTGCGCAGCCCTCCATGACCTGGGCGAAGTGGTTGGTGCCGGTGGTCGGCGCCGGCTGGAACGTCGGGTCGATGTACAGCGGCCAGACGGTGTCCTTGCCGTTCAGCAAGTCACTGTCGGGGGTCAGGGTGAGCGTGCCCGCTTCGGCGCGGACGCCGATCGGTCTGATGCGCGCGCCGTGGCCGGGTCCCTGCGTTGACGACCCGGTGACGGGGGTGGTCGGGGGGCTTGCGGCGCCGGCGAGCAAAGCGCCCTTGCCGATCTTTGCGGCGGCGTCCGTTGCGGGGGCACTGGTGGCTGAGTCCCACATCACGGGTGCTGGGGCCTGGAATGCGGGTTTGCCGTCTTTGCCGGTGGCGGTGAGGTTGCCCTGTGGGTCGGATGAGAATGTCAGGTCCTTGCCGTCGGCGCGGAGCCTGAGGGATTTCAGAGCGGGGTGGGTGGCGGCCTTGGCGTCCTTGACGACGAGGACCTCGCGCACGGCGCCCTGGTCGCTGACGTCGACTTGGAGGTCGACGCCGGCAAGGACTGCGGGGTAGGTGGCGGTGCCGCCGGTGATGGTGGGCTTCGGCAGGGGCAGCGGGAATGTCAGCGCGAGTGAGTGGCCGTTGCGGTCGCCGAGGATGGCCAGCGGTCCGCTGCCGCCGCCGGAGAGTTTGACGGTGGTCGGCGTGGTGGCGGGGGAGTAGCTGCCGTCGGTGTTGCGGGCGAGTGTGGGGTCCAGCGCCGTCCAGGTTTTGCCGTTCCTCATCCGCGCGGGCCGTAGGTGGGTGGTGAGGGCCAGTCTGCCGTCGGGCTGGGCGACGGTGAGGCTCGTCTCGGTCGTCAGTTCGTCGATGGTGACCGGTTTGCCGGTCTTCTTCGCCTTGAGTCGGGCGGCTTGAACGGCGTTGCCGGCGGCCGGTTCGGTGGGTTTCGCCGCGCGGGAGCCGGAGTCCGGAGCTGCTGCGAGGGGCCGGTCATCGGCGGTTGCGGCGCCGGGAGTGGTCAGGACGAGTCCGACGGCCAGTGCTGCCGCCAGACGCCTCGTCATACGGTGCCGACGTCGCGGCGCGACGGGAAGGGGTTCCCCCATGGTGTCTCAAATCGCCTTCGTGGTACGGGCGCACCCCTTCATCCGACCTGTGTGCGATGCATCACATTGGTCGGAGCGCGGAGTGGCCTTTGTCTGATTGTGGCGCGATTTCTGTCGACCCATCAGCTGACTGAGCGTCAATTTCCTGGCCGGTCGCAGCCGAACGCTATTGCGTCCCGACGGAGGCTGACAATAGCGTTCCCGCCGTCATTCTGGGCAGCCCGCGAGAAAACATCAATGCAGGTCACGGGCCCATTACAAGTTCACGAACAGTGGGGGGAAGCATGCGGCCCAGTTGGGGACCGTTCAGCATCAATTCATTGAGGGGAGGCCGTAGAGGACGAAAGCCACAAACCGTAGCCGCGCTCACCGCCGCGCTGACACTGGTCCTGCCACTGTCCGGCGAAGGCTTCGCACTGACCGCACTCGCGGCTGGCAAGGGCGAGGTGACACTCCAACAACTCCCGCGTGTCAGCGGCCACGACGCCGGCGGCACCCGCCAGCCGGAACAGTCGGCCCGCCCTGCCGGATCCCGCGCCATGACGCCACACATATCCAACCCCGTGCAGTGGCCCGGCCAGGCCACCGTGAACGTCGGCCTGACGACCGAACCCGGATCCCGGTTCAAGGACCCCAGCAGCCTGGCCGTCCGGGCGCCCTCCACACCGGTCATCCTGCGCGCCATCGCCCCCGACCAGGTCGGCGACCAGGCCAGGACCGCAGCCGGCGGTGGCCCCGTCAGTGCCCCTTCCTCGGTCGAGGTCAAGGTCGCCGACCGGGCCCAGAGCGCGAAGGCGACCGTCAACGGCCTGCTGGTCGGCCTCAAGCGCAACGACGGCTCCAAGGACGCCGCGAGCGTGGCCGTGTCCCTCGACTACGGCGCAATCGCCGACGCATTCGGCGGCAGTTGGGCCTCGCGGCTGCGCCTGGTGGCGATGCCCGCCTGCGCGCTGACCACACCGGAGCTGGACCAGTGCCGCACCCGCCGACCCCTCGATTCCACGATCGACCCCTCCGCCAAGACGATCAGCACCACCGTCGTCCTGCCCGGGCAGACACCCGGGAGCGCACCGTCCACACCGGACGATCCGCCCGCGACGAGAATCAACTCGACGGCCCTTCCCGCCGCCCCCGGCGCCAGCGCGATGGTGCTGGCGGCCGAATCGGGTGCCGACGGCTCGCAGGGCTCGTTCACCGCGACCGACCTGTCGGCCTCCGGCGCGTGGTCGCAGTCCGCCTCAGGCGCGTTCACCTACAGCTACCCGATCACCACACCGCCGTCTCTGACCGGACCCGGACCCGGGGTGGCACTGTCCTACGACTCCCAGTCGGTGGACGGGAAGACCTCCGCACGCAACTCCCAGGCCTCATGGATCGGTGACGGCTGGTCATACAGCCCCGGCTTCATCGAACGCGCCTACAAGGCGTGCAAGAACTCCGGCATCGACAACTCCGGAGACCAGTGCTGGGCCGGCTGGAACGCCACCCTGTCCCTCGGCTCCCACTCCGGTGAACTGGTGCGCGACAGCAGCGGCACCTACCACCTGCAGAGCGACGACGGCACCCGCATCGAACGCCTCACCGGAGCGTCCAACGGCCTCTGGCAGGGCGAGCACTTCAAGGTCACCACCACCGACGGCACCGCCTACTACCTCGGCCTGGGCCACGCACCCGGCACCACCGCCGACAGCCCCACCAACAGCGCCTGGGCCACACCCGTCTACCACCCCAACAGCGGCGACCCCTGCTACACCGCCGCCAAGGGCAAGGCCTCCCAGTGTGACCAGCCCAGCGGCTGGCGCTTCAACCTCGACTTCGTCGTCGACCCCCACGGCAACCTCCAACGCTACGACTGGGCCACCGAAACCAACCGCTACGCCACCGGCGGTGGGCAGGCAACCACCGGCGGCGGCACCCTGACCGCGTACGCACGCGGCGGCAACCCGAGCCGTGTCTCCTACGGCTACCAGCTCGCCGACGCGCTCGCCGGCCGCGAACCCTCCGCCCGGGTCACCTTCGACCTCGCCGAGCGATGCGTGGTCTCCGAAAGCACCTGCCGCCCGGAGAACCTGACCCCGTCCACCGCCTCCAAATGGCCCGACGTCCCCTACGACCTCGCCTGCCAAGACGGCTGGAGCACCAGCGGCACCGGACCGAACGTCTGCCGCATCACCTCCCCGACCTTCTGGTCCACCAAGCGGCTCAGCGCGATCCGCACCGAATTGCGCACCGCCGGCGGCTGGAACCCGGTCGACAAGTACGAACTGAAGCACCTCTTCTCCGAGGCCGGAGCACTCTACGACCCGGTGACAGGCCAGACCAGAGACAAGGAGATCGCAGGATCCCTGCAGTCGGTGATGTGGTTCGCCGAGATCAGGCGCACCGCCCAGGACACATCAGCCGGCGCCCCGGGCCCCGCGACCCTCGACCCGGTGACCTTCACCGCCACCGAGATCAACAACCGGGTGAGCGGCTCCACTGCGTCCGCCACACCGCTGTACCGGCCTCGCGTCATCGGCGTCAACACCGACACCGGAACCTCCATCGCCATCAGCTACCGCGACCCCGAATGCGACCGCTCCAAGGGCCGGATCCCCGCATCGGCCGACAGCAACACAATGGCCTGCTACCCGGTGTACTGGACCCCCGCCGGCGCGGCCAAGCCCATCGCCGACTGGTTCCACAAGACACTGGTCGCCAAGGTCACCGCATCCGACACCACCAAGGCCAACTCCCCCGCCAGGGTCACCAGCTACGACTACCGCGACGGAGCTGCCTGGCACCGCGACGACTCCGACCTCACCGACGACCAGTACCGCACCTGGAACGACTTCCGCGGCTACCGCACCGTCGTCACCACCACCGGCGCCGGCGGCGACCCGATCAGCCAGAGCGCCGTGTCCTACCTCCAGGGCATGGACGGTGACTACCTGGCGGGCGGAACCCGCCGGGTGAGCCGGCCCAGGAACTCCCTTGGTGAGGAAATCACCGACAGCAACTGGCTCGCCGGCATGGCCCAGGAAACCATCACCTTCACACAGGCCGGCGGAACGCCGATCGCCAAGCAGTTCAACGACACCCCCGGCTTCCTCGACAATCCGGTCAACCGTCCCCGAACCGCCTGGACATCCCAGAGCGGTGCCGCACTGTCGACACTGCCGCCGTTGGAAGCCCGCCGCGTCAAGTCGGTCAGCAGCCGCTCCAGCTCGCTCCTGTCCGACCAGAGCACCTGGCTCACCGGACGCACCAGCACCGCCTTCGACACCCTCGGACGGGCGGTCAAGACCGAGACCCGGCCCGATGTGACCACAGCCCTCGGGCAGATCTGTAGCACCACCGGTTACGCGACCTCTCCGGCGAGCAACCCGATGATGACCGGCTACCCGAGCGGAACCCTGACCGTCGCCGGCCCCTGTGGGACACCCGCCTCGGCAACCACGACCATCAGCGACCGACGGCTGATCTACGACGGCAGTGCTGACCCCGGCAATGTCGGCGCCCCAGGTGTACTGGGCCAGAACGGCACCAGCGTCGGCTACGTCACCGCCACCCAAGCCCTGAAGTCCTACGACGCGCAGGGCAACCCGGCCTACCAGACCCTCAACGCGCAAGCCTTCGACGGATACGGCCGGATCACCCGCAGCGTCGACGCCGCAGGCGCCGCCGAACTGACCGCCTTCACACCGGCTTCCAGCACCCTGCCAACCGAGATAGCCACCACCAATCCCCTGGGATGGACCGCCAAAAGCATCCTGGCACCGGCCCGTGGCCTGGCAACCCGCGCGATCGACGCGAACGGCCGGGTCACGGATGCGGCATACGACGCGCTCGGCCGACGCACCGCCGTCTGGCTGCCCGGCAACAGCAAGGACGCCAACAAGAAGGCCGACCGAACGTTCAGCTACGAGCTGCACGGCGTCGACCCCGCCCCGTCTTCACGTGCCAACCCGCCGAGCATCACCACCACGACCCAGCTGGACAACGGCACCTACCAGAGCGACGTCACCATCTACGACGCGTTCCTGAACCCCCGCCAGAGCCAGTCCGTCCCCGCCAACGGCGCCACCGGCCGAATCATCACCTCAAAGCGGTACGACAGCCAGGGCCGGGTGTCCAAGACCACCGCCGCCTGGTCCGACCCGACAACGGGCCCCGGCACCACCCTCTTCGAGGAGGCCGACAACACCGTCCCCTCCCAGACCAGGACCGTCTACGACGGCGTCGGCCGCACCATCGCCACCAAGCTCTACGCCAAGGCCGTCGAGCTCTGGCAGACCACCACCGCCTACCCGGGCGCCGAACGGACCGACACCACCCCGCCCAGCGGCGGCACGCCGAGCACCACCTACACCGACGCCATCGGCCGTACCAGCGCATCCGTTCTGCACGGCGGAACCGGCACCGGTGACGTCACCACCAGATACACCTACGACGTCCGCGGCAACCTCTCCACCATCGCCGACAACGCCAACAACATCTGGACCTACACCTACGACGTGCGCGGCAGCCTGATCGCACAGACCGACCCCAACGCAGGCACCTCCAGCACCACCTACGACGACCTCGGCAGGGTGACCACCACCACCGACGCCCGCGGCAAGCAGCTCTCCTACACCTACGACCGACTCGACCGCCCCGTCGGCCGCTACGAAGGCACCGACACCACCAACCAGACTAAACTCCTCGCCTCCTACACCTTCGACACCCTCGCCAAGGGCCTGCCCACCTCCACCACCCGCTACATCGGCGGAGCCGCAGGAAGCGCCTACACGCAGAAGATCAACGGCTACAACACCCGGTACCAGCCCACCTCCACCACCACCACAATCCCCACGGCCGAAGGCCGCCTCGCTGGCGACTACACCGCAGGACTCGCCTACACCGACAACCTCGGTCTGCTCGCCGGCTACACCTACAACGCGGACGGCGGACTGCCCGCCGAGAAGTACGGCTACACGCGCGACCTGCAGGGCGAGGTCATCGGGAGCGGCACCGACAGCACCCAGCTGCTCGACCTGGCCAACTACAACCCGCTCGGCCAGATCCTGCTGTCCCAGTACGGCACCCGTGGCGAACTCATGCGCACCGCGCACACCTACGACGACACCACCGGCCAACTGACCACTAGCAGCATCAAGCTGCAGCAGGCTGACGCCAACCCGGTCTCGTTCACCAGCTACGGCTACGACCAGATCGGCCGCCTCACCAGCGCCTCCGAAATGCAGTCCTCCGGAAGCGTCGATCTGTTCAACGACACCCAGTGCTTCCACTACGACGGCCTCAGTCGCCTCACCGAAGCCTGGACCGACACCGCAGGCGTCAGTGCCGCCGGCCCCGGCCAGACCTCGCACTGCAACAACGCCACCGTCAACATCAACTCCCTGGGCGGACCGGCACCCTACTGGCAGAGCTTCCAGTACAACCAACTCGGCGACCGGACCCAGCAGATCCGCCACGACGCCACCGGCGACACCTCACGCGACATCACACAGACCAACACCTACAACGGCAACGGCCGCACCCCGGCCAGCCGGCCCAACACCCTAACCTCCACCACCACCCGCACCGGCAACCCGACCACGACACTGACCTCCGCCCACCCCGGCATCGGCGGCATGCAGCTCTGCCTGGACGTCACCGCCGCACGCACCGCCGACGGAACCCCCGTCGAAACCTGGACCTGCCACGGTGGCTCCGCCCAGAAGTGGACCCGCCCCGGCGACGGCACGCTGCGCGCCTTCGGCAAGTGCGCCCGCCCCGGTGCCACCGCCGGAATCGGCGTCGGCATCGAACTGGGGACCTGCGACGGCAGCGCGGCCCAGCAGTGGCAGGACGGCGCCGGCGGCGCCCTCGTCCACACCGCGTCTACCCTCTGCCTCGAAATCCCCGGCTGGAACCAGAACCCCGGCACGCAGGTCGGCCTCTACTACTGCACCGGCCACCCCAACCAGCAGTGGCCCGCCACCGCCAACCCGCCTACGGGCCCTCGCTACAGCACCACTCTGACCCCGCAGTACGACAACGCGGGCAACACCACCACCCGCACTAACAGCACCACCACCACCTTGCCCTCCGCCATCCCCACCGGAAGCACCCCGCTCTGCCTGGACGCCTACGGCGGCCACACCGCCAACGGCACCCCCGTACAGACCTGGACCTGCCACGGCGCAGCCTCACAGGAATGGACGATCGGCACCGACGGCACCCTGCGCGTCCTCGGAGCCTGCGCCCGGCCCGTCGCAGGCAGCTCCGCCCGCAGCACTCAGATCGAGCTGTGGACCTGCGACGTCAACGACGGCAGCCAGCAGTGGCGCACCGCCACCAACGGCTCACTCATCCACAAAGCATCCGGCATGTGCCTCGACATCCCCTGGGCCAGCTCCAGCCAGGGCACCCGCGTCGCACTGTGGCCGTGCAACAAGAACGCCAACCAGAAGTGGGGCCCGGACGGCACCCAGCCGACCGCCGGCGCCACCCAGGTCCTCACCTACGACCTCGAAGGGCGCACCGAAACCGTCACCACCCCCAACGGGGCCGACAGCGCAACCTCCCGCTACCTCTACGACACCGACGGCAGTCTGCTCATCCAGCGCGGCCCCGACGGCACACTCCTCTACCTGTTCGGCGGCACAGAACAGCTCACCCTCTCCCCCGACGGCACCACCGTCACCGGCAACCGCTACTACCACCAGCCCGACGGCACCACCGCCATCCGCTCCAGCACCGGAAACACCACCTACGAACTCACCGACCCCCAGAACACCTCCACACTCCACGTCGACGCCACAAACAGAACAGTCACCCGACGCGCCTTCGACCCCTACGGCACACCCCGGGGAACAGTCCCCGCATCCTGGCCCGACAACCGGGGCTACCTCGGCAAACCCGTAGACGCCAACAGCGGCCTTAACCTCCTGGGTGCCCGGAACTACGACCCGACACTGGGACGCTTCCTCACCGTCGACCCCCTGCTCCAAGCCGGTAACCCCAACCAGATGGGCGGCTACACCTACAGCAACAACGACCCCGTCAACTCCAGCGACCCCACCGGGCTGCTTTCCCAGGACGGCCCCCTGGACTGCTCAGTAGTCCAAGGAACCTCAAGCTACATTGCAGGCCAGACCACCTGCGGCTACCCCAGCAGCGGGGGCGAGGACTGGCTGATCGAAGACATCGTCGACTGCTCGGGCGAGGAAGCCGGCAGCTGGGACGCCTGGACCTGCGGCATGCGCAATTCCATGTGGAAGAACGCGCAGGCGTCCGGTTGCCTTGGCGGGACCTGTGGCGGCGGAGCGGTAAGGCTTTCCAAAACCAAGATCAAGGGCCCGGAACCGGTCGGCCGTGGCGCAGCCAGGGCCGAGAAGGAGACCACTCACCCGGATGACTCCCCCGCCTCCGAAAAGGCGGCAGCCCGACGAGTTCATGCAGAGGCCGCGGAGAACGCCAGGAAGGCATCCCTCGAAGGCGGAGTACCCGCCTCCGACAAGCAACACATCCAGAAGCACTCCAAGACGAGCCCCGAAGCGCCCATCACCCCCAGTGACGTCGCCGCCGACGCGGGCACCGGCACATCCCAGAAGCCCCGCGGCGCGAAATCCGGCAAGTCGCCCTCCGAGAATGCCCTGCCGCCTTGCAAGAACAGCTTCCCAGCCGGCGTCCGAGTCGAAATGGTGGACGGGACGTCCAAGCCCATCGAGGACGTGCGAGTCGGCGACTACGTTCTCGCCGCCGACGCTGAAACAGGAACCGTACGGGCCGAACAGGTCACCAACACCATCGTCACACCAGACGACTACGAATACACCGACCTCACCCTCTCAGCACCCCAGACCGACGGCACCAGCCAGCCCGACCTCCACATCACCTCAACCCAGCACCACCCCTACTGGAACGCCAGCACCGCACACTGGACCGACGCCGCCAACCTCCACCCCGGCGACCAAGTACAAACCCCCGACAGAACAACACTCACCGTCAAATCACTCACCAACTACCTGACCCGCCCAACAACCGCCTACAACCTCACGGTCGCCCACCTCCACACGTACTATGTGCTCGCGGGGACCACGCCGGTCCTCGTACACAACTGCAATGGTGATGACCCTCAGAGTGCGCCTGGAGGGAAGAACGGCGCTGCCCTTAGCATCAAGCAGGTGAAGATGGCGTTGGGCAGGGCTGGCATGAGCGTTTCTGACTACGACATTGTGCACGTGCCAGAGATCAACACCGCAGGAGACGGCCTGCCCTCTTACGGGAACAGTCCCCACGACGGCAACGGAATGCCGAACCTGGGCCCGCGAGGACGCCCGGTAATCCAGATTTCCAATATGGGACTGGACAACATGGATACGGCTGTGGCCACGATCTTCCACGAGATATACCATCACCAGATGTTCGCCACTTGGCCGGACTCTATGGGCGGAACAGAGTCCGCTGCTGAGACATACGGGCAAGCTATGCTCGGCGTTTTCAGGCGAAGGACGGGCTGATGAATCAGATAAGGCGTTTCACGCCATCGGAGATCGAGACTCTCGGGCGAGAGAGAAACTTCCTCCGAGACCAGTCAGAGTGGCTTTGCCCTGCGTGTGGCGAGGTTTCGGTTCGCACCTACCTCCGAAAGACACAGCATGCGAATCGCCCCGCTGTGATCAGCTACACATGGTGTGCTGCTTGCCGCAAGATGTCTGGCTCAACCGGCCCTTTGCCACCCGGTCTGATCATCTCTGATCCCTGGCGCGAGTTGGACCCGGTAGCGTGGGAGGAGTTCGACGCGAGCTTGTACAGGCTCTTCGCTAGACTCGACCGGCTATGGGAGGACGGCGTGCTACCACAAAGCCTCGGTTGGACCGGCCGGTAGAACGCTGATGGACGGCCATGCCAACCCAAGGCCATCCTCAGCATCTTGAGCACATAGCGGATATCAATTGCCCGTTCCAGCGGTCAGGTACGGCGTGAACCGCCCCGGGGGTGATGGCGTCGAATCCATGTGAATCGACTCTCGGCCCTAACTTCGGTATGGCAAGGGAATATCCTCAGCCGCATCGATAAAATGAGCAAATGAAGCCCCGTCAGGTGACTCCTGACGGGGCTTCTGCGTGAGGTGACGGCAGTAGTTGACGGCAACGTCAGCGGACGGGTGCTGCACGGAGTGGGGGTTCGTCGCCGTCGTCGGGGCGGGGGGTTGGGTTGTGGAGGGCGTTGCCGAGGAGCTTGATGGCGTCGCGCTGGAGGCGGAGTCGGACGTGTAATGGTGACGCCGATGTGGGCGTGACCCACCAATTCCTTGATCACGACGAGTTCGATGTCCTGTTCCAGGAAGAGGGTCGCCGCCGAGTGCTGGAGGTTGTGGATGCGGGTGCGGCGGAGCGTGGCCCGCCGGAACAGGGTGTTGAAGTGCCGGGTGAGGGTGGCTCCCTCGCTCGGGGAGCCGTCGTGCCAGGTGAAGACGTACCCGCTCGCCTTCCAGCTCGTCCCCGCCGTCTCGCTCACCTGGCGCTGCCAGTCGCGGTGCTGTTCGAGGGAGTGCAGAAATCCGCTGCTCCACCCCTCGCGGTGACTCTGACCAGTACAGACAGAATCGGACCTCGGCAAAACTGGTGGAGCCCGAATCACGTTCCGCAAGACAGTGAGGCTGGTCAGTGTGGGCCCGGACCCGCCAGGCTGCGGAGCCGCCCGCCGCAGCGAAGACCCTCCCGCCCCCCAGCACAGCCGTCGCCGGCCGGCCCATCGGGCGTGCCACCACAGCCTGGAACCTCGCCCTGCTCTACGGCATGTTCTCGTGGAACGTCTTCACCCTGTTCACCTGGCTGCCCACGCTCCTGACCGAGGCCGGCCAGCCACCCGCGCTGAGCTCGGCGATGGTCTCTCTCGTCGTCGCCGTCGTGGGCTCGACGGAGTTATCGGCGAGGTTTCCGAGTGCGCGGCCGAGGAGGTCCATGGCGTCGCGCTGGAGGCGGGGGCGGACATGGGCGGACACCGTCGCGGATGTGGGCGTGACCCAAACAATTCCTTGATCAGGACGAGTTCGATGTCCTGTTCCAGGAGGAGGGCAACCGCCGAGTGCCGGAGGTTGTGGATGCGGATGCGGCGGAGCATGGCCCGCCGGAGTGCCGGTGAGAGTGGCGCCCTCGATCGGGGAGCCGTCGGGCCAGGTGAAGACGTACCCGCTCGCCTTCCAGCTCGTCCCCGCCGCCTCGCTCACCTGGCGCCGCACCGGCGGTAGACACGTCCCACCGCGAGGTGGGCACGCATGACGATCACCTTCAGGCAACGGGTGCGGAGAGCGGCAATCCCCATCCTGCCCCGCCCGCTCACGACGGTCCGGGGGCACGACCACACGACGCCTGCGCCGGATGCTGGGCGTGCAAGGCGGGCCCTGTCGGCCGCTCCCAGGCCTCCGTCGTGGCCACGATCGCCGCCACGCCCCCGGTCCTCGTCGTGGCGGCGTTCCTGGCCACGACTCCCGACTACCTTCGGGGCCGCGACGCGCGGCGGCACGGTGAGTGCGGCGTACATCAGGGCGACGGCGGCGAAACTCACCGCGTCCGCCAGGATCGCCGTCACGTACGCGCTCCGGGTGTCCACGTGCAGGGCGAGCGCGGCGACGGCCGTGCCCGCGCCGATCCCGACGTTGGTGACCACCCGCAGGTAGGCCCGGCCGGCCACCCGCTTGTCGGCGGGCAGCACCTCGGCGTAGAGCGCGCTGCGGACGGCGGCCGAACCGCGGTCCAGCGCGGCGACCAGGCAGGCCAGCGGGACGAACAGCGCGTAGGAGTGCACCAGCGTGTACGCGGTGACGCCGAGCGCCTCACCGGTCACCAGCACCACCAGCACCCGCCTGCTGCCCCACCGGTCGGCGGCCCGGCCCGCGGGCACCCCCGCCAGCACCCCGCAGAGCCCGGCGGCGGTCAGCGCCGTGCCGACCTGGACCGCGCCGAAGCCCAGCACCCGGGTGAAGAACAGCACCCCGAGGGTCATGCTCAGCCCGTTGCCCAGGCAGTTCACCAGGGTGACCAGGGCCAGTCGGCGGACGGTCGGGTCGGGGTGCCGCAGCCGGTTCCGGGCCGGGGTGGGCGCGAGGGCCTGATCAGTGGTGGTCATGGGACGATCCCACCGCCGGCCGTCCGCCGCCGGTACTCATTTAGGCTCCGGCTAACGGCAGGCCGGTCCCCGGGGAGGACGAATGCACCGCTTCCAGCTCGAACTGGACGACCTGGCCTCCGCCGCGTTCGCCTGCTCCCCGCTCCAGGAGGCCGTGCTCAGCCTGCGGATGTGGAGCCACCCCGGCATCTACCACCCGGCCCAGACCGCCTGGTTCGAGCTGATCCGGCCGGAGTTCGAACGCCTGCCGCAGGCCGCGCTGCTCCGCTCCCTGGTCGCCACCACCCGGTACGTCCCGGACTTCCTGACGCCCCGTCCGGCCACCCCGTTCCCCGGCTTCCGCAGCGAACTCGCGCTGGTCCGGGCGCTCCCGCCGGAGCAGCTCGCCGACGAGCTGGAGCGCACCTACCTCCCGCACGACCGCCGGCTCCCGCCCCTGCTGGCCGCCGGACTCGCCGACCCGGCCGCCCTGATCGCCGAGATCGCCGACGCGCTGGCCGCCTACTGGGACCGCTGCCTCGCCCCCGCCTGGTGGCCCCGGGCCCGTTCCGTGCTCCAGGCCGACATCGTGCACCGGTCCCGGATGCTCGCCGAGCGCGGCGCCGCCGCCCTCTTCGCCGACCTGGACGGCCGACTGGCCTGGGCCGACGGTGTGCTGACCATCCGTCGGGACTGGGCCTCCGGCGACGCCGACGTGGTGGTGGCCCGGCGCGGGCTGGTCTTCTCCCCCAGCTGCTTCGTCCGCGGCGCCGTCACCTCGATCAGCGGCGACTACCCGCCCTCGATCGTCTACCCCTCCCGCGGCCAGGCCACCATGCCCCCCTCGCCCGCCCCGGCCCCCGCCCCCGAAGCCCTCGCCCTCCTCCTCGGCACCCCCAAGGCCCGCCTGCTCACCCTCCTCGACGAGCCCGCCTCCACCACCGAACTCGCCGCCCGCCTCGGCGTCACCCCCGGCGCCGTCAGCCAGCACCTCGCCGTCCTGCACGCCACCCGCCTGGTCAGCCGCACCCGCAGCGGCCGCCTCGTCCTCTACACCCGCACCTCCTTGGGCGACCAGCTCCGCCACTGACCCCGGGCCCGGTCAGGGCGGCAGGCTCCCGGGCGGAAAGGCGGTTGACGGGCCACCGGGCGGCGGGGTTCGCTGCGGCGATGAAGGATCTTCGCATCGAGCCGGTGAGCGGTGACACGGCCCTCCGGGACTGGCAGCGCGTGCACAACCTGATCATCCCGACCGATCCGCTGTCGCTCGACGACATCCGCGAGCGGGCCGGGCGGAACCGGCTGGAGGTGGCGTACCTCGGGGAGGTCCTGGTGGGCTGCTCCACGGTGCGGCCGCCGACGGCGGAGGCGGACGTGGCGACCGTGATCGCCCGGGTGCTGCCGGAGCACCGGCGGCAGGGGCTGGGAGCCCGGCTGTACTCCCACTGCCTGGCGTACGCGCGCACGCTGGGTGCGGCCGCGATCGAGACGGTGGTGCTGGAATCGAACCCGGACGGGCTGCGGTTCGCCGGGGCGCACGGGTTCCGGGAGGTCGAGCGGTACCTGCTGCCGGGTGACACCGTGCGGTTCGTCGACCTGCGGCTGGACCCCGGCGGCGCGGGCACCCCGTCCGGCACGAGAGAATGACCTCATGACCGACGAGCACATCGAAGCACCGAAGTCCGCGAACGAACGCAGGGAGCAGCTGTTCCAGGCCATGCGCAAGGGTGGCGGCACCTGGGACTGGACCCGCGCGCGCGAGACGTACTACGAGCACCAGGACCCGCGCACCGTCCGCCGCGACCTCGAACAGCTGCGGAAGGCGGGCCGCGTGTTCCGCGACCGCGAGACCGGCCGGTACGAGGCGGTCGGCTACTGACGCCCCGGGTTTCCGGCCTCCTCCCCGGCCGGGGAGGAGGCCGGAGCCGTCAGCGGGCCGCGATCGAGGCCAGCCGGCGGGCCGCCCGGTAGTCGCGCATGATCTGCGCGAAGGTGGTGTGCCCCTGGGTGGTGCGGGCGAAGGCCCGCCAGGCCGGGCCGACCAGGCAGACGGCGGCGTGGAAGAGGTGCGGGCGCCGTTCGAAGGCGCCCAGCATGACCTTGCCCGCGCGCATCTCGACGCCGAGGCCGGCCTTGATCGCGAAGGCGTAGTTCAGCGCCTGCCGCCGCACGTCCGCCGAACCGTCCGCCTCGGCGACCTTGACCGCCCACTCGCCGGCGAGCCGGCCGGAGCGCAGCGCGTACGAGATGCCCTCCCTGGTCCACGGCTCCAGCAGGCCGGCCGCGTCGCCCGCGACCAGCACCCGGCCGCGCGACAGCGGCGAGTCCTCGGCCCGGCACCGGGTCAGGTGGCCGGACTCGACGCTCGGGGTGAAGCCGGACAGGCCCAACTGCCGGATGTAGTCCGCCAGGTACTCCTTGGTGGCCTCGCCGTCGCCGCGCGCCGAGATCACCCCGACGGTGAGCGAGGCGGACTCGGTCTTCGGGAAGACCCAGCCGTAGGAGCCGGGCAGCGGGCCCCAGTCCAGGTGGATCCGGCCCTCCCAGGCGCGGACCACCGACTCGGGCACCGGGATCTCGGCCTCCAGACCGAGGTCGATCTGGTCGAAGGTGACCCCGACGTGGCGGCCGATCCGGCTGGCGCTGCCGTCCGCGCCGACCACCGCGCGGGCCTCGATCCGGCGGCCGTCCGAGGTGGTGACGGTGACGGTGCGTCCGGCCCCGGCGGGCTGCTCGACGCCCGCCACGGTGACGCCGGTGACCAGCACCGCGCCGGCCTGCTCGGCCGACTGCACCAGGCGCAGGTCGAACTCGTCCCGGTTCACCAGGCCGAACAGCATCCGCTTGGAGCGCCGGGTGCGGGTGAAGCGGCCCTTGAGGGCGAAGGTGACGGCGTACACGCGATCCTGCAGCGGAAGCTTGAAGTCCTCCGGCAGACTGTCCCGCGACGGGCCGATGATGCCGCCGCCGCAGGTCTTGTAGCGGGGGTGCTCGGCCTTGTCGAGCAGCAGCACCCGACGCCCCTGCCGGGCGGCGGCGTACGCGGCGGAGGACCCGGCCGGGCCCGCGCCGACCACCACCACGTCCCAGACGCCGGCCAACGGGCCGGGCCCGTCCGACACTTCGTCAGCGTCCGGCCCGGGCGCGGCGGGCAGGTCGGGGCGGTCCTGGTCGTGGGAGCTACCGGAGTCAGTCACGGGCAACAATCCTAGTGCCGCCGAGCAGCTGCGATGCCAGACCCGGTCGAAGTGGCGGCCCTATGATCGATCCATCCCGTACGGCACCATTTCATCCGCGCACCCCCGGAGTGAACCGATGACCCAGCAGTCCCTGGCCGCGGCCGTCCGATCCCTGATGCCGCAGGCCAGGGCCGAGCTCGCCGAACTGGTCGCCTTCCAGTCCGTCGCCGACCCCCGGCAGTTCCCGGTGGCGGAGTGCGAGAAGGCGGCCCGCTGGGTCGCCGACGCGTTCGCGGCCGAGGGCCTGACGGGCATTCGGCTGCTGGACACCCCGGACGGCACCCAGTCCGTCTACGGCGAACTGCCGGGCCCGGACGGCGCCCCGACGGTGCTGCTGTACTCGCACTACGACGTGCAGCCGCCGCTGGACGAGTCCGGCTGGCACTCCCCCGCCTTCGAGCTGACCGAGCGGGACGGCCGCTGGTACGGGCGCGGCGCCGCCGACTGCAAGGGCAACATCCTGATGCACCTGACCGCCCTGCGGGCGCTGCGCCAGGTGGACGGCGGCTACCCGGTCGGGCTCAAGGTGATCGTGGAGGGGTCGGAGGAGCAGGGCACCGGCGGCCTGGAGCAGTACGCCCACGCCCACCCCGAACTGCTCACCGCCGACGTGGTGGTGATCGGCGACACCGGCAACTTCGCCCCCGGCCTGCCGACCGTCACCGCCACCCTGCGCGGCATCACCGAGGCCGCGGTCACCGTCACCACGCTGGCGGGCAACCTGCACTCCGGTGCGTTCGGCGGCGCGGCCCCCGACGCCCTGCAGTCGCTGATCAAGGTGCTCGCCTCGCTCCACGACGAGCACGGCGACGTCGCGGTGGAGGGCCTGCGGACCGACCAGGCCTGGCCCGGCGTCGAGTACCCCGAGGAGCAGTTCCGGGCCGACGCCAAGGTGTTGGAGGGCGTCGCGCTCACCGGCACCGGCACGGTCGCCGACCGCCTCTGGGCCCGCCCGGCCGTCACCGTCCTCGGCATCGACGCACCCCCCGTGGTCGGCGCCACCTCCTCGGTGCACTCCACCGCCCGGGCCCGGGTCAGCCTGCGCATCCCGCCGGGCATGGAGCTGACGACCGCCCAGGAGGCCCTGGAGGCCCACCTGCTGGCCGCCGTCCCGGTCGGCGCCCACGGCGAGGTCGAACGCCTCGGCGGCGGCAGCCCGTTCAGCGCCGACACCACCGGGCCGGCCTACGAGGCGATGGGCGCCGCCATGCAGGAGGCCTTCGGCACCCCCATGGTCGCCTCCGGCGAGGGCGGCTCGATCCCGCTCTGCAACACCCTGCACACCCTCTACCCGTCGGCCGAGATCATCCTGATCGGCGTCGAGGACCCCACCACCCAGATCCACGCCGTCAACGAGAGCGTCGACCCGGCGGAGCTGGAGCGGATGGCCCTCACCGAGGCCCTCTTCCTGCGCAACTACGCCGCCCTGCGCGGTGGCCCGACCGCCTGAGCAACCGGGCCGGGCCGGCGTCCGATCAGCGCGTGGACGGTCGCGCCGGCGGCCAGTCCGGCGCCCGCGCCGAAGCAGAACTCGCTGATCAGGCCGCGTTCGCGCCGGGCCAGCCGGTGCAGGACACCGGCGGCGGTGGCCAGGGCCAGACCTGCGACGGTTCGCCGGGGCAAGGTGGGCGGCACCGTCCGGTGGCGGGCGAGCAGGGCCAGGCCGACGGCCGAACTCCCGTACTGGAGCACGGTGTACAGCGGCAGGCCCGCCACCTCGGTGTTCAGCACCGGGAGCAGCCGGACGCCGGCCCGGCCCTCGTGCGTGAACGAGTCCCAGCAGACGTGGGTGGCGGCGCCGATCGCGGCCGAGGCGGCGAACCACCCGAGCTGCCCCCGCTCCACCGGCCGGGGCGCCGAGGGGCGCAGCAGTCCGTACCACCAGGCCGTCAGCCCGCCCGCGATCAGCACGTCCACGGTCGGGACGGCCCACCAGCGGTGGGTGACGGCGCCGAGGCCGTAGCAGCCGCGCAGCAGCGAGTCGGCGAAGAAGGGTGCGTCCGGTGCCATCGACCCGGCCACCAGCCCGGCGGCGATCAGCGGGCCGCGCGCCCGGGTGCCGTCCAACAGCGGTAGCACGGCGGCCGGGTGACTGAGCGTGAAGGGCACCCGGCCATCCTGTCAGAGCCGGTCCAGTTCCTCGCCAATCGCGCGCCGGAGCCCGTCGTGGTGCGCGCCGAGCGCGTGTTCGGGCGTGGGCGCCGTCCAGTGCGTCCGGGGATAGAGCCAGACCGGGTGCCCGAGCAGTTCGGCCGGTTCCCAGTCGTAGCGGGGCCAGATGTGGGCGTGCAGGAAGCTGTCGGTATTGCCGAGGATCTCCAGGTTGATCCGGCGGAAGGCCGGGTCGAGGCGGCGGCAGGCGCGTTCGACGGCCTCGCCGAGGCGGTCCATGTCGGCCAGGAAGGCGGTGCGCTGGGGCCGGGTCAGCTCGGAGAGGCGCTCCACCCCGGGCCGGTCGGTCAGCAGCACCGTGTAGCCGGGCAGGAACTGCACATCGCCGATCACCGCGAACCCGCCCGGGAGCCGCCGCAGCACGGTCGGGTTCTGGCCGCGCAGGGCGGCGCCGATCCGGTCCGTGCGCCAGTCGTCCGTCATGCGCCCGACGCTACCCGACCGTCCGTCACCGCCCCACCCCCGCCTATACCTCGACCGACCGTCACGGCGGCCCGGCTACCCCGGCGTCGGCGCGCCGATCCCGGCGGGGACCCCCGCCTCCAGGTAGCGCAACTCGCCGCGCTCCCGCGCCTCCAGCGCGGCAGCGAGCCGCCGCAGCCGGGTCGGGGGGAGCAGGGCGGCGGCCTGGTCGAGGGTGACGAAGCGCCAGCCGCGCAACTCCTCGGCCGGCAGCCGGAGCGCGCTCCGGGCGCGTGCGTCCAGCCGCCCGCCGTCGTACACCAACCGCAGGCCGCCTCTGCGCGGCCCGGTGCGCGGCTCCCAGTCCACGGCGAGCAGCCGGAGGGCGCTGGGTTCGAGGCGCAGGCCGAGCTCCTCGGCGGTCTCCCGGAGGGCGGCGTCGGTGGGGGCCTCGCCGCGCTCCACCACGCCGCCGGGGAACTCCCAGTCGGGCTTGTAGACGGGGTCGACCAGCAGCACCCGGTCCTGGTGGTCGAAGAGCAGCACCGCGGCGGCCACGGTGTCGCCGGTGGTGTCGGCGCTCTGCACGATCGGGCAGACCGCGACGCCGTCCTTGACCAGGGCGGCGAGGTGTTCGGCGGTCTGACGCGGGGTCAGCCCGGCGGTGTCGACCAGCTGGGCGTCCCGGCTGAGCCAGCGCCGGGCCAGCCGGTACTGGGGCAGGTGCTCGCTGCACCAGGTCCGGACCCGGGCGCTGGCGGCCGGGTCGCCGGGGACCTCGTCCCGGTTCGCGATCCGCTCGTGCAGGATCGTTTCCGCAGGGTCCAGCACGAAGTGGTGCACCGCCAGCCCCCGGGCGGCCAGCGCGCCGAAGATCTCGTCCCGGTAGTCCTCCCGCAGCAGTGTCATCGGCACCACCAGCGGCCCGGCCACCTCGGCCAGCAGCGCCGCCGCCACCTCGGGCACCAGCCGCCGCCAGGAGGCCAGGTCCTGGTAGTCGGAGACGGTGGCCATCCGGTCGGCCGGCAGCAGCTGCCGCAGGCCGTGGCCGACCAGCTCGGGGTCGTACAGCACGCTCCCCGGCAGCAGCTCCACCAACTCCCGGCAGGCACTCGTCTTGCCCGCTCCGAACGTGCCGTTGACCCAGATGATCACTGTGCCCCGCCTTCCGCCGCCCCGATGACCCAGCCCCAGCCGGCGCCATCGAGGTGGTCCCCCGCCGTGGCCCGGCCCATGCCTGCCCCGGCGCGCCAACGTCGGTTCCCGGCCGTACGGCATGTGTCAGCCGCACTCTCGGATCTTCTGACCTGCTCAGGTCAGGTCGGACACCGCCGACTCAGGCCCGGTCGATCAGCTGCTTCTTCAGCACCTTGCCCATCGCGTTCCTGGGCAGCTCCGCCACCAGCACCACCCGCCGGGGCCGCTTGTGCCCGGAGAGCCGCTCGGCCACGAAGGCGGTGAGCTGATCCCCCGTCACCGTCCCGTCCGCGATCACGTACGCCACCACGGCCTGGCCGAGGTCCGGGTCGGGTGCGCCGACCACCGCCGCGTCGGCCACCGCCGGGTGGTCCCGCAGCGCGGCCTCCACCTCGCCCGCGCCGATCCGGTAGCCGCCGCTCTTGATCAGGTCCACCGAGGCCCGTCCGACGATCCGGTGGAATCCGTCCGGGCCGATGGTGGCCACGTCCCCGGTGCGGAACCAGCCGTCGGCGGTCCACGCCTCGGCGTCCGCGTCGGGGCGGTTGAGGTAGCAGCTGAACAGCGTCGGCCCGGCCACCTGGAGCTCGCCGACGGTCTCGCCGTCGTTCGGCACCGGCCCGCCGTCCTCCCCCACAAGCCGGGTCCGCACCCCCGCCACCGGGAGCCCGACGCTGCCGGGGCGGCGCTCGCCGTCCGCGCGGGTGGAGACGGTGATCAGCGACTCGGTCATGCCGTACCGCTCGATCGGCGCCTGCCCGGTGAGCGCGGCGATCCGGTCGAACACCGGGGTGGGCAGCGGCGCGCTGCCGGACACCAGCAGCCGTGCGCCCGCCAGCGCCCGGGCCGAGGCCTCGGCGGCGGCGATCCTGGACCAGACCGTCGGGACCCCGAAGTACAGGCTGCCGCCCGCCTTGGCGTACGCCTCCGGCGCGGGCCGGCCGGTGTGCACCAGCCGGCTGCCGGTGCGCAGCGCGCCCAGGACGCCGAGCACCAGCCCGTGCACGTGGAACAGCGGGAGCCCGTGCACCAGGGTGTCCTCGGCGCTCCACTGCCAGGCGGCCGCCAGCGCGTCCAGGTCGGCCGCGACCGCCTCCCGCCGGATCACCGCGCCCTTGGGCGCGCCGGTGGTACCGGAGGTGTAGAGCACGAAGGCGGTCGCCCCGGCCGCGGGCTCGGCGTACGTGGCGGCCGAACGGGCCGTCAGGTCGACCGGCAGCGCCGCGATCCCGGGCACCGCCGCCGCCCCGACCGGCTGCGCCAGCAGGACGGCACCGGAGTCGCGCAGGATGTGGTCGCGCTCCTTGGGCCCGGAGTCCGGCGGCAGCGGCACCACGGGGACGCCCGCGAGCAGCCCGCCGACCGTGGCCACCACGGTCTCGGCGCTCGGCCCGGCCAGCACCGCCAGCGCAGGGGCTCCGGCCACCCGGTCCGCCACCGCCGTTGCGGCGGCGAGCAGTTGCTCGCGGGAGAGCGGGTGTCCGTCGATCCGAAGGGCGTCGGCCGAGTCGCCGTACCCGCCGTCAAGTGCCGTCAGCAGTCCCATGGTCACGGACTCTACCGGCCGGAAACACGGCGGAGCGGGGAACTGCCCGGCCGGTCGGCCGGGCGGTTCCCCGCTCCGTCAGGTACTTGCTGCTCAGCCCTTGCGGGACTTGACCTCGGCGGTCAGCTGCGGCAGCACCGCGAACAGGTCGCCGACCACGCCGTAGTCGACCAGCTCGAAGATCGGGGCCTCGGGGTCCTTGTTGACCGCCACGATGGTCTTCGAGGTCTGCATGCCGGCCCGGTGCTGGATCGCACCGGAGATGCCCGCCGCGACGTACAGCTGCGGCGAGACCTGCTTGCCGGTCTGGCCGACCTGGTTGGTGTGCGGGTACCAGCCCGCGTCCACGGCGGCGCGCGAGGCACCGACGGCCGCGCCGAGCGCGTCCGCCAGGTCCTCGACCACCGAGAAGCCCTCGGCGGCACCGACGCCGCGGCCACCGGAGACCACGATCGCGGCCTCGGTCAGCTCGGGGCGGCCGGAGGAGACGCGCGGAGTACGGGCGACCACGGTGGCGGCCTTGCCGGTGAACTCGACCGTGACGTTCTCGACCGCACCGGCGGCCGCGGCGGCCTCGGGGCTGGTGGAGTTCGGCTTCACGGTGATGACCGGAGTGCCGTGCGAGACCTTCGACTTGACCTGGAAGGAGGCCGCGAAGACCGACTGGGTGGCGACCGGGCCGCCGTCGCCGGCCTCCAGGTCCACCGCGTCGGTGATGATGCCGGAGCCGAGGCGCAGCGCGACCCGCGCGGCGACCTCCTTGCCCTCGCCGGAGGAGGTGACCAGCACCGCGGCCGCGTCGGCGGCCTTGGCGAGCTGGGTCAGCGCGTCCACCTTGGGCACGACCAGCTGGTCGGCGAACTCGGCGCCGTCGGCGACGTACACCTTGGCCGCACCGAACTCGGCCGCCTTGGCGGCGATGTCGGCAGCGGCGGCACCGGCGCCCAGGACCACCGCGCTCGGCTCGCCGATGCGGCGGGCCAGGGTCAGCAGTTCGAGGGCCGGCTTGCGGACCACACCGTCGGCGTGGTCCACGAGAACCAGGATCTCAGCCATGATTTCTTGCTCCTGATGGATCGTGAAGTGCGCGAACGGGGGTTAGATGAACTTCTGCTCGGCCAGGTAGCCGGCGAGCGCCTTGCCGCCCTCGCCCTCGTCCTTGACGATGGTGCCGGCGGTGCGGGCCGGGCGGGCGGTGATCTCCGCGACGGCGGTCCAGGAGCCGGCCAGGCCGACCTCGTCCGCCTCGATGCCCAGGTCGTCCAGGTCGTAGGACTCGACCGGCTTCTTCTTCGCGGCCATGATCCCCTTGAAGGAGGGGTAACGGGCCTCGCCGGACTGGTCGGTGACCGAGATCACGGCGGGCAGCTGCGCCTCGAGCTGCTCGGTGGCGGCGTCGCCGTCCCGGCGGCCCTTGACGGTCTCGCCGTCCAGGGTGACCTCGGAGAGCAGCGTGGCCTGCGGGACGCCGAGGCGCTCGGCCAGCAGGGCCGGCAGCACGCCCATGGTGCCGTCGGTGGAGGCCATGCCGCAGACGACCAGGTCGAAGCCGGTCTTCTCCAGGGCCTTGGCGATGATCGCGGAGGTGCCGATCACGTCGGTGCCGTGGATGTCGTCGTCGTTCACGTGGACGGCCTTGTCGGCGCCCATCGACAGCGCCTTGCGCAGCGCGTCCTTGGCGTCGTCCGGGCCGACGGTCAGCACGGTGACCTCGGCGTCGCCGTGAGCCTCGGCGATGCGGAGCGCCTGCTCCACGCCGTACTCGTCCAGCTCCGACAGGAGGCCGTCCACGGCGTCCCGGTCGGTGGTGGTGTCGTCCGCGAAGCGACGGTCACCGGTCGCGTCGGGCACGTACTTCACACAGACAACGATCCTCAAGCTCACGGCTTGTCTCCTGTACTGGTCTCGTCCGGCGGCTGCGGCTGTGCAAGCGGGCGCGAACACGTCACGCACCCGCTCCGGGCAGCGGATTCCTGTGCCCGTCCGGAACTTGCTGGCAGCATACTCGCGAGTAGCTTAGCCGTCACTACTGGCCAGTAGCTTAGCTCTGCCGAAGTCCGACCGGGTGCTCCGCACCCCGCGCCGCCCCCGGCCGCGAAGTGGCCGTGGACAGCCACACTGCCGTCTTCGCCCCATCCTGCCCCAGCCCGGGCCGCCTACCCCCTGACCGGGCGGCAGATCCACTGTGAGATTGAACGGTCTTGACAGAATCACCTGGCCGGACGGGGTCGGACGGCCCCTCATGCCCGCTCCCCGGCGCGCGCCCTGATGGACCGCCACCCAGGGCTGCGGCAGGGTCAGACCGCGGCTGCGGCGGGGTCAGACCGCCTCGCCCAGCGCGGCGATCACGTCCGAACGGCGCGGCTGACCGGCCGCCCGGCGGATCTGCCGACCGCTCGCGTCCAGCACCAGCACGGTCGGCGTCCGCAGGATGTCCAGCCGGCGGACCAGGTCGAGCTGCTCCTCGGCGTCCAGCTCGATGTGCGCCACCCCCGGCACCATCGCCGCCACCTCGGCCAGCACCCGCCTGGTGGCCCGGCACGGCTGGCAGAACGCGGTGGAGAACTGCACCAGCGTGGCCCGCTCCCCCAGCTCCTCACCCAGCTCGGCGGCGGTCAGCACCACCGCCCCGTCCTTCGCCCGCACCCGCAGCCTCCCGTCACGCCGTGCCCGGACCAGGCCGAAGCCACCCGCCAGCACGAGCACCGCGACACACACCAACAACCCGGTCATCGCTCCAGTGTGCGGTATCCCACCGGCCTCCCGGCCGGGGGGCGTACCATCTCCGGCATGGACTCCACGAGGCTGACCCGCCGACGGGTGGTCGACCTGTGCCGGGCGACCACGACGCGCTGTCGCTGACGCGCTGCCGCTCCGTCGCCCCGTCGCCTCTCCCCCCTCTTCTGTGGAGTCCCTCCGTGCAGATCGACCCGCGCGGTCCGCGTTTCGCGGCCGTGCTCACCTCGCTGGTCCTCGCCGCCGTCCTGATCACCGGAAGCGGAGTGCTGCTCGCCGTCCAGGCCGCCGTCTTCGCCATCGGCGCCCTGATCGGCCTCCAGTACTCGCCGTACGGCTGGCTCTACCGGGTCCTGGTCCGGCCCCGGCTCGGGCCGCCGGCCGAGCTGGAGGACGCCCGGCCGCCCCGGTTCGCCCAGGCGGTCGGCCTCGGCTTCGCCGTGCTCGGCACCGTCGGCTACCTCACCGGCGTGACCTGGCTCGGACTGCTGGCCACCGCTTTCGCGCTCGGCGCCGCCTTCCTGAACGCGGCCTTCGGCTACTGCCTCGGCTGCGAGATGTACCTGCTGCTGCACCGGGGCCGGGCCCGGCTGGGCGCGGCGGCCCGGTAGCCCACCCCACTGTTCATCTGCGCCGCAGGCCGGGCAGGCGTGACATCCGGCCACGCTTCGGGGGATCATTCGGGTGTAACACCCGTGGCCACCGCGGCGTGCCGCGCCTCCGGTCGGCCCCACCCACGCCCCGGGACCACCTGACCGGGCCCAGAGCCCGTGGGAAGTAGGGCCTACCGTGGCAGAGTTCGTCTACCCGCCGGTGATCCGCACCGCGCTCACCGTGTTCCGGGCGCTGGACGTCAAGATCAAGATCATCGGCGCGGAGAACATTCCGGCCACGGGCGGCGCGGTCCTGGTGAGCAATCACATCAGCTACCTCGACTTCCTCTTCGCCGGCCTCGGCGCCTTCAAGGGCGGCAAGCGCAAGACCCGCTTCATGGCCAAGGACGACGTCTTCAAGCACGGCATCTCCGGCCCGCTGATGCGCGGCATGAAGCACATCCCGGTCGACCGGGCCGACGGCCAGCCCGCGTACGAGGCCGCCGTCAAGGCGCTCCGGGCCGGCGAGGTGGTCGGGGTCTTCCCCGAGGCCACCATCAGCCGCTCGTTCACCCTGAAGAAGTTCAAGACCGGCGCCGCCCGGATGGCCGCCGACTCCGGCGCGCCGCTGCTCCCCGTCATCCTCTGGGGCACCCAGCAGCTCTGGACCAAGGGCCGCCCGAAGACCCTCACCAAGCGGCACGTCCCGGTCACCATCATGATCGGCGAGCCGATCGTGCTCGCCCCGGGCGACAAGCCCGTCATGGTCACCCGCCGCCTCCGCGCCGCCATGACCGAGATGCTCGACCAGGCCCAGCGCGACTACCCCGGCGCCCCGTCCGGCCCCGACGACACCTGGTGGCTCCCCGCCCACCTCGGCGGCACCGCCCCCACCCTGGAGGTCGCCGAGGCCGAGGACGACGCCGAGGCGGAACGCCGCAGCCAGCGCTGAGCCCGCCCTGCGCCCCACCGAGCCACGGCCCCCGTTCCCTCCCTGCCAAGGGTTGATGCGGGGGCCGTTTCGGCATCGGATCAGTCAGCCGCCGGTCACGCAGCCGGTGAAGCAGACGTTGAACTACTGGCCCGCTCCCCCGGCAGGCTCATGATCCGGCGTCAGCTGCCAGTTCTCGGCCTCCCTTTCGGCCCAGGCCAGCTCGTCCCGGTACCGCCGCTCGGCCCGAACTCGGCCGACCCACCGAATGCCGGCGACAGCGAACCCCGTCACCGCGACCAGCAGGCCACCGATGACGGTCGGATTCACCCAACCCGCCACCAGTTCGACACCGCTGTCGGCGCCACGCTCCACACACTGCCTGCTGATCGGGAAGAGACCTCCATCCCTGACGACACCGTCGCGGAGCTTCAGGGATCGGCAGGCATCCTTCGGGTCGAGCCAGGGCGCCGAGAACAGTCCCTCGATGCAGGCGCAACCCGCCGTCCCGGCCGCCACGAGCCCAACGACGCCCGGCATCCTCAGCAGCGCCGACCACCCTCGCACCAAGGCCGACCACACCAGCCAACCGCCGCCCAGCAGTACGAGGAACGGCGATGCGAACAACCACACGCCCAGTAGACCTTCGGTATCGCTCATGGCAATGCCCCCCTGTTCTCACCATGCTCGGCACCAAGCTTTGAACGCGTTCAATATAGTGCCCGCCACCCAGCCCGGGAATCAGCGCCCGTAGGTGTCGATGTTCTCGATCCGCCAGGTGCCTCCGGTGCGCACGGCGTCGACGGCGAACATCGCGGCCGAGTAGCTCGGCGCCTCCTTGGCGCCGTCCGCGGTGCTGGTGTTGCGCTGGTCGGCGAAGATCAGCAGGCGGGCCCGGTCACCGTCCAGTGCGGAGACCGCGGCGTCGGTGACGATGGTGGTGAGGACCAGCTTCTTGGCCGCCGCCTGGGCCCGGACCTGGGCCAGCAGGGTGCGGTGCTGCTCCACCGCCCGGCCGGTGAGCAGGCGTTGGGCGGCCTGGTCGGTCCGGCCGGGGTCGGCGTGGGTGAAGGAGAACAGGGCGTTCACGGCCTCGGTGATCCGGCCCTTCACCTCGCTGGTGGCGGCCGGGTCGGACAGTGCCGTGTTGTGCTGCCCCGCGTCGGCCCGGAGGTCGGCGGCGGCCACTGCCGACCAGGTGGCGAAGGCGCCGAGCAGCACCGCCAGGACCAGCAGCGCGGCGGGCCAACGGCGCCGCCGGGGCCGGCTCGGCCGGGGAGTCCGGGCCACCGGCGCCGGGGCGGCCACCGGGCGGGCGGCGGCCAGGCGGCGTTGACGGTTGATCAGGTGGCGGGTGGTGGTGGACACGGTGCTGCTCCTCACTGCCCGGCCGACGGTGCGGTGGACGCGGTGGTGCCCATCGGGGCCTGTCCGAGGGCGCTGAGCTTCCAGCCCTCGCCCGTCCTGGTGAGCCGGCCCAGCATCCGGCTGTCCTTGGTGACGGGCTGCTCCTGCCCGGTCCTCACGGTGATCCGGACCGCGATCAGCACGGCGGCCTGACCGGCCGCCTGATCCAGTTCGGTGACCGCGCCGTCCAGCACCCGGGCGGTGGTGACGCTCTGCGCCTGCTTCACCTGCTTCTCGAACTCGGCCCGGCCCTGCACCAGTTGGCTGTGCAGGTCACCGGTGGTGGACTGCTCCCAGAGGTCGAGCCCGGGGGCCAGGGCGGCGTGGTCCAGGGTGTTCAGGTTCTGCACGGCCTGTTCACCCGCCGCTAGGGCCCGGTCCCTGGACCGGGCCAGGTCGGCGGCGCCGTCGTGCGCAGCCGCGTACCAGGACCACCCGCCCCAGACCGCCGCCCCGGCCGCCAGCAGGACCAGGCAGACCGCCAGCACCGGCAGCCGCTCGCGCATCGCACGCACTGTCATCCACTCCTCCGTTACAGCGACTTGAGATCGGTGACCAGCCAGTGACCGGCTTCGAGCCGAGCGCCGACCAGGAGTTGGGCGGCCGTCAGGGTGGGCGTACCGTCCGGGCGGCGGGCACTCTGGTCGAGCAGCACCAGCAGCTCGGCCCGGTCGGCGTCGAGCCGGACCACGCCGGTGGCCACCACCCGGCTGGTGAGCGTGAGTTGCTGCTCGCCGACCCAGCCGCGCAGCTGCTCGGTCAGGGCCCGGTACTGCTCGCCCGCCGCTCCGGTGAACACCGCCCGCGCGGCCGTCCTGGTGCCCTCGCTGTCGGTCGCGGAGTAGGAGAAGGCCCGTCCGAGCGCCGAGCCGACCTCCTCGGTCACCCGGGCCGTGGCCGCCCGGTCGGTCAGCGCGCGGTCCGCGGTGTCGGCGCCGTTCCGGACCAGCTGCCCGGTCACCAGCAGGGCCAGCCCGGCGGCCAGCACCAGCGCGGGCGCGATCCAGCGCAGCAGCGGCCTCACACCGCCTCCACCGGTACGGTCGCCAGGTCGGCGACCTTCCAGCCGTCCCCGGTACGGGTCAGCGCGACCGTCACCCGGCGCCGGTCGGTGCTCACCGCACCTCCTGCCGACGTCAGTTCGAGCCGGACCACGGCGATCATCCTGGCGCTGCCGCCCGCCGGGTCGAGCGCGGTGAGCGCGGCCTCGGCGACCGTGGCACGGACCGTCAGGTCCGGCGCCGGGCCGGTGGCCAGCCGGTCGTGCAGGGGTGCGCGGGTGGTGGCCAGCCAGCGGGCCCGGGTGGCCTCCGGGTCGGCCGCGTCGGCGCTGGTGAGCACCGCGACCGCCGACCGCCCGGCCGCCAGCGCACCGGCGCGGGCCCGCTCGCCGGCCGTGGCGCTGCGTGCCTGCCAGTGGCTCAGCCCGCCCAGCACGAGCACCACCAGCGCCACGCCCCACGCCAGCCGAATCCACCCCGACCGGGTCTGCACCGGCCGGGTCCACCCCGGGCTCCTGCTCACCGGCCCGCCCCCGGGGTGGCCGGCGCGACCGGCGTCGGAACGCCGCCCTTGGGCGCGTTGCCGGACCCCCGCACCGAACTCCCCGAGCTCGCAGGCGCGTTGCAGCGGGCACCGGCGTTGAACTCGGGCGCGGTCCCGGTGTCCAGGCCGTTGCGGTAGACCGTGCCCTGGTAGCCGTCGGTGCAGGGCAGCGGCGAGAAGAAGGTGACGGCCATGCCCAGCCGGGCACCCTCGGCGGTGACCGCCGTCGCCCCGACCGCCGCTGCCGCCGGGAGCCGGACCAGCAGTTCCTCGATGCCGTGCTGGCGGGTGACGCCCAGTTCGGCGGTGGTCAGCAGATTGGCCAGCAGCACGCTCAGACCCGGGTCCAGGTCCTGCACCAGGGCGCTCACCTGGCCGGCCGCCTGCGGACCGGTGGCGATCACCCGCCGCAGATCGCCGTCGGAGCGGGCGAGTTGGGCGGAGAGCTGGGCGGCGCCGGTGGCGAAGGAGCGGATCGCCGAGGCCTCCTCGGCCTGGGTCCGCAGCACCGTCTCGCCGTCCACGATCAGCCGGGTGGTGGCGGGCAGGGCGGTGTTGGCGGCGGTGAGGAAGCCCCGGCTGCCGTCCAGCAGCGCCTGCAGGTTGTCGGCCTGGCCGTTGAAGGCGGTACCGAACTCGTCCACCACCGTGCGCAGCGAGTTGAGCGGGACCGAGCCGACCAGGGCGTCCACCCGGGTCAGCATGTCGGTGACGGGTGCGGGCACGGTGGTGTCGGCCCGGGCGATCTCGGCCCCGTCGTGCAGGTAGGGCGGCTGGTCGGTGCTCGGGCGCAGGTCGATGTACTGCTCCCCGACGGCGGACAGGTTGGCGACCACGGCCTTGAGCCGGTCCGGGATCGGCGGCGCGTCCTGGGAGATCCGCAGTTCGGCCCGCACACCGTCCGGGGTGAGCCGGATCGGGCCGACCCGACCGACCGAGACACCCCGGTAGGTGACGTCGGCGTGCTCGAACAGGCCGCCGGTGCGCTCCAGTTGGACGTCGACCACGTAGTAGCCGCGCAGCCCGACGTACCGGCCGAGGTCGGCGTGCCGGACCGCGATGTAGCCGAGCACCAGGACGGCGATCAGCAGGAAGCCGAGGTTCTTCAGCCGGACGGCGAGGGTGAGCATCAGCGCGCCTTTCCGGACGGGTCGGTGACGGAGGGGCCAGCGGCGGAGGGGCCAGTGACCGAGGGCAGCGGCAACGGCAGCTGCCGTGCGAGCGACTCGGGTGCGGGCTCGGGATCGGGCCCCGGCGGCGGAGCCGCGTTGTCGTCCGGGTCCAGCTCCGGGATGATCCGGGTGCCGGGCGCGGCGGCCAGGTCCAGGTAGACGTTCAGGTAGTCGCCCTTGACGCCGCGCAGCACCTCGTCGGTGAACGGGTAGGTGAGCAGCACCTGGAGCGAGTCCGGCAGCGCCTTGCCCGCGTCGGCCAGCCGTTGCAGGGTGGGCGCGATCGCCTTGAGGTCGGCGACCATGTCGTCCCGGCTGCGGTTGACGGTGTCGACGGCGACGCCCGAGAGGGTGTCCAGGGAGCGGAGCAGGGTGAGCAGGTCGCCGCGCTGCTCCTCCAGCACCTTGAGGCCGGGGCTGAGTCCGGTGAGCACGGTGCCGATCTCCCGGTCCCGGGTGGCCAGGGTGCCGGCCAGCCGGTCGAGGCCGTCGAGGGCGGCGGTCAGATCGGCCCGGTGGGCGTCGAGTTCGCCGGTGAAGGTCTTCAGCCGGTCGAGCACCGAACGGATCCGGTCCTCGTTCCCGGTCATCGCCTGGGCCAGCTCGGTGTTGATGCTGCGCAGCTGGTCGATCCCACCGCCGTTCAGCAGCATCGACAGCGCCCCGAACACCTCCTCCACCTCGGTGGAGCGGCCGGTCCTGCTGTCGGGGATGACGGAGCCGTCGGCCAGGCTCCCCTGCGCGGCCTCGCTGCCGGACGGCGCCGTCAGCCGGACGTACTTCTCGCCGAGCAGGCCGGACTGCGCGAGCTGGGCGTGACTGTTGGCGGGCAGGCGGACGTTGCCGTTCAGCCGCAGGGTGACCACGGCGCTCCAGTCGTCCGGGGAGAGCTCGATCCCGGTGACCCGGCCGACCGCGACGCCGTTGACCTTGACGGCCGACTGCGGGACCAGGCTGAGCACGTCGCCGAAGCGGGCGGTCACCTGGTACGGGTGGTCCCCCAGGTCGGCGCCGCCGGGCAGCGGCAGGTTCTGCACCCCGCCGGGGGCGACCGAGCAGGCGGTGGCGAGGACCAGCGGGAGCAGCAGGAGTTGACGTCTCATCGGCCCACTCCTGGCAGGGGTAGCGGCAGTTCGGCGATCTCGGTCAGGTTGGCCCGGCCGGCCAGCGTGCCCCGGGCCGGGTCGTAGGCGCGGAGCAGGTTGCCGGCGGCCAGCGGGGCGGTGTCGAGGAGTTCGGCGAGCGAGGCCCGCTGGTCCACCAGGCTCTGCGTGATCGGGACCAGTTGGTCGATGCTGGCGGCGAGCCGGGTGCGGTTCTGCTCGACGAAGGTCTTCACCTCGCCCAGCGCCACCGCGAGGTTCTGCAGCGCGAGCCCGAGCTCCTCCTTGTCCTCGGCCAGGAAGGTGTTGACGTCGGCGAGGCGGTCGGTGGCGGAGCGGACCTGGGTGTCGTTCTCCCGCAGCATGGTGGTGAAGGCCTGCAGCTGGGTGAGGGTGTCGAACAGGTCGTCGCTGTGGCCGGAGAGCGTCTTGGCCATCCGGCCCAGCTGTTCGATGCTGTCGCCGATCGCCCTGCCGTTGCCGCCCATGTTCCGGGCGCCGGTGTCGAGCAGCCGGGAGAGCGCACCGGTGGCGTTGGCGCCGTCCGGGCCGAGCGCCGTACTGAGGTCGGTCAGGCTCTGGTAGAGCTGGTCGATCTCGACCGGTTCGGCCGTCCGGTCGGCCGGGATCACCGCCCGGTCGGTGAGCAGCGGGCCGCCGGTCCAGGCGGGGGTGAGCTGGATGTACCGGTCGGCGACCACGCTGGGTGCGACCACCACGGCGGAGGCGTCGGCCGGCACCTTCACGCCGTGGTCGAGAGTGAGCTGCACCCTGACCCGTTCGCCCTCGGGGCGGACGGCGTCCACGGTGCCGACCTTGACGCCGAGCACCCGCAGGTCGGAACCCGCGTAGACGCCCACGGCGTGGTCGAAGTAGACCGTCACCCGGCTTCCCTCCGGGCCGGGGACGGCGATCAGGGCGGCCACCAGCGCGGCGACGGCCGCTCCGGTGCCGATCACGACGGAGGTCCTGGTACCGGGCCGCTTCATCCCCGGCCTCCTTCCGGCCGGTCGGGCATGCAGCCCTGGGCGGGTGACGTGCCGTCGGGCAGGTAGGCCCGGGGCACCACACCGCACAGGTAGGTGTCGAACCAGCGGCCGTTGCCGAGGGTGTTGCCCATCAGCCGGTAGTAGGGGCCGAGCAGGGCGAGGGTCTGGTCCAGGCTCTGCTGATTGGCCTTCAGCACCCCGGTGACCCGGTCCAGCGCGGCCAGGGTGGGGGCGAGTTGGCGCTCCTGGTCCCGGACCAGTCCGGTCAGCTGGACGGACAGCGCCGAGGTGCCGACGAGCAGTTGGTGCACGGCGGCGCGGCGGCGCTGGATCTCGGCGAGCAGTTGGTCGCCGTCGCCGATCAGGGCCGCGAACCGGCTGTTCTGCTCGCTCACGGTCCGGGTCAACTGTGCGCTGCCGGAGAGCAGTCGGGCCAGCTGGGCGTCCCGGTCGGCGACGGTGCGGGAGAGCGCGGCGAGCCCGTCGGCGGCGCTGCGCACCGACTCGGGGGTGTCCTTGAAGGTGTCGGAGATGACCCGGAAGCTCTCGGCCAGCTTGGCGGTGTCGATCGCGCCGAGGGTCTTGCCGAGCCCGTCGAGCGCCTGGGTGACGTCGTACGGCGAGGTGGTCCGGGCCGCCGGGATGGTCCGGTCCGGGTCCTGCTCGGCCGCGCCGAGCGGGTCCAGGGCGAGGTACTTCTCGCCCAGCAGGGTGCGGATGCCGATCGCGGCGGTGGAGGCGTCGCCGATCCAGGCGTCCTTGACCCGGAAGGCCACCCGCACCTTCCCCTGCGCCAGGCCGACCTCGGTGACCTTGCCGACCTTGGCCCCGGCCACCCGGACCTCGTTGCCCGGCCGCAGTCCGCCCGCCTCGGTGAACTCGGCGGTGTACTCGGTCCCTTGGCCGAGCCACGGCAGCCGGTCCCCCTGGTAGGCGACCGCGCAGAGCAGCAGCAGCACCAGCAGGCCGACGGCGCCGACGGCCACCGGGTTGCGCTCGCGCAGCGGTCTGAACAGCGGCCCGGACCGCGGGCGGCCCGGTCGCGGCAGGAGTCGGTTCATCCCTGGCACCTCGGTTCGGTGACGGTGATGCCGGTGGGCGGGGTGCTGCCGTCGGCGGTGGAGACGCCCGAGACGGCGGCCTGGCAGAGGTAGAGGTTGAACCAGGACCCGTACGAGGCGAGCCGGCCCAGCGTGCGCAGCTTCTCCGGGCTGCGCTGGAGGAAGGTCTCCAGCTGGGTGCTGTGCTCGGCCAGGCCGGTGGAGAGCCGGCCCAGTTGGCCGATGGTGTCCTTGAGCGGCGGCCGGCTGTCCTGGAGCAGCCCGGCGGTGCTGGTGGTGAGGGCGCCCAGGGCCTGGACGGCCTCGCCGATGGGCTGCCGGTCCCGGGCGAAGCCGGCCACCAACTGCTGGAGGGTGCTCACCAGTTCGGTGAAGCCCTGTTCGTTGCTGTTGACGGTGGCGACCACGGTGTTCAGGTTGTCGATCACCCGGCCGATCACCTCGTCCTTGGCGGCGAGCGTGCTGGTCAGCGAACCGACGCTGCGCAACAGGCCGTCCACGGTGCCGCCCTGGCCCTGGAGCACCTGGACGATCTCGTCGGCGAGCTGGTTCACCTCGTTCGGGGACAGGCCCTGGAACAGCGGCTGGAATCCGCTGAACAGCTGGGTCAGGTCCAGTGCGGGCCTGGTCCGTTCCAGCGGGATGGTGGCGCCGGGGGCCAGGGGCTCGGCCAACGGGCCGGTGCCGCGCTCCAGTTCGAGGTAGCGCTGCCCGACCAGGTTGAGGTACTTGACCGAGGCGGTGACCGAGGCGGGCAGCTGCCTGTCCCGGCGGACCGAGAAGCTCACCTGGGCGTACCTGCGGTCGACCACGGTGACGCTGTCCACCTCGCCGACCCGGACGCCCGCGATCCGGACGCTGTCGCCGACGTTGAGTCCGGTGACGTCGGTGAACCGGGCCCGGTAGCCGGAGGTGTCGTCCCCGAGGCCGGTGTCGGCGATGCCGAGCCCGAGCGCGGTGGTGGCGAGGGCGGTGACCAGGATGAAGAGCAGGGACTTGACCACCGGTCCGGCCGGGATGCGGCGGCTCATCCGAGCTTCACCTCCGTTCCGCGCAGCAGCGGGCCGGCCAGCACGCTGCTCCAGTCGGGCAGGTCCTGCCCGGGGGCCAGGAGTTCGTTCACCAGCGCGTTCTCCTGCGGTGAGTTGGGCAGGCCGAGGCCGAGCGCGGCGGGCATCGGGAAGCCCTCGCCCGCGGCGGAGGGGGGCGGTGTGCTGCCTCGTCCGGTGTAGGGGGTGTCGTAGCACTTGGGGCCGCCGGTGGCGGTGTAGGCGGGAGCGTCCTTGCCGGGCTGGTACCTGCCCCGGGACGGCAGGGTGGAGACGCTGACGTGCAGGCCCGGCCGGTCGGTGCCCTTGCCCAGCGCCTTGTCCATCACCGGGACGAAGTCGGCCAGCGTGCGCAGGGTGCAGGGGAAGGCGGGGGCGTACTCGGCCAGCAGCTCCAGGGTGGCCCGGCTGTCGGCGGAGAGCCGGATCAGGGTGGACCGGTTGCGCTGCAGGAAGTCGGTGAGGTCCCGCGCGCTCGCGCTGCCGGACGCGTACAGGGCGCGCAGGCCGGACTGCTGCTGGGCCAGAGTGCCGCTGGTGGTGGTCAGGTCGGTGAGGGCCTGGAGGATCTCGGGAGCGGCGTCGCCGTACGTCCGACCGACCGTCACCAGGTGCTCGATGTCCCGGGTCAGGGTGGGCAGTTCGGGGTTGAGCCCGGCCAGGTAGGAGTCCAGTTCGACCAGCGAGGCGCCGAGCTGGGCGCCCCGCCCGCGCAGGGCGGTGGAGACGGCGTTCAGGGTGGCGGCGAGCTTCTCCGGCTGGACGGCGGAGAGCAGCGGCAGCAGGTGGTCGAGGACCTGCTCCAGCTCGACGGCCTCGGCGGAGCGGTCCTGGGCGATCACGGCGCCCGCCCGCAGCGCGCTGCCCGGGCCGGCCGCCGGGGGCACCAGCGCGACGAACCGCTCGCCGAACAACGTGGTCGGCAGCAGCTGGGCCGTCACCCCGGCCGGGATGCCGTCCAGCCGGGCCGGGTCGAGGGCGAGCGTGAGCCGGGCCCGGTCGCCGTCGGTACCGACCCCGCTGACCCGGCCGACCACCACGCCGCGCAGCTTCACGTCCGCGTTGACGTGCAGTTCGTTGCCGGTCGCCCCGGTCTCCAGGGTGACGGTGGCCTCGTCGGTGAAGGCCTTGTTGTAGACCGCGACCGAGACCCCGGCCAGCAGCACGGGCACCAGCAGGAACACCACTCCGGCGGTCATCCGGCCGGGCCGACGGGGGCTCATCCGGCCACCCGCACCGTGGTGGTGGCGCCCCAGATGGCGAGCGAGAGGAAGAAGTCGGTGATGCTGATGATGACGATGGCGTTCCGGACCGACCGGCCGACCGCGATGCCGACCCCGGCCGGGCCGCCCTTGGCGTGGAAGCCGTAGTAGCAGTGCGCCAGGATCACGATCACGCTGAAGACCAGCACCTTGAGACCCGAGAGCAGCACGTCCGCCGGGGAGAGGAAGAGGTCGAAGTAGTGGTCGTAGGTGCCGGGTGACTGGCCGTTGACCAGCACCGTCACCGCCCGGGAGGCGGCGTACGAGGAGAGCAGGCCGATCCCGTACAGCGGCAGCACCGCGACCACCCCGGCGATGATCCGGGTGGTGACCAGGTAGGGCAGGCTGCGCACGCCCATCCCCTCGAGCGCGTCGATCTCCTCGTTGATCCGCATCGCGCCGAGCTGGGCGGTGAAGCCCGCGCCGACCGTGGCGGACAGCGCCAGGCCGGCCACCAGCGGGGCGATCTCGCGGGTGTTGAAGTAGGCGGAGACGAAGCCGGTGAACGCGGCGGTGCCGAGCTGGTTCATCGCGGCGTGGCCCTGCAGCCCGACCACGGTGCCGGTGGCGGCGGTCATCCCGATCATCACGCCGACGGTGCCGCCGATCACGCCCAGCCCACCGCTGCCGAAGGCGACTTCGGCCAGCAGGCGCTGGACCTCCTTGAAGTAACGGCGCAGTGCGCGCGGGATCCAGAGCAGGGCCGCCAGGTGGAACAGCAGGTGGTCGCCGGTCTCCTCCAGCCAGGCCAGCCGGGAGCGGCGGGGCGGCTCGGGCGGTCCGCCCGGCGGGGTGGCGCGGTCCAGCAGGGCCATGGCTCAGGCTCCCTTCTGCGGGATGACCCGCAGGTAGACCGCGGTGAGCACGACGTTGACCACGAACAGCAGCAGGAAGGTGATCACCACGGCCTGGTTGACCGCGTCGCCGACGCCCTTGGGACCGCCGCGCGGGTTCAACCCCCGATAGGCGGCGACGATCCCGGCGATGAAGCCGAAGATCAGCGCCTTGAGCTCGCTGATGTACAGGTCCGGCAGCTGGGCCAGCGCGGAGAAGCTGGCCAGGTACGCGCCCGGGGTGCCGTGCTGGAGGATCACGTTGAAGAAGTAGCCGCCCAGGGTGCCGACCACCGAGACCAGGCCGTTCAGCAGCACGGCGACCGCCATCGCGGCCAGCACCCGTGGCACCACCAGCCGTTGGACGGGCGAGACGCCCATCACCTCCATCGCGTCCAGCTCCTCCCGGATCTTCCGCGAGCCGAGGTCGGCGCAGATCGCCGAGCCGCCCGCACCGGCGATCAGCAGGGCCACGATCAGCGGGCTGGCCTGCTGGATCACCGCCAGCACACTGGCCCCGCCGGTGAACGACTGGGCGCCCAACTGCTGCGCCAGCGAACCGACCTGAAGGGCGATCACGGCACCGAACGGGATCGAGACAAGGGCCGCGGGCAGGATCGTCACGCTGGCCAGGAACCAGAACTGCTCGACCAGCTCCCGCAGTTGGAACGGGCGCCGGAAGGTGTCCCGGACGGTGTGGGCCGTGAGGGCGAACAGCTGCCCGGTCTGCCGCAGCGCGCCGGTCACCGCGCCACCCCCGCCCGGCGCTCCAGCGCCCGGCGCGGCGGCAGCCCCGGCGAGGGCTGCAACTGCTCGGGCAGCGGCCGGAACTCCTCCACCGGTACGGTCTCCTGGGCCAGCAGGTCCTGGTCCTTCTCCTCCGACATCCCGATCGGCCCGGCCCGGCGCCCGCTGAGGAACTGCCGGACCACCGGCTGCTCGCTGCGCAGCAGTTCCTCCCGCGAGCCGAAGGCGACCAGCTCGCGGCGGAACAGCATGCCGATGTTGTCCGGGACGGTCGCGGCGATGTCCAGGTTGTGGGTGACGATCAGCATGGTGGCGTCGATCTGCGCGTTCAGGTCCACCAGCAGCTGGGACAGGTACGAGGTGCGGACCGGGTCGAGGCCGGAGTCCGGCTCGTCGCAGAGCACGATCTGCGGGTCCAGCACCAGCGCCCGGGCCAGGCCGGCCCGTTTGCGCATCCCACCGGAGATCTCGCCGGGCAGCTTGGCCTCCGAGCCGAGCAGGCCGACCATCTCCATCCGCTCCAGCACGATCCGGCGGATCTCCGCCTCGGTCTTCCGGGTGTGCTCCCGGAGCGGGAAGGCGATGTTGTCGAAGAGGCTCAACGAGCCGAACAGCGCGCCGTCCTGGAACATCAGGCCGAACAGGCGACGGGCCCGGTAGATGTCCCGCTCGGGGCTGTTGACCATGTCGACGCCCTCCACCAGCACCCGGCCGCGCTCCGGCTTGAGCAGCCCGATCACCGACTTGAGGAAGACCGTCTTACCGGTGCCGGACGGCCCGAGCAGCACCGTCACCTCGCCGGGCGGCAGCGTCAGCGTGACGTCCTCCCAGACGGTCTGCCGCCCGAAGGACTTGGTCAGCCCCTCGACGGTCACCTCGATACCCATGGCACCTCCCGGTTCTCTCGGCCGTGCGCCGTTCTGCTCTGTCGGTCGGCCGGCACTCGGCCGGCGGTCAACTGCGGCGGTGCGGCAGTGCCGGGAGTTCGATCTCCGGCTCGCACCCGTTCGGCTGGTCGCTGGTCGGGGTGCAGATCGCCCCCTGGATCAGGTTCAGCGTGTTGCCCGGCCCGGAGACCGCCGCCGTGAACAGCGGGTCCAGGTCCTCCCCGCCGGTGCCGCAACCGCTGAACGGCGGGATCACCAGGTCGCGTTGGGACAGCGGGCCGCCGCCCTGGAGGGTGTAGTCCGGCTTGCCGTCGCCGCCGCCGGGCAGGTAGTCGTCCTGCCGGCCCTTGAGCTGGAGGTCGACCGGCCTGACGGTGCGGCAGTTCGGGCCGACGTCCAGCGGGGTCCCGTTGACCTTGACGTCGTAGATCCGGAGCGACTGGTAGCCGGCGATGGTGAACTCGGCGGGCTGGTCCCAGTCCGAGTTCCCGGTGGCCACGATGGTCAGCAGGCCCTGCGGGACCAGCTCCATCTTGGCCGTGGTCGGCATGAAGCCGAAGGTCAGGAAGGTGGTGTCGGAGGGCGGCAGCTTCAGGTAGCCGAGCGAGTCCGCCTCGAAGTAGGGCTGCTGGCCCGGCTCCGGGTCCCAGAGGGTGACGAACCGCCGGGTCATGTTCAGCCCCGCCAGCACCGGGTGGTTGCCCGGGTCGTTCACCACCGAGGCCTGGCCGAGCTTGTGCACGTTCGCGTAGCCGACCGCGAAGGCACAGGCCGGGGTCGGCGGGAACGGGTCCATGTCCGGCAGCGGCAGCACCATCGCGCCGGCCGGCACCGGGGGCAACCGGGCCGGGTCCAGCTCGCCGATCGGCGGGTCCGGGCAGGTGTTCACCCCCGAGTGGTGCTGCTCGGCCGCCACCGCGGCCGCCGTGCCGGGCGCCGCGCCCGACGACGGGGCCCCCGCCACCGCTCCCGCGAGCAGGGCCGCCACCAGCACGGCGGCAGGCCGCACCGCACGGCGGCGGCGCACTGCGTCCGTCATGACTGAACTCCTCGGAACGGTAGGGGTTTTACCGGCAGCGGCCGGCTCACCGGCTCGGGACGCAGGACACTACGGCCGGGTAACAAGACGTCACAAGTGATCGCACCCGGACAGTTCGGCGGGAAAGTCCGAGCCGGGATTTCCTGTCACCGGATGACAATTCCGCTCCCCCGCCTAGTCACGCCGCGCACATTCCGCGCACGGGCCCCGACCCGGGAACCACCGGATCGGGGCCCGCGACCGCACCGGCTCAGCTCACGGCGAGGTGATGACCTGCGGAGCGGCCAGCACGTACGCCGCGTTGTAGACCGCCGCGTCGTTGTTGTTCAGCAGACCCAGGCAGCTGCCCGAGACGGCATAGGCGTGCAGGTCGCCGCCGCTGATGGTGAGGGTGTTGGTGGAGTTGTTGTAGCTGCCCGTGAGGGTGGCGGGCGTGGTGCTGGTCGGGCCGGCGAAGTCGGCGGTGCAGCCGGCGCCGCTGATGTGGGCCTTGACCCCGGTGAGGTTGCCGGTGGTCACGCCGGTGACGGAGTTGTAGCTGAGCGCGTTGAGGCTCCACGGCAGGTTCTGCGGAGTGACGCTGAAGGTGATGCCGAGCGGGCCCGAGCAGCTGGTCCAGCTCACCGAGGTGATGCTGGAGATCGGCAGACCGTTGCTGGTCGGCGCCAGGGTGCCCGCCGCCGAGGAGGAGGTACAGGTCAGCTTGGTCCCGGTCTTGGTGTCGGTCAGCTTCGGCGAGGTCGCCTTGGCCGTCCAGGCACCGCCGGGGCTGGCGGTCCAGACCGCGGTCGGACCGGCGGTGGCGACGCTCGGGGCGAAAGTCAGGCCGACGGCCGCGGTCAGCCCTGCGGCTGCGACCAGGGCGCCCTTGACAGGCTTGCGCACGAGTGGTCCTTTCTGGGGGTAGACGCACCCGGGCAGGCCGAACTCCGCTGTGGGCAGCGTGGATTCGACCAGAGGGTGCTTCCGGGAAGCGGGGCGGTGGGTGGGGCTGCCCTCGCTGAGCCGGGACATTACGCGCGGGTAATCAGGCCACGCAACGGCGTTCGCACAGATCCGGAAAACCCGGCTACCAGCGGGTATTTTCTTGTTCCCGGCCTATCAGAAGCGGTCCCGCACTTTGTCCGGAAGTGAGCGCTCCACCTCGTTCGCCCTGCCAACTCCCTTGGCAGTCGGCAGTGTTCTGTGTCCTGAGTACTGCGCTTCCGACCGCTCGTGCTCTATCTTCGGCGAACCATCACATGTCGTATGCGTGCGGCCCAACGGCCCGGCAGCAGGGGGATCCATGGCCACACCGCGCAAGGCCCCGGGCTTCACCGCCTCCATCGACCGGATCCCGCGCGAGCTGGCCGCCGTGATGCGCCCCGAACTCCCCAGCCTGCTCAAGGAGATGGCCGCCGAGATCGTCGGCGTCATCCCCGAGTACCGGGAGCTGCTGGAGGGACCGAACGCCAGGGTGATCCGGGTCGGCATCGAGCAGAACGTGGCCACCTTCGTCGACCAGGTCGCCGCCCCCACCGCCACCACCTCGCTCCGGGACGAGATCTGCCGCCGGTTCGGCCGGCACGAGGCCTTCGAGGGCCGCAGCCTCGACATGCTCCAGGACGCCTACCGGATCGGCTGCCAGGTCGCCCTGCGCCGGGTCCGCACCGTCGGCCGCCGGCACAACCTGTCGGCCGCCGTCCTGATGGCCTTCGCCGACGCGCTCTTCGCGTACATGGGCGAGATCGCCGAACTCTCCCGCGAGGGCTACTTACAGGCCATGGCCGAACTCGGCGAGGAGCCGGACAACCGCCGCCGCCGCCTGCTGCGCCGCATCCTCGGCGGCACCGCCGTCGCCCGCGGGGCCCTCGCCGAACTGGCCGAGCACGCCGCCTGGCCACTGCCGGAACACGTCACCCTGGTCGCCCTCGCCCCCGGCTCCCGCCCCAACCGGGCCGCCCTGGACCGCGACATCCTGGTCGACCTGGCCGACCGCGAACCCCATCTGCTGCTGCCCGGCCGGGTGGACGAGGACCGCCGCCCGGCCCTCGCCCTCGCCCTGGCCGACTGCCGGGCCGCCGTCGGACTCACCACCCCGCTCGCCGAGGCCGCCGACTCGCTGCGCTGGGCCCGGCAGCTGCTCCCCCTCGCCGGACCCGAGCCGACCCTGACCTACTGTCAGGACCACCTGGTCCAGCTCCTCCTGCTCGGCGACCCGGCCCTGATCCAGCAGATCGCCCACCGCTACCTCGCCCCGCTCGCCGAGCTCACCCCCATCCGGCGCGCCCGCCTGCTGGAGACCCTGAGCGCCTGGCTCACCACCCGGGCCACCGCCGCCGAGCTGGCCGAACAGCTCGGCGTCCACCCCCAGACCGTCCGCTACCGGCTGCGGGTCCTGGAGCGCGCCTTCGGCGACCGGCTCGCCGACCCCGAGGTCCGGTTCGCCACCGAGGTGGTACTACGGGCCGCCTCGATCGGCCGTCCGGGACTCCCGTCGGGTGGTTGACCCCCCGTCAGCCGTTCTTCCCAACGCCCGGGACCGGCAGGCAGGATGGTCATGTCAACTCCGGCAGCGCCGTCGAGCGAAGGGCCGTTCCATGACCACGATCACGCACCGCCAGGTCGAATCCGCCAGCGGACTGTCGATGCACATCGCCGAAGCGGGCAGCGGGCCACTGGTCCTGCTGCTGCACGGCTTCCCCGAGGGCTGGTACTCCTGGCGCCACCAGCTCGTCGCCCTGGCCGAGGCCGGCTACCACGCGGTCGCACCGGACCAGCGCGGCTACGGCAGCACCGGCGGGCCGGACGAGATCGATGCGTACTCGCTGCTGCACCTGTCCGGTGACATCCTCGGCCTGCTCCCCGCCCTGGGCGCCGAACGCGCAGTGGTGGTCGGCCACGACTGGGGCGCCCCGGTCGCCTGGACCGCCGCGCTGCTCCGTCCCGACCTGGTCCGCGGCGTGGTCGGCCTCTCCGTCCCACCGTTCCCGCGCGGGCCGATGCCGATCCTCCAGCTCTTCCGCCAACTCCTCGGCGACACCTACTACATGTCCTACTTCCAGCACCCCGGGACCGCCGACGCCGAACTCGCGCGGGACCCGTACACCACCTTCCGCACCGTGCTCGCCGGCCGCCCGGCACTCAGCCCCGAACGGATTCCGCTGGTCCCCGAGGGGAAGGGGTTCCTGGACATGTTCACCCAGCCGACCACCCTCCCCGACTGGCTCACCGAGGCCGATCTCGCCCACTTCGCCGCCGAGTTCACCGCGAGCGGCTTCACCCGCCCGCTCAACTGGTACCGCAACCTCGACCGCAACTGGCACCTCACCGCCCCCTGGCACAACGCCCGGATCCTGCCCCCGGCCCTGCTGATCCTCGGCGAACACGACCTGGTCGTCGCCAACGACGGCGCCCGCGCCGGCCTCAGCACCCTCAACGAGCTCGCACCGAACCTGGCCGAACCGCTCTGGCTCCCCGACTGCGGCCACTGGACCCAGCAGGAGAAGCCCAAGGAGGTCAACCAGGCCCTGCTCGGCTTCCTGGACGACCTCAAGGACTAGGGGGACCGGCAGCGACCGCCTGCGCTGGTGCCGCAGGCGGTCGTCGTGCCCGGGCCCGGGTCAGGCGTGGTCGACCATCTGCGCCCACACGCCCAGGGCGACGTAGAGGGCCAGCACCGTACAGCCGAAGCCGGCGGTGGCCAGCAGCCAACCCACCCTGCTGCCGAATCCCGAACCGTCCAGCAGCGGCAGGACCAGCAGATACAGCGCCGTGGCCACCACCGCGTGCACGCTCTGGGCCCCGGCATCCCAGGCGACCCGGTGCAGTGCTTCCGGCCCGGCCACCGCGCCGATACTCGCCGCGATGGCCGCCAGCGGAATCGCCAGCACCGCGACCAGCAACCCGACCCCGCGCCAGGTCCAACCGCCGCGGACCCACTTCTCCGGATCGCGGACGGTCTCGTCCACCACCGCTCCGAGCTCCCGCTGCGCCGGCGCCCACAGCGCCCGGACCTGACCTCCGGCCCGCGGCTCCCGGTACACGACGGCATCGGTCGCCGTGACGGTCGTCCGATCGGGCAGCTCCAGGACCAGCGTCGCCTGGTAACCCCACTGGTCGTCGTCCGCGTCCCGGAGCGCGGACACCTCGGCCACCTGGACCACGGTGGCCCAGCCCACTTCCGCCCCGGCCTGCTGCAGCGCACGGATCGACGCACCCCCGGTCGGCTCGCCCAGCGAGACCGGCACCGCGATCACCAACGGCAGCAACACCCAGACCGCCCCCTGTCGCAGGTACACCCACCAACCGGCACTCTGGGTCCTCGGCACGTACGGCTCCGACCGCACGGGCACGGCATCCTGCACCGGATCCACCGGCCGCCCCGCGCCGGAACCCCGGTAGCGGACCCGCCGAATCCAGAGCACCCCCACCCGCACCCACAGCAGCGCCAGGCCGACCCAGCCGAGCCGGATCAGCCCTTCGAACGGTGGCACCTCCCCCGGGCGCATCCCGTACGCCCAGACGATCACGATCCCCAAAGCCCCCCAGGCCCCGACCGCGCAGGCCCGGGCGGACCATGCCAGTGCTCTCCCCATCACCGTGCCACCCCTCGAAGATCAAAGCTGACGGGATTCTGCCACAGGGGACTGACGCCGGAAATGCGAAAAGGCCCCCCGGCATAAGCCGGGAGGCCTTCTCTGAATGATTGTTCGGCGGCGTCCTACTCTCCCACAGGGTCCCCCCTGCAGTACCATCGGCGCTATGAGGCTTAGCTTCCGGGTTCGGAATGTAACCGGGCGTTTCCCTCACGCTATGACCACCGAAACACTATGAAACTGTATGACCGCACCACACCCGTGACCAAACGGTGTGGGGTCGTTGTTTCAGAACAACACAGTGGACGCGAGCAACTGAGGACAAGCCCTCGGCCTATTAGTACCGGTCAGCTCCACCCCTTACAGGGCTTCCACATCCGGCCTATCAACCCAGTCGTCTACTGGGAGCCTTACCCTCTCAAGGAGGTGGGAATATTCATCTCGAAGCAGGCTTCCCGCTTAGATGCTTTCAGCGGTTATCCCTCCCGAACGTAGCCAACCAGCCATGCCCTTGGCAGAACAACTGGCACACCAGAGGTTCGTCCGTCCCGGTCCTCTCGTACTAGGGACAGCCCTTCTCAATATTCCTACGCGCACAGCGGATAGGGACCGAACTGTCTCACGACGTTCTAAACCCAGCTCGCGTACCGCTTTAATGGGCGAACAGCCCAACCCTTGGGACCTACTCCAGCCCCAGGATGCGACGAGCCGACATCGAGGTGCCAAACCATCCCGTCGATATGGACTCTTGGGGAAGATCAGCCTGTTATCCCCGGGGTACCTTTTATCCGTTGAGCGACGGCGCTTCCACAAGCCACCGCCGGATCACTAGTCCCGACTTTCGTCCCTGCTCGACCCGTCGGTCTCACAGTCAAGCTCCCTTGTGCACTTACACTCAACACCTGATTGCCAACCAGGCTGAGGGAACCTTTGGGCGCCTCCGTTACTCTTTAGGAGGCAACCGCCCCAGTTAAACTACCCACCAGACACTGTCCCTGATCCGGATCACGGACCCAGGTTAGACATCCAGCACGACCAGAGTGGTATTTCAACGACGACTCCACAACAACTGGCGTTGCTGCTTCAAAGTCTCCCACCTATCCTACACAAGCCGAACCGAACACCAATATCAAGCTATAGTAAAGGTCCCGGGGTCTTTCCGTCCTGCTGCGCGAAACGAGCATCTTTACTCGTAATGCAATTTCACCGGGCCTATGGTTGAGACAGTCGAGAAGTCGTTACGCCATTCGTGCAGGTCGGAACTTACCCGACAAGGAATTTCGCTACCTTAGGATGGTTATAGTTACCACCGCCGTTTACTGGCGCTTAAGTTCTCAGCTTCGCCA